>NZ_JBVJKY010000008.1:0-340764 GCF_055585005.1 Nocardioides sp. NPDC054178
CGGCCGCTTCGCGGTCCTGGACACCGGGGCCCGTCGAGAAAAGATTTGGCTGGCTATCGGGGCGGCGGCCCGGGTGTGGCGCAGCGCATGCACTCCTGCGACGGATGGTGTTGGTGGGGGTGGAGGGGTGGCCCTTCGGGCCACTTACCATCCACAGGAACGACGACGTTCGCTCACCGCGAAACGAGCACCTGATCAGGGAAAATAGATAGTAAAGAGAGCGGTTCAGGCGTAGAATCAGACCTATCACAACACCTCCTTGAAGGAAGCACGCGATGAGTCTCGGGCGCGACATCAACCACTGGGGCACCAACCCCGGCGACGCGATCGACGCTGCCTTGCAGGCCATCGAGGCCGCCCTTCAAGAGTTGCTGTCCACCGATCCTGCGTATTGGCGCACGAGCCAGAAGAAGGACCTGCTCGAACGGCTGGAGAAGCTCCAAGCCCAGCAGGCCGCGTTGAAGCTGCGAGTCCTCGCTACGGCGGGTGACATCGCGGAGGAGACCGGGGCGAAGGATGTCTCGGGGTGGCTGCGGACCGAGTTGTTGGTCGACAAGGGTGTGGCCCGTTCCCAGATCAAGCTCGCTGCTGGTGTCGCGAAGTACGACCTGGTCGCTGCCGGTCTGGCCGAAGGTGTGGTGTCCCAGGACAAGGCCTGGGTGATCACGAAGGCGCTTGATGCCGTTGAGTCCGACCCCGCTGCCAGTGGTGAGCACCTGGCCCTGGCGGAGAAGATGCTGGTCGACTACGCCGCCTGGATGACCGCCAACGAGCTCAAGAACGCCGGACGCCGCATCCTGGCCGAGATCGACCCCGAGAGGTTCGAAGCCGCTGAGGCCAAGGCCCTGCAGAGGGAGGAAGAGCACGCCGCCCGGCGCACGTTCTTCTCGAGCCGGGATAACGGTGATGGCACCATCGACCTCCACGCCCGGGTCTCCCGCGCGGTCGGGATGCGGTTGCGCACCATCCTGGACTCCCTGGCCCAGCCCCGAAAGCTGTCGGCCGAGAACCGGGGCCGCAAAGCCCCCTATGACCGGCTCCTGGGCCAGGCCTTCGCCCGGGTCATCGAGACCTACGACGTCGACCTGCTGCCCCGCCACGGCGGTCACGGCACCACGGTGTTCGTGACCATGAGCGTGGACGACCTCCGCAAGGACCTCGGCACCGCAGCCCTCGGGTTCGACGGGGACCAGATCACCGCCGCGGAGGCCCGGCGGATGGCATGCAACGCCGACCTGGTGCCGGTCGTCCTCGGCACCGACTCCGAGATCCTCGACCTAGGCCGCACCGCCCGCCTGGCCCACCCGATCCAACACCGAGCATTGAGGCTCCGCGACAAGTGCTGCCAGGCCGAAGACTGCGACGCCCCGGCGGCCTGGACCGAGGCTCACCATCTGAAACCGTGGTCTGAAGGCGGCCGAACCAACTTGGCCAACATGGTGTTGCTGTGTCCCAGTGATCATCACCGCATCCACGACGCCAACTACGACTATGAGCGGCTGCCGGACGGTCGGATCCGGTTCACCCGACGCACGTTGACCGGCTGATCCGAGCGGGTGGGCGCTGTCGCGTCTGCATGCTTCCGAGCCCGTCACGCGGCGATCGCTGGGCTGTGTCCCCGTGCCCTGTCGGGTTGTGCCGTTCAGCTGGGTAGCCGACCCGTGGCTTGTAGGTATTGCGGGCGGCGCTGATCGGGCTCGTGCTGGGTGCTGGTGCCGGGTGCTGGGCGCCGGGTGCTGGGCGCCGGGTGCTGGTGCCGGGTGCCGTTGCCGCCTGCCGGTCCCGCGTGCCGTTGCCGCGGTGTGCCCGCACAGCCTGCCGGTGCCGCGGTGCCGGTGCGCGGCGTGCCGCTGCCGACTGTTGGTCCTGCCGGCGATCCTGCGCCACCTGACCACGGCCGGCCTGCTCATGCGGATGATCCCTGTCGGTCTGCCCCGATGGCTGGTGATCCTGCCCTCGTCCTGTGCCGGCGGCCTGTTTGGGCCGCGTGGACAGCAGGGGGTGGTGGCATCATCGGCTCCCGCGCCGGGGTCATCGCGGCCTGGCCGAGGGCCCTGCTTGTGAAGCCTTCACAAGGTGTCATCGTCTTGTAAAAGCACCGCAAACACCCCAGCCTCCAGGACCCATCGACCAGGATCCCCAGGCCCGTGCCCAACTCAAGGACATCCGCGCCAAACCCCGCCGCCGACCCGATAACCAGCCAAAATTCTCGACGGGTCCCGGTGTCCAGGACCGCGAAGCGGCCGGCGAAGCCGGCGGCCGCAGGCCGTCCTTGACTCCGGGAGCCGTCGAGAACACCCTCCGTAACGGGTCGGCGGCCACCAGCCCTACGAGACACCCCAACCCCGAAAACCGCCTCTGACCAACCCGGCTTACCGACTCAGCCCCGGAAACCAGCTAGCCAAGACTCTCGCCCGACTCCGAGGATCAACGGACGACGTCGGGGGTCAGCAGATCCTGGTTGTCCTTCGCCCAATCGCCCATCCGGTCCTCGCGGACCGCGCGCCACAGGTCGCGGTCGCGGGAGGGGTCCAGGCGTACGACGGACTGGTCGCCGACCATGCCGGTGCCGTCGGTGGGGACGGTGAGGTAGCTGATGTCCCCGGAGCGGAGGTTGCGCAGGGAGGCGGCGAGCTTGGCCATCTCGGTCGTGGACCAGTCGTCGTCGACGGAGGCGTGCTTCGTGAAGAGGTCGAGGAGGTCGAGGACCTGCTCGGGGTGCTTGCGCAGCTCTTGATGGAGCGTCTGCTGGAGAAGGGTGCGGAGGAAGGCCTGCTGACGGGCGACACGGTCGAGATCGCCGTCTCGGAGTCCGTAGCGCTGGCGTACGTAGAGCAGCGCCTGCTCGCCGTCGAGATGGTGGCGACCGGCCTCCCAGCGGATCCCGTGGGCAGGGTCCTCGACGGTCTCCGGGATGTAGATGTCGATGCCACCGATGGCGTCGGTGAGCGCCTTGAAGCCGTCCCAGTCGATGACGGCGAGGTGGTCGATGCGTACGTCGGTCATCGTCTCCACGGTCTCGACCGTGAGGCTGGGGCCACCGAAGGAGTAGGCCCAGTTGACCTTGCCCTTGCCGTGACCGGGGATGTCGACCCAGGAGTCGCGGGGGATCGAGACCACCGAGGCGGAGCGGCGGTCGCCGTCGAGATGGACGAGCAGCATCGTGTCCGACCGTGCCTGGCCCGGCTGCCAGCCGGGGGCCTCGGCGCCGGTGGTGGGTGCGTCCGAACGGGTGTCGGTGCCGAGGACGAGGATGTTCACCGCGTCGGCGGCCGACCCCGAGGTGGGCTTGGCCGGCCGGTCGGTGAGCCCGGAGAAGGTGTCCGGCAGCCGCTCGAGGTTTCCCTCCACCTTGGCCTGGAGCCACAGGATCCCGGTCAGGGCCGCCGCGCACAGCAGGAGGAGACACACCAGCAGCCCGATCAGCGGCTTGCGGGCACGACGCCACCCGCGCGTGGGGGTCCCGTCCGCAGGATCCGACTGCGGCGGCACGGGCGGATGATCGAGGATGGTCACCCGAGTATGTGACCCGGCACGCCCCCATCTGAGGGCCGAGATGCTCGCCATTCCTCAATTTCAGGCACCGGTCGGTAACGGCTGGTAATCAAAAATAGGTAGGCAATACGTCCCTCGACGTGACTGAGTAAGGTCACTTTGCTGTATGGCGCTGTTCACGCTGGAGCTCTGGTCTCCACGGGTTCCAGCCGCCTGGCTGTGTCTGGGAGGGCGCAGCTCGATGATGACCAGGGGAGTGCTGTGTCGAACTCAAGAGTCGGAGCCGGTGAACGTGCCCGACTGCACGAGGCTGCCTCCGCGCTGGCGGGGATCCGGGCGGCGACCACGCTGCTCAACTCACCCGGCGCGATCGGTGAGGACCGGCGATCGGCGATGGCGGCGATGGTGCAGAGCGAGCTGCAGCGGCTCGAGCGGATGGTCCGCCAGCAGCAGGACGCCGCGACGCCGACGATCCCGGAGCCGCGGTCCGACGAGCTGCGGTCCGACGAGCTGCGGTCTGACGAGCCGAGAGCCGAGGTGATCGACCTCGATGCCGTGGTGGCCACCATGGTCCTCGCCCATCAGGCGAAGGGGGCCGACGTGGAGTGGCGCCCCAGCCGGATGCTGGCGCTGGGCGACTCCGACCAGGTGACCGAGGCGCTCAACGTGCTCCTCGACAACGCTGCCGCCCACGGCAGCGGCACGGTCCGGATCGAGGTGCGCGCCACCGCAGCGGCGAGCACCTCGCTCGAGATCGCGGTGTCGGACGACGGGCCCGGGATCGCGCCGGAGCTGCGTCGCAGGATCTTCGCCTGGGGCGTCAGCCGGCCGGGGTCGACCGGTCAGGGGATCGGCCTTCACGTCGCGCGGGATCTGATGGAGCGCCAGGGCGGCTACCTCGAGCTGGTCGAGACCGGCGAGCGCACGACCTTCGTCCTCGGCATCCCGATGCTCGGCTGCATCGACGACGGGTCCGAGCGGGCTGACGAAGGGACCGACGATCACGACGCCCCGACCCGGGGAGGTCGCCGTGGTGTCGCCGCGTAAACGGCTCAAGGTGGTCATCGTCGAGGACCACACCCTGTTCGCCGAGTCGCTCGAGCTGGCCCTCACCTTCGAGGGCTACGACGCCCACCGCGTCGACCTGCCCGAGGTGCCGCCCTCGGATGCCAAGCTGACCTCGCTGATCATGCGGTCCCAGCCGCGCATCGTCCTGCTCGACCTCGACCTGGGCCAGCACGGTTCGGGCGTACGCCTCATCGCCCCGCTCGCCCGGGCCGGCGCCGACGTCGTCGTGGTGACCGGTTCGACCGACCGGACCCGCTGGGGGCACGCCCTGCACGTCGGGGCCCGCACGGTCCTGCCCAAGACGGTGCCGCTGGGCGAGATCCTGGGCACCGTACGCAGGATCAACTACGGTCTCAGCGTGCTCGACGTCGACGAGCGCGAGCGCCTGATCCGGGCATGGGTGGGGCAGGAGCAGGACGTCATCGAGGTCCGCCGCCGGCTCGCCCAGCTCTCCCCGCGGGAGTCGCAGGTGCTCGAGCACCTGATGAACGGCTTCACCGTCGGCGACATCGCCAAGCTCCGGGTCGTCTCGGAGGCGACGGTGCGCACCCAGGTGAAGTCGATCCTGGCCAAGCTCGGGGTCTCCTCGCAGATCGCGGCGGTCAGCATCGCCCACAAGGCCGAGTGGCGGGCCGCCTGACCTCGGCAGCCCGACCTCAGGCTGCGACCAGGCCGGCGTCCTCGCTCGCGCCGCGCATGACGTAGAGCGTGCCGGTGATCGGACAACGCCAGGCATCTCCCTGGGGCACCAGCGGCGCGCCCGCGTGCCCGACCCAGCCCATCCGCTGGGCCGGGACCCCGACGACGAGCGCATGGTCGGGTACGTCGCGGGTGACCACGGCGCCCGCCGCGACCATCGCCCAGGCACCGATCGTGACCGGCGCGATGCAGACGGCGCGGGCGCCGATGCTGGCGCCGGTGCGTACCGTCACACCGACGGCCTCCCAGTCCTCACCGTCCTTGAGGGTGCCGTCCGGGTTGACGGCACGCGGGAGGTAGTCGTTGGTGAACACCACCGCCGGCCCGACGAACGCCCCGTCCTCGAGAACGGCGGGCTCGTAGACCAGGGCATGGTTCTGGATCTTGCAGCGATCTCCCACCACGACGCCGGGACCGATGTACGCCCCCCGGCCGATGATGCACTCGCTGCCGATCCGGGCGTGCTCACGGACCTGGGCCAGGTGCCAGACGAGGCTCCCGGCGCCGATCTCGGCACGATCGTCGACGTCCGCGCTGGGCTCTACCCGGGGCGCGACGTGAGTCTCCTCAACGGTCATCCCCTCAGCAAACCGTGATGCGGCGGGGAGCGGGGGAGACCCGGGGTGGTGTACCCGATTCAGCGTAGGACCGCGGGCGAGGACGCTTCCGGCACCAGCACCCGAGGGGTCCCGGCGGCCGTGGTGTCGAGGGCCCAGACGTCGCTGACCGGCTCGTTCTCACGCTCGAGGCCGTAGAGGACGGTGTCGTCGTCGAGCCACTCGATCTGGTCGTCGACGCTGTGGGTCTCGCCGGCGAGGACGGTGCGCTTGCCGGTGGCGAGATCGAGGACCGCCGGGGTCCACCGGGTGCCCTCCTTGTCGGCCTCCTTGAACGCGATCCGGGTGCCGTCGGGGGAGAGCGAGGGGCACTCGACGTGGTCGGCGATCGTCGTCAGGGAGCGCTCGGCGAGATCGCCCCGGACCAGGTAGGTCCGGCCACCGGTGGCGACGGTCGCATAGAAGGTGCGGTCGTCGTCGGCGAAGGTGACACCCCAGACGTTGCGGTCGACCGGGGCGACCCGGCGGCCGTCGACGATCAGCCGGAACTTCTCCAGGTCTCCGTAGCTCGCCCCGCCGACCCGTCGGACGAGGGTCCGCGTCGAGAACCCGCTGACCATGTAGGAGTCGCCGTTGACGAACACGGTCGAGGAGACCAGCTGCCCGTCCGGTGAGATCCGGGTGCGGCTGGGCAGCCCGGGCAGGTCGGTCTCGTCGACCTCCCGCCAGCGCGTCCCCGGCGCCGACGTCGCCAGGTCGGTCGCCCGGTAGCGACTCACCACACCCCGCTCGGTCGCCAGGCAGGAGACCGACCGAGCCTGCGCGTAGACCCGGTCACAGCTCAGGTCCGTGAGCGCCCGGGCACCATCGGGGTCGGCCAGCGCCACCGCGCCGACGTGGCCGTAGTCGGCGTCGCGCCCGGTGTGCCGGAAGAGGATCCTCGGTCCCTTCTCGATCTGCGTCAGGGAGGTGGTCGTCGCGTCGGTCGCCCGAGACGTACGCCGGTCGTTCTCCGCGATCGCGGAGAGGGCGTACGCCGTCACGCCGGCCGTGACGAGCACGACGATCGCGCCGAAGACGGTGGTGCGCTGCTTGACCCAGGACGTCCTCATCGCGCCGCCCTGCGCAGCACCGCGAGGCCGGCCGGTATCGCGGCGAGCAGCACCGCGCAGACCACGAGCATCGCGACGCGGGGGCCGACGGCGTACCAGAGCAGACCGAAGCCGGTCGCGGCGACGAGCCGAGCCAGCGCGACCGCGGTCTGGGCGGTGGCGATGCCGCTGGCGCGTACGGTCTCGGGGACCAGCTGCCCGGCGACCGCGGCCAGGGTGCCGTCGGTCGCGGCGTAGAAGACGCCGAGCAGGAGCACCGCAGCGCACGTCGTCCACAGCGCCCCGGACCCGGTGGCGGCGCAGAGATAGGCGGCCGCGAGCGGGAGATGGCCGAGGACGAGGACCTGGACGCGCCCGACCCGGTCCGCGAGCCGGCCCATCGGGACGGCCAGGGCGAGGAAGGCGAGGTTGGTCCCGACGTAGAGGACCGGGAACCACTGCGCCGCGAAGCCACCGGTCTCCAGCAGCGCCAGGTAGACGAAGCCGTCACCGACGGTGAGCAGGGCGAGCACGCCGGACACGCCGGTCACCCGCATGAGACCGGGCGTGAGCGCGCTGCGCCAGCGCACCCTGGGCCGCGGCTCGCTGCGGTGCGGAACGGTCCGGCGGACGGCTCCGGTGCGGAACGGCACGAAGCACGCCATCGTCGCCACCCCGAGCACCGCGAAGCCGAGCGAGACGACCAGGACGGTGTCGTAGCCGTCGGCGATCCGCCACAGGATCACGAACGCCAGCACCGGCCCGAGGGTGGCCCCGACCGTGTCCAGCGCCCGGTGGACGCCGAAGCTGCGGCCGAGGTGCGCCGGGTCGCTGGAGGCGGCGATCATCGCGTCGCGAGGCGCGGTGCGTACGCCCTTGCCGACCCGGTCCAGCGAGATCGCCGCCGAGATCGTCCCGAAGCCACCGGCGAAAATCAGCCCGAGCCGCGCGACCGCGCTCATCGCGTAGCCCGCCAGCGCCACCGGCTGCGGCCGGTCGGTGCGGTCGGCCGCCCACCCGGCCGCGATCCGCACCAGTGAGGAGATCCCTTGGTAGAGCCCGTCGATGAGCCCGTACGCCACCGGCGAGAGCCCCACCACCGCGGTCAGGTAGAGCGGCAGGATCGCCGAGACCGACTCCGAGGAGATGTCGGTCAGGAGGCTGACGATGCCGAGGGTGATGACGGTCCGGGAGACCCGCCCACGGGTCTGGCGCGGCTCGGCACTCGTGGTGGGACGGTCGCTGAGAGACAGGTACACCGGCTCAGGTCTTCGTGTGGAGGACGGAGTAGAGGCTGAAGTCGACGGTGCGGCGGCCGGTGTGGGTGACCGTGACGCTCACGGTCTCATCGCCGCGGCGCAGCGACAGCGCGGGGGCGTTCTCGACCGAGGTCGTCGCGACCTCCTTGAAACCATGCTGTGCGAGGCGGGTCCGGTAGTGCCGCAGCACGTCGCAGGGCCGCCGGCAGCTCGCGGTCAGCGCCACCTGGAGGGCGCCCTTGGTGGAGGAGACGCTGGAGACCTCGACCGTGGTGCGTGAGGGGGGTGCCAGCGCTGTCGGGTAGCCGGCCACCAGCGCGCCCTTGCGGACCGCGGACTTCGGCAGCGGCTCGGAGATCAGCGCCGCCGACTTCGTACGCGGCTTCTCGGTGAGGCCGGGCAGGCCCGACTCGGTCGGGGTCGAGGTCGAGGCCGCTTCCGGCAGCGCCTCGCTCGCGGCCTCCGGCTTCGACTTCGGGCCGGACCCGGACTTCGACCCGGAGTCCGGGTCCGAGCTCGGGCCGGCTCCCGGTGAGCCGGTCTGGGACGACGAGTCCGAGCCGCCGCCGTCCTTGCCGGCGGAGGAGTCGGCGAAGCGCCCCGGCACCCAGAAGATCGTGACGCCGACGAGCACGCCGAGCAGCACGAGCAGGAGGAGACGCTTGGGGTTCACGAGACCAGTCGACGCGCCTCGGAGCCGAGTCGGGACCGATGGGTGGGTTGCGTACTCAATTTCAGGCAGCCTGCCGAACGGCCCACCGCCCGTCGAGGTGAGCCGTGCGACGTTGCCGTTGCCGGGAACGGTCCCGGCCCAAGCATCCCGGGGGACGGGCCACGTTGAACACTGCCGACTTTCTTCTCGAGCATGCGCCCGAGGACTCGATCGCGCTCGCCGAAGCGGGTCGCGAGTACACCTTCGAAGAGCTGCGAGCCAGCGTGGCGGTACTGACGGGGCGCCTCTCGGTGCTCGGGCTGACTCCGGGCACGCCGGTCGGGATCCTGGCGCCCAACGGGCTGTTCTGGGCCTCGGCCTATCTCGCCGCGCTCCGGTTGGGGCTGGTCGTGGTCCCGCTGGCCGTCACGCTGCCGGCCGAGGAGGTGGTGGCCCGGGTGCGGTGGGTCGGTGTCGATGCGCTGCTGGTGGGGCGCGCCCAGGCAGAGGCGCTGCGGCTGAGCCTGCCGCGGAGCCTGCCCGTCGTGGTGGAGCGCAAGGAGCGGCTGATCCCGAAGCAGCGATCGGCGCCGGTCGAGCCGGTCGAGACGGTCGAGGTCGACCCGGAGCAGGACGCGCTCTACATGTTCACCTCCGGGACCATCGGCGACCCGCGCGCGGTGCGGCTCACCCACCGCAACATCCAGGCGAACACAACCTCGATCCTCGGCTATCTCGACATCACGTCGACGGACCGGATGCTGGTCGTGCTGCCGTTCGCCTACGTCTTCGGGCTCTCGCTCCTGCACACCCATCTGCGGGCCGGCGCCGGGCTGGTCATCCAGTCGACGTTCGTCTTCCCGCAGGCGGTGGTGGACCGGATGGTGTCGGCACGCTGCACGGGCTTCGCCGGGGTGCCCTCGACCTTCGGGACGCTGCTGCGCAACAGCACCTTCGGCACCACCCCGGTGCCGTCGCTGAGGACGATCCAGCAGGCCGGCGGCCGGCTCGCGCCCGCTCTGGTCGAGCAGCTGGCGCACGCCCAGCCGCAGGCGAGGACCTTCGTGATGTACGGGGCGACCGAGGCCACCGCCCGGCTCTCCTACCTCCCGCCCGAGGAGCTCTGCCGTCGGCCGGGGTCGGTCGGCCGAGGCATCCCGGGCGTCGACCTGCGGGTGCTCGACAGCGACGGGGTGCACGTCGAGCCGGGTCAGGTCGGCGAGATCTGGGCCAGCGGTGCCAACATCTCACCCGGCTATCTCGACGACCCCGAGGCGACGGCCCGCAAGATGCCCGGCGGGATGCTGCGTACGGGAGATCTGGCGAAGGTCGACGAGGACGGCTACATCTACGTGGTCGACCGGATCGAGGACTTCATCAAGTCGCGGGAGCACCGGATCGCCTGCCAGGACGTCGAGTCCGCGGTGCTCGAGCTGCCCGAGGTCGTCGCAGCGGCGGCGGTCGGTCTCCCGGACGACCTCGCGGGCGAGCGGGTCGAGGTGGTCGTGGTGCGTCGACGGGGGGCCGGGCTGCGGGGCGCCGACGTGATCGCGCACTGTCGCGAGAGGCTCTCGAAGCACATGGTGCCCGAGGTGGTCCGCTTCGTCGACGCGCTGCCGCTCAACGCGAGCGGGAAGGTGGTCAAGCGGGACGTACGAACCATGTGCATGAGACTGGCCGATGAGCCGTCCGGCACCGGGGACGACATCGATGACGCCGACGTCGAGGACGACAGTGTGGGCGAGGTCAAGGTGGGCTAAGAGATGTCGCTGCGGGAGGTGCCCGCATCGGTCAAGCTGCTGGCCGGCGTGTGGGCGGGGGTGCTGATCGTCGCGGTCGCACTGGCCGGGGCCTGGTTGGTCAGGAGTCCAGGAGTGAACGATCCGGTCGCGGTCGCATGGCCGTCCGACGACGACCTGCGGGTGGCGGGGGAGACCACGGTGCTGTTCGGGCACCAGTCGGTGGGGACGAACATCCTCGACGGGGTCGCGCGGGTGTACGCCGACGCCGCGGTGCCCGCGCCGGTCGTCGCGGACGTCTCCTCGGGTGAGGACGCCCCGGATGCGACGCTCAGGCATGCCTATCTCGGGGTCAACGGGGAGCCGCTCGGCAAGCTCGCGGCGTTCGCGGACGTGATGGCCGGCCCCGCGGGCGAGTACGTCGACGTGGCGCTGATGAAGCTCTGCTACGCCGACGTCACCGCGTCCACCGATGTGCAGGCGGTCTTCGACGCGTACGTGTCGATGATGGCCGACCTCGAGGCGGCGCATCCCGACGTACGTTTCCTCTACACGACCGTGCCGCTGACCGCGGACCGCGGCTGGAGGTCGAAGGTCAAGGCGGCTCTCGGCGGCGACGACAGGATGGGGCCCGCCGACAACGTCGCCCGGGAGCGCTACAACGCGATGATCAGGGAGAGGTACGCAGCGAGCGGACGTCTCCTCGACATCGCCGCGGTCGAGTCGGCGGGCACGGAGGAACGCAGCAAGGACGGCAACATCTACTACGTGCTCAACGAGCACCTGACCGTCGACCGCGGCCACCTCAACGCGGCGGGCTCGGAGGCGGTCGCCGCCGAGCTGCTCAAGATGGTGGCGACCCAGAGTCCGGTCGCGTGAGCTGCTGACGAGGGGCGATGAGTGGTGATGAGCCTTCAGGGGGTCGGGATCGACGTCGCCGACATCAGACGCTTCGCGCGGCTGCTGGGGCTGCGTGGATCCGGGTTCGCGGTCCGCTGGTTCACCGACGCCGAGATCGCCCAGTGCATGGCTGCGGCGACCCCCGCCACGGCCTTCGCGATGAGGTACGCCGCCAAGGAGGCCGTCTGGAAGGCGCTCGGCCCCGGCGAATGGTCCGGGCCGCTGCCGTGGCGCGGGATCACCGTGCTCGAGGAGGCACCCGGGTCTCTTGCGGTCAGCCTCGAAGGCCCCGCGGCCGATCTCGCGGCGCTCGCCGGGGTCACGGAGGTCCGTGTCGCCACCGTCTCCGGGCCTCGGATGGCCATCGCCACTGCCGTCGCCGAAGTCGCCCCGCTGCGAGGTGAGAATGCCTGATCTCCGACTCGACCACATCGGCATCCAGGTCCGCGACCTGCTCCGCACCGCCGAGGCCTTCGAGCGGCTCTTCGGCTACCGTCGCGTCACGGACCCGGTCGTCAGCACCCGCCACGGGGTCCGCGGGGTCTTCCTGGAGAAGGCCGACTCGATCGCCCTCGAGCTCATCACGCCCGTGACTCCCGGGCCGCACGCGTACGGCCTCCATCACCTGGGCTTCATGGCTCCTGATCTGGAGTCGACGCTCGTGGAGCTCGGCGTCGCCGGGGCTCACACGCTCAGTCCGCCTCAGCCGGGGGAGATGTTCGACGACGAGCTCATCGCGTTCGTGCGTGCCGCCGGGATCAACGTCGAGCTCATCACCACCGATCGGCGTCGTGGTCGGATCTCGTGATTCTCGGTGGTCGAGCTTGTCGAGACCATCTGTTTCGTGACCGCTTCTTCGGGGCTGTGTGGGCCGCCGACCCGGTCACGAGGGTCTTCTCTAGCTGGTCCGGCGTCAAGGACGCGCCCTGCGGGTGTCGGTTTGCCGGCCGCGTTTGGGGGTCTGTGTCGTGGACCGGTGAGGGGGTAGTCGAGAGCTTGTCGAGAACAGCAGTGGCAGGGCGGCGTGTAACCCTGCCGAGTCGGCGGATCTTGACCGGTGTCTCGCGAAGCGAAGCGAGCGAGCCGGTCAAGATGCGCCGACTCGGCATTCTCGGTGGTCGAGCTTGTCGAGACCATCTGTTTCGTGACCGCTTCTTCGGGGCTGGTGTGGGCCGCCGACCCGATCACGGATGGTCTTCTCGACGGACCCCGGAGTCAAGGACGGCCTGCGGCCGCCGGCTTCGCCGGCCGCTTCGCGGTCCTGGACACCGGGGCCCGTCGAGAAAAGATTTGGCTGGCTATCGGGGCGGCGGCCCGGGTGTGGCGCAGCGGAATCGTTGCTGGGATAGGTGGTGTTGGTGGGGTGTGAGGGGTGGCCCTTCGGGCCACTTACCATCCACAGAAGCGAGGATGTTCGCTCG
The DNA here is from genome assembly GCF_055585005.1 of Nocardioides sp. NPDC054178. Classification (NCBI taxonomy): domain Bacteria; kingdom Bacillati; phylum Actinomycetota; class Actinomycetes; order Propionibacteriales; family Nocardioidaceae; genus Nocardioides; species Nocardioides sp. NPDC054178. The sequence continues at coordinate 12,882 of NZ_JBVJKY010000008.1, forward strand.
CCGCGAAAACCTCCTCTGAACAGGGAAAATAGATAGTAAAGAGAGCGGTTGAGGCGTAGAATCAGAGTCATCACAACACACCTCCTTCAAGGAAGCATGCGATGAGTCTCGGGCGCGACATCGACCGCTGGGGCACCGACCCTGGTGACGCGATCGACGCCGAACTGGCTGCTATCGAAACCGCCCTTGACAGGCTGTTGACAAGGGACCCCGCCTACTGGCGCACCGGGCAGAAGAAAGACGCGTTGAAGCGGCTGGAGAAGCTCCAGGCCAAGCTCGGCGCGGTCAGTGTTCGGCTGCTCGCCAGCGCCGGTGACATCGCGGAGGAGACCGGCGCGAAGGACGCCTCGGCCTGGATGCGGGCCGAGTTGTTGGTCGACAAGGGCGCGGCGCGCTCGCAGATCAAACTGGCGACCAGGGTCGCCAGGTACGACCTGGTGGCCGCCGGGCTGGCCGAGGGCGTGGTGTCGTTGGACAAGGCCCGGGTGATCACGAGGGCGTTGGACAAGATCAAGACGGATCCGGTCGCCAGTCCAGAGCACCTGATCCTCGCGGAGAAGCTGCTGGTCGACTACGCCGGTGAGTTGACCGTGAACCAGCTGCGGACCGTGGGCAAACGGATCCTGGTCGAGATCGACCCGGTCCGGTTCGAGGACGCCGAAGCCCGAGCGCTCTTGGCTGAGGAGGAACGGGCCCAGCAGAGGACCGCGCTGCGGGTGTGGGACAACCACGACGGCACGATCGGGTTCGAGGGAGTCTTGCCGACCTCGATGGGGATGCGGTTCAAGCGGATGGTCGAGGCCTACGCCCAGCCCCGCAAACAGCACCTCGTTGCCAAGGGTGCTCCGTTGCCGCCGTGGGAGCGGATGATGGGCCAAGGGTTCGCCCGGTTGTTGGAGACCATCGACCCCGCCAGCCTGCCTCGCCATGGGGGTGATGCGACCACGATCAACGTGGTCATCTCCCTGGAGGAGCTGCGCAAGGACCTCGGGATCGCCACCTTGGGCTATGACGAGACCAACGGCACCACGATCACCGCCGCCGAGGCGAGGCGGATGGCGTGCAACGCCACCATCATCCCCTGGGTGTTGGGTGGAGACGGCGAGGTCCTCGACGCCGGCCGGGGCAGCCGGTTCTTCCAGCCGATCCAGCGCAAGGCACTTCGACTCCAGCAGAAGTGCTGCCAGGCCGAAGGCTGCGACATGCCCCCGGAATGGTGCGACGCCCACCACCTCGACCCCTGGGCCGCCGGCGGGAAGACCAACCTCAAAGATGGGGCACTGCTGTGCCCCCATCATCACCGCCTCGCCCACAACCCCGCGTACGTCCACGAGCGACTACCGGATGGCACCATCCGGTTCACCCGCCGCCCCTGAACCGGCCCGGGTCCTGAGTCGCCCCGGCCGGGCCACCGTTATGCCGGCCCGTATCCGCACGTGTTCCCCACCCGTGCGGAGACTTCCCCACCCGCAAGGTGGTTTCTCCTGCTCCGGAGCAGGGGAAACCGCCCGATGCAGGGGAAAGAGTTCGGATACGCGGCGCTTCGGCTGTTGTACACACGAAGAGACCTCGAGCTTGCTGTGGACGCCAGCCACAGCCCCCAAGCCCGTGCCCAACTGAATCCGCTGCGCCACACCCTCGCCGCCGACCCGATACAGGCGAAATCTTTCTCGATCGGGTACCGGGTCAAGGATGGCCGCAGGCCACCGCGAAGCGGCGGGCGCAGCCCGTCCTTGACGCGGTGCGTGATCGAGAAACAATCGAAGCAAGGGTCGGCGGCGAACACCGACACCAGGCCACGGCGACCTGAGAGCGGCGTCCCGAGACCTAACCAGGACTTACTCTCCCGAGGAACCCTTCCGGCGTCCCCGTCGGATCTCGGTGTCGAGGGCGTCGAGGTGCTGGGTCCAGAAGCGGCGGAACGGGGTGAGCCAGGCGTCGATCTCGGCCATGGGGGCGGTGTCGAGGGAGTAGATGCGGCGGGTGCCGTCGGGGCGTACGTTGGCGAAGCCGTGCTCGCGCAGGACCTTGAGCTGCATGGAGACCGCGGGCTGGCGGATGCCGAACTCTGCGGAGATGGTCTCGACGATCTGACCGGAGGTGAGGTCGTCGTCGGCGAGGAGCTCGAGGATGCGGCGGCGTACGGGATCGCCGAGGACGTCGAAGGCGTGCAAGCGACTAGTCCGGCATCGCGGTGTAGGCGGCGACGCAGCGCTCGCCGGCGGCGCGGGCCTGGTCGGGGGAGGTGCCGAAGGCGATGTCGGCCTCGACCCAGGCGGCGGCGGAGCCCTGGGTGTGCTCGATCATGGCGGGCAGTGCGTCGGGGGACATCGGGTCCATCTTCTCGGCGTCGGGGGCGGAGAGGTGGAGGGCCAGGCCGAGGAGCATCTGCTCCCAGCCGATGCCGACGGCGCTCGGGCCGAACTCCTTCCACTGCTCGGGCGGGACGGGGGCGGAGTGCTCGAGGCGGAGCAGCGTACGGCCGTCGGCGGCGGTCAGGGTCGCGTCGACCCACGATCTCATGTCGCCGTAGTCCCAGGTGATCGAGAGCAGTTTCGGGCGGTCGCAGGCGAGGATCTCACCGCCGGCGTTGCCCTCCAGCTGGTAGCGGCCGCCGACCTCGAAGTCGCCGGTGACCGGCATCAGCCAGCGCGGGATGCGCTCCTTGGTCGTCAGCGCGTCCCAGACCTCGTCGGGGTCGGCGTCGTAGCTGCGTTCGACGACGAGCACGCGCAGCTCCTCGCCGCCGCGGGTCGTGGTGGTCAGGGCGCGGTTCACGGCGCCGAGGTGGTCGGCAGGGATGAAGGGTGGTGTGCTCATGCCTCCGACGCTATATCAAGAATGCTTGATATTCAACGGACCTCGTCGACGAGCTCGGGGGCGGCGTGGAGGTAGGCGGTGGTGCGCCGCTTCTGCTCGATGTCGCGGTAGACGCGCTCGACCTGCTCGACGGTGAGACCGGTGGCCTCGGCGACCTCGACGGTCGGGACACCGTGGTTGAGGCCGTAGAGGCACAGGTCCATCCGCTGGTAGGGCAGCGAGAAGTAGAACTCCTCCTGCGACTGCTCCAGGGAGTAGGTGTCGGTGGTGGAGGGGCGGGCCTGGATCTCCTCCGGGACGCCGAGATGGGCGGCCAGGGCGTAGACCTGCGACTTGTAGAGGTGTGCGATCGGCTTCAGGTCGGCGGCGCCGTCGCCGAGCTTCACGAAGAAGCCCTGGTCGTACTCGAGCCGGTTCGGGGTGCCGGCGACGGCGTAGTTGAGCCGGTCGGCGTGGAAGTACTCCAGCGCCTTGCGGGCGCGCTGCTTGAAGTTCGTCGCGGCGACGATCTCCAGGTAGGCCTCGGTCGTCAGGCGGTGGGTGCTCTGGGTGCCCGTGGGGTCCTCGACGACGACGGAGAAGAGCCGGTACGCGTCGGAGTCGACCACGTTGGGCAGCACGATCTTCGACTTCCACCCCGGTCCGTACGCAGGCACGACCCGCCGGATCGCGTCGTCACGGCGCTGGTAGGCGCCGAGGCCGACCAGCACCGGGGAGATGTCCTCGAGCACCGAGTCGATCCCCAGGGAGTCGGTCAGCAGGGTGCTGAACCCGATGGTGTCCTCCGACGACTCCTGCTCGGGCATGTGCAGCGCGAGGACCCGCTCCGGGCCGAGCGCCTTGACCGCCAGGGCGGCCACCACGCTGGAGTCGATCCCGCCGGAGACCCCGAGCACGATGCCCTTGCGCCTGTTGGCCACCAGGTAACGGCGCATCGCCTCGCCGATCCGGGTCGCCTCGGCCTCCTCGTCCAAGCGGAGTGTCGCCAACCCGAAGGCGGTGTTCTGGCTGGTCGTGGCTGGTGTGTTCATGGCTGGGCTGGGTTCCTTCCGGTGGGCACGAGAGTGCGGTCGAAGACGGTCAGCGGCTCGGGTGGTGCGGTCGGCCCCGCGACCGGGCCGGCGAGGAGCTCGCTGTGCAGCAGCTGGGTGGAGAGGACGGCGACCAGACGCATGTTGTCGGTGTTGCCGAGCCGACGTCCGTCCGTACGCCGGGCCTTCTCCAGCAGCCGCTGGACGAGCTCCGGCCGGAACACCCCGGCGGCCGCCAGGGCTGGACCCGAGGTGACGTCGAAGACCCAGTCCGGGGTGCCCCCGGCGAAGAAGGCGGCAGCGTCCGGCGCCCGGTAGGGCTGCTTCGGGCGGCGCAGGATCTCCTCGGGCACCAGGTCGGCGAAGGCGAGCTTGAGCAGGTGCTTCTCGTCCATGCCGTTGATCTTGTGGTCGGCGGGAACCTGGGAGGCCAGCTCGGCGACGTTCGGGTCGAGGAACGGGAACCGGCCCTCGATCGAGTTGCCCATCAGCATCCGGTCGCCCTGGGAGGCCAGGATGTAGCCGGGCAGCAGCGTCGTCATCTCCAGCCACTGCGCCCTCGACAGCGGGTCCCAGCCGGCCTGCTCGGCCGGCATCGCGGCGACGACCTCGTCGGCCGGGCTCCGGTCGCAGGCCTCGCGGACCTCGGCGGTCAGCATCGAGCGCAGCACGGCCGTCGCGTCCCAGCGCGGCCGGTGGGAGATCGCCGGGTCGCCGGCGACGATGTTGCGCCCGAAGAAGCTCTTGGCGAAGGCGGGCGCCTGGTGCGGAGAACGCTTCATCCACGGGTAGAGCTGCTCCACGGCGGCCTCGGCCGCGGCCGGGTCGCGGGTCCACAGCTCGCGGATCCGCCCCTCGCGGAAGATGTCGTACCCGCCGAGCACCTCGTCGCTGCCCTCACCGGTCACCACCACCTTGAACCCCGACTCGCGTACGAGGCGGGAGAGCAGGAACATCGGTGCCGGGCCGGTACGCAGCAGTGGGCTCTCGGCGTGGCGTACGACGTCGGGGAAGACCTCGGCGATGTCGCGCTCGCGGACCACGACGTCCTCGTGCACGGTGCCCAGCCGCTTCGCCATCAGGGTCTGGTAGCCGCCCTCGTCGAACTCGTCGTCGGCGAAGCGCAGCGAGAACGTGTGCAGCGGTACGTCGGTGAACCCCGCGATCGCACCGGCGGTGACCGCGGAGTCGATCCCCCCGGAGAGGTACGCAGCCACCGGCACGTCGCTGCGCTCGAACCGCAGCCGGGTGGCGGCCACCAGCCGTTCCCGCAGGGCCTCGGCGTTGGCCGCCAGATCGGTGCGCGGCTCGCTGCCGCGGGCGGCGAAGGTCGGCGCCCACGAGCGCGTGCCGGTCGGTTCGACGCCGTCGCGAAAGGTCAGGTAGCTGCCGGGCGGCACCTGCTCGATCCCGCGGAAGACCGTCTGCGGAGCGACCGTGGACCACAGCGTCAGCACCTGGTCGATCCCGGCCGGGTCGAGCTCTCGCGGCACCTCCGGATCGGCGAACAGCGCCTTGACCTCCGAGGCGAACAGCAGCTTCCCGCCGGACCGCGTGTAGTAGAGGGGACGCACGCCGAACCGGTCCCGGGCGAGCACCAGCTCACCGCTGCGCCGGTCCCAGATCGCCAGCGCCCACTGACCGTTGAACCGGTCGAAGCAGCCCGGACCCCATTCCTCCCAGGCGTGCACGATCACCTCGGTGTCGCTACGCGTGCGGAAGCGGTGCCCGCGTGCGCGCAGCTCGGCGGCGAGCTCGACGTGGTTGAAGATCTCGCCGTTGAAGGTCACCCAGACCTGCTCGTCCTCGCCGCACATCGGCTGCACGCCGCCGATCGTGTCCACGATCGCCAGCCGGGTGTGACCCAGCGCGACCCGCTCGTCGCGGTAGTAGCCGCTGCCGTCGGGCCCGCGGTGGGCCAGGGCGGCCAGCATCCGGCGTACGAGACCGGGGTCGGGCGCGTCGGCGGAGTGGACCCCGCAGATTCCGCACATGGCTCTCCTCGGTAGATGTCTGCGCGTCTGGCCGCCAAGGCTTGTCGGCGCAGGCGGGAGAGCGGCCCGCTACCGGGGCGTTTATCACCCAATGTCGGCATGTTTCGCGCGGGTGAACGTGCTGCGCCGACGGGGTCAGAACAGTGGGCGTGTGCAAGGACACGGCCGACCCAGGTGGGGCCGGCACCACACAGGTGACCAGGGAGAGTGCAGAAGATGGCAGACCTACAGCGAACGATCGAGGCGTTCATCCTCGACAGCCTCCTGCTGGGCGACGAGGAGCGGCTGCCCGCGCCGACGGACTCGCTGGTGGAGTCCGGAGTGATCGACTCGACCGGGATCCTGGAGCTCATCGAGTTCCTCGAGGAGGAGTTCCAGATCACCGTCACCGAGGCCGAGACGGTGCCGTCGAACCTCGACGGTGTCGCCAACCTGGTCGACTACGTGGCCCGGAAGACGGCGGCGGACCGCCTTGCTGGGTAGGCCGGCCTTGCTGGTCAGACCGGGTCCTGCCGGCCAGGAGAGCGGTGACTTCGCCGTCGACCTGGCCAAGATGTACACGATCAACCTCGGCCGGCCGCGTCCCTCGCTGCTCGCCAGGGTCCGGTTCTGGCTGACCGACTACGAGCTCCACTGCGTGGCCTGCTACCGCTTCGGGCGCTGGGCGGGCGGCCTCCGTGAGCGTCGCCCGCTGCTCGGGGTGGCCGCCCTGGGCATCTTCTGGTTCTGGAACCGGCACAACATGCGGATCCACCACGCCGACATCGGCCGGCGCGCCGAGATCGGCCCCGGGCTGCTGGTCATGCACCGCTCCGGGATCATCATCGGGCCGGCGGTGATCGGCAGCAACTGCGTGCTCCACCACAACGTCACGATCGGCCAGCGGATCGCCGCGGGGGACCACGGCGTCCCCACCATCGGCGACGACGTCTGGATCGGCCCCGGTGCGGTGGTCTCGGGCGCCATCACGGTCGGCGACGGCTGCACCATCTCGGCGGGGACCGTGCTGTCCAAGGACGTGCCGCCACGCAGCCTGGTCGGCGGCAACCCCGGCCGGGTCGTCGCCCGGGACTACGACAACGGCAACATGATCAACTTCGTCGTCCCCCGCCGGCCCGCGGACCCGCCGTCACCGATATTGGGTGATGAGTGAGCCCACCCGGTTCCAGGCCGTCGCGGCGCGGCGATGCTCCGGTCATGGAACGGTCCCCGGCGGTGGCGAGCGTGGTCGTTCCCGCGCACAACGAGTCGGTCGGACTGCGCGGGAACCTGACTGCGCTGCTCGAGGGTGTCCCGGCGGGCACCTTCGAGGTCGTGGTGGTCTGCAACGGCTGCACCGACGACACCGCCACGGCGGCGCGGTCGGTCCCGGGCGTACGCGTGCTGGAGACTCCATCGGCCTCGAAGGCCCTCGCGGTCGAGCTGGGCAACGCGGCCACCACGGTCTTCCCGCGGCTGCACCTGGATGCCGACGTACGTCTCCCCGGACCCGACGCGCTCCGCCTGGTCGGTGCCGTGGCGGAGCCGGAGGTGCATGCGGCCGGGCCGGCGCGTGAGGTGCCCACGGGTGCCTCGTCGTGGCCGGTGCGGGCCTACTACCGGGTGTGGGAGAGCCTGCCGAGCGTACGCGACGGCCTGTTCGGCCGCGGTGCGTTCTGTCTCTCCGCCGAGGGCCAGGCCCGGGTCGACGCCCAGGCGCGGCTCATGAACGACGACCTGGTGGTCTCCGAGGCGTTCGCGCCGCGGGAGCGCCGGATCGTCCCGAACGCCGTGGTGGTGGTGCAGCCGCCACGGTCGGTCGCCGACCTGGTCCGACGCCGTACGCGGGTGGCGACCGGGAACTCCCAGGCGGACAGGCACGCGGTCCGCCACGCATCGACATCACTCTCGGATCTCATCAAGCTCGGGCTGCGTCAGCCGGCGGTCGGACTTCGGGTCCCGGTCTTCCTGACGATCACCGTCATCGCGCGCTGGCTCTCCCGCAGAGCGGTGCGTGCCGGCGACTACACGACCTGGCTGCGCGACGAGAGCTCGCGAGCCTGACCTCAGAAGGGGCACGTCCTTCATGATGCATCCCAGATCCGGGAGCCGCAGGTTCCTGGCACCGCTGCTCGGAGCCGTCCTCGTCCTCACCGGCCTGACCGCCCTGACCGCCGCGCCCACGGCGTACGCCGCGGGTGACCCGTGCGGCACGGGCGGCAACAAGATCGCGTGCGAGAACTCCAAGCCGGGCTCGCCGCCGAGCGAGTGGGACATCGACGGGGCGGGGGACGACTCGATCCAGGGGTTCGCCACCGACATCAGCGTCAACGTCGGCAGCCCGATCGACTTCAAGATCGACACCGACGCCTCGGCGTACACGATCACGATCTATCGCACCGGTTGGTACGGAGGTGACGGAGCCCGGCGGATCGCGTCGGTCACGCCGTCGGCGAGCCTGCCGCAGAACCAGCCCAACTGCACGCGCGAGGCCGCCACCGAGATGACCGACTGCGGCAACTGGGCGGTCTCGGCGACCTGGCAGGTGCCGTCGACCGCGGTCTCCGGTGTCTACGTCGCGCTGCTCCACCGCGCCGACCGGAACGAGGCCAGCCACATCACCTTCATCGTCCGCGACGACTCCAGCCACTCCGACGTGGTCTTCCAGACCTCGGACACCACCTGGCAGGCGTACAACCTCTACGGCGGGTCGAGCTTCTACCAGGGCGGCGCGAACGGGCGGGCCTACAAGCTCAGCTACAACCGGCCCTTCGTGACCCGGCACAGCCCGGCGCGGGACTTCTACTTCGCCAACGAGTTTCCGCTGGTGAGGTTCCTGGAGCGGAACGGGTACGACGTCAGCTACATCTCCGGGATCGACACCGACCGACGTGGCGGGCTGCTCACCAACCACAAGACGTTCCTCTCCGTCGGCCACGACGAATACTGGAGCGGTGCCCAGCGGGCCAACGTCGAGGCCGCCCGCGACGCCGGGGTGAACCTGCAGTTCCTCAGCGGCAACGAGGTCTACTGGCGTACCCGCTACGAGTCCTCGCAGCAGGGTGCGACCAGCAGCAGGGCCTACCGCACCTTGGTGACCTACAAGGAGGCGTGGGGCGCCTCGGACCCCGCCAACGAGTCCACCTCGACCTGGCGCGACCCGCGCTACGCGCCGAAGAGCCAGGGCGGCGGGCTACCGGAGAACGCCCTGACCGGCACCATCTTCATGTCCAACAACACCAACCTGCCGTTGACCGTCACCCGGGAGCAGGGCAAACAGCGGCTCTGGCGCGGCACCGGCTTGAACCAGATGAGCGGTGCCACCACGGCGCTGGCCCCGCACACGGTGGGTTATGAGTCCGACGAAGCCCAGGACAACGGGTTCCGACCGCCCGGCCTGATCCGGGCCTCGGAGACGACCGGATTCATCGAGGGCCAGTACATGCGTGACTTCGGCAGCGTCGTCGGGGACGGGACGACCACCCACTCGATCACGCTCTACCGCGCTCCGAGCGGCGCGCTGGTCTTCGGGGCCGGCACCGTGCAGTGGACCTGGGGTCTGGACGCGACGCACGACAGTCCCTACAACGACGACGCGACCAGCACGGCGATGCAGCAGGCTCAGGTCAACCTGCTCGCCGACATGGGCGCCCAGCCGACCACGCTCATGGCCGGGCTGCAGGCGGTCACGGCCTCGACCGACACCACCGGTCCGTCGGTCTCGATCAGCACACCCGCGGCGGGATCGGCCCAGACCAACGGCGCCAAGGTGACCCTGACCGGCACCGCCACCGACTCCGGCGGCGGGATCGTGGCCGGAGTGGAGTACTCCACGGACGGCGGGAGCAGCTGGCACCCCGGAAAGGGCACCTCGGCCTGGACCGTCGAGTACATCCAGAACGGGGTCGGCAACACCCCGATCCAGGTCCGTGCGGTCGACGACAGCGCCAACATCGGCGCCGTCACCTCGCGTACGTTCAACGTCTCCTGTGGGTGCAGCATCTTCGGTGAGACCGCGATCCCGACCACCTGGACGGCCGTGACCGGTCCGGCGACACCGTCGGCCGACGACCCCAGTGCTGCCGAGCTCGGCCTGCGTTTCAGCCCCCTCACCGACGGGTACGCCGCCGGCGTGCGCTTCTACAAGGGCGCGGGGAACACCGGCACCCACACCGGCTCGCTGTGGAGCACCAGCGGCGAGCGGCTTGCCCAGGTCACCTTCAGCGGGGAGACCTCGGGCGGCTGGCAACAGGCACTGTTCACCAGCCCGGTGGCGCTGAGTGCGGGCACGACGTACATCGTCTCCTACACCGCCCCCAACGGGCGCTACGCCGTGCAGCCGTGGGCCTTCGCCGCACAAGGCATGGAGGCGTACCCGCTCGAGATCGCCGGTGGCTACGGGGCCGAGCCTGCGGGCGTCTATGCCAACCCGGGGACCTTCCCGTCCAACTCGCACCAGAACTCCAACTACTATGTCGACGTGGTCTTCACGACCACGGACAACTCGCCGCTCTCCGCGATCAGCCCATGGCCGTTGGCGGACTCGTCCTCGGTCCCGCGGTCGACGACCATCAGCGCCCGCTTCTCCAAGCCGGTGGTGGCCTCCTCGGTCCAGGTCGCGGTCAAGGACGCCGTGGGCGCATCGGTGCCGGGGGCGACCAGTTATGACGCCACCACCAGGACGGTCACGTTCACGCCCTCGAACTCATTGGCAGGCTTCGTGAAGCACACGGTCACGCTCTCGGCCACGGACACCCAGGGGACGGCGCTCACCGGCGGCAAGACCTGGTCGTTCACGACCGCGAAACCGCCGGCGACACCAGGAGTGTGCCCGTGCTCGATCTATAACGACGACGACGTGCCGACGGTCCTGGAGGACTCCGAGCGCGCCTCGCTCACCCTGGGTGTGCGGTTCCGCCCGAACGTCACCGGAACCGTCACAGGTGTCCGGTTCTACAAGGGGGTGAACAACACCGGATCGCACACGGGCACGCTGTGGTCGAGCAGCGGTCAGGCGTTGGCCCAGGGCACCTTCACCGGGGAGAGCACCTCCGGCTGGCAGACGCTCACCTTCTCCCAGCCGGTCGCGGTCCAGGCGGGGGTGGACTACGTCGCCTCCTACCACACCAACGGGTCCTACTCGGCGACGCCGAACGCGTTCGCCGCCTCGGACCTCTCCAAGGGGCCGATCACGGTCAGCTCGACGGCTGGCGCCTATACCTACGGCGAAGGATTCCCGGGCAACTCCTCGGCTTCGAGCTACATGGTGGACCTGGTCTTCCAGAAGGGTGCGCCGACGCTGACCGTGACGGCACAGAGCCCGGCTCCGGGTGCGGTCTCGGTGCCGCGCGGCACCAACATCACCGTCGGTTTCTCGAGCGCGATCACCTCCGGCTACCAGATGAACGTCTCGGGCCCGGGCGGGCCGATCGCGGGGACGTCGTCGCTGAACCAGGCCGGCAACGAGATCACCTTCGATCCCACCGATGCGCTCCCGTCCGATGCGGACGTCTCGGTCAGCCTGACCGGGGTGACCTCTGTCGAGGGGGCCACGCTGGCTCCCCAGAGCTGGACGTTCCGCACCCGAGCGCAGTCGGCGACCAGCCAGTCGCTCTTCGGTGCCCAGGCGCCAGAGCAGCTGGCGGTGAGCGATGCGTCCCCGGTGGAGGTGGGCACGGCCTTCACCTCCGCACGTGACGGCCAGGTGACCGCGATCCGGTTCTACAAGGGGACGGGCAACAACGGCACCCATGTCGGGTCGCTGTGGTCTGACTCCGGCACCCGGCTGGCCTCGGTCACCTTCGTCGGTGAGACCGCCTCGGGCTGGCAGGAGGCGACGCTCTCCCAGCCGGTCCCGGTGACGGCGGGGGCGACGTACGTCGTCTCCTATCTCGCTCCGCAGGGCCACTACTCGGCCACCGGCGGGTTCTTCAACACCGCCTGGACCTCGGGTGACCTGACCGCGCCGGCGACCAACAACGGCCGCTATCTCTACGGAGCCGCAGGTGGGTTCCCCACCTTCAGCTGGGGCGCGACGAACTACTTCGTCGACGTCGTCTTCGAACGGGCAGCAGCGACGATGAGCGTCACCGGGCGCGATCCGAGCCCGGGCGCGACGGGCGTGGACACCGGGGTCGATCCCTCGATCACGTTCTCGGCGCCGGTGGCGAACGGCTGGAGCATGTCGGCCACCGCCAACGGGTCTGCGGTGGCCGGCTCGGCGGCGCGGAGCACCGACGGACGTACGCTGCAGTTCACGCCCTCGGCCGCGCTGCCCGCCGGGGCGACGGTGTCGGTGAGCGCCTCGGGCGTGGTCTCGACCGACGGGGTGAGCCTGCCGACGCAGACGTGGTCGTTCACGACCGCCGCGGCCGTCCCGACAGAGGTCTCGCTGTTCACCGGGGTCACGCCGCAGACCGCGTCGACGGCCGATCTGATGCCGATCGAGGTCGGCACCGCCTTCACGACGTCCGTGGCCGGCTCGGTGACGGCGATCCGGTTCTACAAGGGCACCGGCAACACCGGCACCCACACCGGCTCGCTGTGGAACTCGGCCGGCACCAGGATCGCCCAGGTGACCTTCACCGGAGAGACCGCGACCGGCTGGCAGAACGCCACGTTGCCGACCCCGGTCGCGCTCACGCCGGGGGCGACGTACGTCGTGTCCTACTACGCCCCCAACGGGCGCTACTCCTCGACGCCCGCCGCCCTCACGCAGTCGCGCACGGTCGGCCCGCTGACGGCACCGGGCGGAGCCAACGGCCGGTATCGGTACGGGACCGGAGGGGGGCTCCCGAACCGATCCTGGAACTCCACGAACTACTTCGTGGACGTGAGGTTCCGCCCGGCGTCACCATAGTCCGGACAGGCAGTCCCTAATTGCGGGGATAGGTGGGGCGAGGCTCTTCGGAGTCTCGCCCCTCGCCGATTCCATGGTCGACATGACTGATGGGGAACCGCTCGGCGTGGCAGTGGTCGGGGCCGGATACTGGGGCCCGAATCTGGTCCGCAACTTCCGGAATGCACGGGACTGGGCGCTGGTCGCGGTGGTCGATCTGGACCTCGCGCGGGCCCGGGAGGTGATCGGTGGCGGCACCGACGTGCTGGCCACGACCGACCTCGACGAGGTCCTCGCGCGCGAGGACGTGGACGCGGTCGCGATCGCCACCCCGGCGCGTACGCACCGAGGACTGGTGGAGCGGGCGCTGCGGGCCGGGAAGCACGTGCTCGTCGAGAAGCCGCTGGCCGACGACGTGGCGTCCGGGCGGAGCATGGTCGAGGCCGCGCGCGCCAATGATCTCGTGCTGATGGCCGACCACACCTACTGCTACACGCCGGTCGTGCAGAAGATCCGCGAGCTGGTCGAGGACGGGTCGCTCGGCGAGATCCTGTTCGTCGACTCGGTGCGGATCAACCTCGGGCTGGTGCAGCCCGACGTCGACGTCTTCTGGGACCTGGCCCCGCACGACCTCTCCATCCTCGACTTCGTCCTGCCCGGCGGGCTGCGTCCCACCGGGGTGGCCGCCCAGGGCTCCGACCCGCTGGGAGCCGGCAAGGCGTGCGTCGGCTATCTCACCCTGCCGCTGGAGGGCGGGGCGATGGCCCACGTCCACGTCAACTGGCTCAGCCCCACCAAGATCAGGCAGATGGTGATCGGCGGGAGCCGGCGTACGTTGGTCTGGGACGACCTCAACCCGCAGCAGCGGCTCAGCGTCTTCGACCGCGGCGTCGACCTGGTCCAGCAGAGCGTGGACATCGCCGACCGCGCCGCCGCGACCGTCTCCTACCGCCTGGGAGACACCTGGGCGCCCGCGCTGCCCGAGTACGAGGCGCTCTCGCGGATGGTCGGCGAGTTCGCCGGTGCGATCCGGGACGGCCGTACGCCGCGCACCGACGGGGCCGCCGGGCTCCGTGTCCTCTCCGTCCTGGAGGCGGCCCAGACCAGCCTCCGAGCCCGTGGCGCCCTCGTCGAGGTGGCTGCCCTGACCCCCACCCTGGAGCTGATCCGATGACAACTCTCAACGGCGCGAACGTCCTGGTCACCGGGGGTGCGGGCACGATCGCCTCCACCATCGTCGACCAGCTCCTCGACGCGGGTGTCGCGCACGTCGACGTGCTCGACAGCCTGATCCGGGGGCGCAAGGCCAACCTCGACGACGCGCTCGCCTCCGGCCGGGTCACGCTGGTCGAGGGTGACATCCGCGACCGTGACCTGGTCGGCGACCTCACCGCCGGAAAGGACCTGGTCTTCCACCAGGCCGCCATCCGAATCACGCTGTGCGCCGAGGAGCCGCGGCTGGCCAACGAGGTGCTGGTCGACGGGACGTTCAACGTCGTCGAGGCCGCGGTCTCCGCGGGTGTCTCGAAGCTCGTCTATGCCTCCTCGGCCTCCGTCTTCGGCCTCGCCGAGGAGTTCCCGACGCCGGAGGGGCACCACCACAACAACAACGACACCCTCTACGGGGCCGCGAAGTCCTACAACGAGGGGTTGGTGCGGTCCTTCCGGGCGATGCACGGGCTCGACTACGTCGGGCTGCGCTACTTCAACGTCTACGGGCCCCGGATGGACGTCCACGGCGCCTACACCGAGGTGCTCGTGCGCTGGATGGAGCGGATCGCGGACGGCAAGCCGCCGCTGATCTTCGGTGACGGGCGCCAGACGATGGACTTCGTCTGCGTTCCCGACATCGCCCGCGCCAACATCCTGGCGGCCGCCTCCGAGGTGAACGAGGGCGTCTACAACATCGCCTCCGGCACCGAGACCTCGTTGCTGGAGCTGGCCGAGGCGCTGCTGCGGGTGATGGGCTCCTCGCTCGGTGTCGAGCACGGTCCCGAGCGAGCGGTCAACGGGGTCACCCGCCGGCTCGCCTCGATCTCGGCGGCCCGCGACGACCTGGGCTGGGAGCCGACGATCGGGCTCGAGGAGGGGCTGCGACAGCTCGTCGAGTGGTGGGCCCCGCTGCGCTCCGAGATCGCGGCCGGGCGTGAGCTTCGCGGGGACGTGTCGTGAGTCGCATCAACGTGATGCAGCCGTGGCTGGGCGAGGAGGAGGTCACGGCGGTCACCGAGGTGCTCCGCTCCGGCTGGGTCGCCCAGGGGCCGCGCGTGGCCGAGTTCGAGCGCCGTTTCGCGGAGTCCCAGCAGGCCGCCCATGCGGTCGCCACCTCGAGCTGCACGACGGCGCTCCACCTGGCGCTGGTCGTGGCAGGGGTGAACCCCGGGGACGACGTCGTCGTCCCGTCGTTCTCGTTCATCGCGACCGCCAACGCCCCCACCTACGTCGGGGCCCGGCCGGTCTTCGCCGACGTCTCGCCGCTGACGGGGAACCTCACCGCCGAGACGGTCCGGGCCGCCCTCACACCGTGGACGACCGCGGTGATCGTGGTCGACCAGGGCGGGGTGCCGGTCGACCTGGAGGCGATCCGGGAGGTCTGCGACCCGCTCGACATCGTGGTCGTCGAGGACGCGGCGTGCGGGGCGGGCTCGACCTACCGCGGCCGCCCCGTCGGCGCCGGTGCCGAGATCGCGGTCTGGTCCTTCCACCCGCGCAAGCTCCTCACCACCGGCGAGGGCGGGATGCTCACCACCTCGCGGGGTGACCTGGCCGCGCGGGCGCGCACGCTGCGCGAGCACGCGATGAGCGTCTCGGCCGCCGACCGGCACGCGAGCCTCGTCTCCCCGCCGGAGTCCTACGACGAGGTCGGGTTCAACTTCCGGATGACCGACCTGCAGGCCGCGGTGGGCATCGTGCAGCTCGACCGGCTGAACGAGATCGTGACCCGGCGCCGCGAGCTGGCCGCGTCCTACGCGAAGGCGATCCTCGAGATCGACGGGCTGCGTGCCGTGGCCGACCCGGCCTGGGGCACGAGCAACTTCCAGTCGTTCTGGGTCGAGATCTCGCCTGCGTACGGGACGGACCGCGAGGGGCTGCTGAGCGTCCTGGCCGAGGCCGGGATCTCCGCGCGTCGCGGGATCATGGCCGCACACCGGCAGCCTGCGTACGCCTCGGAGGCGGTCGAGCTGCCGGCCACCGAGCATCTCACCGACACCACGCTCATCCTGCCGCTCTTCCACCAGATGTCGGACTCGGAGCAGGCGCGGGTCATCGGCGTACTCCGACAGGGGGGAGCACGCCGATGACCACGCTCGTTCTCGTCGCTGCCAGCGGGTTGGCGGGGGAGGTGGCCGCCGCCGCGAGCGGCTACGACCAGATCGTCGCGGTCGACGACGACCGCGAGCGGTGGGGGACCGTCGTCGGCGGCGCCAAGGTCATCGGTCCCGTCGAGCTGGTCTCCGACTGCGGCGCGGACCTGGTCGTGTGCACCGGAGCGGGCCGGGTGCGCCGCAGGCTCCTGGAGCGGCTGCTCGACTACGGGGTCACCCCGGAGCGGTTCGCGACCGTCATCCACCCCGATGCCTCGGTCGCCGAGGGGTGCGAGGTGGGGCCCGGCAGCGTCCTGCTCGCCGGCGTCAGGCTGACCTCGCAGGTCTCGGTCGGCCAGCACGTCGTGGTCATGCCCAACGCGGTCCTCACCCACGACGACATCGTCGCGGACTTCGCCACGCTGTGCGCGGGCGTCGTCCTGGGCGGGGAGGTGGTCGTCGGCGAGGGCGCCTATCTCGGGATGAGCTCCTCGGTGCGCCAGCGCGTCACCGTGGGGGCCGACGCCGTCCTCGGCATGGGGGCCGTGCTCCTCGAGGACCTCCCCGCAGGCGCGACATGGGCCGGGGTCCCCGCCCGCCCGGTCCGGGTGCCGGTCTGATGCGCCGCTTCCACCGTCCGCGACCGCTGCGGACGCGACCCTCGGTCAGTGTCGTGATCCCCTGTTACAACTACGGGCACTACCTGCCCCAGGCGGTCGCGGGTGCCCTCGCCCAGGACGGCGTCGACGTCGATGTGCTGATCGTCGACGACGCATCCCCCGACGGCAGCGCCGAGGTCGCACGTGCGCTGGCCGCGGCGGATCCGCGCGTCGAGGTGCTCGTCCACGAACGGAACGCCGGGCACATCCAGACGTACAACGACGGGCTCTCCCGGGTGCGCGGAGACTATGTCACCCTCGTCTCCGCGGACGACGTGCTGATGCCCGACGCACTCACCCGTGCCGCCGCCCTGATGGAGCACCACCCCGGGGTCGGCCTGGTCTACGGGTACGCCCGCTCGTTCACCGACGACCTCCCGATCGGACCGACGAGGACCCGGAGCTGGTCGGTCTGGTCGGGACGGGACTGGCTCGGCACGGCCGCCCGGCAGGGCCGCTGCTTCCTGGTCAGCCCCGAGGCGGTCATGCGCCGTGAGGCGTTGGAGCAGACCGAAGGGTACGACCCTCGGCTGCCCCACTCGGGCGACTTCGACATGTGGCTGCGCACCGCGGTGCACTGGGACGTCGGCCGGGTGGACGGACCGATCCAGGCGGCCTACCGCGTGCACGACGCCAACATGCACCTGACCGAGTACGCCGGCTGGCTCACCGACCTGCGCGAGCGCCGGCGCACCTTCGACATCCTCTTCGAGGAGCGCGCCCCGGACGTCGCCGACGTCCAGAGGCTGAGGACGTACGCGATGCGTGCCCTCGCCCGGGAGGCCCTGCGCCGTGGCCGGGAGAGCGCGCACGGCGACGCGGGGACGCTCCTCGACTACCTCGACTTCGCCGCCGAGACCGACCCCGCCGTCCGGGGAACCAGGGCCTGGGCCCGCGCCCGGGCCGAGGCCACCGAGGGCCGACTGTCCGCTCCGGCGCCGTGGAGCCGCGCGACTGCGAAGGTCCGGCACCACCTCCGGTGGCGGTTCGAGCGCAGGTACGGCACATGACCACGACGACCTCTCAGGGCACGGTGGCCGCGCGCGTGAGCCGTGGCCTGGGCTGGGGCCTGGGCGGCACCATCGCGATGCGGGTGGGCAGCGTGCTGTTCGGCATCCTGGTCGCCCGGCTGGTCGCACCGGCCGAGTTCGGGGTGTACGCGGTCGCGCTGACGGTCTGGACGATCCTCAGCACCCTGGCCGATCTCGGGCTCGGCGCCGACCTGGTCCGCGCGCCCGACATGGAGCCTCGGGCGCCGACGGTGGCGAGCATCGGCCTCGGTGTGAGCCTCGCCCTCGGCGCGACGATGGCCCTGGCCGCGGAGCCGATCGCGATCGCCTTCGACAGCCCGGAGTCGACCGACGTGATCAGGCTGATGGCGGTGAGCATCGCGGTCTTCGGTTTCACGATCGTTCCCTCCGCGCGGCTGACCAGGGCCTACCGTCAAGGTGCCCTGTTCGGGATCAACGGGCTCGGGCTGCTGGCCTCGGTGGTGGTCGCGCTCGGGCTGATCCTGGGTGGCATGGGCGCCGAGGCGCTCGCCTACGGCCAGATCGCCTGCCAGAGCGTGATCGCGGTGGGCCTGTTCCTCGTCACCCGCACCGTGCCGCGACTGGGGTTCGACCCTGCTCTGGCCCGGGACTCGCTCGCGTTCTGTCTGCCGCTGGCCGCGGCCAACCTGCTCTCCTGGCTGCTGCTGAGCATCGACAACCTCATCGTCTCCCGCGCCCTCGGCCCCGAGCAGCTCGGGCTCTACGTGCTCGCCTTCAACATCTCCTCCTGGCCGATGAGCGCTCTGGGGGCTGCGGTCAGGGTGGTCGCGCTGCCTGCGTTCTCCCAGGCGTCCACGGTGCAGGTCCGCAACCGTGGCCTGGTGCTCTGCATCGCACCCCTGCTCGCCGTGGCCACCCTGGCCTCGCTCGGCCTGGCCGCCGCGGCCGTCCCGCTGGTCACCCTGGTCTACGGCGAGCGCTGGGAGCCCGCGGCCGCTGCGCTCACCGGGCTCGCGGTGTTCGGGGGTGTCCGGGTCGTGCTCGACCTGGTGGCCACCTTCCTCGTCGCCGCGGGGGAGACCCGGGCCGTCCTCGTCGTGCAGGTCGCGTGGGTCGTGGCGATGGTGCCGGCGATGATCGTCGGTGTCTCCCGCTGGGGTCTGGCCGGCGCCGGCTGGACCCATGTCGCGGTCGTCGCGGTCGTGGTGGTGCCGCTCTACCTGCGGGCGCTCGCCACGGTCGGGGTCCGGCCCGGAGACCTCCTGCGACAGGCGGCGGTCCCGCTCCTCGCGGCCGTCCCGGCGGCCATCGTCTGCGGCTGGCTCGCCGGCCTCGGGAGCAACCGGGTCCTCACGCTGCTCGGCGTCACCGTCCTCGTCCTCGTCCTCTACGCACTGCCGCTGCTGCGGTGGTGGCGCGCTCGATTCACCCAGCTTCGCCGGCTCGAGCCGGCCGCTCTCCCGGAAGGAACCCCGTCATGACCGCGAACCCACGCCCGAGCGTGCCCTTCGTCGACCTGCGGCCCCAGAACGAGGCCGTCAACGACGAGGCGGTGAGCGCGTTCGCCGAGATCTGCGCGAGCGGCGAGTTCGTGCTCGGACCGCAGGTGCGGCGCTTCGAGGAGGAGTACGCCGAGTTCGCAGGCGTCGAGCACTGCGTCGGCGTCGGCAACGGCACCGACGCGCTCGTGCTCGCCCTGCGCGGTGCGGGCATCGGGGCAGGGGACGAGGTGATCGTGCCCGCCAACACCTTCGTCGCCACGGCCGAGGCGGTCGCCATCGTCGGAGCCGAGCTGGTGCTCGCGGACTGCGACGAGGACTTCCTGATCGATCCCGTCGACGTCGCCCGCCGGGTCACCAGCCGCACCCGCGCGGTCATCGGGGTGGACCTGTACGGACAGGTGGCGCCCTTCGAGCACCTCCGCGATGCGGTGGGGGATGACGTACTCCTCCTGGAGGATGCGGCCCAGTCACAGGGAGCCAGCCGGAACGGCCGGCCGGCGGGGTCCTTCGGCACCGTCGCCGCGACGAGCTTCTACCCGGGCAAGAACCTCGGCGCTTACGGGGACGCGGGAGCGGTGACCACCGGGTCCGCGGAGATCGCCGACCGGGTCCGGGCCCTGCGCAACCACGGCGGGGTCGCGAAGTACGAGCACCTCGACGTGGGCACCAACTCCCGTCTGGACTCGGTCCAGGCGGCGGTCCTCTCGCTCAAGCTCGAGCGCCTCAAGGGCTGGAACGCGGAGCGTGACGAGGCCGCGCAGCGGTATGCCACGCTGCTCGCCGACCTGCCCGGGGTGGTCCTGCCGCGGGTCCTGCCCGGCAACCAGCACGTCTGGCACCTCTACGTCGCCCGGGTCGCCGACCGCGACCGAGTGCTGCGCGAGCTCCTGGAGGCCGGGGTCGGCGCCGGCATCCACTACCCGGCGCCCGTGCACCTGTGGCCCGCGTTCTCCTGGCTGGGACACGGACCCGGCTCGTTCCCGGTCGCGGAGGCGCTCGCCCAGGAGATCCTCTCGCTGCCGATGTTCCCGGGCATCACCGCAGAGCAGCAGGAGATCGTCGCGGAGACCCTCGGCAGGGCGGTGCGGCCATGAGCGAGCGTCAGCGAGCGAACAATGGATCTTTCATCGGGTCGCGTCCGTACTCTGGCGCTTGCGCTACGGAGGGGACCCGATGAGCGGCGGCCTCGGCGGCATCGCCGGGAAGCTCAGACGCGAAGGACCACGCGGAGTGGTCCGCCGGGTCGTACGGCGGGCCTATCGGCAGCTCGACGCGCACACGCTCGACTTCGGCCTGCTGCCCGAGGACATCGCCGACTCCACGCGCCTGCAGCTGGGTCCGGTGGCGCCGGTGCCGGGTGGACGCCCCCTGGTGGTCGGCTGGCTCACCACGCCGCCGGCGGCCGGCTCGGGTGGTCACACCACGATGTTCCGGATGGTGGAGGCGCTGGAGCAGGCCGGCCACCGCTGCGTCGTGCTGCTCTACGACCGGCACCACGGCTCGGCCGCGGCGCAGGAGGCGGTCGTCCGCTCCTCCTGGCCGCAGATCCGGGCCGAGGTGCGCTCCGTCGACGACGGCTTCGACGGCCTGGACGCCTGTGTGGCGACCGGGTGGGAGTCGGCCCACGTGCTCGCCGTCCGGCCCACGAGGCCCCTGCACCGGCTCTACTTCATCCAGGACTACGAGCCGTTGTTCTCGCCGCACGGGTCGGAGTACGAGCTGGCCGCCGACACCTACCGGTTCGGGTTCTCCAACATCGCGCTGGGGGAGATGGTGCACCGCCGGCTGCGCGAGGACCTGGGGGTCTCCTCGGAGCTGGTGCCGTTCTCGTGCGACACCTCCGTCTACAAGCTGCACAACCGGGCCCAGCGCTCCGGCGTCGTCTTCTACGCCAAGCCGGGCCTGGCGCGACGTGGCTATCTGCTCGGCACCCTCGCGCTCGCCGAGTTCCACCGGCGGCACCCGGACCAGCCCATCCACGTCTACGGCTCGCCCGTGCCCGACCTCGGGATCCCGGTGGTGCATCACGGCCGCCTCACCCCGGAGGGGCTGAACGCGCTCTACAACAGCTGCATCGCCGGCCTGGCGATGTCGTTCACCAACATCTCGCTGGTCGCCGAGGAGATGCTCGCGGCGGGCTGTGTGCCGGTGGTGAACTCCTCGCCCGATGCGCGTGCGGACCTCGACAACCCGCAGGTCGGCTGGGCCCCCGCGACACCGGGAGGCATCGCCGATGCCCTCTCCACGGCCGTCGAGGCGAGCGACATCCCGGCCCGGGCGGCGGCCGCCGCCGGGAGCGTTCGCACCGACAACTGGGCCCACACGCGCGCGGGCGTCCGCAGGATCATCGAGCACACCGCCAGGGGCGGCGCTCCCGTGGATTGGGTACGCATCGCCGACGGCGCCGGCGCCGCCTCGAGCCCTTCCTAGGGTTCTTCCATGACGTCCTCACCCCCGGGTTTCGCGGCGGTCTCGGCCGCCGCCGGCCGGTTCCCGCCGGCCCTGGCCGCGGCGGTCACGGCCGTCGCGCCGGAGGCGGCCTGCGACGGCACCCGGTCGGGGCTGCAGACGGCCACCTGGGGTGTGGACGATCCGCTGGTCGAGGGCCGCACGCTGGTTCTCACGCGCGAGCTGAGGCGACGGAACCTGGTGGTCGAACCCGAGGACGTGGCTCGGATGATCTCCCTCGGAGACCGGAAGGCGCTCGCGGAGATGCTGCCGACCTTCGGTGCCGTGCAGTGCGCCGGGAACACCGTCACCGCCACCACCGACGCGCTCGGGTTCCGCCATCTCTACTACCGGGTCGGTCCCGGCTGGGCGGCGGTCTCGACGTCGGCGCGGGTGCTGGCGGGACTGGCGCCGACGTCGCTGGACCACGACGGTCTCGCCGTGCAGAGCCTGCTCGGGTGGCAGTTGCGCGGGCGCAGCCTGTTCGAGTCGGTGACGAAGGTGCCCGCGGGCCGGCTGGTCGAGATCCAGGACGGCCGCCTCCGCATGGACACCTTCACCGAGGACGCCGACAGGGAGCGGGTCGGCCTCGCCGACGCGGTCGAGTCGATGAGCAGCATGCTCCGCGGCTACCTGGCCGCCTACCTCGACGATCACCCCGACGCGATCCTCCAGCTCACGGGCGGGCAGGACTCACGGCTGCTGCTCTCCGCGATCGAGCCGCGGCGCCGTCGCGGGCTACGCGTGGTGACCCTCGGGCGACCGGACTCTCCTGACGTGAGGATCGCCGCCGGGCTGGCGCAGCGCTACGGGATGAGACACGAGATCATCGACGTGGACGGCCTCGACGCGCTCGAGCCCGAGGAGGCGTACGCACGGTGCGTGGCTGCCGCCGGCGCGATCGAGCTCGGCGCGGACCCGCTGGCCTGGGCGGCCCTGGACTACGCCGAGGCCCGGGCGATGCCGGGCCCGCGGATCTCCGGCCTCGGCGGCGAGGTGGCCCGCGGGTTCTACTACCTCGGCCGCGACGGCGACGGCCCGGTCACCGAGGCACGGGCGCGGCGTCTGGCCGACTGGCGGATGTTCGTCAACGAGGCCGTGGAGTCCTCGGCGCTCCGTCCGTCGTTCCGGGAGCGGGCGCGCGAGGTCGCCCATACCGAGGTCCTGGCTGCCCTCGCCGAGGGTGGGCGCTCCTGGTTCGAGGCGACGGACGAGCTCTACCTCGGCCAGCGGATGCAGCACTGGGCAGGGGCGACCGAGTCGCCGGTGAGTGCCTGCCGGCGGATCGTCAACCCGATGCTGGACGACCGCTGGATCGCGACCGTCCGGGCGCTCGCGCCCGAGGACAAGGCGGGCTCCCGGTTCCTCGCCCGGCTCCAGGTGGAGCTGGACGCCGACCTCGCCCGGCTGCCGCTCGAGGGGCGCCCCTCGCCGGCGACCTACGTCACCCCCGGATGGCGCAGCTCCTGGCGACGGGGCGCGACGACGGTGGCCAAGGCCGGTCGCAAGCTCGGCCAGCGGGTGCGGGGACGCGGTCGGCCGCCGGTGGGTGGCGAGATCCTGGCCGACGCCGTGCTGACCTACTGGCGCGCTCACCCGGAGGCGGTCGCCGCTCTCGCGGAGAGCGAGGTCGTCGAGCCGAGCTGGCTCGACGACGTCCTCGCGGGCAGGCACCACCCGGGGCCCGGGACGGTGGCGTTCCTGCTCAACCTCGACCTCGCCTCCGACGCGGCGCGCCACGTCGGGGTCACCGCTGCGAGATGAGCTCCCGGTCGGGCCGGCCGGCGGTCGGGCCGGTCTGCTCGCGGGCCTGCGTCCGGCGCGCGTCGCGAGCGCGGGAGAGCCGCTCGACCCAGATCACCGCGACCACGGTGAGCGATCCGCCCAGCAGCGCGAGCCCTCCTGCCGTTCGCGCCCGGCTGCCGCTGATCTCCTGGACGACCACGTCCTCCGGAGCCATCTCGGTGGACATCCGCGACGCCTTGCGGACCCCCAGCTCGTCCTGTCGCCGTTGGAGGATGCCGTCGAGGTCCCGGCCGATCCGGGCAGCCTCCTCCTCGACGCGATCCGCGTCGGTGTTCACGACCTGCACGTCGATCACCGGGTTGTTGTAGATCGGGAGCCACTGGTTGCCGACGTTGCGCATCCGGACCCGCTCGCCCCGCTCGAGGCCCTCGCCGTAGAGGGTCGTCTCGGTGGTGCTCATGTTGAGCGGGTGACGGCCCTGGTTGTACTCCTCCACCAGCAGGCCCGCCATCGGGACCATCCCATAGGGGTCCTCGCGGAGCGTGTTCGGGTTCACGGACTCCTTCGGCGGGAGCAGCACCACCTCGAACTGGGTGAAGTAGACCGGTGGCCGGTCGAGCAGCACCACGGCGCCGCCCAGCGTCAGCAGTGTGCAGGCCACCACGACGTACCACCTGCGCAGCAGCAGGCCGACGAGTTCGAGGGCTGTCACAACCCTCACCCTGTGCGCGACCACCGGCGGGGGACCACGATCGGTCCGGTCGGTACCTCGTCTTGGGTATGACGAGGTGGGTGCGGCGCGGAGCACGCCGCAGAACCTGACGATGGCTGTGCCCGGGCACGGGGATGCCTTCAGCCACTGTCTAGCGAAAGCGACCGGAACACATGGAACTCAGCGCGGTGTGGGGGGCCTTGGCGCGCCGCTGGTATCTCGTGATCGTCACGCTGGGGCTGACCGTCGTCGCCGTCGTGGTGATGATGGGGCGGGTGGGTCCCTCCTACACGGCTCAGGGCACCCTGCTCCTCTTCCCGCCCGACGGCACCACCCGAGCAGGCGAGAAGATCGAGGGCAACCCCTACCTCTCCCTGGGCGGACTCAACCCGGCCCGCGACATCCTGATCCGCGCGATGACGTCCAAGACCGCTCGGGCCGAGCTCGAGAAGAGCCATCCGGACGTGAGCTACGAGATGTACGCCGACATGGCCGTGAGCGGGCCGATCGTCGTGGTCGAGGTGACCGGTGCCAGCGACGAGGACACGATCGGTGCGCTGAACGACCTGTTCGACGCCGCGCCCGGGGTGCTCGTCGGCCTCCAGTCCGACCTGGGGATCAAGCGTCGCGAGTACATCTCCATCCAGAAGCTCACCATCGACGAGACCTCCGAGAAGGTCACCAAGGACCAGCTCCGCGCCGGGATCGTCGGCGGTGCCGGCGTCCTGGTGGGCGGGCTCCTCGGCATCGGGCTGCTGGACGGGCTGCTCCTCTCGCGGGGCCGCGCCAGCAGACGTGAGCGGGAGGACGGGCCGCCCGAGTCCGGCCCCTTCGGTGAGGACCGCAACGAGCGCAGCAACGTGGAGCACCTGGAGCCACATGGCCGGGTGGCGCCCGCCCGGAACGGGTTCGCCCAGGTCGTGCCGCGCGATGAGCGGTCGTCCGGCGCACAGCGCGGGTGAGCGACGATGCCGGCCGCACGCCGCACCGGCGCACGGAGCCTCGCTGAGCCGAGGGTGGAGGTGCGCCGCTCCGTCGATGCCGCCACCATCCTGACCGCCTACCTCGTCGTCCTGCTCTCCATCCGCTCGGTGCTGGTCGTGCCGGCGCTGGGCACGGCGGGTGCGCCGGCGACGATCGTCGCGATCGGCGCGTTCCTGTGGTGGGTCTGGTACCACGTCCAGCGCTTCTACCGGATCGACCTCGGGTTCCAGCCGCTGCGGTTCGCGGTCCTCGGTCTCCTCCTGACCGTGATGGCCTCCTACGTGCTGGCGATGTCCGGCCCCATGCCCGGCAACGAGCTGACGCCCGCCGACAGCGGGCTGCTCAAGATGATCGGGCTGGCCGGACTGGCGATGGTGGCCTCCGAAGGGATCTCCTCCCTCGACCGGCTGCACGCGGTGGCCCGCCGGCTGGTGATCGGGATCGGGCTGGTCGCCGTGCTGGGCCTGGCCCAGTTCGTGACCCGAGAGGCGCTGGTGGACCGGATCAGCATCCCCGGGCTCTCCGCGCGGGGCATCGAGATCGGCCTGTACGAGCGCAGCGGCATGCCACGCCTGAGCGGGACCTCCACGCACCCCATCGAGTACGGCGTCATCCTCTCGACGGTGCTGCCGCTGGTGATCGTCTACGCGCTGCACGCGCCCACCCGGCGCTGGCTCTACCGAGCGATCCTGGTCGTCGTCGCGATCACGATCTTCATGGTGATCTCGCGCTCGGCCATCCTCTGCACCGCCGTCGCGATCATCGTCCTCGCCCTCCGCTGGACCTGGCGGATGCGCCTGATCGCGCTCGGCTGCGGGGCCGCGATCTCGGGCCTGGTGTATCTCCTGGTGCCGGGGATGCTCGGCATCATCACCGGGCTGTTCGTCGGTGCCGGCGACGACGCCAGCGTGGCCTCCCGCACGGACTCCTACGGCGTGGCCTTCCAGTTCATCGCCCGCGACCCGTGGCTGGGCCGGGGGCCCGGGACGTTCCTGCCGCAGTACTGGATCCTGGACAACCAGTATCTCGGCCACACCATCGAGACCGGGCTGATCGGCATGGCCGCGCTGCTGGCCGTCATCCTGGTCGCCGCCTTCACCACACGCAGCGCCCGGGAGGCCGCGACCACCGACTTCGACCGCGAGCTCGCCCAGGGGCTGCTCGCCGCGATCCTCGCCGGCGCGACCGCGATGGCCTTCTACGACCTCTTCGCGTTCCCGCAGTCCTCGGGCTGCTTCATCCTGGTCGTCGGTCTCTCCGGTGCCCTGTACCGGCTCGTCCGGCAGCGACCGCCGGAGCCCTCACCCGGGATTCACGACGCCGCCGTCGGACCACACGTTGCCCCGCCAGACGTTGCCGGGCGCTGAGGAGTCGAAGGAGGCGATCGGGAACCAGTAGCCGCAGTTCGGGCGCGCCGCGGTGCGCTGGAAGACGTTGTCGATGAAGCGGATGTGGTTGGTGCCGCCGTACGCCTTGCCCGACGACGAGCCGCCGTAGGCACAGGTGCCGCCGGTCGTCACCAGGAACAGGTTGCGCTCGATGAGGTTGTCCTCGACGGTGGCGAAGTCGCCGTAACCGGTCAGGCCCGCCGAGCACCCGGCGTCGGGAGGGACGTCAGGCGCGTCGCAGGTGATCGTGTTGTGGCTGATGACACCGCCGGACCCCATCCGGATCCCGGACTCGTGGGCGACGCCGCTCAGGTCGGTGAACTGCCCGTGCACGTACGAGTCGCGGACGGTGCAGTCGCGCCAGCAGTTGATCGAGCGGTTGCCGCCGGTGACCTCGACCCGCAGCGCGGTGAAGCCGACGTTGCCGATGCCCGTCCCGCCGCGGTTGCCGATCCGGACCTCGCTGTCGACGATCGTGAACCCCAGCCCGTTGGACGCCTCGTCGTTGTACACGGTCCCGTTGATCACCGAGTTGCGGATCGTGACATCGGCCGCGCGCACGTTCAGCGTGCAGCTCACGATCTTGGCGTCGATCACGGTGCCGGCGGTGGTGATGGTGCACGGGCCCGTGTAGGGCGTCAGCCGTACGCCGGCGGGCACCCCGGTGGTCGCCGAGCTCGGGAACCCGTCAGGGATCGCGGTCGGCGACGACGGGACCGTGGTGGCCTCCGGTGAGGCCGAGGTCGGCGGCGGCGCGGTCGGCGTCGCCGGGTCGGTCGTCGAGGGCGTCGAGGTCGGCGACGGGCTCGGGGACGCTTCGGACGATCGCGTCGGGGACGAGGACGCCGATGACGGTGACGACGACGGCGATGAGGAGGAGGACTGGCTGGAGCCGGTCGGGCGCACCACGATGTCGACGGTGTAGCTGTTGGCCCCGAAGGTCTGGGTCGGGAAGGACCCGGGCCGGTAGGAGTAGACGCCGGCGTTGACCCCGGCCGTGATCGGCCCCCGGGAGACCGGCTCGGTGAAGAAGCTCTGGTCGGTGGAGTAGCGGCCCTGGGGTGCGGTGTAGGAGACGACGTAGTCCCTGCCGGGGCGGAGGATCACCGTGCGGTCGAGATCCGCCACCTGGAGGCCGCGCCGGGGTCGGTCGGCGAACTTCGCCCGGGCGAGCTCACGCCCCTTCCCGCTCCACAGGGTGCCGGTGTGCGGCCCGGTGTTCGCCGAGCTCTTGTAGAACTGGACCGCGACCGCTTCCACGGGCTCGGTCACCCGGAACCGCAGCCCCAGCTCGACCGGACGACGGTCCGGGTCGGTCACGACCGCGGGGACCGCGTCGTCGGGGAGCAGGCTGACCGCCTCGGCGCGGCTCTGCGAGATCGGCCAGACCACCCAGGCGGCGATGGCGACGATCGTGATCAGGATGCTGCCGATCAGGATGAAGGGTCTTCGGGCAGAGCCTCGGGAGCGCGCGGGTCCAGAGGTTCTACGTACCGAGGTCTGCATGTGGTTGCACCGTTCCGATGTAGGCAGCACCGTTGCAATATCCGACCCTGCACAGATGCCGGCGGCTCGGGCATCCTCCAGAATCGGTATCTCCGGCGGAGGGCCGGCGCGAGGTCCTTCTCGGCGCCTACCTGATACGAGGGATAGGAGCTTCCCGGGCCGGGTCCTCCGGACGGGTTGCCGTGGACGATTGTCGGGTGAACTTCGAGCTCCGTTCCCGACTGGTGGACTCTCCCGCGTCACTGGGCGCCACGCTCCGGCTCCGCCGCTGGGAGAGGTTCACGACGCTCTTTCCCGACATCGCCGACATGAAGGTCCTCGACGTCGGCGGCACGGCCGAGTCCTGGCTCCGTGCACCCGTACGCCCCGGGCACGTCGTCGTGCTCAACCTGACCGAGCCCGGCGTATCCCAGGAGAGCTGGCTGACGCCGGTCACGGGCGATGCCTGCGACGCACGTCGGGCCCTGGAGGAGGCCGGCGCGCCGGTGGCGTACGACCTGGTGTTCTCCAACTCCCTGCTCGAGCACGTCGGGGGCCATGCGCAGCGGTCCAGGCTGGCCGAGCAGATCCGGCAGGCCGCGCCGCGGCACTGGGTCCAGACGCCCTACCGGTACTTCCCGATCGAGCCGCACTGGCTCTTCCCCGGGATGCAGTTCCTCCCGATGGCGCTGAGGGCCTGGGTCGCCGAGCGCTGGCCGCTGGTCCACACGCTGCCCGCGTCACGGGCCGAGGCGATGGCCGACGTGCAGTGGACCGAGCTGGTCGGGATGACGGAGATGCGCTCCTACTTCCCCGACTCCGAGATTCTCCGGGAGAGGGTCCTGGGTCTGACCAAGTCGATGATCGCGGTGCGGACGCGATG
Organism: Nocardioides sp. NPDC054178; assembly: GCF_055585005.1. Classification (NCBI taxonomy): domain Bacteria; kingdom Bacillati; phylum Actinomycetota; class Actinomycetes; order Propionibacteriales; family Nocardioidaceae; genus Nocardioides; species Nocardioides sp. NPDC054178. The sequence continues at coordinate 41,648 of NZ_JBVJKY010000008.1, forward strand.
AGGACGGTGCTGCACTCGCTGCTGCGTGAGCACGCGGAGGCCCGCCCTGACGCTCCGGCGCTCACGTACAAGGGCCTCACGCTGAGCTACGCCGAGGTCTGGGCCTCGGCCTGCGCGATCGCCGCCGGGCTCGGCGACCTCGGCCTGACTCGCGGGGACCGCTGCGCGATCTTCCTGGAGAAGCGACCCGAGACGGTCGCCTCGATCTTCGGGACCACCGCCGCGGGTGGGGTCTTCGTGCCGGTCAACCCGCTGCTCAAGGGTGGCCAGGTCGCGCACATCCTCGACGACTGCTCGGTGAAGGTCCTCATCACCTCACGAGAGCGGCTGCTGCTGCTCCGGCAGGAGCTGAAGGGGTGCGAGGCCCTCGAGCACGTCGTCCTGGTCGGGTCTGCAGTCGCCGAGACCGAGCTCGACGTCGAGGTGCACGCCTGGTCCGAGGTGTTCCCGAGCAAGGCTCCCGCACCCGACGGCGAGGTCATCGACCAGGACCTGGCCGCGATCCTCTACACCTCGGGCAGCACCGGAAAGCCGAAGGGCGTGGTCCTGAGCCACCGCAACCTGGTGGCCGGCGCCGAGAGCGTCAGCAGCTATCTCGGCAACGGGCCCGAGGACGTCATCCTCTCGGTGCTCCCGCTCAGCTTCGATGCCGGCCTCAGCCAGATCACCACCGCCTTCGCGGCCGGAGCGCACGTGGTGCTGATGAACTACCTGCTGCCCGGCGAGGTGCCCGCGCTGTGCGCCGAGTACGGCGTGACGGGACTGACCTGCGTACCTCCGCTGTGGCTGCAGCTGGCCGGCGTCGAGTGGCCGCCTGAGGCGCGAGCCCGGCTGCGCTACTTCGCGAACACCGGTGGGCGGATGCCGCGGGCCACGCTGCAACGGCTCCGCGAGCACTTCCCGACGGCGCAGCCGTTCCTGATGTACGGGTTGACCGAGTCGTTCCGCTCCACCTATCTCGACCCGGCCGAGGTCGACCGCCGGCCCGACTCCATCGGCAAGGCCATCCCCAACGCCGAGGTTCTGGTCGTACGTCCGGACGGCACGCCGTGCGATCCCGGCGAGGAGGGCGAGCTGGTCCATCGCGGCGCGCTGGTGGCCCAGGGCTACTGGGGCGATCCGATGCGGACCGCGGAACGGTTCCGGCCGCTGCCGCGGGAGCAGGCCTCGTGGCGTACGCCCGAGCTGTGCGTGTGGTCGGGGGACCGGGTCGTGGCCGACGAGGAGGGCTTCCTCTACTTCGTCGGGCGTCTGGACGACATGATCAAGACCTCCGGCTACCGGGTCAGCCCGACCGAGATCGAGGAGGTCGCCTACGACACCGGCCTGGTCCGCGACGCGGTGGCGCTCGGCCTGCCCGACGAGCGGCTCGGGCAGCGGATCGTGCTGCTGGTGACGCCTCCCGCGGGAGAGGGGATCGAGGTCGACCGGCTGCTGACCGCGCTGCGTCGCGCGATGCCGCCCTACATGGTGCCCTCGACCATCGACGTGCACCCCGAGCTACCGCGCTCGCCGAACGGCAAGTTCGACCGCGTCCTGATCCGGACCGTCCTGGCCTCGTGACCGTCCTGGCGCCGTGACGCTCAGCGCAGCCGCTTGACGAGGCCCGCGGCCTGGCGTTCCATCCGCCGGGCGATGCCCTGCCCGTTCAGGATCTGGCTGCGTACGCTGGCCCCGTCGTCGTCCGCGGTGATGCTGAACCTCGGCTGCAGCCAGGCTCCGGCCACGGCGTGAGCACGGTCGCTGGTGTAGACGTGCTCATAGCCCAGGCGGCGCAGGTGGCGCAGCGTGGCGCGGTCGTAGCGGCCGAGCGGGAGCGCCGCCTCCTCCACCGCCTCGCCGGCGGCCATGGTGATCTGCTCCCGGGCCTGGATCAGCTCACGGCGTACGCCGGCGGCGTCGAGTCCGCGCCAGCTGACGTGGTCCATGCCGTGGGTGCCGATCCGCATCCCCGCCACCCGGAGGAGGCGGACGTCGAGGCGGTCGACGCTCCCCGGACTGCCCAGCCGTGCCGCGAGCACGAAGAAGGTCGCGCTCAGGCCGCGTGCCTGCAGGCCCGGAAGCCCGATCGCGACGTCGGAGTGGTTGCCGTCGTCGAAGCTGATCCGCACCTCGGGGCGGCCGGCGACGGCATCGAGGATGTCCTCGTAGGCGTCCTGGCTGATCCAGTAGCGGTCTTCGCCCGGCTCCAGCTCGCGCTCGGGCTCGCCGATACCGTGGAAGCAGATGTTGGTCACGTGGGCGGGCATGTTCCTCACGCTAGGGATCCGGAGGCCGCGTCCGAGCGACCTTTGCGAAGGCCTACCTCATACGGGGGATCTGCGGTCGGGAGGCGGGTCCGACGGGGGCGGACGCGGCTGAGACTCGTGCTGTGTCGCTCCCGATCCGAACCATCGCCGTCGTGGTGGTGACCTACAACAGCGCTCACCTGCTGGCCGATCTCGTCGGCTCTCTACCGGGTGGGCTCGCCGGTCTCGGGTGGCGGTTGGTGGTCGCCGACAACGACTCCGCCGACGAGACCGTCGCGACCGCGCGCCGCCTGGCGCCGGACGCGATCGTCGTCGAGACCGGTCGCAACGGCGGCTACGCCGCCGGGATCAACGCGGGGGTCGCGGCTGCCTTCGCCGCGGATCCCGACGTCGACGCGGTGCTCGTGCTCAACCCGGACGTACGCCTGGAGCCGGACTGCGTCGCTGCGCTCGCGCGCGAGCTCGCGGTGCCGCGGGTCGGCGTGGCCGTGCCCCGGCTGGTCGACGCCGAGGGGCGGCTGATCGAGTCGATGCGCGGCGCCCCGAGCCTGCTGCGGGCCTTCGCCGATGCCGTCGTGGGCGCCAACCGCGCCGGACGGGTCCGCTGGGCCGGGGAGGTCGTGGCCGACCCGGCGGAGTACGAGCGCGCCCAGGACACCGACTGGGCCGAGGGGTCGACCCAGCTGATCAGCGCCGAGTGCTGGCGCACGTGCGGCCCGTGGGACGAGTCCTACTTCCTCTACTCCGAGGAGACCGAGTTCCATCTGCGGGCCCGTGACCGCGGCTTCCGGGTCCGGTACGTCCCCGCGGCCCGCGCCGTGCACCTCGGCGGCGAGTCCACCACCTCACCGGGCCTGTGGGCGCTGCTGGTCGCCAACCGGGTGCGGCTCTTCACGGTCCGCCGCGGACGGGTCCAGGGGGCGGCGTACTGGCTGATGGTGCTGGCCCGCGAGTGCAGCCGGGCGCTGCTGGGGAAGAAGACCTCCCGGCGTGCCGTGCTCACCCTGGTCAGCCGCCGCCGGATGAGCGCCCCGCGGGGGCCGGAGTGGGTGGCGAGCGCATGAAGGCCGTGCTCTCCCCGATCACCGCCGAGGACCTTCCCGCCGTCTCGGCGTTCCTGCACGAGCAGCTGAACCCTCGGGTCCAGGAGCTGGAGTGGACCCAGGCGCTGCGGGTGCCGTGGGACGTACCCCAGCCCAACCACGGCTTCTTCCTCGCCGAGGCGGAGCGGGTGGTCGGGGCCTACCTCGCCTACTACTCCGAACGGAAGATGGGTGCGGAGACCCTCCAGGTCTGCAACCTGGGCGCCTGGTGCGTCCTCGACAGCCACCGCCACCAGGGCCTGCGGCTGCTGACCACGCTGCTCAAGCAGCCGGGCTACGAGTTCACCGACTTCTCGCCCTCGGGCAACGTGATCGCGCTCAACCGGAAGCTCAAGTTCACCGACCTGGACACGACCACCTCGCTGGTGCCGGCCGTCTCGCCGGGCGCGCTGCCGAGGCGGCGCGGGGTGCGGGTGAGCAGCCGTCCCGACGTGCTGGACTCGGTCCTGCAGGGCGAGGAGCGGGACCTCTATGCCGACCACCGTGCCGCGGCGGCGGCCCGGCACGTGGTGCTGAGCACGGGCTCCGAGCACTGCTACGTCGTGGCCCGCAAGGACACCCGCAAGGGCGTACGCGCCTTCGCCTCGGTCCTCTACGCGAGCAACCCCGAGCTGCTCCGGCGGCACGCGCCGCGGCTGGCCGCGCACCTGTTCACCCAGCACGGCGCCGCGGCGACCCTGATCGAGCACCGGGTCGCGGGCGGGGCACCGAGCGGTTCCTACCGGCTGTCGCGGTCGCGGCCGAAGATGGTGCGCAGCGACGCCCTCGACCCGGACCGGGTCGACTACCTGTACAGCGAGCTGACATGTCTGGAGTGGTGAGATGACGTACGCCGGCGGGCCTGCAGTCGGAGGACTGGCGGTCTCGAGGTTGGCCGAGCGGGTCGGGTCGACCCCGTTCTTCGCCTACGACCGGGCCGCGATCGACGCCCGGGTGGCCTCGCTGCGGTCGGCGCTGCCCGGTGACGTACACCTGAGCTACGCGGTCAAGGCCAACCCGATGCCCGCGGTGGTGCAGCACCTGGCCCGGAGGCTCGACGCCCTCGACGTGGCGTCGGGCGCGGAGATGCGGGTGGCGCTCGACACCGGAATCGATTCGGGCGCGGTGAGCTTCGCGGGGCCGGGGAAGTCGGTCGCCGAGCTGGCCCAGGCCGTCGCCGCCGGGGTGCTGGTCGAGATCGAGTCGCCGCTGGAGGCCGAACGCCTGGTCGAGGCCGCCGACCGGCTCGGTCTTCGGCCGCGGGTGGCAGTACGGGTCAACCCGGACTTCGAGGTCAAGGGCTCCGGGATGCGGATGGGCGGCGGCGCCCAGCAGTTCGGGGTCGACGCCGAGACGGTGCCGCTGCTCCTCAAGACGCTGCACGACCGCGACGTCGAGGTGGCCGGCTTCCACGTCTTCTCCGGCTCCCAGAACCTGCACGCGTCGATCCTGGCGGAGGCTCAGGAGCGCACCGTCGACCTCGTCCTGCGGCTGTCCGGTGATCTCGTGGAGCCGATGACCTATCTCAACATCGGCGGCGGCTTCGGCATCCCCTACTACACCCAGGACCAGCCTCTCGACCTCCCGCTGGTCGGTGCCCGGCTCGAGGAGCTGCTGGCCACCCGCGTACGTCCGGCGCTGCCGTCCGCGCAGGTCGTCATCGAGCTCGGTCGCTATCTCGTCGGCGAGGCCGGGGTCTATGTGACCCGCGTCGTCGACCGCAAGATCTCGCGCGGCAAGACGTTCCTGGTCGTCGACGGCGGCATGCACCACCAGCTCGCCGCCTCCGGCAACTTCGGCCAGGTCATCCGCCGTAACTATCCGATCTCGGTAGCCACGGCTCGCGACGGGGTGGAGGCGGGGGAGGAGACCGTGCAGGTCGTCGGCTGCCTGTGCACGCCCCTGGACCTGCTCGGCGACAAGGTGAGCCTGCCGCGCGCCGAGGTGGGCGACCTGGTCGTGGTCCACCAGGCCGGGGCGTACGGCCTCACCGCCAGCCCCACCGCGTTCCTGAGCCATCCGGCACCGCTCGAAGTTCTCGTCTGAAACCCAATCTCCAACCCAAGGGAGTCCCATGACCATCGACACGACCGACGCGACCCTCGTCAGCGTCGCCGAGGCGATCACCGAGGTGATCGGCCCCGACCACAGCGCCGGCACCCTGGGCGCCGATACGCTGCTCTTCGGCTCCCTGCCCGAGCTCGACTCGCTCGCCCTGGTCGAGCTGATCACCGTTCTGGAGGACCGCTTCGGCTTCGAGATGGACGAGGACGACATCAACGCCGAGGTCTTCGAGTCCGTCGGGTCGCTGGCCGAGTACGTGCGCGGGCAGCTCGGCTGACGTTCACCGAGTTACCTCGGTTCGGGGTCACTTCCTTTGTGGAGTTCCGCGAAGGCAGTGACAGTTCACCGAGGTAACTCGGTGAACATGCCGCCCTCGGCCAGGGCCTGAGCAGCGGCGTGGTCGATCTTGCCGTTGCCGAGGCGGGGGAGCTGGGCGACGGGGACGAGTACGTCGGGGACCGAGTCGGGACGCAGCACCGTCGGGAGGCCCCGACGGAGGTCGTCCAACTGAGTCCCCGGGCCCTCGACGAGGCTGACCAGGTCGCCCGCGGGGGTGGCGGCGGTGAAGGTGGCCAGGCCGAAGGCCTGCTTCACCTCGGCGTCGAGGGCGTCCAGGTCGACGAAGCTCGCGCTGCGCTTCACCCGGCGGCCCGCCCGACCCAGGCAGAAGAGCTCCTCGCCGCGCCGGGCCCCGACATCGCCGGTCAGCACCCGCTCGGGCCCGTCCCAGCGTGGGAACTCGCCGCTCGGGGAGCCGAAGAGATAGCCGCCGGGCAGGTGAGGCGACTCGATGGCCAGCATCTCGCCCGCCGGCTCCATGGACGTACGCCACGCCCCGACCGCCCCGCGCCCGATCCCGACCGCGCCGTGGACCGCCGGCAGGTCGTCGCCGGCATCGAACCGGGCGGCGCTGGCGAACCCGATCGTCTCGCTGGTGCCGTACGTGTTGACGACGGTCGGGATGCCCAGGTCGAAGACCCGCTGCGCGTCGGCGGCGGAGAGCCGGTCGCCGCCGGAGCCCCAGACCCGCAGGGTCCGCGGGGCCGCGTCGACCCGCTCTGCGGCCGCGAGGTCGATGAACCGGGGCGCCAGCCTCAGGTGCGTCCCCTCGACGCGGGCGCAGAAGCCGAGCGGCCGGAGCCGGTCGCCCAGCGACCCGGACAGGTGGAGGGAGGCGCCGGCGGCCAGGGCGACCAGCAGGTTGGTCATCGCCAGGTCGTAGGAGAGATGAGAGACCTCGGCCCACACCGAGGAGGCGTCGAGATCGAGCGCGGCCGCGCCGTGCGGGACGAAGGCGTCGATGCCGGCCCAGGACGAGAGCACGCCCTTGGGGCCGCCGCCGGTGGAACCGGAGGACATCGCGACGTACCCGGCCGGCGGCTCGGTGCGGGTGGACGACGACGCGACCGCCCGGATCCCCGACCGGTCGAGCACGACGTCGGGATGGAGCGCCTGCAGGAGCGACCTGCGGTGCTCCTCGGCCGCCGACGGGTCCACGAAGCAGACCGGGAGATCGCCGAGGATCGCAGCCACGAGCGCGACGACCGCGTCGGTCGACAGCGGCAGCGACACCGCGACCAGCGGTCGCGGCACACCGGCCGCTGCGACGAGTGCGAGCCGCAGCTCCTCGGCCGCGCCGACCAGCCCGTCCCCGCCGAGCGAGGTGCGCCGGTCCGCGATCACGGCCTGCGACCGGGGTCGGGTGCGTACGGATCGGATGCGCTCGGCCAGCGGGTTCACAGCACGGGACGCTAGGAGCCGCGAGGTGCCGCGGCACGCGGGTCACCGATCACGATCCCCGGATTCGGGGATATGCCGGGTGTCCCGGCCGAGGGGATCTGCGTGCTCCTCAACGCTGCTCATATGGTCAACGCAGCCCAGCAGAGACATGGCGTGGCAAAGACGCACGTGCTGATCATCGTCCAGAACCTTCCCGTGCCGCTGGACCGGCGCGTCTGGCTGGAGTGCCAGGCGCTGGTCGCGCGCGGCTACGAGGTGAGCGTGATCTGCCCGAAGGGCCCCGGCGACCCGGGGCGTCAGCAGCTCGGCGGCGTACGTATCTACAAGTATCGGGCCGCGCCGCAGGCTCGCGGCGTGCTCGGCTACCTGCTCGAGTTCGTCTACTGCTGGATCCGCACGGCGCTGCTGGCCAAGAAGGTCTGGCGGGACCGTCCGTTCACGATCATGCAGGCGTGCAACCCGCCCGACACCTACTGGCTGCTGGCCCGCATCTGGAAGCGCCGTGGCGTCCGGTTCGTCTTCGACCAGCACGATCTGAATCCTGAGCTCTTCCTCTCCCGGTTCGGCACCCCGACGTCCCTGTCCGGTCGGGCCCAGCTGGCCGCGCTGCGCTGGCTCGAGAAGCAGACGTACGCCACCGCCGACCAGGTCATCTCGACCAACGAGTCCTACCGGAAGGTCGCGATCACCCGCGGCGGGATGGCCCCCGAGGACGTGACCGTGGTCCGCAGCGGACCGGACACCTCGGTGATGCGTCCGGTGCGGCCCCACGACCCGGCGCCGCATGCCGAGCGCCACACTCTGGTCTACCTCGGGATCATGGGTCCCCAGGACGGCGTCGACACGGTGCTGGAGGTCATGGACGAGCTCGTCCACCGGCGCGGCCGCACCGATGTCGATGCGGTGCTGATGGGCTTCGGCGACTGCCTCGAGGACCTCGAGCGACGCTGCACCGAGCTGGGCCTCGACGACGTCGTCACCTTCACCGGGCGCGCCGGCTCGGCGCTGATCGCCCAGCACCTCAGCGCCGCCACCATCGGACTGTGCCCCGACCTGAAGACCCCGCTCAACGACGTCTCGACGATGAACAAGACGATGGAGTACATGGCGTACGCCCTGCCGTCGGTCTCCTTCGACCTGGTCGAGACACGGGTCTCCGCGGAGGACGCCGCGCTCTTCGTCCCCTCCGGGGACGTGGCCGCCTTCACCGACGCGGTCGAGTCGCTGCTGGATGATCCCGAGCTGCGGGTCGAGCTGGCCCTGCGGGCGCGGGAGCGCGCGGCGAAGGTGCTCGACTGGGGCCCGCAGTCGGCGGCGTACGTGCAGGTCTACGACTCCATGTGTGCGGTCGGGGAGGCGCCGGCGGCGGTCGAGGGGTTCGAGTACGTCGACCTGGACGACCCGGACGCGCTGCGCCAGTTCGTGCTGACCCGGGGACCTGCGATCACGTAACCGATTTCGGGTATATCGCCCCTGATGGGGGACCGTTGTCGCCGCGGATCCCCTTGGATGGCTCCTTGTGCTGAAAATAGGGGCCGTCGGCTCCTAGAAATAGAGGAGTCAACCCCACGTGACCCCCACTGTACGGATGCTCGGGACCCGTGGTGTGCCCGCTGCCCACGGCGGCTTCGAGACCGCGGTGGAGAACATCGGGCTGGACCTGGTCGACCGCGGCTGGCGGGTGGTCGTCTACTGCCAGGACGACGAGCCGCACGCGGACCTGCGCATCGACACGTGGAAGGGCATCGAGCGCGTCCACGTCCCGGCCCGGCACGACGGTCCCCGCGGCACGATCGAGTTCGACGTCGGCGCGGTGCGTCATGCTGCCCGGGAGGCCGCGCAGGACGGCAGCGTGTGCGTGACGTTCGGCTACAACACCGGTGCGCTCAACTCCGTGCTGCGCTCCCGCCGCGTCCCCAACATCATCAACATGGACGGCATCGAGTGGAAGCGGGCCCGCTGGTCCGGCCCCGAGAAGGCGTTCCTGTGGACTCAGGAGCGGGCCGCCTGCTGGCTGGGCGACCACCTCATCGCCGACCACCCCGAGATCGCCCGCCATCTGGCGACCCGGGTGCCGGCCGACAAGATCACCACGATCGCCTACGGTGCGCCGCCTGTCGTCGACGCCCCGGAGTGGCCGGTGCTCGACCACGGGCTGGAGCCGGGTTCCTACCTCACCGTGGTCGCGCGGCCGGTGCCGGAGAACAGCATCCTCGAGGTCGTCCGGGCCTTCTCCCGTCGCCGCTGGGGCCGGAAGCTGGTGGTCCTGGGTGCCTACGACGCCGCTGACGACTACCAGCGCGCCGTCCTCGAGGCGGCGAGCGACGAGGTCGTCTTCCTCGGCGCGATCTACGACACCGACATCGTCTCGGCCCTGCGCTTCCACTCGGTGGCGTACGTCCACGGCCATCAGGTCGGCGGCACCAATCCCTCCCTCGTCGAGGCGCTCGGCTGCGGCAACGCGGTGATCGCGCACGACAACCGCTACAACCGCTGGGTCGCCGGCGACGCCGCCCTCTACTTCTCCGACGAGGCCGGCATCGTCACCGCGCTGGAGCGGCTCCTGTCCGAGCCCGAGCTCACCGCGTCGCTGTCGGCGGCCGCCCGGGCCCGGCACTCCGCCGAGTTCACCTGGAGCCGGATCACCGACCAGTACGAGGAGATGATCCGCGCCTACCTGCGCTGAGCCTTCTCTAGACGTCGGTGGCTACATCCGCGGTCCGCGGCGCGGGCTCGCGAGCGGCGTAGGCGCGGTAGGCGATGACGCAGGCGACGGTGAGGACCGCGGCGGTCACCGCACAGACGGTGAAGAGGGCGTGCCACTGGTCGTGGTCGGCGGCCGGCCCGGCGAGGACGGCGGCGATCGAGCTGCCGATGAAGAGCGAGGCGGCGAAGCAGGCGACGACGGTGCCGCGGGCCTCGGGGACGATCGAGGTGGCCCAGGTCTGGAGCGAGGTGTGCAGGAAGGCCCAGGTGATCCCGAGCATCACGACGATGCCGATGATCGTGGGCACCGAGACCTTCATCGTCGCGGCGGCGTACCCGGCGGTCAGGGCGACGCCTCCGATCGCCATCAGGGCCCAGCGCGGCAGCCGTCGGGTGAGAGCCTTGAGGACCTGCGAGGAGAGCAGGACCGCGATGCCGTACGCCGCCGCCGCGAGCCCCGCCCGCGCCGCGTCGACACCCTGCGCCTGCAGGGCGGGGGCGAGGAGGGTGAGGACGCCCAGGACGAGGCCGCCCTCGACGAAGACGAGCAGCCCGACGACCAGCACCCAGCGGTTGCTCAGCGCCGCCCGGAACGACGCCTTGATCCCGCTGCTCGTGGCCCTCGGCGGCTCGGCGAGCGAGCGCAGACCCCAGGCGCTGATCAACGCCACCACCGCCGGCACCGCGAACACGACCCGCCACCCGGCGAGCTGACCGGTGATCCCCGCCGCCGCTGCGGCCAGCGCGGTCCCCACCGCCATCGCCGCCATCAGGTCCGAGAGCGCGCGCTGCCGGTGGGTGTCGGAGACGGTGTCCCCGACGTACGTCAGCGACGTCGGCACGATCGCCCCGAAGAACGCTCCGGCGACCACTCGCACCGCCACCAGCGTGATCAGGTTCGGCGCCGCCGCCGAGACCAGCCCCGCGACCCCCGCCCCGACCAGCGCCCCCTGCATCAGGCGGACTCGTCCGAACCTGTCCGAGAGTGCTCCCCACAACGGCTGACAGAGTCCGTACGCCAGGTAGTAGCCGCTAGCGATCGCCACCGCCTGCCCCACCGAGACCCCGAACGTCGCCGCCACCAGGACCAGGATCGGGCTCACCACGAACCTGTCGAAGCTGCTCACGAACGACGCGACCGAGATCCAGACCGGTGGGCGTTTCGGGGAGCGGTCCGGGGGAGAGGTCACATCCTCAGGTTAGTAAAGAACCCACGCTCCTGCCTCCGGGGTACCCCGCTGGTCGAGCTTGTCGAGACCATCTGTCCGGTGACCCGTTTCTTCGGGGGCTGGTGTGGGCGGCCGACCCGTTTCTGGAGGGCCTTCTCGATCTGGGCGGGCGTCGAGGGCGCCCTGGGGGTGTCGGGATCGCCGGCCGCGTTTGGGGGATTGCGTCGCGGACCGGTGATGGTCGGAAATCGAGAGCTTGTCGAGACCAGCAGTGGCAGGGCGGCGTAGTAACCCTGCCGAGTCGGCGGATCTTGACCGGTGTCTCGCGATGCGAAGCGAGCGAGCCGGTCAAGATGCGCCGACTCGGCATTCGTTCGGCTCTCGGTGGTCGAGCTTGTCGAGACCACCCTGTCCCGTGACCGTTCTTCGGGGCTGGCCTGGGCCGCCGACCCGATCACGAGGGTCTTCTCGATCTGGACCGGTGTCAAGGACGCCCTTCGGGCGCCGGCTTCGCCGGCCGCTTCGCGGTCCTGGACTCCGGACCAGATCGAGAAAAGATTTGGCTGGCTATCGGGGCGGCGGCCCGGGTGTGGCGCAGCGGATTCGTTGCTGGAACAGGTGGTGTTGCTGGGGGTAGAGGGTGGCCCTTCGGGCCACTTAGCATTCACAGAAGCGAGGATGCTCGCTCACCGCGAAAAGTGGGTTTGAACAGCGAAAATAGGTAGCCGAGAGGCTGTTTGAGGCGTAGAATCAGACCCATCACAACACACCTTTGAAGGGAGCGATGGCGATGAGTCTCGGGCGCGACATCGACCACTGGGGAACCAACCCCGGTGACCCGATCGACGCCGAACTGGCCGCCATCGAAACCGCCCTCGACAGACTGTTGACCAGGAACCCCGCCTACTGGCGCACCGGGCAGAAGAAAGACGCGTTGAAGCGACTGGAGAAACTCCGGGCCAAGCTGGGCGCGGTCAGTGTTCAGGTGCTCGCCAGCGCCGGGGACATCGCGGAAGAGACCGGCACCAAGGACGCCTCGGCGTGGATGCGGGCCGAACTGCTCATCGACCAGGGTGCGGCCCGCTCGCAGATCAAGCTGGCGACCAGCGTCGCCAGGTACGAGCTGGTGGCTGCTGGGCTGGCCGAGGGTGTGGTGTCGTTGGACAAGGCTCGGGTGATCACGAGGGCGTTGGACAAGATCAAGACGGACCCGGTCGCCAGTGCCGAGCACCTGGTGTCGGCTGAGAAGCTGCTGGTCGAGTACGCGCGCACGTTGACCGTGAACCAGTTGCGGATCGTGGGCAAACGGATCCTGGTCGAGATCGACCCGGTCCGGTTCGAGGACGCCGAAGCCAAAGCGCTGCTGGCTGAGGAGGAACGGGCCCAACAGAAGACCGCGCTGCGGGTCTGGGACAACCACGACGGCACCATCGGGTTCGACGGAGTGCTTCCGGTCTCGATGGGGATGCGGTTCAAACGACTCGTCGAGGCCTACGCCCAGCCCCGCAAACAGCAGCTGGTCGGCAAGGGTGCTCCGTTGCCGCCGTGGGAGCGGTTGATGGGCCAAGGGTTCGCGCGGCTGTTGGGGACCCTCGACCCCGCTTGCCTGCCCCGCCACGGTGGCGACGCCACCACCATCAATGTGGTCATCTCCCTGGAGGAACTCCGCAAGGACCTCGGGATCGCGACCCTGGGCTATGACGAGACCAACGGGACCACGATCACCGCGGCCGAGGCGCGGCGGATGGCGTGCAACGCCACCATCATCCCCTGGGTGCTCGGTGGAGACGGTGAGGTCCTCGACGCCGGCCGAGCCAGCCGGTTCTTCCAGCCGATCCAGCGCAAGGCACTCCGGTTGCAGCAGAAGTGCTGCCAAGCCGAGGGCTGTGACATGCCACCGGAATGGTGCGACGCCCACCACCTCGACCCGTGGGCAGCCGGCGGGAAGACCGACCTCAAAGACGGGGCCCTGTTGTGTCCGCATCATCACCGGCTGGCCCACAACCCGGCCTACGTTCACGAACGGCTACCCGACGGCACCATCCGGTTCACCCGCCGCCCCTAGACCGGCAGGACACCGACCATCCCGCCAGTGCGCCGGCAACATGCGCGCCTTTCAGCTTCGGCCCTCGCCGCCGCTGCCTCTCACGCCACCCAGTCGGTGGGACTGCTTCGCGCCGACCCTGAGTCGGCGTCACTGTCCCTGAACGAGGGGCGTCCTGCCCGACGCCGACCCGTCGCCTCCGCTCCGATCAGGCCAGTCGCACCGACTCGCGCATCCACTGGGCGTCACGGTCTCGAGTCTTCGACGGAGACCCTGCCCTGACCGGAGACGTAGGCGCAGCTAGTACCGCGCTTGTGAACGGTTCACAAGGTCTGGTCCACTGCTGTAGGCAGCCACGAGGCGGCGGCCGCCGGGGGCGTGACCAGTCCACGGCCGCCAAGCCCGCACCCAACTGAATAGCTGCGCCAAACCCCGCCGCCGACCCTGTATACAGCCAAATTCTCAACGGAGCCCGGTGTCAGGGATCGCCGAAGGCGACCGGCGAAGCCGGCGGCCGAAGGCCGTCATCTCGACAAGCTCGATACATCGCCTTGACTCCGGGGTTCGGTGAGAACACCCTCCAGAGAAGGGTCGGCGGCAATCACCAGCCACGAAGCGTCGAGCCGATGACGCGGCTGACCGACGCCGTACCACCCGCTCATCGCCGGCCTACAGAGCGTCGAGGTGACCTCGTTACGGATGCAACGAGGCGCGGAACGCTGCGGCGTGGAGGGCTGCCGACTCCGGCCACTCCCGGGCCGACAGGTCGGGACGGCCGTGGGGCGGGTTGGTGGTGACTGCTTTCAACGTACGTTCCAGGTCCTCGATGGTGAGGGTGCCTTCGAAGAGGTGGAGCCAGCCTTCGCCGACCTCCTCGGCCAGGAGACGGTTGACCTCGTTGTCGGGGGCCAGGACCGGAGTGTCCAGGGACAGGGCCAGCAGGAGGGCACCGGAGTTGTGCATCGCCTTGTAGGGCAGCACCACCAGGCTGGCGGCGGTGATCTCGGCGGCCAGGGTGGCATCGTCGGCGTAGCTCAGCTCGGCGCTCACCCGGGGGTCGGCCGCTGCTGCGGCGCGGACCTGCTCGGCGAGGGTGGGGTCGGAGGGGGAGCCGACGAGGCGTATGTCCAGGTCTGCCTCGGGGCTGTCGGCAACCGCCTCCAGGAGCTGCTCGACGCCCTTGTAGGGCTTGATCAGGCCGAAGTAGAGCACCCGCCTCCCGATGGCCTCGACGGGCCCGGCGGACTCGACCAGCGCCCCGATCACCGGCTCGAACCAGTCGCGGTAGTGGGCGTGGACGATCGTCGAGGTGGGTACGTCGAGCGGGGGAGAGGTCTGGTCGGTGAGCCGGATGACGTGCCGGGTGCGGCGCTCGAGGGCGTCCAGGATCCGGTGGTCCCAGCGGCTCAGGCCGTCGGGTCGGGCGAGGTTGTGCCAGGTGCGTACGACCGGAGTCCGGGTGAGCCGGAGACGGAGGATGAACGCGGTGGTGAGCAGCCGGCGGGCGAGGCGGCGCAGCGGCGTACGTCCCGACGTCACCAGCAGCTCGGGCCAGTGCACGTGGAAGACGTCGTAGCGGCCCGCGATGGCCCGGGCCCAGCCGAACAGGAGCACCTCGGTGTCGTCCCGCCGCCCCAGGGTCTCGACCAGCTGGACGATGTAGGGGTTGGTCGTCGCGCGCAGCTCGCGGACCGACTCCAGGACCCGGACCGGCCGGTCGCGGCGACCGTCGCGCAGCCCTCGCGCGACCGCGGAGAGCGGCCGCACCGGGTGCAGCAGCTGGCGGCGGCCACCCCGCATCAAGATCTCGTACGCAGCCCCGACCGCCCCGCGACGCCAGGCCCGCTGGCGTTCCTGGCCGAGCCAGGTCCTCGCGAAGAGGGCACGGTTGCGGATGTTGAAGTAGTAGTAGGCCGGCGACTTGGCCCGGGAACCCTCCGCACGCTGGGTGCCGCCGCCTGCGTGGATCGCCGTGGCTCCCTCGACGACCGCGACCCGGCCACCGAGCGCCCGGACCCGGGCGCACAGGTCGACGTCCTCCCAGTAGAGGAAGTAGCGCTCGTCGAAGCCGGAGAGGCGGTCCCACAGCTCACCCGTGACCGCGAAGCAGGCCCCGGTGACCCACGGCAGCGTCTCCACGCCCGAGTGCTCGGCGCGACGTCGCCAAGGACGCATCACACCGGTCTCCAGGTCGAGATCGAGACCCGCGGAGGCGACCTTGCCGTCGGGCCCGAGCACCGTCGGCCCGGCGAGCAGGAGCGGTTCGGCCTCGACGGCGGCCACGAGGCGTACGGCCGACTCGGCGTCGATCGTGGCATCCGGGTTGAGGAAGAGCAGCACCTCGGCGCCCTCGGCACGGGCGGCCGCGGCACCCAGGTTGCAGCCGGCGCCGAAGCCGGTGTTGGTGCCGGGGAAGACGCCGGTCCAGCCCTCGCGCTCGCACAGGCTCCGGACCGCGTCGCGATGGGCGTCGGTCGAGTGGTTGTCGACCACCACGATCCGGGCGGGCCGGAGCGCGGCGGCGACCTGGGTCGTGTGGCGCTCCAGCAGCGACGGGTCGCCATAGCTGACCACCACCACGGCAAGCCGGGAGAGCCCGCTCACGACACGACCTCGGCCGAGCCGTCGAGGACGCGCAGCTCACGCCACCACTTGCGCAGCGCGATCACCAGCGCGGCGGCGTTGCAGACGAAGACCAGGGCGTAGACCCACGCGAAGACCGCCCCGAACCCGAGCAGCACGAACATCCAGCACTGCGCGCCGTAGTCCATCGGCAGCAGCGCCCACTTCCGCAGCGGGTGCTCGCGGACGTCCACCGGCGATCCGGAGGACGCCGGGCGCAGCGTCGGCATCAGGATCAGACCGAAGTACGTCACCACAGCAACGACCTCGAAGCCGAGCGGCACCAGCAGCCAGCCGTCGGCGACCGGACCGAAGCGGTACCAGGACACCAGAACCGCCAGATGCAGGCTCGCGGTCTTGAAGCAGTCGATGGTGTGGTCGAGCCACTCGCCCGAGCGCGACCCGCCACCCCGCAGCCGGGCGAGCTGCCCGTCGGAGGAGTCCAGCACGTAGCCCGCGGCCAGCAGCACCGCGACCAGGATCCCGGTCCACCAGCGCGGCTCGACCAGCGCGAGCACGGCCAGCCCGGCCGCCGAGAGCGTCGCGCTCACCGCCGTCACCTGGTTGGGGCTCGCACCGAGGGTGTGCGCGGCCGCGGCGACGACCCGGCCGGCGGGCCGGTTGACGAGCCGCGAGTAGGCCGCGGTGTTGAGCGACGGCTTCTGCGCCCGAGCCAGCGCGTCCAGATGTGCACGGAACCCGCTGGGGGCGCGTTCGGCGCCGGTGGCGGCCATGCTCGATCCTGCTTTGCTCAAACGTGGGGGAAGGACATCGGGACCCTAGATGACCCTCGCTCGCTCCGGGTCGCCGCGGCCGCCCGCTCCCCAGATCTGGGTAGGACTTTCTCAGGACCTTCGGCCCGGGCCCTCGGCGTGGCATACCGTTGCCCATCATGCGTTTGTTGGTCGCCCACCCGTCGCCGGACGTCTACGGCTCCGATCTTCAGCTGGTCGAGACGGTGCGTGGGCTGCACCAGGCGGGACAGCGGGTCACCGTCGTCGTACCCGCGCACGGACCGCTCCTCCCGCTGCTCGAGGCCGCCGGCGCCCGCGTCGAGGTGATGACGTTCCCGGTGCTGCGCAAGGCCTACCTCAGCCCCACCGGCTTGCTCCGGCTCGCCGCGGCGCTGACGGTCTTCTGGGTCCGCGCGGCGCGGCTGTGGCGACGGGCCCGGCCGAGCCGCCTGCTGGTCAACACCGTGACGATCCCGTGGTGGATCGTCGTCGCGCGCGTGGCCCGCGTCCCGGTGGTCTGCCACGTGCACGAGGCCGAGGACGACCAGCCCCGGCCGGTACGCCTCGCCCTGACCGCTCCGCTCCTGCTGGCCACCCGCGTGGTGGCCAACTCGAAGGCGTCGCGCGATGTTCTCGTGCGCACGGTGAAGGCCCTGGCGCGGCGTACGACCGTGGTCTACAACGGGGTGCCGGGTCCGGAGTCCGTGGCGGCGGCCCGCACCCGGACCCCGGAGGGATCGCTGAGGCTGGTGCTGGTCGGTCGGCTCTCCCCGCGCAAGGGGACCGACGTGGCCCTCGAGGCGCTCGCCGAGGTGCGCCGGCGGGGGATCGACGCACGGCTGCGGGTATGCGGGTCGGTGTTCGCGGGCTATGAGTGGTTCGAGCAGGAGCTCCGCGACCGCGCCGCCGCCGCCGACCTGGCCGGCAGCGTCGACTTCCTGGGCTACGTCGCCGAGCCCGCGGTCGAGTTCGAGCAGGCCGACGTCGTGCTGGTGCCCTCGCGCGTCGAGCCGTTCGGCAACGTCGCGGTCGAGGCGCTGCTCGCCGAGCGGCCGCTGATCGCGAGCCGCGTGCAGGGCCTGGCCGAGATCGTGACCGACACCGAGACCGGTCTCCTGGTGACCCCCGGCGACGCGCACGACCTCGCCGACGCGATCCAGCGGCTCGCCGCCGACCCGGCCCTCGCCGCCGACCTCGCCTCCGCCGGGCGGAAGGACGCCGAGGAGCGCTTCGGTGCCGAGCGCTACCGCGACGAGATCGCCGCCGAGGTCCTCGGGTGAGCGTTGACGAGGACGTCGAGCACAACCGGCTCGGCAGGAGAGCCGCCCGCGGCGGGATGGTGGTGCTCGGCGGCCAGGGCGTACGCATCCTGGTCCAGGTCGCCTCGGTCGCGGTGCTCTCGCGGCTGCTCACGCCGCGCGACTACGGCCTGGTCGCGATGGTGCTGGCGGTCGTCGCGGTCGCCGAGATCTTCCGTGACTTCGGGCTCTCCACCGCCGCGGTCCAGGCCAAGACGCTCAGTCGGGCGCAGCAGTCGAACCTGTGGTGGCTCAACACCGCCCTCGGTCTCGGCCTCGCGCTAGCCGCCGTCGCGGCCGCCCCACTCATCGCCGCCCTCTACGACGAGCCAGCCCTGACCGCCCTGACCGCCGCGATGGCGGGGATGTTCGTCCTCAACGGCATGGCCGCGCAGTATCGCGCGGACCTCACCCGTCGACTGCTCTTCACCCGGCTGGCCGTCGCCTCCTGCCTGGCGCCGCTGCTGGCCCTGGCGGTCGCGGCGTATGCAGCGGCCAACGGTGCCGGCTACTGGGCCCTCGCCGTCCAGCAGCTCGTGCAGGCCGCGGTCGGCCTGGTGGCCGCCGGCGTGTTCGCCGGCTGGCTGCCCGGCCGTCCGCGCCGCGGCGTCGAGATGAGTGGATTCCTGCGTTTCGGCTGGTCGCTGGCGGGTACGCAGCTGATCAACTACGCCGCCAGCAACGTCGACTCGGTCCTCATCGGCACCCGCCTGGGTGCCCACGAGCTGGGCACCTACAACCGCGCCTGGCAGCTGCTGATGAACCCGCTGGTCCAGCTGCGCGGCCCCACCACGACGGTCGCGCTGCCGGTGCTGAGCCGGATCCGCGACAACCCGGCGCTGACCCAGCGGTTCGTGCAGCGCGGCCAGGTCGCGCTCGGCTACAGCCTGGGCGCCGGGCTCGGCCTGCTCGCCGGCGCGGCAGCACCGGTCTGCGCCCTCTTCCTCGGCCCGGGCTGGGACGTCGCCGGCATCTTCGCCCTGCTCGCCTGCGCGGGCCTGTTCCAGACGCTCGCCTACGTCGGCTACTGGGTCTATCTCGCCCACGGCCTGACCACCGAGCTGCGCCACTACACCCTGGTCGCGTCGGCCCTGAAGGTCCTCTGCGTGCTCGTCGGAGTGCGCTACGGGGTCACCGGCGTCGCGGTCGGCTACGCGGCCGCCCACCTGCTGGAGTGGCCGCTGTCGCTGTGGTGGATCTCCCGACGCACCCGGCTCCGGGTCGGCCCGCTCTACCTCGGTGCCGCGCGCATCCTGCTGGTCGCCGGGGCGGTCGCCGCGGCGGCGTACGCCACCGCCCAGGCCCTCCACGGGCAGCCTCCCGGGGTGACGGTGCCGGTCTGCGTGGTGGCGGGAGCCGCGGCGTACGCGCTCCTTCTGCTCGTCCCGCCGATCCGCCACGACGTGATGTCGCTGGTGGTGACGGTGCGCGGCGCGATCGGTCCCCGCCTGCCCGGGTCGGGCTTCAGCCGCGGCTGAGCGCCACCGGGCGTCCGCTGTCGTCCCAGACGTTGCCGGAGTGGGTGACCTTCGTGGTCGACGGGTGGATGATCGCGCAGCCGTCGATCCGCTGGTCGCTGAGGAAGCGGTTGTCGCGGATCACCAGGCCGTCGACCGGGCCTCGGCCCTTCTCGGCGATGTTGACGGTGCAGCCGCCCCCGCCGAGGAGGTTGTCGCGGATCGTGACCCCGTTGACGTCACTGATGCTCTGGGTGATCTGCACGCCGGCGTTGTAGGCGCCGGTGAAGCGGTTGCCAGCGATGGTGATGTTGCCGCCACCGATGATCTGGATCGAGTCGTCGTGGGAGGCACCGTCCTGGTACGGGTCGTTCTCGAAGTGGTAGTTGTCGTGAAACCAGTTGTCACGGACCGTCACGTTGCTGCCGGTGATGTGGACCTGGTCGGTGACGTGGTGGATCTCGGAGCTCTGGAGCGTGAAGTCGTGGCCGACCACGCCGTTGACACCCGGCGCGGCGTTCTCGGCCAGCACCTCGACGTTGCTGACCAGCATCCCCGCGCCGCTGTCGTTGTTGTTGGAGATCCCGGCGGTCTCCGAGCCGGTCGGCACGATCACCCGGGTGTTGCGGATCGTCACGTTCGGCGCTTCGACGTTGATCCGGCCGTGCACCTCCAGGCCGTCGACCACCTTCCCCGCCGTCCGGATGACCAGGTCGCCACGGTGGACACGCAGCTTCTTCTTCGGAGGTATGCCGGTGTCGCCCGACCCCGGGTGGTCCTGTGCCGGCGGCGAGGCCAGCGGATCCGCCTCGACCGGCTCGGACGAGCCCGGGCGGTCCCCGGAGCGGTTCGGCTCCGCCGCCTCGGTCGACCGCTTCTTCGGGGCCGCCGACGGGCTGGGGATGCGCGTGGAGGAGGCGGAGGGGGAGACCGACGCAGACGGGGAGAGGGTCACCGGCCCGCCGAAGTCGTCGGGCGGCAGCTCGCCGTAGTTCCTCTCGGCACGCGGCGCGCGATCCTCGGGGGAACCTGCGGTCAACGCGTAGGTCGAACCCAGCGCGACCGCGGTGACGACCGCGGAGATGCCGAGGAGGATCGTGGACGGGACAGCCAAAGACGTACGCCTTCCTGTGGACTGTGCAGCCTGACGTAGCGCGAGTCTGCACTCTCCGCTCACGGTATGCGAGCGCTGGACGCCAGCGTGAACAGACATACCTGATCCAGGGGATAGGCGGAGATGACCGGTGCGCGGCTTCCGCGCTCGAACGCGTTCTCTGACCGCGTCAGGCCGCGGCACGGACTGCCACAGAATGGTAACGGAAAGCGAATTCACCAGATGGGGTGATGCCCTAGGGGGTTAGCGTCTGCTTCCGCTGAACCGGCTCGGGACCGGAGAAGCAGATGTTCGCTGTCCGATCGCCACTTGGAGGCTTCCGGAATGTCCCGGGTTCTCGGTTTCGTCTTGTCGTCTTTCCATCGCACAACTGCTGGCACATTGGTGCTGGCGCTGGTTGCCGGGCTGTTCGCCCTGGTGGCGGCCCTCGCGCCGACATCGGCTCAGGCGAGTCCCAAGTCGCCGCGGGGCCTGGCCGCGGACTCGATCGCGCAGGCGATGGCGCTCGCGGCCAAGTCTGGCGAACCTGCCACGGTCGACTCGTTGACGACCGAGAACACGGTGGTGACGGCGACGCCCGAAGGACCGCTGCGGGCGGTGGTGTCGTTGGAGCCCGTGAGGGTTCGCGAGGGCGGCGATGTCGATGGCGACTGGGTCGACATCGACACCGACCTTGTTGATGGCTCCGATGGGATGTTGAAGGCGGCATCGGTCAACGGCGCAGTCGTCGTGTCTGATGGGGGCTCGAAGGGGTCGGTTGTTGCGTCGTACACCCCGTTCCAGACACCGGGCTCTGAGCGCGATGCTGCGGCGTACGAGTTGCTCGCGCCCTTTGACCTTCCGAAGCCGTCGGTGGATGGCTCAACCGCCACTTATGTCGACGTGATCCCCGGCGTCGACATGGTCGTCGAGGCGAAGTCAGCCGGATTCTCGTACTTCTTTGTGGTGAACACCCGTGCGGCGGCGCAATCGCCGAAGTTGGCCGAGCTGCGGATTCCGTTGCGACTGAATGGTTTGAGGCCGAAGGCGTCGGCTGGTGGCACGGCGTTTGTAGACGCTGATGGTCGTCGGCTGGTGTGGTCGGGCACGCCGATGATGTGGGATGCGGCTGGTGGTGAGGTCGCGCCAGAGTCGGGCGAGGAGGCCATGGATGGTCCGGCTCCGTCTGATCAGGTCGCTGTGTTCGATGCGGTGGCGTCGGCCACCGAGATGGTCCTCAAGCCGAACATGTCGTTGCTGGCCTCGAAGGAAACTACGTTGCCGGTGGTCATCGACCCGGCTTCGTCCCAGCCGACACGGAATGGGTGGACCGCTGTGTGGTCCAACTACCCTACGAAGTCGTTCTGGCAGACCGAGCATTCCCTAGGAGCCGGGTATGAGGGTTGGGAGCAGAACAAAAAGGTCCGCTCCTATTTCCGTTTCCCGATCACTTCCGCGCTGAAGGGAACCCGTGTCCTGTCGGCAGCGATGAACGTGAAGCAGGTCCACGCGGCGCAGTGCGCGGAGCACCCGACCGATGTGTACCGCACAGATCCGATCGGCACCGCGACGACGTGGGATCGGCAGCCTGCACGTGGTGCACTGCAGGACACACGGTATTCCTATGCCGGGTGTGGGTCCGGTTCGAACTGGGTCGGCTGGAACGTGAAGTACGGGATGCAGAACATCGCGGACCAGGGCGTTTCGTCGGGCACGTTCATGATTCGGGGGAGGGACGAGTCGAACAAGTACGCGTGGAAGCAGTTCGACGATGACGGCGCACACCTCGAGATCAGCTATATGCCGTATCCGAACACGTCCACGAACTACCTGAAGGACTCTTCGGGATCCGTGGCGTGTGGCAGCTCGACAGATCCGGCGATCGTGACCTCGACCGACATCCAGTTGGGTGCGAAGGTGTCGATCCGGTCGGCTACTGACAAGCTGTACGGAGCATTCCGAATCGAGAACACCAGCACTGGCGGCACGGCATCTCAGGTCGCTTCCACGGGTAAGGAATCGGGCGAGATCTCGTGGGTTGCGAGGACGGTGTCGAACGGGAACAAGTACCGGATCTACTCGCGTGCCCGGGTCTACTTGAATTCCGCGAAGTCGTCGTACCTGGAGTCGAAGTCGACGGCCGGATGGTGTTACTTCAGGGTGGATACCTCGGCGCCGAAAGCACCGACTCTGACGAGCAGCAACTTCCCTGAGTGCGCCGCTGAGGCGGCACCATCCACGTGTCCGCATACCGGCACTCGTGTGGGGGGCACGGGCACGTTCACGGTCGATGCGCCCGATTCTGATGTTGTGAAGTACCAGTGGTGGGTCGTCGGGCCGGCATCGGGTGAGCCGACGTCCAAGACGACGGTCACCACCACAGGCGGTGCCGCGAAGACGTTCTCGTTTACGCCGAAGAAGACGGGCTTGCGAAAGATCCAGGCCCAGGCGTTTGATGAGGCTGGCTTTGGTGGCGCGGCGAGAACGTATGAGTTCTACGTCGCAGCGAATGCGCCGGTAGCGGACTGGACCTTCGACAACGAGGCTGCGCGCGGAGCGAACACGGGTCGTGATCCATCGACCGGGACGTTGGCGTTGGGTGGCGCGACGATCAGCAATCTGGGCCGCGCCGATGACGGACTCAGGTTCGCTGGTGGCGCGCCGGCGACGACGACGGTCACTGGTGTGAGCACCACGCAGGACTTCTCGGTTGCAGCGTGGGTTCGCGTGTCGACGTCCGAGTCAGCGACGCTGGTTGCGGGCAAGTCCGCAACAGGGGACGCGTTCGAACTCGGCTTCGACTCCGGTTCACGGAAGTGGGTGGCGGGCCGGCGCGGCAGCACCGAGACGCGGTACGCGTCCTCGAGCGCAGTCGCGGATGTCGGCCAATGGGCACATCTGGCGGCGACCTATCAGGCTTCGACGAAGACCGTGACTCTGTACGTCAACGGAGTGAAGAACGGCACGGTCGTATATACAACAGCCGCAGAGGCTGTCACCGGCTGGCAGTTGGGCTGCGGTAACTCGGCGCTCTCCGCGCCTGGGTGCGCGAACGGGATGGTGGACCAGGTCGGGATCTGGGATATCGCGATCAGCGCCCCCGATGTGGAGGCGCGGCTCAAGCTCGATTCCGAGACGCGTGAGCAGACTTCGACCGCAGCGGACTGGGACATGGCCGCTGACACCTCAGCTTCAGGCGTGATCACGGACCGTTCCTTCGGGGCCAAGCTCTCGGTTTCTGGCGCGGGATCCTCCTATCTGGCTGGTGCGCTCGATGGTGCCGTGACGGTTCCGGCCTTGACATTGCCTGGTGAGCCAGGACAGCAGGTCAAGATGTCCTGGTCGCCGGTGGCGTCCTCGACGTCGTTCACCGTGGGCGCGTTGGTGCGGATCCCCGATCCCAGTCATGCGGCTGTGATCGCTCAGCAGGCGAGTGCGAATACTGCGGCCTGGACGCTGGGATATCGACCAACTGACGACGGAGTCATGCAGTTCTACTTCCGGATGGCTGCCTCTGATTCGGCTTCGGCTGGCGTATCCGAGGTCAGGTTGAACGTAGACTCGCTCAATGACTTCAACTCGGTGACCGGGGTCTACGACGCGACGAACAACGTCATCAAGCTCTATCTCAACGGTCAGGCGTTTGCCGATGATGACGGCAGCGAATTCTCGCCGCGAGCCGAGGATGCGTTCACGACTCCGTGGCAGGCCCGGGGTGCGTTCAGCCTCGGGAACGGCACCGTCAATCAGTCCTTGGGAGGAACCCAGGCACCGTTCGAGGGTGATATCGCCCGGATCAAGCTGTTCGCCGGTGCACTGACTGCCGATGCTATCGAGAAGGGCGAGGATGGAGTCACGCCTCCCTTTGAGGCCCCGGTCATCCCGCCGCTCGATACCGCGAAGGTCCTCGATGTCGACTTCGCTGACGGTGTGATCAACGAGCGAGTTGCAGGCTTGGCAGCACGGATCTCGGGGGCGCCGGGCTTCGGCGCCGACGGGACGGTGTCCGCCGCGGGACCGACTGGTGTGATGCAGGTTGATGGTGTCAGTGACGCGATCTCTTTCGCGGTTGACCCCTGGGCGCAGATGACTACCGGGTTCACGCTGGAGTGCGTCTTCAAGATCGAGACGTCCCTGCCAGTCTCCAGCGAGCGGGACCTCTGCTCGAACAAGGAAACTGGCGGGTTCGGGATCTATGCCCAGGGCTCCGAACTGCGCACCAGTGCCTATATCGGTGGCGCTTACCAGATCGTGTCCACGCCTGCAGAGTCCGACCGCTGGTATCACGCCCTGTCAGTGTGGGACGGCACGACCTTGGCGTTCTATGTCAACGGGGTCCGGGTCGGAGAGACGGCTGCGGGGGGTGCCCTGGGCGCGCCGGCCACGACGGCTAGAAGCTTCGTGATCGGCGGCGACTCCGCCCCCAACAACGCTGTTCAGTTCCCGTCCCCACCGGCTTCCTTTGCGCACGTGGCGGTGTACTCACGGGGTGTGTCGGCGTCGGAGGCGACCACGATGGCTGCGAGCTGGAAGACTCCGCCTCCGGCTGATGCGGTGGTGGCTCCGCTCGAGGCGACCAAGAAGCTCGACGTCGACTTTGCTGGAAGCGTTCCGAACGAACGCGCTCAGTCACTAGAGCCAAGGACCTCGGGCTCCCCTGCCTACTGGACTGATGAGACGATCTCTTCCGAGGGACCGACGCAGGTGATGCGGGTTGATGGTGTCGATGATGCGGTTTCCTTCGCGGATGACCCGTGGCCTGCTCTGGCGGGTGGGTTCACCTTTGAGTGTGTCTTCCGGATCGAGACGACGTTGCCGGTCAGCAGTCAGCGTGACTTGTGCTCGAGCAAGGAGAACGGTGGGTTCGCGATCTCTCTCGAGGGCTCTGAGATCCGCGCGGCGGCGCATATTGGTGGCGCGTATCGCAGGGCGGCGGCGCCGGCGGATGCTCCGGCTGTTTCGAATCGCTGGTATCACGTGGCTTCGGTGTGGGACGGCACCACGCTGGCGCTGTATATCAATGGGACCAGGGTCTCGGAGACCGCAGCGACGGGACCGTTGACACCGCCTTCCGAGGTGGCGCGGAAGATCATGATCGGTGGCGACCCGGGTGCTACGGGAGGGGTTTCCTTCCCTGCGCCGCCGTCCTCGTTTGCTCACGCAGGTTTGTATGCGCGTGCTGCTTCGGCTACCGAGGTCGCTGAGCTTGCGGGGAAGTGGGCGACGCCGGATGCTCCGGTCGTTCCTCCGCTCGAGACCACGGTGAAGCTTGATGTCGACTTCGCTGGCGATACGCCGAACGAGCACGCTCAGGGTCTATCGGCTCAGGTCTGGGGTGCGCCCACGTATTGGACCGATGACCAGGTTGCGGTTGGTGGTCCGACGCGGGTGATGCGGGTAGATGGTGTCGATGATGCGGTTTCCTTCGCGGATGACCCGTGGCCTGCACTGACGGGCGGATTCACTTTCGAGTGTGTCTTCCGGATTGAGACGACCTTGCCGGTGGCCAGCGAGCGTGACCTGTGCTCGAGCAAAGAGTCCGGAGGGTTCGCGATCTATGTCGAAGGCTCGGAGATCCGCACGAAGGCGCATATCGGTAACAACTATCGAGTGGCCTCGACTCCAACGGACGTGCAGGTCGCCTCGAACCAGTGGTACCACGTCGCATCCGTCTGGGATGGCACCAACTTGGCGTTGTACATCAACGGCACCCGGGTTGCCGAGACTGCGGCCGCAGGCCCATTGCAGGCACCGGTCGAGGTCGCGCGGCACATCATGATCGGTGGAGACTCCGGCTCAAGCCCAGGTGTCCACTCCCCGGCGCCACCGTCGTCATTCGCTCACACAGGTGTGTATGCGCGTGCTGCCTCGGCAACTGAGGTCGCGAAGATCGCGGGGAAGTGGCACACTCCGGACACTCCGGTCATTCCTCCGCTCGAGACCACGATGAAGCTCGATGTTGACTTCGCGGGTGATGCCCCGAATGAGCATGCCCAAGATCTGCCGGCTCGGGTCTGGGGTGTGCCCTCGTATTGGACCGATGACCAGGTTGCTTCGGGTGGCCCGGCGCGGGTGATGCGAGTCGACGGTGTCGATGACGGGGTCTCCTTCGACGATGACCCATGGCCTGACCTAGCGGGCGGATTCACGTTCGAATGTGTCTTTCGCATCGAATCCACTCTGCCGGTGGCCAGCGAGCGTGATCTGTGCTCGAGTAAGGAAGCTGGTGGTTTCGCGATCTATGTCGACGGATCCGATCTCCGCGCAAAGGCGCATATCGGTGGCACTTATCGTGTGGTCTCTACCCCAGCGGATGCTCCCGCTGTCTCGAACCGCTGGTATCACATCGCGGCGGTGTGGGACGGCACCACGCTGATTCTTTATGTCAACGGAACCCGAGTCGCGGAGACCCCGGCGGCTGGCTCGTTGACGCCACCGGTCGAGGCCGCACGGAGGATCATGATTGGCGGTGACTCCGGCCTCAGCGATGGTGTCCACTTTCCCGCGCCGCCGTCTTCCTTCGCCCACGTCGCCGTCTACGCCCGTGGAGCAACCGCGCAGGAAGCAGCAGAAATGGCAGAGAGATGGAACACCACCTCTCCAGCCGCGCCAAACCAGGAAGGCACCGGCTAACCCGGACTGCGCTGGGTCTCTCGCGGTGGTTCTTCGTCCTCGTGACCAGGAAGCACCACGAGACCCAGCCCTGAAACCAGTCCGGATTGCGTTCGCGCACCACCTCGCTTCCTCTTTTCTGCTCGCCCTGGCTTGATCTCGGAAGGACCCCACACATGACACTCAGCAACAGTTCTAGCGGTAGTCAGCCAGCAACCCAACGACCAGGGATCAGTCGCCGCGTGGGCGACTTGCTGACGCGCCGTCTCGGTCGCGGCAAGACATGGCGGCGTGGTGGTGTCGGCCTCGCGATCACGGGCCTCGCCGCAAGCCTGTGCGTCACGTTGACCCTGCCTGCGGCTGCGGTCCCGGCAGGATTCGACAAGCCGAGGCAAGAGGAAACCAAGCCGGTCAAGGTCACCGACCACCAGCCGGCAAAGATCGCCCGTCTGACCAAGAAGCAACAAGCAGACATCGATCGCGCCAAGGCCGCCGGGAAAGAGAAGGCCACCTGGCCGGCAGAGGGATCCGCCAAGCTCACCGCTCCGGCCGCAATGGCCTCCGGCAACGCCACCAATTCCGTCTCAGCAGACCTGGGCCCGGTGGACGTCTCCGCTGGACCTGAGTGGACCGACCTGGAAACCGAGGTTGTCGGTCACGCCGAGTCAATGAAGGCAGGGACCGATGGCGTAGCGGTTCGCCTCGCCCCTACGACGACTCAACAGCAGGACGCCCAGGCAGTCGCCGCATCTGCGGACAAGGCGAACAAGAAGTCGAGGAAGGTTGCTCCGGTTGAGGTGCGGTTGGACTACACCTCGATCGAGGCCGCCCACGGCGCCGACTGGGCCGGCCGTGTCTCCCCGAGGCTCTATCCCGAGTGTGTGCTGACCACCCCGGAGAAGCAGGCCTGCCAGGACTTCACCACCCTCGACACCGATCGCGACACCACGAACAAGTCCATCACCGCAGACGTCCCGCAGACCGACCTCGCCGACGCTGGAGTGGTGCTCTTCGCGGCGACGAGTGCATCATCCACCGGCACTGGTGACTTCGGCGCGACCCCGCTCGCGGCGTCCTCGTCCTGGTCGGTCGGAGGTTCATCGGGTGGGTTCTCTTGGTCTCACCCGTTCACGTTGACGGCACCTGCAGCAGGGTCGGCTCCTTCGCTGGCGGTGGAGTACTCCTCCCAGACGGTTGATGGGATGACGTCGACCACCAACAACCAGTCCTCGGTGCTGGGGGAGGGCTTCGACCTGTCCCAGGCCTTCATCGAGCGCTCCTACCAGGTGTGCGACACGGACGGCCGCGACGGCAAGGCCGACATGTGTTGGAAGAGCGACAACGCCACCCTCGCCATGGCAGGCGCCGGTGGGGAGTTAGTCAAGGCTGGCGACGGCACGTGGAGGCTCGCCAACGATGACGGCACTCGGGTCCGGCGCATTGCGACCGCTGCGGACTCCACGAACACGCGGGTGGAGAGCAACGCCACGTTGGCCGCGGCAAACCCCGACAACAACAACGAATACTGGGAAGTCACGCGCCCCGACGGCACTCGGCTCTACTTCGGTCGCTCCCGGGTTCCTGGTCAAACCGAGCCGACGAACTCGGTGTGGACGACGCCGGTCTACGGCAACAACGATGGTGAGCCCTGCTATGACGCCTCGACGGGCTCCGAGAGCTTCTGTGCGAAGCAGGCTTGGCGGTGGAACCTCGACTACGTCGTCGACACCTCCGGCAACGGCACCGCCTACCGGTACGCCGAAGACATCAACCACTACCGCCGCAACAACACGACTCCGACCGAGTACACCCGAGGCGGGCGCCTGATCCAGGTCGACTACGGCCTCCGCAACGGCGCCGACGGCGGCACTACCAACGACACGCCGCCTTACCGAGTTGCCGTCAACTACGCCACCCGCTGCCTTGCGGCAACCGGGTGTGAGACCTACACGAAGTCGAACTGGCCCGACACCCCCTTTGACCAGCTCTGCGCTGCTGGCGAGGAGTGCACCGGGAAGGTGTCGCCCACGTACTTCACGCGCCACCGGTTGAACACCGTCACCGCACAGACTCGCGTCGGGGGCGCCTACACGCCGGTGGATGAGTGGGCATTCGACTACACCTGGGTCAACCCCGACAACCAGCAGGAAAGCGTGCTGTGGCTGAGCAAGATCACCCGCACCGGCAAGGCAGGCGACGGGGCTGACATCACGCTCCCGTCGACAACGTTCAGTTGGTCCAATCACGACAACCGTGTCAACACCGCGGGTGACGGGATCTCCCCGCTCACCCGTTATCGACTGCAGGGCATCACCACGGAGACCGGCGCCCACACCTCGGTGTTCTACAGCGACCCAAACTGCACCCCAGGTGATCTCCCCGCAGCAGCCGAGTCGAACACCCGGCGTTGCTACCCGGTGAAGTGGACGCCTGAAGGCGTGACCCAGGAGCGCACCGACTGGTTCCACAAGTACGTCGTGACTCAGGTCGACCAGATCGACCGCACCGGCGACGGCGACCCGATCACCACCTTCTACGACTACGAAGGTGGGGCCGCTTGGGCCTACAACGACTCCCGGCTCGTCCCGGAGAAGTACCGCACCTGGTCACAGTGGCGGGGTTACAAGACAGTCCGGACCACGACAGGCGACCCGGACATCACGGCCACCCGAACCCAATCGCTCGCAACGTATTTCCAAGGTATGGATGGCGACCGCGCCAACGCTGATGGGGGTACCAAGAACGTCACAGTCTCCGACTCCACAGGCGCCTCCCATGCCGACAACAACCACCTGGCCGGGACCGCCCTCGAGACCAAGACGCTGACTGGCCCTGGCGGCACGGTTCACACGAGCACGATCAACCAGCCCTGGGTCCATGTCACTGCCGGCAGCGGCCTGAACTCGGCTGCTTTCACGGGCACGGAAACGACCCTGACGAAGCAGGCGTCATCGGCTGGGGGTTACCGCACTCGTCAGATCGACTACAGTCACGACACCACCACCGGTGTCGTCACCCGAGTCTCTGACCTCGGCGATACCGCCGTCTCGACCGATCAGACCTGCACTGCGACCGAGTACGTCGGCACCAGAACCATCGACGCGGCTTGGATGGTCGGATTTGCGTCTCGCCAGGTCACTTCCAAGGGTGCCTGTGGTGCGACTGCTCTGGACCCATCCGAGACGAACACGATCTCTCACACCCGCACCCGCTACGACGGGGGCACCCAAGGTCAGGCCCCTACTAAGGGCCTGCCGACCGAGACCGACCGTGTGAAATCGTTCAACACCACTCCGGCCCCGGTCTTCCAGACCACCGCGACCAGCACCTTCGACGAGTACGGACGTCAAGTCAGCGTGAAGGTTCCAGCTGGCAACGGCTCGACCAGCACCGACACTACTGTCTACACCCACACCGCTGACGGCACGCTTGCGAGCGTCGCGCAGACGCAGGATTCGACCGGGAAGGCGTTCAAGACAACCACGTCCTACGAGCCCGAGCGTTCGATGGCGCTGAAGATCACCGACCCGAACAGCAAGAACACCTCCGCTGGCTACGACGCCCTCGGGCGGACGGTCTCGTTGTGGAAGACCAACCGGTCCGCCTCTGCCACGCCGTCGGTGAAGTACAGCTACAAGATCAGCCCCACCGAACCGATCGCGGTCACCACCAGCACGTTGAACCGGCTCGGGGACGGCTACCGGGTCAGCACCGAGATCTACGACTCTCTCCTCCGCCCTCGCCAGACCCAGACCGCGTCACCCGGCGGTCGCTTGATCACCGGCGTCCTCTACGACGCACTTGGCAACGCCGATCGGTCCTATGACCGCCTCTTCACCACCGGCGCGCCCACCGACACCATGGCCGACGTCCTCCTTGGGACAGCCTCACACTCAGTCAAGACCAGCTTCGACGGCCTTGCCCGGCCGACCAAGGTGACCGAATACAGCCACACGGACGAGCTCTGGTCCACCAACCTCACCTACGCCGGTGCAGACAAGGCAACTGTCGACCCGCCTCAAGGGGCGCCCTCGACGACCGGATACACCGATATCCGAGGTCAGCAGATCAAGCACGTCGAGCACGGCTCCACCGATGCCCGGGACCTGACCACTACCTACGACTTTGACCTGGCCGGTCAGATGGTTGCCATGCACTCACCCGCGGGCGAGTTCGAGTGGGACTACGACCTCAGGGGCCGCAAGATCACCCAGACCGATCCCGAGGCCGGCACCACCAGGTTCACCTACACCGAGAACGACCTCGTCGCCTCGACCACCGACGCTCGCGGCAGAGCAACCTCTACGGTCTACGACCAGCTCAACCGGTCCACCGCCCACTACGACGGCACCACCGCCGACGCGACGAAGATGCTGACGTCGTGGACCTACGACACCCCGATGAAGGGCCTCCCGAGCTCGACCAGTCGCTATGTGGGTGGCCAGAGCGGCGCGAAGTTCACTCACACCATCGCGGGTTACAACACCGCCTACAACGTCTCGTCCGAAAATTTCACGATCACCGGCGCCGCCACCGGCGACGAGGCCCTCACGAGCCTTGACAACGGACTCCCCGCATCACTGGTGCATCAGGTCCAGTACAACGTCGACCAGTCGGTCTCGATCGATTACACCCCTGGCGTCACCGTCGGCACCACCAGCGTGCTCGCCAAGGAGAACGTCGACTACACCTACGACGACCTCGGCAACCCGATCACGATGGGTGGCACGAACTGGATCGTCCAGGACATCGACTACGACGGATGGAACCAGCCTTCGGTCGTTCACCTCGGCCAGGGCCCTGCCCAGTCGCTCTACCTGTCCAACGACTACCAGGAAGCCACTGGTCGGCTGACCCGAACGCTCGCAACCACGAGCCTGTCCGAAACCGTCGTCTCGGACCATCATTACACCTACGACGCGGCCGGTAACCCTCTCAAGGACGAAGACCGCGCCAACGGGGATGCTCAGTGCTACACCTATGACGACCACCAGCGGCTCAGCGCGGCGTGGACGCCTGCTGACGCGAACTGTGGGACCGACGCTGCCACGGCGCTGCTCGGAGGCCCCTCGCCCTACCGGCAGTCGTGGACCTACACGAACAGCGGTCTGCGCAAGACCCAGACCAGCTACCTGCCTGCGGTGGGGACGACCACTCCGGCCAGTGAGGTGACCGACACCTACAGCTACCCGGCAGCAAGATCTGCGCACGCGAATTTCGCGACCGAGGTCACCCGCACCAACACCGCCACCGGCGAGGCGATCGAAACCAGTTCCTACGGCGTCGACGATGCGGGCAACACGGTGACGCGCCCCGGCGCTGCTGCCGGGACCACCCAGGATCTGACGTGGAACAGCGAAGGCGATCTCGCCTCCCTCACGGTCAAGGGTGAGGGCGCGGACAAGGCGACGACGTACGTCTACGGAGCCGACGGCACCCTGCTGGTCAAGGACTCGCCCTCGGAGAAGAGCCTGATGGTCTTCGGGCTCGAGATCACGGTCGACAAGACAGCCAGTCCGTGGGTCTCTTCGGCAGCGCGTCACTACGACACCCCGGTCGGACAGGTTGCAGTTCGTCACAGCGACGGGAGCCTGGACTTCCAGATTCCCGACGCTCACGGCACTGCTCAGACCAGTCTCGACGCCGCCAGCCTGACCGCGACGCGGCGCTACCAGACCCCGTACGGTGAGGACCGAGCCACGATCACCGGTGCTAGCCCGGATGAGGAGACCGACGCCTGGCCGACCAGTCGTGGGTTCTTGAATATGCAGGTCGACGATGACACCGGGTTGACCTCGGTCGGCGCGCGGCAGTACGACGCCAGCATCGGCCGCTTCATCTCGGTCGATCCGCTGCTGGATACCGATGACGCGTCCCAGGCGTTGGGGTACGTGTACGCGAATAACAACCCGTTGACATGGTCCGACCCGACCGGGCTTGCGCCTCGGTGTGCATCAGATGCCGGCGGTGGGGCTGGGTCGTGTGGGTACGACGGAACCCAGGTCACCTGGTACGACAGCGATGACGACGGCGATTATCACAACACTCCAGGAACCGCAGGCCGAGACACCGACCCGGATGGCGCGAAAGGCACCAAGGGTGGGACTAAGAACGTCGCCGGCGAGCAGACAGGCCCGACCCGCGAAGAGTTGGAAGCTGCCGAAGAAGCACAGGCGACCCTGAACCGTTCCGTCGGAGAGGTCGCGCTCAAGGTCGGCTGGGAGGTCCTGAAGGACTTCATCGGCTACAACGACCTGGTCTCGTGTCTAGACAAGGACTACAAGGCCTGTGTCGGTCTGGTGCTCGGGAGTATCCCGTGGGGCAAGGCTTTCAAGGCTGGTAAGGCGCTCTACAAGATCGGGAAGGCCGCTGCCGAATTCATCGGTGAGCAGAAGGCTGCCCGCAAACTCCTGGCAACTTTCAAGAAGAAGCAGACATCATGCGCTTGGGGTGGGCCGAGAAGTTTCGCCGGAGACACATTGGTGTTGATGGCGGACGGGACCAAGAAGCCAATCAGCGAGATCAGACCAGGTGATTGGGTTTGGGCAGCCGATCCTGCTAGCGGCGCCTCCGGTCGGCGCCAAGTGCTATTCGCGTGGCGTCATGCCGACGACTTGCATCCTTTGGTAGTTGGTGGCAAGCGGAT
The DNA here is from genome assembly GCF_055585005.1 of Nocardioides sp. NPDC054178. Classification (NCBI taxonomy): domain Bacteria; kingdom Bacillati; phylum Actinomycetota; class Actinomycetes; order Propionibacteriales; family Nocardioidaceae; genus Nocardioides; species Nocardioides sp. NPDC054178. The sequence goes on from NZ_JBVJKY010000008.1 coordinate 75,164, forward strand.
CGTAACGACCGAAGACCATCCGTTCTGGTCCGTGACCGATCGGGCGTGGGAGCGAGCCGACGAACTCTCCGTGGGCGAGCGGGTTCTCACAGCAGCAGGGCGCACTCGCGCCGTCACGACTGCCGTCACTAGTGACGGTTGGGTTGGTTGGGCATACAACCTTACGGTCGATGATCTCCACACCTACCACGTCGGCGAAGCCGCAGTCCTCGTGCACAACGCTCGTGGGGGTGGACAACGTCCCGATCCCGCCGCAACGGGCCCGCACACAACGTTTGTGCGGCACGGTGGGACGGGACAGATCAAGAAGTACGCTGAATGGGCACCTCAGTCGAACCCACGAAATCCTGCGCCGTTCGAACTGGTCAAGCGGTTCGATCTCGAAGGGCCCGCACACCGCAACTCGGATGGGTCTATTATCGAAACTCCTCATATCAATGCGCCGAACGGAGGAGATGCACGTGTCCCCGAAGATTGGGAGAAGCCGCTCGGATGCCCGTGATGAGTCGGCCGGCTTCAGATTCATAATCGGATGGTACGCCGATCAATGCGACGGTGAATGGGAGCACGAGTTCGGCGTCAAGATCGAGACCATCGACAATCCGGGGTGGAGCGTGACGATTGATCTCGTCGACACCGAGGCGCACGGTTCCTTGCTCGAATTCTCCACAATGGAACTGCCGGGTAGGGGGTGGATTGGCGCGATGAGCGATGGAGAGCGATTCATTGCATCGGGCAGCCCAGGGGCCGCTTCCGAAATCGATCAAGCCTTCGAAGATTTCATCGCTGGACGGGCTTTGCCCTCGGTTCTTGGACACGGTGGTTGATCGCGCTGTGGATGGCAGCGATGCGGCATAGCTGGTCTCATAGTCCTTCGGGACGGGAAACGGGACCGGAGTGGCGTTGCATGGGTCGTAGCGGGTGAGCCACTTGAAGACTTGGCGTCGGCAGGAGAGCGCGTCGGCCAGGTGGTCGGGGCTGACCCTGGGTCTTGCACGCGGAAAGTCGGTGGGTGGCAAGAAGTCACCAATTCTGAGGAACGAAGCCACGACTGGTGAGCGGATCACGGCGGGCGTACGCGACACTCGCGTGTCGCGGCCGAAGTGGCCGCCTTGTGCAGGGATGGATGATGACGCGGATTCACGAGTGGCGTCTGCTGGCGGCCGGGGCGGTCGCAGCTGTTCTCGGGGTGAGCAGCCTGGTCATGTCGGGAGGGGCGACGGCGGACACGGCTCCGGTCGACCCGGAGCTGCCGGAGACGGTCTCGGCCGACGTACTTCCGACGGTGCAGATCGACGGGGTCGCCTGGAAGCAGGTGATCGTCGGCGACACCGTCTACGTCGGGGGCAGCTTCACCTCCGCGCGTCCGGCTGGTGCCGCGGCCGGCACCGACGAGACGCCGCGGTCGAACCTGCTGGCCTACCGGCTCTCCACCGGTGAGCTGATCGGCAGCTTCGCGCCGACGCTCAACGGCCAGGTCAAGGACATGGCGCTCTCGCCCGACAAGTCCCTGCTCTACCTCGCCGGCAGCTTCACCCAAGTCAACGGCGTCAACCGCTACCGCGGCGCGGCGATCAACCTGGCCACCGGCGCCCTCACGAGCTTCCGGCCGATCTTCAACTCCGCCACCTATGCCGTCGCGGCGACCGCCGACGCCGTCTTCTACGGCGGCGCGTTCACGTCCGCCGACAACACGGCGCGCACGAAGGTCGCCGCGGTCCGGCCGAACGACACCGGCACCCAGCTGCTGTCCATGAACCCGACGGTCTCCAACGGGTCGGTGCAGGACCTGGTGGTCTCGCCCGACGGCGCCGACATCGTGATCGGCGGCAACTTCACCCGCGTCAACGGCCTCTCCAACCCCGGCTACGGCCTGGCCCGGATCAAGGTCGCCACCGGCGCCTCGATGTCGCTGCCGGTCAACTCCGAGGTCCGCAACGGTGGCACCAACTCCGCGATCCTCTCCCTGGAGACCGACGGCACCAGCTTCTACGGCACCGGCTACCACTACGGCAGCGGCGGCAACGTCGAAGGCTCCTTCAAGGCCGACTGGGCAGCGGGCAAGCTGACCTGGCTCGAGGACTGCCACGGTGACACCTACGCGGTCTGGCCGACGGCCGAGGCCGTCTACCAGGCCAGCCACAAGCACTACTGCGGCAACTCCGGTGGCTTCCCGGAGACCAGCCCGCGCAGCTTCCAGCACTCCACGGCGGTCACCCAGGGCGTACGCGGCACCAACACCCGCGACATCTACGGCTACCCCGACCACCCCGGCACCCCGCGCCCGGAGTTCCTGGAGTGGTACCCGAAGTGGACCCCCGGCACCTTCACCGGCGCCAACCAGGCGCCCTGGACGGTGACGGCCAACGACGACTACGTCGTCTACGGGGGCGAGTTCCTCAAGGTCAACGGCGTCGCCCAGCAGGGGCTGGTGCGCTTCGCAGTCAAGACGATCGCGCCCAACGCCGTCGGTCCGGATCTGTCCGGTGCCCAGTTCGGGCTCACCGCGACCTCGCCGGCCGACGGCGAGGTGCGGCTGACCTGGCCCGGCAACGCCGACAAGGACAACGCGACCGTGACCTACAAGGTCTACCGGGGCTCGACCGCCTCCGCCCCGATCCACACGAAGGCCGTCACCGCGGCGTTCTGGAAGCAGACCACGCAGAGTTTCCTCGACACGCAGGCGCCGCCGGGCACCAGCCAGAGCTACCGGGTCGTCGCCGAGGACGCCTTCGGCAACCAGTCGCCCACCGAGTGGATCACCGTCGACGTCGCCGGCGAGCCGGTGCCTCCCGCCGAGGGCATCGTCGCCGCCGACAGCTTCGAGCGGGCCGAGTCCAGCGGCTGGGGCACCGCCGACACCGGCGGCGCCTGGACCCGCAGCACCGGCACCGTGGGCAACTTCTCGGTCTCCGAGGGCCGCGGCTGGCACGCCGTCACCGCCGGCGGGACCACGGAGTCGCGGCTCGGCGAGATCTCGGCGACCGATGTCGACGCCACCGTCAGCGTCGGGGTCTCCCGGCTCCCCGACGCGGGCTACGTCTGGTCGATCCTCGGCGCCCGGGTCTCCGGCACCGACCACTACGCCTCGCGGCTCCGGTTCAACCCGGACGGCACCGTCGGCCTCCATCTCGTCCGCAGCGGCACCCCGGTCGTCGGCGCCAACGCCGTCCCCGGCCTCAGCGTCGCACCCGGTGACCGGCTGAAAGTCCGTCTCCAGGTCACCGGCGCCGCGCCGGCGACCGTGCGCACCAAGGTGTGGCCGGCCGGCTCCGCGGAGCCGTCGGGCTGGACGTACGAGCTCTCCGACTCGACCGCGGCCAACCAGGTCGCCGGCGGAGTGATGCTGCGCGGCTTCGGCTCCTCGACGATCGGCACCACGCCGGTCCGGGTCGGCTACGACGATCTGAAGGTGATCGAGCCGTAAGCCTCGCTCCGCACGTACCCGATCTTGGGGAGTAGGCGTGCGGATCCCCCCCGCGGGCGTCGGACATGGGCTTGAATGCAACGTCTTTGAACAGATGTCTTTGTCCGACCCCGCCCGCGGAAGATCCCCCATGCTCAGTCAAGTCCCGCGTTCGAGGATGTACGTCGCGGCGGCTGTCGCTGCCGTCGTCCTCGTGAGCGTCGCGGTCGTGCTCATCGTGCGCAGCTCCTCCGGCCCGGCCACCGCCGGGTCGGACTCGACGGTGGCCGCCGCACCTTCTCCGACGGCGACCCCGTCGCAGAAGGAGTCCTCCTCGTCCTCCGACTCGGACGACGAAGACGCGGAAGGATCGTCGGACGGCGACCGCGCCCTCGGGCTGAAGGCCGTCGCGACCACCTCCCCGGGCGTGACCGCCCGGCTGGCCCGGATCGACTCCGTCCAGGCCACCGCGAGCCTGCCCGGTGAGATCGGCGGTCCGGCGCTCGCGATCACCGTGAAGGTGAAGAACCAGACCGGGAAGAAGGTCGACCTGGCGCTCGGTGTGGTCAACGCCTACTACGGTCCGGAGCGCACCCCGGCGGTGAGCGTCGCCTCCGACGGCGAGGTGCCGTTCCCGGCCTCGGTCGCCGACGGTGAGTCGGCCAAGGGCGTCTACATCTTCCAGATCCCCGAGCAAGCCCGTCCCGTACGCGTCGAGCTCGATCTGGGCAACGGCGCCGACGTGGTGGTCTTCAAGGGCCGACCCCAGCGATAACCCTCCCCCACGATGAGAGATGTGATGAAGCCGATCCTGGCTGTGCTGGTGCTCGTGGCAACGAGCCTGACCCTGGCGACCTCCGCGACCTCCGCCTCCGCGGACACCGCGCCGACCGACACCGACCTCCCCACGACGGTCGCCGCCGACGTACTTCCCACCGTGCAGATCGACGGCGTCGCCTGGAAGCAGGTGATCGTCGGTGACATCGTCTACGTGGGCGGCAGCTTCACCTCCGCCCGCCCGGCGGGTGCCGCGGCCGGCACCAGCGAGACGGCCCGGTCCAACATGCTGGCCTACCGGCTCTCGACCGGGAAGCTGATCACCACCTTCGCGCCGAAGTTCAACGGCCAGGTCAAGGACCTGGCGCTCTCGCCCGACAAGAAGCTGCTCTACGTCGCGGGCGGCTTCACCCAGGTCGACGGTGTCAACCGCTACCGGGGCGCCGCGATCGACCTCGCGACCGGCAAGGCGACGAGCTTCCGGCCGATCTTCAACTCGACCACCAACGCGGTCGCGGCCACCTCCAGCGCGGTCTTCTACGGCGGCGTGTTCACCTCCGCCGACAACACGGCGCGGACGAAGGTGGCCGCGGTCAAGCCCAGCGACACCGGCACCGGCCTGCTGCCGATGAACCCGAAGGTCGCCGGCGGCAACGTCAACGACATCGTGGTCTCCTCCGACGGCACCAAGATCGTGATCGGCGGGGCGTTCACCAGCGTCAACGGCTCCTCGAAGCCGGGCTACGGCCTGGCCCGGCTCGAGGTCTCCTCGGGCAGCTCGCTGGCGCTGCCGGTCAACGACGAGGTCCGCAACGGCGGCACCGAGGCGGCGATCCTCTCGCTCGAGTCCGACGGCACCAGCTTCTACGGCACCGGCTACGACTACGGCAGCGGCGGCAACTCCGAAGGTACGTTCAAGGCCGACTGGGCCACCGGCAAGCTGACCTGGCTCGAGGACTGCCACGGCGACACCTACGGCGTCTGGCCGACCACGGACGTCGTCTACCACGCCAGCCACAAGCACGGCTGCGACACCTCCGGTGGCTTCCCGGAGACCAAGCCGCGGGCCTGGTACCACTCGACTGCCACCACCCAGGACGTACGCGGCACCAACGTCGCCGATGACAAGTACGGCTACCCCGACCACCCCGGCACCCCGCGACCGGAGTTCCTGGAGTGGTATCCCAAGTGGACCAACGGCACCTACACCAGCGCCAAGCAGTCGACCTGGACCGTGACCGCCAACGCCAGCTACGTCCTGTACGGCGGTGAGTTCCTCAAGGTCAACGGTGTCGCGCAGCAGGGTCTGGTGCGGTTCGCCGTCAAGGACGTCGCTCCCAACAAGGTCGGTCCGACGCTGAAGGGCGCGAAGTGGACGCTGACCGGCTCCTCGCCGTCGGCGGGCAAGGCCACCCTGAAGTGGCCCGGCAACCCCGACAAGGACAACGCGACGGTGACCTACAAGCTCTACCGCGGCTCGATCGACTCCACGCCGATCAAGACCGTGAAGGTCTCGGCCCCGTTCTGGAAGCACACCGCGATGACCTTCACCGACACCGGCCGCACCAGCGGCTCGGCGCAGAAGTACAAGGTCGAGGCCGTCGACCCGCTCGGCAACATCTCTCGGTCCGACTGGGTCACGGTCACCATCAAGTGATCTGGGTCTGCATGCTCACCTATCGGCGCCCCGAGGGGTTGGCCGAGGCGATCGGCATGCTCCGAGCCCAGCTCGATCAGGTACCTGACGCTGGGCTGCTCATCGTCGACAACGACGAGCAGCCCAGCGCTGCCTCCGCGGTGGCGGAGGCGGCGGCGGGGGACGTACGCGTCCGGTATGTGCACGAGCCGGCCCCTGGCATCGCCGCCGCCCGCAACCGGGCGCTGGACGAGGCCGGGCCCGAGGCGGTCGTGGTCTTCATCGACGACGACGAACAGCCCTCGGAGAAGTGGCTGGCGACGCTGCTCGCGTGCCGGGAGGAGACCGGCGCTGCGGCCGTGGCCGGACGGGTGGTCTCCCACTTCGTCGTGGAGCCGGACCCATGGACCACAGCGACCGGCGTCTTCCAGCGGCCGCGGTATTCCACGGGAGACCTGGTGACCGCCGCCGCGACCAACAACCTTCTCCTCGACATGGCCCAGGTAGGCGCGCTCCGATTCGACCTCGGCTTCGGCCTCTCCGGGGGCTCCGACACCGTCTTCACCCGCGCTCTCGTTGCCGCCGGACGAAGAATCGTGTGGTGCGATGAGGCGACGGTCTACGATCTGGTCCCCGCCGACCGCGCGACCCGAGACTGGGTGCTCGCTCGTGCCTCTCGCGTTGGCAACTCCGACTCACGGGTGCAGGTCTATCTCGCCCCGCCCGGCAGACGCGGCTTGACGCGAGTCCGGGAAACGATGCGTGGTGTCGCTCGGGTCGTGTGGGGAGGAGTGCGCCTGCTTCTAGGGCGTCTGAGCGGATCCGTTGCCCACGATGCCCGAGGGACTCGGTTGGTGGTCCGCGGGGTCGGCATGGTTCGCGGTGCCTGGGGGTCACATGTCAGCGAGTACCTCCGCGGGTAGCTCTCTTGGTCATTGACCCTTGGGTACGTCGCTGATCACATACTTCTGCTTTGCACCGGTGTAGGGGAGCGAGTCGACGTACTCGATCGTGATGGGAACCTCGTTGTCGATGCGATTCCGCAGGATGTCGACGTTCCGCTCCACATGAGATCGGGCGTCCGGGATCTGCCCCTCCACCACGCGGACGGTGACCGAGTAGTCCGCGTGCTGGTGGACCTGCATCTGGCGCACGGCCTCCGGAACATCGCTGAACATCGCCATGATCCGGTGGCCGAGCGTGCGGCCGCTCGGCGTGTAGAGCAGGTCCGTGACGCGACCCTCTGGCTGAGCCATGAGCGGAAGGCTGATGCCGCATGGACAGGGCCGATCGAGCAGCCTGCCTCGATCACCGATCCGATAGCGGATGATCGGGAACACCCGGTTACTGAGATCGGTGAGGACGAGCTCACCTGTCTCGCCTGCGGGAAGCACCTGCCCGTGCTCATCGACGACCTCGATGAGCCGGGCGTCGGCGAAGACGTGTAGCCCGTTGCGCTCGCTGCACTCGCCTGCCATCCAGCCGAGTTCTGAGCCTCGATACTCGTCGTGCACAGGTACGCCGAAGACCGACTCGAGGCGAGCACGGGAGGTGGGATCCAACGGGCCGGCAGTGGTCGCGATCGCGCGCAGCGATGGCAGCCGCAGACCCTCGGCTTCGACGAAGTCAGCGAAGGCGACGGTCGACCCCACGTACCCCTCGAGCAGCGCTGGCCGTGTCTTCACGAGCTCGGCATGGAACTGTCGCATCGACTCCGAGCTCATCAGGCCAGCGTCTGCGTAACGCTGCCTCGAGGGCCACCACGCGAGGTCGTTCTTGAGCGTGTCGAAGCGGCCAAAACCCCACCGGGCAATCCTCGCGAGGTTGTCCCAGGGCTGAACGCCCCACCAGGTGTACATGCGCCAAGCAAGTGCCAGCGTCGGCACCCGGGCGTCATGCTTCGCCTGGAGAGGCTCGCCGGTGCTTCCGCCGGTGAGCGCAGGGCGCGAGTTCCGAGGCGTGGCCTCGGACGAGGTGACGGCGTCGGCGTGCTCTTTGAGCATCCTTCTGTTCAGCAGCGGCAGTCGGGCCCAGTCGTCCGGCGTCAGTGCTCGACTCGGGTCGATGCCAGCGTCGGCGAAGTGCTTGGCATAGAAGGCCGTCTGGCTCCGGGCGAACTCGGCGATCGCAACGGCCCTGGTGCGCTGCAGTTCGGCGAGTGCTGCTGGTTCGAGCTCCTGATTGCGCAGCAACTCCCTGTAGAGGCGGCCCGAGTCGCGCCGGACGGTGTGCAGCTTCAGGTTGAAGGAGGTCTCGGACAGAGTCATGACGGCGTCCTCGGGGCTAGGTTCTCGGGAGGGAGGAGAGTGGCCGGTCGCGAACTGCGCTTGGCGGTCCAGCGTGCGATCGGGAAGTCGAAGATGCCGCGGACGCGGCCGGTGATCTGCCTGTCGAGAGCCAGCGCGAGCAGGATCGCGATGAATGACAGCAGCGGCACCGCCACCAGCCCGGTTCCCGGCGGCCAGACGATGTTGCGCCCGGTGAGCACGGCCGCGGTGGCGGTGATCGGGAAGGCGTGGACGACGTAGATCGGCAGCGTGCGGGTGCCGAGGTGGCGTACGAAGCCGAGAGCCGGGACCTGGGAGATCATCACCCCTAGCCCGCAGCCGGCGGCGACCGCGAGCAGGCCCAGCATCGGCCGCACGAAGATGATCCGGTCGTCGGAGACGTAGAGGAAGAACCCCAAGAGCAGGGCGTACGTCACCCCCGCCCCGATCACGTGAGCTGCGCGCATCCTCGGGACGACCGAGCGCACCGCGGGGGCCGCGCGGGAGGCCAGCACGAAGAAGAACCAGTAGCGGAACGTCTTGTCCCAGGGGACGTCGCCGGTGGAGACCAGCCCGGCGGCGAAGACCGCGGAGACGGTCAGCGCGGTCCCGACTACAAGCCATGCGGGGAGCCGGCGGGTCAGCCATGCGGCGAGCGTGAACAGGCACAGCGAGTAGAGGAACCAGAGGTAGACGTTGGGCTCGACCAGCACCCGGGCGACCGCCGCGACTCCACCCGGTGGTGAGTGTGGCAGGAGCGTGCGGAAGGCGCCGAGCAGCAGGCACCACAGCAGGTAGAGGTAGATCAGGTTCAGGCACCGGGTGCGCAGCACCTCCCGCAGCGGGCGGGCGAGCAGCGAGGGCGCGAGGAGGCCGGAGAGGAAGAAGAACAGCGGCATCCGGAACGTGTCGAGGGTGTAGGCCAATCGAGACCAGGGGCCGGCGAGGCCGACCAGGTCGAGGTTGATCACGGCGTGGAAGAGCACCACCAGGATGATCGCCAGGCCGCGTGCGGAGTCGATCCAGGCCTCACGCACGCTGCGGACCTCCGGCGAGGTAGCGGCGGCGGGCGCGCTGGCCACGACGGCCGTGCCGCCGCGATGGTCTCGGCGGTGGCTTCCGCGTCGGTGGGGCCGTGACGGCCTCCTTGCGCGGCAACAGGAACACCCCGAGCGCCAGTACGAGCGGCGGCAGCGAGCTGATGATCGGGCCGAAGAAGAGGTTCCAGCCCAGCTGCAGGGCGAGGAAGATCCCGAGCGCGGCGCCGGTACGGTGGGCCATGCTGCGGCCCAGATAGCTGGTGGCGAGCCAGAGCAGCCAACCAGCGAGGACCAGCCCGGCGAGACCGAACCAGATCCACAGGTCGCCGATGAGCGAGTGGACCTCGATCCGGGTGCCGAACATGTAGTGCTCGACGTAGCCGTTGTCGGGGTCGTACCCCAGGCGGGACATGCCCTGCTTGGCCGCCTGCATGTCGCTCGGTGTGGCCATGGTGCCGGCGCCGTAGCCGAACGGCTCGTGGATCATCAGGGCCACGGTGGCCCCGATCTCGGGCCGGCCGCCGAGGATGAGTGAGCCGGCGGTCTGGGTCTGCTCGACGGTGCGCTCCTGGGCCGAGGCGCCGAGATAGCCGTCCAGGGCGGCCTCCTCGAGCGACTTGTAGATGCCCAGCCCGAGAGCGCCGACCAACACCACGGAGAGCACCGCGGAGGTGGTCCGCTTCGCCGTCCTCGGCCGGTGCTGCCAGATCAGCAGCACCGCGGTCATGAGCAGGAACGCGCTCATCGACCTGGCCCCGGACAGCGCCCCGACCACGCTGAGCGTCCCGATCACGACAAGCTCGGCCAAGAGCTGTTTCCGGGGCCGCCGCTTGATCAGCTGGCACGCCCCCAGGAGCAGCATCGTCGCCGGGATCGAGAACCCGAACCGCCACGGTTCTTCGGCGAACTGCGGCCTCAACGTCACGGTCAAGAACGAGCCGACGGCGTAGAGGCACACCACGGCCCCCGGCGACAGCACCCGCTGCGCCCACAACAACGCTCCCACGCACAGCACCGCCGAGATCACCGGCAGCAGCTCGGTCAGCAACCCTGCCTCGGTCGGCGGATGCGTCGCCGAGCGCCACGTCGACAGCGCCAGCGTGGAGACGAGACAGGCAAGAAGAAGTACGCCACCCAGGATCACACCGCGATAGCGGCGAGCCTCCCGGATCCAGATCGGTGCCAGAGCCGCGCCGATCAGTCCGCCGGCGGTCAGCCCGCTGACCAGGGTGTAGTTCGTCCCGGCCAGGACCGCCGCCGCCCCGGCCAGCAGCCCGGTCAGCACCTCCCAGCCGGTGCGGTCGGCGCGTACGTTCCGCTTCGCAGACTCTGCGCGGACCGCCGTCACGACGGCCATGCTCAGGCTCCGGCAGCGGGGTGGTGGTGCTGCCGTGCCGGGGGACGTACGAGACCGGCGAGGAGGCGGGCGAACCAGCCCTGCTCCGGCTGGCCATAGTAGGTGTGCGCGGCGGTGTCGCGGACCTGGTTGGCGACGATGCCGAGGCAGCGGGCGTCGACGGTCTCGAGGCTGTCGATGGCCTCCAGCACCTGCGGGCGGTGGATCGTACGGCAGTTGGCGACCACCAGCGCACCGTCGGTGAGCCGGGACAGGATCGCGCCATCGGCCACCGGGAGCAGCGGCGGCGAGTCGAGGATGACCACGTCGTAGCTCGCGAGCGCCTCCGCGAGCAGGTCGGCCATCCGCGGCGAGCCGATCAGCTGCGCGGGGTTGGGCGGGATCTCCCCCATGGTGAGCACGTGCAGGTTGGCATCGCCCCAGACCTGGACGACGTCGTCGAGCTCGGCCTTCCCGATCAGCACCGTCGTCAGCCCGGCCGCACCCTCCAGGCCGCAGTAGTCGGCGACGGCGGGGCGGCGCATGTCGGCGTCGACCAGCAGTACGCGCTGGCCCTGCTCCGCGATCGCCAGGGCGAGGTTGATCGAGGTGGTCGACTTGCCCTCGCCACCGATCGAGGAGGTCACGACGATCGAGCGGACCGGCGAGGAGGCGTCGAGGAACTGCAGGTTGGTCTGCAGCCTGCGGTAGGCCTCGGCGGCGACGTTGTGCGGGTCGATGGCGGTCACCGCGCCACGTGAGCGCCGGCCGCGGCGCCGAGGGATCGCCCCCAGGAGCCCGACGTCGGTGAGCTGCTCGAGCTCGGCAGCGGTCCTGACCCGGGTGTCGAGGAGCGCGCGAACCACGGCGATCGCGACGCCGAGCCCGAAGCCGCCGGCGAAACCGACCAGAGCGGCCAGTCGCGTACGCGGTGCGAACGCCTCCTGCGGCGGGTCGGCACGGGCGACCACGGTGACCTCGACCGCGGACTTCTTGTTGGAGCTGGGGGAGAGGTTGGTGATCGTGGTGGTGAGCTCGTCGGCGACCGAGTTGGCGAGGTCGGAGGCGCCGGTGCTCGTGGTGGCCACCGCGTCGATCTCGATGATCACGGTGTCGAGCGGGTTCTCCGCGGTGATCTCCTCGGCCAGCGCCTTGGGCGTGGTGTCGAGGTCGAGGTCGTAGATGACCTGGTCGAGCACCACCGGCATCGTGGCCAGCTTGGCGTAGGACTGGACGATGTCCTGGGTGAACGTCGAGCCCTGGACCAGCTCCTGGGTCGTCGCGCCACGCGCGATCGAGACGAAGACGGTGCTCTGGGCGCGGTACTGCGGCGGGCTCGCGTGCGCCTGCGCGAAGGCCGCGCCGGCGCCGATGATGGCGAGCACCGCGACGATGTACCAGCGCTTTCGCAGGGCAGCGACATAGTCGCGCAGGTCCAACAGGTCACTCCGTCCGATGTTTGTGCCAGGCTGCTCGTCCGTGGCTCATCCGCCGTCAGGGCAGGTCCACGGGGCCATCGCACATCCTCACCCGGATGAGGGGATGACGGGCCGGGTGTTCGGTCCGTTCCCCCAAATGGGGGATTGATCTGCCATCGGTTTCGGAAGCCGCACGTCGACTGCGTAATGTTTGTCTGTCACGTTCGGGGGGTTGGCCGCGTGGATGTGAGGTCCCGCGATCGAGAATCGTCAGGCAACTGTTCGAAGGTAGGCAGGGATGGACACCGCGACGATCCTGGTCGTCTGCAGCGGGAACGTACGACGTTCGCCGGCGATCGAGGCGATGCTGCGTGAGGGCGTCGGCCAGATCGGTGGGCTCGCCCGCCACGGCATCACGGTGATCTCGGCCGGCAGCGAGGCGCTCGAGGGCTACGACATGGACCCGATGATCGCCTCCGAGGTCGCCCTCGCCGGGGTCCGGCTGACCAGGCACCAGGCCTACCCGCTCGACGTCGACGACATCGAGAGCGCCGACCTGATCATCACCGCCGAACGCTCCCACCGCAGCGAGGTCGCCCGGCTGGTGCCCGCCGCGGTCAAGCGCACCTTCACGCTGGTCGAGATCGCCGCGCTCGGAGAGCTGCTCGGGCGCACGGCCCTGGGCGGCCCCGCGGGTTCGGAGGCGGATGCGGCCACCCGGGTGCGTACGCTCGTCCAGCTCGCGCCGCTGGAGAGAGCCCGACGCCGGGTCCGGCGGCCGGCCGACGACGACCTCCTCGACCTGCGGAAGCGGTCCCCGCGCGAGGCCCGGCGGCTGGTGACCGAGGCCCGCGGCCACGTCGAGGCGCTGCTGCACGTGCTCGAGCCGAGCCTGTCGCTGGTCGCCAAGCCCCAGCGCCCCGCCCCCGCCGTCCCCGCGCCGGCAGCCCCTGCCGACGCCACCCAGCCCCGGTCTACGCACTCCACCCGGTCGGCGGGTTGACCGCGGTTGGTTGACTGCGGCCGGTTTGCTGTGCTCCATTTGAGGGCAAGTTAGGGTTGCCTATATGAGTCGTCCCGCGAAGCCTGAGACCATCCTCGTCGTCACCGCCACCGAGCGGCTGAGCCCGACGATGATCCGGGTGAGCTTCCGCTCCGAGGACCTGAGCGCCTTCTCCTCGAGCGTCTTCACCGACCGCTACGTGAAGCTCGTCTTCCCGCAGGACGACGGCGAGGTCGTCCGGACCTACACCGCTGTGAACCCCTCGGTCGAGGACGGCACCCTCGACATCGACTTCGTCGTCCACGGCACCGAGGGGTACGCCGGCCCCTGGGCCGCCGCGGCCCGGCCCGGCGACACCCTGGCGGCTCGCGGCCCCGGCGGAGCCTACGCGCCCGATCCCGAGGCCGACTGGCACCTGATCGCCGGTGACGAGACCGCCCTGCCCGCCATCCGCGCAGCGCTGGCCGCCCTGCCCGCCGACGCCCGCGGCTACGCCGTCATCGACGTCCCGGCACTCGGCCACGAGCAGCACCTCGACCACCCCGAGGGCATCGAGGTGACCTGGCTGGTCACCGGCGGCCACACCCACCACGCCGCCGAGGACGCCGAGGGTCATGAGCAGCCCCTGGTCACCGCCATCCGCGACCTGAAGTGGCTCGACGGCCGCGTCCACGTCTTCGTCCACGGCGAGGCCGCGGTCACCATGCACGGCATCCGCCCCTACCTCCTCAAGGAGCGTGGCGTCCCGAAGGCCGACGTCTCCATCTCCGGCTACTGGCGCCGCGGCCGCACCGAGGAGACCTTCCGTGAGTGGAAGCGCGAGCTCGCCGAGGCCGAGTCCGCCTGACCCGACCAGCGGTGCCGGGCGTCAGGTGCCGTTCTCGCTGAAGTGCTGGTAGTCCTTGAGCGAGTTCCAGTCGCCGCCCCACTCCCAGCCGATGTCGGCGAAGGCCTGGACGACCACGTCGCCGCGGTGGATCATCCCGGGCGCCTGGCGGGACCGGTCCAGGTACCAGCGGGCGAGCTCGGGGATGACGCGGTCGCCCTTGACGTACGGGTTCTGGAAGGTGTTGAGGTCGATCGCCAGGCCGTAGGCGTGCTGGGAGAACGAGGTCTGGCCGACCGAGGGGCGGCAGACGAAGCCGCCGGTGCCGTTGCCGTCGCCGGTCGGTGGCGCGTCCAGGGCGGCCTTCGTGGTGATGTCCATCTGCTCGAGCGGGAACCTCGCCTCGTAGAGCTTCCGGAAGACGCCGACGACGTCCTCGGCGACGCGGGCGTTGATCAGCATCTCGCCGGTGTGGCGGGCGCCGTCGAAGCCCCAGAACGTCATCCGCACCCAGGCCAGCTCCTGGCGCGAGACCGGGCACCCCGGCACCCACGTCGAGCGCGCGATCACCTCGTCCGGGGCGACGTCGACCTCGGCGGCGAAGCCGTCGCCGGGAAGCATCGGCAGCATGTCCGGCAGCGTCCACGCCCGGTTGCGCAGCTCCGGCGGCGTCGGCCCGGCGATCCCGTATCCCTCCGCGTCCTCCTTCAGCACTCGGGTCCCGAGCCACGGCGGCGGCACCGACCCGGGCTTCGGGGCGACCGGAGAAGATGAGGGTACGTCGCTGGGTGACGGCTCCGCCGACGCCGACGGTGAGGCGCTGACCGTCGGGCTCGGCGAGGACTCCGGCTCTGCGCCGCACCCGCTCAGCGCCAGCCCGAGGACGACCAGCCCGGCAACGGCCGACCCCGCGGCGTACGTCCTCTTCACCCCCTCAACGTAGCCGAACCCGCTTGACTTCGAGTGCACTCCAACCCGGACACTGGAGTCATGACGACGCAGGCGCACAGCACCGGGCTCAGCACCGGACTCAGCATCGCCGAGGTGGCCGAGCGGACCGGCCTGACCGCGCACACGCTGCGCTACTACGAGCGCGACGGGCTGATGCTCGGGGTCGGCCGCAACGGCTCGGGCCACCGTGCCTACACCGAGGGCGACCTCGGCTGGATCACGCTGATCACCCGGCTGCGCTCGACCGGGATGCCGATCCGGGAGATCCGCCGCTACGCCGAGATGGTCCGCGACGGCACCGGCAACGAGGAGGCGCGCCTCGCCCTGCTGCGCGCGCACCGCGACCGGGTGCGCGCGCAGCTGGCGGAGACGGCCGCCCATCTGGACGCGATCGAGTTCAAGGTCGCCTACTACGCGGCGGCCGTGGGCGAGACGGACCCCGATGCCGAGCTCATCGCCCAGCAGCGTCGAGCCGAGCCCTCTGCTCCTCGCTGAGCTCCAGGTCCACCGCCGCCAGGCTCTCGTCGAGCTGGGCGACGGACGAGGCTCCGACCAGCGGGATGACGGGGAGGGCGTCACCGAGCATCCAGGCGAGCACGACCTGGTTGCGGGTCGCGCCGGTCTCGGCGGCGACCTCGTCGAGCACCGCGAGCCGCGCGGTCGTCCCGGGGTGGTCGTAGGCGGGATCGAGCGACTTCGCAGGATTCGTGTAGGCGCCGGTGAGCAGCGGCGTGTAGGCCACCAGCGTCAGCCCCGGCGTCGCCCGCAGGTAGGCGAGGAGCGAGGCGTCGGCCACGCCGATCTCGCCGTCGACGGAGAGCCGCGGGTCGGGGATGTCCGTCCGCGGACGCAGGTAGGTGTGGTGATACTGCAGCACGCTCGGCCGGGCCTCCTCCGGGTTGGCCGCCCGCGCCCGCTCGACCTGCCAGGACCAGTGGTTGCTCAGCCCGAACTGGCCGATGACACCATCCTTGACGAGGGCGGCGAAGCCGGCGGCGTACTCCTCCAGCGGCACGCCGTTCATGTCGGGCACGTGCGCGTAGTAGAGATCGAGGTGCTCGACGCCGAGGCGTTCGCGGGAGCGGTCGGCCTGCTCGCGTACGTTGGCCGGAGCCAGGCCCTCCCACCGACGCGTGCGCTGGTTGGCCCACCCGTTCTCGACGGGCTCGACGACGTCGGTGGGGCGGGCGCCGACCTTGGTGGCGATGACCAGCTCGTCGCCGATCCCACGGTCGCGGCGCCACCGGCCGAGCACGGTCTCGCTCTCGCCGCCCTGGGTGCCGTTGGCCCAGTAGGCGTAGTTGTTGGAGGTGTCGACGAAGGTGCCGCCGGCCTCGACGAAGCGGTCGAGGATCGCGTACGACGTCTCGACGTCCGTGTCCGTCCCGAACCGCATCACGCCGAGCGCGAGCTTGCTGACGCGCCGTGACCCGGCGCCTGATCCGATGGTCGTGTATCTCATGCGATCCACGCTCGGGCCTCGCGCGCGCTCGAAGTCAAACGTCTTTACACACGTCTCCTAGACTGGAGGCAGCACCCCCTGTCTTCCCGGCCGGGGGCTCTCGTGCTTGCCTGCCCTTTGGAGTCACCCGTGATCCTCGCCCCTCTCGCCGATCTCGTCCTGCGCGATCCCGCCCTGAGCGAGGTGATGGCGGAGGCCAAGGGTGGCCGGATGCTGGCGCTCGACGTCACCGGCCCGGAGGCACTGCGCCCGTTCGTGGTCACCGGTCTCGTACGCCAGGAGCGCACCGTCCTCGCGGTCACCGCGACCTCGCGTGAGGCCGAGGACCTGGTCAACGACCTGACCGACCTGCTGCCGCCCGACTCGGTCGCCTACTACCCGAGCTGGGAGACGCTGCCGCACGAGCGCCTCTCCCCGCGCAGCGACACCGTCGGACGCCGGCTCGCCGTTCTCCGGCGGCTGCGCCACCCCGACGCCGACGGCGCCCACGGTCCGCTGAAGGTGGTCGTCGCCCCGGTCCGCAGCGTGCTCCAGCCACAGGTCAAGGGCCTCGGCGACCTGGAGCCCGTGGAGCTGATCAAGGGCCAGGAGGCGAGCCTCGACGACGTCGTCCAGAAGCTCGCCGATGCTGCCTACGCCCGCGTCGACCTGGTCGAGAAGCGCGGCGAGTTCGCGGTCCGGGGCGGCATCGTCGACGTCTTCCCGCCGACCGAGGAGCACCCGGTCCGCGTGGAGTTCTGGGGCGACGAGGTCGACTCGATCCGCCACTTCGCGGTCGCCGACCAGCGGGCCATCCCGGCCGAGCACGGCGGCGAGACCGAGCGCCTCTGGGCCCCGCCGTGTCGCGAGCTCCTGCTCACCCCGGAGGTCAGGGACCGGGCCCGCAGGCTCGGTGAGGAGCACCCCACCCTGATCGAGCTCACCGACAAGATCGCCGCCGGGATCGCGGTCGACGGCATGGAGTCGCTGGCGCCCGCGCTCGTCGACGACATGGAGCTGCTGATCGACCTGATCCCCGAGGACAGCCACATCCTGCTGCTCGACCCCGAGCGGATCCGCAGCCGCGCCCACGACCTGGTCGCCACCGCCGAGGAGTTCCTCGGCGCCTCCTGGGCCGCCGCAGCCAGCGGGGGAGTCGCCCCGATCGACCTCTCCGCGGCCTCCTACCGCGACCTCGCCGACGTACGCGCCCACGCCATCTCCCAGGGCAAGCCGTGGTGGTCGGTCAGCCCGTTCGGCCTCGACGACGACGCGGACCTCGCCGACCCGGACGTGGTCGGCGTCCCCGCCCGCAAGATCGACTGGCAGCGCGCCAAGGCCTACCGCGGCGACACCGCCGCGGCGCTGGCCGACATCGAGCGGTGGCGCGACGACAGCTACCGCGTGGTCGTCGTCCAGCCGGCCCACGGCACGGCGCAGCGTACGGTCGAGGCGCTGGGGGAGCGCGACATCCAGGCTCGCCTGGCAGAGGGTGACGAGGAGACCGCCAAGCCGGTCCACAAGACCGTCACCGTCATCCACGCCCGCCTGACCCACGGCTTCCTCGACGAGGCCAGCCAGCTGGTCGTGCTCACCGGCGAGGACATCTCGGGCCAGAAGTCCTCGACGCGCGACATGGTGAAGATGCCGGCGCGGCGCAAGAAGCAGATCGACCCGCTCGAGCTCAAGCCCGGCGACTACGTCGTCCACGAGCAGCACGGCGTCGGCCAGTTCATCGAGATGAAGCAGCGTGAGGTGCAGGGCGCGACCCGCGAATACCTCGTCCTGGAGTACGGCGCCTCCAAGCGCGGCGGGCCGCCCGACCGGCTCTACGTCCCGGCCGACGCGCTCGACCAGGTCACCCGCTACGTCGGTGGCGAGCAGCCGAGCCTCGACCGGCTCGGCGGCGCCGACTGGCAGAAGCGCAAGGCCCGTGCCCGCAAGGCGGTCCGCGAGATCGCCGCCGAGCTGATCAAGCTCTATGCCGCGCGGCAGGCGACCAAGGGCTTCCAGTTCGGCCCCGACAACCCCTGGCAGCGCGAGCTCGAGGACGCGTTCCCGTTCCAGGAGACCGCCGACCAGCTCGCGGTCATCGACGAGGTCAAGCAGGACATGATGCGACCGGTGCCGATGGACCGGCTGGTCTGCGGTGACGTCGGCTACGGCAAGACCGAGATCGCGGTGCGGGCCGCGTTCAAGGCGGTCCAGGACGGCAAGCAGGTCGCCGTGCTGGTGCCGACGACCCTGCTGGTCTCCCAGCATCTGTCGACCTTCATGGAGCGGATGTCGGGCTTCCCGGTCAACGTACGCGGGCTGTCCCGCTTCCAGACCGACAAGGAGGCGGCCGAGGTCATGGCCGGCCTCGCCGACGGCACCATCGACATCGTGGTCGGCACCCACCGCCTGTTCAACAAGGACATCCGGTTCAAGGACCTCGGCATGATCATCGTCGACGAGGAGCAGCGCTTCGGCGTCGAGCACAAGGAGGCGATGAAGCGCCTGCGCACCTCCGTCGACTTCCTGTCCATGTCCGCGACCCCGATCCCGCGCACCCTGGAGATGTCGATCACCGGCATCCGGGAGATGTCCACGATCACCACGCCGCCCGAGGAGCGACACCCGGTCCTGACGTACGTCGGGGCCTACGAGGACCGCCAGATCGTCGCCGCGGTGCGCCGTGAGCTGCTCCGCGAGGGGCAGGTCTTCTACATCCACAACCGGGTCAACTCGATCGAGAAGGCGGCCGCGCGGATCCGCGAGCTGGTGCCCGAGGCGCGGGTCGCGGTGGCCCACGGCCAGATGAACGAGAAGCAGCTCGAGCAGGTGATGGTCGACTTCTGGGAGAAGGAGTTCGACGTGCTGGTGTGCACCACCCTGGTCGAGTCGGGCCTGGACGTCTCCAACGCCAACACGATGATCATCGAGCGCGCGGACACGCTGGGACTGTCCCAGCTCCACCAGCTGCGTGGCCGGGTCGGCCGCTCCCGCGAGCGCGCCTACGCCTACTTCCTCTACCCCGGCGAGAAGCCGCTCACCGAGACCGCCCACGAGCGCCTGGCCACCCTCGCGCAGCACTCCGACCTCGGTGGCGGCATGGCGATCGCGATGAAGGACCTCGAGATCCGTGGCGCCGGCAACCTGCTCGGTGGCGAGCAGTCCGGCCACATCGCCGACGTCGGCTTCGACCTCTACGTCCGTCTGGTCGGCGAGGCCGTCGCCGAGTTCAAGGCCGGCCCCGACGGTGCCGCCGAGGAGCTCAACGAGGTACGCATCGAGCTCCCCGTCGACGCCCACCTGCCCCACGACTACATCCCCTCGGAGCGGTTGCGGCTGGAGATCTACAAGCGCCTGGCCGAGGTCCGCACCGACGAGGACGTCGAGTCGGTCGCCGCCGAGCTCCTCGACCGCTACGGCAAGCCGCCAGCCGAGGTCTCCTCCCTGCTCCAGGTCGCCCGCTTCCGCGCCCGCGCCCGGCAGGCCGGCGTCTCCGAGGTCACCCTGGCCGGCAAGAACGTACGCTTCCACCCGGTCTCGCTGCCCGACTCCCGGGTCGTCCGGCTCAATCGGATGTACCCGAAGTCCCTGGTCAAGCCGCAGCTGGAGACCATCATGGTCCCGCGCCCGGTCTCCTCCGGCTTCCCCGCCAAGCCCCTCGACGGCCCCGACCTCCTCGACTGGGCGAGGGTCGTCATCGACGCCATCATCGACCCGCTCACCTGACCCACCCGCCGCCGAGTCGGCTCGTCCTGACCACATTCCTCGCCGAGTCGGCGGGGTTCGGCGGTTTCATATCCACAAAATGGAGGTTATTATCCATTTTGTGAGAAGCCAGGCTCCGGTGCTCGCGCCTCTGTTCCGCTCGGAGGCGCAGGCGCTGCTGCTCTCGGAGCTGTTGCTCCCGGCCGAGGAGATGAGCATGACCGACCTCGCCGAGCGGGCCGGGCTGCCCTATCCGACGGTCCACCGCGAGGTCGCGCGGCTGCTCGACGCGGGTCTGCTCGTCGACCGCCGTGTGGGCCGGACCCGGCTGGTGAGGGGCAACGAGCAGAGCCCGTTGCTCGCGCCGACGCGAGAGATCCTGCTGACGGTGACCGGGCCGGTGGTGCTGCTCCGGGAGGCGCTCGAGGACATCGACGGGATCGAGCGGGCCTTCCTCTTCGGCTCGTTCGCCGCCCGCGCGAAGGGCGAGCCCGGGCCGCCGCCGAACGACATCGACCTGATGGTGATCGGGACGCCCGACGCACCGGCCGTCTACCGGATCTGCCGGGAGGTATCCGACAGCGTCGGACGCATCGTCAACCCGACGATCATGAGCCCGGAGGAGGCCGAGGAGCAGACCGGGTTCCTCGAGGAGGTCCGGGCCAACCCGGTGATCGAGATCTATGGAGGAGGACCGGATGGCCCTGCCGCTGACGCCGGTGCAGCAGAAGGCAGTTGACGCACTCGTACGCTCCGGCGCCCTGCGCGCCGTGCGGCCCGACGAGAAGAAGGCCCGGGCCTTCCTCGCCGGCGCGGAGTCGGCCCTCGCCGACGTACCCAACGTCACCCGGACCGAGAACCGCTACAACCTCGCCTACAAGGCCGCCCACGACGTCGGCGAGGCCGTGCTCGCCGGCTACGGCTACAAGACGACGTACGGCGCCGGTGGTCATGTGAAGGTCGGCAGGTTCCTGGCCGCCGTCTTCGACACCCCGCCGGCGCGCGACGCGGCCGCTCACTACGACGTGATGCGCCTGGACCGCAACGCCAACAACTACCTCGGCAAGCCGGTGACCATCGCCGCTGCCGACGAGGCCGCCAAGGCCGCGCGGACGCTCTATGAGGCCGCCCTGGAGCGGCTCGCGCCCTAAGGGCTGGACCGGCCCGCAAGAATGAGCGTGTGACCGGCGAGCCAGAGGTGCGCTACGCGCAGACCAGCGACGACATCGCGATCGCGTATCAGGTCGTCGGGAGCGGGCCGGTGACGATCTGGATGCCCTCGCTCAGCAACATCAGGGCGCAGTGGCGGGTGCCCGCGCTACGGCTGGCCTATGAGCGGCTGAGCCAGGACCTCACCCTCGTGCTCTACGACGGCCGCGGCACCGGCTCCTCCGATCGTCGCGTCGGCGACCTCGGCCTCGACGCGCACCTGCGCGACCTGGAGGCGGTCATCGAGGCGGTCGGCGCGGACCGGATCAACCTGCTCGGCTACTACCACGCGGTGGCGGCAGCCGTGGCGTACGCAGCGGCCAACCCGCAACGCGTCGACCGGATGCTCCTCTTCGGAGGAGCGGCGCGGATGCGCGAAGCGATGAGCCCTGCCCAGACGCAGGCGCTGCTGTCGCTGGTCGAGCAGGACTGGGACCTCTTCGCCGATGCGGCCGCGACCGCCTGGCTGGGGTGGGGGTCGGGCGAGAACGCCGGCCGCGTCGCCGAGGCGTTCCGCACCGCCGCGACGCCCGCGGTCGCCCGCGACTGGTTCGCGCAGGCCGCCCGGCTGGACGTCAGCGAGCTGCTCGACCAGGTCGTCGCGCCGACGCTCGTGCTGCACCGGCAGGCAGCGAGCCAGATCCCGGTCGAGGTCTCGCGGCGCCTCGCCGACGGCGTCCGCAACGGGACGCTGGTCGAGCTCGAGGGCAGTACGCCGACGCTGTTCGTCGAGGGCGGCGCCCAGGATCTCGCCCTGGCGAGCCGCTGGTTCCTGACCGGCGAGGTGCACCGCGGGCCCGCGCCCACCCCTGGGCGGGCGACGGCACTGACCACGCGCGAGCACGACGTGCTGCGGCTGATCGCCACGGGACGTACGAACGCCTCGATCGCGCGAGACCTCGGCATCACCGAGCACACCGTCGAACGGCACGCCGCCAACCTCTACCGCAAGCTCGGCGTACGCAGCCGGGCCGAGGCCACCGCCTGGGCCATCCGCAACGGGGCCGACTGACGGGAACCCGTCAGTTCCGCTGCGCATCTTCCGGGAAGCGGTGACCCCGTGGATCCCGGGACAGTGGAGCCATGACGACGATCACCCCGAGCAACGACTCCTGGCGGATGGCGAAGGCGACCGCCCCGATGATGCGGACCCTGGCCGGACGGCGCCTGTTCCCGCTCTGGGCCGTGGTGCACCACCGCGGCCGCAAGACCGGACGCGAGCTGAGCCTCCCGGTCGCGCTGCTGCACACCGAGGACGAGTTCGTGATCACTCTCCCGTGGGGTGCCGGCACCAACTGGGTCCGCAACGTGCTGGCGGCCGGCGAGTGCACGATCACCTGGAAGGGTCGCGACCACGCCGCCACCCAGCCGCGGATCCTCGACCGCGACGAGGCGCGCCCGTACTACGACGGCTTCTCCTGGTGGATGGTCGAGAAGGCGTTCAAGGCCGACAGCTTCCTCCTCCTGCATCGCTGAGCGTCCACTCTGCGGCGCCGTCGCTCCGTGCCGTACGCCTGTGTCTGGCAGGATCGACGCATGACGATGGAGGCTTTCGGCGAGCAGTCCTTCCCTGAGGAGCCCTTCGGCAACGAGTGGGACACCGAGCCCGGGTGGCTCTCCGAGGAGGAGCTGGGCGAGACCCGCGGGCGCGTGCCCATCCTCTACGTGGAGGCGGTCCCGGTGCGTGTCGATCCCGACGGCCGGGTCACCGAGGTCGGACTGTTGCTGCGCGGGTCGCCCACGACCGGAACGATCACCCGGTCGCTGGTCTCCGGCCGGGTGCTGCACGGTGAGCGGATCCGGGACGCACTCATGCGCAACCTGGAGAAGGACCTCGGCCCGGTCGCGTTCCCGACCCTGCCGCTGACCACGGTGCCGGTGACCGTCGCCGAATACTTCCCGTGGCCCGGCGAGCGCTACCAGGACCCGCGCCAGCACGCGGTCTCGCTGGTCTACGTCATCCCCGTGACCGGCGAGTGCGAGCCGCGCCAGGACGCCCTGGAGCTGTCCTGGATGACCCCGGCCGAGGCCGCCTCCGACGCCGTCGTCGGCGACATGGAAGGCGGCCGCGGGGCGCTGCTGCGGCAGTGCCTGAGCGCGTTCGGGGCGCTGGATTGAGCCCAGCCGACGACGAGGGCAGGACGTACGCCTCGGGGGAGGGGCTCGTCGAGTTCCTCGACCTGATGCGGCTGATGCGTGAGCGGTGCGTGTGGAAGTCGTCGCAGACCCACGCGTCGTTGGCGAAGTACCTGCGCGAGGAGTCCGACGAGGTGCTCGAGGCCATCGACGAGGCCGACCCCGAGCACCTCAAGGAGGAACTCGGCGACCTGCTCCTCCAGGTCTACTTCCACGCCGCCATCGCGGAGGAGGCCGGCGAGTTCACCATGGACGACGTCATCGCCGGCCTCACCGCCAAGATGAAGCGCCGCAACCCGCACGTCTTCGGCCCCGAGGCCGCCTCCGGCCGCCGCTACACCCTCGAAGAGGTCGAGAAGCTCTGGTCGGCCGCCAAGGCCGCCGAGCGCACCCGCCCCGCCGACTAGTCTCTCCCGCCGCCCGAGCCGTCACCTAGGTCGGCCGAGCCGTCAGGTGCGTCGGCCGACACCTCACCTCGCTGCCATCTCGGCCGACGCGAGCGACGCCTCGGCTCGCATACATGACTTCTCGGTCGAGGCGTCAGGTACGTCGGTCGAGCCGTCAGGTACGTCGGTCGAGCCGTCAGGTACGTCGGTCGAGCCGTCAGGTACGTCCGTCGAGGCGTCGCCTGCGTCGTTCGAGGCGTCACGTACGTCGGTCGACACGTCACTTACGTCGGCCGACACGTCACGCACGTCGGCCGACACGTCACTTACGTCGGCCGACACGTCACCTCGCTGCCGTCTCGGCCGACGGGAGCGACGTCTCGACCACCGGGAGCGACGCCTCGGCCGACGTACGTGACTTCTCGGCCGACCGGGGTGACCTTTCGCGGAGCCAAGGGGATGAGCATGGCCGCGAGAGCGGCGCCCAGGGCGACGAGGGTGAGGAAGCCGAAGCCGTTGATGTAACCCTGCTCGGTCGGGTAGCCCGACGGCAGGGTGTGCGCGGTGACCACGGAGGTCATGACCGCGGATCCGATGGTGCCGCCGACGGTGCGGATGTTGGCGTTCATCCCGGTGGCCACGCCGGTGTGCTCCGGGGGCACCGCGGCCACGACCGCGTTGGCGAGGTTGGCGAAGACCAGGCCCGTGCCGAAGCCGGAGAGCCCGGTGGCGATGCACATCTGCCACGGCTCGTCGTGGACGAAGGCGACCATCGCCAGGGAGACCGCGGTGAGCAGCCCGCCGATGACCAGGATGCGGCGCATCCCGATGAGCTCGGCGAGCCGGGCGCTGACGAGTCCGCACAGGAACGAGGTGATGGCTGTCGGGAGCATCAGGTAGCCGGCCACGGTGACCGACGCGCCGAAGCCGTAGCCGGCCGAGGCCGGGGTCTGGGT
Organism: Nocardioides sp. NPDC054178; assembly: GCF_055585005.1. Taxonomy (NCBI): domain Bacteria; kingdom Bacillati; phylum Actinomycetota; class Actinomycetes; order Propionibacteriales; family Nocardioidaceae; genus Nocardioides; species Nocardioides sp. NPDC054178. The sequence continues at coordinate 99,651 of NZ_JBVJKY010000008.1, forward strand.
CAGCTGCGGGATGAAGCCGAAGGAGGCGTACATCGCGATGCCGATCAGCAGGGCGACCAGGTTGGCGGTCCATACGCCGCGGCGTCCCATCAGACGCAGGTCGACCAGTGGCTGACGTACGGTCCACTCGACCCGGATCCAGATGGCCAGGAGGACGGCGGCAGCACCCAGCAGGCCGATGGTCGCCGGCGAGGTCCAGCCCCACGACGGCGCCCGGCTGACACCGAGCAGGAGCGCGACCAGCCAGCCGGCGAGGAGTACGGCAGGAAACAGCGGGATCGGCTCACCGGTGATCACCGGGGACTCGGGCACCATCCGCAGCGCGGCGACCGCGGCTCCCGCCGCGACGAGCGCGGGCAGCAGGAAGAGCGCCCGGAAGCCAAGCGTCGCGGCGACGGGACCAGCCAGTACGATCCCGGCCGCGAAGCCCATCGAGAGCAGGGACGAGGTCACCGCGATCGCACCGGCGACGCGTTCCTTGGGCAGCTCGTCGCGCAGGATCGCGAAGGCCAGCGGCAGGGTGCCGCCACCCAGTCCCTGGAGGACCCGCGCGCCGATCATGACCTCGATGCTGGGGGCCGCCGCGGCGAGGAGGGCGCCGGCGGTGAGGGCGGCCAGGCTCCACACGTACATCCGGCGCTTGCCGAAGGAGTCGCCCATCCTGCCGATGATCGGGGTCGCGACCGAGGCCGAGAGCAGGAACGCGGTCAGGATCCAGGACGCTGTCGCCTGGTCGGTCTCCAGCTCGGTCTGGATCAGCGGCATCGTCGGCACGGAGACCGACTGCAGCAAGGAGTAGGAGCAGACGCCGATGGCGACGATGGCGAAGGTCAGGCGTGGTCTGGTGCGGGTCGATGGCATCGGAGCAAAGTTTAGCTTGGCTAACTGTATTCTCTGAACCATTTCAGCCAGTGACGACAGCCACGTGGTCGATGAAAACAGAGGCGCTCGCCTGCCATGACGGCAGGCGAGCGCCTCCTACGAGCGGTTCAGCGGGTCAGGCCCACTTCACGGCGGCCTCGGTCTCCACGCGGGGGAGCCGGTCGAACCACGGGTTCTCGCCCGGGTGGCCGATGTTGACGATCATCTTGGTGGTCCAGTCGCCCTCGGGGAAGAACTCCTTGTCGACGCCCGCGGTGTCGTAGCCCGCGATCGGGCCGGCGGCGAGCCCCGCCGCACGGACGGCGAGGATGAAGGCACCGGCCTGCAGGCCGGCGGACCAGCCGCCGGCGCCGTGGCGGGCGGCCTCGTCGGCGTCGAAGTAGTCCTTCATCTCCGGACGGATCGGAAAGACGTTCGGGATCTCCTGGTGCCAGTTGTTGTCGTAGGCGACGATCGCGGTCGCCGGAGCGGCCTTGGTCTTCTCGACGTTGCCCTCGGCGATGTGCGGGAGCAGGCGCTCCTTGCCCTCGGCGGTGCGCACGAACACGACGCGCAGCGGCTGGGTGTTGGCCATCGTCGGAGTCCAGCGGGTGAGCTCCCAGATGTCGGCGAGCTCGTCGTCGGTGACGGGGGTGTCGGCGAAGGTGTTGGACGTGCGCGCACCGGTGAAGACGATCTGGCGGCCGCGGGTGTCCAGCTTCTCGAGGTTGGTCGTCTCGAGGGCAGTGGTCTCGGTCATGTCGCTCTGAACTCCGTGGTTACTAGGATTATTCCGGTTGCTTCGAAAATAGTAGTTCCTCGGTATTCAGGCAAGTCCTGTACGCTGGTGGCATGCCCGCGACGAAGCCCGCACACGATCCGCAGGTGTGCAATGCCGCGCTGGTGCGGGCCTTCGACTTCCTCGGCAAGCGCTGGAACGGCGTGATCCTCGGCAGCCTGACCCAGGGCCCCCTCGGCTTCGCCGAGCTCAAGCGGGCCGTGGCCGGGATCAGCGACTCGATGCTCTCCGAGCGCCTCAGCGAGCTGGCCGGCCTCGGCCTGCTGGCCCGCGAGGTCGACCCCGGCCCGCCGGTCGCGGTCCGCTACGCGCTCACCGGATCCGGTGCCGCGCTCGCGCCGACCCTCGGCGCTCTCACCGAGTGGGCAGGCACCCACCTGCCGGCCGGCGACTGCTCCGAGGACTGACCGGTCCACGAACGACACCGGCCCGCCACCGGACGGTGACGGGCCGACCTGAAGGCGTTCCTCAGCGCTTGAAGGCCTTGCCGAGGTCGAGGAAGACCGTCTCGCCGGTGGCGTCGTCGAGGCCGTCGTTGTCGGTCACCGCGTAGGCGTGCCCGTCGGCCCCGATCGTGAAGCCCTCGAGCTTCTCCTGGGTCCATCCGTGGGTGCTCTGCAGCGCGGGCAGCAGGTCGTACGCCAGGCGCTTGCGCAGCGGGGTCACCGGAGCGAGCCCGGTGGTGCCGTGACGAGGGACGTCGACGGTGTAGACCCGCTTGATCGCGGCGGTGGTGCCGTTCTGCTTGTCGCGCTCGACGACGGCAAGGGTGTCCTCGTCGACCGCGGTGATCTCGGAGAGGCCGAGCCAGTCACCGGCCACCGAGGTCGTGCCGAGGCCGTAGCCGAACCACTCCCACGCTCCCGTGGCCGGGGTGTAGCGGCCGATCCGAGCGGTCGAGGCGCCGTCCACACCGGGCTTCTTCGCGGTCGAGTCGGCCCACAGCGGGCGCTGGAGCGCGACGTACACCTTCTCGCTGCGGCCCTTGCCGGTCACCGTGACGCCCTCGAAGCCCCACTTGCCGACCTTCTCGGCGATCTCCGCGGGCAACGGGACGGTCTCGGCGATCCGGCCGTCGCGGTCGAGGCGGAGCAGGGAGTTCTCGGCCCCGGTCGCGCCCTCGTTCGCCACCCAGAAGCCACCGCCACGGCGGGCGGCCAGGCCCTCGATGTCCAACCCCTCGACCACCTCGCCGGAGGTGTCGGTGACCTCGAGGACGTCGCGGATCACGGCCGGGGAGCGGCGTACGTCCAGGGTGTAGATGCGGCCGGTGGCGTAGGCCGCGTCGCTGGCGGCGTAGAGCCTGTCACGCTCGCCCGGGACCTTCGAGAGCGCACCGAGCGCACCCCAGCCGATCGGCTTGCCGTTTTGGGAGCCGGACTCCACGGACGGGAAGGACGACGACGTCCGCCCGAACCCGTAGAGCGAGACCGAGGCCCGCACCAAGTCCTCGGCAGAGTCCTCCTCCGAGGAGATCGCCAGCAGGTTGCGCGACGGGATCGGCAGCAGTCCCTCCGGCCCGTTCGTCGCCGGCAGCACCTGCTTGAACTTCGGGGAAGAGGGCGTACGCATGTCGTAGACGGCCACGAAGTTGCTGCGCTCGGAGCCCACGAAGGCGTACGGGACGCCGCCGAAGGTCTCGAAGGCCAGCCCCTCGGGCTCCGCGCCCTTCTTGGCGGCGCGGTCGTCGTTGTGCAGACCGTACTTCGTGGCGAGGTCCTCGAAGGAGGAGCCGGCGTCCCACACGACCTCTCCGGTCGCGGCGCGGAAGACGGTCCAGCCGCGGCTGCCACCCTTCCAGTCGCCCTCGTTGGCGGTCGCGACGAGACCATGGCCGACCCATTGGATCGCGTCGGGCTCGCGGGGGACGTCGATGGTGTCGACCGGGTCGAAGACCCCGTTCTTGCTCGTGTCCACTCCGGAGACGACCGCGTTCCCGGCGCTCCACGCGGTCTCGACGGTCGCGGACGGAAGGTCGATGATCGCGACGCCGTTGTTCTCCTGCAGGCTCAGCGCGAGCTGGTTGTCGGCGTTGATGTCGACGTACTCCGGCTCCGCGTCCTCCGGCGTGTCCAGCCCGTCGAGCAACGACGCGGGCAGCGCCACGTCGGTGATCGACCACTCGGCCGGCTCACCGTCGAGACCGACGATCTTGACCGATCCGGCCGGTGCCTGGGGGAGGTCGCCCTCCTCGCCGCCGGCGGGGGTGACGGCCTCGTTGCGCTGGTTCTCCATCGCGATCGCGGCGTACGTCCCGTCCGGGCTGACCGCGATCGAGTCGGGCTGTCCGCCCAGATCGTAGGAGGCGACCTCGTCGTGCGGCGCGGCCAGCGAGATCACGTCGATCCGCCCGGCGCGGGTGCCGACGGCAGGCTCCTCGTCCTCCCACTCGGTGTCCTCGAGACCCGGGTAGGTCGAGTCGTCGACGACGACGAGCGCGTAGTCGCCCACGATCGAGACCGAGGTGGGGGAGCCACCCTTGCCGCCGGAGACGTCATGGCTGCCGAGACCCTCGGGCGCGGAGGGGTCGGTGATGTCCAGGAAGCCGATCCGGCCGCCGGCCGCGTCGGTGTAGGCCAGCGTCTTCCCGTCCTCGGAGACCGCGGAGATCTCGGCGACGGTCGCATCGGCCGCGTCGACCCCGGCGGGTACGTTCTGGAAGACCGGATAGGTCGCGAGCCGGCTGAACTCGCCGTGCCGGTCGGGACCGGCGACGGCGGTGCCGCCGAGGACGGTCACCATCGAGACGCCCAGGCCCCCGATGGCCAGGACGCCGATACCGGCCGGCGTGAGTCGGTTGTGCAGGAGTTGCATGTCGGGGTTCCTCTCGGAAAATCATTACCGGGACGAACGATCTCGGCGGCACTCCGCGCCGAGGCGTCACGTACGTTGCGACCGGCCGACTCCTGGGTGAACACCAGGGGGTCCGCACACCCCTACTGTCCGGTTAACGTTCCAATCGCCAGCCCCATCCGGCGGAGTAATAGGCTGACGGGCGACACCCCGTCCCTGAGACCCAGGAGTAGTTCAGTGGCATCGATCGACGCCGTAGGCGCCCGCGAGATCCTCGATTCGCGAGGCAACCCGACTGTGGAAGTTGAGGTCGTCCTCGACGACGGCACCTTCGCCCGCGCCCAGGTTCCCAGTGGTGCCTCGACCGGAGCCTTCGAGGCCGTCGAGCTGCGCGACGGTGGCGAGCGCTACGGCGGCAAGGGTGTGCAGAACGCCGTGACCGCCGTCGTGGAGACCCTCGCGCCCGCGATCGAGGGTTTCGACGCCGACGACCAGCGCGCCATCGACCAGGCGATGATCGAGGCCGACGCGACCCCCAACAAGGCCAAGGCCGGCGCCAACGCCATCCTCGGCGTCTCGCTCGCGGTGGCGAAGGCCGCCGCCGACTCGGCGGGCCTCTCCCTGTTCCGCTACGTCGGCGGCCCCAACGCCCACGTCCTCCCGGTGCCGATGCTCAACATCCTCAACGGTGGCTCCCACGCGGACTCCAACGTGGACATCCAGGAGTTCATGATCGCGCCGATCGGCGCGCCGACCTTCGCCGAGGCGCTGCGCACCGGCGCCGAGGTCTACCACGCGCTGAAGTCGGTGCTGAAGGAGAAGGGCCTGGCCACCGGGCTGGGTGACGAGGGTGGCTTCGCGCCCAACCTCGAGTCCAACCGTGCCGCCCTCGACCTGATCGCCGAGGCGATCGGCAAGGCCGGCTACGAGCTCGGCAAGGACGTCGTCCTCGCGCTCGACGTCGCCGCCTCGGAGTTCTACGAGGACGGCGCCTACCTCTTCGAGGGTGCGAAGAAGACCGCCGAGGAGATGACCGCCTACTACGCGGAGCTCGTCGCCGCCTACCCGATCGTCTCCATCGAGGACCCCCTCGACGAGGAGGACTGGGACGGCTGGAAGGCGATCACCGACGCCATCGGCGACAAGACCCAGCTCGTCGGCGACGACCTGTTCGTCACCAACGTCGAGCGCCTCGCCCGAGGCATCGAGGGCGGCCAGGGCAACGCGCTGCTGGTCAAGGTCAACCAGATCGGCACGCTCACCGAGACGCTCGACGCCGTCGACATGGCTCACCGGGCCGGCTTCAAGACGATGATGTCCCACCGCTCCGGCGAGACCGAGGACACCACCATCGCCGACCTCGCCGTCGCCGTCGGCTCCGGCCAGATCAAGACCGGCGCCCCGGCCCGGTCCGAGCGCGTCGCGAAGTACAACCAGCTCCTCCGCATCGAGGACGAGCTCGGCGAGGCCGCCCGCTACGCCGGCGCCTCCGCCTTCCCGCGCTACCAGGCCTGAGCCAGCGCCGAGTCAGCGCCGAGCCAGCGCCGAGTCGGCGCATCTTGACACGTTTCCCTGCCGAGTCGGCGCGTCATGACGCGCCGACTCGGCGAGGTTTGACCTCAGGGTGCGCCGACTCGCTGGTCTCGGATGGGAGGATGAGCGACGTGGCAGCGCAGGGACCCGGTCAGAGCAAGCGTGTTCAACGATCCCGCGGCCCGCAGGGGCCGGGGCGACGGCCGCGTGCCCCGCTCCCGGTCCGGCCGGCGTCGATGAGCGGCATCGGCGGCATCGGCGGCATCGACGCACTGCGCAAGCGGCTGCGTCGCCCCAAGCTCACCGGCCGGGCGATGATGATCATCGTCGTGGCAGCGGTGATGGTGATCTCCTACGCCTCCTCGCTGCGCGCCTACCTCGAGCAGCGCCACGACATCAACGCCCTCCAGACCGAGATCGCCGAGCGCAAGCAGCACATCAAGCAGCTCGAGGAGCAGACCCGTCGCTGGGAGGACCCCGCCTACGTCCAGCAGCAGGCCCGGGAGCGGTTCGGGTTCGTGATGCCGGGGGAGACGGCGTACGTCGCCCTCGACGAGAACGGCGAGCGGATCCAGACCGAGCCGGAGCTGACCGACCCCGGCAAGGTGGGCAGTGCGGAGCAGCCGAAGGCGTGGTGGGACGATGCGTGGGGTTCCGTGCTGCTGGCCGGTGACCCACCGGAGCAGACAGGAGACGGGCCGGAGTCGGAGATCGACCCGCCCAAGCAGAAGAAGGACTGAGACATGGCGATCGATCCCAAGGACGTGGCCGCGATCACGGCACAGCTGGGACGCGAGCCACGGGGGATCCACGAGATCGGGCACCGCTGCCCGTGCTCGCTGCCCGATGTGGTGACCACCGAGCCGCGGCTGCCCAACGGCACGCCGTTCCCGACGACCTTCTACCTCACCTGCCCGCGTGCCGCCTCGAAGATCGGCACCCTCGAGGGCACCCACGTGATGAAGGACATGGAGGCGCGGCTGGCCACCGACGAGGAGCTCGCCGCCGCCTACGCCAAGGCCCATGAGGCCTATCTCGAGGCGCGTTACGAGCTCGGCGACCCGCCCGAGATCCACGGCATCTCCGCAGGTGGGATGCCCAACCGGGTCAAGTGCCTGCACGTTCTCGCCGGTCAGGCGCTCGCCCAGGGCCCCGGCGTCAACCCGCTCGGCGACGAGGTGCTCGAGCGCCTCGGCGAGTGGTGGAAGACCGGCCCGTGCGTGGATCTCGAGCTCGAGGACGAGGAGCAGTGACCCGGTGACCAAGGTCGCCGCCATCGACTGCGGGACCAACACGATCAAGCTGCTGATCGCGACGGTCACCGCCGACGGCCTGACCGAGGACGTACGCGAGGCCCGCATGGTCCGCCTCGGCCAGGACATCGACCGCACCGGTGTGTTCGCGGAGGAGGCCCTGCAGCGCGCCTTCGTCGCCATCGACGAGTACGCGGCGCTGATCCGCGAGCACGGTGTCGAGAAGGTGCGCTTCGTGGCCACCTCGGCCACCCGGGACGCCGCCAACGCGGAGACCTTCATCGACGGCGTACGCGCTCGTCTGGGGGTCACGCCGGAGGTCGTCACCGGGGCGGAGGAGGCGGCGCTCTCCTTCGGTGGCGCGGTCCGCAACCTGCGCGGCACCCCGGAGCCGCCGGTGCTGGTGATCGACATCGGTGGCGGGTCCACCGAGCTGATCCTCGGCGACGGCCCGGTCCCCAGCGTCGGCGAGGCCGACAGCATGGACATCGGGTCGGTGCGTCTTCATGAGCGTCACCTGCGCTCCGACCCGCCCACGCGGGAGGAGATCGAGGCCTGCGTACGCGACATCGACGCCCACCTCGACGACTGCCCCGTCGACCCGGCCACCGCCGGCACCGTGGTCGCCGTCGGCGGCACGATGATCCAGCTGGCCATGGGGCTGCTCGAGCTGGCTGCGTACGACCGCACCGCCACCGATCACGCCGAGGTCGCCCCCGACGACGTCCACCGGCTCGTCGACCGCCTGCTGGCGATGACCGTCGACGAGCGGCTGGCGCTGCCCTGGATGCACCCCGGCCGGGCCGACGTGATCGCCGCCGGCGGGGTGATCCTCAGCCGCATCCTGAAGCGCTCGCGGGCCGAGTCCCTGCTCGTCTCCGAGTCCGACATCCTCGACGGAATTGCCTGGTCCGTTAGAGACTAGGCATGTCGGGGGACTTGATCTTGTGTTTGACGCCTAGGTTTGGGTTCACCGGCGTACCCATCAAACAGAACCAAAGCTGTCTCTCGGAAGGTCAAGAAGTGAAAAAGCTCATCCTGCTTGCCATCGCCGCCGCTGGTGTCGGCGTGCTGGTCAAGAACAAGTCTGAGCAGCTGAAGGCCGGCGCCAACAAGGTCACCAGCGACCCGCGCGTCCAGTCGGCCCTCGCGACCGCCTCGGAGAAGGCGGCGCCCATCAAGGAGAAGGCTGCTCCCTATGCCGAGGCCGCCATGGCCAAGGCCGGTCCCTACGCCGCCACGGTGAAGGAGAAGGCCGGTCCCTACGCGGAGCAGGCCAAGGAGAAGGTCTCGGCCGCGGCCGGTGCCGCCTCCGAGAAGCTGCACCGCAACGGCTCCACCCCGGAGTCCACCACGGAGTCCACCCCGGAGGCCCCGGAGTCGCCCACTGACTCGTCCTCGAGCAGCGAGTACGGCGGCTACCCGCCGGCTCCGCCGGCCCCGCCGACGCCGTCCGCACCGCAGGCCGGAGTCACCGGTGACCCGCTCACCGACCCGATCGCCCCGGCCGACCCGTACGCCGCCGAGGTGCCGCCGCCCCCGCCGGCCGACCCCGACAAGGCGTCCTACGACGACCTGGGTGGCGGCGACACCGCGGTCAAGCCCACCTCGGAGGGCACGCCCGAGTTCGCTCCCGAGCCGGTCGACTCTCCCGAGGAGGAGAAGGACAAGTGGTTCCGCGGCTGAGCTGCGGCTAGACCTGATCTGTCATAGCGGGGCCATCTGCGTCACCCGCGGTCCGCCATCGGCGGGCCGCGGGTGACAATGGTTCGGTGACCATCCACGCCATCACCGTCCTGGGACACGACCGCCCGGGGATCATCGCCGACACCACCGCCCGCCTGGCCGGACTCGGACTCAACCTCGAGGACTCGACGATGACCCGGCTCCGCGGACACTTCGCGATGACGCTGCTCTGCGCGGGAGGGGCGACCACGGAGGAGATCCGCGCCGACCTCGAGCCGATCGCGGCCGACGGCACCCTGACGGTCACCGTCTACGAGCTCCCCGAGGAGCAGGCTCCGGCCGGCGCCGGTCAGCTCTTCGTGCTCTCCGTCCATGGCGGTGACCGCCCGGGCATCGTCTCCACGGTGACCGCCGAGATCGCCGCCGTCGGCGGCAACATCACCGATCTGACCACCCGTCTCTCCGGGGACCTCTATGTCGTCGTCGCCGAGCTCGAGCTGCCGGCGGACGCTGACGTCGCCGTGCTCGAGGCGTCGATCAAGCGGGTCACCTTGGAGCTCGGCGTCGACGCCACCCTGCGGCCGATCGAGGCCGACGACCTGTGACGATCAATGAACGGGTGCTGGCCTGGACCGAGGATGATCTGGGCGTCGAGGGCAAGGTCCTCGAGGTCGTACGCGCCCCCGCCCACGTCCTCTCCGTCCCCGGCAAGGACGTCGACCCGACGGCTCCCGAGACGATCCAGCTCGCCGCCGACCTGATCGCCACCATGCGGGTCTCGCCCGGCTGCGTCGGCCTGGCCGCCGACCAGGTCGGCGTCTCGGCCCGGGTCTTCTGCGTCGACGTCTCCACCCATGTCAAGACGAAGACCCACCACGGGACGTACGTCCTGTGCAATGCGGAGGTCGTCGAGGCCAGCCGCAACGAGAAGGCCCGCGAGGGCTGCATGTCCGTCCCCGATCTGACCGGTGACGTGAAGCGGGCCTCCCGGCTGACCGTACGCGGCCAGCTCCCGGTCACCGGCGAGACCGTCGAGATCGTCACCGACGCCTTCGAGGCGCGTTGTCTGCAGCACGAGATCGACCACACCAACGGCCTGCTCTTCATCGACCGCGTCGCGGGCGCGCACGCGCTGCATCAGCGCCAGACGTACTTATGACGCTAAGGTCTGGCTGTTCGCCCCGGTGTCCCAACTGGCAGAGGATGACGACTTAAACTCGTCCAGATGTGGGTTCGAGTCCCACCCGGGGCACCCCACCACTTGCCGCCGGAAGGGTGCTCCCGCGGTGCGGCGGCTCGACCCCGCGCCTACTCGTACGTCTCCGGCACCTGCTCGGAGGCGACTCCGCGAAGAGTGATCCCGGCGCCGATCGCGGCGAGGACCAGAACGGACGCGCCGAGGGTCGCCGCGAGGGCGAAGCCATCGGTGTAGGCGTCGAACGCCTGGCGAAGGAGTGGTTCCGCGATCGCCCGGGGAAGCTCCTGGGCGGCAGAGACCGCTGCGCCGATCGTGTCCGCCGCCCGTATGCCCGCATCCCCTGCGCCGGGCACCGGGGTCGCGGCCATGGCGTTGCGGTAGCTGGTGCCGGCGAGGGTGCCGAGGACGGCGATGCCGAGGGCTCCGCCGAACTCGCTGCTGGTCTCGGCGAGCGCGGACGCGGCCCCGGCTCGCTCCGGCGGAGCGGTCGTGAGCACGAGCGAGGTGACGATCGTGGCTGTCATGCCGACGCCGAGCGTCAGGGTGGTGTACGCAGCGATCAGGGCGCCGACGGAGGAGCCCGGATTCACCAGGCTGATCGCGGCGAATCCGACCGCGGAGATCAGGAGCCCGATCGTGACGAGCGTCCCGGGACGGATGGTGCGGGCGAGCATCGAGGCGATCGCGACGCCGATGAAGCTGCCGGCCACGGTCGGCAGCATCCAGAGCGCGGCCGTGAGCGGGGTGAGGCCGAGGACGGTCTGCATGAAGGTCACCGCGAGCAGGCCCATGCCGGCAGTCGCGAAGACGACGATCGCGTTGGCGACGATGGATCCGCTGAACGCCGGGCGGGCGAACAGGTGGATGTCGATCATCGGGTGCGCCGCGGTTCGCTGCCGGAGGACGAAAGCTCCCGCGAAGGCGACGCCGATCACCAGTGCAGCGACGGAGCCCCCTGCCGCTCCGCTCTCGGCGATCTTCTTCACGCCGTAGATGACCGGGAGGACCGCCGCGAGCGAGAGCGCGGAGCCGAGCAGGTCGAACGGGCCCGGGTCAGGATCGCGCGACTCGCTGATGATGATCGGGGCGGCGATGAGCAGCAGGATCATCACGGGCACATTGATGAGGAACACCGATCCCCAGTGGAAGTGCTCCAGCAGGAATCCGCCGACGATCGGCCCGACGGCGATGCCTCCGGTGAAGGCACCCGTCCAGATGCCGACGGCCGTGCGGCGCTGGTCCTCGTCGAGAAACATGCCCCGGATGAGCGACAGCGTCGACGGGGCGAGGGTCGCGCCACCGAGGCCGAGGAGCGCACGGGCGGCGATGAGCATCTCGGCGCTGGAGGCGAAGGCTGCGAGCACCGACGCCGTGCCGAACGCGACGGCGCCGATCATGAGCAGTCGCCGCCGCCCGATGCGGTCGCCGAGGCTGCCCATGGTGATGAGCAGCCCGGCCATCATGAAGCCGTAGATGTCCATGATCCACAGGTGCTGGCTGGCGGTGGGTGCGAGGTCGGCGCTGATCCAGGGCGAGGCCATGAACAGCACCGACAGGTCCATCGAGGCGAGCAGGGCTGGGAGCACCAGCACGGTCATGCCGAGCCAGTCACGCGCTGCTGCGCGAGGGGGAGATGTGATCGTCATGCCCGAAATGTACATACGTCTAATACATACGTACAAGACGTACGTACGAATCAACGACTAGGGTGAGGCTCATGGGTCAGCGTCAGGATCTCCTCGCCGGGGCGAAGCAGTGCATCGCCGAGAAGGGCTACTCGCGCACCACCGCGCGAGACATCACCGCCGCCTCGGGCGCGAACCTCGCGGCCATCGGGTATCACTTCGGCTCGAAGGAGGCGCTGCTCAACGCAGCCATCCTGGAGTCCTTCGACGAGTGGGGCACCGCGATCGATCAGGCCGAGGTGGCCTCCGCGAGCGGAGACCCGATCGACCGGCTGGAGAGCTTCCTCACCGGCTTTCTGACGGGATCGGCGCAGCATCGCGCCACGATCGTGGCGAGCGTGCAGGCCTTCGCCGAGGCCGAGTTCGTGCCGGAGGTGCGCGAGCAGCTCGCCGAGACGTACGAGGACGCGCGGCGCAGCGTCGCGGCGATGCTGCTCGGCGTCGATCCGGACAGCGTCGACGAGGCCGGGCGGCAGCTGGGTTCGCTCGTGCTGGCGATCATCAACGGCACTGCGCTGCAGTGGCTCATCGACCCGGCAGCGACGTCCTCGGCGGCCGGGCTCACGGCCGCGCTCAGGTCTCTGGTCCGGTCGCACTGACCCGGGCTTCGTACGTGTGTCCGATGCCTCCTCGCCGATTGTTCCAGGCCGGGAACGAGTTCAGAGGCTCCGTCGTTCATTGAGGTATAGCGTGCCTACACTGGCACCACGACACGGCGCCGACCGGCGCTCGTCAGGCCTTTCGAGGAGAGACCAAACCATGCAGAGCAACAACCCGGTGTTCCGTAGGGCAGAGGGCTTCGGGCAGCCGTCGCACAACGCCTACGGCAACGCGACCTACGGCGGCAACGGCGCTTCGTACGCCGGCTACGGGCAGGACCCGAGCCAGTGGTCGACGGGCGGCCCGCAGGCTCCGACCACGGGCGCCCCCATGACGATCGACTCGGTGGTGCAGAAGACCGCGGTCTCGGTCGGACTCACTGTCCTCGCGGCCATCGCCACCTGGATGCTGACCCCGGACATCACCTCGGGCGCCAACCTCGGGCCGTTGTACGCCGCGACCGCGATCGGCTCGATCGGCGGCCTGATCCTCGGTCTCGTCAACAGCTTCAAGCGAGTGGTCAGCCCCGGTCTGGTCCTCGCCTATGCCGTGCTCCAGGGGATGCTGCTCGGCGGCATCAGCAAGACCTTCGACGCCATGTTCGGCGGCGGCATCGTCGTGCAGGCCGTGCTCGGCACGTTCGCGGCGTTCGCGGGTGTCCTGGCGGCGTACAAGTTCTTCGACATCAAGGTCGGCAACAAGTTCCGGACCTTCATGATGGCCGCTGGCTTCGGCTTCCTCGGCCTCGTCCTTCTCGAGGTCGTCCTCGGCATCTTCGGTGCGGGCATCGGGCTGTTCGGGATGGGTGCGATGGGCTTGGTGTTCTCCATCGCCGGCCTGGCATTCGGTGTCCTCAGCCTGATCCTCGACTTCGACTTCGTCGAGCAGGGCGTCGCCAACCAGCTCGAGGAGCGGGAGTCGTGGCGTGCCGCGTTCGCGCTGACCGCGAGCCTGGTGATGATCTACTTCTACCTGCTCCGCATCCTCGCGATCCTGCAGCAGGACTGATCGACCAACAGGACCGCCCCGCTCCGACTGGAGCGGGGCGGTCCTTCTTTTCGCTGGTCGACACCGGCTCGCCGGGCTCGACCAGCGGTGACTATCGGGCGGGCTGCGACTCGGCGACCGGGGGAGTCTCGGCGGGGCGCTCGCCGCGGCGGGGCTCGCGCTGCTCGTTCTCGAAGGAACGGGCACGGGCCCAGTTGCGGCCGACGCGGCCACGGGGGCGCGGGGCCGGGTCGATCTCGGTTCCTGGCCGGATGACGGCGCGGAGGGAGGCGGCCGCGAGCGGCATCACCTGCTTGCCGTTGTAGGTCTCCAGGATGGCGTTCTCGTCGCCGACGAGGCCGAGCACCGAGAGCGTCGGCGGCACCAGCACCTCGCCGAGGGCGTGGTAGCCGGCGGCGGAGGGGTGGAACTGGTCGGCGCCGAACCAGAACGCCGGGGTGGCCTTGAAGGCCGGGCCGAGGACGTCGCCCAGCGACACCGTGTGGCCACCGGCGCGGATGACGTGGAAGATCTGGCCGGCGGCGATCCGGATCGACCAGGCCCGCATGATCGACCGCAGCGGCGGCAGGATCGGGGTGGCGGTGCTGAGGTCGGGGACGGTGCCGACGAGCACCCGCACCCCCGCGTCCTGGAGCCGGATGACGGCCTGGGCGAGGTGGCTCACCGCGACCCGGGGGCGCACCCGGCGGATCACGTCGTTGGAGCCGACCAGGATGACCGCGATGTCGGCGTCGGCGGCGATCGCCTTCTCGACCTGCGGGTGCAGGTCGGAGGACTTCGCGCCGATCTCGGAGAGGTCGTGCAGGCGCACCGGCCGGTGTGCCTTCTCGGAGACGCCGGAGGCGAGGACGGCGCCGGGGGTGTCCTCGACCTCGGTCATCCCGTAGCCCGCCGCGCTCGAGTCACCGAGCAGCGCGATGTTGATCGGTCGACCTGGGTGACGTGCTCCGTACCACCCGGTCGGGGAGGGGGCCACCGGCATCTTCACCTGATGGGTCGCCCGCACGGCGAGGGCCGCTTCCGCGACGAGGACCCCGGCGAACGCGGCCGTCGCGGCAAGGACACCCCCGCCGGCGTACGCGGTCTTGCGCGCCAGACTCTTCTTCGCCACGGGGACCACTCTAAAGTCTTTGCCCTCATACCGGGCACTCAGTATCGGGATATAGGGGATCTCACCTAGTGGACATACGCTGTGGCCATGGAGTACGTGGACTCGCTTCTCGACCTTATCGGCAACACTCCGCTCGTGCGGCTGGGGCGTGCACTGGACGGCGCCGGGGCCGCTGAGCCCGGCCAGGGGCCGCTGGTTCTGGCCAAGGTGGAATACCTCAACCCCGGCGGATCCGTGAAGGACCGCATCGCCACCCGGATGATCGAGGCGGCCGAGGCCTCGGGCGAGCTCAAGCCCGGTGGCACCATCGTCGAGCCCACCTCCGGCAACACCGGTGTCGGCCTTGCGATGGTCGCCCAGCAGAAGGGCTACAAGTGCATCTTCGTCTGCCCCGACAAGGTCAGCGAGGACAAGCGCAACGTGCTGAAGGCCTACGGCGCCGAGGTCGTCGTCGCGCCCACGGCCGTGCCGCCGGAGCACCCTGACTCCTACTACAACGTCTCCGACCGGCTCGCCTCGCAGCCCGGTGCCTGGAAGCCGAACCAGTACGCCAACCCCAACAACCCGCGCTCCCATTACGAGGAGACCGGCCCCGAGATCTGGCGCCAGACCGAGGGGAAGATCACCCACTTCGTGGCCGGCGTCGGCACCGGCGGCACGATCTCCGGGATCGGCCGCTACCTCAAGGAGCAGAACCCCGACGTCCAGGTGATCGGCGCCGACCCCGCCGGGAGCGTCTACTCCGGCGGCACCGGGCGGCCCTACCTGGTCGAGGGTGTCGGTGAGGACTTCTGGCCGGAGACGTACGACCGCGACGTCGCCGACCGGATCATCGAGGTCTCCGACGCCGACTCCTTCGCCTACACCCGCCGGCTCGCCCGCGAGGAACAGCTGCTCGTCGGCGGCAGCGCCGGCATGGCTGCGTACGCCGCCAAGCAGCTCGCCGAGGAGCTGGCCGGCACGCCGGAGGGCCAGAACGCCGTGATCGTCGTGCTGCTGCCCGACTCCGGGCGCGGCTACCTGACCAAGGTGTTCAACGACGAGTGGCTGGCACAGTACGGCTTCGCGACCGGCGAGGCGGGCAAGCAGACCGTCGGCGACGTGCTGCGCGGCAAGTCCGGCCGGCTGCCCGACCTGGTCCACACCCACCCCGGCGAGACGATCGCCGAGGCGGTCCACATCCTGCAGGAGTACGGCGTCTCGCAGATGCCTGTCGTGCGCGCCGAGCCGCCGATCGTGGCCGCCGAGGTCGCGGGCTCGGTCTCGGAGCGGACCCTGCTGGAGGCGCTGTTCACCGGCAAGGCGAAGCTCACCGACTCCGTCGAGGAGCACATGTCCCCGCCGCTGCCCTCGATCGGCTCCGGCGCCGACGCGCACGACGCGGCCCACACCCTGGGCTCCTCCGACGCGCTGCTGGTCCACGAGGACGGCAAGCCCGTCGGTGTCCTCACCCGCCAGGACCTGCTCTTCTTCCTCACCAGCTCCTGAGATCGCCGCCACCCTCCCCTGGCCGGGGAGGGTGGCGTACGCCATGATGCGTGGTCATGATCGCGTACCCCCACACCCGCCGAAGCGGAGCCCGAGGCGGTCGGTATCGCCGCTCGGCCCTCGCCGCGGCCATCCTGATCACGCCGTTCTCGCTGACCGCCTGCGGTGGTGGCGAGGGCAGCGGTGGCGGCGGCGATCGCCCGAGCGTCGCTGACATCGAGGGTCAGATCACCCAGAGCAGCGGCGACCAGGTGAGCGAGAAGCAGGCGACCTGCCTGGCGAAGACCTACTACGACTCGGACCTCTCCGACGAGGCGGTACGCCTTCTGGTCGAGGCCGAGGACGTCTCCAAGATCAGCCCGCAGGATCTCTCGGAGGCCGACCAGAAGGCCAGCAAGGAGCTCTACGAGCCGCTGGTGAAGTGCCTGACGCCGGCTGAGTAGTCACCGTTCGGCGCCGGCCGCAGCCAGGTGTCGGCCACCCGGGCGAGGTCCTCACGTCCGGAGACCCCGGTCTTGCGGCTGATGTTGTGCAGGTGGGTCTCGACGGTGCGGGTGCTCATCTCCAGGTCGGCGGCCAGCGACGCGGTGGTGGGGCCCTCCGGAAGCAGCCGGAGCACCTCGCTCTCCCGCCCGGAGAGCCCGATGTGGACTGCCGCGCGCCGGAACAAGCCGGCCCGGTTGCCGGAGATCTCCGAGCGCTCCCAGGCGGTGTCGAGCGTTTCGGCGGCGCCGGCCAGATCACCGGCCTCGCGCTGGAGGATCGCCAGCGAGATCGCCGCCCGGGTCACGAACACGAGGGCGCCGGCGTCGGCGAGCTTCACGATCGCCTCGCGGAGGCCGTCGATGTCGCCGGCCGCGGTGGTCGCCGCGTACGCCCCCATGCCCTGCAGCAGCGGGCTCTCGGTGCCGGTCGCGAGACTCGCGGCGCGGGTGATGTGCTTGTTCTCGTTGGCGCCGCGCTCGACCGCCTCGACGGCGAGGAAGATGCCGCCGGTGACGTAGCCGGCGTCGAGCCGCTGGCCGACGAGCTCGCACAGCTCCTTGAGGCTCGGCATCCGGCCGCTGGCAGGTGCCATGATGCTGGCCACCATCCCGGGCCACGGCCCGAAGGCCACCTTCGCACCGCCTATCTGGGAGGCGAGGCTGCGGGCGTACTCCGGGCGGCCCTGCGCCATCGCGATCTCGGCGCCGAGGGTCAGGATGCCGGTGTGGGCGACGTCGCGGTAGGCCGCGACGCTCGAGGAGGAGAGGCTCTGGAACGCCGCCTGGCTCGCCTCGGTCAGCCGGCCGGCGATGCTCAGACCGAGCACGCAGAGATAGGCGTGAGCCTGGATGAGCATGGCGCTCGAGCTCTGGTTGGCCGCCTCGAGCTGCTCGCGGGCGAAGTCGATGCCGCGTTCGAGGTCACCACCGAGCATGTCGGCGAGCCCGATGAGGAAGGCGTGCAGCCCGGCGGGTTGCGGGTTCTGAGGATGCTGGCTCTCCAGCAGGTTGCGCGCCTGCTCGACCATCCCGGCGGCCAGGAGGCGTTCGGCGGCGACGACCCCGAGCATCTCGGGGCCGACCGTGTCGCGCGGGTCGGGCTCGACCGTGGGCACCTCCGGGACGTACTCCGTCTGGAACTGCAGATGGGCGCGGGAGGCCTCGAGCGTCGCGGCGAAGGTGGGCAGGCGCCTCAGCCCGTCGTCGAGCACGGCCTTGGCGGCGTCGAGGTCGCCCAGCTCGACCGCCTTCCAGGTGGCGAACCAGGCCAGCATCCAGGCCGACTCCTGGGCGTCGGTCAACGGCGTACGCCGTTCGACCTCCTCGATCTGGTCACGGGGCGCGGCCGTGTTGCGGAGCGCGACCAGCAGCGGCAGCGCCGTCTCGGCCGAGGGCAGCTCGGTCCAGGAGCGGCGCGCGCGGGCGACCTCGTCGGCCATCTGGCGCAGCGAGCGCTGGTGGAGCAGCGCGGCATCGGCGCCGCGGGGCCGGTGGTTGGCGTAGTCGAGGAGCGGCTGCTCGGCGGCGAGGTGGTTGCGGGCGATCACCAGGCCGAACGCCGAGCCCTCGGTGATCAGGTAGTCGCCGATGAGCGGCGGGTAGAGGCCCACGACGCCGCTGCCCGGGCCGTCCTCGCTGTGCCGCGCCAGGCCGTGGGCAAAGAGCGCGTCGAGCACGTTGCGCTCGAGCATCTTCTCGGCCTCGTCCAGCGGCACCGGGCCTGTCACCGCGAGCGCGGTCGCGCCGTCCCACGCGCCCTGGTCGAGCCCGGCGACCAGCGGCTCGACGGCCGAGGCCAGCTCAGGAGCCCAGCCCGTACGCCGCGGCAGCCGCCACAGCCCGTCGAGCTGCTCCAGCACCCCTGCCCGCGGCCCGACGGTGGCGATGGCCCGGACCAGGCCGAGGAGTCCGCCGGTCGCCATCGCGATCCGGGCCAGGGAGCCGGCCTCCACCGGGCCGCCGAGGATCGTGCGGCAGACCTCGTGCACCTCGTCGACCTCGAGTGCGGGGGAGCGCACCTGGACCGAAGGGGCGATGCCGAGCATCAGCGTGTTCTCTGCGACGGGGTGCTGGTGGCGGCTGCTGGTCACGGCCAGGAGACGTCGTTGGCGATGGATGTTGCGGAGCGCTCCGACCGAGTAGGTGTCGAGCGCGTCGGCGTCGTCGACCACCAGGACGGTGCCGTTGCCGAGCTGCTTGCTCAGCGCCGTGGTCATCTCCCCGACGGTCCGACGAGGACCGGTGGGCGTCGCGCTGCCGATGCCCGCGGCGGTCAGTGCGGCGAACGGCTCGTTCTGCCAGGCGCGGTGGCCGCTGATCTGGAGCACGGATCGGCCTTCGTCCTCGAGCCGGCCGGCGACCAGGGAGCAGAGCTCGCTGCGGCCGGATCCGCGGGGCCCCACCAGATGGACGCTCAGGCCCGCGCCGACGTAGTCGATGACCTCGTCGACGACCCTCGCGAGGACACCTTCGCGATCCGACATGCTCACCCCCCACCTCAAGGTACATCCAAATGCATACCGGATTTTCTGTGGGGACGCTGTATCGCCCGCGTATTAGGTCAACTGATACGCAGGTTACCTGTTTACAGTACGTAAACAGTCCGTCCGAGACCGCAACGTCTGGGCGCAGATGGTGAGATAGTGATCTCACGGGCTGAGGTTCTCCTCGGCCTGCACCACTGAGTGACACCAGGCTGCCGCATCAGCTCCCCCATCTGTATGCGGCCCTGGTGGCACCAGGACCAAAGAGCCCGGCCGTCCCGGACTCGAGGTCGCGATCATCCCCCCGCGGTCGTGACCTCGAGCCCAGGGCGGCCGGTTTCGTTGTGCCCGCAATCGGTCGAGGTGCGGTGGCTCACAAGAAACGTACCCCCTGCGGAGGGGGTGCTGAGGTGCGTGCGGCAGCAGTGTCATAGTGGCTGACGTGGACAGCGTCCTGGAGTTAGCCAGGTGGCAGTTCGGCATCGTGACCGTCTACCACTTCCTGTTCGTCCCGCTCACGGTGGGACTCACCATGCTCGTCGCCGTGCTGGAGACGATCTGGCTGCGTACGAAGAACCCTGAGTGGCTGCGGCTGACGAAGTTCTTCGCGAAGCTCTTCCTGATCAACTTCGCGCTCGGTGTGGTCACCGGGATCGTGCAGGAGTTCCAGTTCGGGATGACCTGGTCGGACTACTCCCGCTTCGTGGGGGACGTCTTCGGGGCGCCGCTGGCGATCGAGGCCCTGCTGGCCTTCTTCCTGGAGTCGACCTTCCTCGGCCTGTGGATCTTCGGCTGGGACAAGCTGCCGCGGGCATTGCACAACGCATGCATGTGGATCGTCCACCTCGGCACCCTGGCGTCGTCGTGGTTCATCCTGGCGGCCAACTCCTGGATGCAGCACCCGGTCGGCTACAAGTTCAACGAGGTCACCGGCCGCGCCGAGCTCACCGACTTCTGGGCGGTGATGTTCAACAAGGTGCAGCTGGGCACGTTCCCGCACGTCATCCTCGCCGCCTACCTGACCTCGGCCGCGTTCATGATCGGCATCCTGGGCTGGCTCTACCTGCGCCGGCCCGGCGAGAACAACGCCGACCGCCCGATGCACCGGCGCGGGATGGTGCTGGCGGCCTGGATCATGGTCTTCTCCGGCATCGGAGTCGCGGTCTCGGGTGACATCCAGGGCAAGATCATGACCGAGGTGCAGCCGATGAAGATGGCGGCCGCGGAGGCGCTGTGGGAGACCTCGGACTCGTGCGCGCCGTTCTCGATCCTGACCATCGGCACCCGCGACGGGAAGCACGAGAAGTGGGCCCTCGAGGTCCCCTGCGTGCTCTCCTTCCTCGGCACCGGCACCTTCGACGGCAAGGTCGAGGGCATCTACGACCTGCAGGAGAAGTACCGCGAGACGTACGGGTCGACGCCGGGCGCGACCTACTACTCACCCGGCGACTACACCCCCAACATCCCGGTCACCTACTGGACCTTCCGCTGGATGATGGGTCTGGGTGTCGTCGGGAGCCTGATCGGGCTGGCGGTCCTGTGGCTGACCCGCCGGGGGCGTACGCCTTCGGGGTTGGTCGGGCGCTTCCTGCCCGCCCTGGCGATCTCGGCGCCGGTGATGGTGCTGCTGGGCAACTCGATGGGCTGGATCTTCACCGAGATGGGTCGCCAACCGTGGGTGGTCTTCGGGGTGCTGACCACGGCCAACGGTGTCTCGCCCGGGGTCGTGCCCTGGGAGGTGTGGATGTCGCTGATCGGGTTCACGCTGCTGTACGCCGTGCTCGCGGTGGTCGAGGTCGGGCTGCTCGTCAAGTACGTGAAGAAGGGGCCGGACCCGTTCGTCGAGCCACCTTCACCGTCCCTGCGCGGCTCCGAATCGGATGCCGACGAGCCGATGAACTTCGCGTACTGAGGAGCGACTGATGGAACTCACGACTGTCTGGTTCTGCCTCATCGCGGTGCTGTGGATCGGCTACTTCGTCCTGGAGGGCTTCGACTTCGGCGTCGGGATGCTGCTGCCGGTGCTGGCCCGTGACGACCGCGAGCGGCGCGTCATGATCAACACGATCGGCCCGGTATGGGACGGCAACGAGGTCTGGCTGCTGACCGCGGGTGGCGCGACGTTCGCGGCCTTCCCGGAGTGGTACGCCACCTTGTTCTCCGGCTTCTACCTGCCGCTGTTCCTCATCCTGATCGCGCTCATCGTGCGTGGCGTCGCCTTCGAGTACCGCCACCAGCGGCCCTCGGTCACCTGGGCCGGCTGGTGGGACCGCGCGGTGATCTTCGGGTCCTACGTGCCGGCGTTCCTGTGGGGTGTGGCCTTCGCCAACATCGTGCGCGGGGTGCCGATCGACGCCGACTTCGAGTTCACCGGCACGGTGCTGACGCTGCTCAACCCGTACGGCCTCCTCGGCGGGCTCGTCACGCTGTCGCTGTTCGTGACCCACGGTGCGCTGTTCATCGCGCTCAAGACCGACGGCGAGATCCGCGGCCGGGCTCGCGCGCTGGCGCTCAAGGTCGGGGCCGTCGCGGCGGTGCTCGCCGTGGTGTTCCTGATCTGGACGCAGGCGCTGACCGGCAACCTCGGGACCGCGGTCATCTTCGTCCTCGCGGCGGCCGCGCTCGTGGGCGGGCTGGCGGCTGCGTACGCCGGTCGTGAGGGGCGCGCCTTCGCCGGCACCTTCCTCGCGATCGGGCTGGCCGTGGCCGGGCTCTTCGTCGGGCTCTTCCCCGACGTGATGCCCTCGAGCACCGACGTCGCGAACTCGCTGACCACGACGAACGCCGCGGCGACGCCCTACACGCTGAAGCTGATGACCATCGTCGCGGCGGTGTTCACGCCGATCGTGGTCGGCTACCAGGCCTGGACGTACTGGATCTTCCGCAAGCGGATCTCGATCCATCACATCCCCGCCGCCCATTGAGATGCGACCGAACGACCCGCGACTGCGAGCCCAGCTGTCGGTAGCCCGGCGGCCGCTGGCCGTCGTGGTGGCGGTCGGCGTGCTGGGCGCGGTGCTGCTGATCGCGCAGACGTACGCCGTCACCGGCCTGCTCATCTCCGCGATCCGCGGCACCGGGTCGGTGAGCGGCTGGGCCCTGGCGGTCGTGGCCGTCTTCGCCGGGCGCGCCGTGGTCGGGGTGGTCTCCGACGTGGCCGGGGCCCGGGCGGCAGGGGTCGTCGGGGCGGACCTGCGGCGCCGGGTGGTCGGCGCGATCCTGCGTGGCCGGGCGGGCCGCTCGGGCTCGTTGTCGGCCCTGGCCACCCGCGGCGTCTCGGCCGCCGAGCCCTATCTGACGCGCTACGTACCGGCGCTGGTGCTGGCGTGCGTGCTGCCCGTCATGGTGCTCGCGGTGATCGCCTGGACCGACCCGCTCAGCGGCCTCATCGTCGGCCTCACGCTGCCGCTGATCCCGATCTTCGGGGTGCTGGTCGGCCTGGCCACGCGGGACCAGGCCGCCGGCCAGTGGCGGGCGATGTCGGCGCTGGCCGGCCACTTCCTCGACGTGATGAAGGGTCTGCCGACCCTAATCGCCTTCGGTCGAGCTCGGGCGCAGTCGCGGGTCATCGCCACGATCACCGACCGCTACCGCCGCCGCACCCTCGAGACCCTGAAGATCGCGTTCGCCTCCTCGGCCGTGCTCGAGCTCGTCGCCACCATCTCCGTCGCCCTGGTGGCGGTCATCATCGGGGTCCGGCTCGCCGCCGGCTCCGTCGACCTGCAGACGGCTCTCGTGGTCCTGCTGCTCGCTCCCGAGGCCTACTGGCCGCTGCGTCGTGTCGGCACCGAGTTCCACGCCGCCGCCGAGGGTACGGCCACGCTCGAGGCCACCGCCGACCTCTCCCGAGACGTCACCCCCGTCGGCCGAGACGTCACGGGCGTCGGTCGAGACGGCACCGACTGCCAACTCGATCGACGGGAGCGACGTCTCGGCATCTCTCTTCGGGAGGTCGGAGTGACTTACCCGGATCGGGAGCGGCCGGCATTGGCGCCGGTGTCGGCGACGATCCCGGAGCTGGGGATCACCGCGATCGTGGGCCCGAGCGGCTGCGGGAAGTCGACGTTGCTGGCGACGATCGCAGGCCTGCAGGAGACGTACGAAGGTGCCGTGGAGCTCGAGGGGCAGACGCCGGCGGCGGGCGATGAGTGGAGGCAGCGGTTCAGCTATCTTCCTCAGCGTCCGGTGTTCGTCAGCGGGACGATCGCCGACAACCTACGGCTGGGGTCGCCGCGGGCGACCGAGAGCGACCTGTGGCAGGTGCTGAAGCGGGTCGCGCTGGCCGACCGGATCGCCGACCTCCCCGGCGGTCTCGGCGCCGACCTGGCCGAGGACGGCCGCTCCCTCTCGGCCGGTGAACGAGCCCGGCTGGCCCTGGCCCGCGTCGTACTCTCCGATCGCCCCTGGGTCCTCCTCGACGAGCCGACCGCCCATCTCGATCCCGATACCGAGCGGATCATCGCCGACACCGTCACCGACCTCGCCCGCGATCGCGCCGTCGTCCTCGTCGCCCACCGTCCGGCGCTCATCGACATCGCCGACCAAGTCATCACCCTCTCTGCCGAGGCGTCACCCGCGTCGGCCGAGGCGTCGCTCCGGTCGGGCGAGACGTCACCTGCGTCGGCCGAGGCGTCGCTCCGGTCGGTCGAGACGGCATCCGTTGACATCTCGGCCGACGTACCTGACGCTTCGGCCGACGTACCTGACGCTTCGCCCGACGTACCTGACGCTTCGCCCGGCGGGGCTGACGCTTCGGCCGACGGGGCTGACGCTTCGCCCGGCGGGGCTGACGCTTCGCCCGGCGGGGCTGACGCTTCGGCCGACGGGGCTGACGCCTCGCCCGACGGGGCTGACGCTTCGGCACGGGTGGCGTTGTGGGGCTCGGCGGTGGTCGGCGGGCTGAGCTGGGCGTCGGGGGTGGCGCTGACGGCGCTGGCGGGATGGCTGATCATCAAGGCGTCCTACCACCCGGTGATCATGACGCTGGTGGCGGCGATGGTGGGGGTGCGTACGTTCGGGATCGCGCGTCCGGTGCTGCGCTACCTGGAGCGGTTGTGGTCGCACGACAGTGCGCTGCGGCTGCTGGCCAGGCGGCGGGTGGAGATCTACGACGCGCTGGTGCCGCTGGTGCCGGGCGCGCTCCCGGGCAGAAGGGGAGACGTGCTGGCCAGCGTCGTGGACGACGTCGACGCGGTGCTCGACCAGGAGCTGCGGGTGCGGCTGCCGATCCGGGATTACGCCGTCGTGGCCGCTCTCGCGGTCGCGGCGACCGCGCTCATCGACCCGGTCGCCGCCGCCTTCACCACGGCCACGGTGCTGGCGGCGGGCGCCGCCTTCGGGATCGCGTACGCCGGTGCAGCACGCGCCGAGCGCATCTCGGTCACGGTGCGCGCGACGGTGTCCGAGCAGGTGGTCGAGGCGACCCAGACGGCGACCGAGCGCCGGATGTGGCAGGCGGGCGAGCCGGTGCTGACGGCCCTCGACGGCCTCGCCCGCACCGCCACCAGAGCGACCACGACCGCGGCGGCCGCCTCGTCCGCGGCCAAGGCCGTCGTGCTGATCACCGCCGGCGCGGCGGTCGCCGCGACCGCCGCCTACACCACCGTCGGCGACGGCCCGATGCTCGCGCTCCTCACCCTGATCCCGCTGGCACTCGCCGAACCGGCGGCGACGCTCGCCGACGCCGGCGCGGCTCGCGCCCGTACCCGTGCCGCACGGCGGCGTCTCGACGATCTCACCGGGCGCCGCCCGGCGGTCGTCGCCCCCGAGCACCCGGAGCAGCCCACCGACGACACCACGATCACGATCACCGGCGTCACCGCCCACCCCGGTGGCCACGGCGTGGAGCTGCCCGACCTGCATGTCGAGCCGGGCGCGCGGATTGGCATCGTCGGACCCTCCGGCTCCGGGAAGAGCACGCTGGCCGCGCTGCTGCTGCGCTTCCTGGACCCGGACACCGGCACGATCACGCTCGGCGGCCGGTCGACCCGTGACCTGGACCCACAGGACGTACGCAGGATCGTGGGTCTGGTCGACGACGACCCGCACGTCTTCTCCTCCAGCCTCGTCGAGAACGTCCGTCTCGCGCGGCCCGGAGCCACCGACGACGAGGTGGAGCAGGCCATCCGGCGCGCCCACCTCGGCGACTGGCTCGACGCCCTCCCCGCCGGGATGTTGACCAGGCTCGGCGACGGCGCCGCGGAGGTCTCCGGAGGGGAACGGGCCAGGCTGGCGGTGGCGAGGTCGCTGCTGGCCGGGCACAAGGTCCTGGTTCTGGATGAACCTTTGGCTCATCTGGACACCGCGACCGCCGCGTCGCTGGCGCGTGAGGTGCTCGCGCGGGAGGATGGCTCGACAGCTGGCGCAGAGTCGGGCACGGAGCCCGGCGCCGAGCCTGGTCCGCATGGCGGCACGAAAACCGTACTGTGGATGACTCACACATCGACCGGACTGGGGCTGACCGATACCGTGGTCTCCCTTCAACGAATGGGGGAAGTGAGACGGTGTTGACCGAGACGAGGACGATCCGGGTCTACCTGCTCGACGACCATGAGGTCGTGCGCCAAGGGTTGACGACGCTGCTCGACAGTCATGACGACATCGCCGTCGTCGGCCAGGGTGGCACCGCCGCCCAGGCGCGCGAGGACATCGACCGTATCCAGCCGGACGTGTGCGTGCTCGACGCCCGCCTGCCCGACGGCTCGGGCATCGAGGTGTGCCGTGAGGTCCGTGCGGCCTACCCCGACATGCTCGCGCTCATCCTGACCTCCTATGACGATGACGAGGCGCTCTTCTCGGCGATCATGGCCGGGGCGAAGGGGTACGTCCTCAAGGACATCCGCGGCAACGACCTGGTCGAGGCGATCCGCACCGTCTCCGGCGGCGGCTCGCTGCTCGACCCGCTGATGACCGCGAAGGTCATGGAGAAGATGCGCAACCCCGATGGCGAGTCGCCGCAGGTGCAGGCGCTCACGCCCCAGGAGAAGCGCCTGCTCGCGCTCATCGGCGAGGGCCTGACCAACCGTGAGATCGCCGGCCGGATGTTCCTGGCCGAGAAGACGGTGAAGAACTACGTCTCCAGCATCCTGGCCAAGCTCGGCGTGCAGCGGCGCACCCAGGCGGCCTTGATGGCCAAGGAGCTCCTCCAGCCCCGCCGGGGCCAGTAGGAAGCCAGGAAGACCTCAGACCCCAGCGGTGATCGGCACCTGCCAGACGAGCTCGGTGCCGCTGGGGGAGCGGGGGCCGATCTCGAGCTGTCCGCCGAGCTGGACCGCGCGACAGCGGGCGTTCTTCAGCCCGCTCTCCTCGGCCTCCTCGGGGACACCGCCGCCGTCGTCGCGTACGACCAGCTTGACCTCGTCGTCCTGAAGGGTCAGCTCGATCTGGGCGCTGTGGGCCTGGGCGTGCCGGGCGAGGTTGGAGACCGCCTCGCGCAGGACCGGCAGCAGGTGGTTGCGGACCGAGTCGGGCACCGCGGTGTCGACCGGTCCGGTGATCTTGATCTCCGGGGTGAAGTCCATGACGCCTGCGTACTCACGGACGACCTCGCGCACCTGTGCGCGCAGCGAGGAGGCGTCGTGGTTGCTGAGGTCGAAGATGGAGCCGCGTACGTCCTTGATGGTCTGGTCCAGCGCGTCGACCTGCTCCGAGAGCCGCTTGGGCAGGTCCTCGACCCGCTGCGGGTTGCGGCCCAGGGTCTCGAGCTGGAGCCCGATCGCGAAGAGCCGCTGGATGACCACGTCGTGCAGGTCGCGGGCGATCCGGTCACGGTCGGTGATGACGGCGAGGTC
Source organism: Nocardioides sp. NPDC054178 (assembly GCF_055585005.1). Lineage (NCBI taxonomy): Bacteria > Bacillati > Actinomycetota > Actinomycetes > Propionibacteriales > Nocardioidaceae > Nocardioides > Nocardioides sp. NPDC054178. The sequence continues at coordinate 126,424 of NZ_JBVJKY010000008.1, forward strand.
GGCGCGGTCCTCGACCGCGCGCAGGCGGTCCAGGGCGAGGGCGGCCTGGCCGGCGAAGCCGAAGAAGAGCTCGCGCTCGTGCTCGTCGTGGGCGGCGCCGGCGTTGTCGTAGATCGCCAGCAGCGCGCCGCGGCCGGCGAGCGAGGAGCGCACCGGAGCGACCACGACGTAGAGCCCGTCGACCTCGAGGTCGAGCGGCTCGACGATGCGACGGTCGATCAGGAGCGGGACCTTCTCGGTCACAGCCCGGACCCGCTCCTCCTGGCCGGGCGCGGCGGCGAGGCCGGAGACGAGACCGTGCTCGATGCGGGTGCCGGCACCGACGCCGATCGCGCGCATCAGCGGCAGCGCGGTCTCGCACATCCGCTCGAGCGCGACCAGGTGGTCCAGCGGCGGGGTCAGGGCGCGGCTGAGCGCGGCGCTCGCCTCGAGCCACCTGCGGCGCTGCTCGCTGAGCTCGAGCTCGCGCACCTTGTCGATCTGGGCGCCGGCGGCGCGGGCCAGGGCGACGACGAGCTGCTCGTCGTGGCTGGTGAAGTCGGCACCACCGACCTTCTCGGACAGGAGCAGGTGGCCGAAGTCGCGGTCGTCGATGCGTAGCGGCACCTCGATGAACTTGCGCTTGCCGGGGTCGCCCGTGCGCAGCGCGTGGCTGCCGCCGTCGGGCGTACGGGGCGTGAGCATTCGGAGCGCCTCGGGGGCGGTGATGCCCCGGGGCCGTGTCGTCGATGCCGGCTCGGCGTCCAGATCGACGTCCGCATCCACCTCGGCATCCACATCGACATCGAGGCGGGCCCGGCGGCCACGGCTCCTGCCCACGACCTGCAGCGTCGGCTCCTGCTGGTGGCCGTAGGTGATCAGGTCCTGCAGGTCACCGTCGAGGCCGAGAACGCCGAGGGCGCCGTAGCTCGCGCCGGTCAGCTCGCAGGCGGAGCGGGTGATTCTCTCGAGCATGGCACTCAGGTCGAGCTCGCTCGACATCGCGATGACCGCGTCCAAGAGCGAGCGCGCCGATGGCTCGAGACCGGTCAGGTCCTCGGTCGCGTCAGTGGTCACCTGTCAGAGTCTGACGTGCCAGACCCGGTCGCGTCCACATATCGGCAACAGTTTCTCCACTGTCTGCCCCAAACTCACGCGAATGCTTGCGTTTGGTCATTGACTCGCGATCTCGCCGTCCACATAGAGCCACCGCCCGCCACGCACCTCGAACCGGCTGTGCTCGGCGAGCACCCCGTCGCCCGACGGTGCCTGGTAGGACGCCCGGAACGCCACCCAGCCGTGGGTGTCGTCATCGAGCCCGGAGCCTTCGATCTCCAGCCCGGTCCACGTCAGCCGAGAGTCGGGGGCGGCCACGCCCAGGTCGTCGGGACGGGTGCCCGGGTGCCAGGTGCGGAAGATGTAGTCCCAGTCGCCGAGGGCGTACGCCGCGTAGCGACTGCGCATCAGCTCCTCCGGGGTCTCGGCCAGGGCGCCGCCGCGGTGCAGCCGGTGGCAGCACAGCGCATAGCGTCGCCCGCTGCCGCACGGGCACGCCTGGGTGAGGGGTGAATCGGTGGCGGTGCGGCCGAAGGGGGACATGCGCCCATTGTGTACCGCAAAGGACGCATTCTCCTCGTAGGCCCGGAGCGCCCCGTCTATGGTGTGGGGGTGGCTCTCAGGCGCAGACGGCTCGGGACGGCGGGGGTGCATCGGTGACGGATGTGAACATCTGTCTGCTGGGCCCTCTGATCGTCACGCGCGCGGGCGAGCCCGTGGAGGTCCCGGGGCGGCGCCCGCGTACGTTGCTGTCGTTGCTCGCCCTGGAGGCCGGCACGCCCGTCTCCGCAGACCTGCTCGCCGACCGGATCTGGGGCGAGGAGCTGCCGGACAACCCACGTGGCAGCCTCCACACCTACATCGGGCGGCTGCGTCGCGTGCTCGGCAAGGAGGTCGTACGCCGCGCCGCCGGCGGCTACATCCTCGACCTGCCGCGCTCCTCGGTGGACGCGCTCACCTTCATCGACCTGCTCGACGCGGCCGAGGGGCCGGAGACCTACGACCGGCTCGAGGAGGCGATCGCGCTGTGGCGTGCCGAGCCGTTCGACGAGCCGTCCGGGGACTCGCTGGCCGAGCGCACCCGCCCGTGGCTGGTCGACCGCTACCTCGCCGCGCTGGAGCATCGCGCCGAGCTCGACATCGCCGCGGGCCGGGCCGCGAAGGCGGTCGCCGACGTGCGCCGCGTGGTGGGCGACCATCCGTTGCGCGAGTCGCTGTGGGTGGTGCTCCTGGACGCGCTGGACGCCGCGGGACGCACCGCCGAGGCGCTGGAGGCCTATGAGGAGGTCCGGGCGCGGCTGGCCGACGAGCTCGGGGCCGACCCCGGCGCGGAGCTGCGCGCGACGTTCACCCGGCTGCTGACCGGCTCCTCGCCGGTCCCGGAGGTCTCCCGGGGCCAGCCGACCGTGCCCGCGCAGCGCGTCTCGGAGGAGGACCTGGTCCCGAGACAGCTGCCGGCCGACATCCCCAGCTTCTCCGGTCGTGAGGCCGAGCTGCGGCTGCTCGACGCGGTGACCGTCTCCCACGACGCCGGCTGGCCGAGCGTGGTCGCCGTGCACGGCATCGGGGCGGTGGGCAAGACGGCGTTCGCGGTGCACTGGGCTCGTGCCCGCACCGAGCACTTCCCCGACGGTCAGCTCTTCATCGACCTGCGCGGCTTCGGGCCGGGCGAGCCGCTCTCGCACGCTCAGGCGCTCACGACGCTGCTGATCGGGCTCGGCGTCGACGCCGCCTCGCTGCCGGCCGAGGTGGACGCGGCATCGGCCCTGCTGCGTACGACCCTCGCGCAGCGACGCATGCTCGTCGTGCTCGACAACGCTCGTGACTCCGCCCAGGTGCGGCCCCTGCTGCCGGGTGGCGACTCGCTGGTGCTGGTGACCAGCCGGAGCCAGCTGCGCGGACTGGCCACCCGGGAGGGCGCTCGCCGGCTCGCGCTGGACACGCTCGCCCCGGCGGAGTCGGCGGCCTTCCTGAGGCAGCGGCTCATCGACCGCACGGCCGACGAGGCGGACGTACGCGCCCTGGCGGAAAGGTGCGGGCATCTGCCGCTCGCTCTCGCCGTCGCGGCCGAGCGCTGCAGCCGCTACCCCGACCTGCCGCTGACCGACCTGGTCGCCCAGCTCGACGGAGAGACGAGCCGGCTGGCGGCGCTGGAGGCGCCGCTCGACCCCATCTCCGACCTGCGCGCGGTCTTCTCCTGGTCCTACGACTCCCTCGACGAGGAGTCGCGGCGTGCCTTCCGCCTCCTCGGCCTCCGCCCGGGTCACGAGATCGGGATGCCCGCTATGGCGGCGCTCTTCGCGGTCGACATCGCCACCGCCCGGCGCCTGGTCGACAAGCTGGTCGACGCCAACCTCGTCCGTGAGCACCGCCCCGGACGCTTCGTGCTCCACGACCTGATCCGCGACTACGCCCTGGAGATGGGCTCCGAGGAGGAGTCCGGCGAGGCGCTGCTGCGGTTGGTCAGCTGGTACACGCACTCGCTGGTCGCGGCCTCCGAGGCCGACGGCCGGTCCTTCCGGCTGATGAGCCTCGATCCGGTCGTCGAGGGGGTGACGCCGCTGAGCTTCGCGACCTCGCAGCAGGCCCGCGCCTGGGGTGACCGGGAGTGGCTGACCATGGGCAGCGCCGTACGTCTCGCCGTGCGTGCGGGGCTGCTGGGCCCCGCCTACCAGCTGGTCAACAAGATGTTCAGCCTCTCGATGCGGCACCCACCCGCCGAGACCGTTCCCCTGCAGGAGCTCGGTCTCGACGCGGCCCTTCGCGCCGGTGAGCTGGTCGATGCGGCCTACCTCCGCAACCAGGCCGGGATCAGCCGGGCCCGGGTCGGCGACCTGACCCGGGCGATCTCGGAGTTCCGGGGCGCCGCTGCGGTCTTCCGCGAGGCCGGGACCGCGGCCGGTCTGGAGATGGCGCTGTCCAACTGCGGCCAGGCGCTGAGCATGATCGGCTCCCTCGACGAGGCCGTAGCGGTGCTCGAGGAGGCGTACGCCGTCGCGGATGCGGCCGGGATGGACGACCGTGCTCGCGCCAGCCTGATCGGGCTGGCCGAGGTCTATGTCCGGATGGAGCGCTACGAGAACGCCGCGCGGCTGGTCGAGGAGGAGATCGGTTTCGGTCCGGTCGACGTCGACTCCTCCGCCTCGCCGCGGATGACGCTGGTCGACGCCCTGATCGGCCTGGGGCGCTTCACCGAGGCCGAGACCCACCTGCGGCTGGAGCTGACCCAACGGCTCGAGGAGCGCAACCGGTGGGGTGAGGCCAACGTCCTCGTACGCCGCGCGGTGATCGAGCGCGAGACCGACCGCGTCCCGCAGGCTCGGGCGACGCTCCACGAGGTGGTGGCGATCCTGGACGAGGTGGGGGAACTCGACCGCACCGCGCTGACCAGGGAGCGGGTCGAGGATCTGCTCGCCAGCGTCGGGTCCTCGACATCCGCGGATCGGGACGTCGACGCCGAGACCGCCCAGGGGTTGGGCGGCGGCGTAGCGTTGCGTCCGTGACTGCCGCACCCACGATCAGCACCCTCGGCCAGCTTCGCGCGAGCGGCCATGTGTTCAAGTCGCTCCGCGAGGAGATCCGCGACAACCTGCTGGCGAAGCTGGCAGCGGGCGAGGACCCCTGGCCCGGGCTGCACGGGCTGGAGGACACCGTCATCCCCCAGCTCGAGCGCGCGCTGATCGCCGGGCACGACGTCGTCCTGCTCGGCGAGCGTGGTCAGGGCAAGACCAGGCTGCTGCGTACGTTGGTGGGGCTGCTCGACGAGTGGACCCCGGTCATCGAGGGTTCCGAGCTCGGCGAGCACCCCTACGAGCCCGTCAGCGTGGGCTCCCAGCGGCTGGCGGCGACGGCCGGCGAGGCGCTGCCGATCGCGTGGAAGCACCGCTCCGAGCGCTACTCGGAGAAGCTGGCCACCCCCGACACGTCCGTGGCCGACCTGATCGGCGACGTCGACCCGATGAAGGTCGCCGAGGGACGCTCGCTGGGCGACCCGGAGACGATCCACTTCGGCCTGATCCCGCGCTCCCACCGCGGCATCGTCGCGATCAACGAGCTGCCCGACCTCGCCGAGCGGATCCAGGTCGCGATGCTCAACGTGATGGAGGAGCGCGACATCCAGATCCGCGGCTACGTGCTGCGGCTGCCTCTGGACCTCCTGGTGGTGGCCTCCGCGAACCCGGAGGACTACACCAACCGCGGCCGGATCATCACCCCGCTGAAGGACCGTTTCGGCGCCGAGATCCGCACCCACTACCCGCGCGAGCTCGCCGCGGAGATGGCGGTGATCCGGCAGGAGGCCGCTCTGGTCGCCGACGTACCCGACCATCTCCTCGAGATCCTCGCCGTCTTCACCCGCCACCTGCGTGCATCCACCGCGGTCGATCAGCGATCCGGCGTCTCGGCGCGCTTCTCGATCGCCGGCGCGGAGACCGTCGCCGCCGCGGCGCTGCACCGCGCCACCGTGGCAGGGGAGCCCGATGCGGTCGCCCGCCTCGTCGACCTGGAGACGGCCGTCGAGGTGCTCTCCGGCAAGATCGAGTTCGAGTCCGGCGAGGAGGGCCGCGAGGCCGAGATCCTCACCCATCTGCTGCGTACGGCCATCGCCGAGACCGTCCGCAAGTCCTTCCGCGGCCTCGACTTCGCGCTGCTCGTCGACGCCATCGAGGACGGCCGCATGGTCACCACCGGCACCAAGGTCGCGGCCGGCGACTTCCTGGCCGGCCTCCCCGTCCTGGGCGAGTCCGACCTCTACGACCAGATCGGCGACCGCGTCTACGAGTCCACCGGCGGCCCCAAGAACGACGGCCAGCTAGCCAGTGCGGTGGAGCTCGCCCTGGAAGGCCTCTTCCTGGCCAGGAAGATCGGCAAAGACACAGCCGACGGAGAGACGATCTATGGCTGAGCCGGGAGGCATCGGCAGGGGGTAACACGTCGTTCGTAGGACTACTCGCCCTATCAGAACGACCGGATAGACCTACGAACAGCGTGTTACAGGCGTGAAGGAGCACCGACCATGAGCCGCTACAAGAAGTACGCCGGGGGTGACCCGCTCGCGCCACCGGTCGACATCGCCGAGGCGCTGGATGCGATCGGCGAGGACGTGATGTCCGGCTACTCGCCCGAGCGGGCGATGCGGGAGTTCCTGCGGCGCGGGGGACAGGACCAGCGCGGCCTGGACGACCTCGCCCGCCAGGTGGCCGAGAGGCGTCGTGAGCTGCTGCAGCGCCACAACCTCGACGGCACACTCGAGCAGGTGCGCGAGCTGCTGGACAAGGCGGTCCTGGAGGAGCGCAAGCAGCTGGCCCGCGACGTCACCATGGACGACGGCGACCGCGCGTTCCGGGAGATGCAGATCGACAACCTCTCGCCGAACACCGCCGCCGCGGTCAGCGAGCTCTCCTCCTACGACTGGACCTCCCGCGAGGCCCGCGAGGCCTACGAGGAGATCAAGGACCTGCTCGGCCGCGAGCTCCTCGACCAGCGGTTCAAGGGGATGAAGCAGGCCCTCGAAGGGGCCACCGACGAGGACCGCGAGGCGATCGCGGAGATGCTCGGTGACCTCAACCAGCTGCTCGAGAAGCACAACCGAGGGGAGGACACCCCCGAGGACTTCGAGGAGTTCATGGCCAAGCACGGCCAGCACTTCCCCGAGAACCCGCAGAACATCGACGAGCTGCTCGACGCGCTCGCGCAGCGCTCCGCGGCGGCGCAGCGGATGCTCAACTCGATGTCGGCCGAGCAGCGACGCGAGCTGATGGAGCTCTCGGCGCAGGCGTTCGGTTCGCCGGCGCTGATGCAGCAGATGGCCCAGCTCGACGCCAACCTGCAGGCGGCGCGACCCGGCGAGGACTGGTACGGCTCCGAGGAGTTCGGCGGCGGCGAGGGGCTCGGTCTCGGTGACGGCACCGGGGTGCTGCAGGACATCGCCGAGCTCGATCAGCTCTCCGAGCAGCTCCAGCAGTCCTACGCCGGCTCGCGGCTCGACGACATCGACCTCGACGCTCTCTCCCGGCAGCTCGGTGACCAGGCCGCGGTCGACGCGCGCACCCTGCAGGAGCTCGAGCAGGCGCTACGCGACTCCGGCCAGCTCGAGCGCGGCTCCGACGGCGACCTCCGGCTGACCCCGAAGGCGATGCGCCAGCTCGGCAAGGCCCTGCTCCGCGACGTCGCGCAGCGGCTCTCCGGACGGCAGGGCGAACGCGACCTCCAGCGCGCCGGGGCGGCGGGCGACCTCTCCGGCTCCTCACGGCCCTGGGCCTTCGGCGACACCGAGCCCTGGGACGTACCTCGGACGATCACGAACGCCGTCATCCGCGAAGTGGGCGAGGGCCGCCGCGGCCCCGGGGTCCGCCTGACCGTCGACGACATCGAGGTGCAGGAGACGGAGGCGCGTACGCAGGCGGCGGTCGCCCTTCTGGTCGACACCAGCTTCTCGATGGCGATGGATGGCCGTTGGGTGCCGATGAAGCGCACCGCGCTGGCCCTGCACACCCTGATCAAGAGCCGTTTCCGCAACGACGACCTGCAGCTGATCTCGTTCGGGCGCTACGCCCAGACGATGGAGATCGAGAAGCTGACCGCCCTGGATGCGATCTGGGACAAGGGCACCAACCTGCACCACGCGCTGCTGCTCGCCAACCGGCACTTCCGCAAGCACCCCGGCGCCCAGCCGGTGCTCCTCATCGTGACCGACGGCGAGCCCACCGCCCACCTGGAGCCGGGCGGCGACGTGTGGTTCTCCTACCCGCCGCACCCGGTGACGATCGCGCGGTCCGTCGAGGAGCTGGAGAACTCCCGTCGCCTCGGCGCCCAGACGACCTTCTTCCGCCTCGGCGACGACCCCGGCCTGGCCCGCTTCATCGACTCCATGGCCCGTCGCGTCGAGGGCCGCGTCGTCGCGCCCGAGCTCGACGACCTCGGTGCCGCCGTGGTCGGGTCCTATCTGGGCGACAGGACGGCGCGGCGTACGTCGAACTCCTACGGCGGCTATCCCGATGCGTTCGGGGGCCGCGGCTGGTGGGCCGGCTGAGCCTGGGGCGGATGCTTACCGAGTTAACTCGGTGAGCATCCGGCCGCGTAACCTGCGCTCGTGCCCGAGGAGACGCTGAACGTACTTGCCCTTCTCGCGATCGCGGCCCTGGCCGCCGGCTATGTGGACGCGGTGGTCGGCGGGGGTGGGCTGATCCAGCTGCCGGCGCTGCTGCTGTTCATGCCCGGCGCCGCGCCGGTGCAGATCCTGGCGACCAACAAGCTGGCCTCGATCTTCGGCACCTCGATCAGCGCCGCGACCTACTACCGGCGGGTGGGGCCGGACCCGAAGACGTTCATCCCGCTCATGATCCTCGCGTTCGCGGGCTCCGCGCTGGGCGCGGGGGTGGCGTCGTACCTTCCCGAGGCCGTCTTCGAGCCCATCGTCCTGATCGCGCTGATCCTGGTCGGGGCGTGGGTGCTCTTCAAGCCGTCCTTGGGCGAGGCGACCGAGCTGAGGTACGACGGCCACCGGCACCTGATCGGCGCGATGGTGGTCGGGTTCGCGGTCGGCTTCTACGACGGTGCCCTCGGTCCCGGGACCGGCAGCTTCCTGGTGATCGGGCTCGTCGGCCTCCTCGGCTACTCCTTCCTGGAGGCGAGTGCGAAGGCGAAGATGGCCAACGTCGCCACCAACCTCGCCGCCCTGGTGGTCTTCATCCCGCAGGGCGCGGTGCTGTGGAAGACCGGCCTGGTGATGGGTGTGTGCAACCTGGTCGGCGGCTACCTCGGGGCGCGGACGGCGGTGGCGAAGGGAGCCGGGTTCGTACGTGTCTTCTTCATCGTCGTGGTCGCCGGATTCATCATCCGCATCGGCGGCAGCGTGCTGGGGCTGTGGTGACATGAGCTCCGGGGTGAGCCGCTACCTGACCATCGCTCGCGACGGCGCCGCCGAGATCGAGGAGAAGCGGTCCCGGTTCCTGTGCACGCTCACCCGGGTCGAGCAGGAGGCCGATGCGCGGGCGGTGGTCGAGCGGCTGCGCAAGCAGCACTGGGACGCCCGCCACACCTGCTCCGCCTTCAGGATCGGTCCGCCGCCGCAGCCGGTCGAGCGCTCCAACGACGACGGCGAGCCGGCCGGCACCGCCGGGGCGCCGATGCTCGAGGTGCTCCGTGGCGCCGGGGTCTCGGACACGGTCGCCGTGGTGACCCGCTGGTTCGGCGGAACGCTCCTCGGCGCGGGTGGCCTCGTCCGGGCCTACTCCGACGCCGTCCGCACCGCGCTGGAGGAGGTCGGCACGCTGCGGCGGGAGCTGGTCCGGGAGTATCGGATCCAGGTCTCGTACGACGCCGCCGGCCGCCTCGAGACCGACCTACGATCCGCCGGGGTGGCCGTCCTCGAGACCACCTACGGCAGTGCTGTGACGCTGCGGATCGGGGCTCCGCCGGCCGAGGAGAAACGCCTCCAAGCGCTCGTCGCAGAACTCACCGCAGGCACGTCCGCGCTGGTCCCCGGCACGGACCAGTGGGTCGACGTCTCGTGACGTTTGGGAGAATGGCCGGGTGAGCGACCATAGCGAGACGCCCGTGGAACTCCCTGCCGGATGGACGGCGAAGGTCCCTGACCTCGACGATCTCCCCGCCCTGCTGAGGCTTCGGGCGGCCGACAAGACGCCGTTCGAGGGCTCCGGAAAGGTCGATGCCGACGCCATCACCGGCGAGATCGCCGGGCCCGCCTCCTGGACCCGTCAGCAGATCGTCGCGCTCGACCCTGACGGCGACATCCGCGCCTGGGCCATCGCTCACGACCGCGCCGCCGGCCGCACGCTCGTCTACCTCTACGTCGACCGCACCATCGCCCAGGCCGCCGAGGTCGCCGCCGGGCTCTATGCCTGGCTCGAGGACCAGACCCGCGCGATGGCCGAGCTGCGCGGCATCACCGAGTCCCACCTCGACGCCAGCCCGTTCGCCGACGACACCGTGCAGCGTGAGTGGCTGGCCGCGGCGGGGTTCACCAACAAGCGCACCTGGCTGCACATGAGCCGGCCGGTCCTGCCCGACGAGACGGTGCCCCCGCTGCGCGAGGGTGTGACCATCCGCCCGGTCGAGACCCACGAGAACGGGATGCCGGTCGCGGCCGACCTGCAGACCGTCCACCAGACCCTGGAGGAGTCCTTCCAGGACCACTTCAACTCCTACCGGGAGAGCTTCCCGGAGTTCGTGCAGCGCCTCCGCGAGGACCCCGGCCACCGCTGGGACCACTGGTGGCTCGCCTACGTCGACACACCTGAGGGTGAGCTGCCGGCCGGCTCGCTGGTCGCCTCGGTGCTGCCCGCCAACGCGGCCGGGGTCGAGGGGACGTACGTCGAGTACATCGGCGTCAACCGCAACGCCCGCGTCCGCGGGGTGGCCAAGGGGCTGCTCTACACGGTCATCGGCGACGCGATCGAGCGCGGCCGTGACCGGGTCTCGCTCGAGGTCGACGCCGACAGCCCCACCGGAGCCGACGGGCTCTACAAGTCGATGGGCTGGGTGACCGACTACGTCACCGAGTCCTGGCACAAGGACGTCACGGTCTAGCCCGTGGCGTCTAGGCGCCGACGTCGGGGAGTTTGAGGTCCAGCGTCGGCGTCTCGGTACCGCCGTCGACCTCGAGCAGCTTCCCGGTGACGAACTGTCCGGCCCGAGAGGTCAGATAGACCACCGCGGCGGCGATGTCCTCGGCCTCCCCGATCCGTCCGAGCGGCGTCTTCGCCTCGATCTCGCCGCGCATGGTGTCGTCGCCCGCCACGAACTCGAGGGCGCTGGTACGCACCGAGCCGACGAAGATGCCGTTGACCCGGATCCGTGGCGCCAGGTCGGTCGCGGCCAGCCGCGTCCAGTGCGCCAGCGCCGCCTTCGCGGTGCCGTAGGCCAGATAGCCCCTCCCCGCAGTACGTCCCATCATCGAGCTGATCGACACCACCGACTGCTGCCCGTCCGGGCTCTTCAGCAGGTACGGCACCGCCGCCCGCGTCAGCGCGTGGGCCGTGGTCACGTTGAAGTGGAAGGCCTCCTCGAGATAGCCCTCGTCGGTGTCGAGGAACGTGTTCGGGATCGTCCCTCCCACGTTGTTGACCACGATGTCGAGACGCCCGAACTCCTCGTACGCCTGCTCCGCCAGCCCCGCTGTCGCAGCCGTGTCGGCCAAGTCGGCCGGCACCACCAGCGCCCGCCGGCCCGCAGCCTCGACCTTCTCGGCGACCGCTCGAAGCTGCTTCTCGGTGCGTGAGGCGATCACCACGTCCGCCCCGGCCTCGGCCAGCGCCACCGCGGTCGCCGCCCCGATCCCGCGCCCCGCCCCCGTCACCACAGCCACGTGATCGGTCAGTCTGAACCGTTCGAGAATGCTCATCTGTTTCCTCCATGTCGAGACGTCAGGCCGGTCGGCCGAGACGTCGTTTGCGCTGGCCGAGACGTCAGCGGCGTCGGCCGAGGCGTCTGGGTGGTCGGCCGAGGCGTCAGCGGCGTCGGCCGAGGCGTCTGGGCAGTCGGCCGAGGCGTCGTTCCGGTCGTCCGAGGCGTCGCTCCGGTCGGCCGAGGCGTCACTTGCGTCGGCCGAGATGACTTATGTGACGTGTCGGCCGACGGGGTTGACGTGTCGATCGACGTACGTGCCGTATCGATCGACCGGACTGACCTCTCGACCGAGCGGGGTGACGTGTCGAGCGACCGGGGTGACTTCTCGATCGACGGGGGTGACGTGTCGACCGACGTACGTGACGTCTCGGCCGACTGGGGTGACGTGTCGACCGACTGGGGTGACCTTTCGGCCGCCCGGGGTGACGTCTCGGCCGCCCGGGGTGACGTCTCGGCCGACGTAGGTGACGGCTCGCTCATCGGGGGATGAGGCCGCGGCCGGTGATCAGGGGGAGGTCGAGGGGGCTGACCAGGCCGGGGGCGGCGGCTACGACGGCGGGGATGGCGTTGACCAGGCGCTGGGCGGTGACGATCATCCCGGAGACGTTGTGGTCGCCGTGCTCGCCGTGGTGGCTGAACTCGACGGTCATCGACGGTTCGCCGGTGATCTCGATGCGGTAGCAGCCGTCGCCCGTCGCCGGCACCGGCCAGTCGGGGTCGGAGGCCGCGTCGGTGCGGGTGACGTGCTCGAGGGTGATGCGGGGGACTCCGCCGACGCTGCCGGTGACGGTGAAACGTACGGAGCCCTGGGTGCCCTCGGCGATGTCGACCGAGACGGTCTTGGTGTCCTTGACCGCAGGACGCCGCTCGACGTGCTCGACGAGCGGCTCGTCGAGGGTCACCCCGAGACCGGCGGCGAGGACCCGGACGACGGGGCCCCAGGCGGTGCTCAGCACACCCGGCTCCCACAGGAACGGCTTGTCCTCCAGCGAGCCGCCGAAGCCGAAGAGGTCCTTCATCACGACGGGCTGGTAGTACGTCGAGTAGTCGGCGATCTCGCTGACTCGGACATGGTCGATCCGCTGGGACAGCGACGTCATCGCGAGCGGCAGGACGTCGTTGGCGAAGCCCGGGTCGATGCCGTTGACGTGCAGCGACGCACCGCCCGCCCGCCCGGCATCGTCGATCCCGGCGATCATCTCGTCCGGCAGCGTGCCCTGCGGGTGGACCAGGATCACCGGACCGGACGAGACGACGTTGACCCCGTCCCGGATCAGCCCAGTCAGATCCTCGATCGCCTCGAACACCCGGTCGTCGGTCATCGCCGCGTGGACGACGCAGTCCGGGGCGAGCGCGAGCAGCTCGTCGCGCGACGTGGTCGCCGCCACCCCGAGCGTACGTCCGAGCCCGGCCAGCTCCCCGGCGTCCCGACCCGCCTTCTCCGGCGTCGACGTCCAGACACCGACCAGCTCCAGGTCGGGATGGGCATCGATTCCCGCGATGGCATGACGTCCCACCGTCCCGGTGGACCAGACGACGACTCGGAGCGGCTTCTGCGGATCGGTTCGGGGCATGCCCCACAATCTAGAACGTGTTTCAGTTCAGGGAAACCGTTTCAGCGATCGAACTCGTGCCGGATACCGTCTGCCACGTGCAGATCCGCGAAGCGACGGCCGAGGACTGGCCGCAGATCTACCCGTTCTGGTCCGAGATCGTGGCGGCGGGGGAGACCTACGCCTATCCCGAGGGCCTCACCTCCGAAGAGGCCAGGGACCTGTGGATGTACGACCACGTCGTCGTCGCGGTCGAGGGCGAGGGCGACAACGAGGAGATCCTGGGCAGCGCCAAGATGGGCCCCAACCGCCCGGGCCGCGGCAGCCACATCGGCACCGCCTCGTTCATGGTCTCGCCGAACGCCCGCGGCAAGGGCGTGGGCCGCGCCCTGGGCGACTACTGCGTGAGCTGGCACCGTGAGCAGGGCTTCCACGGCATCCAGTTCAACGCCGTCGTGGAGACCAACACCACCGCCGTACGCCTGTGGCAGGCGCTCGGCTTCCAGATCATCGGGACCGCCCCGGACGCCTTCGACTCGACGTCGCACGGCCGGGTCGGCCTCCACGTGATGTATCTGCCGCTGACCTGACCCGACCTCAGGCGGGGAAGGCGATCCCCGTGTTCGCGTGGCAGCGGTAGCCGTTGGGCACGCGATCGAGGTACTGCTGGTGGGCCGGCTCGGCGGCGTAGAAGGTCGGGACCTCGCGGATCTCGGTGGTGATCTCGCCGTAGCCCCGCCGGGCGATCTCGTCGCCGTAGATCTTGGTCAGCTCCTCAGCGGTCTCCCGCTGCGCGTCGGAGACGTAGTAGAGCGCCGAGCGGTACTGCGTACCGACGTCGTTGCCCTGCCGCATCCCCTGCGTCGGGTCGTGCACCTCGAAGAACTTCTTGACGAGGTCGGCATAGGAGACCACGGTGGGGTCGAAGACCACCCGGACCGCCTCGGTGTGGTTGGTCTGACCGCTGCAGACCTCCTCGTAGGTCGGGTTGGCCGTCGTGCCGCCCTGGTACCCGACGGCGGTCGAGTAGACCCCCGGCGTCTGCCAGAAGATCTCCTCGGCACCCCAGAAACAGCCGAGACCGAAGTACGCCACCTCGGACCCCTCCGGAGCGGTCCCGTCCGAAGCGGAGGCGAGCAGGGGAGTGCCCAGGACGCGGTGCTTGGCGGGCAGGTCGAAGAGCGCCTGGTCGCGCCCGGCGAGCGTGCGGTCCTCGGGGAAGAGCTGTGTGGGTCGACCGAACATGAGTGACCTCCAGAAAGTCAGGGTTGCTACCAGTCTCCAACACAGTTCGACGCGCGAACGTTCCCGGATGGCCCGGGCGACGAGATCGGACGTAGGCTCGGACCGTGAGCGAGCAGCAGCACCTCGGCAAGGCCGGATTCGAGACCAAGGCGATCCACGCGGGCTACGAGCCCGACCCGACGACGGGTGCGGTGATCCCGCCGATCTACGCCACCACGACCTACAAGCAGGACGGCGTCGGCGGCCTGCGCAACGGCTATGAGTACAGCCGCTCCGCCAACCCGACGCGCACCGCGCTCGAGGGCGCCCTGGCGGCGGTCGAGGAGGGCGAGAAGGGGTTCGCCTTCGCCTCCGGCCTGGCCGCCGAGGACACCCTGATCCGCAGCCTGATGCGGCCCGGTGACCACATGGTCATCCCCGACGACGCCTACGGCGGCACCCACCGGCTGATCGACAAGGTCGAGAGCCAGTGGGGGATCGCGCACACGCCGGCCCAGGTCGCCGACGTCGACGCGGTCGCCGCCGCGATCCAGCCGGGCAAGACCAAGGTGGTCTGGGTCGAGACGCCGACCAACCCGCTGCTCAACATCGCCGACATCTCCGCGCTGGCCACGGTCGCCCACGAGGCCGGCGCCCGGCTGGTCGTGGACAACACCTTCGCCAGCCCCTACCTGCAGCAGCCGCTCACCCTCGGCGCCGACGTCGTGGTGCACTCCACGACGAAGTACGTCGGTGGCCACTCCGACGTCGTCGGTGGTGCCGTGGTCGTCCGTGACCTCGAGATCGCCGAGAAGATCGGCTACCTGCAGAACGCGGCCGGTGCGATCGCCGACCCGTTCGGTGCCTGGCTGACGCTGCGCGGCCTCAAGACCCTGGCCGTACGCATGGACCGCCACTGCGACAACGCCGAGCGCGTCGCCGACTTCCTGACCTCGCACCCGAAGGTCGGCGAGGTGATCTACCCCGGCCTGGAGACCCACCCCGGTCACACGGTCGCGCAGAAGCAGATGAAGCGCTTCGGCGGCATGATCTCCTTCCGGGTCGAGGGCGGCGAGGCCGCTGCGCTCGCGGTGTGCGAGCGCACCAAGATCTTCACGCTGGGCGAGTCGCTCGGCGGCGTCGAGAGCCTGATCGAGCACCCGGGGCGGATGACCCACGCGTCGGTCGCGGGCACCGACCTCGAGGTGCCGGCCGACCTGGTGCGGCTCTCCGTCGGGATCGAGTACGCCGAGGACCTGGTCGCGGACCTCGAGCAGGCCCTTGACCAGAGCTGAGGCGCCACAGACCGCCGTCTGCGTCGACTTCGGCTCCACCTGGACCAAGGCACTCCACGTCGACCTCGTCGCCGGCGAGGTCCTCGGCTCCGCGAGCGCACCGACGTCGCTGCACGAGGTGATGGACGCCTACGACGCCTGCCTGGCGGCCCTCGCCGAGCAGGACACCCGGGCGGCCGGCGCCGAGATCCTCGCCTGCTCCTCGGCCGGCGGTGGGCTCCGGATCGCCGTGGTCGGCAACGAGGAGCTGGTGACCGCCGAGGCCGGGCGGCGGGTGGCGCTGTCCAGCGGAGGCAAGGTGGTCGCGGTGGTCGCGACCGCAGGCCGTGAGGCCGAGAGCGACCTGGGGACCACGCTGAGCCTCACCACCCCGGACCTGGTGCTGCTGACCGGCGGCACCGACGGGGGCAACCGGGACGCCATCGTCTCCGCCGCCCGCGACCTGGCCGCGGCCGGCTGGCGCGGGCCGGTGGTCGTCGCGGGCAACCGTGAGGCGAACCCGGAGATCGATGAGATCCTGGCCGATGTTCCCCACGTGACCTGCGACAACGTCGTCCCCAAGATCGGCGTGCTCGCGCCCGAGAGCGCCCGTGCGGCGGTCCGGGAGATGTTCCTCGAGCACGTGATCGGCGGCAAGAACCTCAGCAGCCGGGCCGACTTCCGGCGGATCGTCCAGGGGGCGACCCCCGATGTCGTGCTCCAGGGGGTCGAGACGCTGGCCGAGGTGCTCGGCGAGGACGTGGTCGTCGTCGACGTCGGCGGTGCCACGACCGACGTGCACAGCGTGGTCCGCCCCGACCCCGAGGCCGAGCACGTCCGCGAGGAGGTCGTCGCCGTCACCCCGGTGACCCGCACCGTCGAGGGCGATCTGGGCATGCGCTGGTCGGCGACCACGACGCTCGCCGCGGCCGACCACTCCGACCCGAGCCTCGCCGAGTCGGATCTCTCCGGCGAGGTCGAGCATCGGCGCAACCACCCCGGCTGGCTGCCGCGCACCGAGCAGGACAAGGACATCGACGAGCTCCTGGCGAGGATCGCGATCTCCACGGCCCTGCAGCGGCACGCGGGCCGGTCCCGGGTCGTCCTGTCCCCGAGCGGCAAGGTGATCGAGCGCACCGGCACCGACCTGCGCCGGGTCGGCGTGGTGATCGGCTCCGGTGGCGTACTCAGGCACGGTCGCGCAGGCATCGAGGCGCGGGTGATGCGCTGGTCGGCGCGCGGGGGATGGCAGCTCCCGGAGGGGCCGCTGCGGGCGGTGGACAGCGACTACGTGCTCGCCGCGGTGGGCCTGCTCGCGCGTTCGCACCCCGCGACGGCACGGCACCTTGCGACCCACCTCGCACCCTCCCGGTAGCCTCTGTCAGGTGACCGATCAGGGGGATGCACCCGGGGGCGAGAAGTCGACCGCGAGGGATGGCTTCGAGCGGATGACAGGCGCGTTCAGACGCAACCGTGAGGCGCGTGAGGCCCAGCGTCACGCCCAGGAGGATGCCGACGCGCGGGAGTCCGCCGAGGTGGCCAAGGAGGCTGCCGCGGAGGCCCGCGAGTCGGCGGAGAACTTCGCGCTGCGCCTCGTCAACCAGTTCGAGCGCCTGCGCGAGGAGCGGCAGGAGCAGCTGGCCGCGCCCGAGCCGTTGACCGCGCCCAAGGCGGTGAGCCGCACCGACGTCCCCTACGGAGTCGAGCTCTCCGCGCAGTGGGCCTGGCGGTTCCTGGTGATCGTCGCCGCTGGCTACCTCATCGTCCGCGCTCTCGGCTTCCTCAGCATCGTCGTGGTCCCGGTGGTGATCGCGCTGCTGATCGCCGCGCTCGTCTCCCCGATCGTCAACGGCCTGGCCCGGATAGGCCTGAAGCGGAGCGTCTCGGCCCTCTTCGTCGTGCTCGGCGTGCTCGTCGCCGTCATCGCCATGCTGAGCTTCGCCGGCACCCAGGTCGCCAACGGCTTCAACGACCTGGCCGGGCAGACCGTCAAGGCGCTCGACGAGATCCGCGACTGGCTGATCAACGGGCCGTTCAACGCGAGCGAGACCCAGATCGACACCTGGCTCAACACGGTGCAGACCACCTTGGAGGACTGGGCGGCGGCGTACGCCTCCAACCCGTTCTCCCGGGTCAGCGAGGTCGGTGGGGTCGCCCTCGACGTCTTCGCCGGCCTGTTCATCGTGCTCTTCTCCACCTACTTCTTCTGCGCCGAGGGCGAGCGGATCTGGGGCTGGCTGGTCCGGCTCGCGCCGCGGGCCGCCCGCAGCCGGATGGACAGCTCGGGCCGGGTCGCCTGGGTCTCGCTGACCCAGTTCACCCGGGCCACGGTCATCGTGGCCGCGGTCGACGCGGTCGGCATCATGATCATCGCCGCGGCCCTGCAGGTCCCGTTCGTGGTGGCGATCGGCGTGCTCGTCTTCCTGAGCTCGTTCGTACCCCTGATCGGGGCGACGGTCGCCGGCGCGGTCGCCGTGCTCGTCGCGCTCGTCTCCCAGGGCCCGGTGACGGCGCTGCTGATGCTCGGCGGCGTGATCCTGGTCCAGCAGCTCGAGGCTCACGGCCTGCAGCCGTTCCTGCTGGGCCGCTGGGTCCGGGTCCACCCGCTCGGCGTCATCCTGGCGGTCGCGACCGGCATCGTGCTCGGTGGCGTGGCCGGTGCGCTGGTCGCGGTGCCGCTGGTGGCCGCGCTCAATGCGGTGGTCAACCATCTGACCGCCACCGCCCCGGCCCAGGCACCGACATCGCCGCCACCCCCGGTGCCGGCCGGCGGCCCGACCTCCCCACCCCCGCCGAGCCCAGGAGCAGGCAGTGCCTGAGATGCATGGTCAGCCGACGACCGGTCAGCCGACGTACGAGGACATCGTCGAGGCCCGCGAGCTGCTGCGCGACCACATCACCGAGACGCCCGTCCAGGGAGCCCGCTGGCTCACCGACATGATCGGCGACACGGTCATCCTCAAGTGCGAGAACCTGCAGCGGACGGGCTCCTTCAAGGCCCGCGGAGCCTTCGTACGCATCGCCCGGCTCTCCGAGGAGCAGCGCCGCAACGGCGTGGTGGCCGCCAGCGCGGGCAACCACGCCCAGGGGGTCGCGCTGGCGGCGACCACCCTCGGCATCCCGTCCACGGTGTTCATGCCCGAGGGTGCCCCGATCCCGAAGGAGAAGGCCACCCGCGCCTACGGCGCGGAGGTGATCTTCGAGGGGCAGTACGTCGACCAGTGCCTCGAGGCCGCGATGGCCTTCGCCGAGCGCACCGGCGCCGTGATGATCCACCCCTTCGACCACCCCGACGTCGTCGCCGGCCAGGGCACGATCGGGCTCGAGATCCTCGAACAGGCGCCCGACGTGAAGACGGTCGTCATCCCGCTCGGCGGTGGTGGCCTGCTCGCCGGGGCGGCGCTCGCGATCAAGGCGAAGCACCCCGACGTGAAGGTGGTCGGCGTGCAGGCCGAGACGGCCGCCGCCTACCCGGTCTCGCTGCGCGAGGGCCGCCCGATCCGGCTCGACAAGATGCCGACGATGGCCGACGGCATCGCGGTGGGGCTGCCGGGGGAGACCAACTTCCCGATGATCCAGACCTATGTCGACGAGATCCGCACCGTCTCGGAGGAGGCGATCTCGAGCGCGCTGCTGGCGCTGGCCGAGCGGGCCAAGCTGGTCGTCGAGCCGGCCGGCGCCGTCGGCGTCGCCGCCCTGATGGAGGCGCCCGAGGCGTTCGAGGGACCGGTCGTGGTCGTGCTCTCGGGCGGCAACATCGACCCGCTCCTGCTCGGCAAGGTGATCCAGCACGGCATGACGCTGGCCGGGCGCTACCTGCCGGTCGCGGTGACGATCCCCGACCAGCCCGGTGCGCTGGCCACCTTGCTGTCGGTGATCGGCGACACCGGAGCCAACGTCATGGAGGTGGTGCACTCGCGCACCAACCCCGGGCTACGGCTCGCCGAGGTCGGCGTGCAGCTCCAGCTGGAGACCCGGGGCCAGAACCACGCCGAGCGAGTGCTCGAACAGCTGCGCAGCAAGGGATATCCGGTGACCACGCCCTGAGGGCGTGCCCCGACGTTCCGGGGAACGGTCCCGCGGTCAGATTGCGCAACGTTTCGGTCGCGAACTGTCTTCGGGTGTGGTTGCCTTGTTAAACTGAACCTTCTGACAATCTCCCGCAGAACGTTCAGCTGGGTGAAACACGCCCGCACAGCAGGGAGAAAAGGCGCCGGTGAATGGGGGTTGACCGGCGCCCCTTACCTATTCACTACCCATCAGGAGTAACTCGCTATGACTCAGTCGACCGAGACCACGGCTGCCACTATCTGGCTCAGCAAGGGTGCATTCGACAAGCTCACCGCGGAGTTGGAATACCTGAAGGGCCCCCGACGCCAGGAGATCCTTGCCGAGATCAGCTCCGCCCGCGACGAAGGTGACCTCAAGGAGAACGGCGGCTACCACGCCGCCCGCGAGGAGCAGGGCAAGCTCGAGGGTCAGATCCAGCAGCTCGAGGCACTGCTGCGCAAGGCCGACACCACCGTCCCCGAGGACGACGGTGTCGTCTCGGTCGGCAAGCTGGTCACCTTCAAGTTCGAGGGTGATGACGACGACGAGGCCGAGACCCGCCTCATCGCCTCGATCGAGATGAAGGACTACGCGGGCGGCGTCGAGATCTCCTCGGCCGCCTCGCCCATCGGCGCGGCCCTCATCGGCGCCAGCGTCGGTGACACCGTGACCTACGAGGGTCCTCGCGGGCCGCTCAAGGTCGAGATCCTGAAGACCGAGGTCTTCACCGGCTGATCCGCGTGCGGGTGCGCTGCACGGTCACTCGACCGTGCAGTCACCCCACTCGACCCGCAGCGCCCGGCGCTCGGTCGGGATGGTGATGGTCTGGCGCCCCTCGGTGGCGGTGAACTCGAGGTGGCCGACCTTCTCCTCCCGGTCGTCCTCGGCCTCGACGCTGCAGACGGGCTTCGCATCCTTGTCGTGGAGGCGTACGACGAAGGTCACCTCGACCTCGTTCTCGCTGACCGCCTCCCACTTCTCCAGCCCGGAGGAGACCTCGGGGTGCAGGGCCAGCCACAGCGCCCAGCCGAACCAGCCGATGATCGCGACCAGGGCGAGGGCCAGCCCGATGATGAGTACGCCCGGGCGACGGCGCGGGCCGCGGCCGTAGCGGGCCGCGATGCGGGAATCTTCGGCTGAGGGCGTGCTCACGGAGACATGGTCCCATCCCGCCGAAGCAGACCGCACATCCGTCCTGCCGCACTACCACCAAAGTTGTCCGCGGACTGGGAGCGGGTAACCGATCCGTGAGACGCGGCGTGGTTAGGATTGAACTCATGCCAGAGCAGCCCCAGCAGGCGTTCCGCCTGATGCACGTGCACGCGCACCCCGACGACGAGTCGAGCAAGGGCGCGGGAACCACCGCGAAGTACGTCGCCGAAGGCGTCGACGTCCATGTCGCGACGTGTACGGGCGGCGAGCGGGGCGACATCCTCAACCCGAAGATGGAGCGCCCCGGGATCCTGGAGAACATCCACGAGATCCGCCGCGAGGAGATGCACCGCGCCCGCGACATCCTCGGCATCAAGCAGGACTGGCTCGGCTTCGTCGACTCCGGCTGGGTCGAGGAGTTCATGCAGGTCAAGGACATGGCGGCCAAGGACTGGTCGCTGCTCCCCGAGGGCTCCTTCGGCCGGATGCCGCTCGAGGTGACCACGCGCCGGCTCGTCGAGATCATTCGCTCGTTCCGGCCGCACGTGGTCACGACGTACGACGAGCGAGGGGGCTACCCGCACCCGGACCACATCATGTGCCACCGGGTCTCGGTGGAGGCGTTCCGGGCGGCGGGCGACCCCGACCTGTTCCCGGACGCGGGCGAGCCGTGGCAGCCGCTGAAGCTCTACTACAGCCACACCTTCAACTACCCGCGCACGCTCGCCCTGCACGAGGCGATGAAGGGCCACGGGCTCAGCTCGCCGTACGAGGAGCGCCTCCAGGACTGGAAGCCGGAGCCGGGGTGGGACGAGCGGGTCACCACGAAGGTGGAGTGTGCGGAGTTCTTCGGCGTGCGCGACCAGGCCCTGCTCGCCCATGCCACCCAGATCGACCCCGACGGCCCCTGGTTCGCGGTGCCCCGGGAGATCGAGAAGGAGGCGTGGCCGACCGAGGACTTCGAGCTGGTGACCTCCTACGTGCCGGTGCCCGAGGCGGAGAAGGGCGTCGAGACCGATCTGTTCGCCGGTCTCGAGGTCTCCACCGCCGACGACGAGGGCAAGGCCGCCGTCGGTCGCGAGATCAGCTTCGGCAAGGTCATCACCGCCTGAGCGCTCCGGAGATCGCGCGGGCAGGGCCAGGTGCTGCGTACTGCGGCGCCCCTGCCCGTGTGATCTCTCAGGCACAGGTGAGACAATGTCGGTATGTCCGGCCTCCCGATGACGACGCAGACGCTGCACACCTCTCAGCCCGCTCCTGAGCCCACCCCGCCGCAGGACGAGGACGTGGTCGCGGGCTGGACCGCCTTCGGCATCTTCATCGCGCTCTGCGTCGCCGTCGCGGTGATCGCCTGGAGCATGCTGCGCCAGTTCAAGAAGGTGGAGAAGGCCAAGGTCGAGGGCGTCTTCGGCGAGGAGGCCCAGGCCGAGGCGATCGCCCAGCAGGCCGCCAAGGACGAGATCAAGAAGCTGAAGCGCTAGCTTCTCGCGGCCGGCGACGCCGCACGAGCCACCACCCGACGGCACCGACCAGCGCGATCGCGCCGAGGGTGCCGCCGATCTGGAGCAGCGCGCTGAGCCCGGTTGCCGCGGCCCGGGACTCCTCGAGGGACCAGCCGTGGGAGCGGGTGGTCCCTGCGTACGCCGCCTTCTGGCCGTTCGGACCCGAGGCCAGCGTCTGGTACGCCGGGTGCAGGTCGGTCATCATGTCGATCTCGATCGGCGTGGCCGAGGCCGGTGACGGGCAGTCGAAGGTGACCGTGGTGCCGTCGGCGATGAGATCGTCGGCCGCCGTCACCGAGCCCTCGCAGCCCTTGATCCGGATGTGGTCGAGCACGTAGTCGGCGTAGGCCTGCGACCGCGCCAGCGCCTTCTCGTCGCCGGGCTCGTAGAGGACGACGCCGTCGAGCGTCATCCGGTCGGGCGGCAGCGCGCCGACCTGCACCGCGAGGTAGGCGATGTCGTCGGTCGCGCCGAACCGCCAGGTCACCTCGGGGGCTCCGGCGCTGCCGGCGATCCGAGCGGTCTGCGGGGCCCCGAACGGGTGGGCCGATGCGGGCACGGCCGCGGTGGCCGCCAGCACGAGGCCGGCGACCACCGCGAGTGCCCGGAGGACACGCGCCACTAGCGCTGCTTGACCGTCAGCGTGAGGCCGGTCGTGGCCGGCTCGTGCTTCTCGTCGCCCGGGTAGACGACCTGCACCTGGTGGCGGCCCGGCGGCGGCAGCACGTCGACGTCGCACTCGGCGACCCCGCGCCGGACACGGGCCTCGCACAGGACGTCCTCGCCGATGAGGAACTGCGCCGTGCCGGTCGCGCTGCGCGGCGCGAGCGACGTACGCAGCGTCAGATCCCGTCCGAATCGGACCGTGACGTCCTTGGCGGTGAGCGTGACCGGGGTCAGGTCCGGGACGTCGGCCTTCTCGACGACGACCGCCCGCGAGGCGACGGCCTGGTTGCCGTTGGTGTCGGTGACCGAATAGGTCAGCGGGTAGGCGCCCGGCGTGTTCACATCGACGCTGCCGGAGACCTGGATGCTGCCCGCCAGGTCACCGTCGGTGTTGTCGGTCGCGCTGACCCCGGCCAGCGGGTCGAACTCCTCGCCGACCTGGAGGGTCGTCGAGGCCGGGACCGTCAGCACCGGCGGGGTGACGTCGGTGCCGGCCGCGGTGGCCAGGAAGACGCCGCCGAACTGGTCGATCGAGCCGAGCGTCTGGGCCGCGCCGGTGCGGGAGGTCGAGGTCCAGGCGTACACCTCGCCCTCGCTCAGCCCGCTCCACTCCACCGTCGCCGGCCAACCCGAACGCGCGGTGTCGGTGCCGATCACGGTGTCGGTCGGGGTGACCACCGTCAGCGCGTCGGTCGTGAAGGACGTACGCCGGGTGGAGAGGTCCACCGGGAGCGTCAGGTTGTCCTCGGCCCCGTTGTAGCGGTGGCGGTCGTCGTACTCCGTCGCTCCGAAGTCGTCCAGGTGCGGGGAGTAGGTGTCGATCGACATCTCCGCGCGCTCGGTGTCGAACTGCAGCAGGCGCAGGTAGGAGGCGCCGAACTGCAGCAGGTCGGTCGACTTGTGGTCCACCGTCCCGTCACCGTTGAGGTCGATGTTCCCGGAGGCGTCGACGGCGTCGGGGAAGAGCTCTCCGGCCGTCACCTTGTAGAACTGGTAGTCGGCCAGCAGCTCCACCACGTTGTGGGAGACCGTCGCGCCGATGCCTCGCTTGAGGTTCGTACCGACGCCGTGCTCGTGGCCGGCGAGGACCAGGAACACGTTGGGGTTGGCCTCCACGACCTGGTCGTAGAGCCGGGAGCCGTCGGTGGAGAACTTCGCGCCGCGACCGTCGGGAGCCGTGGACGGGGCGAGGTAGGCGTGGGTGCTCAGGATGCCGTTGCGGTCGGGGAAGCGGGAGAAGACCTCGCTCGCCCAGGCCGCCTCCTCCTCGGTGACCCCGTAGGAGAGGCCGACCGCGACGAAGTCGAGCCCGCCGGCGGAGAAGAGCACGTAGTTGTTCTGGTTGTCGGTGCCCGGCGCGACCACGTTGCCGGAGGCGTCGGTCTCCTCGTCCCAGGCGTGGTACGACGCCCCCTCGGGCCATGCCTGCGCCGCGTCGTAGTAGCGCGACGGGCTGAAGTAGCGGCTGAAGCGCGACTGCGACCCGGTCTCGTTGCCGCCCTGGTTGTCGTGGTTGCCCGCGACGACCTGGTTGACCACACCGGCCTCGTCGAGGGTCGCCTGCGCATCCGAGGTGAACTCGAACTCGCGGGTGACCTGCTCGTCGAGCCCCGGATAGAGCAGCTTGCCGTCGGCGCCGGTGGCCAGCGGGTCCTTGGTGTCGTTCTCGGTCACGTCACCGGTGTGCGAGGTGAACGCGATCTTGCGCTGGTCGGCGTTGTCTCGGATCCACTCGGTCTCGGCGCGGTAGGCCCGCTGCCACACCGCCTGCTCCTCGACCAGCTGCACGTCCGAGGGCTCCTCGATCCCGTTGAAGTTCTCGTACGTCCCTCCGGCCGCGCCCTCGGCGATGTACTGGGTGTCGGTGAAGTGGGCGAAGGAGAAGTCGTAGTCGTCGGGGTTCTCGAAGTGGTCCTTGTCGTCGGCGGCCGAGTCGTCGCGCGGCGAGAGGTCGTCGGCGAACGGGTCGATACCGGTCACCAGGACGTGGACCACGCCGTCGTCGACGTGGGCGGCGAGCGCCCGGCCCTGCAGGGTGGTGTCGCCGTCGGCGATGCCGCGTCCGGAGGCCAGCTCGTCCCACCGGCTCTCGACGGTGTTCCACACCCGCAGCGAGACCGAGCGGGCCGGGTCGGCCGTGCCGGTCCAGACCACGTGGCGACGGGAGTCGGAGGCCGGGACGGTGACGTCGTAGCGCTGGAACGGGATCAGCTTGCTCGAGGCGCTGTCGGTGGTCTGCCCGTCCGGCTTCTGGCTCCCGCTGATCGTCTCCGGGGAGGAGTAGTCGAACTCGAGGGCGCTCGGGAGCACCGGCACGACCCCCTGGAAGCCGCCGTCGGCGACCGAGGCGGAGGCCGCCTTGAAGGTGGTGGTCACGTCGGAGCCGTTGGGGCTGTTGGCGATCGCGGAGAGCGTCACCTTGCCCTTGCCCTGACCGGTGTCGGTGCCGCCTCCGGTCGGGATCGCGTCGGAGGTGAACGTCGAGGTGTGCGCGACCGGTCGGCCGAAGACGTCCTTGGCGGTGATCTCGATGGTGTGCTCGCCGGCGGCGAGGCCGGCACCGATCTCCTGACCGGGCTGGATCGGGTCGCCGTCGAGCGTGTAGGCCCAGCCGGAGGCGTTGCCCTGGTTGGTGATGTCGACGGCGAACTCGGTCGGCGTGGTGAGGTGCGAACCGGCCGCGGGGGTGGTGCCGTCGACGACCACCCCGGCGTCGCGTACGTCACCGAGCGCTGCCACGTTCAGGGCGTCGGCCTGGTCGGCGGTGAGCACGTCGGTGTAGATGCGGGCGTTGCGTACGGTGACCGGCGACCAGAACTGGTTGACCGAGTCGGCACCGACGTAGAAGGAGTTGAGGGCGCTGCCGCCGGGGCGGGTCAGCGGGGCGGGCGCCGCGATCGAGGCGGCCAGCGCGCCGTCGACGTAGAGCCGGGCGGTCGAGCCGTCCCAGGTGCCCACGGCGTGGTACCAGCGGCCGGTCTCGATCTCCACCTGCGCGTTGCGGTAGGCCCCGCCGGCGTGGACGGCGAAGGTCAGCTTGCCGCTGTAGACGACGATCGAGTAGCCGCCGCCCTCCTTCTCCGAGCAGATCGAGTGCTCGGTCCCGTTGGGGTAGGTCCCGTTGTCCTTGAAGGTGCACTCGATGGAGACCTGCTCGTCGATCAGGTCCCACGCCGAGGAGCCCATCGCATAGGCGTACGCGTCGTTGGAGCCGTCGAACGAGGCGACCTTGGCCTTCAGCGCGGTGTCGTCGGAGATGACCGGCTCGCCGACCGTGGTCACGGCGCGGCCCGTGTCGTCGGCCGGGGTGCCGTCGTCGAAGTCGACGTCGAGCACGTCGGCGGCCGGCACCGGGGGAGCGGTGTCGTAGGCGCCGGCCAGGGCGGCGGCCTCGGCGTCGGTCACCGCGCGGGCGAAGATCGAGGCGCCGGCGAACGAGGCCGGCGGGGCCGGCTGGCCGATGCCGGTGGGAGCCGAGTCGGCCCCGACCACGAAGCGGCGCGAGGTCGCGGCCGGTGCCTGCAGCGCGCCGGTGGCGGCGGTCGAGCCGGCCTTGGTGCCGTTGACGTACAGGCTCAGGCTCTGGCCGTCCCAGACCGAGAGCACGTGATACCAGCGATGGGCCGTGATCGGGGTCAACACCGACTTGTAGCCGCCGCCGATGTGGGCCATCGTGCCCAGGTTGGAGCCGGTCACGTAGACCGAGTAGCCGCCCGCCTCCTTGTTGGAGCAGAGGTCCTTCTCGTTGGTCGTGGGCAGCGTGGCCTCGACCCGGAAGACGCACTCGATGGTGAAGCCCTGTTGCAGGCCGGCCCACGGGTCGTGCTCGACGGAGACCGCGTCGTCGGTGCCGTCGACGGTCATGATGTCGGTCGGCGCCTCGGCGAGGGTGTCGTCGGTGCCGTAGGTCGGTGCGCCCCAGGTGCGCGGCTCGAGCGACCGGGCGCGCTCGTGCGGGGTGCCGTCCGCGAAGTCGATGTCGAGGACGTCGGCCGTGGGGGCGTCGACGGTCGCCAGTGCGGCCGGCGGCGGCCCGGTCAGGGGTGCCCCGACCGCGGTGTAGGTGGCGGCGCTTGCGGAGGTGACGGCGTCGCCGGGCAGGGCGGCGATGATGCCGCCGGCGAGGGCCAGGCCCGCGGCCACGGCGACCAGCCGCGTACGTCCGGGTCTGGCGAAGATGGCGCTCGGTGCTGCGAACACGATGCTCCTTGGGTCATGCGGCGTGAGACGTGCGGCAGCGCCCGAGGTGCCGAACAGCCGAGCACCCGTGCCCGGCCAGTCGATGAGGATCCTGAGACCTGGTGAACGCGGCCGAGCGGCGCTGTCGACGCCCGTCTGTCGGGCTGGTAAACGTTTGCCGCAGCCGTATCCGGTGAGGAAACTCTGTGCCATCGTTTGCGTCTGACATGGACGACTTCCTGATGGGCGACTGGTTCGGAGCGGCCGCGCTGGTCGAGCGGGTGCAGGGCTACCTGGACGAGCCCGGCATCGCCGCGGCCGCCTTCGTGCTCGCCTTCGCCGCCGGCGCCGCGCACGCGATCGCGCCGGGCCACGGCAAGACGCTGGCCGCGGCCTATCTGATCGGCGCGGAGGGTCGCGTGCGCGATGCGGCCTGGCTCGGCGGTTCGGTGGCGGTGATGCACACGTTCTCGGTGCTGGTCATCGCGGTGGCGTGGGCGTTCTTCTCGCTCTCGGATCTCGTACGCCTGGAGAACCTCACCGCGGGGCTGCAGATCGTCGCCGGGGTGCTGGTCGTCGGCACCGGGCTCTGGCTGCTGCGCCGGCACTGGCGCGCCGCCCGCTCGGGGACCGGGCACGGGCACTCCCACGGGCATTCCCATGAGCACGGCCACGGACATGGGCACCGTCACCCCGAAGGCGTACGCCGCCCCGGCATCGTCCTGCTCGGCATCTCCGGCGGCCTGACCCCGTCGCCGGGCGCCTTCCTGGTCCTGGTGACCGGTCTCTTCGCCGGCCGCTCGGCCTTCGCGCTGCTCCTGGTGGTCACCTTCGGCCTGGGCATGGCCACGATCCTGTTCGGCGTGGGCCTGCTGGCCCTGGCCGGCAACAACCTCGTCGTCCGCGTCGCCGAGTCGAAGACCTACCTCCAGGTCGCGGCGAAGGTCACCCCGATCCTGGCCGCGCTCGGCGTCACCGTTCTCGGCGCCGGCCTCACCGTCGTCGGGGTCGGCTCACTCGGCTGAGATCAGAGCGTCGGGGCGATCGAGGGCAGCAGGTCCTGGAACGTACGCCCGTTGCCGATCTCGCCGAGCGCGGTCATCGCCCAGCCGCCGGCGTGGCGGCTGACCTTCGCCATGATCTCCGCGGTGTGCGGCCCGGTCTGGCTCAGGTCGAAGCGGGCGATCTCGGTATGGGTGTTCTCGTCGACGAGACGGCAGAACGCGTTCTGGATCTGGGCGAAGCTCTGCCCGGTGAAGGAGTTGATCGTGAAGACGATCTGGGCGACCTCGGGAGACACCCGGTCGAGGTGGAGGATGATCGACTCGTCGTCGCCCTCACCCGCGCCGGTGCGGTTGTCGCCGGTGTGGACGACGGCGCCGTCCCTCGACTTCAACTGCCGGAACCAGGCCTGGTCGACGTGGGAGCCGGCCGCGTCGTAGAGGATCGCGGAGGCGTCCATGTCGACGTCGGCCCCGCGGAACCCGCCGAAGAGGCCCTGTCTGACCGCGTCCCAACCGAGCGCGATCCGTACGTGCGTCATGCTGCTGCCGTCACCTGTGGTGAGCGAGACCGACTGTCCCTTGGCGAGCGAGACGGACAAGTGATCCTCCGATGGCTGGACCGACGAGCGGGCACAGCCACCTTAGTCAATCGTGACCGTCACCGGTTCCGTTCCGCTCGCCTCGACCAGGATCCGGTGGTGCTCGGCCTCGCCGACGACCCGGCCGCCCTCCACGGCGATGTCCGCCCCGGAGGGGTAGTGGAGCGGGCTGACGAAGATCTCGGTCGGCTCCGTGATGTCCGGGTTCGGCTCGTAGGTGTAGCTGAACGCGCCGGTGGCGGGGTCGAAGGAGAGGTCGACGGGAGTGCCGGCCGTGGCCTGCGGATAGGTGCGGACCAGCGTACGCAGCTTCTCGGACTTCACCGTCGAGAGATCGGCGTCGTCGGCGAACATGCCCTGGGCGCCGTCGGCGGTGGTCGGGTCGTCCCAGTGCTTGTAGGCCCAGTGCATCCAGGAGGTGAAGTGGTCGTCGGCGGAGGCGGTGTCGATGGCCAGCAGCTCGGTGTTGTCGGTCGCGCCGAACTCCGACATCAGGTTGGTCGCGCCCATCGTCTCGGCCTGCTCGAGCGCCTTGGTGTTGTGGGTCTCGTCGTAGTCCTTGCAGCCGCTGACCCCGACCGGGATGCCCTGGGAGTCGAGGTAGCCGAAGGGGCAGTAGCTGTGCCAGGAGTAGCCGACCTGGTCGTCGTTGGCCGGCCCGAAGCTGGAGTTGGGCACCTGGTTGGCGAGCAGCTGCGACTCGTACCAGACGATGCCGTCGGGATCGGACTCGCGGATCGCCGCCGTCGCCCGCTCGTACGCCGGCTGGAACTCGTCCCGGTAGGAGCTCTTGCACCCGGTGATCGGGCAGGAGAGCCACTCCCGGCCCGCCCACGGCTCGTTGATGAGGTCGTAGCCCATCGAGTAGGGCTGGTCGCCCCACCGCTGCGCGACCGCGCTCCAGGCCGCGGCCCAGCCGTCCTGCACGCCGTCCTTGTTCGCCCAGAAGTTGTCGTAGACGGTGGCCAGCTCGGGGGTGAGGTAGGTCGCCGGGAAGGACAGCTTGATCGGCGGGTGCAGGTGGTAGGGCGCCGGCCGCTTCGCCGCCCAGTCGGGCACGCCCTCGCCGCCGTAGGTCTCGTGCCACATGTCCTGGTGGAAGTCGTACTGCATCCAGATGCCCTCGTCGGCGAGCAGGTCGATCACCCGCTGCCAGTCGTCGAGGTAGTCCTCGTCGACCTGCCCGGGAGCGTCCGGGGTCACGCCCGCCCACAGGGTGCCGATCCGGGCGCCGTTGAACCCGTGCTCCGCCAGCCATTCCGCGTCGGCCGCGGTGAAGCCCTCGGGGGAGTCGGGCGGGACGTACGGATCGTGCTTCCAGACCAGGTTCTGCCCGTGCACCAGCACGGTCCGGCCGTACTGGTCGACCAGCCAGCGTCCCTCCCGGGACAGCCGTGGGGTCTCCTCGGCCGGGTCGGCGCCGGCGGGCCCGACCGGGCTCAGCAGAGAGGTTCCGAACGCGAGCACAGCCGCCGCGGCGGCAACGATGGCGAAGCTTCCCGAGCGAGTCGACATGTGCGGAACCTAGTGCTCTTCATCACGTTCGGCAAGAACACGTTCTCATTCAGGACGGCGAGACGGGCGTAGCGGCCGTTCGGACGAGATCCGCAGTGGACAGGGGCAGCCTCTCTGCGGTTGAGTCAGATGAGGAGCATTGGGGGAGAATGTCACCTGTGAGAGACGAAGCGAGCGGCTGGTCGGGCACCTGGGTGGCCGAACGTCTGGGCGTGCGCCTACGGACGACCGACGCGCCGAGCGGGATGATGCTCACCGACCTGGTCGGTCTGGCGGTGCGACGCAACCCCCGACGCGCGCAGCTCCTCGTCTCCTCCGTCCTCGGCAAGCACGTCCCGACCGACCCGCGGCTCGTGACCGACGCCGGGCTGCGTCTGGGGGCCAAGGCGCGCGCCGCGGTGACCGGTGACGCGGTGGTCCTCGGCTACGCCGAGACTGCCACCGCGCTCGGCCATCTCGTCGCCGACGCCCTCGGCGCGCCCTACCTGCACTCCACCCGCCGGGTCGTCGACGGCATCGAGTCCGTCGCCGACTTCTACGAGGAGCACTCGCACGCGACCGCCCATCGGCTGCTCCCCGCCGACCCCGCCTTCCTCGCCCGCGCGCAGACGCTGGTGCTGGTCGACGACGAGGTCATCACCGGCAAGACCGTCGTCAACACCATCCGGGCGCTGCACAAGAAGTTCCCGCACAAGCACTACGTCGTGGCCGCGCTCGTCGACCTGCGCTCGGAGGACGACCGAGGCCGGATGGAGCGCTCGATCAAGCGGCTGCGCGCGACCCTGGACGTGGTCTCCCTCGCGAGCGGCGAGATCGAGCTGCCCGAGGATCTCGCCGACCACGGCAACCAGCTCATCGACAACGTCGAGAGCCTCCGCCAGCTGGCCGGCGTCGAGCCGAGCCGGCGTCCGCGTGGCGAGGTCGTCCAGGTCGTCGCCACCTGGCCCCGCGCCGTCCCGGAGGGCGGCCGCCATGGCTTCACGACCAGCTCCTCCGGCTCCTACGAGTCGGCCGTCACGGTGACCGCCGCGGCCGTCGCCGGCCGCATCCCCGACGGCCCGGTGCACGTCCTCGGCACCGAGGAGCTGATGTACGCACCGCTGCGGATCGCCTCCGCCCTGGCGGACCGGCGTGCGGCCGAGGGACGCCGTCACGAGATCACCTTCTCGACGACCACCCGGTCGCCGGTGCTCGACGTCGACGACCCGGGCTACGCGATCCGCACCGCGATCACCTTCCCGTCCCATGACGCGCCTGCCGACGGCGACGGGCCGCGCTTCGCCTACAACCTGCGGGAGGGTGCCTTCGAGACGATCGTCCTGGTCGTCGACGAGCCGGCAGACACCCCCGCGCTGCACGAGGAGGGCGGCCTGGTCGACCAGCTCGCCCGGATCGCGCCGCGGGTCGTGGTCGTGACCATCCCGGCGTACGCCCCGGAGCCGCGCCACGACCAGCCGGCCCGGCAGCTGCCTGATCCGCTCCGCGGGCCGGCCTTCGGTTCCTACGACCGCGACGACGTCGCCTGGCTCCTCAAGGACCTGTCCGAGGACGCCGCGAAGGCGCCGGCCGAGCATGCGGAGGCACAGCGCGAGCTCTTCGACGAAGCCCTGACCGCATCGGCCCAGCGGGTCGCGTACGCCATCGGCCTGGTCACCGAGCAGGTGCTGGCCCGGCGTGGGCAGGATGCCGTGCTGGTCTCCCTGGTGCGTTCCGGCACCCCGATCGGGGTCCTGATGCGGCGCTGGGCGCAGCGCGTGCACGGGATCGACCTGCCGCACTACGCGATCTCGATGATCCACGGGCGTGGCATCGACCAGACCGCGCTCGCCTATCTGGCCGCGCATCACGACCCCGCCCGGGTGATGTTCGTCGACGGGTGGACCGGCACGGGTGCGATCGCCCGGGAGCTGGCGGCCTCGGTCGAGAAGGCCAACTCGACGCTCGACGCCCATCTGGCCTCGCCGTTCTCCCCGGAGCTCGCGGTCCTCGCCGACCCGGGCCGGAGCGTCGCTGTCTACGGCACCCGCGAGGACTACCTGATCCCGTCGGCCTGTCTCGGCTCGACCGTCTCGGGCCTCGTCTCGCGCCCCGTCATCGACGACGACCGGGTCGGCCCCAACGACTTCCACGGCGCCGTGTTCCATGCTGATCTGGCCGCGGCCGATGTGTCCAAGAAGTTCATCGACACCGTCGCGGCCCGCTTCCCGATCGTGCGCACCAAGGTGATGCTCGACCTCGGTGCCCATCTCGGCGGTGACCACACGCCCACCTGGGTGGGCTGGGACGCGGTCGAGGAGGTGGCCGAGAAGTTCGCCGATGGCGACGTCAGCCTGGTCCGGGCCGGTGTCGACGAGACCGTCCGGCTGCTGCTGCACGGCGAGCCGGCCAAGATCCTGGTCGACCCGGCGCGCGACGCCGACCTGGCCTCCGTCAAGAAGCTGGCCGAGGCGCGCGAGGTGCCGCTGGAGCGGATCTCCGGCCTGCCCTACTCCTGCATCGGCCTCGTCCGCCCCTGATGCCGGCGCGCCAGCCGCAGGACCTGGTCGTCGTCGGGAGCATCAACGTCGACCTGACGGCGCTCGTCGAGCGGCTGCCCGTGGCGGGTGAGACCGTCGGGGGCGGTCGGCTCCGCCGTGACGTCGGCGGGAAGGGCGCCAACCAGGCCGTCGCGGCGAGCCGGCTCGGGGCGCGGGTCCGGATGGTCGGTGCGGTCGGCTCCGACGCAGACGGCGCCTGGGCGGTCGAGACGATCCGGGCCGCCGGCGTCGATGTGGGGGACATCGGGACGGTCGACGCACCGACCGGGACTGCCCTGATCGCCGTCGACGAGGCGGGGGAGAACCAGATCGTGGTCTGCGGCGGCGCCAATGCGCTGGTCGACGGCGGTGGGATCGCTGTCGGGACCGGGGAGGCGGTGCTGATGCAGCTCGAGCTGTCCCTGGAGGTGGTCCAGGCCGTGGCCGAGCGGGCGCCGGGCTTCTTCGCGCTCAACGCGGCCCCGGCGCAGCCGCTCCCCGCCGACCTCGTCGAGCGGGTCGACCTGTTCATCGTCAACGAGACCGAGTACGCCGCCATGCCCGAGCTGCGCGCGGCCCGGCGGGTCGCGGTGACCTACGGAGCCGCAGGTGCGGTCATGATCGCCGGGGGCACCGAGACCGCTCGCGTCCCCGCCGCCGAGGTCGTGACCGTGGTCAACACCGTCGGCGCCGGCGACGCCTTCTCCGCCGCCCTCACCCTCGCGATCCTGGCCGGTGCCCCGGACGAGCAGGCCCTGCGTACCGCCTGCCGGGTCGGCGCCGCCGCCGTCGCACACCCCAGCGCCCAGCCGCCGCTGGACCCGCTGGAGGTCTACGCGGTGGCAGCAGCGGGCGGATGTTCACCGAGGTAACTCGGTGAGCATTCAGCCCAGCTCCTTGCGGAAGAAGTGGGTGGCGTGGGGGTTGTCGTTGTAGCGGTCGATGCGCTCGTAGCCGGCTCGCTCGTACATGCCGATCGCCTCGCTGAGGACGTCGCGGGTGTCCAGGCGTACGACCCGGTGGCCGAGCCGTAGCGCCTCGGCCTCGAGGTGGCGCAGCAGGCGTGAGCCGAGGCCGGCGCCGCGCCAGGCGGGGTCGACCCACATCCGCTTGATCTCGGCGGTGCCGTCGAACTCGCGCACCGCGCCGGAGGCGACCGGGGCGCCGTCGCTGGCGGCGACGAAGAAGGTGCCGTGGGGTGGCCGCAGCGACGGGTCGTCGCCGAAGCCCTCGTCACCGACGGTGAACCCGAACCGTTCGCCGATCTCGGCGAAGTAGTGGCCCATGGCCTCCTGGGCCATCGGGTCGCGTGGGTCGACCGGCTCGAGGGTGATGGTGGCGGCGCGCACCAGCAGGTCGGCCGTCGCCAGGGCCTCGTTGAGGCGGTCGCGCTGCCGCTGCGTCAGCGGGTCGAGCAGCAGGTGGGCGCGCTCCTCGGAGCGCTGCTCGAGGTCGTCCCACTGCTTGACGCCGTCATCGGTGAGCACCACCAGCCGGCGCCGACCGTCGGTCGGGTCCTGGTCCATCGTGACGTACCCCTTGCCTTCCAGGGTCCGCAGCATCCGGCTGACGTAGCCGGAGTCGAGGCCGCCGAGGCGGGTCCGCAGGTCCTGAACGGTGCGGGCGCCGAGGCCGATCTCGTAGAGGATGCGAGCGGTCCCGTAGGGGAGGCCGCTGCCGAGGAAGGAGTCCTCGAGCGCTCCTACGCGACGGACGTAGCTCATGTTGAACTTGCGCATCACCGAGGTGTCCACTGTCATATACCTGACTTTAGTCAGATATCTTCGGGAATCCAAGAGTGGGAGATAAGCGGTTGTCCCTGCTCCTGCCGTGGGGCGAGAGTGTGGATGGCAGAAGCCCGACGAGAGAAAGGCATCCATGACACCCGAACGGACGGGCCGCATCACCGAGCTCCCCGTGCCGGGCAGTGGCCCGTACGCCATCACCGCCGGCCCCGACGGCGCGCTGTGGTTCACGCTGGTGGCCAGCGGCGAAATCGGCCGCCTGGTCCCTGGCGAGCCTCCCGCGACGTTCTCGCTGGCAGCCGACTCCGGCCCGACGATCATCGCTCCCGGGTCCGACGGGGCGTTGTGGTTCACCGAGTTTCGCGCCCACAAGATCGGCCGGATCACGGTCGACGGCACGGTGACCGAGCACGCACTACGGGAGTGCGGGCCCTACGGGATCGCTGCCGGCCCCGACGGAGCGTTGTGGTTCACCGAGACCTCGACGGACGGCATCGGGCGCATCGCCACCGACGGGACCGTCACCGAGTTCCCCCTCCCGATCGCCGAGGCGTTCCCCTCCGCCATCGTGGCGGGCCCGGACGAGGCGCTGTGGTTCACGATGAACCGGGCCAACGCGATCGGCAGGATCGACCTGAGCGGCGACGTCACCGTGCACGAGCTGCCCACGCCCGACGCGGCACCGGTCGGGATCACGCTCGGACCCGACGGCGCGCTGTGGTTCGTCGAGATCGCGGCGGGCCAGATCGGCCGCATCACCGTCGAGGGGAAGATCGACGAGCACCCGTTGCCCGACCGTGGTTCGCGGCCGCATGCCATCGTCGCGGGCGCCGATGAGCTGTGGTTCTCCGAGTGGGGCGGCAACCGCGTCGGGTCGATCAGCACGACCGGCACGATCGAGTCCATGGCGCTGCCCACCCCGAACTCCGAGCCCCACGGTCTCGCCCTCGGATCCGACGGAGCGCTCTGGATCGCCCTCGAGCACGGCGCGCTGGCCCGCCTGCCGGTCAGGAAATGACGAACGGCCCGTCCTCTCGGACGGGCCGTTCTTCTGGGGTGAGCGACGGGGCTTGAATTATCGACTCATCCCCAGGTCAGAAGCGTTTAGCGAGGTCAGGGGCACATTCGGTACCTGTGCTTACCCGTCCATACCCGGCAATACCCGGCCATAGGTGCAAATGTGCACATTCGCCGGAAGTCTCTCCTGGGCTGGTCCGTAGGGTGGCGACCATGACTCTCGATGCGAAGTACGTACAGGTCACCGTCGCGGCGGCCGACCAGGAGACGCTCGCCGGGCTCGCGCGTGGCGCCCTCGCGGCGAAGCTGGCGGCTGGCGCCCATGTCGTCGGGCCTGTGTCGTCGTTCTTCTGGCACCTCGGCGAGCAGGGCGAGGGCGAGGAGTGGCACCTGGTGCTGAAGACCACAGGGCAGCGGTACCCCGAGCTCGAGGCGCACCTCATCGCCGAGCACCCCTGGGACAACCCCGAGGTGTCGGCAGTGGCGATCGCCGGCGGCTCGGCGGCCTACCTGGACTGGATCGACCGCACCGTTAGCTGATCGCGCTGACCCGGGCGTGGCGACGCTCGACGAGGTCAGCAACCTCGGGCAGCCGCTCGTGCGGCTGGAGCCGGCGGAGCACGGTGTCGATGTGCTGCAGCGGTCGGACGGAGGCGACGCCGGTCGCGAGCTCCACGGCCCGCGAGGTCACCGCGGCGCCCTGCTCGACTTCGCCGGCGTCCAGGTAGGCGTGCGCCAGCCACGACAGGTACATCGCTTTGTCGCGGGCGTGCGTGTCGTCATAGCGCGCGAGCACGCCCTCGAGCGTGGGGACGGCGCGCAGTGGCCGGCGGAGCATCGTCCAGCAGCGGCCGGCCATGATCTCCAGCTCGTTGTCGTCGACCCA
Organism: Nocardioides sp. NPDC054178; assembly: GCF_055585005.1. NCBI lineage: Bacteria > Bacillati > Actinomycetota > Actinomycetes > Propionibacteriales > Nocardioidaceae > Nocardioides > Nocardioides sp. NPDC054178. The sequence continues at coordinate 162,709 of NZ_JBVJKY010000008.1, forward strand.
GAAGACCCAGTCGGGGTCCTCCTGGTCGCCCTCGAGCTGGTACGCCGCGGTGGCCGCCTCCAGTGCGGCCTCGGTCTCCCTGGCCTGGCCGGCGACCGCGTGAGTCCATGCCATGCGCTGCAGCAGTAGGGTCTCGGTCCGCGGGGTCGCGTCCTGCTTCGCGGTTTCGTACGACTGGGTTGCCAGGTCGACGCGCGGCCGGTCGGTCGAGATGTGCTGGTAGGCAAGGAACGAGAAGGCGTTGCCCGCCAGGACGGTGTCGTCGGCCTCGTTGGCGGCGGCCAGGCTGGCCGTGTAGTGCCCGTGCGCCTCGGTGTGCATGCCGGCATCGAACGCGGCCCAGCCAGCGAGCTGCTCCTGCTCGGCGACGACGCTGGTCAGCGCCTGGCGTACGTCGCCGGTGCAGTTGCTCGTGCGCACGAACTTCGTCGTCTTCGCGGCCTCGGCGGCGTACAGGCCGTAGGTGTCCGCTCCGCCGATGAAGTCGTCGAGCCTTCGCAGTCGCGCTGTGCGTGCGAGCAGCGAGCTCACCTCAGAGTCACCCACCCGGCCGCGCCGGTCGCCCGCCGGCGACAGCATCGTGCTGCTCGTGGCCGCCGCAGTGCCGACGCCCAGGGCCTTGAGCATGGTACGGCGATCGACGTCGCTCATACTCGCCTGCGGCGGCGCTCCGTCGTGCACCGCAGTCTCTCCTACGGCGGCCGCGAACCGAGATCGCGCGGACGGGGGTGCCTGCTCGAGCGCGGTGTCGAGGATGGCCTGCATGTGTGGTCGCGGTTCGCGATCGGCTCCGGCCTGCTCCCACTTCGAGACCGTGCGCGCCGGGACACCGAGGAGGCCAGCGAAGTCGCGGACACTGAGGCGCAGCGCGACCTTACGCAGTAGGCGGGCCTCGGCCCCCGTCCAAGTATCCACCTACCGCATTGAACCAGTTTCGCTCAGAAATGGGCAGCGTAAGGGCGACGGAAGGGCGACAGCAGGCCGTTACGCGGCACGTCGCGGCTGAGGGAGCCTCGAAGGAGACCCCGGCATCAGGTCCCAAGTCACTGGTGTCGGGGTCGCTCCAGCAGCCCCTCCGACGACGGTGAAGCGATGGACACGGCGAGATATACGGCACCCCGGCCCGGGCGGCCGAGACACATCCCGGCCAGCTCGACCCGGCCGCCGCGCGAGCAGATCCTCGACGCAGCCGCCCGCCTATTCACCGGCCAGGGCTTCGCAGCGACATCGACGCGCGAGATCGCCGACGCGGTCGGGATCCGGCAGGCGTCGCTCTACTACCACTTCGCCGGGAAGGACGACATCCTCGGCGAGCTCCTGGAGAAGACTGTTCGGCCCACGCTCGACAGCCTCGACGAGCTCGCCCGGGTCGCGACGCCCGAAGCGCGGCTCTACACGCTGGCGCTCCGCGATGCCCAGGTGCTCGCCGAGCTGCCCCACAACATCGGGACCCTGCCGACCCACCCCGACGTCGTCGCCAGGGCTGACGTGTGCCGGGAGTACGAGATCGCCCGGCTGGGGCTCCGGCGTGCGTACGGTGCGCTCGGGGTCGCGTGTGCCTCCGACTCCGTCAACGGCTCGATCGGGCAGGAGCTGCTCGGCGGGATCATCATCCAGCAGGTCGAGGGCGTGGTCAGTGCGCGCGCGGCCGGCGACCCCGGCGACGTCGTCCCGGCCATGGAGCTGTACGCCATTGCCGCGACCGTCCTGCGCATCTGCGGTGTCCCCGACGACCGCGCCGAGGCCGCCGCTCGAACATGTGTTCTATGATCATGGAGTGGAGAGCTGGCACGAGACCGAGCCCCGCGCCGTCTGGATCCTGCGACGCGGCGTGACCCCTCTCCCGGCCTGGCCCGGCATCCTCATCGGCTGGAAGCAGCTCGAGGACAAGCCGCCCGGCCTCGGCTCATGGAAGGGCCTCGTGTCGTTCACGCGGAGGCGTGGCGCGTTCCCGGAACTCGGGTGGTTCTATGCCGGGGACCTGCGCAAGGTCGCCGAGGATGCCCCGATCTGTGGCGGCGGAGAGTACCCCGGGGCGGGACCGTGGTCCCTCAAGTAGGCCGTATCGAGATACCCCCAATGGGGGATATCTCGACGGGTCCGTCACACGGGCCTTGCTCGCCGCTGATTCGCTGGGCGACGATCGCTGACAAGGAGGACGTGATGACCGACCAGACCCGGGCACAGTGGCCGCCGCCACCCCCGCCGCCGGCGCGACCCAAGCCGTTCCACGAGACGACCCTGGGCGCGATCGTCATCGCGCTCGCCATCGTGGCGGCGATCTTTGTCGCCGCCTACGTCTGGTACGTCAACTCCGGAGACGACGACTCTGCGACGGTCGTCTGCAATGGCGACAGCAGCTCGGTGACCTGCACCCGCTACTAGTTGGTCAGGACCGTCCAGCCCTTTGCCTGGAGGCTGGCCTTGGCCGTGAGGCCTGCGCCGGTCGGGGCGGCGGGGACGCCGCTCGAGGCGATGCCGGTGTCGAGTTGGATGAAGCCGGTGGCCGGACCGTTCTCGTCGAGCTCGATGAGGATGCCGTTCACCGCCTCCTCGGTCCAGGGGTTTCCATAGGACTGGAACGAGCGCATGGTGGCCGGCATGTTGGCGAAGTCGATCGACTCCTGGTCGGTGTTCCAATCCCATCTCTCTTCGAGCGCCGGCTGCTTGGACAGCGGGATGTGGTTGACGATGATCTGGTCACGCACGCAGTAGTGGTACTCCTGCGCCATGATCCCTGTGATCGGCTCGAGCGTGAGCGTCCCGCCAGGGTGGCGGGTGGCTGCGCAGCGGACGTCCTTGACCGTGTCGGAGATCGGGTTCATGTCGAGGTACGACAGCTGGCACGACTCCAGGCACAGACGGATGATGCTGTTGCAGCCCGTGAGGTCGACCGTCTCGATCTCGGCGTGGAAGCACTCGATGAACTCGAGGTCCGCCATGCCCGAGAAGTCGACCGTCTTCAGCACCGAGTTGGCCGCCATGAACGACGTCAGCCCGGTCAGCAGCGACAGGTTCTGGATGGCCACCACCGGCTGGGGGGCCCAGTCGTAGGTGGGGCCAGGGCCGTACGTGCCCGGGTCGTCCAGGTGCGAGAAGCCCAGGTTGAGGATCCCGACCTGGTCGAAGGCTGGGGCTCCGCCGTCGACGACGTAGAGGCGCATCTGGCGCTCGGTGTAGACCCCGAAGTCGATGACCGGCTTCGACCCTGACGCGAACACCTTGCCGTCCTCGAGCGTCCACAGGCACTGCGCGGTCGAGCCGGGCACGAGCTCCACCCATGGCCGGAACGACGGCGCTTCCAGGTCGAAGCCGACGTACGACCCGGTCATTGTGGGCTGGTAGACCCACTCGCTGCCGGCGTACCCCTTGGTGACGATCTGGTTGCCGATCCGGAGGTTGCCGGGCTGTTCTCCGGAGAACCAGTCACCGGAGGCGAGGGGCGGAGGGAGTGGGTCGGTGCCGACGGCGACCTCGGCGACGGTGAGCGTGCCGGTGGTGGCGCCGGAGCCGTAGAAGAACAGCTGGTCGGGCTCGAACGTCATGTCGGTCTCGGCGACCTTGAGCCAGGACCGTCCGTTGTCGTCCTCGGAGAACATCAGCACCAGGCGGTCGTCGTCGGTCCGGTCGATCCGCATGTAGCGGGGCGCGGTGATGGTGTCGAGGCTGATGTCCTTGGCGGACTCGGGGCGGATGACCACGTCGGAGAGCGGGTCGGCCGGCGCCCAGGTCTCCCAGCAGGGGAACCCGGCGTAGTTGAACGCGACCTGGGTCCACTCTGTGGTGCCGCGGCCGATGCCGAACCGGGCTGTTCGGAACGTCACTCCGCCCGGGGTCCAGATGCACTTCCACGCGATCGACCGCCACCCGTCAGGGAGGTCGCGGTAGACGACGTTCTGTGCCGGGGTCTGGGCCGTGCTCGTGACGGCGAGTCCGACGCCGGCGGAGGAGTAGCTGTTGGCTCCGGTCGAGGTGCCCTCGAAGGACCAGCCGTCGTCCTCGAGCTCAGCCTGGTTGCCGTACGCGGCCATGTCCCAGGTGCCTGCTGACCCGGTCAGCGTCGGCGGGGCCACGGCGACGGTGCACTCGACGTCGATGCCGTAGTTGTGCGGCGTGCTGCTTCCGGTCGGCGCCGTGAGTGTGGTCGCGACGTTGAAGCCACCCGCGTTCGCGGGGAACGTCAGGCCGTTGGAGTTGCGTACGCCGGAGTGCATGCCGCTGGCGAGAGAGAACCAGGTGCCGTCGGGGATCTTGACCACGGCCATGTAAGTCTGCCCGATGGTCAGTGCGACAGGGGCGGGCAGCTCCACGCGGTTCCATCCACGGGTCACCGTGACACCGGTGGTGGACTCCAAGATGGTCCCGCTCGAGTTGGCGATGCCGACGTCGACGTTGGTCATGGGAGTGCCAGACCCGGGCGTGCTCCTCGAGCCCCAGTGGAACCAGACCGCGACGGCCGAGGCGGCCACGGTGGGCGAGAAGCGGACGCCGAAGTTGTAGGGCTGCCCCGGGTCGCCGGAGACGGTGAGGATGGACGTCTCGGAGAACAGGCGCGCCTTCATCAGACGATCCAGTACAGGGTCGCAGGGTCCTTGGTCGGGAGGGCGTCGTACTCCGCCTGGGTGATCTTCTCGATGATGTCGATGCCCGTGCCGACCACGCCGCCCAGGTCGGCAGCGGTCTTGTTGCCCGCCATGGCCGTCGTGCCGGTGGTGCCGATCGCGAGGTCGGAGGTGCCGGCTCCGATCGCGGCGCGGGCGATCTCAGCCGTCGCCCCGACGGCCATGGCGGCCGGCTTCCCTGTGACGTCGTCCCAGCTGGGCTCGTAGGTGTCCGGGAGCGCGCCGACGTCGGCGGCGTCCAGGACCACTGCCCCGGTCTGGGTGTTGACCGAGGTGACCGCACCCCCTCCGCCGCCAGCGGCGGAGATGGTGAGCTGCCCGGTGGTGTCGTTGTAGGCGAGGGAGACGTTGGCTCCGGCAACCAGCAGCGCGGCGACGCGGTCGTCGATGGCCTCGGAGAGCCCCGAGACCTTGCTGGCGTCGAGGGTCTGCCAGGTGGCGGCGCCGTCGGTGCTCGAGGTCTTGATGAGGATCTGGCCGGTGGTGCCACCGGCGGGGAGGCCGGTGCCGGTGCCGGATGGCGGGTTGATCCACTCGGTGTCGTAGCTCGTGCCCGATGCCTTGGCGAGGATCTGCCCGTCGGCGCCGCCGGCGGGGATGCCCTGGACGAGGAGCGCGCCGTTCGACTGCTGCACAGGGTTGATCGTCGGCAGGTCGATCGTGCCGCCCTCGGGGACGGAGATGTAGAACTGGAGCGGGTTCAGGCCCAGGCCCGGGAACGTGTAGACCACCCGATAGGTGAAGTCGGTCGGGTTCAGCTCCGGGTCGTTGCTCGCGGGCACCGTCATGGAGAGGTTCCCGTCGGCGTCCAGAGTGTGCTCGTAGAACGCCTTGAGGAAGACGACGCTTGGCGGCGTCGCGGTGGCGTCGATGAGCTGCCGGACCGACGGGTGGAGGGCGACCTTCCATGTCGTCAGGTCGACGCCGGGGATGGCGTCCTCGGAGAAGTTGCCGACGACGGTACCGGTGCCGACGTTGCTGGGCAGAGGCATGGGACGCTCCTAGTTGGTCAGTCAACTGGTGACGGGGTGGTCTGAACCGATGGCGAGGAGTGACGCGCCACGCGAGCGGGGGCGGTTCGCGTGGCGCGCCACGAGGGGGAGTGCGCCGTCAGGCGCGGGACTGGCGCCGAGCGTTGACCGCGGCCGCGTTGGCGCGGTTGGCGGTCCTCAGTTCCTCGAGGAGCTCGGCGCTGCCGGCGAGTGCGGCCTTCAGCTCGGCTGCAGCTGCCGCGACGTCCGCAGAGGTGATCCCGCCGAGCGGATCGGACTTGAGCCACGGCTTGATCCAGCCGCGTTCCTCGGCGAAGTTCCATGCCTTGGTGATCACCCCGGACCAGACCACGAGCGCGGCGACCACGCCGGCGAGCCCGCCGGTCGTGAGGTCGGCGGGGAGCAGGGGCACGATGATCGGGATGTAGGTCGCAGCGGCCACGAGCAGCTGCACGAGCGTGCGGAGGGTGCGCTTGGTCGACTCGGTCATCGTCAGGCCCCCACTCGCAGGAACGGGGCCCAGTAGCCCTCGAGGGGCTGCCCGGTCTCCTCGTCGACCATCATCGAGCGGCTGCACGACCAGAACGTGTCGTTGCCGTCGAGGAGCACCTGGCCGTTGACTGAGCCGCCTGGCGCCGACGCCCAGACTCGGGTGATGACCATCGGGTAGACGTCTCCGGCGGAGACGCTGTTGCCGGCGTGGCACTGTGCCCCGGTGTTCTGCTGGGCGAGGCCGGAGGCGTTCAGGTCGGCGCGACGCTTGTTGATGGACTCCGCGTCGTACGACGTGAGCTTGTAGGCCACGATGCGGCCCAGGGTCGGGATCATGATGTTGCCTTCCTTCGGTGAGTGTTCTGCTCAGATCTCGAAGTCGAAGATCTTGAAGTCGTGCGTGTCCGAGCCCTGGCGATCCAGGTTTGCGGAACCGACCTTCTTGGCTCCCTTGATCACGACCATGTCGGGCGCCTTGCCGTCGACCACAGCGCCAGCGGGACCCGCGACCCGGTCCATGACCGTGGCGAACTCCTCGTTGTAGTCCCCGCCGGCGATGGCAGGGTTCGAGGATGCCTTGAGCCAGGCGGCGACCTCTGCGTTGAATTCCGCCACGGCGTCGCGGCCGAACGGTCCGTGGACGTCGAGGAGGTCCAGGTCCTTGCCCTCCACCGAGATCGTGACGGCAAGGGGGGCGCGAGGGTCGTGCATGGCCCCGACCTTGGGGCCCTTCCACGTCTCAGACAGCTCGAGGAGCTCGCGGAACCCCGCCGCCACATCGTTGCGGACGAGCACCGTGTTGCTCGACGTCTCGATGATGTGGTCCTCGTGCAGCCGCTTCGGGCGGAACTGGATGGCGCGGTAGCCAGGGATGCTCCACTTGCCGTACATCTGGGCGGTCTCCTGGAGCAGCACCGCGTGCGGCCGGTGCTTGGAGAGGAGCGCCGAGTAGGTCCGGTTGACCTCGGAGACAGCGCGCTTCACGTAGGTGTTGTGGATCGCGATTCGGGCCTTGACCTTGGCCGGGGGCTTCGGTGCCGGGACCTTGAACCGGTAGAGGATCTGGAGGCCGTCGGGCCCGAGGGACTCCGCGTCCGGGGTGGTTGCGTAGCCGGTGCCGACCTTGTGCTTGCGCTCGAAGGCGGCCATGGCGTCGACGGTTCTCCGTCCGGCGAACCCGTCCACGGCAAGGTTGGTCCCGGCCTTGGCGTTGAGGGCGTTCTGCACCGCCGCTACGCCGTGGTAGCGCTTCAGAACGCCGTCACGGTGGCCAGCTCCCTTCTGGAACTCGTGCTGGACGAGCACCAGGTCGGAGGTGACCTTGGGGTTCCACTCCCAGGTCGGCTTGGCCTCGTCGAGCCAGCGGCTCGTGTCCGACCAGGCGGACTGAACCTCTCGCAGGCTGACGTGGACGTGGCCGTAGTGGCCGTTCGAGCCGGTGTAGCGGCGCGCGGCCCAGCCGTGAGTCCGGGAGTAGATGATCCCGTTCGAGATCACATACCAGACGCGCGAGTCGCCGACGGCGGCCTTGATGATCTCCTTGCGGAGGTCCGAGTCTGGGTCGTTGTCGTCGATGTCGAAGTCGACGGCGCGCACGACGCCGGACCACTTGCCCGGCGCCGACCACAGCGGGTTGTGGCTGGAGACCCGTGCGGCGTGGCTCGTGTCCCCGATCCAGCCGTCGCTGGACTTGTCCCGGCGCGGCCAGCGCGCGTTGACCTCCTTGCGGAAGGCGACGAGCGAGGGGGCGAGGAAGTACGACATCAGCGCTCCACCTCGCCCTCTTCGTAGATGTCCTCTTCGGGCAGGTCCTCACCGGCGAGGTCGTCAGGGTTGACGTCGTCCTCGGCGATGGCGGCCACCTCGGGGAGCTGCTCGGTCATGGGTTCCTCCGGGGATGCTCGGGATGCAGCTCGACCCCCGGCCGCATCCCATCGGCACGGGGGTCGAGATCGTGAGGGAGGGTCTACTTGCCCTCGGGGCCGAGGACGTGATCCATCAGCCGGTTCACCATGGTGTCGGTGTCGCGCGTGTGCTCCTCGCGCCATGCCTCGAGCGATGCCACGCGCTTCTCCTGATTGCTCTCGCTGATCTTCGATTCGAGGCTGGAGACGCGTGCCTGGATGGACGGCACGGCGGGCTCGATGACGGCGCCGGAGTAGTCGAGCACCTCGGGCTTGCCGAGGACCCCCTCGCCAATGACGTCGAGGCGTTTGAACAGGCGATGGAGCGCGAGCACGCCGCCGACGATGGTCAGCACGGCGGCGACGGCCGCGCTGATCCAGAGCAGGTTCTGGATGTATTCGGGCATGGGCAGGTCCTCTCGGGTGGGACCCCGCCGGATCACGACGGGGTCGTGGTGATCAGGGAGCGGTTGCAACCCATCGAGCGGTGACGAACGATCCGACCGACCCTCCGGACCAGTTGGAGACCACCCATTCGAAGCCGTCCGGAGTCACGGAGATGATCGCTGCGTTGACTCGCGACGAGACGGGGGTGATGGTCACGTCCGGGGCGGCCCCGAAGGGCGACGGGAAGGTCACGGTCCCGCTCGCTGTGGCGCCGTTGGCCAGGTTGCCATAGGTGACGACCCCGCGGCGCTTGGTCGTCGCGGGCCGGCCGTCCCACTTCTTCTTCGTCACTCCAGGTCACCTCCCTGGGCGGCGACGATGGACTCGAGGTCGAGGTCGGGGGCATCGACCGGCGTGCACTCGATGGTCTCCTCGTCGGAGTTCCACTTCGATGCACCGAGGACGAGCGACGGTCCGACGATGGAGAAGTCGGCGCCGATCTGATCGACGATGACGACCCTGTGGCTGGCGCGTACGACGGAGAGGTGGGGCGCCCCGATGATCTGGTCGCGCGTGAGGATGAATGGCCCGTACGTGGAGGAGCCGGCCGTGGCCGAGAGGATCCTGTCGCAGCGTGCGGTGACCTGGCTCGACGTGAGTGGGCCTGCGTCGAGGAAGCTCACGGTCAGGACGGGACGCCCGCTACCGCGGATCGTGGTGAAGGCCTTGCCGGTGGTGTCCGCCCACCGGGCGATCACCGACCCAACGGCGCGCTGCTTCGACTCGACCGGCGAGGGGACGTTGACCAGGAAGTGCGTGGCCGTGGTCGGGTCCGCGTACGCGACGACCGCCCTGAGCTCATCGATGCCCCATCGCTTTCCGGAGCCGGCCGCCCACTCGTCGAGCAAGGCGCCGACCACGTTGACCTCGGCGGTCGCGTCCCCGGTCGCGTCGGATGCCGAGTAGGGGGATGAGGAGATGGAGGCGGGCCGGATCCAGCTGACCCATCCCGCCGAGATCGCCTTGTCGATCGCTGCGTTGGGGATCGTCGTCGTCATCCCAGAGGCGTTCAGCGCGGGGGCCTGGTCGCCCTGGCGGTAGAGGCCGGTGGCGACGAACTCGCCGGTCTCCCAGTCGAGCTCGGCGAGCTCGCCGGTCCATCGCGGCCCGGCCACGACGAGGTCGACCGGTGCGCCGTTGACCAGCGAGGGGTGACGGTGCGTGAGCCTGGGGTCGATCTTCCCGGTGAGCTCGTGGCATCCGCCCGGCCACCGGTCCTCGACGACGAGGTCTCCCCAGGGGCCGAGCGAGGAGAGCCAGACGTCACCGATCCTGGCCTCGGCGCCCTGCATCAGGTCGTCCCGTCGCCGTCGAGCTGGGCAGCGAACATGTCCCATCTCGGGTAGTACGACGCACTCACCTCGAGGTCGGGGGTGCCGGCGTCGCAGATCGCGAAGACGTCGCACCCGACGACCGGGTCGAGCCGGTGATTTCCCCACACCTGCACGCCACGATCCAGAGACCTGACTGAGCCGAAGGAGCCCTCGACGATGTAGCGCTGCCGCGGCCGGGATGGGGAGGCCGCCTGAACGGTCACGTTGGGATAGGTCGGCGACATGAGCGTCACGTGCGACAGCGATCCGTTGACCAGATCGAACAGCCACGCCTCGTCGATGACCCAGGTCCCACCACTGGCCCAGATCTTGAGGCCCTCGATGGCTTCGGGGTCGTTGTCGGTGCCGACGGTCGGGAGTCGGAGGGTGCCGAGCTGCAGGAACCGCGTCATCGAGTTGCCGGTTGCGACGACCTTGCCGGTCGTAGTCGCGGACTCGCCGTAGTAGCCGCCGCCATCGGGGCTGGTCTGCTGGGTGACCGAGAACGTGTAGGCGGCTCCGCTGGTGAGGCCGGACCCCGAGATCCTGGCCACCAGGGCGTACGTCGAGTCGACCAGGCCGCTGTGCGGCACCTTCCAGGTCGGGTTGGCCGGCTGGGAGGTCGGGACCGCGAAGGTCTTGTTCGAGATCGACGCCGGGTCTGCAGTCCCGGCCGCGACCAGCGACGGAGACAGCGCGGGCACGAAGTCAGGGTTCGCCGGTGACGTGTAGATCAGGACGTTGCCGCCGACACCGCCGGGGTTGGCGACCTGCAGGGAGGCCTCGGCCGGCATCGTGCCCTGAACGTCGACCGTGAACTTCCCCTGTCGGCCCGTGCCGATCGGCGGGATGGAGGTCGCGGTGTCGACCTGGGTGACGGTGAGGGTCGCAGTGGTCGCGGCCGCGGCCGATGCTCCCGTCGGGGTGACGTCAGGGCCGGTAGCCTTGAGGGTCAGCGTCGAGCCTGTCCGTGGCCCGACACGGAAGTAGGCCTTGAATGTGCCGTCCGGGGCAGCGGTGACCAAGTCGGGCTTGATCCACCCCGAACCGCCCAGCAGCCCGGACGCCATGAACGTCGGCGAGGCGCCGGTGATCTTGCCGGTGATCACGAGGTACGGCGCCTCGGTGGTGGTCGCCCATGCCGCGGAGCGGGTCAGGACGGGAGTCAGACCGCCGGACGCGTGGTGGTAGGCGGCGACGGCGACCTGGCCGGCGGAGACGACCATGGACGCGAGCCCCAGCTCGACCTGGGCAGAGGCGTCCACCGCGCCGGTCCAGTCGTAGGCGCGGGTCGTCGTGTCCGGGGCGTTTCCGAAGAAGCTCGCACCGTCGGGTCCGACGTAGACCTGCCGCAGGGTGTAGGTGCGCTCACCGCCGGTGGCGTTCGTGAACTCCGTGTACGGATAGATGCCCAACGCCACGGCGCCCGCGGGCGGCGTGAGGAGGGCGCTCATCGTGTGGGTGGGGTTCGTTCGAGGGACCTCGGTGATGGTGAGGTCTCCACCGATCTGCTTCCGGGAGGCGTTGAACCACCGGTAGACCATCCCGAACCTGCACAGGAAGGCGCTTCCCTGCTCGAACCGCACGCGAACTGGGCCAGTTCCGATCAGATAGGCCCAGGGCGCGTTGGCGAACACCCGTGTCGACGCCGACGTCGGCTTCCCCTTGACGACCATCCTCCCTGAGGACCAGGAGATGGAGATCGTGTTGGAGCCCGCAGACCAGCCGCTGTTCTTGGCCGCGTCCGAGATCAGCGGCCGCGGCATGATGTTGTAGCGCAGCGGCGTCCACGACTGCGCGGCCGAGAGCGCGCTTCCCGACGCCGGCACCCAGTCTGGGTCCTGCGCCGACCAGTTGGTCGACGATGCGACGTCGTCGACGAGGGCATACGTGGGCTCGCTGACCGCGGTGCCTTCGGTGCGGACCTCGGTGTCCGAGCGCGGGAACGGCTTACAGGTCAGCGTCAGCTGGTAGACCCGGCGGTTGTCGACGTCGTCCTGGTCGTCGTAGTTCAGCTCCGGCTTCGCGTGGAGCACGTCAAAGACTGTCGCCGGGGACGCACCGTCGGCCGCGCGATAGATGAGCTCCCTCATGCCAGGGCGCCGCAGGACGCGGACCATGGCCGTGACTCCTCGGCCCAGGGCCCCCGAGTCCACTCCCACGATCGCCACTGGGAGCGTGGCGGTCATGTTGCCGTACGCGCCGGCTGTGATCGCCTCGCCGTCGAACAGCTGCGACTGGACGGAGGCGACGGCCTGCTCCGCGCTGGCCATCTCCAGGTTGTCGCCGAGCAGCTCGAGGTGGTAGCCGTCGGTGTCGTCGGCGAGGCGTCCCTCGAGGTCGCTGGTGAGCAGGGCTAGCTCGTCGAGCGTCCATGATGGGGTCATCTGCTTCGTGCCCCTCTCCGTGCCGCGGGTCCGGCGCCGTTGTCCTTGCGAGACTTCTGGGCCGCGTCGTGCCGTCGGTCCTGCTCCTTGCGGAGCAGGCTGAGCTGCTTGTTCATGGTCTTCTGCTGCGCGAGCTGCTTGTCGAGCGCGCCGCGGAGCGCGTTGAACTCGGGCGTGAGGACCTGGCCGCCGAATCGGCCGGCCGCCGCGGTAGCGGACTGGCGGGCGTTGTACGCGCGCTCGTAGGTCTGCAGCTCCGACTTCGATCCTGACGCGAACATGCGGGCCCGGTTGGCATCGCCGGAGGCGATGATCTCCTCGAGCGCTGCGCCATTGAGGCCCTTCTTCCGCAGGGTCGCGATGTCCTTGTTGAACTGCTTCGCCGTGCGGGTGTCGGCGTTGAGCAGCGAGGTGACACCACCGATTGATCCGGCCGCGAAGCTCTTGCTGAACGCGGACCCGCCGTTGTTGGCCCACAGATCGCTGCGCAGGCCGGAGGCGATCGACGAGGAGATCTCGTTGCGGCGGTCGCGTGAGGCCTCGAACCGGTCGCGGGCCTTCTCGGTCTGCTTCTCCTGCACGGTGATGGCTCGCTCGAGGCCACGCTCGAAGCGAGACAGGCCCTTGTTCGAGACGTCGTCGAAGGCCTTGCCCAGCCGGATCAGCTGCTTGACCGTCATGCCGGCGATCAGGGACGCATCCGGGGTGCGGTGTCCCGCCTGCCACCGCGCGGCCGCAACCGGGTCCGTGCGCCTGCGGGTAGGTGCGCCGCCGGTCGTGCCGCCGGTTGCGAACGCGGTGACCTCGGCGCCGAGGCGGTCTGCGGCAAGCGCGAGGATCTCGAGGTTGCGATCCCGCTCGCCGGGCTTGCCGGAGATGTAGGCTTCCCACCCGGTGGACTTTTCGCCCCACAAGATGTTCTTGCCGCCCGGGACGAGCATCGGCTCGCGGGAGTAGTACCTGCCGTCGGATCCCCAGCCGCCGTCGGCGAATGCCCGGGTGCCGTTGACGTGGAAGCCACCGATGGCGTCGGACCAGCCTGGGTTTGCGGCCGCAGCGCCCTTCATCTTGGTGACGCCGTAGTCGATGATCCGGCGGCGGGTCACCTGGTCGGTGTAGACCGTGATCAGGGCGGTGCGGCCATCCAGGGAGAGCAGCTGGCGCGCGATCGAGCCCAGGGGCCCCGAGGCGAGGTCCTTCAGGGTCATCAGCGCGGTGCGCTGCTTCTCGGTCAGCTTGTACTTCGCAACCAACGCGTTGACCTGAGCCTCGGTCCGCGGAATGCCCTTGGTGGCGATGTGTGTCTGAACTTCGGGCGGTAGGTCGCGGAGAGCATCCCGGGCGCCTGCGATCGCGCGCTGGGCAGTGGAGGTGTCGACCTTCATCGTGGCCGGCTTGTCGAGGCCGGCCTGGAGCTCGCGGATGCGCTCGCTGGTCAAACCCATGCCGCGGCCGAGCTCGGCAATCTCCTGCCGGGCGTCGCGGTATCCCTTGACCGAGTTCTTCGTCGCCGCGTCCTGGGCGTTGTAGGCCTCGATCAGCGTCGTCATGGCGCTGCGGTTCGCGCGGCCGGCCTCGGTGAACTTGTCGAAGCCCTGGGCGCCCGTGTCTGCCTGCTTCGCAGCGGCGGCCAGCGCGGCGCCGTACGCAGTTCCGGCGTCGATGCCGTCGAGCGATGCCTGAGTCTGCGCCTGCTGGGCGATGGTCAGCTCGTTGAGCGCGCCGACGGCGAAGCTCGCCGACTCGGCGTAGTTCTCGATCGCGCCCTCGGCCTCGGTGAGGGCGTCCGACGCCTCGCCGGTGGCGCCGGTGATGCCGCCCATCACCTTCGGGATGTTCGTCAGGGGCGCGATGACGTTGCCGATCTCGCCGACGCGGCCACCGAAGGCTCCGGGGAGGTCGAATCCGAACAGGTCGCTGTCGGTGGCCTCGGTCAGGTTGGAGCGCAGCTGATCGCGGGCCGCATTCATCTGCTCGAGACTGCCCGCAGCGATGGCCTGGTTGACCGCCTCGATTGAGGCCTTCAGGTCGTCGTTCGCGTGTGCGAGGTCCATCGTCAGACCAACGGCAGCGCCGGTGGCGGTGCCCAGCGGACCGACCATCGAGCCGGCAAGGGCGAGCATCGCGGTGTTGGTCAGGCCCATCTTGTCGGAGGCGCCGCTGGCAAGGAGGGTCATGGCCGCCAGCTGCGGGCCCGACTCCTTCGCGGCCTGGCCGACGCCGGCGAGTGCTCCGCGGGTCCGCTGAGCGGCGGCAGTGGTGCCGGACATGAAGGAGAGCGCGGCGGAGTGGGCACGACCAAGGTTGCCGTACTCCTTCGACATGGACCTCACGTCGCGGCCGAGCCCAGAGATGGTGCTTCGGGCGTTGCCCGCCGCGGTCTCGACCTTGGCAAGATTGGGGCCGAGCAGCGCGGAGGCCTTGGACAGTGCGAGCATCGAGACCGCGGCGGTAGCGAGAGGAGGTCCGATCGGGGACCCTGCAATCGCACCCAGGGCGTCTGCGCCGGCGGTGAGGATGGGGATCACCGCGGTCCCCCAGGGGGCCAGTGCGGTGGCGAGCTCAATGGATGCGTCGGCTGCGGAGCCGAGGAAGTCGACGACGTCGGGGCCGGTCTCGCGAACGTAGTCAGCGAACTCGCGGAACCCTTCGGTGTCCTCCATCCCGGCCGCCCACTCACGGAACGCGCGGGAGGACTCCAGCAGGTCACCGGATGCGCCACCGGAGAGCTCCGAGAGCGCCTCGACCATGTTCGCCACGCCAGCGACGAAGTTGCCGGTCGAGCGGCCGAAGTCCTCCATGATGGGCCCGGCGTCGGTGGCCATGAAGCCGAAGAACTCCCGCCAGTCCTCGTCGTTCGCGAGCGCCTCGCCCATGTCGCCGCCGAGGTCACCCACCCGACGAGAGATGTCCTCGACGAAGCTGATGACCCGGGGCGACTTGGAGACCAAGGCGTCCAGGCCACGCTCGAACCCGGGGAAGATGCCGTCGCGCGACGCCATCTGCAGGTCACGGAGGACGGGCTGCATCTCCTTGAGGGAGAGCACGAACTGGGCACCGGAGGGCCCGACAGCATCGAGCGCAGCCTCTACCTTGGCGAGGTTCTCCGCGGTCGGCTCGAGCTCGTAGTCCGAGACGGCAGAGACGGCGTCGCCGACGCCCTGGAAGGCGAGCAGGAGCGTGGCTGAAGCGGCGGCGGCCGTCAACATACCCGTCGCCAGCGCGCCGAGCGCGGGGACGCCGGCGGCCGCGACGGGCAGGATGGTGGGGCCGAGCGCGAGTGCCGCGGTGCCGAGGAGGCCGAGGCGATTGGTGTAGGAATCGAGGTCACCAGCGCCTCGGCGGGTCGCTACGGCAAGGCTGTCGACCTGCCGCTCGGTCGTGCGCAGCGCAACGGCCGAGGATCGGTTCGATCCCTGCAGCTTGGTCAGCGACCCGTCGAGCTTCCCGAGGGTGCGGTCCAGCGCCACGGCGTGTGCGTTGGCGTTGGCGAAGCCGGTCGAGAGGTTCTCGTCAAGGCTTACGACGACGCGCTCGTGCCTGGTTCCCACTGGCCACCCCCTTCGCCTTGGCTTCCTCGAGGCGAGCCATCGCCTCTTCCTTCGGGACGCGGACGACCACGGTCACGACCCCGTCGTCGGGACGGGGTTCTGATGCCGGCGCACCCTTCTCCCCGAACTGCTGCTTCTCCCACTCGCGGACCCGCTCGGCGCGGATCCGGTCGTCGATCTCCTTCGCCCGGCACGCCGGGCACTTGCGGGCCCTGATGTCGAAGAAGAAGCTCTCCGGGTCGGTCGTCTCGGCGTGGTGATGGCCGCACGGCCCGATGCCGGACTCGTAGAGGTCGAGGGCGAGCAGCTTGGACCGCTCTACGTCGTCCCACTCCGACTCCGGCCGGGATGCGACCAGGCGACCGGAGTCGTCGTAGGCGTACGTCGTGGTCGGCTCCCAGCCGAGGAGCCGCCGGTGCGAGATCCCGAGCGATCTCGCCAGGTTCAGCTGGTCGCGGAGCTCCTGGTCGTCGAAGACGCGCTCGACGATTTTGGGAGGATCACCGGGCGCTGGTGGTGGTCCACGATCGACTGGAGCAGCTTCTGGGTGTTCGACGGCGGGATCTTCTTGGTGTGTGCGGCCGTCCAAGCACCCTCGTCGAGAGGCTCGTCGTTCCAGCCGACGATGAACCTGCCGATGTTCTCGAGCAGCTCGCGAGCGCTGACCCAGCCACGGCAGACGGTGACGTCTGCGGTGTGGCCCGGCTCGTCTTCGCCGGCCGCGGGGTGCTCTTCGACGAACTGGAGCCACTCGCCCGGGTCGAGGACGCGCAGCGTGAGGGTGGCCTCCGAGGCCTCGAGCGCCTTCTCGAGCTTCTCGATCTCGGTGTCGAGCTCGCGCCGCCGCGGGCTCACGCCGCTTCCGGCCTTGCGAGCGCGCGCGGCACCGGTCTGCTTCTGGGTGGCCTCTGCCTCGTCGAGCGCTTCCCGCTCCTCGCGGAGAATCTCGAGGGCGGCCGTGCTGCTGAGGTCAGTGGGAACCTTCTCGCTCCAGGTCTGCAGTTTCGCTGGGGCGACGGTGAACTCGGCGAAACTCGCCATGGTGTTGCTCCTTGCTCGCCGCGTAGCCACGTTGAGGCTCCCCGCCCAGCACGCGGCTAGGACCGGGCGGAGAGCCGTCAGTGGTGGATCAGGTGCCGATCGTGATGTCGATCGGACCGTCGTAGCCGGGAGCGAATCCCAGCGGGACGAGGAGTGCGTTCTCGCCGCCGGCGTCGTCCTGGGTCTGCGTCTCCATCGGCCGGCCGACCTTGACCGCGTAGGCCTTGCCCCGGTCGCCGGTGGCGGCAGGCATGTCGCCGACCACGCCGTTGTTGAGCACGATGTAGCGGATGGTGTCCTCAACGAGGGCCTCGCGCGCCTCGTTGCCCTCCGCGGTGTCGACCTCCTGCGCGCGGTGGGTGACCGTCATGTCGGGGATCGCGACGGTGCTGGTGCCGAGGACCTGGACGGTCTTCCTCGATCCCGCCTTGCGCGCGGTGCTGGCGCGCTCGGTGTCGGCTGTGGGGAACCACGCACCGACGACGTGCAGCGAGATGTTCGCGCCGGCGCCCATCTCCGTGAGGGTGATGACGCCGGTGGTGTCGAGCGCGGCCGGCTTGGCGGTGAGCACAGTGATGGACTGGGCGCCGTAGGAGAGCTCGGTCTCCGGGGTGGGCAGCTGGGTCATCGGTTGGTTCCTTCCGAGGTCGGGGCGGACTCGGAGTCGATGACCGCCGCCTGGGTGGACTTGCTGGACTTCTTCGAGTCGACCGCCTCGGCGGCGGGCGTCTCGGTTTCGACCGCCTCGGGGGCGGGCGTCTGGGCGGGCTGGGGCTCATCGATGACTTCCCAGCCGTGGCGGCGCGCGTCGGTGGCCATGGCCTCGAACTCGCGCCCGTCGGCGTCGCGGACGCGTACGGTCCTTCCGGGCATGCGGATCTCCTAGAGGGTGTAGGTCCAGGCGGTCAGCCCGGAGCGGAGGCCGCCATCGCGGGCGATGGCGTCGGTGACGTCGTGCTGCAGGGGCGTCGACCTGAAGCCCTCGACGACCAGGCGCTTCGAGTCGAGGGCGGTTGAGATGTGCCTCAGCGCCCATGCGGCCTCGTCGACCGTCGCGCCGACGTACCGGACCGAGACTCGCCAGCTAGACCGGGATGCCTTGCGCGAGTTGTGGGTGGGGGCAAGGTACGCCCGCTCGACCTGCAGCAGCGCGTGGATCCGGGGCATGGTGCCGTCGTTGCCGTCCAGGCCGGGCACCTCGCCGAAGTCGTAGGTGTCTTCGCCGAGCTGGGCATCCACGGCCTCGATGGCCGCCTTGACTGCGTCGAAGTGCGCGCGCACATCGAGGACTGGCGCGCTCATGCCGGCCAGAACCAGTCGTCCATGGCGCTGCGGACCGCGCCGGCCGTCGCCGGGAGGATCAGGTCGGCGCTCTTGGCAAGGTCGTTGTGCGGGGGCTGGTTGCGCGAGCCGCGCTCGAAGCTCATCTCGCCCTGTCGGCGGCTGGTCTCCGGGCCGTACGCCGCGCTGATCGAGCCGCCGCCGAAGCCGAAGAAGGTGCTGGCCGAGGTGTCCCAGGTGATCGCCCCGGGGTAGTGCTTGCCGTGTGCCCCGGAGGTCCGCTTCGCGTTTCCGCGGGCCTCCGTGCCGCCGACTCGAGCGGACGTCTTCACGATCCTCACCATGTCCTTGACGGCGATGACGGGGATCTTGCGAAGGTCGCTGGCGAGGTCGGTGAGGCCGGCGTGGTGGACATGAATCACAGGTCCCACTCCTCCGGTCGCTGGACCGCTTCCACCGGGAGGTGGCGGGCGGTCTTCTGGTCGGACATGTCGGCCTCGAGCACCTTGAGCACGAGGCCGGCGCTCTCTCCGGATGTCACCTCGATGTGGTCTCCGTCGCGGAGGTTGGTCGTGGCGACCGGCACGTGCGCCGTGAGCACCGCGAGATTCACGACGCCGCCCGGGAGCGTGAGCTGCCGGGTCTGGCTGGTGCTGCCCGCCGGCGCGGCGACCCGGATCGGCAGCTCGGTGTGAGTCACGGTCCAGACGGGGTACTGGCGGCCCGTGTCCTCGTTCTGGGTCATCCGGCCCGTCTTGCGACGGATGGTGGCCCGCGAGAGCATGCGGGACTCGGCCCGCGCGCGGAGCCGGCCGAGCGCCTGGAGGGCCCTCACAGGGTCGCCTCGATCACGGCCGTCGAGCCGCCGCCGAAGCGTGCGGACAGCCAGCGGGCGGTCCGCTCCGGGATGTGGACGGGGGAGACCGCGGCCGCGGCCTCCTGGGTATAGGTCTCCGAGGCGTCGTCGACGCGGACCGAGACGAGGCCGGCTGTGGAGCCGCCGCCCGCCTGGTCGTGCTGAAGCCACGAGACGGCGAGCTGGACGCAAAGGTCGCTGATGTCCTCTGGGACCTCGAGGAGGCCGTAGGTGAACGTGACCCTGATGCTGGTATGCGCGTCTCCCCAGCCGCAGCGCCGAAGCAGACCGTTCGCATTGACGGTCCAGTCGGTGACCGACCGACCGTCAACCTCGACCCTCGCCACGGCCACGATCGGGCCCGGGAGACGCAGCAGCTGGGCGGCCGTACCGTCGACGACCACAGTGCCGGACCCCTGGCTGATGATCGAGCCGGCAGCGTCGCGGATGGCCGACGAGGCCACCCTGAGAGCCTTCTCGGCCCTGGAGTTTCCGGACCAGACCGCGGGGAGGTCCGACACGGATGCGAGCGGGTCGTGCGCCATGGCGGACCTCCCTTCCGGTCAGGCCGGGCTCGAGGCCGGGCTCGGGGTCGGGTTCGAGGCCGACGCGATGGCGGCCAGGAGCTCGTCCTTCTTCTTGGCCTCGCCCAGCTCGATGCCCTTGCTGGCGGCGTAGGCCTTGAGCTGGTCGTTGGTCCACTTCTCCTCGGGGTCTCCCTCGGGGAAGGCGGACGCGGCCGGTGCGTCGTCGACGACCTTGTAGCCGTGGCGGCGGCACCAGTCGATGGCGGCGAGGTCGGAGGTCTCCGCCTCGCCGTCGATGAAGCCGACGCCGGCCCGCTTGCCGGTGAACTCCGTGTTGGGGGAGTAGATCTTGGCCATCTCAGGGTCTCCTTACTGGACCTTGACGTTGCGGAGGACCGCAGCCTTGGTGGTGTTCTTGAGGACCGGGGCGGCGACCATCTCGATCTCGCCCGGCTTGACCGCGCCGGCGGTGGAGAAGTCCGGCAGCCAGGCCTTGAGCAGCGGCCCGACCTTGGACGCGGCGTGGAACGCGTCGAGGCCGAAGTTCACGGCGTAGAGGTCGGTCAGGCCGGTGATGTTGCCCCCGGCGCCCGCCCCGTCGACGTCGCGCGTCTCGATCGGGACCACGTTGGTCTCGGTCGTGCTTCCGTCGGCGACAACGGTGCCGGCGTCGATGAGGACGGTCTTGCCGTAACGCTCGACGACGCGGCCGAGCGCGTCCTCCTCGCGGGTGTAGTAGCCCGCGCGGCGAGCCAGGGACCGAACCCGGGTCATCGACTTCAGGTTGCCGATGAGGACGTCGGCACCTCCGTTGATCAGCGCCATGAACTCGTCGAGGGCGTCGAGCGCCCCATGAGCCTTGTCCTGGGTGTTGATGGTGGCCGAGGTCCAGTCGAGGCTGGTGCCGGTGCCCATCTCGGTGGACGTGCCGGTCAGCATGACGTCGAGGCCATCGAACCCGTTGGCGTTGACGGCAGTGTCGCCGTTGACGATCTGGTTGATGAACCCGTTGACCGCACCCTCGATGAGCTGCTCCATCTGGAAGGTGACCTCGTTCGTGCGCGAGGCACCGAGGTCGGCGATCACGCGGTCGACCTCGAACGCGCCACCGAGCGGCACCAGGTCGGCGGTGGCCCGCACGCGGGTCGCCTGGCCCTTGGCGTACTCGGAGTTGATCGCGCGGAACGCGGCCTGGCGGGCGTTCACCAGACGGGTGTACCCGTAGGTGAGCGTCGCGCCCCCGGTGCCCGGGTTGACCACGTCGTCGAACGTGAGCTGGTCGAGCAGCCACGAGGTGCGGCGGTACTTGTCGATCACGGTGTAGTCGACGTCGTCCTGGACGTTGACCTGAGCCTGTGCAAGTGTCACAGCCATGAGAGAGCCTCCTTAGCTCTAGTCGGCGTAGCGGCGGGCGACGGCTTCGCCCAGAGATGCAGCACGCTTGGGAGCCCCCTTGCGGGACCCACCGTCAGCACTGCCCTGGAACCTCTTGCCGCCTTGCGCGAGCAGGTGAGGCTTCTTCTCGCCGAGCTCCTTGAGAGCGTCGGTGATGGCCTCGACGTCGACCTTGTCGTCGTCGAGGAAGTCTTCGATGTCATGGGTCCGCAGCAGCACCGCTACCGCGTCCTCGGGATCGGCGAAGGCGCTCGCCTTGGCCTCGATCTTGTCTTCGACGCGGCCGTGCAGCGCCTCGCGTACGGCCTCGGCCTTCGCGTCGGCGCGGACCTTGTCGAGGTCGGGGGCACCGCTGTCGTCGGCGGCCTTGTCGCCGGCCTTGCCGCCGCCCTCGGGCTTCTTGCCGGTCAGGTCGGCGATGGTCCTGGCGTCCCTGCGAGTCTTGCGCTCGAGGGTGCGGTTGACCTTCTGCTGGGCCTCGAACTTGGCCTTCCAGTCGACCTTGTCGTCGTCCTGGTCGTCGTCGGAGTCGTCGCCCTGGTCGTCGTCTCCGTCGCCGGAGTCGTCGCTCTGGTCGTCATCCTGGTCGCCATCGTCGGGCCCCATGCGCCAGCCGGCGTACGTCGAGCGGTTGCGCTCGATGGTTGCGGCCAGCCATGCGGCGTGCTCCGGCGAAAGCCGCGACGGAAGTGCGCTGTGCTTCATGGTGATCTCCCCTTGCGGAAGGTCGGCCCGGCGCCTTGCGCGTCGGGAGGTTTCAGGCGGCCGCGGTGCGACCGTTGGGCCCGAGCAGGTATCCGTTCTGCTCGAGCAGGCTGAGGTAGGTGCTCTTGTCGCCGTTCGCGGCTCGGCGAGCGCCCGCGGGGGTCAGGCGGCCGGCGCGAGCGAGCACCTCGCCCGAGACGGACAGGCCGGCGGCTCGCCGGCGGATGTTCACGACCCGGTTCATGTCGGCGCCATGGTTGATGGCGTCGAGGTCGGCCTTCGACAGGCCGGTGACGAGGCCCTCGCGAGCGAGCTCCTCGGGGTCCTGGACCAGGGAGTCGTCGTCACGAGCCACCGGAACTGCAATGCAGTCGCATCCGGGGTGGCGGGGGAGATCGTCCTCCCAGTTGTAAGTCTTGCCCGCCAGGATGGCGCACCGAGAGCACGAGGGGAGGTTCAGCATCCGTACGTAGCGGAGATCCTCATCCTGGACCGCGATGGCGGCTTCCTGGGCAGCCCGGGCGGCCTCCTGGGTGATGGAGGCTGCAATGCGCTCGATCTGCCACTCGGTCTCGACCTGCTGGGCGATCTGCTGCAGCGTGGCGGGGGGAGTGGTGAACGCGACGGGGTTGATGCGGGCCAGTGGGCGGGCCGGGATGCGCTGCTCGGCGAGCATCTGGGCGATGCCGCGCTCGGCGAGGATAGCCGCGCGGACCTGCCATGCGACGACCGCGGCCGCGGCGGCGGCCGCGCTCTGGGTCCAGGCGGTGGCGGCCCCTGCAGCGGCCTGCGAGGCGGCCAGGGCGGACAGCGCCTGGTACTTAGCTGCCGACGGTGGTGCTTGCTCGGCCTGCGTTGGCACCGACTGCTCCGAGCTCGTTGACGAACGCCTGCGTTACGGGATCCACGGGTGCCTGCGCCTGCGCCTCGTCACGGATGCGCTCCATCTCGCGGTCGATCTGCTCGGTGGTGAAGCCGTATCGCCGCTCGAGGATCGTGCGCAGGCTCATGCCGATTGCCTTGTCCTTGGTGGCGGCGTCGGCCAACTGCGCGAGCGAGTTGATCGCGCCGTCCTTCCAGTGGACGAACTGCAGCGCCGGCGTCGAGCGGATCTCCTTCGCGAAGGCATCCTTGCCGCGGACGAGCGCCATCAGGGCGCCGATCTCCTTGATGTCTGGGGACGCGTGCAGGTGGAAGTTGTCCACCTTGGTCGAGAGCGGAACCTCGGCTGCGGTGAGCGCGTCGCCGTTGAGGTTGGCGAACTTCTCGTTCGAGAGCAGGTAGTGACCCGGCGTGCGCGTCTGGGCGGCGATGTGGGCGATGGCTTCGCGGATGACGCCGATGAAGTAGTCGTTCTTTGCGGCTTCCCAGGAGTCGATTCCGGAGGCACCGGGGAGGTAGAGGAAGCGGCCCGCCTCGAGCTCCTCCATCTTCGCCGGCCGCGATCCGATGACCTGGCCGGCGTCGTCGAGGACCGGGACCCGTGGCGGCTCGCCGCCGGTGATGACGCGGGCCGGCATTGAGGCGTGGTCGGCGGCCGGGAAGAGGTAGGACCACATCAGGTTGCAGGTGTCCTGCATCGCCATGACCCCGTCGATGTCCGAGATCGGCTGGCCACCTCGACGCGGGCGGTTCAGGACCTCGACCACGGGCACGACTCCGAGAGGGTTCCGCAGTGGCCAGGCCTCGCCCGGAACCTCGCGCGGCTGCCAGCCGGCGTGGCCCAGGTCCAGGGTCGGGATATCGAGCCCAGCCTCGACCAGGCGGGCGCGGGCGCGCTCGCTCACCGAGGCGGGCCGGCTCCACTTCCACAGCTCGTCGGGCAGGTAGAGGGTGGCGTACTCCAGCTCGTCGTCGGTCCACACCTTCAGGGCGGCGCGACGGCGGCGTCGGGAGCCCGGGACGTAGTCAACAATGACCTCTTCGGGGAGCTCCCAGGTCGGCTCCGGCTCGCCATCGTCGTCCGCCCAGACGATCACGGCCGAGCGGGAGGCGGCGACCGAGGACATGAACCCTTCGTTCGACTGGGCGGTCATCTCGGCACGCTGCCAGTCGACCCAGAGCTCGCGCTCGTCGGCGGTCTGCTCGTCGTCGCCAATGCGGAAGCCGTCGACCCGGAGCCGGTCGACCACCGCGGAGGCGACAACCTCGCACCAGTTGTCGGAGAACCCCTTGTAGCGGTTGGCGTGGATCGTCTTCCACTTCTCGGTGGCGAACTTAAGCGGCTGCTCGGCCTCGAGGTACTCGAAGCGGGGCTTGATCTTCTTCGCCCGCAGGGCCAGTCGCTCGGAGAGCTTGACGACGAGCTCGAGGGCTTCCTTGGAGTCGACCATGAGGCCTCCTCTCAGGCGATGAAGACGAGATTCTCGACTGCTGTGGGCCAGCCGTCCTTGGATGCGGTGACGTCGCCCCAGGCCTCGTTGGCGAGGATGGAGGGGATCGCCATGTCGATCTTGCGGCCGTCGCCTGGCTTGGCCAGGAGGTAGCGCTCCTGCGGCCGAGACGACTTCACCGCGGAGGTGATGTGCCCGAGCGTGATCTCGCAGCCGTCCTGGGTGAACTGCGAGTCCTTCTTGATGACGTCGGTCAGGAGGCGCTCGGCCGCGGCGTGCATGGGGACGAGCCGCTTGGTGTACCAGCGCATGACGACCTTCTCGCCGTACTTCTCCGCCCAGGTGTCGATGTCTGTCTCCCAGTAGGGCGGGTCGGCGTACATCCGGACCAGCTCGTACTCAGAGTTGATGTGCGCCATGGCTCGGTGGACGTCGAGGCGCGGGACCTGGCCGCCAAACTCCGCCGGGTTCCAGATCATCGGCTCGCCGTCCGGTGCGACCGGGGTGAACTGGTGGCCGTCGCGCGTCTGGAGCCGGAACCCGGTCCAGTCGTCGACGTCGGAACCGTCGAATCCGCCCGTGACCTGCGTACGGGCCTTGACGACGATCAGCCGCTTGCGGGCTTCCCAGGGCTCGGAGGCCATGTAGTAGCCCGTTCCGGCGGAGACCATGTTGCCGTAGAACCGCTCCATCTCGGCGCGGTCCTTCTCGATGCCCTCGACGATCTCGGCCTCGACGCCGTCCAGGTCGACGTGCGCGATGCCCTGGTAGACGTACTCGAGGATCTTCCGGCGCTCGCGCTTGTTGGCCAGCGAGTAGAACTTGCCGTCCTTGCGGCGCAGGGCCGGGTTTTTGGTCGGGTCGAGCCAGAACTTGAAGACGTCCGGGGCCTTCGACTCCCAGGTGCGCTGCGCGACCGAGTCCTCGCTCGGGTCCCAGGGGTTGGTGGTCTCGATGACCCGGCCGCCCATGGCGGTGGCGCCGCGGCGCTGGGCGCCGGCGACCTTGCGGAGTTTGTTCTGCTCGGTCCAGGTGCCCGTCTCGTCGTGGCCGGCGAAGATGATCGGGTTGCCCAGGCGGGACTGCGCCGAGGAGGTGACCGTCTCGATCTTGCCGTCGTTCGGGAGCCGGGTGAAGTCCTCGCCCACGGTGTAGAGCTCGGCGTCGGGGCCGTACTGCAGCATCGCCTTCAGCGGCGTGTAGACGTTGTCGGTCTGGTCGTCGCTGGTCGCGGTCAGCTGGATGAGCGGCTTCGCCCACGGCTTGCCCATCGGCTCGCCGGCCCCGTAGGTGTAGACCCAGCCGCACGGGCATCCGTGGTCGGCGCAGTCGTACGTCTCGCCGCCGTCCGCCCAGCCGTCGAAGAGGACCGGACCGGCGGCCTGGCCCTTGATCTTCTTCGCCATCCACGGGCCCTTGCCGCACTTCTGCGGGCCAACGTAGAGCAGCCGGCGGTTGTGGAACGCGGTGTTGAGCTGGCCGCGCTTGGCCTCGGGCTTGATCCGGTACCAGTTGATCGAGCACCACAGCTGCTGCGGATACTCGACGAACGGGATCGGGTTGCCGTCGTCATCACGGAGGACGCCGCCCTCGGGCGTGGAGACGACGCAGTGTCGTTCCTCCCAGTCGATCGCGACCCAGAGGACCGGGAAGTCGACGACCCAGGCGTCCGGCCAGTCAGGCGCCCCCGCCACCAGAGACGACCTTCACTCGGTCGCGAGCCGAGGACTGCTGCTGCGCGCCGGCGGCCGGCGAGCCCTCCTCGCTCTCCTCGCGCTTGGCTCCGACCTCGTCGCGGGCGATCGCCCAGCCGTTCTCCTTGAGCCCGGCCGGCGTCATGCCGATCTGGTCTGCGAAGCGGTGGATGGCGCCCTTGTCGGCCGCGGTGGCCTCCGAGGACTCGCACACGACCTGCGTGCGGACCCACATCGCCACGGCGTTCCAGCGCCACGGCTCGAGTGCCCAGGCGCACGCCTGCGGGTAGGCCCAAGCCTGCCTCCACAGGTCGACCTCGCGCTCACGGAAGGCCGCGGTGGCCTCGCTGTCGATGACCTGGAAGCGGCGCTTGTCCTCGTACTCCCAGCGCATGACTGTGAAGGTCATCAGCGGGAACTCGGGGACCTCGCCGCGATAGCCCTCGCTGGGCAATGCGGTCAGGACGATGCCGCGCTCCGCTGAGCGAAGGGACTGCGGGTCCGCTCCTGGGCCGGAGCGGTTACGTGCGCCTCCAGAGGCCATGTCGATCACTCCTCAGCAGCCTTGCGCTGCGTCCGGATGACCACCAGGCCTTGCGCCAGGTGGCAAAACTTTGAACCCTCCGGACCCCGGAGAACCCTCTCCCGCGGTCCTCTCACCAGCCGCCGGGACGGCCCCCCGCCAGGGGGTGCGGGGGTCCGTGGCTCGGGTGTGGGCAGGCGCTCACGCGGCCAGAGGTGGCGCGGTTCTCGCCCGGATGCTCGGGCCCGTGCCAGACGCTTCGGTCGTCGTCGCAGTGACCAAGGTCCCAAGAGTGAGGGAAGACGACCTTGCCACACCGCCAGCACGTGAAGACATGACCAGCGTCCATCAGGGACTGGTAGTGAGCACGTAGGTGATCGTGCTCCACCCCGTACCCACGTTCCTGCCTGCTGCCACGCTGCTGCTCACGTGCACTGCGGTGGGCGTCGCATCTGCCCCTGACCACAGGCTCGGGACACCCGGGCTCAGAGCACACGCTCATGGTCATGGTGTACGTACCCAGATCAGGGGACGCTGACGCCACGCCTTCTGGCGACAAGCATAGGGCATGACTAGTGAGATCACGCCACACCCGACTGGGACGTTGTGCTCTCCCCGTCGTCGAGCCTGGTCTCGCCCTCGACCACCAGCCTGTCGAGCACCTCGCCGAGGCGGTAGCGCTTCGGGCCCACCGGGTCGCCATCGTCGTCGAGGGCGCGGAGCGCCTCGAGCTGGCGGCGCTCGCCCCACTTCTGGATCCGCTTCCGCAGGCGCAGGACTGACATCTCGGTATCGACCAGGGCGACCAGCGCCTGGGCCATCTGGACCGGCGTGGCCACCCAGCCGCGCGCCTCGGCGAGGATGAGCTCGAGGTGGTCGCGGGCGTACGTCCACGTGCCACAGCCGGAGCAGGAGACCAGGCTCATGCCGGGCACGACGTACGTGGGCGTCTTGCACTGGCGGCACTCGCCGGCATACCAGCCCGGCACGGCTGACTGAGTCAGCCTCCGCAGCTGCGCCTCGTGCTGGGCGAGCTGGCGCACAAACTCGCCGCACCACTCGGTGGTGGCGATCGTCGTCAGGTTGGCGTCGAAGACCTTGCACAGCCACGCGACCACCTCCTCCTCGGACATGTCGAGCGGCGGGACGACGCCCACCGGTCGCTGCTCGCCGAGGACCCGCGCCCAGGTGGAGAGCATGTTGTCCGCGCTACTGAGCGCGGTGGTGACTCGATTGCCGTCGCTCTCACCGCGCTGAAGGAGCCACTGCCCGGATGCGCCGTAGCTGCCGTTCGAGCGCGCCGGCCGGATCCACCGGGCAAGGTTGCGGAAGTACACCGGGATGAACTCCAGGCTGTAGCCGGCGCTGGCCTGGCAGGCGCCGCACAGCGCGAGGCCGTTGCTGGTGGTGGCGGTGCAGTGCTGGCAGATCATCAGAACTCCTCGTGGTCTTCGGCGTGGTGGCGGCGCAGGCGGCAGGCGGGCATGTCGCACTTCCGGCCGCCGCAGATCCGACAGCGGACAGGTATGCCGCCGTGCGGGACCTCGGGGCCACTGACCCATTCGTGGTCGTGGCTCCCGTTGCACTGGGCGCAGGTGTGGCCCTGCTCGACCAGCCCGCGCGCTGGCCAGCGGCACTCTTGGACGTCCGGCCATGGCAGGTCGCTCATCCCTCCCTCAGCTTCCTGATTGCGTCCGCCTCGGCTACGTGGTCGCGCTCGACGAGGTATGGGAACGCCTCGGCAAAGGTGGGCAGCGGACCAAGGAACGGGCATTCGCCACCAGTTGCCCGGACCAGCGAGCACGCGCAGACCGCGCCGTTGCCGTCAGCCTCGCACTCCATCGGCTCGCTCATCGGCCGCCCTCCTCGTCGCGCTCGGGTTCGGCGAGGGCGGAGCGGATGCACCCGGCGGCCCGCGCTTGCCACGGGGGCCAGTAGCCGCCAGCCTCCAGTTCCTCGGCCAGCGCCTCGACGCGGGTGACCTTGGTCCTGAGTCGAGCGATCTCGACATCGAGTCGGCGCGCGCGGGACTGCCAGGTATTGCCCCATTCATCCGAAGGGCACTCGGCGGCCTCCAGCAGCGCCTCCCGACGCACGGCGGCCTCTCGAGCCTTGGCTTGCTCGGGGCTCAGGTAGCCAGCGGCCTCCACTTCGCCAGCGAGCGCCAGCCAGACAGGCTTGCCGACTCGGTGTCCCTCGGTAGCGAAGAACGCGTCATGCAGGCGAATTGAGAGCCGGTCGCGCTCGTCCTCGGTCAGGCCGTCGGGCCTCTGCTGGCTCATGCCTGCTCCTCGGCGCCAGGCTGGACGGACGGCTGGTCGACCGGCCCGCAGGTCTTCACGTGCTCGTTGTTGAAGGCGACGGCCTTGGCGACCTCCTTGGTCTTCAGGCCCTCGCCGCAGACGTTGCAGTCGATGGTGATCACGAGGTCTCCTCGGTGGTCGTGGTCTGGTGGTGCTGGTCGGCGGCTCGGTCGCGCATGGGCTCGAGGTGGTTCTTCAGCTCGGTGACGACCTCGACGGCCTCGTCCCTGTCGAGCGGTGGGATCGAGCCCATCAGCTCGAACTCGTGGTCCTCGGCCCATCGCGCCTCGCACTCGCTCCTGGAGAAGCCGCAGACGCCGCAGGTGTGCTCGCGGACGAACGGCTTGTGCTCGACGGGCCGGTCGGTGTTGCGCTCCCGCCAGCACGACGAGCGGGGATTGGCGATCGGGGCCGGCGTCTCGAGCGTGCGGTCGTCGGCGGCGTGGACGACGGCCAGGGCAACGTCGGCGAGGCTGAGGTGCTTGACCTTGGCGATCGCGGCGAGGATGCCGGGCTCGTCCCAGCGTCGGGCGCCGTAGGGCCGGATCCTGGCGGCGAGGTAGGCGAGCGCTCGGGCTTCCTGGTCGGTCACTGGCATCTCGACCACCCCTCGGCGGCTTGCCGCCCATCCATCGAGCCGCTCGCGCGCACTAGGTGAGGGTCATGGATGGAGGTGCACGACAGGGGTAAGGGGTAAGGGGTAAGGGAGTTGGCCATTGCATCGCGCATGGCATCCCCGATTGCATTGCTCATGCCATGCTCCGTTCCTTGGGAGACGCCATCGCGTATGCAGCAGGCGACGTCTCGGCCAATCCGGCCCAGCCTGGAAGACCTGGCTCGTCCTTCATGTACTGCCGCAGCTCGCGCCCGATCGCCGCGCGCAGCTGCGCCGACACGACCGCCTCGAACGCGGTTCCGGTGGCCTTGCCCATGTTGACGCGGGCGAGCACGCCGTCGTGGCGTACGTACGTCCGCAGGAGCAGCTCCTGGGTGTTCTGGTCGACGATGACGAACCGGGTCTTGATCAGGCCGGCCACCGCGGTCTTGAACTTCGCCGGCGTCATGTCGGCCGACAGCTTGGCGAACCGGCCTGGGACGTAGTCGATGACGCCGGCGTACGACAGCCCCTTGTTCGACATCAGCGCGAGATAGCAGTGCTGCTCGGCCATCTTCAGCTCGAGGAAGTCGGGGTCGTCCCAGATGCTCGTCTTCACTCGGGCGTGGTCGCGTGCCATCTCAGGCCACCTTTCGGGGTCGTGGTGTTGTTGGGTCGAGCTGCGTCATCAGGTCTCGTCGACCTCGACGATCTCCATGTGCTCGGCATTGGGGCAGGCGTCCCGGACCGCCTCGAGGAAGCCGCGGTCGTCGTACGCCGCGGTGGGCTCCGGGAAGCGGCGGGCGAGGTCGGTGCCCTCGCGATAGCGGATGGCGTACTTGGGCATCAGGCGGCGGCCTCCGGTGCGTCGGGGTGGTTGGCGCTGTGCTCTTTGGCGGTCTCCCAGACGCGAGACCACCGGGTGGCGCGCTGGAGATCGCCGAGGGTTGTCCCGGTGACCGCCGGCCACAGCTGGATGACCTGGACGCGCTCGGCCGCGGTGGCGTGCTTGGCCAGGCTCATGTCGCCGTTGAGGATGCGGGCGACCACCGCGGCGTCGTAGTCCTCCTTGGGGCGCTTGCCGTCCTCGATCGGCACGTCGCAGTGCGCGGCCAGGACGATCGCCAGCGCGCGCAGCTGCTCGACGTCGAGCGGGAGCAGCAGGCGGGCGACCTGGCTCTTGTCCTCGCGATCGACGGCGCGCGAGAGCGCGGCCGCCGTCGGCCTGGCGGCCTGGATCTGGTCGTCGGGGGTCACGACTGCCCTCCGCCGTGCTCGGCGTCGTACGCGGCCCGGATCTCCTTCGTGACGTGGGACCGATCGGAGTTGATCAGGCCAACCTTGAGGGCCCACTCGCGGATCGCCTTGGCGCGCTCGACCTCGGCGGCCCGGGCGGTGCCAGGGTTGGGGGAGCCCGGCTTCTGCAGTTGCAGGAACGGCAGGAGGCGGCCGGCCCGCTCGGCGGCGTTGTACTCCTCGACGATCACGTGGGCGGTGAGCTTGTCGATGGTGCCCTTGTGAACCTCGCGCGCGGCCG
This sequence comes from Nocardioides sp. NPDC054178, assembly GCF_055585005.1. Classification (NCBI taxonomy): domain Bacteria; kingdom Bacillati; phylum Actinomycetota; class Actinomycetes; order Propionibacteriales; family Nocardioidaceae; genus Nocardioides; species Nocardioides sp. NPDC054178. The sequence goes on from NZ_JBVJKY010000008.1 coordinate 193,207, forward strand.
CAGCGCGGGCGTTGAGCTGTCGCGGCACGATGCCGGCCAGAGAGCCGATGAGACGCTGGCGGTCGAGGTCCTCGCCGTAGGAGCCGACGATGTGACCGAGCGCCTGGATGGTGCCACTGCCCGGTCCCTCGGGGTCGTCTCCCCATGCGGAGGTGATGATGCTCAGGATGTACGTGAGGAGGTTGGCCCCGCCGACCTTGTAGACCTTCTCGAGCGCCGCGGTGCAGGTGATGTGACCGCGTTTGCCGCGGTAACTGACCGTCCAGCCGGCGCCGGTGCAGGACTTCTCGATCGCCGCGACGTCGGCATCACCGGCGCCGCGGCGGGCCTTCCAGCGGTCCCAGCCGGTCAGCTGCTTCCGCGTGGTGTTGAGCCGGTGGTAGAGCGCGGCCTCCTCGTCGACGGTGAGGCCGACGTGGACGCGGCAGGCGATGTGTGGGGCCTCGGCCTCGAACATGACGTCCTTGGTCATGGCCCACCGGTGCTGGCCGTCGAGGATGGCGTAGCGCCCGTCGCTGCGAGCAGAGACCTCGATGATGCCGACCAGGGCCGCGTCGTACGCGCGGACCATCCTCGCGACGCGGTGAGGGTCGAGCTCGCGCTGATAGGTGCCGTCGGCGAACAGAGCGCCGATCGGGAGCGCAGTGACGTACGGCCCCTGTGTGGCCTCCTGGGTGGGCGCGGCTCGCTCGGCGGGCGCCTGGTCGTGCTCGACGTAGCCGACGGACATGATCCGCATGACGGCGTCGCGCAGCTTGATCTTGTCCGGGTAGCCGTGGTGCTTGAGCAGCTGCTCGAGGTCGGTCATCACCATGCCGTGCTTGTGTGCGATGTTCGGGAGCGCGAGGATCGGCTGAGGGCTCGCGATGACGGCGCGGAGGATCGCGACGGTCTCGTCGCGGGTGTCGGTGGTGGTCATGACTGCTGCTCTCTGTTCCAGGCGGAGACGTGCTGGTGCCGGTGGTACTTGACCTGCTCGTCGAGCGCCGCGCGCCCGACGGAGGTCATCTCGAATTCGCAGCTGGGCACCTTGCAGGCTGCGGTGTAGGTCCAGACGCCCTTCTCGTCCTGGCCGAGCTCGTCGAGACGGCGGATCGGGCAGATTGGGCGCTTGGCCGGAATGTCGGTGCTGGCGGTGCTCGTCGGCCGCCTCTCGGTCTCGGTCACGACGAGGTCACCGCCCTCTTCCTCGAGCAGCGCCATCTGCACCGAGCCGTCGCCGGCGAGGTACTGGTCGAGCTCGTCGGCGAGCTGCTTCCAGATCTCTCGCTCCTCCGCAGAGGGGGGGGTAGCGCGGTGCTCGTCGTGACACTCGCAGGCGCACCGCTCGGGCCCACGCGTGCACCAGTGCCGCGCGAGCGACGTCTCCTCCTTCTTGGCCTTGCGGCACTCGCGGCTGTGGGTCGTGGGGCGCCGCAGGTCGGTCCGCTCGGACTCGGCGCGCGCGAAGTCGCGCTGTCGCTCCAGCTCAGTCGCCATTGGTCTCCTCCTCAAGGTGCTGATTCGGGCAGTCGGGGGTCGGGCCGGGCAGCGGCCCGATGGCCGAGGTGACGTACCCGATCCCTCGGGGCGAGGCGGCGCCACAGCCCTTGCAGATCCAGCGAGTGCGGCCGGCGTGCTCGTGGATCACCGACGCGTTGGCGAGGGTGTGGGCGATGTTGGCGATCGGGTCGACCCGGTGGTCGCGCTTGCGCTGACGGCCACGCCACTCAAGGGGGATGCCATCGGGGTACTTCGCCAGGAAGTCGGCCACGCTGCGCTCCAGGTCGCTGTCGATGCAACTGGTGGTCGTCACGACGCGCCACCGTTGAACAAGTCGGCCTTGGGCTTACCCATCGGACTCACCGCCCTTGAGCGCGTCCCGGATCCGAGCGGCGGCCTGCTCGTGGACCTCGGCCGCCTTATCCATGACGCGGTTCTCGCCGTTGATCTCTGGGCGGTAGGTCCGCGCCTTGTCGGCCTTGGTGTCGTGCCAGTCGGCCAGGTCCTCGAGCCGAGCGACGACGTCGAGCAGCTGCGCGACGTCGGCCGGCGCGGCGGCGATCGCCTCGGCGTCCGGGTGACGGATACCGATCAGGTCACCCCGGTAGACCCGACGGTCAGCGCGGTCGGTCGCAGTCGGGGCGACCTCGAACACCGGCATCGTGGTGGCCTTGTTCATCATCCAGTCCTTGTCGATGAACCGCGGCTGTGCATCCCGCATCCCCCACCGGACGAAGTCCATAACCGTGGAGCTTCGGCGGCCGAGCCAGATCTGGTTGGTGTCGACGTTCCCCCGCCAGTGCCACGGGCCTGGGCTCGCCTTCTTCCAGCGCTCCCGGATCTGCTTGATGGTCGACCGCTCAGCCATTGGAGGCGCCTCCCTCGATCGCGAGGGCGGTCTCACGCTCGCGGTAGGCGGTGTACAGCGTGGTGTCGCCGTCGACGTGGAGATAGGGCAGGAGCACCTGGTCGATCTCGACCATCTGGGTCTGGACCAGGGCGAGCTGCGCCTCGAGCCAGTCCTTCATGACCCGCCAGGCGACGCGCTCGGCGTGCTCGCGGGAGCGGAGGACCGCGACGGAGACGCCGCCAGAGCGGAGCTTGCCGGCGTCCTGCTCCGAGCAGAGCAGTCGGTGCATCGCGCGTACGTCGACCGGGAGCGAGAAGAGCTTCGGGCCGTGCGGCGTGGTCAGCGAGAACGTCAGCCCGGACGGCCCGCCGTCCTGGTAGTCAGTCGCGATCCGAGAGGCGCCGGCCTTGGCCAGCATTGCCTGGATCTCGCCGACGGTCTTCGTCGCGGCGATCTTGGTTGTGTAGTTGAGGACGCTCACGCTGATCGACGCCCCTTGACGGTGAGGACGTGAGTGCCGTTCGCGTGCGCTTGGGTCTGCGCAACGTGGCAGCTGCCGGCCGTGACGATGATGTAGTCGTTCAAGATCGTCGCGGTCTCAGATTCGCCGGTCTTGGCGTCGCGGACGGTCACCTCGATGGCGCCGTCGACCTTGGGCTCCTCGTCGGCATCGGTCGCAGCCGCAAGCAGCGCCAGACGCTCGGCGTACGTCGCGAGGTCTCCGGCGGCCTTGATGGCGAGGGCCTTCTCGGCGCGCTCGGCGAGGTAGGCCAGCGACTGTGCTGCCGCCCGCGCGGGCTCGGACTGGCCGGTGTAGAGCTCGCCGGACACCACGAAGTGGATGAGTTTGGTGACGGCGTCGGCCTCGGTCATCGTCATCGCCATGTCAGGCCCCCGTGCCGTCAGCAAGCGCCTGGCGGGCGGCGTCGGCCGCCGCGTACCTCGCCCGGGTGTTCTCTCGGGACGAGCGGACGAGGTGCTCGGCGTCGGTCGTGGCTGCCTTGAGGGATGCGTGCTCAGCGACCGCGGCTGCCTCGCTCAGGGCGGAGCCGGCGTACGCCCACGTGGCATCCAGCGCGGCCTCGTAGTGCTCGACCTTGTCCTCCAGACGCCCCATCGCCGCGATCGCCATGTCGGTGTTGCCCTGCGCGGTGGAGACGACCAGGTTCAGCTTCTCGACCTCGGTCTCCAGTTCCTTGACGCGAGCCGCGGTGCCGGCCATGAGCTCGATCTCGCCGGCGAGGTCGGCCCAGTGCACCGCGTTGACGCCCTTCGCCTTGGCGACGGCCGCGGCCGCCGCGTTCATCCAGGCGACGACGTTGACGGCCGGGAGGTAGGTGTCCTCGCTGACGCGGACGCGCTCGACGACCGGGCCCGGGATCTGCTGCCACCCCTCGTCGATGCGCGTCCCCTCCGGGACGCTGGGCATCAGTCGCAGGACCAGCTCGGCGGGGTCCACCTGCACGTGGTACCCGCGGGCGAAGCACAAGCCGCCCTCCCTGTCGTGGTCGTCGCAGTGGTCCTCGCACTTCTCGAACCGCTGGACGACGACGTTCGGCACGCCATCGAACTTCTCCAGTGCGAGCTCGGTGCGTGCGGGCACGTCGGGCCAGTCCTGCGTTGCCAGGACGGTCTGGTCGGTCATTCCTTCTTCTCCCTGTTGGTGCGGCGCTTGAAGCCGGCGGCGACACCAGCAGCGCCCTTGCGCGCGGCCTCGTCGACCGCGGCGGCGTAGCCCCTGGTGGTCTGGATGTTGGCGTGGCCCATCACCGCGGCGGTCGCGGCGAGGTCACGGGTGGAGCGGTAGAACTGGGTGCCGAAGTAGTGGCGGAGGTGGTGCGCGGTGGCCTTCGACCCGAGGTCTCGGAGGGCACGGTTGACGGCGGAGTCGAGCCCGTCGCCGGTCATGAAGTCGGCGGTGCCGGTGACGATCGACGTCCCGGACACGGGGTCGCCGAGCTCGGCGAGGACGTCGTCCTCGAGCGGGACGCGCCTGGTCTTGCCGCCCTTGCCGGTGACCTCGACGAAGGCGTCACCGGGGGTGGCGTCGACGTGGTCCCAGTCGGCGGCCGCGGCCTCGCTGACCCGGAGACCCGCGAAGGCCATCAGGAGGCCGGCGCGGTAGAGCCGACCGGCGCGTGGGGTCGCGCCGTCGCCGCTGGTCGCTTCGAGGTACCGGTCGAGCTGGTCCTGGGGGATCGGGTGCGGCATGCCGCGGCCGACCTTCGGGGCGTCGAGCCGGATGGACGGGTCGTCCTTGCGGTGGTCCCAGCGCTGGCACCACTTGTAGAACGACCGCAGGCATCCGAGGTCGGTGTTCCGGGTGGACGGTGCATGGTCGCGGCGCGACTCCCACCATTCCTCAATCTCCGCCCGCGTGGCCCGGCCGGCGTTGCGCACCGAGCGCAGCACCGCAGCCCGCCGCTTGATGGTCGACTCGGGCTTCCGCTCCTCGATCTGCCACTCGATCCACATGCGCGAGAGCAGGTCCTGCGGGAGCGGGATCCCCGCCAGCTTGTCGAGCGGCTTCTTCTTGGTCGGCTCGTCGAGGTCAGCCATCGGAGTCCTCCCGCTTCTTCTCCACGGCAGACTCCAGGGCCGTCGAGCAGCTGGCGCAGATCGCCTGGCCCGGCGGGCAGATGCACTGCACCCATCCCTCCGGAGCCTCGCCGCTGGTCACCGCGGTGGCCCCGCAGAGCAGGCAGTTCCACGTCCGGTCAGCCATCGGAGGTCTCCGAGCCACCGGTGTTCTCCAGGGCGGCACGCAGGTCGGCGATCGGCAGTGTCACGTACTCGACCGGGTTGGAGCGCTCGATCTCCTCGGCGGCCGCCAGGTCGCCGTCGCTGTAGCTGTGGCCCCGGCCGGACTCGTGGCAGCCGTACTCCTGGCGCTCGTCGTACCGCAGGTTGCAGTCCAGGCATCGGACGTCACCTCGGGCGGCGCGCACCCGGGCCTCGATCGTCTCGGCGATCGCGGCGTCGCGAAGCGCCTCGACGCGCGCGATCTTGGCCTCGAGCCCATCGACGTCCGGCTCGCGCCCCGAGGCGGCGTACACCCACCGGCCTTGGATGTGGTCGGTGAGCTCGCCTTCGTGGGCGAAACCTCGGAGGTCGCCGTCTTCGACGTCCGCGCTGAACTTCCAGCGGCCGTCGCCTCTCTTGGTCCAGAGGTCTCCATCGACGTCGAGGTATCCCAAGGGCTTGGCCTCGGAGGGATCCGCAGGCTCGGGAGCGGCGGGGAGGTGGGTGAGGGTGCGACGTGTCGGGGCCAAGTCGGCGTCCGCCTGGGTTCTCCGCGCGCCAAAGCACCGCCACTCGTCGCTGCCGGTCTTGGTGTGCACCGTCGTGGCCCATTCGCTGGTCCACGTGACCTTGGCGCCCACCGGCAGACGGGCGTAGTCGCCGCCCTTCACCTGCTGGCCGACGACCAACTCGGGATCGACTTCGGGACTCTCCGGGGCACCTTCCGAGCGGTCCTCCGGGCCTCCATCTGGGGCCCCGTTTTCGGGCGTTACATACTTCATCGACAAATCCTTAGAATGTGCGTCTGACCTGCGGGAACACGTGTTACGACGGAGAACTACAATTCATCGACAGGGCGGTCTGAACTGGGGAAACGTCGGGGCCCTGTCAGGTTTCGCGTGACCGTGTTCTTCCGGTGCTCGGCGCACTCGTCGCACAGCCACGAGAAGAGGGCCTGAACGACCGTCGTGCCGGGCACCGACGCCCAGCCCACGAGCACCTGCTCGGAGGCCGGAGCCGGACAGGTCGCGCACGTCGGCTGCTCGTCGCCGTCGTCGTCCATGTGGATCTGGGCGGGGTCGAGGAACGCGCCGAGGCGGACCAGCTGGGGCCGGAGGAGCCGGCGCATGATCCTGAGGCGGCCGCCGCTCACGATCCGATCCGATCGTCGATGCGGTACTCGCCCTTGTCCTCGTCCCACTCGAGCTCGAGCACGACGTCGGCGCCGAGGTGCCGGATCTCGGGGTGGCTGTAGCCGCCGATGTCCACGTTCCGCTCGCGGCGAACCTTGGACAGCGCACGAAGGGCGGCCGCGATCTCCTCCAGGTGCTCGGCCGTGAGCGTCAGGGGCGCGCTCATCACGCCCCCTGCTTCACGGCGTCGAGGACGTAGGTCGCGATGCCGACTCCGTCGAGCTCGGGCCGCTCGGTGACCATCTCGTGGACTGCTGGCAGGTATCTCCGGAGCAGCGCTCGGCGGAGCTTGTCGAACCCGGCGCTCATCAGAGCCGCCCCCAGCCGGGGTTGAGGGTGCCCTGGGTGTGCTCGATGCCAGCCAGCCGGGCCTTGATGCGCTCCTTGGCGACCTGGATCTCGAGCTCCTCGACGGCGAGCTTGGCGTACTCGGCCTTGAGGGTCTCGGCTTCCTGATACAGCCGAGCGGACTCCTGCGCGACGGTGTTCTTCGCGGCGCTCATCGGGCGCCGCCCGCCTGGTGGATCGCGGCATCCGCGCACATCCGCTGGAACTCCTCGATGGAGACGCCGTGCAGCATGGCCATGGTGTCGTCGCCGAGCGGGTAGGTCGGCGGATCGGCGAGGACACGGTCCTCGCTCTCCTGGACCTGCTGCTCGCCGGCCTTGGCAGCGCAGGCGATGCCGAGCAGGGTGAGCGCGATCGCCACGGCGATGCCCGCTACGAGGATCTGGCCGGGAGTCCAGCCAGCTTCGATCAGTACGTCAATGCCGGGCATTAGCTGTACTCCTTCTGGTGCTTGGTGAGCAGGTTCCGGGCGCGGAGCCGGAGGTACTCGGTCTCGGTGGTGTCGCTGGCGAGCTCGTCGATGGCGGCGACGAGCCCGTCGTACGCAGCGGTCATCCGGATCAGGCGGTCGTGCGTGACCCGGTACTGCTCCCCGACCTCGTCCACGACCGCGGCCGCGATGAGCTGGACGGCCGGCTGTGCGGCCTGGACCTCGGCGGCGGTCGCGCGCTCGGCCTTGGCCTCGGCAGCGGCGCGGTAGTCCGAGTCGCCCTCCATGAAGTCGAACGCGGTCACGAGGCCACCGCCTTCGCCTGCTCGGCCTGGTGCGCGCGGATGTGCTCGGCGCGGTGATCGTGCGCGTCGACGAGGGCGTCGGACTTGTACCTCGCCGAGACCTTCCAGGGGCAGCCGATGACCTCGCACCGGATCCGCCAGAACTTGCCGTACCGGTTGCGCTCGCGGACGGGCGCGGCGAAGTAGGGGTGAGCCTCCGGGATGGCCGTCTTCGGGCGGTCGAGGAGCACGGGAGAGATGGCGAGGTCGGTCATGCTGCAGCCCCCAGCGAGAGGACCGTGCGGGTCGCCGAGTCGAACCGGTGAGCGATGTGCGCGATGGTCAGCTGCTGCTCGCGCTCGGGGTGCGCCTTCGCGTAGCCGGCCAGGAGCACGGTGGCGAGGTAGACGCGGGCACCCCGGCCGAGGCGGCGGGCGTTCGGGCCCCACGGGGTCAGCGGGTCGTCTCCGGGCCACGTCGGGCGCATCAGCGCGTGGGCGTGCTTGTGGAGGTCCGCCTCGGTGCCGAGGATGTCCCACATCTGGCCGCGTACGTCGAACGCGGCGCCGATGCTGCGGACGAAGTTGCCGTCGGCGGGGTTGCCTGCGAGCGTCGCGCCCGGCGTGCGGCGCGGGAGTCGCGGGGCGGTCACGATGCCGACACCTTTCCGGTGCGAGCGTCGGTGACCGTGCCGTTCGGGTGCTCGTCGCAGTCCCAGTGCTCGATCCGGTCGCCGAGGATCCGACAGGCGTCTCCGGGCTTCGGGGTGTGCACCGGCTCGTCATCCGCCGCATCGGCGCCCTTGTCGTCAGGCCGGCCGGCGAGGATGGCGCGCACCCGCTCGGTGATCTCGGCGCCGGTGTAGATGCGGATCTTCAGGCCGTCCACCTCGCCATTGGCGTAGATGTTGGACGCGCCGCTGTAGGGCTCGGGGTAGGACTCGATCTCGGCGTTGGCGAACCCGACCCAGGCGGCGAACGCGTCGGCATCGCCGACGGGGGTCTGGATGCTGGGCGCGCCATAGTTGGCGACGCTCACGGAGACCGGGGCGGTGAGCCCTGCCTTCTCGGCGGCCTCCATCATCGCGGCCGCCCGGCGGAACTGGTCGTACGTACTGGACATGACATACTGCCTCTCGTTGGTGGGCGCCTCGTGTACTTGTCGGTGGGCGAGGTCGCCTGCTTCTCTTCGGCTTGATGGCCCCCAGCCGGCGCCGGCTTCCCTGTCCGGAGCCGACCGGGGACGTCGTTGCCCGACGCCCTCGGGGGAGTGAGGCGTCGGCCGCATCTACGGGGCTGCGCTCACGAGCTCTTGCGCTTCGCCAGGCCGCGGACCTTCTTCGAGGCCTCGGGCGATCGGTTGACGGACTGGATCGCTCGGCGCAGCGGGCTGCGGTTGATCGCGATGTTGCCCGCGACGTCGGTGATCGTGAGTCGCTTCTTCCGCTTCTTGCTCATGCCGCTCGCCTCCGCCGGCGCCGCGTGGCAGCCTCGCTCCGAGCCGGGTCGTTGCTCGCGGCCTCGAGCATCGCTGCGATCGCGGCGGGGTCGATGACCCAGCGGCCGCCGACCTTGGAGCCGCGGAGCTTGCCGGCGCGCAGCTGCTCGCGGTACCACTCAGGCTTGAAGCGGGGGAGCTTCACGGAGGCCTGCTCGGGGGAGAGCCAGCCGGTCAGGTCGGTCATGCCGCTTCGTCCCCAAGGAGGCGCTCGGCGCGCTCCATCAGCTCGGAGGCGGGCACGCCGACGACGTCGGCGATGCGGAAGAACTCGTGGGTGGGGAACTCGTGGGTGCCATTGAGGCGTCGACGGAGGGTTCCGAGGGGGATGCCGGCCTTGGTTGCGGCCTCGTTCTGCTGCATTCCCGCGGTGGCGAGCGCGCCCCGGACGACCCTGGCGAGGGCCTGCACCTGCTGGTCACTTGTAGCCATGCCTGAACATTAGCACTCAAAAATGAGTGGTCAAGACTATTTCTGAGTCCAGATATGGCTATTACTGCTCACATGTGGTTACCGTTGAAGACATGGAGGCCAAAAATGACAAGGACCCGCCGGCGTTGACCGCCGAGCTGGGCAGCGTGATAGCGGCCGCGCGAACGCGCCGCAGGTTGAACCAGACGGACGTGTCGATGGCGACCGGCATCCCGATCAGCACCTACCGCCGCTACGAGAAGAAGGGGCCCGCGAAGCTCACTGAAGCGTTTGCGATCGCCCAGTTCCTGAGGGTCCCGCTGAGCGAGCTCATCAAGGAAGCGGAGACTGGCATCATCGACGCACCGCCGTCGACCCGAATGGGCTAGGGGTTACGGGGACCTTGGTCACCTCGTGCCGCTAATCAGTCAGCAGTTTGGTTAAGGACCCACACAATTGAGGTACAGATCGTAGGTTTCCTTGTGGCGCCACCGTGGTGCTGACTTGGGAATCTCTCGAAAGTGCAACGTGTCTCACTGATGGAACTCCGGATCAACCTCTACACCGCGGCAACAGCCATCTCGCTCTTCGCCGCCGTCGCGCTCGTCGCGCTCGCCTTCGCCGGGACGATCCCCGCGATGCACGGGCTCGTGCTAGGCAACACTGCGCTCATCGGAGCCGGCGTCGCCTTCGTGACCTCCCGCCTCGAAAGGTTTGCCTCCATGGCCTTCCAACGTGGGCACGAGGTCGGCAGGGAGGAGGCGGCCGTACGCCGCCTCGCCGGTCGCCACTGAGACTCTCGGGAAACGGACCACCCCCGCTCGCCGGCTAGCGAGCGGGGGTCTTTCGTGTCCTGGGTCAGGCCGGGAGCTCGAGCAGGGCCGGTTCGGGCGCAGGTAGCGGAGTCGGCTCCGCCGGCTTCGGCTTGCCCAGCCTGGTTCTGGTGAACGCGAGCGCCGCGGCCGCGGCGGCGTCGGAGGAAGCCTCCGGGAGCAGGTGGCCGTAGAGCCGCTTGGTGGTCAAGTAGTCCTCGTGGCCGAGGCGCTCTTGGATGACGTCGAGGCGAATGCCGTTGTCGATGAGCCAGGACGCGTGTGTGTGGCGGGCGTCGTGGATCCGCGGCCGGAATGACAGCGTGCCCTTGCAGCCGCACGCCTCGGGGAGGTTGACGTAGAGCAGCTCGCCGGCGGGGCTTCGTACGGCGTGCTGCTTGCAGCGCTCGGGGAAGCCGCCCAGGCAGCGACAGCCCTTGGGTCGATGCTGGGGGCAGATGGTGGCGCGGAGCGTCGCCGGCTTCCATACCCGATTGAAGAAGTTGCTGTGGCGGACCGGCTGACCCGTGCTCGTCCTGAAGAGGAAGTCGTCTGGCCTCAGATCGTCGAGCAGCGGCTCGACCAGGCCGACGACGACGTCGTCGAGGTAGATGGTCCTCCTCGACGCCTCCGACTTGGGAGGACCGAGCCGCCGCGGGCTCTGCTTCCAGGCGCGGACGATCTTCGTACGCGGCAGGTTGGTCCAGTCGTCGCCGTCCCAGCGGCCAGCCAGGAGGTTGAGGTCGCGTTTCTGCACCGCGGTCGTCTCGGAGAACCGGGTGCCGGTGCCGAACATCCACCCGGTCATCGGGTGCCAATACTCGGGGATCTCCCCCCAGAGGATGTCGAACTCGGAGTGCTCGAGGAACTTCGGGTCCTCGACGTCCTCCTCGCCGGCGCGGGGGAGCTTCATCCCCTTGGCCACGTTGCGCGGGCAGTGCCCGTCCATGACCGCGGTGTTCAGCATGCCGGAGAGCACGCCGTGCTCGTTCTCGATCGTCTTCGGCTTCTTAGTGCCCTCCACGGCGTTGACCCAGCGCGCGACGTCGTTGACCTCCAGCTCGTCGATGCGCAGGTTGCCGAGGTAGGGCATCCAGGACCGGTCGGCGATGGCGAGGTAGTCGGTGCGGGTCCGGGACTCGACGCCGGTCAGCCGCTCGACGTGGGTCTTGAGCATCTCGCGGACGGTCGGCACGTAGTCGCTCGAGGAGGAGTCCTCGCGCTCGCGCATGGCCACCGCTCGCTCGACCCCGATGTTCGGGTCCTTGCAGCGGAGGATGAAGACCTTCGCCGCGTTCTCATTGGTGAAGGTCTCAGTGGTCTGCCTGCCGTTGACGCGGATCCGTACGCGCCATGTGGTCGTGCCGTCGGTCGCGACGTGCGGGACCGCCTTCGGGTCGAGCTTCCTGCCCATGTGACCCAGAATAAGTGCACTCGAATGTGCACATGGCGAAAACGAAGAAAGCCCCTGACCTCTTTTACGAGGTCAGGGGCTGTTTCCATCTGGGGTGAGCGACGGGGCTTGAACCCGCGACCCTCGCGACCACAACGCGATGCTCTACCAGCTGAGCTACGCCCACCATCGGCTCGAACAGCGCATGTTCGAGCCAGCAAGAATCATAGGGGAATCAGGCCGGATCTGTGGAATCGGGGGTGGCTGCCGGGTCACCGAGCCCGGTGATCGAGGCGCCGTGCCGGGCGGCGATCTCCTTGGCCGTGTCCGAGTCCGGGCCGGGCATCGGGACGAAGACCGCCTCGCGGTAGTAGCGAAGCTCCTCGATCGACTCCTGGATGTCGGCCAGGGCGCGGTGATTGCCACGCTTGGGCGGAGCCGAGAAGTAGGTGCGCGGGAACCAGCGGCGCGACAGCTCCTTGATCGAGGAGACGTCGACGTTGCGGTAGTGCAGGAACCCCTCGAGCTCGGGCATGTCGCGGGCCAGGAAGTTGCGGTCGGTGGCCACCGTGTTGCCGCCCAGCGGCGGCCGGGAGTCCTTGCCGCAGTGCTCCCAGACGTACGCCAGGACCTGCTCCTCCGCCTCGCGCATCGGCACACCGTTCTCGAGCTCGACCAGCAGCCCGGACTTGGTGTGCATGTCGCGCACGAAGTCGTCCATCTGCTCCAGCGCCTCGGCCGGGGGTTTGATGATGATGTCGACCCCGTCGCCGAGCACGTTGAGATCGAAGTCGGTGACGAGGGCCGCCACCTCGATGAGCGCATCGTGCTCGAGGGACAACCCGGTCATCTCGCAGTCGATCCAGACCAGACGTTCGTTCAGTGAAGCCACGCAGAGCACCATAACGCCGCTGGTCAACGGCTTCACGGCGGGATAGGCGACGATGTGATAACGGTTCCCATGGCGTGGTTTCAGCCTGCGCTCAGGAGATGCACCTATGTTTGGCACCATGAGCACGGATTCAGCCAGCAGCCCCTCGCGCAAGGAGAAGCGTGAGGCCCGCGCTGCCAAGGCCGCCGCGGAGCTGGAGGCACTGCGCAAGAAGCAGGCCCGCAAGTCGATCCTCACCGTTGTGGCGGTCTGCGCCGCCATCGCCGTGATCGTCGGCGGCCTCGTCTGGTTCAGCCTGAACCGCTCCGGGGACAGCGAGATCGCCGCGCCCGAAGCCGGCAGCAGCGAGCACGGTCTGGTGATCGGTCCCGACGATGCGCCGCACAAGGTCGTCATCTACGAGGACTTCCTCTGCCCCTACTGCGGTGAGTTCGAGGCCGCCTCCCGCGACGATCTCGCCGAGCTGGCCGCCGACGGCAAGGTCCAGGTCGACTACCGCCCGTTCGTGCTCCTCGACCGGTACGGCCCCTACTCCATGCTCGCCACCTCGGCCTTCGCGGTCGTCCAGGAGGAGGCCGGCCCCGAGGTCGCCAAGAAGTTCCACGACCTGCTCTTCGAGAACCAGCCCAGCGAATCCGGCCCCTTCCCCGAGGCCTCCGACCTCGTCGACCTCGCGGTCGAGGCGGGCGCCGAGGAGTCCGCGGTCGAGGACCGCATCACCAGCCTCGATGGCAAGGCCTGGGCCGACGCCGCCACGAAGGCGGCCGCCGACGACGGAGTCAACGGCACTCCGATCATCCTGCTCGACGGCGAGCAGTTCCAGGACGGCAACTCCTTCGACAGCATCGCTGCCAACCTGGTCGAGCAGATCTCCTGAATCGCGTTGCCCGCGGTTCGACTCGTGTTTCCGTAGGCGCCCTAGGGTTCGGCGACAGCCGAAGGCGGACCCCTACCCGAAGGTGCTCGAGATGGCGTACGCGACGACCGAAGACGGGCATCGGATCTATGTGAAGCCGACCGATCCGCGGGCCATCGGCCTGATCGCCAACAAGGGGCGGATCATCCGAGGCTCGCTCGAGCTGTGGCGGTTGGCGCTCGGCCTGCACGAGTGGCGGACCGTGATCGATGTCGGCGTGAACTACGGCGAGATGCTCGTCGGGGTGGACATCCCCGAGGGGGTTGAGCTGATCGGGTTCGAGCCGAACACCTCGCTGCACAAGGTGCTGCGCAAGACGCTCGAGACCCGCGGGATCACGATCGACCTGCGCGCGCAGGCGGTCGCCGACGCGCCCGGCGCCGCGCGGTTCGCGGTCGACCGGACCTGGTCGGGGACGTCGTCGCTCTACGACGAGCGCCACGACGGCTCGGCGCGCTGGCAGCTCCGCGACGTCGAGGTCACCACGCTCGACGAGGTGCTCGGCGGCTCGGGGCGGTCGTTCTGCGTGAAGGTGGACGTCGAGGGGTTCGAGCGCGAGGTGGTCGACGGTGCCGCCAGATCCCTGGAGGGCACGACGCACTGGGCGCTGATGCTCGAGATCGAGCACATGGACCGCGGCTATCTCGTTGAGCTGGCCCGGACCCACGACGTGTTCGTGAAGGAGAAGGAGACGACCGCGCTGCGGCGGGTGCCCGGCGAGCGCGTCGCCGTCGAGGAGCTGCTCGACGACTCCACCCTGCACCACCAGGATTGCCTCGTCGTGAGCCCTGCCCTCGCCCGCCGAACGGCGATAGCGTGACGGCATGACCGAGATCCAGACCGAGATCCAGATCGTCGAGCAGTTCCTCGCCGCGCTCGAGACCGGCGACGTCGACGTGGCGCTGGCGCTGTGCGCCGACGACGTCACCTACCAGAACGTGCCCCTCCCGCCGGCCCGCGGCCTGTCCGAGGTCGGGCGCCAGCTGCGGATCATGGGGAAGTACACCACCGGCTTCGAGGTCCGGATGATCAACATCGCGGCCAACGGCCCGGTGGTGCTCACCGAGCGCATCGACGTGCTAAGCCGCGGTGCCGTCTCCGCCGAGTTCTGGGTGTGCGGCACCTTCGAGGTACGCGACGGCAAGATCGTGCTCTGGCGCGACTACTTCGACTGGACCACGTTCATCGCGGCGGGCATCAAGGGCGTCGGCCAGGCGGCGTTCGGTGCGATCCGGAAGGCCGTCGGCCGCTGAGCCGTTGTGCGCGCTGCACGAGGCACCTCGTGCGCCGTTCCTGTGACGCCAGTCACAGCGAGCCCTACGCTCGGAGACATGCCTCGTGCGTCAGCCGCTCTCCTCGCCCTGCTCCTGACCGCTTCCGCTCTGGTCGCCTCGACCGGGCCGGCGCTGGCCGACCGCGAACCACCCGGTGATCAGCCGCTGCCCGGCTACACGATCAGCAACCCGCCGGTGGCGCCGATCGTCGTGGACGGGCAGACGACCACGGTGCGCCAGGGCGTGCACGAGCACGCCGCGTACATCCTCGAGGTGCCGGCGGACTGGAACGGCGAGCTGGTGATGTGGGCCCACGGCTACCGCGGGCTCAGCTACACGCTGACGCCGGAGACACCGGGCTTCGGGCTGCGGCGTACGTTCCTCGAGCAGGGCTACGCCTGGGCGGCGTCGAGCTACTCGACCAACGGCTACGACGTGGGCGCCGGGGTCCGCTCGACCCGGGAGCTGGCGACGTACGCCTCGAAGCTGCTGCCCCGCCGCGCCAGCCGCACCTACGTGACCGGGGTGTCGATGGGCGGGCACGTGATCGGGCGCTCGCTGGAGCAGTATCCGGGCTTCTACGACGGCGCGCTGCCGATGTGCGGGCAGCTGGGCGACGTGGAGCTCTTCGACTTCTTCGTCGACTACAACCTGGGCGCGCAGGCGCTCGCCGGGCACGACGCCTACCCCTACGACGCGAACTACCAGAGCGTCGACGTCCCGCTGATCAAGGAGCGGCTCGGGCTCGGCGGCACACTGACGCCGGAGGGGGAGCAGCTGCGGGCGATGACCATCGAGCGCAGCGGTGGCCCCCGGCCGGGCGCCGAGGCGGCCTTCGGGCAGTGGAAGGACTTCCTCTTCACACTGCCGTCGGTCGACGACGGTGGCACCCTCGGCTTCAACATCGGCCGGGTCGCGACCAACCGGGACACCGTCTACACACCGAGCTCGCCGGTCGACCTCGACGCCGAGATCGAGCGGATCGACCCCGTCGACCCGGCCGGGCGCCACAGCCACCGGCTCAACGCTCCGTCGCGGATCTCCGGCCGTCCGAGCGCACCGGTGGTGAGCCTGCACAACCTGGGCGACATGTTCGTGCCGTTCTCGCTGGAGCAGATCTACCTGCGCGAGGTGAACCGCCACCACCGCGGCGGGCTGGTCGTGCAGCGCGCGATCCGCTCGGCCGGGCACTGCGAGTTCAGTCCCACCGAGGCCGCGACCGCCTGGGGCGACCTCGTCGACTGGGTCGAGCATGGCGAGCGCCCGGCCGGTGACGACGTGCTCGACCGGGCGGCCGTCGCCGCACCCGGCTACGGCTGCGCGTTCACCGATCCCGCGGCGTACGGGACCGGGTCGCGCCGCCTCTACGCGCGCTGCCCCTGACCGAGGTCAGCGGACGACGTCGTAGACCAGCTTGAGGATGCCGTTGGCGTAGGCCTCCGACTCGACCAGCTCGAGCCGCTGCTTGTCCTTGTCGGTCTCGCTCCACATCGACTTGCCGGCGCCGAGGACGACCGGGAAGACGAGCAGGTGGTAGCGGTCGATGAGGCCGGCGTCGGAGAGGTTGCGGGCGAGCTCGGCGCTGCCGGCGATCAGGATCGGGCCGCCGTCGCCCTGCTTGAGCTCCTCGACCTCGTCCAGCGACCTCAGGATGGTCTGCGGGCCCCAGCCCTCGACCAGGGCGTCGTCGCCGAGGGAGGTGGAGACGACGTACTTCGGGATCTCCTTGACCACCGTGAAGTCCTCGATGTCGGGCCAGATCGGCGCGAAGGCCTCGTAGCTGCGGCGGCCGAACATCATCGCGCCGGCCTCCTGCATCTCGCTGCCCTTGATGGCGTAGGCCTCCGGCAGGAACTCGATGTCCTTGAACGTCCAACCGGCGCTGCGGTGCTGCTCGGAGGAGGAGCCGCCGCCGGGGGAGTCGACGACGCCGTCGAGGGACACGAACGCTGAGTAGATGAGGGTGCGCATGCGCCCGATCCTGCCGTGAGGGACTCCGACCGCGCCAGAGATTTCCGGGCGCTACCGTGAATGTATGACGGCCCGACGACGTGCTCAGGAGTTCTGCGAGGCGTACGGCCTCTCGATGCCGATCCTTCAGGCGCCGATGGCGGGAGCCTGCCCGCCGGCGGCGGCCGCCGCGGTCGCCGACGCGGGCGGGATGGGGGCGGCCGGGGTGGTGCTCGACCCGCCGGATCGGATCGCGGCGTGGGCCGCCGAGTTCCGGTCGATGTCGCCGGGTCCGTTCCAGCTGAACATCTGGATCCCCGACCCCGCCGACGACGACCCCGCGAGGATCTCGGCGGCGGAGGAGTTCCTGGCCCGGTTCGGTACGCCGGGCCCCGAGCAGTCGCCCGCGCCGTCGTTCGGGGAGCAGTGCGAGGCGATGCTCGCGGCCCGGCCGAGGGCGGTCTCCTCGATCATGGGGCTCTTCCCGGCGGACTACGTCGACCGTCTGCACGAGGCCGGGATCGCCTGGTTCGCGTGCGCCACGACCCTGGCCGAGGCGCTGGCCGCGCAGGAGGCCGGTGCCGACGCCATCGTCGCGCAGGGTCTCGAGGCCGGCGGGCACCGTGGCGTCTTCGAGCCCGGGACGGCCGAGCGTACGGCCGTGGGGCTCTTCGCGCTGCTGCCGCACATCGTCGACGGGGTCGACGTGCCGGTCATCGCCGCCGGCGCGATCGCCGATGGGCGTGCCGTCGCTGCCGCGCTGACCCTCGGCGCGAGTGCCGTGCAGGTCGGCACGGCGCTGCTGCGGTCGCCGGAGACCGGGATCGCCGATGCCTGGGCGGCCTCCCTGGACGGCCTCGCGCCGGAGGACACGGTCGCCACCCGGGCCTACTCCGGCCGCCTCGGCCGTGCCGCCCCGACTCCCTACGTGCGCTCCTGGGAGGCACCGGGTGCGCCGTCGCCCGCGCCCTACCCGCACCAGCGCCGGCTGGTCGCCCGGTGGCGCAAGGGCACGCCCGACCCCGCTGCCGAGGCGCCCCTGGACCGGGCCAACCACTGGGCCGGTCAGGCCGCGGCCCGTGCCACCGCCGCGCCTGCCGCCGACATCGTGACCCGGATGTGGAGCGAGGCCCGCGGCCACCTTCCGGGCGCGGCCGATCCCGACGGTGTAGAACGGAAGGCATGAGCGAAACCTGGCCCCAGCGACTGCTCGCGGACGGCTTCGGCCGGATCGCGGAGACCCTGCCCCAGATCATCGACGGCCTCTCGGTCGACGACCTGCTGTGGCGGCCCTACGACCGGGCGAACTCGATCGCCTGGACCCTGTGGCACATCGCCCGGATGGAGGACGCCCAGATCGCGCCGCTCGCCGGCACCGACGAGGTGTGGACGCGCGAGGGCTGGGTGGAGCGGTTCGGGCTGCCCTATCGGCCGCGCGCCATGGGCTACGGCCAGACCGCCGAGGAGGTCGGGGCGTTCCGGCTGGAGGACCCGTCGCTGCTGACCGGCTACTACGAGGCGGTCCACGCGGCCACGATCGAGCTGGTCGACTCGCTGAGCGAGGAGGATCTCGCGCGCGTCATCGACGAGCGCTGGGACCCGCCGGTCACGACCGCCGTGCGTCTCGTCAGCGTCGTCGACGACGCCGCCCAGCACATCGGCCAGGCGGCGTACGTCAAGGGTCTGCTGGGTCTGCGCTGAGTCGGGCTCAGACGACGGCTCAGAGGACGGCGGCGATGGCCTCGTCGATCGAGGCGTCACCGGAGACGAGCTCCCACTGCTTGCCGACGGTGGCGTCGTCGTCGACGACCGCGGCGATGACCGCGGCCACGTCGGCCCGCGGGATCGAGCCGCGCTCGAGCTTCGGGGCCAGCTTCACCCGGCCGGTCCCGGGCTCGTCGGTGAGGCCACCGGGACGCAGGATGGTCCACTCCAGATCGCTGTCGCGCAGGGCGATGTCGGCGTCGCGCTTGGCCTCGACGTAGGCCTTCCAGACCTCGCCGGCGTCGGCCGCGACCGGCTCGTCGACGCCGATCGCCGAGACCTGCACGAAGCGCCGGATGCCGGCGGCCTTCGCGCCCGCGATCGACTTGGTCGAGCCCTCCAGGTCGACGGTGCGCTTGCGCTCCTTGTTGCCGTCGGGGCCGCCGCCGGCGGCGAAGACCACCGCGTCGCAGCCGGCGAAGGCAGCGGCGAACCCGTCGGCGTCCTGGTGCTCGATGTCGAGCAGGCCGACCTCGGCCCGCAGGGCCTCGAGCTCGGCTCGGTAGCTCTCGCTGCGTACGAGCGCGACCGGGGTGTGACCCGCCGCGGCGAGGAGCGGATGAAGGTGCAGGGCGACCTTGCCGTGGCCGCCGACGATGGCGATTCGCATGCCTCCACGATAGGCACACGCACCACTGACAATTGTCACCGTCGGGTTCGGACAATCAGATCTGACGCCCGGGTGCCCCGAAACGCGAGTCTGGAGACACCACCCACGGTGGGTGGTGGAGAAGGAGAGCTCGCATGACGACCATGACGAACGAGACCGAGCAGCGCACCCGGGTCGGCTGGCGCCGGATCGGCGCGGTGGCGGCCGTGGCCGCGGTGGCGGCGACGGTGGTGTGGCTGCTGTGGAGCCAGGCCGGGGGAGTCGACCTCGAGGTGAAGTCGGGCAGCGGCAGCCAGCAGATCGGGGTCGCCTCGGTGATCGTGAGCAGCCTGCTGATCGCGCTGGCCGGCGGCGTGCTGCTGCGCTGGTGGCAGGGCCGTTCCGAGCGGGGGACGAGGCGGTGGACGATCCTCGCGGTCGGGATCGCCGTGATCTCCCTGATCACGCCGACCAGCGCGCTCACCCTGGCCGCCGGCCTCGGGCTGGCCAGCCTGCACGTGGTGGTGGCGATCGTCGTCATCGCCGGTCTGCGCCGGCGCTAGGGTGAGCCTCGTGTCGAGCCTGTGGTGTCACCTCCAGCGGCACGGTGTCGTGCTGGTGTGGCTGCCGGTGCTGCTGCTCTTCCCGCTGCTCAACCTCTCCGGCGACGTGCTCGTGGCCCTCGGCCAGGTGGCGCTGGTGCTGGCTCTCGGCGCCGCCGCGGTCGCCCTCGTGGTCACCGGCCGGGTCCGTGTCCTGCTGCCGGTCCTCGTCGCCCTGATCGTGCTCGCCGCGATCCAGGGCGAGGGCTGGCAGACGGTCTGGGGAGTGCTGGCCATCGTCTCCCCGGCGGTGCTGCGCGGCCGGCGCCTGGTGGTCGCCGTCGTGGCGGCCACGGTCGGGGTCGCGGTCTCGATCGCGGTCATCGAGGGGGTCGGTGACGCCTACCTGATCAGTGTCGGCGGCGTACTCCTCAGCGGGGTGACGACCACCTCGTTCCTGCGCCTCATCGACGCGGTCGAGCAGCTCCGGCGCACCCGGGAGGAGCTGGCCCGGGTGGCCGTGGCCGAGGAGCGTGCCCGGATGTCCCGCGACCTGCACGACCTGCTCGGCCACACGCTGAGCGTGATGGTCGTCAAGGCCCAGGCCGTACGCCGCCTGGCGACCCGCGATCCGGAGGCGGCCGCCGCGCACGCCGCCGACATCGAGGAGGTCGGGCGCGCCGCCCTGACCGACGTCCGCGCGGCCGTCGATCAGATGAAGACGCTCTCGCTCACCGAGGAGCTCGACGGCGCGCGCCGCGCGCTCGACGCGGCCGGGATCCGTACGTCGGTGACCGCTGCCCCGTCCGACGTGCCCGACATCGCCGGCCAGGCGCTGGCCTGGGTCGTGCGCGAGGGGGCCACGAACGTGCTGCGTCACTCCGGGGCGGCGACCTGCCGCTTCGAGCTCACCGAGGACGGTGGCGAGCTCCGGCTCGCCGTGGTCGATGACGGGGTCGGTGGTCCGGTGGGCCCGGGCGGCCCTGGCGAGCGGTCGGGCGGACTCGACGGCCTGAGGCAGCGGCTGCGTGCGGTCGACGGCCGCCTCGACGTACGTCCTGGGGCCGACGGCTTCCGCCTCGAGGCGAGGGTGCCGGCCTCGTGATCCGGATCCTGCTCGCCGAGGACCAGGCGATGATGCGCGGCGCGCTGGCCGTGCTGCTGGGGCTCGAGGAGGACCTCGAGGTGGTCGCCCAGGTCGGCACCGGCACCGAGATCGTGCCGACCGCCCTCGAGGTGCGTCCGGACGTCGCCCTGCTGGACATCGAGCTGCCCGGCATCAGCGGGATCGAGGCCGCGCGCGAGCTGGCGGCGCGGCTGCCGGGGTGCCGGGTGATGATCCTGACGACGTTCTCCCGGCCCGGCTACGTCCGCGAGGCGATGGCCGCGGGCGCGGTCGGGTTCCTGGTCAAGGACGGGCCGGTCGAGGAGCTGGCCGACGCGATCCGCCGGGTGCTGCGCGGCGAGACCGTCCTCGACCCGGCGCTCGCGGCCGCCACGCTCCGCGCCGCTCCGAACCCGCTGACCGCGCGCGAGCGCGACGTGCTCGCGGCCTCCGAGGACGGGTCCAGCATCGCCGACATCGCCGGCCGGCTCTTCCTCTCCCCGAGCACGGTGCGCAACTACCTCTCCGCGGCCATCGGCAAGACCGGCACCCGCAACAAGACCGAGGCCGCCCTCGCCGCGCGCCGCAACGGCTGGCTCGCCTGATCAGGCAGGCGCGAGCGACCCGAGCGCGTGCACGAGCGGCGCCAGCTCGGGGATCTCGGCGGCCTCGTCCAGTGCCGTACGCAGCACCTCGTCGTGCAGCGGACGGGCCTTCTTCAGCAGGGCGCGTCCGGCCGGGGTGAGCTCGGTGTAGATCCCGCGCCGGTCGTCGGCGCACAGGATCCGGGTGAGGAGATTGCGGTTCTCCAGGCGCGTGACCAGGCGGGTCGTGGCCGAGGAGGACAGGGCCGCTGCGCGGGCCAGCTGCTGCATCCGCATGTGCCAGCCGTCCTGGCGGCTGAGCGCGTCGAGGACGGTGAACTCGACGACCGACAGCCCGTGCTCGCGCTGCAGCGCCTTCTCGAGCTCGGCCTCGATCAGTCCGTGCACGGCTGCCAGCGTGCGCCAGCCCTGAGCGCGGATCTCGACGGCGTCATCAGCGATTCCCATGGGTCCTCCTTCGTGGACGTCTCCAGCATACCCGAGTTGCGCGGATAGTGCGCGCGTGCAACTATAAATATGAAGCGTGTGCAACTACTGCGCACGCCGACTATCGACAGACGCAACCCGTCCACGTTCAGGAGTCATCCATGCCCGTCGCACTGCTAGCCCTCGCGATCGGAGGGTTCGGCATCGGCCTCACCGAGTTCGTCATCATGGGCCTGCTGCCCGAGGTCTCCACCGACTTCGCGGTCAGCGAGACCACCGCCGGCTACCTCATCTCCGGCTACGCCCTCAGCGTCGCGGTCGGCGCGATCGCCCTGACCCTCGCGCTCACCCGGGTGCCCCGCAAGCTCGCCCTGCTGGGCCTGATGGTGCTGTTCATCATCGGCAACCTGATCTCCGCGACCTCGCCCGACTACGCCACGATGATGGTCGGCCGGATCGTCGCGGCGCTGTGCCATGGCGCCTTCTTCGGCATCGGCGCCGTCGTCGCCGCGCAGCTGGTCGCCCCGGAGCGCAAGGCGAGCGCGATCGCGTTCATGTTCGGCGGCCTCACCCTGGCCAACGTCCTCGGCGTACCGCTCGGCACCCTGCTCGGCCAGGCCGCCGGCTGGCGCTCGACCTTCTGGGCCATCACCGCGATCGGCATCATCGCCTTCATCGGCATCGCCCTCCTGGTCCCGGCCCACACCGGCCGCAACGAGGCGGCCGCCCCGGCCGTACGCACCGAGCTGGCCGCCTTCGCCAGCCCACAGGTCTGGTTCTCGATCGCCCTGACCGTGCTCGGCTACGGCGGGATGTTCGGCGGGTTCACCTACATCGCCTTCACCCTCACCGAGGTCAGCGGGTTCTCCGCCGGTGCCGTCCCGCTGCTGCTCGTCCTCTTCGGCGTCGGGCTCTTCCTCGGCAACATCGTCGGTGGCCGCGCCGCGGACCGAGACGTCGTCAGGACCCTCGGCGTGCTGCTCGCCGCCCTGACCCTCGTCCTCGCGGCCTTCGCCCTCGTGGCCACCAGCCAGGTGCTCACCGTCGTCGCCCTGGTCCTGATGGGCGCGGTCGGCTTCGGCACCGTGCCCGCGCTGCAGATGCGGGTGATGGGGTACGCCGACAAGGCACCCACCCTCGCCTCCGGCGCCAACATCGCCGCCTTCAACGTCGGCAACGCGCTCGGCGCCTGGATCGGCGGCGTCACCCTCGCGGCCGGACTCGGCTACACCTCGCCGCTGTGGGCGGGCGCCGGGGTCACCGCGCTCGGCCTGCTCGTGCTGCTGGTCGCCGTCCGCGCGCCCGGGGGCGAGCGGCGTACGTCCGTCCCTGTTCCTGCCTGAACCCCAACTCCGGAAAGAAGAGAAGTCTCATGACCATCCCGAACATCACCCTCAACAACGGCGTCGAGATGCCGCAGCTCGGCTACGGCGTCTTCCAGGTGCCGAACGAGGAGACCGAGGCGGCCGTGACCGCCGCGCTCGAGGCCGGCTACCGCAGCATCGACACCGCGGCGGTCTACGGCAACGAGGCCGGTGTCGGCCGCGCGCTCGCGACGTCGGGCATCGCTCGCGAGGAGCTCTTCATCACCACGAAGCTCTGGAACGCCGACCACGAGCGGCCGGTCGAGGCGTACGAGAAGAGCCTGGAGCTGCTCGGTCTCGACCAGGTCGACCTCTACCTGATCCACTGGCCCACCCCGGCCCGTGACCTGTACGTCGGCGCCTGGCAGGGCCTCGAGGAGCTGTACGCCGCGGGCCGCACCCGCGCCATCGGCGTCTCGAACTTCCTGCCCGAGCACCTCGACCGGATCGTCGGGCTCGGCGGCACGGTGCCGGCGGTCAACCAGATCGAGCTGCACCCGGCGCTGCAGCAGCGTGCGACGGTCGCCGCCGACGACCGCCTCGGGATCGCGACCGAGGCCTGGAGCCCGCTCGCCCAGGGCGCCATGCTCCAGAACCCGGTCATCACCGCGATCGCCGACCGCCTCGGCCGCACCACCGCCCAGGTGATCCTGCGCTGGCACCTCCAGCAGGGCCGGGTCGTGATCCCCAAGTCGGTGACCCCCTCGCGGATCGCGCAGAACCTCGACGTGTTCGGCTTCGATCTCACTACCGCCGACCTGGCCGCGATCGACGCCCTGGAGAGCGAGGGCCGCACCGGCCCGGACCCGGCGACCTTCAACGCCGCCTGATATCTGGGCCTGACATCTGGCCCTGATATCTGGGCGAGCAGGTGTTATCGATCGGTGATCAGCCCAGGGCAGATGTCCGGACCGGTTCGGGGCATGCTTGGCTCATGCGATTGACCGAGCACGAGCTCACCGTGGCCCTGACCGGGACGGCCAAGTCCGTCCTGGCCTCCGGCCGGAAGTTCCGCAAGGGCGGTGCAGACATCGACAAGGTCTGGGACGAGACCGACCGTTTCCAGCGCTTCAAGCTCCTGGACGGCATCGGCACCCAGATCTTCCCGGTGCTCACCGACCTGCCCGACGTCGACGTCCCCGTCGGTGGTCGCCCGTCCTTCCCGGAGGAGCAGATCCGCGAGTCCGTCGAGCGCAACATCGGTGACGACGTCGGCCGGCTCCGCCGGGCGGTCACGGTCAAGGCGCGCGTCGCGCTCGTCCAGGCCGCCCTCTCCCACCTGCCGCCCCGGGCCGAGGGCGACCTGCGTCTGACCGACTGAGCCGGCCGGCGCCCGGTCCTCGGGGCCGCCTCCAATTGGGGGCGACAGCGCGCTCGGAGGAGGCTACGTTGAGGCGTCATGACGGCCGTCCCGGCGGGGGAAGCGGCGGGCACCGCCCGGCCCGAGCGGCGTTCGGAGATGGATGCGCTGCGGGCGCTGGTGGTCGTGGGGCTGGTCTTCTTCCACTCCGCGCTGGTCTTCGACTCCGAGACCGACTTCTACGTCCACAACGACACCACGGCACCACTCTCGATGGCGGCCGGCCCGGTGGTGGTCTGGGCGATGCCGCTGCTCTTCGTGATCGCCGGGTTCGGGGCGGCGCAGTCGCTGCGCCGCCGCGGTGGCAGCGGATTCGTCCTGGAGCGGCTGCGCCGCCTCGGCGTACCTCTGATCTTCTCCGTCTTCGCCCTGTTGCCGTTCCCGCAATGGCTCCGGTGGCGTGCTGACGGCCACCCCGAGTCGTACGTCGAATATCTCCCGATCTTCTTCGACGTCCACCTCTCGCTGGGGCGGCTGCCCTTCCTGGTCCGCGGTGAGCAGTTCGAGTCGGGGCACCTGTGGTTCGTGGTCCTGCTGCTCGCGTTCTCGCTGGTGGTGGCGGTGCCGGTGGCGCTGGTGCCGGGCGAGTGGCGCGCGCGTGCGCTCTCGGTGGGCGTGCGGGCGGTCGAGCGGCGGCCGTGGACGATCCTGCTCGCCGGGCTCCCGCTGGCGCTGGTGTGCGCGGTGTGGGGGCTGGAGGTCGACTACGGCGGCTGGCATCGGCTGGCCTACCTGCTCTTCTTCTCCTTCGGCCTGCTCGTCGCCGCCGACGATCGGCTCCGCGACGCGATGCAGCGGGTCGGCAGGACTGCGCTCGTGGCGGCGGTGCTCCTCTTCTGCTGTGGCGCCCCGGGGTTCTTTCTCACCGACGAGCCGTTCGTCGAGTCGAGCCCGCTGGCGATGGTCGGCCGGGCGTTCTACGGAGCGGTCGGCTGGTGCGCGGTCGTGGCGATCCTCGGGCTGCTGGATCGCCCGCGGGCCGCACCGCGCGGGGACGGCTCGTCGCTGCGCGCCCGGTCGGCCGGCTACCTCGGCCCAGCGGTCCTGCCGATCTACATCCTGCATCAACCGGTCGTGGTCGGCGTCGCGTACGTCGTGATCCGCTGGCCCCTCCCGGCGCTCCTCCAGTACGTGGTCATCGTCGCCGCCTCGCTGCTGCTCACCGTCGGCCTCTACGACCTCCTCGTCAGGCGTACGTCGGTGACCCGGTTCCTGTTCGGAATGCGGTGAGGTCGGGCTGGAGGACCGAACGGACGAAGACGCCTCGGCGGCTCAGGGCAGGCGCTTGGCGACGTTGTCGCTGAGGTGGTCCAGCGAGTCCTTGAGCGTGGTGAACTCCTCGGTCTGCAGCGCCATCACCTCGGCGATCGTGTCGGGCACGCCTGCGGCTCGGTTGCGGAGCTCCGTCCCGGCATCGGTCAGCACGACACTGACGCTGCGCTGGTCCTCGGGGCGCTTCTCGCGGGTGACCAGCCCTGCGGCCTCCAGGCGCTTGACCAGCGGTGTGACGGTGCCGTAGTCCAGGCCCAGCCGCTCGCCGAGCTCGCCCATGGTGACGGGGGAGCTCTCCCACAGCACCAGCATGGCGACGTACTGCGAATAGGTCAGGCCCAGGGCGTCGAGGATCGGTCGGTATGCCGCGGTCACGAGCCGCTGCGCGGTGTAGAGCGAGAAGCACAGCTGCTCGCTCAGCTCCAGGCTGTGGCGAGTCTCCGTCATGCCTCCACCCTACAACCCCTTGCGCGCAAGGGTTTTGAAGCGAAGCCTTGCGTGCAAGGTAAGTCCGACGTAGATTCCTTGTACGCAAGGTATTCTGCTTCGAGGAGTGAACGACATATCCAAGCCCGTCCTGGAGCCGCCGACAGCCGAGTTCGTCGCCGACCCGCTCTGCCTGTTCGACCTCGGTCCTGCCGATGGTCGCGTGGGCTCCTCCCGCGCCCGCCGGCGCATCGCGTTCCTGCTCTACGACGGCGTGAAGACGCTCGACTACGTCGGTCCCGCCGAGGTCTTCGTCGAGGCCAACCAGGCAGTGGACGGCTACGACATCCTGCTGCTCTCGCCGGACGGCCAGGACGTGGTGACCTCGCTCGGCACCCGGGTCTCCGTGCACGGCGCGGCCCACGACGCGGGTGAGTTCGACACCGTGGTCGTGCCGGGGAGCGAGCGGCCACCCCACGAGTTCGTACGCGGCCCGCTGACCGAGGCCGCGATCTCGCTGGCTTCGCGTGCCAGGCGGGTGGTGTCGATCTGCAGCGGCGCGTTCGTGCTGGCCGAGATCGGCGTGCTCGACGGCAGGCGCGCGACCACGCACTGGAAGTTCGCACCCGAGCTGGCGCGGCGCTATCCGGACGTGCGCGTCGAGCCCGACGCGATCTTCGTACGCGACGGAGACATCTGGACCTCCGCCGGTGTGGCGGCCGGTATCGACGTCGCCCTCGCCCTGGTGGAGGACGACCACAGCGCCGACGTCTCGCGCCAGGTCGCCCAGCTGCTGCTCGTCTACCTGCAGCGCTCCGGCGGCCAGTCGCAGTACTCGGTCCCGCTGCGGGCGCGCGCGCAGGCCACCTCGATCGTCCGCCGGGCGACCGATCTGGTCGACGCCGATCCCACCCGCGCCTGGACCGTGACCGACCTCGCCCGCCTCGTCTCGACCAGCCCGCGCCACCTGGCCCGGCGCTTCCGCGACGAGCTCGGCCAGTCGCCCTCCGAGTACGTCACCGCGGTGCGCTTCGACCTCGCCCGGATACGCCTCGAGAGCGGTGCGAGCGTGACCGAGGCGGCGGCGCAGTCGGGGTACGGCAGCCCGGAGGCGCTGCGGCGTACGTTCGTCGCGCGGCTCGGCATCTCACCGTCGCAGTACCAGCGCCGGTTCTGGTCGGCGCTCGCCACCGAACGCGGGCGGCGCAGGGGACGGGCCCGGTTCGAGCTCGCGGACTGAGCCGACCGCCGTGCTCAGCGATCCCGACGGCTTCACCTACGTCGAGGGCCCGCTGCCCTACTGACCGTCGACGAGCGGCAGTACGTCGGCGATGGACGCGACCACGCGCGTGGGCCGGAACGGGAAGGTCTCGACCTGCTCGGGCCTGGTCGATCCGGTCTCGACGAGGATGGTGCGCATCCCGGCCTCGAGGCCGCTGATGATGTCGGTGTCCATCCGGTCGCCGATCATCACCGTGGTCTCGGAGTGGGCCTCGAGCTGGTTGAGGGCGCTGCGCATCATCAGCGGGTTCGGCTTGCCGATGAAGTAGGGCGCCCGGTTGGTCGCGGCGCTGATCAGCGCCGCGACGGAGCCGGTCGCGGGGAGCGTGCCCTGCGGGCTCGGCCCGCTCGGGTCGGGGTTGGTCGCGATGAACCGCGCGCCGCCCTCGATCAGCCGGATGGCCCGGGTGATCGCCTCGAACGAGTAGGTGCGGGTCTCGCCGAGCACGACGTAGTCGGGGTCGTTCTCCGTCATCACGTAGCCGACCGCGTGCAGTGCAGTCGTCAGCCCGGCCTCGCCCACGACGTACGCCGAGCCGTCCGGCCGCTGGTCGGCGAGGAACTGCGCGGTGGCCATCGCCGAGGTCCAGATCGACTTCTCGGGCACGTCCAGGCCGGAGCGGAGCAGCCGGACCCGGAGGTCCCGCGGGGTGTAGATCGAGTTGTTGGTCAGCACCATGAACGGCACCGACGCCTCGGTGAGCTTCGCCAGGAACTCGGCGGCGCCCGGGATCGGCTCCTCCTCGCGCACCAGGACACCGTCCATGTCGGTCAGCCATGTGTTGATGGGGCGCTCGTCGATCACGGAGACATCCTCGCCGATCACGGGCCAACCGCCAACCGTTGTCGCCGACTCGTACGGCAAGCGTCTTCGGCAGGGGCGGTGATCTGGGCCACTCCTACTTTCCCCACCCGTCAATAGTGCTTTCGGCCACCCCGGGAATGGTCCTCGGCCGGATGTCTCCGCCCTCCGATCGGCGAAGACTGACACCGTTCCGTCACCATCCTCGGGAGGAAGACATGAAACGCATCTCGATACCGCTCACCGCAGCCGTCGTCTCGCTGGCGGCCACCCTGGCTCCAGGGGTCTCGCCGGGCCCGGCCGCAGCCGCGGCGCAGGCCGCGCCACCGGATGGCATCACGTGGGGCACGTGCCCCGCCGACATCTCGCCGGTGCCGATCCCGAAAGGGATGCAGTGCGGCACCCTGAAGGTCCCGCTGGACTACAGCGACCCCGACGGCAAGACGATCGACATCGCGGTCTCCCGGCTGCCGAGCGCGAAGCCCGACAAGCGGCGCGGCATCCTGGTGACCAACCCCGGCGGCCCCTCCGCGGGCGAGGGCTACCCGGCCATGCTCGTCGCGATGGGTCTCCCGCAGAGCGTCCGGGACAGCTACGACGTGATCGGCTTCGACCCGCGCGGGATCGCCCGCAGCACGCCGGTGACCTGCGACCTCACCGAGGAGCAGTATCTGACCGGGAACATCCCGCCGTACGCCCTCGACGCTGCCGACGTGACCGAGCAGGCAGCGGTGAGCAAGCAGATCGCCGAGCAGTGCGCGACCTCCAAGACCTCCTGGATGCTGCCGCACATCAACCCGGCCAACACCGCACGTGACATGGACCGGATCCGGGCGGCGCTGGGCGAGTCGAAGCTGTCGTACGCCGGTGCCTCCTGGGGCACCCACCTGGGCGCGGTCTACGCCACCCTGTTCCCGCAGCGCGGCGACCGGATCGTGCTCGACAGCAACCTGGCCCCGGGTGGCTGGGACTACGCGGGCAACCGGCTGTGGTCGCAGGGCGTCGAGGACACCTTCCCGGCCTTCGCGAAGTTCGCTGCTGCGAACCACCGCGAGTACGGCCTGGGCAAGACACCGGCACAGGTGCGGGCGACATACTTCGATCTCGCCGAGCGGCTGGAGAAGAAGCCGATCGAGACGCCGGACGGCCCCTTCGACCACGCCGCGTTCCGGCTGATCAACTTCGGTCTGCTGTACGGCCCGACCCAGCTGCCGCTGCTCGCGGACATCTGGAAGGCGGTCGACGCGAACCAGCCGCCGCCACCGCTGCCCGGAGGCGACGCCGTCGGCGACGTGGACAACCTCATCTCCGGTCGCTACTACATGATCTGCAACGACGCGCGCTGGCCGAAGTCGGTGGCCACCTACCAGCGCAACGTCGCCGTCGACCGGATCAGGTATCCGCTGTTCGGTGCCGCCGGAGCCAACATCACGCCGTGCGCGTACTGGCCGGCACCCACCGAACCGCCGGTCCGGATCACCGATCAGGGTCCGTCCAACGTCCTGATGGTGCAGAACCTGCGCGACCCGGCGACACCGCTCGCCGGTGCGCGGGAGATGCGGGCGGCGCTGGGCGAGCGGGCGACCATGGTGACCGCCGACCAGAGCGGCCACGGCGTCTACCCGGCGGGCAAGAACCGCTGCGCGAACCACGCGGTGACGACCTACCTGATCACCGGTGAGCGGCCCGCGCGCGACTACCACTGCTCGGCCGACCATTAGGTTGGCCGGGTGGAGACGATCGACGGCGAGCCGGTGCTGGACCGGCCGTCCGTGGCCGAGGTGGAGGCCTGGTTCGAGGCCGCGAGTCCCGAGACCCGCGCGGTGTGGCTGCGGCTGACCCGCAAGGGCGTCGAGCCGGCCTCCCTCTCCTCGGACGAGCTCGTCGATGTCGGCCTCTGCTTCGGCTGGATCTCGGCCGTACGTCGCCGGGGCGATGAGGAGACCTACCTGCAGCGCTACACCCGCCGGCGTCCGGGCTCGAAGTGGTCGCGGCTCAACATCTCCAAGGTCGAGCGGCTCACCACCGAGGGCCGGATGCGGCCGGCGGGGCTGGCCGAGGTGCGGGCGGCGCAGGCTGACGGCCGCTGGGACGACCCCTGGACCTGACGGGGCCCGACCGTTGCGGTCGACGTGCGGTCGAACGTGTCCGGATTCGTGGGGTATCGGGCAGATGGGGCGGGGCCGGAGGGGGCACTCGAGGCAGAGGATTGACCTGGCGTCGGGACCGCGACAGCTTCGGCGATGGGGGCGGCGGGCCGGCGCAGAACCTCGAGGACTCCCACCATGCCAACCTTCACCACCTCCGACGGCACCGAGATCTACTACACCGACTGGGGCACCGGGAAGCCGGTCGTGCTCAGCCACGGGTGGCCGCTCAGCTCGGACGCCTGGGCCGTCGAGTCCAAGCTGCTCGCCGACGCCGGCTACCGGGCGATCGCGCACGACCGCCGCGGCCACGGCCGCTCGACCAACACCGATGTCGGTCACGACATGGACACCTACGCCCGCGACCTGGCCGAGCTGATCGAGCACCTCGACCTCACCGAGCTGGTCGTGATCGGACACTCGACCGGTGGCGGCGAGGTCGTCCGCTACGCCGCCCAGCACGGGAAGGGCCGGGTCCGCAAGGTCGTCACCGCGGGCGCCGTGCCGCCGGTCATGGTCCAGTCGGAGACCAACCCCGAGGGGACGCCGATCGAGGCCTTCGACGGCATCCGCGCCGGTGTGCTCGCCGACCGCTCCCAGTTCTACAAGGACCTGGCGGTGCCGTTCTACGGCTTCAACCGCGACGGCGCCAAGGTCTCCCAGGGCCTCATCGACGACTTCCAGCGCCAGGGGATGCTGGCCGGTCTGGTCGCTGCGTACAACTGCGTCAAGGTCTTCTCCGAGACCGACTTCACCGAGGACCTGAAGGCGCTGGAGGTGCCGATCCTGATCGCGCACGGCTCCGACGACCAGATCGTGCCGATCGCGGCCGCCGCCGACAAGGCGGTCAAGCTGGTCGCCGACGGCACCCTGAAGGTCTACGAAGGCGCTCCGCACGGCATCGCGGGCGACTACCAGCAGGCCCTCATCGCCGACATCCTCGAGTTCATCGCCGACTGACACTCCAGGACCGCCCGGCGGTCGCCGTCCGGTCGAGCAGGTGGCGTGTGCCCTGCTCGGCCGGCGGCCGTCAGAGAAGACGGTCCGCCAGCGAGTGGGCGACGGAGCGGAGCGTCTCGACGTCCATGCCGGTACGCCCCATGTACACCAGCCCCTGCTGCGCGGCGAGCAGGGACCGCGCGATCTCCTCCGCGTCCTCCTGCGCGGGGAGGTCGCCTTCGCGCTGCGCACGCGCGACACAGGCCGTGATCAGCTGAGTCATCGTCTCGTACGCCGCTCGCGCCTCGACGCGTACGTCGGCGTGCTGGGTCGCCAGCTCGCAGGTGGAGTTCGCCAGGAAGCAGCCGCGCTCGGCGCCCGGGTTGACGGGCGCCAGGAGCATCTTCCGGAGCGCGTCGATCGCGCGAGGCTCGTCCTCCAGGGTCCTGCGCAGGCCCTCGTTGCCCTCGGCGATATAGGTGCGAAGCGTACGCAGGAAGAGCGTGTGCTTGTCGCCGAACGCCGCGTAGAGGCTGCCCTTGCCGAGGCCGCTGATGCGCATCAGGTCCTGCAGGGAGGTCGCCGAGTAGCCGGCGTCCCAGAACCGGTCTCGCAGCTCGTGCAGCACCTGGTCCTCGTCGAAGCTCCGCGGTCGTGCCATGGTCCCGATCCTAATCGTTATTGACCGAATGGTCCAGAACTGCCTATGGTGGACCGAACGGTCAAGAACTAGCTCAGGAGTGAACGTGTCCGCACTGAAGAACAAGGTCGCACTGGTCACCGGTGGTTCCCGAGGCCTGGGGGCGGCGACCGCGCGAGCCCTCGCGGCTGACGGTGCCGACGTCGCGATCAGCTATGTCGCGTCGACGGAGAAGGCGGCAGCCGTGGTCGAGGAGCTGACGGCGCTGGGTGTGCGAGCGGCGGCGTTCCGCAGCGACCAGGCCGACCCGGCCGCTGCGCCGGAGCTCATCGCCGACGTCACCGCACACTTCGGCGGCCTCGACATCCTGGTCAACAACGCGGCGATCGGCGTCAACGCCTGGACCCCGGTGGACTCGCCGGACGCCGATGTCGCCGAGTGGGACCGCATGCACGCCACGAACTACGCGGGCGTCATCGCCATCACCCGCGCTGCGGCGAAGGTCCTGCGTGAGGGAGGGCGCATCATCACGGTGAGCTCGGGCCTCGGGGCTCGCACCGGCCTCCCCGGGACGGCCGACTACGCGGCGACCAAGGCGGGGATCACGGCCTACACCCGCGGGATCGCCCGCGACCTGGCTCCGCGTGGGATCACCGCGAACGTGATCCAGGCGGGGTTGATGGCGACGGACATGGAGCCGGACCCGGAGGTCTTGGCCGCGCTGACGGCGAACCTGGCGATCCAGCGTCAGGGCCTGCCGGCCGAGCAGGCCGAGGGGATCCGCTTCCTCGCCACCCCGGCCGCGTCCTACATCACCGGCGCGGTCCTCGACACCAACGGCGGCTATCTGGCCTGATCCGGAGGTGGGCGGGAATAGCCCGGCGCCGCCCGCGCGCTGGGTGAGGTGTGAACCAGGACCGTTCGTCATGGGAGATGACGCTCGCCCATCAGGAGGTGCTGCCCGCCGGCTCCGCCGGTGAGGACGTACGCTCCGCCACCTGGTTGCTCGTCGACGACGGCACGATCGTGCTGACCGCCGCCGGGCAGTCGCACCTGCTCCGCGCGGGCGACGCGGTTCTGGTCGGGGGACAGGTCCGGCACCGGCTGGCGACCCGTGACGGGGCCGCGCTCACCCGGGCCGACCTGCGGGCGGTCGCGGTGGCCTACCCGCTCGCCAACCCGCTGGTCGTGCGCGACTTCGTCGGCCGGCACGGCGGCGTGGCCGAGCTGGTGCGGCGCTGCCCGCTGGCCGGGCCGTGCCGGCCCTCGGCGCTCTTCGCCTCGGGCTACGCGTCGCTGCTCGGGGCCGCGAT
The DNA here is from genome assembly GCF_055585005.1 of Nocardioides sp. NPDC054178. Taxonomy (NCBI): domain Bacteria; kingdom Bacillati; phylum Actinomycetota; class Actinomycetes; order Propionibacteriales; family Nocardioidaceae; genus Nocardioides; species Nocardioides sp. NPDC054178. The sequence goes on from NZ_JBVJKY010000008.1 coordinate 226,256, forward strand.
GACCGCCTCCTGGCTCGAGGACACCGGGCGCGGGACCGACGCTCCCGCGCCCGTCCTCGACCCGACGGTCGCGCAGGTCCTGTCCGCGCTGATCGCGGATCCGGGACGGGCCTGGTCGGTCGAGGCGATGGCGGAGTCGGTGCACCTGTCGAGGTCGGCGCTGGGGGAGCGGTTCCGGCGGGGTCTGGGGCAGAGCCCGAGCGAGGCGCTGCGGGACGTGCGGATGCGTGCGGCCCGCCACCTGCTCGCCGACGGTGACCGTCCGGTCGAGCAGGTGGCGTTCGCCGTGGGCTACGGGTCTGGTGCGGCCTTCAGCCGCGCCTTCAGTGCGACCCATGGGATCGGTCCGCAGGCCTGGCGCGAGGATCCTTCAGGAGCGCGGGACGCGGAGCGCCCCGAAGCCCGCCGCGGCGAGGGCCGCACCGATCGCGCCGAAGATCAGCACGCGCCCGACGCCGTATTGGTCGAGGACCGCGCCTCCTAGCGCCGCGCCGAGGGTGATCGCGATCTGGAAGGCGGTCACCTGGAGCGCCAGCGCCGACTCGGTCCGCTCGGGCTCGGCGCGGGTGACCCACAGCTGCGTGCCGACCGGCACCATGTTGAACCCGAACCCCCACACGAGCATCGCCAGCGCCATCACCGGTGTGCTCTCGGCGAGGACGGTCAGCACCAGCCCGCCGGCGAGCAGGAGCGGCGCGACGGTCACGACCGCACGCAGGCGGTGGGAGAACCGGCCGGCCGCCAGGTTGCCGAAGAGACCGCCGACACCCCACAGCGCCAGCATCCACATGCCTGCGCCCGGGGAGGTCTCGGCGATGGCGATCCGGATGAACGGGTACGCCACGAAGTTCCCGAGCACCGCCACGACGAGCACCACCACACCGGCCACCAGGAGCGGGTTGCGCAGCGCCTGACGCATCATGCTCAGCCCGGCCGAGGGGTGGGCCGGCACCGGCGGCAGCGCCCGCGCCAGCGCGGCGGCGGCGACCAGACTCAGCACCGCGGCCGCGGCGAACCCCCAGCGCCAGCCGGGGCCGTCGGCGAGCAGCGAGCCCAGCGGCAGGCCGAGGATCGTGGCCACGGTGACGCCCAGCGCGATCGAGGTCGAGATGACGTGGTCACGGCCCGGGGATGCGTACGTCCCGACGGCGAAGGCGAAGGACCAGTAGCCGGCGATCGCCGCGCCGAGCACGAGCCGGCCGAGGAGCAGGACGACGAAACCGGGGGAGACCGCCACCGCCAGGTTGGCGACGGCCGCGGCGACCAGCAGGCCGACCAGCAGCGTACGTCGGTCCATCCGGGGCAGGATCATGGCGATGGTCGGTGCGGTCAGGGCTCCGGCGATCGCCGTCGCGGCCACCGCCAGCCCGGCGGTCCCCTCGCTGATGCCGAGGTCGCGCGCCATCGTGGGCAGGACGCCCGCGGGCAGGAACTCGCTCGAGACCAGGATCGCGATCCCGGCGGCGAGCGCGACCACCGGCGCCGCGCGGCCTCGGGCGGTGGTCGGGGACGGGGTCGTTTCAGGCGAAGTCGTTGTCACCCTTCGATCGTCGCCGCGATCCGAGCGCCCGCGTTGATCGCCTGTCGCCCGTGCTTGACCGGATGGGGGTTTCATCGAGGAGGACCGAAACGGTTACGCCGCCGAAATAACCGCTCCCTACGCTCGAAAATGTTCATCTCATCAACATTTTTGACGGGGAGGGTAGCCGATGACCGGGGCACGAGGGGCAGGACAGATCGGGCCGGCGGACGGTCCGGCGCGTCTGGCCGGCGTGGAGCTGACGGCGCTGCGAAACATACGCCTCCTGGACGGCACCCTCGCCGATCTGGATCTCGCCGACGGGGAGATCGCCGTCGTCCGGCCGGTCGAGGGCGGTCCCGGGACCGACGCCGCCGGCTGGCGGCTGATCCCCGGTGCCGGCGAGCCGCACGCCCACCTCGACAAGGCGCTGAGCGCGGAGCTGGTCGCGCCCGGGCCGCGGGCGGGCAACGACCTGGTCGCCGCGATCGAGCAGTGGCGTTCGCTCGTCCCCACCCTCACCGCCGACGACTTCGCCGAGCGCGCCCGGCGGGCGGTCCGTCGCTACGTCGCGAACGGCATCACCACGATCCGTACGCATGCCGACGCGCTCCTCGCGGGCGACCCGCTGCGTGGGGTCGATGCCCTGCTCGGCCTGCGCGAGGAGCTCAGGGGCGTGGTCGATCTCCAGGTCTGCCTGCTCGCCGGTCAGGACGTTCCCGACTCGGTGATCGAGGACGCGATCGGCCGCGGGATCGATGTCCTCGGCGGGTGCCCCCACCTGGCCGACGAGCCGGCCAAGGAGACCAGCCGCATCCTCGACCACGCCGAGCGCTCCGGCCTTCCCGTCGACCTGCACACCGACGAGCAGACCACCACCGCTCACCTCGACCTGGCCGACCTCGCCGAGCAGGTCATCGCCCGGAGCATGCAGCAGAGGGTCACCGCCTCCCACTGCGTACGCCTCGGCATGCTCGACCACGAGCGCCGGCGCCCGGTCGTGGACCTGGTGGCGAAGGCGGGGATCGGCATCGTGACCCTCCCGATCACCAACCTCTACCTGCAGGGCCGCGACGCCGACGGGGCGGTGCCGCGGGGCCTCACCGCCCTCCGGGCTCTGCTCGAGGCCGGCGTGCCGGTCGCGGCCGGCGCCGACAACCTGCGCGACCCGTTCAACCCGGTCGGCCGGGCGGACCCGTTCGAGACCACCTCGCTCCTGGTCGCCGCCGGTCATCTCCGGCCCGCTGAGGCCCTCGCCGCCGTCACGACCACCACCCGCACCGTGCTCGGGCTCCCGGCCGCGGGCACCGGGCCGCGCAGCCGCGCCGACTTCCTGCTCGTGCCCGACGTGCCCCTCGACGAGGTCGTCGCGGGCGCCCCCACCGCCCGTGTCGTCGTCCACGGCGGCCGCGTGCTCGCCGACACCCGCGTCAGCACCGTCCTCGATCTCGATCCCATGCCGAGGTGACATGAAAACGACCACCGCCACGCTCGCCCTCACCGGGGTGACCAAACGCTTCCCGACCGGCACGACGGCGCTGACCGGGGTCGACCTGAGCGTCGACGCCGGCGAGTTCGTCTCCGTCGTCGGCCCCTCCGGCTGCGGCAAGTCCACCCTGCTCCGGCTCGCCTCGGGACTCGAGGAGGCCACGGTCGGCCGCGTCGAGGTCGATGCCGGCACCACCAGCTACGTCTTCCAGGACCCCACCCTGCTGGAGTGGCGCAGCGCCCGCAAGAACGTCGAGCTGATCGGCGAGCTGAGCGGCCTGTCGAGGGAGCAGCGGCGACGAGTCGCCCAGGAGGTGCTCGATCTGGTCGGCCTCACCGGCTTCGAGAAGCAGCATCCGCGCCAGCTCTCCGGAGGCATGCGGATGCGGGTCTCGATCGCCCGCGCGCTGGTCGCCGAGCCCGACCTCGCCCTCTTCGACGAGCCGTTCGGCGCGCTCGACGAGATCACCCGGCTGGCGATGCAGACCGAGCTGCAGCGGCTCTTCCGACTGAAGGGCTTCGCGGGCCTCTTCATCACCCACTCCGTGGCCGAGGCGGTCTACCTCTCCACGCGCGTCGTGGTGATGAGCGGGCGGCCGGGCCGGATCGTGGCCGAGATCCCGGTGCCCTGGGAGTTCCCGCGACCGCCCGAGCTGCGGTTCGAGTCCGACTTCGCCCACCTGGTCGGCCAGGTCTCCGCGGCACTGGAGGAGCACGCATGAGCACCGAAGTGAGCACCGAAGTGAGCACTGGGCCGGTTGTCGAGCCGGACGTCGCACCCGCGACCGAGGTCACCCAGGAAGCGCCAACCAGGAGACGTACGTCCCCGGTCCTCGGGCGCCTCGTGGCCAAGGTGCTGCCGATGATCGCGGCGCTGGCCGGTCTGGCGGGGCTGTGGTATCTGGTGACGTACGTCGTCCTGGGTGAGGACAAGCGATTCCTGCTCCCGCCGCCGCACCAGGTTTTCGGGGAGACGCTCGGCCGCCCGGAGGTCATGCAGCCGATGCTCGCGGCGCTGTGGCAGTCGGTCCAGGTTGCGCTGGCCGGTCTGGTGATCTCGGTGGTGATCGGGATGGCCTGGGCGATGGTGATGGCCCAGACCCGGCTCCTGGAGAAGGTGCTCTACCCGTATGCGGTGATCCTGCAGACCGTCCCGATCCTGGCACTGACCCCGCTGATCGGGATCTGGATGGGCTACGGCGTCCCCGCCCGGATCGTGGTCTGCGTGATCATCGCCGTCTTCCCGATGATCGCCAACACCCTCTTCGGCCTGCAGTCGGCGACCGCCCCGGCGCACGACCTCTTCACCCTCAACCGCGCGTCCCGGCTGCAGCGGCTGATCAAGCTGCAGCTGCCCGCGGCGATGCCCGCGATCTTCACCGGCCTGCGCAACGCCGCCGGGCTGTCGGTCATCGGCGTGATCGTCGGTGACTTCTACTTCCAGCAGGGCAGCCCCGGCATCGGCGGCCTGCTCCGCGTCTACACGCTGCGGCTCAGCATGGAGCCGCTCTTCATGGCGATCATCCTGACCGCCCTCTTCGGTGTCGTCGTCTTCTCGGCCTTCGCCGCTCTCGACCGTGCCGTCATCGGCAAGTGGTACGGCGAGCGCTGACCCCTCCCTCCCCCAGAAACGGACCCAGCATGAACCGACACATTCCCCTGCGTACTGCTGCCCTGGTAGCACTCTCGACCGTCGTCCCGCTCGCCCTGGCCGGCTGCGGCAGCGACGCCGGCTCCACCAACACCGCGACCGCCGCCGAGGTGACGCAGGCGGAGAAGGGCAGCGCGAAGGACCTCTCCGACGTCTGCCCGGCGACCGTGGTGATGCAGCAGGACTGGCAGCCCGAGGCCGAGCACGGCGGCATGTACAGCCTCATCGGAGAGGGCTACACCGTCGACACCGACAAGAAGACCGTCACCGGGCCGCTGGTCTCCGGTGGCGTCGACACCGGGGTGAAGATCGAGGTCCGCTCCGGTGGCCCGGCGACCGGGTTCCAGCCCGTCCCGGCGACGATGTACCTCGACAAGGACATCCTCATCGGTGCGGTCAACACCGACGCGGCGATCGCCGCCGCGGAGAAGCAGCCGACCGTGGCGCTGACCTCGCAGCTGACCGTCTCGCCGCAGATCCTGATGTGGGACCCGAAGAGCCAGGACGAGGCGACGACCATCACCGAGGCCGCGAAGGACGGCGACCCGGTCGTGACCGCCGGTGACGTGATCCCGGCGCTGCTCGAGTCGCAGGGGATGATCGAGAAGAAGCAGTCGGACCTCTCCTACGAGGGCACCCCGCAGCGTTTCGTCACCGAGCCCACGATCCTGCAGCAGGGGTTCGCCACCGCAGAGCCCTACATCTACGAGAAGGAGATCAGCAGCTGGGGCAAGCCGATCGGCTACCAGCTCCTCTCCGAGGTCGGCTACAGCATCTACCCCGAGCCGGTCGCCGTGCGCGCCGAGGACGTCACGAAGGAGGCCGACTGCCTCGAGAAGCTCATCCCGGTGATGCAGCAGGCCGAGATCGACTACCTGGCCGACCCGGACTGGGCCAACGGGATCATCGTCGACATCGTCGAGCGCTACCAGACCGGCTGGACCTACAGCGAGGGTGTCGCTGCGTACGCCGCCGAGACGATGACCGACCTCGACCTGGTCCACGACGACCCGAAGTCGGGCGTCTTCGGCCAGCTCGACCCCGAGCGGATGGCGCAGATCGTGGAGACGTTCGCGCCGATCATGAAGCAGGCCGGCACGATCACCTCCGACGACATCGACCCGGAGTCGCTCTATGACAACCGGTTCATCGACGACTCGATCTCGATGAAGTGATGTCGATGACCATCTCGCAGCGTACGTCCCTGGTGACCGCGCAGGTCGCCGACCGCCTCGGCGCGGACCGGGTCGAGACCGACCCGGCCGCGCTGGTCAAGCTCTCCTCGGACTGGTCGCGGATGTCGCCCGTCCTCCAGGAGAAGGTGCCGAGCGGCCGCTACGTCGCCGACGCGATCGTCCGGCCGCGGACCGAGCAGGAGGTCGCCGACGTGCTGGCCCTGGCCTACGAGCACGACGTGCCGGTCGTCCCGCGTGGCGCGGGGACCGGCAACTACGGCCAGGCGACCCCGTTCACCGGCGGGATCATCCTCGACCTGCGCGGCCTGGACGCGATCGAGGTGCTGGCCGACGGTGACGTACGCGCCGGGGCCGGCGCCCGGATGACCCGGATCGACAAGGTGGCCCGCGAGGCCGGGCGCGACCTGTGGATCTTCCCCTCCACCAAGGGCTCGACCATCGGCGGCTTCATCGGCGGCGGCAGTGCCGGCACCGGGACGATCGAGCACGGCACCACCTCCGACGGCTTCGTCACCGAGCTGACCGTGGCCCCGATGGACGGCAGCGGTCGCCTGCTCACCATGCGGGGTGCGGAGACCCTGCCCTACATCCACGCCTACGGCGTGACCGGCGTCGTGACCTCGGTGGTGGTCCGCACCGACCCCGCGCGGGACTGGGTCGCGGTCTACGCCGCCTTCGACGGCTGGGACGCGTTGGTCGCCGTTCACCGCCGGCTGCTCGACCTGCCGGTGCTGCCGCGGCTGGCCTCGGGCGACGAGCCCGCGCTGGTCCCGACGCTGACCACCAACGTCGAGCTGGACCCGGCCCAGCACAGCCTGCGGGTGATCGCCGAAGCCTCCACGGTCACCGAGATCGAGTCGCTCGTGGTGGCGGCCGGGGGCAGCGTACGGGCGTGTCTGGAGGACTACGCGGCGACCGACCTTCTCTCCGGGATGTCCTACAACCATCCGGTCTACTTCCTCCAGCGTGCCCACCGCGACCGGAGCTGGTTCCACATGGAGACCGGGGGAGAGCTCTACTGGAGCGACGCCGACCGGGTGCGGGAGGTCTATGACGGGCCGGTCTGGCTGCACCTGGAGCTGATGGGCAAGGGCCCGCTGGCGATGGTGGTCGCGGAGTACGTCTCCGAGGAGCAGGTCCTCGCCGGCATCCCGCGCTTCGACGAGATCGGCGTGGGCGTGCACTCGCCCCACCAGTGGTACGTCGACCGCAACCTCGAGCTCGTCACCGAGGTCGCACGCGAGCGTGATCCCAAGGGGCTGCTCAACCAGGGCAAGCTCACCGACCACGCGCTGGTCGACACCCGCGTCAACATCGGAGTCCGCTGATGCCCCGCCACGTGCCCCGTTTCGCCGACCTCACCGCCCCCGAGATCGCTTCGCTGCCCGAGGACACGGTTGCCGTGATCGGGCTCGGTGCGATCGAGCAGCACGGTCCGCACCTGCCGGTCTCGACCGACTACGTGATCGCCGCCGAGGCGGCCTCGGCCGCGGTGGCTTCCGTGGCCGAGGCGGGCACCGCGTCCGTCGTGCTGCTGGAGCCGCTGGCCTACACGAAGTCCGACGAGCACTCCTGGTCGCCCGGGACGATCTGGCTCTCCTGGGACACCCTGATGCGGGTGCTCGTCGACATCGGCCGCTCGCTGAGCACGTCGGGGATCACCCGGCTGCTCTTCGTCAACGGGCACGGCGGAAACTCCGCGCTGGGGCAGGTCGCCAGCCGTGAGCTGCGCAAGCAGTTCGGGCTCGCCACCTTCTTCGCGCACCTCTCGGTGCCGCCCGACCAGGGCGGCTCGTCCTCCCGCGCGGACGAGCTCGGGCTCGGCATCCACGGGGGCCACGGCGAGACCTCGATGATGCTCCATCTGCGGCCCGAGCTGGTGCACCAGGAGCGCGGGGAGCGGAAGGTGCCCTCGCATCTCGCCGGTTATCAGCACATCGGCTTCGGCAAACCGGTCTCCTTCGGCTGGCTCTCCGACGACTTCGGCACCGACGGCTATCTCGGCGACCCGACCACCGCGACCGCCGAGGACGGCAAGGCCCGTTTCGAGGCGGGCGTCGCCACACTGGCCGAGGTCATCGTGGAGGCCGCCCGCTTCTCGCCGTCCGCATGACGCTGCGGATCACGGGCGCGGGTGCGGGCGACCTCGAGGTCGAGGGGCCTGACGACGTCCTCGACGCCTCCGGCTGCCTGGTCACGCCCGGTCTGGTCAACGCCCACCACCACCTGCTGCAGACGGCGTTCCGCACGCTCCCGGGCACTCGCGGCGTCCCGATGGCGACCTGGCTGCCGACGATGGCCGCGGCCTACGACCGGGTCGGCGTGGACGCCGCTCTCACCTATGCCGCTGCCCGCGCCGGGCTCGCCGAGTCGCTGCTCTGCGGGGTCACGACGGTGGCCGACCACCACCTGACCTGGCCGGCCGCGCTGAGTCCCGAGGAGACGGTGCCGCTGGCGCAGGGCACCGCCCGGGCGGCGGCCGAGCTGGGTGCTCGCCTGGTCCTCGTCCGCGGCGCCGCCCGGGACGACCCCGAGACGGCCGCGCACAGTGCCGACCTGATCGCCGAGGCGCTGGTGGGGGGCGCACCCGGTGGGGTGAGCGCCGACGGGATGCTGCAGGTCGCGGTCGGTCCGGCGGGGGTGCACTCCGACCCCGAGCCGACCTTCCGGCTGCTGGGGGAGGTGGCTGCCCGGCGCGGTCTGCGGCGGCGTACGCAGGCCAACGAGCAGGTCGACGTCGCGATCGCGGCCGAGCGCTACGGCCGGCGTCCGATCGACCTGCTCGAGGAGTGGGGCTGGCTCGCGCCCGACGTGACCCTGGCCCATCTGTGCGAGGTGACTCCGGGCGAGATCCGGCGGCTCGCCGCGGCCGGGGTGAGCGCCACCCACGCGCCCGGCTGCGACCTGCCGATGGGGTGGGGGATCGCGCCCGTCGCCGCGCTGCGCGAGGCCGGGATCGAGGTCGGGCTCGGCACCAGCGGCGGCGGCAGCAACGACGCCGGCCACCTGCTCGCCGACGCCCGGCTCGCCCTGCAGGTGGCGCCGCTGGTCGGCCCGCCGCTGGCCGCCGCCGACGTGCTCGAGATGGCGACCACCGGCTCCGCGACCGGCCTCGGTCGGCCGACGCTGGGGGACGGGCAGGACCTGTGCATGTGGGACGTCTCCGGTGTGGCCGACGCCGGGGTCCACGACCCGGTGGCCGGACTGCTCTGGGCCGCGCCCGGGCGACGACCTCGGCACGTGGTCGTGGCGGGCAGGGTCGTCGTACGCGACGGGGTGCTCGTCACCGCCGACGAGCAGGAGATCGTCGCGGAGCTGAGCCGGCTCAGCGCCCGCGCTGCTCCTTGACCACCAGCAGCCGGAAGAGCCCGCCGTCGGCGCTGGCCCACCGGTGCCGTACGCCGCCGGGGATGTAGACGGAGTCGGCGGCCTCCATGGTCTGCTCCTCGCCGTCCAGGTCGATCCGCAGCGTGCCGCCGACGACGTAGACGAACTCGTCCTCCTCGTGCTGCCAGTAGCGGTCCCAGGTCGTCTCGTCGCCGGTGAACTCCATCGGGATGAAGGCATGGTCGGCGCCGGCGACCAGCGCCTGCACCGCACCGTTGGACGCCTCGGCGGTGGCCGGGTCCGAGCGGCGTACGACCGCGGCCGGGCCGGCGGAGACCGGCTCGACGCTGTCGGCGAGCAGGCCCTGCTGGGTCGTGCCCAGCGTCTGCGCGATCCGGAACAGCGAGGACATCGAGGGGCGTGCCATCCCACGCTCGATCTGGCTCAGGAAGGGGTGGGAGAGGTCGGTCGCCTCGGCGAGCTGGACCAGCGTCATCCCCTGCGCCTTGCGCAGCTCCCGCACCCGGGCACCCAGCCGCAGCACCGAGCGATCCAGGGACTGTCGCGGGTTCCGAGTCACGTGCTCAACCTAGCCGTCGGCGGCACTCCGCGTTCACCGCGTCACGAGGAACTCACGGAGCCGTCGTGTGCCGGAAACAACTCCTCCGTTCCTGCTCCGCGAAACGGAGTTTCGAAATGCTGTCGACAGCGGTAGTAGGTTGATGGGCATGACCGTTCCTCCTGTGGTCAGACAGGAACAGCTCATCGATGAGATCGCCCTCAACCTCGCTGACGAGGTCGAGGGCGACTGGTCCACGTTGGTCTTCAACCACCGCAACCTCTCCATGTTCTTCACCGGCCGCATCGATGTGCACCGACCGGACGGCAGCCTCGCCCACGCCCGACCACCCGACACCGTCCTCTCGCTGACCGAGGAGCTCCGGCGGGTGATGTACGAACCGGGCAGGGGAGCCTGGTTCTCCGCGCGCTGGACCATCGCGAGCAGCGAGGGCACCGAGGAGAAGAACTCGACGACCGTCGTCTTCAACTACGACGACGAACCGGTCTGGCGTTGGCCGGCCCACCCGGGCCTGTACGCGCTCGATCTCGAGACGTTCCCTCGCGCCGACGACCGGGTCCCTGCCTGGCTCCGTCAGAAGGTCAACGGCGCCCGCCGGACCTTGTAGGAAACAACCATCCCCCACCGACGACTCCCGCGCGATCCGGGGGTTCGCCGGCTGGTGTCCACAAGGAATTCGACAAGGAATTCATCAGAAGCCTGTCGGAGTCGAGCGGTCACAGGAGCGGCGCCAGATGAAAAAGTCTGCACCGTGCCACAGGTCTCTCGAATTGCCATCGTCAACCGCGGCGAAGCCGCCATGCGTCTGATCCATGCCGTCCGCGACCTCAACGCGCGGGACACATCCGTGGGGATGATCCGCACCATCGCGCTGCACACCGACGTCGACGCCGGGGCGGCGTTCGTCCGCGAGGCCGACGAGGCCCATCTCCTCGGCGCGGCCGCGGATCGCCCCTACCTCGATCTCGCCGTCCTCGAGCAGGCGCTGATCGCCTCCGGCGCCGACGCCGCCTGGGTCGGCTGGGGCTTCGTCGCCGAGGACCCCGCCTTCGCCGAGCTCTGCGACCGGCTGGGGGTCACCTTCATCGGTCCCAGCGCAGAGGCGATGCGGAAGCTGGGCGACAAGATCGGCTCGAAGCTGATCGCCGAGGAGGTCGGTGTCCCGGTGGCTCCCTGGAGCCGCGGCGGGGTCGACACGCTCGAGGAGGCGCTCGCCAGCGCCGAGGAGATCGGCTACCCGCTGATGCTCAAGGCCACCGCGGGCGGTGGCGGTCGCGGGATCCGGAAGGTCACCTCCGGTGCCGAGCTCGCCGAGGCGTACCAGCGCACCCGGGACGAGGCGGAGCGGGCGTTCGGCAGCGGCGTCGTCTTCCTCGAGAAGCTGGTCACCGACGCCCGCCACGTCGAGGTCCAGGTGATCGCCGACGGTCAGGGCACCGCCTGGGCGATCGGCGTACGCGACTGCTCAGTCCAGCGGCGCAACCAGAAGGTCATCGAGGAGTCGTCCTCCCCGCTGCTGACCGACGACCAGGCCGCCGAGCTCAAGGCGTCCGCCGAGCGGCTCGCCACGGCGGTGGGCTACGCCGGGGCCGGCACCGTCGAGTTCCTCTACCACCCGGGGGAGAAGAGCTTCGCCTTCCTCGAGGTCAACACCCGCCTCCAGGTCGAGCACCCGATCACCGAGGTCGTGACCGGCACCGACCTGGTCGCGCTGCAGATCCAGGTCGCCTCCGGGGTGCCGCTCAGCGGCGGCCGGCCGAGCGAGCGGGGTCACGCGGTCGAGGCCCGGCTCAACGCCGAGGACCCGGACCGCGACTTCGCACCCGCTCCGGGGCGGATCAGCCGCCTCGAGTTCCCCGCCGGTCCCGGCATCCGGGTCGACACCGGCGTGGCCGAGGGCGACACCATCCCGGCCGACTTCGACTCGATGATCGCCAAGGTGATCGCCTGGGGCGCCGACCGCGAGCAGGCGCTGGCCCGGCTGCGCCGTGCGATGGGCGAGACCACCGTCATCATCGACGGCGGCGCGACCAACAAGAGCTTCATCCTCGACCTCCTCGACCAGCCCGAGGTCACCAGCGGCAGCCCGGCCTGGGCCGACACCGGCTGGATCGACCGGGTCCGCGGCGAGGGCCGCCTGCAGGCAGCCCGGCACGCCGGCATCGCGCTCGTCGCCGCCGCGATCGAGGGCTACGACGAGGCCGAGCGAGGCGAGATCGCCCGCATGCTCCAGACGGCGCAGGGCGGCCGCCCCCAGATCCAGCACGACCCGGCCCGCACCATCGAGCTCAAGCTCCGCGGGGCGACGTACGCCCTGACCGTGCGGCAGTCCGGACCCGCCCGCTACCAGGTCACCATCACCGCCGGCGGTGAGCGGCGCACCCTCACCGCCACCCTCGACCGGATCGACGAGGTGCACGGCCGGCTCACCGTCGACGGCCACCGCTACCGGCTGGTGACCGCCACCCACGGCCCCGTCCACCTGGTCGAGGTCGACGACGTGATGCACCGGGTCAGCCGCGACGAGGGTGGCATGCTGCGGTCGCCCGCGCCGGCGCTCGTCGTCGCCACCCCGCTCGCCGTCGGTGACGAGGTCGAAGCCGGTCACCCGGTGCTCGTGCTCGAGTCGATGAAGATGGAGACCGCCCTGACCGCGCCGTTCACCGGCCGGGTCAAGGAGCTCCTGGTCCGGGTCGGGAGCCAGGTCGAGACCGCGGCTCCGCTGCTGCGCCTCGAGCCGACCGGCGCTGCCGAGGGCGAGCAGGCGAGCACCGCCAGCCTGGCCGACCTCGACCTGCCCGCGCCCACCACCGAGCCCGGCCGCAGCAACGGCGCGCTCGCCGACCTGAGCAGCCTGCTGCTCGGCTACGACGTCGAGGAGGATCAGCGTCCGGCGCTGCTCGCCGCCCACCTGGCCTCCCGCTCCACCGGTGCGCCCGCCGACACCCTGCACACCGAGATGGACCTGCTGGCGCTGTTCACCGACTTCGCCGAGCTCAGCCGCAACCGCCCGGCCAGTGACGAGCCGTCCACCGAGCTGCGGGTGCACAGCTCGCGGGAGTACTTCCACACCTACCTGCGCAGCCTGGACCCCGACCGGGGCGCGCTCCCGGACCACTTCCGCGACAAGCTGCAGCGGGTACTCGCGCACTACGGGGTCACCGACCTCGAACGTACGCCGGAGCTCGAGCGCGCGGTGTTCCGCATCTTCCTCGCCCAGCAGCATCCCTCCGACGTCGACGTCGCCATCGGGGTGCTGCAGCGCTGGCTCGGTGACCCGCCGCCGGCGGCCGAGGACGCCGCCGCGGTCCGCGCGCTGCTCGAGCGGATCGTACGCGCCACCCAGCGCCGGTTCGCCGTGGTCGGCGACCTGGCCCGCTCGGTCCGGTTCGGCTGGTTCGACCAGCCGTTGGTCGATGACGAGCGCCGCGCGGTGCTGGAGGGCGTACCGGCCGAGGTCGCTGCGCTCACCGACCCGGACGCTCCCGACCGGGCCGCCCGCATCGACGCACTGGCCGCGGTCCCCGAGCCGCTGGTCGGCTTCCTGCGCGACCGGCTGGTCGACGGGCTTCCCGAGCGCGAGCCGCTGCTGGAGGTGTTGATCCGGCGCCACTACCGCGACTACCACCTGCACGACCTGACCGTCACCGGCGATCGCGGCGGACGTCCGGTGGCGCACGCCGAGTACGCCACCGACGAGAAGGGCGCGACCCGGGTGGTCTCCACCATCGGCGACGTGACCGAGCTCGCCGATCCCGACGGCCCGCTCGCCACCGCGATCACCTCGGCGATGACCACCGACCACGACGACGTCGTCGAGATCTACCTGCGCTGGACGGACGCGCCCGCCGATCCGGACCGCGCCTCGGCCGAGCTCGCCGCGATGCTCGCCGGGCAGAGTTTCGCCCGCCGTGCGCGCCGCGTCTCGGTCGCGGTGTGCCACCCCGCGCCGCAGCCGATCGACTACTTCACCTACCGCCACCACGCGGACGGCACCCCTCACATCCCGACGGCCGAGCTGGTCGAGGACACGCTGGTCCGGGGCATGCACCCGATGGTCGGTCGCCGGCTCAACCTGTGGCGCCTCAGCGAGTTCGAGGTCACCAGGCTCGCCGCGCCCGACGACGTCCTGCTCTACGAGTGCGTCGCCCGTGCCAACCCGGCCGACCGCCGGCTCGTCGCGGCCGCTCAGGCCCGCCAGCTCGCCGTGGTCCGCGACGAGGAAGGCCGCGTGATCGCGCTGCCGCACGTCGAGCGTGCCGTCGAGAACTGCCTCGAGGCGATCCGTCGCGTACGCACCGCCCGAGGCCGCGAGGGCACCAAGCTCGACGTCAACCACGTGTGGGTGACGGTGTGGCCGGTCGTCGAGGCGGATCTCGACCAGATCACCGCGCTCCAGAGCAAGATCACCCCGCTCAGCGAGGGCACGGGGATCGAGGAGGTGCTCGCCGAGGGTCGCGTGGCCTCGCCGGACGGCGGCGCGCCGAACCGGCTGGCGATCCGTTTCCACGCCCAGCCGGGCGCGGGCGTCGTGGCCGACGTCATCGAGCCGCCCACCGAGCCGCTCGCCCCGCTGGACGAGTACGCCGCCAAGGTGCTGCGCGCCCGGCGCCGCGGCCTCGTCTATCCCTACGAGCTCCAGCGCGCCCTGGCCGGGAGCGGCACGGTTCTCGAGCACGACCTCGACGACTCCGGCAAGCTCGTACCCGTCAACCGTGCCCCCGGGCTCAACAAGGCCGGCATCATCGTCGCCGTCGTGACCACCCCGAGCACGCTCTACCCCGAGGGCATCACCCGGGTCGTGCTCTGCGGTGACCCGCTCAAGTCGCTCGGTGCGCTCTCGGAACCCGAGTGCGCCCGGGTGATCGCGGCCATCGACCTCGCCGATCAGATGGGGGTCCCGGTCGAGTGGTTCGCGGTGTCGGCCGGTGCCCGGATCTCGATGGAGAGCGGCACCGAGAACATGGACTGGGTCGCCGCCGCGCTGCGTCGGATCGTCCAGTTCACCCAGGCCGGCGGCGAGATCAACATCGTCGTCGCCGGGATCAACGTCGGCGCCCAGCCCTACTGGAACGCCGAGGCGACGATGCTGATGCACACCAAGGGCATCCTCGTGATGACCCCGGACAGCGCGATGGTGCTCACCGGCAAGCAGTCGCTCGACTTCTCCGGCGGCGTGTCGGCCGAGGACAACCACGGCATCGGCGGCTACGACCGGGTGATGGGCCCGAACGGGCAGGCGCAGTATTGGGTGCCCGACCTGGCCGGTGCCTTCCGGGTGCTCATGGCGCACTACGAGCACACCTACGTGGTTCCCGGGGAGACCGGGCCGCGCCGCGCGCCGACGACCGACCCGATCGACCGCGACGTGTCGTCGTTCCCGCACGCGGGTGACTTCGCACGCGTCGGCGAGATCTTCTCGGCCGAGCACAACCCCGACCGCAAGCGGCCCTTCGACATCCGCACCGTGATGCGGGCGCTGGCCGACGCCGACCACGAGATGCTCGAGCGGTGGGCCGGCATGGCCGACGCCGACACCGCCGTGGTCGTCGACACCCGGATCGGCGGCTATCCGGTCAGCCTGGTCGGCATCGAGTCCAAGCCGGTGCCGCGCGCCGGCTTCCCTCCGACCGACGGTCCGGACACCTACACCGCGGGCACCCTGTTCCCGCGGTCGTCGAAGAAGGTCGCGCGGGCGATCAACGCGGCCTCGGGGAACCGGCCGCTGGTGGTGCTCGCCAACCTGTCCGGCTTCGACGGCTCCCCGGAGTCGATGCGCAACCTGCAGCTCGAGTACGGCGCCGAGATCGGCCGCGCGATCGTCAACTTCGAGGGCCCGATCGTCTTCTGCGTCATCTCCCGCTACCACGGCGGTGCGTTCGTGGTGTTCTCCAAGCACCTGAACCCGTCGATGACGGTGCTCGCCATCGAGGGCTCCTACGCCTCGGTGCTCGGTGGGGCACCTGCGGCGGCCGTCGTGTTCGCCGCGGAGGTCGCCAAGCGGGCGGCGGCGGACCCGCGGGTGGCCGCGCTCGAGGAGCGCATCGACCGCGCCGAGGACGGCGAGCGCGGCGCGCTCGTCGTCGAGCTCGCCGAGCTCCGTGCCCAGCTGCGGGCGGACAAGATCGCCGAGGTCGCGGCCGAGTTCGACGGCGTGCACGACATCCACCGCGCCGTGGAGGTCGGCTCGGTGGACGAGGTGATCGCGGCAAGCGACCTGCGGCCCAAGGTGGTCGAGGTCATCGAGCGGACGTTGGGCAACGGGTGACCGAGCGAGGTCACCACACCGCGGGCTAGGTCGCCGAGCGGGGGTCCAGGGAGGCGGTCGGCTCCCTGGACCGGCCTGCTCCGACCAGCACCTGGAGGACGACCAGCAGGCCGATCACCAGGGCCAAGCACCACCAGAACCGGTTCATCGAGACGTCGTTGCCCCAGAGCAGGACCACCCCGCCCAGCGCCACCACGACGACTCGCATCCAGGTCACGTTGGCGGCGACCCAGCGACCCGCTCTGCCTACGGTGGCGTCGCCCACGCCGCCGGCCAGGCCGGCGCCGAGGTTCTCGAGACTCCTGCCGGTGGTCGTGCGTGCGGCGGTGGCGTACCTGGTGGAGCTGGCGAACCAGCCGGCGAGCACGATCGCCAGACCGAGCCACAGGACCACCTGCTGGCCGCGCTCGAGATAGCTGAGCAGGGTGTCGAAGAAGATCCGGCTCGCCGGCCCGAAATCGGTGCCGGCGAGCGCGTTGACGAACAGCTGCTGCCCGATGGACAGGACCAGCGCCAGCAGCAGGGCGTTGGCGGCCACGACCGCCCCGATCCACACCGCCATCCGCGGGCGGCGGCGGGCCAGTACCAGGGCGGCCAGGAACAGGACCCCGACGACGGGAAGCAGCCACTGGGCCACCGGGTTCGAGAACGCGTAGATCGTGCGTACCTGCTTGAGCTGAGGGGCGTCCATCAGCACGATCTGACGGTCGGTCTCGGGGATGGGTACGTTCTCGACGATGGTCAGGCCCCGGTCGACGAGTCTCGCCTTGACCTGTTCGATGACCTCGTCGACGTCGAGCACGACCTCGTCGCCCTGGAGCGAGACGGCACCGGTGTCGTCGCCGTTCAGGAGCCGCTGGAGGGTCTGCTGGGCTCGGGTGTTGGCCCGGACCCAGATGTCGGCGAACTCGTCGGAGGCGATGAACGCGCGGACCTCGCGCTCGACCAGACTGTTGATGGCCGCGGCGAGGGGCGCCACCAGCCGCTCCAGGCGCGGCGCGTCATCGATCACGCCGGCGAACACGGTGTTGAGGATCGCCTCGATGTCGACCTGTTGCTGGATCGCGGCGGTGACCCGGGTCGCGATCACGTCCTGCACCTCGGGGGACTCCACCAGAGGGCCGACGGTCTCGACGTACCGCTCGGCGTCGTTCAAGGTGCGCTGGCCCCAGTAGGCCACCGCAGCCGGCGTCATCAACAGCCCCGCCAGCACCAGGCAGATCACCGCCGCGATCGAGCGCCCTCGTGAGGGTCGGTCGACGGTGGTGGTGACCGGGTCGTCGGGGGATTCTCGGAGCTCGCGTGTGATGGGCGCGTCGTTCGACATGGTGGTGGTCCTCTCGCCAGGTACCGTCGATCGCCCGTCAGCTCAGCTCGTCGTCGGCCAGATCCGCGGAGGCCTGCTCGATGCCGACTCCGATCGCCACCACGATGCGGCTGGTCGCCGCCGCGACCCGCGAGGTCCCGACGATGGGTGCGATCGCGGTGAGCACGCCGCGCACGTCCTCGACGTCGAGGCCGACCTCACCTGCGATCGCGAGGTTCAACGCGTAGGAGACGGCCGGAGCGTCGCTCGCCACGAGCGCAGCGAGGCGGACCAGGGCGATGGCTTGTACGTCGAGGCTTGATGCCTCCACGGAGGCGGTCGTCATGGTGGCGAGCAGGTCGAGGACAGGGGTGTCGGAAGCGGTCGTGTCGGACATGACACTCCTTCGGTGGTCGTGAGATGGCTTCGAGCGAGGCCGGGTCCCAGGCTTTCCGGCGGGCCCGCCCCGGACATCACCCGGAACGGACGAACTGCTGGCTGCGACGAGGAGCCCGCCGCGGCACCCGGGGTCCGTGGGCGCCGCGCGGGTCGTCCGGCCCGAGCCGGCCGTTCGGTCGCGGGGTCAGCGGGTGATGTCGCGACCGTGGGCGGTCAGTGCCCAGATGACGAAGACGTCGACCGCGATGATCAGCGCCGACCAGAACGGGTAGTAGGGGAGGAACGCGAAGTTGGCGAAGGCACTGAGCCCGGCCAGGATGACGCCGACGGTGCGACCCCAGACCATGCCGTTGAGCACCGCGAAGCCCGCGAACGCCACGAGCAGTCCGAGCAGCAGGTGGATCCAGCCCCAGCCGGTGAGGTCGAACTCCAGCAGGTAGTTGGGGGTCCTGGCGTAGAACTCGTTCTCGAAGAGTGCGACCAGGCCGGCGAAGGCCTGGAAGCTGCCGACCATGATCATCATCACGCCGGCGAACACGACGAAGCCGGTCGCCAGACCACTGGGCGGCGGTTCCTGCGCCTGCCAGGTGGTCCCATCCTCTTGTGGGGTCTGTTCGGTCATGACGGAACGCTCCTTGGATTGCCGCCGACCGCGAAGGGGTCGATATCGGGTCGGGAAGTGAACGGACGATCTCAATCTGGCCGCCGCGGCCCGTGGGCGAATCATTCTCATTGTGTGAAACCGAAGGGTCTCAGGACTGCCACGGTGGACGGGACTCCGTCGGTTCGAGACCCTGAGGGCGACTGCTCGAGCCCGGGGTCGAGGCGGTTGTGCCTACAAGTCATCCGTCAGGGGTGAGACGTCCGGCCGCTCGGATCCCTAGCGTGCACAAGGTGGACGGTGGCGAAGCGGCGCGAACGGCTGCTGAGCTCGACGAGGTTATGCTCGACGTCAAGCTCTCGGCTCCCGAACCGCCGCTCAGACTGGTGAGCAGGGCCCCTCTGATCGAGGCGGCCCGGAGCAGCGGTGCACTGTCGGTCGGCATCACCGCGCCGGCCGGCTACGGCAAGTCGACCCTGCTGGCGCAATGGGCACAGGCCGAGGACCGCCCGGTCGGCTGGGTGTCGCTGGACCGTCTCGACGACGATCCCGGCGCTCTCCTGGTGCTGCTCGCCTCGGCGTACGTGCGGGCGATACCGAGTCAGCAGAGCGTCGTCGCCGACGTGAGCGGTCCGGGCGTCTCGCCGCTGGGGCGCGCCGCACCGCGCCTGGCTGCTGCGCTCAGCCGAAGTCCGGAACCTTTCGTGCTGATGGTGGACGACCTGCACGAGCTGCGCTCCTCGGCCTGCCACGATGTGCTGAGCGTGATCGTCTCCGGTGTCCCGGCCGGCTCGCAGCTGGTGTCGGCGAGCCGGATCGAGCAGCCGCACCTGGCTCGGCTGCGCGCCTGCGGCGGGGTCCTGGACGTCCTGAGGTCCGACCTCGCGCTGGACGTGACGGGTGCCGAGCAGATCTTCGCTGCGGCGCACCTGCCGCTCACGCGTGACCAGGCGATGGTGGTGACCGAGCGGACGGAGGGGTGGGCGGCCGGCCTGCACCTGGTGGCGAGGATCGCTCGCGACACCAGGCAGGACGTATCGAGCATCTCCGGCGACGACCGCTACGTGGCCGACTACCTGTACCGGGAGTCGCTGCGCCAGCAGGACGAGGCGACGCAGCGGTTCCTGCGACGTACCGCTGTGCTCGACCGGCTCTGTGGGCCGCTGTGCGACGCGCTCTCGGGGGAGGCCGACGGTCAGGATCAGCTCCTCGCGCTGGAGGGATCCAACTCGTTCCTGCTGCCGCTCGACCGGCGCCGGGAGTGGTACCGCTACCACCCGCTGTACCGCGAGTTCCTGCTCGGGGAGCTGCGTCGGGTCGAGCCCGAGGTCGTCGCGAAGCTGCACCTGCGGGCCGCCGACTGGTTCGAGGCCAACGAGTCCGCGGCGATGGCCCTCGAGCACCTGCTGAACACGCCCGAACGTGACCGGTGCGTCCAGATCGCGACGCAGCTGGTGCTGCCCACCTACAGCGCCGGACAGCTGTCGACCGTGGAGCGGTGGCTGTCCGCGCTCGGCGACTCCGCCATCGAGCAGCACCCGCCCCTGGCCGTACTTGCGGCCTGGACGGGTGTCTGGGGCGGCGACCCGCTGAGGGCCCAACGCTGGGCTGCGGTGGCCGAGACCGCGGCGTATGACTGGGTGCCGATGGACGGCACCGCCTCTTTCGAGTCCGCGCGCGCCATGGTGCGGGCCGTCATGTGCCCGGCGGGACCCGCGGCGATGATGCGGGACGCCGACTTCGCCCTGGCCCAGGAACCGCCGTGGAGCCCGTGGCGCGACACGGCCCTGGCCGGTGCCGCGGAGGCGCAGCTGCTGATGGGCGACGTCGAGCGGGCCGCCGCCCTGTTCGCCGAGAGCTCCACCGTCGGAGCCGAGCTCGGCAAGACCGACACCGTCGTCAACGCCCAGGCCGAGCTCGCGCTGCTGGCGATGGAACACGGGAGCTGGGACGAGGCGGCGGAGAGGTTGGCCCACGCCCTCGCCGTCATCGAGGAACACCGGATGTACGACTACGCGGTGAGCGTCCTCGCGTTCGCGGCCGCTGCCCGGCTCGGGCTGCACGAAGGGGATCTCGCCGAGGTGGACCGGCAGCTGACCCGGGCCATGCGTGGGCGTCCCTCCTGCACGTACGTCCTGCCGTTCCTGGCCGTGCGTGGTCGCCTCCAGCTGGCCAGGGTGTTCTGGGCACGCGGCGACCCGACCTCCGCCCGGCACCTGCTGCGCGAGATCGACGACGTGCTGCAGCGCCGACCGGACCTCGGCGTGCTGGTCGACGAGGTCGCGGGCCTGCGCGCCAGGATCGACTCCACCGCACGCGTCACCGCGGGAAGCTCGCCCCTCAGCCCGGCCGAGCTGCGCCTGCTGCCCTACCTCCAGACCCATCTCACCATCGGCGAGATCGGCGAGCGGCTGTTCGTCTCCCGCAACACCGTCAGCTCCCAGGTCGCCTCGATCTACCGAAAGCTGGGCGTCTCCTCGCGCAGCGATGCGGTCCGGCAGGTGATCTCCATCGGGCTCCTCGGCTCCTAGGGGGTCAGGAGCCCTTGTCGCGGAACACGTCGGAGAGCGGGTCGGCCTCGAAGTAGGCGGTCTTGATCTTCAGCCACTCGCCGCTGAGGACCATCTCCTTCAGGACTTCGTCGATCTGTTCCTTGCGCTGGTCGCCGGAGCGGATCACGAACCCGATCGGGGCGTCGTCGACCTCGTAGACGATCGGCTCTTCCAGGGCGATGGGTGCGCTCTTGATGATCGACTGTGCGTACGGTGCGCCATGAAACATCGCGTCCACTGCGCCTCGCCCGATCAGCTCGACGGCAGCGCCCACGGTCGGGGCCCTGACGATCTCGACGTCGTGGTACTTCTCTTCGAGGTAGGCCGCCTGGATGGCACCGTCGACGACCGCGATCCTCTTCCCGTCGATGTCACGGCGCGTCCGGATGGTCGATCCCTCGGGGGTGAGGAAGGCAACGTACGTCGAGAAGTACGGCGCGCTGAAGTCGAACTCCCGCTCGAGCTCTGACGTCTTCGTGACCTCGGCTCCGATCATGTCGATCTTGCCCGCTCGCAGGGCCGGGAAGAGCTCGTTGAAGTCCATCGGTACGAACGCAGCCTCGACGCCCATGCCGTCGGCAACGCTGCGCGCCATCTCGTAGTCGAAGCCCCTGGTCGCGCCATCGCTCTGGTAGTAGACCGGTTCGCTGCTCTCGACACCGATCCGAAGGGTGCTGCCGCCGACCGCGGCGCTCGCCTTGCCGGTGGCGGATGGTGCGGGGTGCGAGAAGTGTCCGCTGAAGGCGATTGCTCCCAGGAGGGCCACTGCGCCGGCGACGACCAACTTGATCTGATTCATGTGGGGGTCCTGTTGCTGGGGGCGGTGGCACCTGGCTTGGCTGGCCTACGGGCCCGAGCGGTGAGGCACGCTCCAGACAACAGGACCCGACCGTCATGTGGAGCATGGCTCGACGAACACGGCGCTAACGAGTGATGAACCCCTGCTGCCGCAGCGGCCGGCTCCGCAGTCGTGTCACGTGCTCGTGGCGGCCGACCTCGGTCAGGCGGCTGTCGCGGCGTCGAGCGTCGACCTGGATAGCCCATTGGCCGTCGTTGAGCGCCTTCGAAATGAGTGCCAGGGAGAGGTCGCCGAGCAGGTCATAGAGTTCGCCGGGTCGTCGATCCGATGACTGCTGTGGGCAAGCTGGCGCAGGCTCTCCCGTGCTTGGCTGTGTGAATGCTCGAGTCGCTGGTTGTCACCTTCCGCCTCCGTAATGATGCGGCGGCCATCTGGAAGGTGCATTCCGGCATCCGTGGTCGCGCCACGCAGCGTCGGAGTTCACACGAGTTCGTGCGACTCCAGCGCTGTTCGCGGTGTCCTCAGCCGATCAGGTGCGTTGCCTGCTGACCCGCGCTGAAGATTGCATCCTGCTCGCCTTCGATCCGCGCGTCCAACACATGCTCGCGGTCTAGAGCATTGTCCCAGGTCGGAGGCTGACCAGCCGAAGAGTGCCGAAACTCTTGGAGACGTCCTCGATCCGCCCAACAGTGCAGAGGGTCAGGGGTTCGAGTCCCCTCACCTCCACCGAAACACCTGATCAGGGCCATGTTCTGAACCTTCATAGAAGGTCAAGAACATGGCTCGATCGCATTTATGTCGCATTTTTGGTTCCGGTTTCGGAACCTCTCGCGGTCGTCTTGGCCTGGCTCGGAGGGCTTCGTCTCCAGGTGTGGCATGGGACATCACCGTCAACGGGACGCGAAGTATCGCCGCGATGACGACTGCCTCATCGAGTTCGACCTCGCGCTTGCCTGCCTCGATGTCCGCGACCCATCTCGGTCTCGAACGCTGACGCGAGTTGCACAGAGACCTTCTTGGCCAACTCCTGACGGCTCAAATCCACTGCGCTCGTGTTCCTCACGCGTGCGGTGAGCAAACGTACGGCTCAATCTGGAAGGTATGGCGTGGCCCCGATCGTTCGCCTCGATTCGAATGATAGGCCCGGCCGGCCGGTCAGTTGTCAGGAGGAGGTTCAAACAGGTGGCCGAGCACGAGCATCTGGGTACGGCTCGCGGCTAGGGACGCGGCAACGTCACGCATGGCTTTCGCCATCACATTGCAGATGTCACGTGGCGCGAAAGTCGAGCCTTGTTCGGCAAGGCGAAGGTGATGCGCTGTCCCCCTTGTAACCGTAGGCAAGGCGGGTGATGCGCCACCTCACTTCACTCTAATGGTGGCCCGTGTTCCTGGAGGCCGTCCCCGCCGCGACGGTCGTCGATACCTCGACCAGGTCGGACCCGCAATCTCAGGTTCTCCTGAAACTGTCGGTCGAGGCCGTCAGTATGTGAGTACGCAGGGGAGGTGGGGAGTAGTGCGCAACCCGGATGAGCTGGTTCGCGAACATGAAGCGCTGGCGCGTGTTCTTGACGACCACGCTGCGGTGAGTCTGCTCCAAATGGATTCGGCCGATGTTCTGATCACTGTCCTGGCTAACACCTTCTCGACGGAGCGCGACTCAATTCCCGCGGAAGTCTTTGAAGCCGAGGTCGAGTCAGTCCTCAGGACACTGCACGCTCGCGGCTATGCGACTCCGAAGGTTCGCGAGGTGCAAGGTGATGGGCGCCGAGTCCCGGACCTCTGTCGCGACTGGGTGAATGCCGATTGGCTATGGCGCACCGAAGGTGATGACGGAGCAGTCGTCTATACGCGTACGGCCGAAACTCATGAGGCAATCGCCTTCTTGGAGCGCCTCGGTGACTCCCGTCGCGGAACTGCGGCTGCGGCAGTGGGCGAACTCGTCGCGAGCTTCGAGCGGATGTCAGCTCGAGTCACGGGGGATACTGAGCGCCAGCTGGAGCAGATCCAGCATGAGCGTGAGCGTCTTGATGCTCGCGAAGCACTCCTGCTGGCCGGGGAGGCAGGCGGGGTCAGTGTCGACGAGTTCGAGCGTTGGTATGACGAAGCGCTGAACAACCAGCAGCGGATCTCGTTGGCACTCCGGTGGATGGCTCAGGAGCTTCCACGTGCCCGCCGCGCGCTCATCGAGAAGGTCGCAGACGACGACCTCGATGGGATCACGCACATCACCGCCTATGCCGAAGCATGGGAAGATGTCACCGACACTCCTCAGGGCCGCGCGACGAAGGAAGCGTTGTCCGTGCTTTCGGACTCGAACCAACGTCAGACGTTGAGCCTGAACGTTGCGGCGATCGCGGAGAGTGACGTCGGGCAGCTTCTGAACGACCGTGAGAAACGCAGTCTCTCTGATGTCTCGGTGGCGCTATACACGCAGATACAACCGTTGATCGATGTCTTCAACTCCAACCTCGACGAGGTGACGTACGCCTTCAAGCGCCGTGCGATCTCATCGACGGACCGGTCGGCGTGGATGAACGCTCTGCGGGACGCCGTCGCCGCTCTGCGGGATGCGGAGGGTCGAAACATTCCTCTTGGTGCGCTCCCATTCCCTGTCCGGGCCGAGATGGGACAACCGCCTGCGTCGTTCAAGGTTCGCGAACCCGCGGCGGAACCGCCATCGCTGGATGAGATGGACACCTCGACCGCACTGCCACCAGACCCCGAACTCCTCGCCCGCTGGGCTGGACCGCACAGGACAGAGGTTGCCGAACACATTGCCGCGACGCTGGCCGCACTCGAGCCGGGTGAGGCGATGTCGCTCAGCGAGCTCTGGGGCCTCTCGCCAGAGAGCCTTCGACGTGCTGTGGAGCTTGTTCCCTACGTCGAGCACGCTCACGCCGTCGCCGATGTCGGCGAGAGCGGCTACCAACCCGGATCGGGTGAGGTGATCGAGACCCTTGCACCGGACGGCAACCTCGTTCGGTACCAGATCGCCCGCATCATCTATCGCAGACCGATCATCGAGGCGCCCTGATGGATCCTTTGTTTGGCGGCGATGTCGTCGACACCGGCACCGAGCCCGCCGAAATCCGCGAAGTGCTCACGCTCTTGTTCAGGGAGCCTTTCTTCGACGGCAACCAGAAGCCACGCCAATGGCAGGTTCTCTTGGAGAACGAGGCACACATCCGGTCGCGAATGCATGACTTCTACGTGGAGCTGATCATCAACACCGGGCACCGGGTGGCGATGCGACAACAGGTCCACGCCGAGCAGGAGTACCGGAAGTTGATGCCCCAGCGAGTCATGAGCCGTGAGCTGGCGATGGCGGTCTTGGTGGTCATCGACCGCTTCCAGCGTGCCGCTGTTGCGAATGCTCCGACCGCGACCGTGACACGGCGCGAGTTCGCCGAGGCGTTCGACCAGATGTGGGGCGCGGGAGAGAAGAACCGCGCCGCGCGCGAGCGTAACGCGGAAGCCGCGCTCAAACGCCTCTATGAAGCCAACCTCATTGCCGGCACCAGCCCTGCGAACGGCGGCGACAGCTGGACGGTGTCGCCTGCTGTGCCGGTCATTTACGGCCCGGACGTTCTGGACAGCATGACTCGTGCGCTTCGGCGCGATGAAGGCGACCTCGACGACGCCGAGATCGAGGAGGCGGAGTGACCGACGTGTCGCGGCCCGCCGGCCAGTGGTACCTGGCCACCGCCCAGGTCTTCAACTGGGGACCGTTCAACGGCTATCACCGCCTCGATCCGGCGGGTGTCGGTGAAGCGACGCTGATCTCAGGTAGCAGTGGCACTGGCAAGTCGTCGTATCTCGACGCCACGACCGCGCTGCTTCACCCCGGCAAGGTCTTCAACAAGGCATCGAGCGGAGGCGGGAAGGCCCGTTCGATCTCGACCTATATCCGAGGCGTGTGGGACAAGGAGGAGACTCTGGCCGGTACCCGCGTCTTCGCACTGCGCGACAAGCAGGCCACCTGGTCGGCGATTGCCCACACATGGGCGAACCTCGACGGCGAGGTGGTCACGATCTTCTCTGCCTATTTCATGAACACCGACGATGAGAAGCCGACCCGGGAAGCACATGGGCGGATCGAAGGCTTCTTCGACGTCCGTCGCTTGGACCCGTTCACCCGGCCGCCGCACACGCCTTTGAACGGCAGGAGCCTCAGGTCAGCGTTCCCGACCATGTTCCTGGCCACCTCTCGTACGGCGAACCTGGTCTGGCTCTTCGAGAAGCTCGAACTGGCCAGCAACGGCGCCAACCTCATGGACGTCCTTTACCGGATCCAGGCCAGCCAGGAGATCGAAGGAGTCGACTGGCTCTTCACGAACCTCGTGCTCGAGGAACCGACTGCACTGCTCGAAGCAGTGGGGGTGGCACGTGAGTTCTGGGGCAAGGTCCGTGACGCCCGGCGCGAGCTGTACGACCGAGAACGGAAGGCGGAGATCCTCAACAACCTGCCGACGTTCCATGACTCCTACGTGGCCAACCGTGATTCAGACGCGTTCTACAACTCGCTTCGCTACGGCGACGGGCGTACGCCCGCCGACACACCGTTCTGGCGGTGGGTACGTGAGCGGGAGTTCGCCATCCTCGACGAGCTTGAACCACGTGTTGCCCAAGAAGCGCGTGATGCCGCTGCAGCGGTCGCGAATCTCCGGATCGAGAAGGGCCTAGCCGAGGAAGCGGCCTTCCAAGCGCAGAGCCGCTACCGCAATGCAGGTGGTGACCGAGCTGCACAGCTGGAGAACGACATCCGCTCAGCGGAGATGCGCGTGAGCGATGCACGCAGCGATCGCGCTTTGCTCGCAGAACGGGTTGGCGGCCACCTTAGCGTCCCCAGAACACGGGATGATGTCGACGTGCAGCGTACTGAGTCCGTGGCGTTTCTCGGTGACGTCGACCGCCACCTCGCCGATCTCAAGGATCCGCTGGAAAGGGCAAATCGTGCCCAGTACGCGGCCGAGGAGAAACTTGCGAAGCTACGCAAGGAGCAGGCCTACTACGCACCTCGGCGCGACTTGATCCCGAAGTCGCACGCCGATCGCCGCGACGAATGGGCGGCCCTGACCGACATCCCGGCGTCGGAGCTGAAGTTCGTGGGCGAGCTGATGGATGTTTTGCCTGAGCGCGAGGAGTGGCGAGACGCTCTCGAAGGCGCCGTCGGTTCGTGGGCGCTCACGCTGCTTGTGCCAGAGGGACACATCAAGGAGTTCCGACGCAAGGTCAACCACATCAAGACCCCGCCGATCATTCATTCGCAGGCCGTGCCCGACGTTGCGCTCACCGAGAGCGATGCACCAGCGAACCAGATCGCGGGCCGCGTCTACTACGCCCAACACCGCTACTCCGCGTGGCTGTCCCGCGAGGTGGCGCGGCGCTTCACTCATGAGTGCGTCGAGGACGGCGAGGGACTGAACCGGCTTCCCGATGGTGTTTACGGCGTATCCAAGAGCGGCCAGGTCCGAGGCCCGAATGGTACGGGCAAGCATGGCGGCGCTGGACGCCGGAACATCGGCTTCTCGCCAGACCGGCTGCTCGCGGAACTTGCCGTGAAGATCGAGGAGGCCGACTCGGAAGCAACCAAGGCGAGCGAGGAAGCTCAGGAACTGAAGCAGACTCAACTCGACCTGACCCAGGCACGCGATGCGCACAACCACTTCATCGACGCCCTACGCGACTGGCACCGCTACGACTTGGTCGGCGCCGAGAGGCACCTGGCTTCGCTCCGGTCCGAGAAGGCCGCAATGGCTGGCAACGACGTGCTCGAGGTGCTTCGAAAGGTGGCCGACGATCGCAAGGCTGACGCCGACGCTGCGGCCGGGCGGTACTTCGCGGCCGAGGGCACCGCCGAGAGTGCCTTGAGGGTGAGGAACGAGGTTATCGAGGACAAGGAGCTCACCGAGCGTGCCCTCGACATGCTTCGCGGGCGCGGTGTCGACCTGCCGGACATGGATCGAATGGAGCGCGAAGCCTCCAACGCGTTCGGCGTCGACCAGCTCTCCCGCGACCACCTGCGATCGGGAGCCATCGTCCGGCTTGCCGACTATCTGCGTAAGGCCCAGTCCGGAGCCGCCGGCCAGAAGGGTGTTGCTCTGCGCAACATCCGCGACGTCATGATCGCATTCAACCGCGAGTACTCCGATGTCGCTCCCGTCGGCGTCTCGCTCGACAACCCGGACCCGGTGGCCGACTACAACGGCTATTCACGCATTCGTAGCCAGCAGACCACCGATGGCCTTGCACAGGCGAAGGAGCAGTTCGCCCAGCAGGTCATGGAGTTCACCAACGTGAACGTCGGCGGGATCGCAGACAGCTATGAGTCGCAGCGGCGCTTGATCCATGCCCGTATCGGCGCAATCAACAAGCTGCTCGCACCGGAACCCTTCGGCGGCGACAGCACCCTGTCGATCCAGATCCTCCGGGATGAGAAGCCGATCGAAACCAAGGATTTCCTGGCTCAGCTCGGCTCGCTCGGCGCCCACTCGACCAAGGGCATCACCTATGAGGCCGCCCTCGAGAGGTTCCCCGCGTTCGACGCCGCGATGGAGAAGGTCTCGACGGATGCGCAGGTGTCGGCGCTGTTCGACGTGCGCCGGCACATGACGATCCAGGCACGTGCCGAGCACCAGAACGGCAGCGTGACCACCTACAACCACTTCAGCGGCGAGAAGTCCGGTGGTGAGACCCAGGAGCTGACCGCGTTCGTCTTGGCCGCCGCGGTTCGCTATCACGTCGGCACCGAAGGCGTCACCCGTCCGAAGTTCGCCACCGTGTTCTTGGACGAGGCACTCATCAAAGCCGACGACCAGTTCACCGAACGAGCCATCAACGTGTGGCTGCGGTTCGGCTTCCAGCCGATCATCGCCGCCCCCGTCGGCAAGTTCGAGGCAGCCACCAGCGCGACCTCGGTGATCTACATGGTGTCAAAAGACGACCGCCATCGATCGCGGATCGACTTTGCTCGCAAGATCGCCGGAACCAAGCAGTGAAGACCCCCGATCAGGCTCGCGATGCCGTACGCAAATGGCTCGGCACACACCTGCCCGCCGCCGTCGCAGGAGCCGAACCGGATCAGTGGACGACGGGACGGTCGGTGTCTCTGCTGGGGGAGGCCAGAAGATCCACGCTTCAGGCGAACTGGCCGACCTATCAAGCCTGGGCGCGAGACTGGTTTACCAAGCGCCTCCCCGAGGGCGTGACGCTCCGTGAGGTGCTGCGACAGGTCGGTCCAAGCGAGCAACCGATCCCTTCACACCTCGAGTTCTCGGACATCGACGCGATGTGTGCCTACGCGGGCCGCGCGGCTGAACTCATGCAGATGCGGTCCCGCTGGGCTTCGATCGAGTCTCGGTTTCCCGGAGCACCGGACCCGGCCGGCGCCCTTCGGCGAACGCGAACATGGTCAGATGTCGACTTCGCCACCTTGATGAATACCGCCCAGTGGTTTGCTGATAACCCCGAGGGCTGGCACAATCTCACCCCGCGCCAAGTGCCTGTCCCTGGCCTCCAGAGCAAATGGCTCAATGCGGCGTCGAGGGTCAAGGAGATCTCCGGGCTCACCGGTATTGGTCCGATCGAGATGCTAGGGCGTCCGCCGACCATCCGATTCACCTACTGCGACCCTGCCCACCTCGCTGCCAAGGGCCGCCGGCACGACACCTGGGTCCGCGGTGACCTCACGAGCTTGGCGTACGCTCCGAGGACCGTAGTCATCGTCGAGAATCAAGACACCTACTTCTACTTTCCCGAGCGTCCGGGTCTCATCGTCGTTTGGGGCGTCGGTGACATGGCGCCCACCCGACTTGCCGAGTGTGACTGGATTGCCAGCGCAGAAGATGTCGTCTACTGGGGTGACATTGATGCCGACGGCTATCGCATCCTCGATGCGCTGCGTACGCGAATCCCGCAGACCCGGTCGATCCTCATGAACATCGACACGTACGAAGAATACGAGAGGTTCGGCACCAACCTCGACCGCAACGGCCGGCCAATCAAGGCCGGCCTCAAGTGGGATCCGGTTTCGTTGACCAACGCCGAAATCGACGTGCTGCGTCTGATCACCCGGAAAGAGCACGCTATGCACCGACGTGTAGAGCAGGAGCGTATCCCGCTCCCAGTGGCACTGCCGAACCTCTAATGCAGATGCTGGGTGCCGCCCATGGGGCAACGAGCTTCGGCGGCACTGAGGGTGGCGTGCACGGCATGACCTTCCTAGGCGCAACGCGATGCTGCCCGCCGAGTGTGCCCCGTGCCTTGACAACAGATCACTCCTTGCCGCGAACGAATGCCGATCTAGCGTCGCCGCGCGCATTCCTGTCCCGAACTCCTGTCCTGGGACAGGTTTGCATCACTTGTTCACGTGCGTGCAAGGCTGGGGGAGTGGCCAACCGACTCGCCTCCGCGACCTCGCCCTACCTGCTTCAGCACGCTCTGAACCCGGTGGACTGGTGGGAGTGGGGGCCGGACGCGTTCGACGAGGCGAGGCTGCGGGAGATTCCGGTCCTGTTGAGCGTCGGGTATGCCGCGTGCCACTGGTGTCACGTGATGGCGCACGAGTCGTTCGAGGACGCGGCGACCGCGGCGTACATGAACGAGCACTTCGTCAACATCAAGGTCGATCGAGAGGAGCGGCCGGACGTCGACGCGGTCTACATGGCGGCGACGACGGCGATGACGGGGTCGGGCGGGTGGCCGATGACGGTGGTGCTCGACCACGACGGCAACCCGTTCTTCGCCGGCACCTACTTCCCGGACATGCCACGGCACGGGCAGCCGGCGTTCACGCAGGTGCTGCAGGCGCTCTCGGAGGCGTGGACGCAGCGGCGCTCGGAGATCGGGGCGGTGGCTGAGAACGTACGTCAGCACCTGGCCAACATATCCGGGACGTCCGGGGCCGCGGGCGACTGGCGGGTCGACGTCGATGCGGCGGTCGAGACGCTGGCGGGGGAGTTCGACCCGATGGCGGGCGGGTTCGGGGGTGCCCCGAAGTTCCCGCCGTCGATGGTGCTGGAGTTCCTCCGGCGTACTGCCGTCTCGGCGTCAGAAACTGACTCTTCGGCGTCAGAAACCGACCTCTCGCGGAGGGCTTCGCACATGCTCTCGCGCACCGTCGCCGCTATGGGCGGCGGGGGGATCTATGACCAGATCGGTGGCGGGTTCGCCCGCTACGCCGTCGACCGCGGCTGGGTCGTCCCGCACTTCGAGAAGATGCTCTACGACAACGCCCAGCTGATCGGGCTCTACGCCCGCCTAGGCACCGAGCTCGGCGACCGCGTCGCGCGGGAGAGCGCCGACTGGATGATCCGCGAGCTCGGCACCGCCGAGGGCGGGTTCGCCTCGGCGCTCGACGCCGACAGCGAGGGGGTCGAGGGGAAGTTCTACGTCTGGACCCCGGCCGAGCTCGTCGACGTCCTCGGCCCCGAGGACGGGGCCTGGGCCGCGGAGGTCTTCGAGGTGACCGAGGCCGGCACCTTCGAGGAAGGTGCCTCGACCCTGCAGCTGCGGCACCGGCCCGAGGACACCGAACGGCTCGAGTCGGTCAAGGCGCGGCTCCTGGCGGCGCGTGCGGACCGGGTCCGCCCGGCGCGCGACGACAAGGTCGTCGCGGCCTGGAACGGGCTCGCGATCAGCGGGCTGGTCGACGCGGGGCTGCTGTTGGGGGAGCCGCGCTGCGTGGACGCGGCGGTCGCCTCGGCCGAGTTGCTGTGGCAAGTGCACCGAGCCGACGGTTCGTCTAGGTATGCAGCCGAACCGTCGCTTCCCGCGCGGAGCTCCACCGGGGAAGTGTCGGTTGACCTGCATACCTCGATGAACCGCCACCCCGTCCGCCTCCTCCGCGTCAGCCGCGACGGCGTGGCCGGCGCCCACGCGGGGGTGCTGGAGGACTACGGCTGCGTCGCATCGGGGTTCCTGAGTCTGACCCAGGCGACCGGCGACGCGACGTGGCTGGTCCGGGCGACGAGCCTGCTCGACACCGCCCTGACCCACTTCCGCGCGGACGACGGCGGCTTCTACGACACCGCCGACGACGCGGAGGCGCTCGTCACCCGGCCGCGGGACACCTCCGACAACGCCAGTCCCAGCGGCACCAGCGCGATGGTGCACGCGCTCGTCACCGCCCACGCGCTCACCGGGGAGGGCCGCTACCGCACGGCCGCCGAGGAGGCGCTGGCTGCCACGAGCACCCTGATGACCAAGGCGCCGCGGTTCGCCGGCTGGTCGCTGGCGGCCGCGGTGACGATGGCCGACGGGCCGCTCGAGATCGCGGTCGTCGGACCGCCGGGGCCCGGCCGCGACGCCCTGGAGGCCGCGGCTCGGCGCAAGCCGGGTGCGGTGGTGGTCGTCGCCGACGAGGCCCGCGACGACATCCCGCTGCTGAGCAGCCGCACTCCCGTGGACGGGAAGGCGGCGGCGTACGTCTGTCGGGGGTTCGTCTGCGAACGCCCGGTCACCACGGTGGAGGCGCTGTCCTGAGCTTGTCGAAGTGACTGGCGAAGACCCATACCTGATCAGGGGGAACTATGTGGTGATCCCCTATGTCGGCGTGCGCGGAGAAGTGTAACTTCGGTCACATGACGGCCGAGGTGATCGCGTTCCTGGAGATGCTGGCCGGGGATGCCGCGGAGGCCGACTTCGAGGGACCGTCGCGGGCCGCGCGAGCGGCGGGGATGAGCCCCGAGGACCAGGATCGGATCGACTACGCCAAGAGCCTCGCGCTCCAGGTCAGGGCGACCCTGGAGGCCCGCCGTCGGCGCGAGGGCGAGCTGGGGGCGCTGTTCGAGTCGGCCAACGACCTGGCGATGCTGACCAACCTGGAAGCGGTGCTGCAGGCGATCGTGACCCGGGCGAGGCAGCTGCTCAACAGCGACGTCGCCTATCTGACGCTCAACGACGAGCGCCGGGGTGAGTACATGCGCGTGACCGAGGGCATCCTCACCGCGGCCTTCCGGTCGACCCGGATCCCCTACGGCATCGGCCTCGGCGGCCTCGTCGCCCAGACCATGAAGCCCTACTCGACCGCCGACTACATCCCCGACGAGCGCTTCCGGCACGCCCCCGACATCGACGGCGCGGTCAGCGGCGAGGGCATCCGCGCGATCATCGGCGTACCCCTCCTGCTCGGCACCCAGGTGATCGGCGTCCTTTTCGCCGCCAACCGGACCGTACGTCCCTTCGGTGACGAGGCGAGCGCGCTGCTCGTCTCGCTGGCGGCCCACGCCGCGATTGCCGTGGACAAGGCCCGGCTGCTGGAGGAGACCCGGGCCGCGGTCGCCGAGCTCGAGGTCACCACCCGCAAGCTGCAGGCGCGCAACGAGGCGGTCGAGCGCGCCGCCGACGCCCACGACCGGCTCACCCGGATCGTCGTCGAGGGCGGCGGCGTCGACGACGTCGTACGCAGCGTCGCCGAGGTCCTCGGCGCCCGGGTCGTCGTGCTGGACCTCGACGGCGAGCCCATCGCCAGCAGCGCCCGCGACCAGCCCGTCTCCGACTACGAGGCGGCCGTGACCAGGCGCAGCCTCGACCTGAGCCGCACCGCCGGCAGCGGCGACATCTACGCCACCCCGGTCCTCGCCGGCGCCGAGCAGCTCGGCTCGATGCTCCTCGGTCCGCGCGAGGTCGACCGCGACGACGGGGACCTGGACGACGGCGACCAGCGGATCCTGGAGCGTGCGGCGTTGGTGACGGCGCTGCTGCTGCTCTTCCGCCGCAGCGTCGCCGAGGCCGAGGGACGGGTGCGGGGCGAGCTCCTCGACGAGCTCCTCTCCGGCACCACCCCCGATCCGGAGACGCTGCGCGAGCGCGGCCGGCTGCTGCAGGCCGACCTGTCCCGGGACTATGCCGTCGTGGTCGCCGACGTTCCCGGCGACCGGGCCCGGGTCGGCCAGGCGGCGACGTTCGTCGCGGCCACCCACGACGGGTTCGCGGCGGTGCGCCAGGGGCAGGTCGTGCTGATCTTCCCCGACTGTGACGCCCGCTCCGCCGGCGAGCTGGTCGTCGAGGGGCTGCGGCTCTCGGCGGGGGCGCCGGTGACGGTCGGTGCCGCCGGTCCGGTGCCGGGACCGCTGAGCAGCCCCGGCGCAGTGGTGAAGGGCTACGACGAGGCCCGCCGCTGCTTGGCGGCCGCGATGACCCTGGGGCGCGAGGGCCAGGTGGTCACCGCTGAGGACCTCGGCTTCGTCGGGCTGCTGCTCGGCTCCGACGGCCACCCGGCGGCGTACGTCACCTCCCGGCTGGGCCCGGTGATCGACTACGACACCGCGAAGGGGTCGAAGCTGGTGGAGACCCTGCGGGCCTACTTCGCCGCCGACCGCAACCTCACCCGCACCGCTGCCGCGCTGCACGTGCACGTCAACACCGTCACCCAGCGTCTCGAGCGCGTGACCCGGCTGCTCGGCAAGGGCTGGCAGGAGCCGGAGCGCCAGCTCGAGGTTCAGCTGGCGCTCCGGCTCCATCTGCTGGTCGCCTAGGAGCGCCGCCGGTTCACCCAGAGGTGGCGGGCGGTGCCCCAGATGCCGCGGCGGAAGAGCAGTACCACGGTCACGAACACAGCCCCGGTGACGATCCCGATGCCGTCGAACCCGGAGGAGGCCAGGTAGTCGGCGAGGATCACGATGAGGCCGGCGCCGATGACGCCGCCCCACAGGGTGCCGATCCCGCCGAGCACGGTCATCAGGACGACCTCGCCGGAGGTGGCCCAGTGCAGCTCGGGCAGCGCGACGAAGCCGTGCGAGACGGCGAAGACGCCGCCGGCGAGCCCGGAGAGCCCGGCCGAGAGCACGAAGACGACCAGCTTGTAGCGCTCGACGTCGTAGCCCAGCGCCCGGGCCCGCGGCGCGTTGTCGCGGATCGCGACCAGCACCCGCCCGAAGGGGGAATGGACGATCCGCCAGGCGGCCCACATCCCGAGCAGGATGATCGGCAGCGCGGCGTAGTAGAAGAAGAACGCGTCGGTCTCGACCGCCTCGATCCCGAAGAACGACCTCGGCACGCCCTGGAGCCCGTTCTCCCCGCCGGTCAGCGAGGAGGCCTGGTTGGCGATGAAGAAGAGCATCTGCGCGAAGGCGAGGGTGACCATCGCGAAGTAGATCCCCGACCGCTTCACCGACAGGTAGCCGATCGGCACCGCGAGCAGCATCGCGAAGAGCGCGCCGCCGAGGATCGCCACCGGGAACGGGACGCCGAGATGGATCGCGATCAGTCCCGTCGCATAGGCCGATCCGCCCCAGAAGGCGGCGTGCCCGAAAGAGAGCAGCCCGCAGTAGCCCAGCAGCAGATCGAGGGCCACCGCGAAGAGCGCCCACGCGGCGATGTCCATCGCCACCGGCGGGTAGACGAACCAGGGCAGCCCGAGCGCCACCACCAGGCCGATCCCCAGCAGGACCAGCCGCTGCCAGGGTCGTGCCCCGGCGATCGCCGCGTGCTGCTCGGTGACGCTCGCACCGGCTGTCGCGATGGAGGTCATGCCGTCGCCTCCTCTCGGCCGAAGAGCCCGGCCGGCCGGGCCAGCACGACCACGGCCATCAGCACGAAGATGAGCACCTGCGCGAACGTCGGTGCGTACGCCTGTCCGAAGGCCTCCACGAGCCCGACGAGGAACCCGCCGACGACGGCGCCCACGATCGAGCCGAGCCCGCCGATCACCACGACCGCGAACAGGATGATGATGAAGTCGCTGCCCATCTCGGCGGTGATCGCCCGGAACGGTGCGGCGAGCACCCCGGCCAGACCGGCGAGCGCGACCCCGAAGCCGAACACCGGCGTGACCCAGCGCCCGACGTTGATCCCGAGCGCGCCGGCGAGCTCGGGCCGCTCGGTCGCGGCCCGGACGATCATGCCCACCCGCGTACGCGTCATCAGCAGCCAGACGCCGAGGCAGACGAGCAGCGCGACCCCGATCACGAAGAGCTGATAGACCGGCAGCCCGACGCCACCCACCTGCACCCGGCCGGACAGCACCTCGGGGCGCTCGTAGGGCAATCCCGAGACCCCGTAGCGGCGCTTGACGAGGTCGACCAGCAACAGGGTCAGCCCGAAGGTGAGCAGCAGGTTGTAGAGCGGGTCGAGCGGCAGCAGCCACTGCACCAGCAGCCGCTCGACCAGCATCCCGAAGACCAGCATCAGCAGCGGCACCACGATCAGTGCCAGCCACAGGCTCATCCCCACGGTGTCCAGGAGCACCGCCGCGGCGACCGCTCCCAGCATGTAGAAGGCGCCGTGGGCGAAGTTGACCACGCCCAGCACCCCGAAGATGACCGCCAGGCCGAGCGCGGCCAGCGCGTAGAAGCTGCCGGCCGCGAGCCCTTGGACGGTGTATTGCAGAACCGCGTTCATACCAATCCCTCTAGACCTCGGATGCGCAGCTACATCGAGCAGCCGGACTCGGCCGCCGGGCGGAACGCCTCCTCGGCCGGGATCGTCTTGATGATCTCCTCGTAGTCCCAGTCCTCCTTGACGTCGGCCGGGCCCTTGACCCGGGCCAGGTAGACGTCGTGGATGACCCGGTGGTCCTCGGCGCGGATCTCACCGTTGCGCAGGAACATGTCCTCGACCTTCTTGCCCTCGAGCTCCTCGACGACCTTGTCGGCGTCGTCGGTGCCGGCCGCCTGGACCGCCTCGAGATACTGCGTCGCCGCCGAGTAGTTGCCCGCGTGGGCGTAGGTCGGCCGGTCCCCGGTCTCCTCCATGAAGCGGTCGGCCCACTCGCGCGACTTCTCGTCGAGGTTCCAGTACCAGGCGTCGGTGAAGATCGTGCCCTCGAACGCCTCGACGCCGAGCGAGTGGATGTCGGAGATGAACATCAGCCCCACGGCCAGGTCGATGCCCTGGTCCTTGAGCCCGGACTCGTTGTACTGCTTGACCAGGTTGATCAGGTCGCCACCGGCGTGCATGGTGCCGATGACCTGCGGTTTCGCGGCGCCCGCCTTGGTGATGTAGGTCGCGAAGTTGTCGTTCGGGAACGGCGTCGCGATCGTGCCCGCGACCTTGCCGCCGCCGGCCTCGATGGCGCCGGTGAACGACTTCACCATGTCCTGGCCGAAGGCGTAGTCGGGGTAGATCAGCTGCCAGTTCTTGTCGCCCTCCTCGGTCACGACCGTGCCGGTGCCGTTGGCCAGCATCCAGGTGTCGTAGGCGTAGTGGAAGGTGTACTTGTTGCACTGTGCGCCGGTCAGCTCGGTGGTCCCGGCGCCGATGTTCATGTAGAGCTTCTTCTTGTTCTTCGCCTGCGTCGCGACGGCCAGCGCGGCCGAGGACGTCGGCACGTCCAGGATCACGTCGGCGCCCTCGCGGTCGTAGAGCTCCTGGGCCTTGGTGTTGGCGATGTCCGGCTCGTTCTGGTGATCGGCCGAGGTCACCTCGATGTCGTCGACGACGGCCTCGTCGCCGTACTTCTCCTGGTAGTCGTCGATCGCCATCTGGATCGCGATCTTCGAGTCGGGGCCGGAGACGTCCTTGTAGACGCCGGAGGCGTCGTTGAGCAGGGCGAGGACCACCTTGTCGTCGGTGAAGTCGCCCCCGCTCGCGCTCGGCCCGCCGGCACCGCAGCCCGCCGTGACCAGGACACCTGCCATCAGCATCGAGGCGCCGGCAGCTGTGCGTCGCTTGTTCATCGTGTCTCTCCTCGTGGGGTAGGGCTGTGCTCCATCGCTGGGGACGTACGTCAGATCCCGAGGTGTTCGAGTAGCTCGTCCTGACGTTCGACGAACTCGTCGTTGTCGAGGCTCTCGACCAGGCGGCCCTGGGCGAGCAGGTAGTGGCGGTCGGCGACGGTGGCTGCGAAACGTACGTTCTGCTCGATCAGGAGCACGCCGATCCCGGACTGCTTCGCGGTGCGGACGATGTCGCCGATCTGGGCGACGATGACGGGGGCCAGCCCTTCGGACGGCTCGTCGAGCAGCAGCAGGCGGGCACCGGTGCGGAGCACCCGGGCGACGGCGAGCATCTGCTGCTCACCGCCCGAGAGCGTCGTCCCGCCCGCTCGCCGGCGGCTGCCGAGAGCCGGGAAGGCGTCGTAGACCTGCTCCAGCGTCCAGGCCGACTCCGAGACGCGGGGCGGCAGCAGGAGGTTCTCCTCCACGCTCAGGTTGGCAAAGATGCCGCGGTCGTCCTGCACCCAGCCGAGCCCGGCGCGGGCCCGCTTGTGCGCGGGCAACGACGTGAGGTCGCGACCGTCGAGCCGGATCGACCCGGTCAGGTGCTTGTGGAGGCCCATCAGGCAGCGGACGAGCGTGGTCTTGCCGGCGCCGTTGCGGCCGACGAGGGTGACGACCTCGCCCTCGCCCACGCTCAGGGTGGCCTCGCGCAGGGCCTGCGCCTCGCCGTACCAGGCACTCAGGTTCTCGATCTCAAGCACAGGGACCTCCATCAAGCACTGTGGGCCTCCCCGAGATAGGCGGTGATGACGCGTGCGTCGGCGCGGACCTCGTCGTAGGGGCCCTCGGCGAGCACCGCACCCTGCTGCAGGACGGTGACCCGGTCGGCCAGCTGGCCGACGACGTGCATGTTGTGGTCGACGAAGACCACCGTCCGCCCGACCGCGACGCGCCGGACGAGCTCGATGGTGCGGTCGACGTCCTCGATGCCCATCCCGGCCGTCGGCTCGTCGAGCAGCAGCAGCCGGGGCTCGACCGCGAGGACGAGAGCGAGCTCGAGCGCCCGCTTCTGCCCGTAGGCCATCAGCCCGGTCGGCCTGTCGGCCAGCTCGGTCAGGCCGACCTCGGCCAGCAGCCGGTCGACCTCCTCGCGCCGCCGCCCCAGCAGCTTCTCCGAACGCCAGAACTTCAGGCCCTGGTTGGTCAGCCCCTGCAGAGCGATCTCGACGTGCTCGCGCGGGGTGAGGTTCTCGAAGAGGCTGGTGATCTGGAACGAGCGGGCCACCCCGTGGCGGGTGATCCGCTCCGGTGCCATCCCGGTGACATCGTCACCGAAGACCGTGATCCGTCCGCTGGTGGGCTTGAGGAACCCGGTCAGCAGGTTGAACAGGGTCGTCTTGCCGGCGCCGTTGGGGCCGACGAGCGCGTGCACGGTGCCCTCGCCGACCTCGAGGTCGACGGAGCTGACCGCGCGGAAGCCGCGGAAGTCCTTGGTGAGACCCTCGGTCCGTAGTGCGCACCTCGGGGTCGGTGTGGTGCTCGTCACAGGGGCGACGCTAGGGAAGTGGTGAGACGTACGCCATAGGGGTTCGAGACACACTGGCGCCGTCTGCTGTGTGGCCGATCACCATGCCGGCCCGTTGCCGCCAGACTCACGGTCGCCCACATCCCGCGCGCCGGAGTTGTGTGCGGCGGCCACATGGCGCACGTCACACCGCGTCGCGATCCTTGAGAAATGGCCCCCACCCGTCTCGTACGTAGATTCCTGACCGTCGGCTCCTCGCTCACCCTCGCCGCCGCGGCCCTGGTCGTGGGCCAGGTGCCCGCGAGCGCCGCGCCGTCGACGGGCACCGCCGGCACCGCCACCGACTGCTCGTCGCTGGTCGGGCTGAGGATCCCCGCCCACCGCATCGGTCTGCCGACGACCGGTGCCGAGGTCACCGCGGCGACGTCGATGCCGGCCTCCGGGACCGGCCCGACCGCACTCCCGGCCTACTGCCGCGCCGACATCGCGATCCATCCGGTCGACCCCGCCGCCCCGGACATCCGGATGGGGCTGGCTCTGCCACAGGGCTGGAACGGGAGGACGATGATGTTCGGCGGCGGTGGCTACAACGGCACCGTCCCCAACCTCGCCCAGAACGTGCCCTTCGGGCCGGTCGACCAGCGCACCCCGCTCGGCCGCGGCTACGCGACCTACGCCAGCGACTCCGGCCATCAGGCCGACACCAGCCGCCACCCGATCGCCAGCCTGGACGGCTGGTTCGGCCAGAACGACGAGGCGGTGCGCAACTTCTCCGGTGACGCGCTCAAGAAGGTGCACGACACCGCCACCTACGTGATCACGAAGGCCTCCGGCCGCGCTCCCGGCACCGCCTACTTCGCCGGCGGCTCGACGGGCGGCCGCGAGGCCCTCGCCGTCGCGCAACGCTGGCCGCGCGACTTCGACGGGGTGATCTCCGCCTACCCCGCCTGGAACGCCGCGACCCTCGACCTCTTCTTCGGCCGGCTCACCCACGAGTTCGGCAAGCCCGGCGCGTTCCCGTCGAAGGCGCAGCAGGACCTCCTCGCGCAGCGGGTGCTGACCGCCTGCGACGGTGCGGACGGGCTCGAGGACGGGGTGATCTCCGACGAGGCCGGCTGCGACTTCGACCCGGAGACGCTGCTGTGCGGCGAGGACGAGACGCCCGGTGCGACCTGCCTCTCCCGGGAGCAGGTGGACGCGGTGGTGGCCGCCGACAGCAGCTGGCGGCTGCCCTACCGGGTGGCGAGCGGGGAATGGGGCTATCCCGGGTTCCCGCTGCTGTCCGGGGCACGGATGTCGACGCCGATCCTCGGTTACGGCACCACCGCACCGGCCGACCCGATGCCGGTGACCGCCGGCTACGGCATGCAGTTCTGGAACCAGTGGGCCAAGTACTTCGTCGCTCGCGACCCGCAGATCAGCCCGTTCGCGATCGACCCGGCCGACCCGGGAGAGTGGCAGCGCCGGATCAGCGAGCTGACCGCGCTCCAGGACGTCAACGACGCCGACCTGCGCCCGTTCGCCCGGTCCGGTGGCAAGCTGATCCTGGTCCACGGTGCCGCCGACGAGCTGGTCAGCCACCGCTCCACGGTCGACTACTACCAGCGGGTCCAGCGGGTGATGGGCAAGCGGGCGACCGCGGGGTTCTCACGGTTCTACCTGGTGCCCGGCGCCAACCATGCCAACTTCGCCCCGGTCGCCTTCTCGGCTTCGTACGACTCGCTCACGGCGCTGGAGAAGTGGGCCGAGCGGGGCGTCGCGCCGAGCGAGACCCAGGTGGTCGCCGACGGTAACGCCGGGGCCGACCGCACGCGGCCGTTGTGCGAGTGGCCGAGCTGGCCTGCGTACGTCGGCGGCGACGCCTCGGAGGCGAGCAGCTTCAGGTGCGAGATGTGACGGATGACACCCCCGAGCTTTCCTGTCCGTCGGTCGAGATGGTTTCCTATCCCTCATGTCTGTTTGGCGCACCAAGTCCATCGAGCAATCACTTGCCGATGCCGAAACCCCGGAGTTCACGCTCAAAAGGCGGCTCACCGCGGTTGACCTCACGGTCTTCGGGATCGGCGTCATCATCGGAGCCGGGATCTTCACCCTGACCGGTCGTGCCGCGGCCCAGTACGCGGGCCCGGGCGTGGTCTTCTCGTTCATCATCGCCGCGATCTGCTGTGGCCTGGCGGCGCTGTGCTACGCCGAGTTCGCCTCGACCGTGCCGGTGTCGGGGTCGGCGTACACGTTCTCGTACGCCACCCTCGGCGAGATGCTCGCCTGGATCATCGGCTGGGACCTGATCCTGGAGATGGTGCTCGGTGCGTCCGTGGTCGCGCAGGGCTGGAGCAGCTACCTGGTGATCTTCCTCGAGGAGATCGGCCTCGGGTGGCCCGAAGGCTTCGGTCCGGATGCCAACGCCTCGTTCGGCCAGCCCAACCTGGCCGCGTTGCTGCTCGTGATCGTCCTGGTCGGCCTGATCGCGATCGGCATCAAGGAGTCGCTGCGGGTCAACCTCGCGCTCGTGGCCGTCAAGCTCTTCATCGTTCTGTTCGTCATCGTCGCCGGCATGTTCTACGTCTCCGGTTCCAACTACTCCCCGTTCATCCCCGAGCGCGCTGGTTCGGTCAGCGGTGAGGGCATCCACCAGCCGCTGATCCAGTGGGCCTTCGGTCTCGAGCCGCAGACCTTCGGTGTCCTCGGCATCATCTCGGCCGCTTCGGTCGTCTTCTTCGCCTACATCGGCTTCGACGTGGTCGCCACGACCGCGGAGGAGGCCAAGAACCCCCAGCGTGACCTGCCCCGAGGCATCATCGGCTCGCTGGTGATCTGCACGATCCTCTACGTCGCCGTCGCCCTGGTCATCACCGGCATGGTGAAGTACGACGAGATCGACCCCGACGCCGCGCTCGCCACCGCGTTCCGCGACGTCGGACGCAGTGGCTTCGCGACCCTGATCTCGGCGGGGGCCGTGGCCGGTCTGACCACCGTCGTGATGACGCTGATGATCGGCGCCATCCGGGTCGTCTTCGCGATGAGCCGCGACGGCCTGTTCCCGGTGAGGTTCGCCCACGTCAACCCGAAGACCGGTACGCCGATCCGGATCACCCTCACCATCGGTGCCCTGG
Organism: Nocardioides sp. NPDC054178; assembly: GCF_055585005.1. NCBI lineage: Bacteria > Bacillati > Actinomycetota > Actinomycetes > Propionibacteriales > Nocardioidaceae > Nocardioides > Nocardioides sp. NPDC054178. The sequence goes on from NZ_JBVJKY010000008.1 coordinate 268,179, forward strand.
TCGCGGTCGTGGCCACCTTCACCCCGGTCGGCAAGCTCGAGGAGATGGTCAACATCGGCACCCTGACCGCGTTCGCGCTGGTCTCGATCGCCGTGCCGATCCTGCGCAAGCGTCGCCCGGACCTGCCGCGCTCCTTCAAGGTGCCGTTCAGCCCGGTGCTGCCGATCGTGGCCGCGCTGATCTGCATCTACCTGACGCTCAACCTGAGCATCGAGACCTGGCTGCGGTTCCTGGTGTGGATGGCGATCGGCTTCGCGATCTACTTCGTCTACGGCTACCGCAACTCGCGGGTCGGCAAGGGCGGCGACGACAAGACTGTCGAGCCGCTGCACATGTGACGCTCTCCTAGGAGAGGAAGGGGCGCGCGGCCGGTGGCCGCGCGCCCCTTTCATCTCACCGCGTCCAGCAGGCGATCGCCCAGGTCGGAGCGGAGGTAGAGCACCGACCGGCCGTGGCGGGCCGAGGTCAGCAGCCCGGCCGCGCGCATCGCCCGCAGGTGCTGGTTGACGGCCGTGGGGGTCACCCCGAGGCGTACGGCCAGCTCGGTCGAGGAGGCCGGCGCCTCCAGCAGGGTGAGGAGCCCGGAGCGGCTCTCGCCGATGAGGTCGCGCAGCGCCCGCGGCGCGTGCGGCCGGTCGCTGGTCCACAGGGTGCCGAGGCCGCGGGCCGGGTAGAACATGACCGGCGGCTCGGCGGGCGAGATCGGCGTCGACGGGTTGCGGGTGAACAAGGTGGGCACCACGGTGAGCCCCTCGCCCGCGGTCGTACGCCGGTAGTCGACCTTCGACGTGGTGAGCCGGATCGCGAGGACGTCGTCGGCGAGGGTGACCCGCGGCGAGATGTCGGCGAACATCGCCGCCATGCCGGAGTGCACGATCGTGCGCCCGCGGTGGACGATGTCGGCCTCCAGCACCGCCCGCATCCGCTGCCAGTGGGGTTCGAAGCAGGCGTCCCAGTAGTCGCGCAGAGCGGTGAGGACGCGGCGCAGCACGACCTGCGGGCGTCCGTCCAGGACGGCCGGCGGGCCGGTCTCGAAGTGGACGGCGGCGAGGTCGGCGCGGACACGGTCCGCCGGGGTCGCGGCGACCAGCTCGAGCTCGTCGTCGAGCCGGGCCAGCGGGGTGCGCGGGCGCGGGTTGAGGAAGTCCGGCGTCCAGAGTCGCCCGTTGGTCAGCGCCAGCAGCGGCTCGCGGTCCAGGTCCGCGGCGGCGACCTGGCGGAGCCAGGGCAGGTGGAGCGGGAACCGGCCGGGGTCGCGCAACGCTCGCAGCGAGAGGGTGAGCTCGTTGAGCGGCGAGATGGCGAACCTGACCTCGCTCAGGTCGGGACCGGCCAGCTCGTACCTGATCATGAAGCAATACGCTACATCGTTAGCGCGCACGTCCACGGGGTGCGACAACTGGGCCCATGATCCGACCTCCCAGCGACCCGGTCGAGCGCCCGCTCGTCGGTGCCGTCGCCGCCCTCTCGCTCGCCCGCGGCATGTTCTTCGCGGTCAGCGCGCTCTACTTCACCCGCACGGTCGGCCTCTCCGCGGTGACCGTCGGCATCGGCCTGACCGTCGCCGGGGGAGTCGGTGTCGTGGCGACGTACGCAGGCGGGCGGCTCAGCGACCGGTGGGGTCCGGACCGGGTGCAGCTGTGGGCGATGGCGAGCTACGGCACCGCGCTGCTCGCCTACGCCCTGGCCCGTGACGTGGTCGCGTTCGTGCTGGTCGCGACCTGGGTCTCGGCCTCGCGAGGCTTCCAGTCGAGCGCGCAGTCGACGCTGGTCGCGCGCTGGTTCGACGGCCCCGACCGGGTCGCCGTACGTGCTCGGCTGCGCGTGGTCATGAACGTGATGATCGGCGTCGGGACCCTGCTCGCGGCCGGCGCCCTGGCGGTGGACACCGGGGCCGCCTATCGCACCACGATGGCGCTCGTCGGGGTGCTGACCACGCTCGCGGCGGTGCCGCTCGTCGGGCTCCGGCGACGGGTCGCCGGCCTGGCCGTGCGGATGGATGCCGGTGCCGGGCCGACGGTGGCCGCCGGGCCCTCACCGCTGCGCGACCGCACCTATGTGACCGCCACGGTGCTCAGCGGGGTGATGGCGATCCACTTCGGGGTGACGTCGATCGGAGTGCCGCTGTGGGTCGCCGACCACACCGATGCGCCGACGGTCCTGGTCTCGCTGCTCCTGGTGGTGAACACCGTCTACGTCGCGCTCTTCCAGGTGCGGGCCTCGCGCGGCACCCACGACATCGCCACCGCGGGCAGAGCGGTCCGAGGCGCCGGGTTCCTGCTGCTGGCCGCCTGCCTCCTCTTCGCCGCGGCGGCCTACGCGGGTCCGGCGGTCGCCACCTGCGTACTCCTGCTCGCCGCGGTGGCAGCGTCGGCGGCCGAGACCCGTGGGGAGGCGGGCAGCTGGGGGCTGGCCTTCGAGCTCGCCGACCAGGAGCGGGCCGGTGCCTACCAGGGCGTGAGCCAGATGGGCTACGCGCTGGCCCACATGCTCGCACCCCTGGTGGTGACCGCCACCGCGATCGACCACGGCACCGGCGGCTGGGCGGTGCTGGGCACGCTCTTCGCTGTCACCGGCGTCCTCACCGCGCTGCTCGCCCGGCACGCGGCCGCCTCGCGCGCTCAGGGCGTCGGTGTCGAGCCTCAGCGCAGCGAGTACGTCGCCAGCGAGACGCCGGTGTAGTGCACGATGAAGGCGAGGATCGTGAAGGTGTGGAAGACCTCGTGGAAGCCGAACCACTGCGGCCACGGGTTGGGCCGCTTGAAGCCATAGATGACGCCGCCGGCGGTGTAGAGCGCCCCGCCGACGCAGATCAGCGTGAAGGTGGCGATCCCGATGCCGAGGCCCAGCGCGACGGCGCCGGAGAAGAAGGACGGGATGAAGAAGATCGCCGCCCAGCCGAGGGCGATGTAGTTCGGGACGTACAGCCAGCGCGGCGCCTCGGGCCAGAACACCCGGAAGAAGACGCCCAGGATGGCGCCGGTCCACACCACCGAGAGCAGCACGACCTGGGTGACGCCGTCGAGCAGCAGCAGCGAGAAAGGGGTGTAGGAGCCCGCGATCATCAGCATGATGTTGGCGTGGTCCCAGCGCTTCAGGATGGTGTGGGCGCGCGGGTTCCACTTACCCATCGCGTTGCCGCGGTGGTAGACGGCCGAGACGGTGAAGAGCAGCAGCGCGGCCATCGTGAACACCGCGGCGCCGAGCCGGGGAGCGCCCGCGGGGGCGAGCACGATGAGCACGATCCCGGCGGCGAGGGTGAGCGGAGCGCTGGCCAGGTGGATCCAACCGCGCAGCTTCGGGAGGGCCTCGTGAACGGTCGAGGAGACCGAGTCGGTGATGTTGCCGACCTTGAGGCGCATCGCATCCGTCATCTCACTCATGACGCGTAAGAGTATCGGTCCACCCTGAAGATCAGGTGAATCCCGTCCCGCTGGGTGATGTCGCCGCGCCGCCGATACCCTTCTCCTCGTGGCAGACTGGAAGGACGGCGTACGTCGAATTCTCTATCCCGCCTATGAGGCGCGGATGCTTCGGAAGCTCGACGTCTCCAAGCTGCCCAAGCACGTCGGGGTGATGCTGGACGGCAACCGCCGCTGGGCCAAGGAGGTCGGCCAGTCGACCGCCCACGGCCACCGGGCCGGCGCCGCCAACATCGAGCCGCTGCTGACCTGGTGCGACGAGATCGGCATCGAGGTGGTCACCCTGTGGCTGCTCTCCACCGACAACCTCAACCGCCCCGCCGACGAGCTGGCACCGCTCCTCGAGATCATCGCCGACGCGGTCGACTCGCTGGCCGACGTACGCCGCTGGCGGCTGCACCCGGTCGGCGCGCTCGACCTCCTGCCCGACTGGCTGTCCCAGCGCCTCAAGGCCGCCGAGGAGGCGACCCGGGACGTCGACGGGATGCTGGTCAACGTCGCGGTCGGCTACGGCGGCCGCCGCGAGATCGCCGATGCCGTACGCGCCCTGCTCAACGAGCACGCCACCCGCGGCACCTCGCTGGAGGAGCTCGCCCAGATCATCGATGTCGAGCACATCGCCGACCACCTCTACACCAAGGGCCAGCCCGACCCCGACCTGGTGATCCGTACGTCGGGGGAGCAGCGGCTGGGCGGGTTCCTGCTGTGGCAGAGCGCGAAGTCGGAGTTCTACTTCTGCGAGGCCTACTGGCCCGACTTCCGGCGCACCGACTTCCTGCGTGCCCTGCGGGCCTACGCCCACCGGGAGCGTCGCCTCGGAAGGTGACCGCTGGCCGGAACAACTCGGCGTGTCACCAGGAGTTCACAAAGAAAAATGCTCCGTGTTGCCACGGTCCGTTGGTCCGGCGTCGTAGCGTTGTACCAACGGCGGGGAACAAATTCCCGTCGCACCTGGAGGCCCGTTACGTGAGAAGTCACGAACCGAACCTGCGTCAGGATCTCATCGATCCCGACGGGTGTGAGGCGGTCGGCACCCCGACTGACGGTCCACCGTCCGGTCCATCTGATCAATGATGAAATGGCCGGACTCATGGGTGTATGAGCCGGTCGCGAGAGGTGATCCGCGTGGCCAACCGAACCACGAACGAGCATGTCACCGAGGCCGATTCGTCGGCCGCTCCGACACCGGCGTCGGGGTCTTCCCCCTCGGGCACTGCCCCCGAGAGCGAGTCGCCGTCAGTGCGCACCTTCGTTCTCGACACCAGCGTCCTGCTCTCGGACCCGAAGGCCATGACGCGCTTCGCCGAGCACGAGGTCGTGCTCCCGGTGGTGGTCATCACCGAGCTGGAGGGAAAGCGGCACCATCCCGAGCTGGGCTACTTCGCCCGCGCCGCACTCCGGCAGCTCGACGGGCTGCGGATCACCCACGGTCGTCTGGACACCGCGGTCCCGGTCGGCGAGGAGGGCGGCACCATCCGTGTCGAGCTCAACCACACCGACCCGTCCTCGCTGCCGAGCGGCTTCCGGCTCGGTGACAACGACACCCGGATCCTCGCGGTCGCGCGCAACCTGAAGGGCGACGGGCTCGACGTCACCCTGGTCTCCAAGGACCTGCCGATGCGGATCAAGGCGTCCGCGGTCGGGCTCAAGGCCGAGGACTACCGCGGTGAGCGGATCAACGACTCCGACCCGGGCTACTCGGGCATGGCCGAGCTGGACGTCGCCTCCGCGGCCCTCGACGAGCTCTACGACGACGGCGTCCTCGACCTCGACTCGGCCCGCGACCTGCCCTGCCACACCGGCCTGGTGCTGATGTCGGACCGCGGCACCGCGCTGGGCCGGGTCGGCCCCGACAAGCAGGTCCACCTCGTCCGCGGCGACCGGGAGGTCTTCGGGATCCACGGCCGCTCCGCGGAGCAGCGGATCGCGCTGGAGATGCTGCTCGACCCCGAGGTCGGCATCGTCTCCCTCGGTGGCCGGGCCGGCACCGGGAAGTCCGCGCTGGCGCTCTGCGCCGGCCTGGAGGCGGTCATGGAGCGCAACCAGCACAAGAAGGTGCTCATCTTCCGCCCGCTCTTCGCCGTCGGCGGCCAGGAGCTCGGCTATCTGCCCGGCACCGAGGGCGAGAAGATGTCGCCGTGGGGCCAGGCGGTCTTCGACACCCTCTCCGCGGTGACCACGCAGGACGTGATCGACGAGATCATCGACCGGGGCATGCTGGAGGTGCTGCCGCTGACCCACATCCGCGGCCGGTCGCTGCACGACTCGTTCGTGATCGTCGACGAGGCGCAGTCGCTGGAGCGCAACGTGCTCCTGACGGTGCTCTCCCGGATCGGCGCCAACTCGAAGGTCGTGCTCACCCACGACGTCGCCCAGCGCGACAACCTCCGGGTCGGACGTCACGACGGCGTGGTCGCGGTGATCGAGAAGCTGAAGGGTCACCCGCTCTTCTCCCACGTCACCCTGACCCGCTCCGAGCGCTCGCCGATCGCCGCGCTGGTCACCGAGATGCTGGAGAACGTGGTTCCGTGACGCCGTAATCATTGTCACGTCAACGGCCCCAGACCGGTAAGGTCTGGGGCCGTTGTGACTTCTGTGACTTGTGTTACGGAAGTGATGCTCAGGACGGTCATTTCTGACCTACAAACGGTGCGTCCGGTTTGATACGGGGTTGGTGCTCATGCATTGTTTGCGGGTCTGCAATGCCTCAGCCCCCGAATGAGAGCCCGTGACCAAGCCTGTTCATCGTGCCCCGCGACATCGCGGTGCACCAGCGAATCCGCTTGTCGACGTTCCGCACAAGGCTGCGCGTACGACCGCCAAGACAACCCTCCTCCTCTCCGTCCTCGCCCTCGGCGGGACGGGCGCCGCAGTCGCCGGCGGGGTGGCCTACACCGGCCCCGCCACCGACGACCCGACGCTCAGCGCGGGTGAAGCGGCCGCTGACATCCCCGAGCTCACCGACGCCCAGCGCGCCGCGATCGAGGCCGAGTCCGCCGCCCGCGGCGGCGAGACCACCCTGTCGCGTTCGGCCGGTGACCGCCGCGAGGTCGCCGACCCCGGCAAGCAGGCCGCCCTGTCGGTCGGCGACGACGTCCGGGCCATCGCCGGCGTCGAAGAGATCGAGATCGATCTGCGCAACCCCAAGGACATCGCCAAGTCGATGCTGGGGGACTTCGGCTGGGGTCTGGACCAGTTCTCCTGCCTCGAGCCGCTCTGGGAGAAGGAGTCGGGCTGGAACACCACCGCCGCCAACCCCTCCTCCAGCGCCTACGGCATCCCGCAGGCCCTCCCCGGCTCCAAGATGGCCTCCGCCGGCGACGACTGGGAGACCAACCCCGCCACCCAGATCGAGTGGGGCCTCGGCTACATCAACGACCGCTACGGCTCCCCCTGCGGCGCCTGGAGCCACTCCCAGTCCGCAGGCTGGTACTGAGCGACCCAGAGTCGGCTCATCCTGACGTGAAATCTCGCCGAGTCGGCGCGTCATGACGCGCCGACTCGGCGATCTCAGGGGTGGGTCATCGACTCGACGTCGAGGGCTTCGTCCAGCTGAGCCTCGGTGAGGGTGCCGTCGGCGACGTAGCCGAGCTTGATCACGGTGTCCTTGATCGTGGCGCCCTCGGCGAGGGCCTGCTTGGCGACCTTGGCGGCAGCCTCGTAGCCGATGTGCTTGTTGAGCGGCGTGACGATCGAGGGGGAGGACTCGGCGTAGGCGCGCAGACGCTCCGGGACGGGCACGATCCCGTCGACCGTACGCTCGGCCAGGACGGTCATCGAGGTCGCCAGCAGCCGGATCGACTCCAGGATGTTGCGGGCCATCACCGGCATCGCGACGTTGAGCTCGAAGGCGCCCGACGCGCCGGCGGCGGTCACCGCGGCGTCGTTGCCGATCACCTGGAAAGCCACCATCAAGGTGGCCTCGGGCACGACCGGGTTGACCTTGCCGGGCATGATCGAGGAGCCCGGCTGGAGGTCGGGCAGGTGGATCTCGGCCAGGCCGGTGGTGGGGCCCGACGACATCCAGCGCAGGTCGTTGTTGATCTTGATGAGGCCGACCGCGATGGTCTTCAGGACGCCGGAGAGCTCGACCAGCGAGTCGCGGGTGCCCTGGGCCTCGAAGTGGTTGCGCGCCTCGGTGAACGGCTGGCCGGTGCGGTCGGAGAGGTCGGCGATCACGGCCTGCGGGAAACCTGCGGGCGTGTTGATGCCGGTGCCGACCGCGGTGCCGCCCAGCGCCAGCTCGCGCACCCTCGGGAGCACGGACTCGAGCCGCTCGGCCGCGTAGCGGATCGTGGCTGCGTACCCTCCGAACTCCTGGCCCAGGGTGACCGGGGTGGCGTCCATCAGGTGCGTACGCCCGGACTTCACCAGGCCGGAGAACTCCTCGGCCTTCGCCTCGAGCGAGGTCGCCAGCCGGTCGATCGCGGGCAGCAGCTGCTCGGTGACGGCGACGGCGGCGGCGACGTGGATCGCGGTCGGGAAGGTGTCGTTGGAGGACTGGGAGGCGTTGACGTGGTCGTTGGGATGTACGTCGCCCCCTGCCCGGGCCACCAGCGAGGCGATCACCTCGTTGGCGTTCATGTTGGAGGAGGTGCCGGAGCCGGTCTGGAAGACGTCGATCGGGAACGCGTCGTCGTGGCGGCCCTCGGAGACCTCTCCCGCGGCGGCGATGATCGCCTCGGCCTTGTCGCCGGGCAGCACGCCGAGATCGGCGTTGGCCTTGGCGGCGGCCGCCTTCACATGACCGATCGCATGGATCAGCGCCGGCTCGATCGGAGTGCCCGAGATGGGGAAGTTCTCCACGGCCCGCTGGGTCTGGGCGCGCCACAGCGCGTCCTTCGGGACCCGGACCTCACCCATGGAGTCGTGCTCGATGCGAAAGCTCATGTCGTCCATGTCTGGTTCAACCTTTGACTAGTTGGTGCCATTCCCTGGCGAGACCGTGCCCACATAGAGCCAGTAGGTCTCCGAGTGGCCTTGCAGGTCGACGGGGTAGGAGTGCGCCGCGGCGTCGTCGAAGACCTGCGCCATCACCTCCAGCAGCGCCGGGGCCTCCGCCGCCGACCACACCACCACGGTGCCACCCGGAGCCGTGGCCTGTCGCGCATCGGCCAGCGCGGGCGCCTCGTAGAGAGCCCCGTTGGCGTCGTGGACCAGATAGCCGGGGCCGTTGTCGACGTCGAGCAGCACGACGTCGTACGCCTCGGCGTTGCTCTCCCGCAGGACCACCGCCACGTCGGCGACCTCGATGCGGACGCGCTCGTCGTCCAGGAGCTCCGGGCCGTGGGGGATCCGGCCGGTCCGCATCCACTCGACCAGACGCGGCTCGATCTCGACGACCGTCACCGCCTCGACCCGCGGGTCGCCCAGCACGGCCTCGAGGGTGAACCCGAGCCCGAGTCCGCCGATGAGCACCTGCTTCGGGTCCGGGTGCAGCTCGAGGGCTCGCGTCGCGAGTGCCTTCTCGGTCGAGGTCTCCCGGGTGTCCATCACGAAGATCCCGTTGGCCCGCAGCTCCAGGTGTCCGTCCGCCCGGTGCTTCAGGACCAGGCCACCGTCGACGATCACCGACTCCATCCCATTCACGCGACCACCTCCGTAGCGCAAGCGCCAGAGTACGGACGCGGTCGCGTGAAATTCTGTTGGTTCACTCGCTGACGCTCGCTCACGGTTCCATTGTGTCGGATGTGGGTACCGGTCCTGCCATGAGCGATGACAACACCCAGTTCCCCGTCCAGCAGCAGGAGCCTCCGGGGCTCACCGGTGAGATGGACCCCGTGCCCGACCACGGCGAGTCCAGCTATCAGGGCCACGGCCGCCTCGATGGCAAGGTCGCGCTCATCACCGGTGCCGACTCCGGCATCGGCCGCGCGGTCGCCATCGCCTACGCCCGCGAGGGGGCCGACGTGGCCTTCACCTACCTCCCCGAGGAGGAGCCGGACGCGCAGGAGACCTCGAAGCTGGTCGAAGAGGCCGGCCGTACGCCGCTGGCCATGCCGATCGACCTGCGCGAGCGCGAGGCGTGCGACGAGGTCGTCGAGCGCACCGTGCAGGAGCTCGGCGGCCTCGACATCCTGGTCAACAACGCCGGCTACCAGTTCGCCCGCGACAAGGGCCTGACGGACATGGACGACGACCGGATCGACCGGACCTTCAAGACCAACCTGTACGCCCTCCTCTGGCTGACCCGGGCAGCCGTCCCGCACCTGAAGAAGAGCCAGGGCTGCGTCATCAACAACGCCTCCATCCAGGCGTACGAACCCTCGACCAGCCTGCTCGACTACGCCGCGACCAAGGCGGCCATCAACAACTTCACCGTGAACCTCGCTGCCGAGCTCGGACCCGACGGGGTCCGGGTGAACGCGGTGGCGCCGGGGCCGATCTGGACCCCGCTGCAGCCGGCGACGCAGGCGCCGGAGAAGGTGCAGAAGTTCGGAGCCAACACGCCGCTGGGGCGCGCCGGTCAGCCGGCCGAGGTCGCGCCGGCCTTCGTGTTCCTGGCTTCGCCGGCCGAGGCGTCCTACGTCTCCGGCACCGTTCTCGGGGTGACTGGGGGACGGCCGGTGTTCTGATGGTCACGAGCAGCTCTCACGGTGGCGTGATCGAGGGTGGTGGTCCGGACGAGGGGCCGGAGGAGCGGATCACCCGAAACTGGAACGAGCTCCTCCAAGAGCTTCGGGTGCTGCAGACCGGCGTGCAGATCCTGACCGGTTTCCTGCTGACGGTGCCCTTCTCGCCCCGCTTCCCGGATCTGGCCGACCATCAGCAGACCATCTACCTGGTGGTGCTCGTCGGCTCGGTCATCACCACCTCCCTGATCATCGCCCCGGTCTCCTTCCACCGGATGCTGTTCCGCCGCCGGCAGCGGCGCTGGCTGGTCACGGCCTCCCACCTCTGCGCCCGCGCCGGGCTGGTGGGCTTCGCGATCGTCTCGGCGCTGGTCGTGCTGCTGGTCTTCGACGTCGTCCTCACGTTCAGTGCCGGCCTCATCGCCGCCGCGTCCGTCCTGGTCCTCTTCGTCGCGCTGTGGGCGGGACTGCCGCTGCTCAACGGGCGGAACAACTCTCACTGACCCCATGTGATGACCGCCACACCGGGAGTACGCTGGTCGGAAACCGAGTCTGGTGGGCTTATGTGGTCGTTCTTCTGGATCCTCGTCGCGGTGCTGCTCGGAGTGGCTGAGGCGTTCACGATGACGCTGGCGTTCGCTTTCGTCGCCGGCGGGGCGCTGCTTGCCGCGGGCAGCGCGGCTCTCGGCGCACCGGTGCTGGTGCAGCTGCTCGTCTTCGTCGTCGCGGGCGGCGGCAGCGTGCTGCTGGTGCGGCCGGTCGCGCGTCGGCACATGGCCCTGCCGCCGGCGGTCAAGGACGGCACCGACGCTCTCATCGGTCGTCAGGCGGTCGTCACCGCGGAGGTCAGCTTTGATCACGGGCTGGTGCGCCTCGCCGGTGAGGAATGGTCGGCCAGGCCCTATGACGAGGACCTGATCATCCCGGTCGGTTGCCGGGTGGACGTACTCGAGATCGACGGCGCGACGGCGCTCGTGCACCCGCGCGACCCGCTGTCGCTGTCGCCTTAGAGGAGGGCGTACGAGATGGAACTTCTGCTGATCGTTCTGGTCATGGTCGCACTGGTGGTGGGCGCGGTGGCCTCGACGGTGCGGATCGTGCCGCAGGCCCGGCGCTACAACATCGAGCGGTTCGGGCGCTATCGGATCACCCTGCAGCCGGGGCTCAACTTCGTGATCCCGCTGGTGGACCGGGTCAACACCAAGCTCGATGTGCGCGAGACGGTCTACTCCTCCAACCCCCGGCCGGTGATCACCGAGGACAACCTCGTGGTCAACATCGACACGGTGCTCTACTACCAGATCACCGACCCACGAGCCGCCGCGTACGAGGTCGCGAACTACCTGCAGGCGATCGACCAGCTCACCGTCACCACGCTGCGCAACCTGATCGGCTCGATGGACCTGGAGCGCACCCTGACCTCGCGCGAGACGATCAACGCCCGGCTGCGCGAGGTGCTCGACGACGCCACCGGGAAGTGGGGGATCCGGGTCAACCGGGTCGAGATCAAGGCGATCGACCCGCCGGCCTCGATCAAGGAGGCGATGGAGAAGCAGATGCGTGCCGAGCGTGACAAGCGTGCCGCCATCCTGCACGCGGAGGGCAAGCGGGCCTCGCTGATCCTCGAGGCCGAGGGCACCCGGCAGCGGTCCATCCTGGAGGCGGAGGGCAACCAGCAGGCCCGCGTGCTCGAGGCCGAGGGTGAGGCCACGGCGCTCGAGCGGGTCTTCCAGGCGGTCCACGCCAACGACGCCGATGCCAAGGTCCTGGCCTACAAGTACCTCGAGATGCTGCCCTCGCTCGCCTCGCACGGCAACTCGTTCTGGGTCATCCCTGGCGAGCTGACCGAGGCGATGCGTACGGTCACCGGTGCCTTCGCCGACAACGCCTCCTCCCTGCGGCAGGCGAAGCCGTCGGAGAACGGCGCCGACCCCCGACGTACGCCTCCGGTCCCCTCACCTCGCGACGCCATCGAGCAGGCCGAGCACGAGGCGGCCAAGGCGGTCGAGGCGGCGCACGAGGAGTCGGCCCGGGCGGATCGCATCATCGGGTGACGTAGAGCCTCGGCAGCGGTGACCGAAAACCTGGTGCGGCGAGCAGCCACGGGCTGACAGCATCGGGTCATGTCGCTGCCCACTCCGACGCTCGTCACGACCCGGTTGCGGCTGCGGCCGTTCACCGACACGGATGCGGATGACCTTTTCGCGTTGCAGAGCGACGCCCACGTACTGCGCTACTGGGACTCCCCGCCGTGGACCGATCCCTCCCGTGCCGGAAGGTTCATCGCCCGGTCTCGGGAGATGGCGGAGGAGGGGGTCGGTGTCCGGGTGGCCATCGAACGAGACGCTGTCTTTCTCGGCTGGTGCACCTTCAACTCGTGGAACCCGGACTTTCGCAGCGCGTCGCTGGGCTACTGCCTCGGCAAGGCGGCCTGGGGCCATGGCTACGCCACCGAGGCGGCTGGTGCCGTGCTGACCTGGGCCTTCGACACTCTCGACCTCAACCGGGTCCAGGCGGAGGCCGACACTCGCAACGCTCCCTCCGCCCGGGTGCTGGAGAAGCTCGGGTTCATGCTGGAGGGCACGCTTCGCGAGGACTGTGTGGTGGACGGGGTCGTCTCCGACTCGTGGGTCTTCGGACTGCTTCGCCGGGAGTGGTTCGCCCGGCAACGGGGTACCGCACGGGCATGAGCCACGAGCAGCTACCTGCAGAGGGGCCCGACGACCCCGAGTACACCGAGGAGTCCGGGCAGGTCTCCGAGACCCAGCGCCTCGACGAGGACGAGAGCGGCACGCCGATCGCGCCCGCGGACTCGACGGCGGGCTATCCCGACTCCGAGTCCGGCCGCCCGGACACGCGGGGGTCCGGACCGAGCGAGGCGCCGCCCGAGAACCGGCGCGACAACGACGTCTAGAAGCCCCTGCTCAGCGCCGGCGTCCGCTCAGCGCTCCTTGGAGCGCACCCGGATGCCGGTGAGCGGGATCGTGGTGGTGCCGGAGGGGTCGGTGAAGAAGTCGTTGCCCTCGCCGTCGACGACGATGAAGGCCGGGAAGTTCTCGACCTCGATCTTCCAGACCGCCTCCATGCCGAGCTCGGGGTACTCGAGCACCTCGACGGACTTGATGCAGTCCTGGGCGAGCCGGGCGGCGGGGCCACCGATGGAGCCGAGGTAGAAGCCGCCGTAGGTCCCGCAGGCCTCGGCCACCACCTTGGAGCGGTTGCCCTTGGCGAGCATGACCATCGAGCCGCCCGCGGCCTGGAACTGCTCGACGTAGGAGTCCATCCGGCCGGCGGTGGTCGGGCCGAAGGAGCCGGACGCCATCCCCTCCGGCGTCTTGGCGGGCCCGGCGTAGTAGACCGGGTGGTTCTTCAGGTAGTCGGGCATCTCCTCGCCGGCGTCGAGGCGCTCCTTGATCTTGGCGTGCGCGATGTCGCGGGCCACGACCATCGGGCCGGACAGGGAGAGGCGGGTCTTGACCGGGTGCTGCGACAGCGTCGCCAGGATCTCCGACATCGGCTGGTTCAGGTCGATGTCCACGACCTCGCCCGCCGCGATCTCCTCGGCCATGCCGGCGTCGGGCATGTACTGCGCCGGGTCGGTCTCGAGCTGCTCGAGGAACACCCCGTCACGGGTGATCTTGCCCAGCGCCTGGCGGTCGGCGGAGCAGGAGACCGCGATCGCCACCGGACACGAGGCGCCGTGGCGGGGCAGGCGGACGACGCGTACGTCGTGGCAGAAGTACTTGCCACCGAACTGGGCGCCGATCCCGAAGGACTGGGTGAGCTCGAAGACCTTCTCCTCCAGCTCCGTGTCGCGGAAACCGTGGGCCGACATCGACCCCTCGGTCGGGAGGTTGTCGAGGTAGTGGGCCGAGGCGTACTTGGCCGTCTTCAGGGCGAATTCGGCGGAGGTGCCACCGATGACGACGGCGAGGTGGTACGGCGGGCAGGCGGCGGTGCCGAGCGAGCGGATCTTCTCGTCGAGGAAGGTCAGGATCCGGTCGGGGTTGAGGATCGCCTTGGTCTCCTGGAACAGGAACGACTTGTTGGCGGAGCCGCCGCCCTTGGCCATGAAGAGGAACTTGTACTCCGGGCCGTTCTCGCCCTCGGTGGTCGAGTAGATCTCGACCTGCGCGGGCAGGTTGGAGCCGGTGTTCTTCTCCTCGTACGTGGTCAGCGGCGCCAGCTGGGAGTAGCGCAGGTTGAGCTTGGTGTAGGCGTCGAACACGCCCCGCGAGACCGTCTCGGCGTCGTCGGCGCCGGTCAGCACGCCCTCGGACTTCTTGCCCATCACGATCGCGGTGCCGGTGTCCTGGCACATCGGCAGGATCCCGCCGGCGGAGATGTTGACGTTCTTGAGGAGGTCGAGCGCGACGAAGCGGTCGTTGCCGGAGGCCTCGGGGTCGTCGATGATCTTCCGGAGCTGGCGCAGGTGGGCCGGGCGGAGGTACTGGTTGATGTCCTTCATCGCCTCGGCGGTCAGCCGGCGGATCGCCTCGGGGTCGACCTTGAGGAACTTGCGCCCGTCGACCTCGATCTCTTCCACCCCCTCGCTGGTGATCAGCCGGTAAGGAGTGTCGTCCTTACCGGTCGGGAGGAGGTCGGAGTACCGGAACTCAACGTCAGCCACGGAAGGGAATCGTACGCCGCCGCGGCCCCGGTCCCGGCGTCGGCTCCGGCGCCGAGACCGAGGGCCACGACATCCTCAGGAGTGGTCGTGGACGACCACGCCGCGGATGTTGGCGCCGTTGAGCAGGTCGTCGTACCCCTCGTTGACCTGTTCGAGCGTGTAGGTGCGGGTGATGAGCTCGTCCAGCTTGATGTCGCCCTTCTGGTAGAGCCCGAGGATCCGCGGGATGTCGTACGTCGGGTTGCAGTCGCCGAACAGGCTGCCCTTGATCGTCTTGCGGAACAGGGTGGTGACCGCGCCGGAGAGCTGGATCGTCGGCTCGGTGAGCTTGTTGAGACCGGTGAGGACCAGCACCCCGCCCTTGCCGATCACGTCGAAGCCGTCGGTGACGTTCTCGGCGGTGACCAGGCCCTGGGTGAGGATGGCGGAGTCGGCGAGCTGGCCGCGGGTGAGGTTGGTGACCTCGGCGAGCGCGGAGCCGGCGTCGGCGAAGGCGTGGGTCGCCCCGAGCTGGAGGGCGGCCTCGCGCTTGTTCTCCAGCGGGTCGACGGCGACGACGTACTTCGCTCCCGCGAGCCGTGCGCCCTGGACGGCGTTGATGCCGATGCCGCCGATGCCGTAGACCACGACGGTGTCGCCGGCCTTGACCGCCGCGGTGTTGACCGCCGACCCGAAGCCGGTGGGTACGCCGCAGCCGACCAGCACGGCCGACTCGAGCGAGAGGTCGTCGTCGACCTTGACCGCCGAGTTCTGGTGGATGACGCCGTACTGGCTGAAGGTGCCGAGCATGCACATCGCGCCGTACTGCCCGGCGGGGCCGGTGATCGGGAACCGCTCTCCGGGCAGGTAGCCCTCCAGGATGGTCGCGCCCATGTCGCAGATGGACTGCTGGCCGTTGGAGCAGTAGCGACAGGTGCCGCAGTTGGGGATGAAGGAGCACACCACGCGGTCGCCGGCCTTGACCCGGGTGACGCCGGGACCGACCTCCTCGATGATGCCGGCACCCTCGTGGCCGAGGACCATCGGGAGCCGGGCCTCGAGATCGCCGTGGGCGATGTGCACGTCGGAGTGGCACAGGCCCGCATGGGTGTAGCGGATCAGCACCTCGCCCGCCTGGGGCTTGTCGAGGTCGAGCTCCTCGATCACGATCGGTTTGCCGGGCTCGTAGACGACGGCTGCCTTGGTCTTCATGCTGACTCCTAGCGTGTTCCGGGATGGGAGCGGGGGACCCTTGCCACGGTCCCAGCGCGGCCGGCCGCCGGGTGTTCAGAACCTGAACAGTTCGCTTCCGGTCCCCACCACCGCCGGTTAATGTGACGTAAGCCACATTCGATGGGGGGATGTTGTGCCGACCTCGACGTCAACGCCGGAACCGTCAGCGCCGGAGCGGATCGCCGCGTCGTGGCATCGCTCCCGGCTCGCCGGAGTCGACCCGGTGCGAGCCCACGGCTCGCTCGCGCCGGTCGACATCGACCCGCACGGATCGCTGTACGAGGCGGCCGGCCCGGTCCTGAAGGAGCTGGCCGAGAACCTCGACGGCACGACGTACGCCACGGTGCTGGTCGACCGCGACTGCCGGATCGTGCACCGCTGGTGCGGCCGGGCGCAGGTGGCGAGGGCCTTCGACGGCCTCGGGGTCGACCTGGGCGCCAGCCTGCTCGAGGAGCGACTCGGCACCAACGCGCCGGGCACCGCGCTCGAGACCAGGCTCCCGGTGCAGGTGCACGGCCCGGAGCACTTCGCCGAGATGCTGCGCGACTTCAGCTGCTTCGCGATGCCGATCCGGCACCCGGTGACCCACCGGATCGAGGGCGTCCTCGACATCACCTCCCTCGCCAGCGACGCCAACCCGCTCCTGCGGCCGGTGGTGCAGCGCGCGGTGACCGACATCCAGCGGCGCCTCCAGGACGGCAGCCGCACCACCGACAAGCAGCTGCTGCTGGCCTTCCATGAGGCCGTGGTGGGGTGCCGCGGTGCGCTGGTCGCGGTCGGCGAGAACCTGACCGTGGCCAACCAGACGGCCCAGGACACCCTGACCGGCGCGGACATCGCCGTCCTGCGGATCCTGCTCCAGGACGTACACCTTCCGGGGGCGACGGTCATGGACATGAACCTGGAGTCGGGGGAGTCGGTCCATGTGCACGCCGAGGTGCTCGACACCCGCCGCCTGGCCGCACTGGTACGCATCGAGCCCCGCGAGCCACGGCGCGGCCTCTCGGTCGGCGCGCTGTCCGAGACCGCACGGGAGGCGGGCACGATCCTGGTGGCCGGACCGCCGGGCTCCGGGCGTACGTCGCTGGCCAGGGAGCTCGCGCCGTCCTCGCCGATCACGCTGCTGACCGGCGCCACGACGGTCCTGGAGGGCGACGGCAACTGGGCCAAGCAGTTCCGGCGCCGGATGGCGGCCGGCGTGGGCACCGTCATCATCGACGGTCTCGAGCTGCTCTCCGACGCACTGCTCGGCGTCGTCGCGGACGCGCTCGATCGCCCGGACCGGGCTCACGTGGTGATGGTCTCGGCGCCGTTGGCCGAGCTGTCCGAGCACACCGCGGCGGTGGCCGCGCTGGCCTCGCGTGTCGAGGAGAAGCTGCCGCTGGCCGCGCGGCGCGACGAGATCCCCGGGCTGGCCCGCCAGCTGCTCTCCGGGATCAACCCGGACGCCTTCCTGACCCCCGGCGTCGAGCGGATGCTGGTCGAGCACCGCTGGCCGGGCAACGTACGCGAGCTGCGTGCGGTGCTGGTCCATGCCGCCGCGCGGCGCCGGTTCGGCGCGATCGTCGCGGCCGACCTGCCGCCGAAGCTCGGCTCCGTCCCCGGCCCGCGGGCGGCCGTGCGGCCGCTCGACCAGGCCGAGCGCGACGTCATCGTGCACGAGCTGACCAAGCACGACGGCAACAAGGCCGCGGTCGCCCGCGAGCTCGGGATCTCGCGCACCACGCTGTACGCCAAGATGCGGGCGCTGCGGATCTCGACCTACTAGAGGTATCCCGCTGTGTGGCACCTCGGGCTGCGGTCGCTCGGGGGTGCGCGCTATGGTCGGAGACGTCCACACGGGAGTCCGCGGCAGCGGGCTGAGAGGGAGCTGGAGCCGCTCCGACCGTTACACCTGATCCGGATCATGCCGGCGAAGGAAGTGATTGGTTGTGCTTCTGCCACGTATTTTTGCCCTGGTCTCCGCCCGCGATGACCTGGCCCTGCTGCCCGCGTTCGCCGAGGCCGGTGTCGCCGGCTTCCAGGTCCGCGACAAGGACGCGACCACTCGCGAGCTGCTGGCTCTGACGGCGACCGTGATCGAGCGGGTCGGGGCGTACGACGCCCGGGTGATCGTCGACGACCGGCTCGACGTGGCGCTCGCCTCGGGTGCGCACGGCGTCCATCTCGGCGCTTCCGACCTCCCGCTCGACGAAGCCCGGCGGATCGCCGACGCGGTCGCTCCCGGCCTGGTCATCGGCGCGACCTGCCGCGACCGGGCCGCGGTCGAGGCGGCCGCCGCCGCGGGTGCGGACTACGCAGGTTTCGGGCCGGTCTTCGCCACCAGCTCCAAGGCCGGGCTGCCCGACCCCCTCGGGGTCTCCGCCGTCGCAGACGCTGCCGGCGTCCTGCCGCTGATCGCGATCGGTGGGATCTCGGCGGAGTCGGCCGGGGCGGTGCGTGCCGCCGGCGCCCACGGGGTCGCCGTGATCGGCGGGCTCTGGCGACAACCGGACCCACATCGAGCCGTGAAGGAGCTCGTGGAAGCGGTCGGCTGATGCGGGTGCGGATCCTCGGTGCCGGGATCGTCGGGCTGGCCGTGGCCGACGAGCTGATCCGTCGCGGGCACGAGGTCGAGGTCGTCGACCCGTCGCCGGGCTCGGGCGCGTCCTACGCCGCGGCCGGCATGCTCAGCCCGGCCGGCGAGGCCTGGTACGGCGAGGAGGACCTGACCCGGCTCTGCCTGTCGTCCCTCGCGCTCTGGCCCGACTTCGCCGCCCGGCTCGGGGTGCCGGTGCACACCCGCGGGACGCTGCTGGTCGGCGTCGACGCCGGGGACGTCCAGCAGGTCGAGCGGCAGCTCGCGGTGCTCGATCTCGCCGGCGTCCCCTACGAGAGGCTGCTACGTCGCGAGCTGCTCGCCCGCGAACCCGGGCTCGGCCGGGTCGCCGGCGGGGCCTTCCTCGCCGAGGACCATTCCGTCGACCCGCGCGCGGTCGTCGCCGCGCTGCTCGATCGCCTCGGGGACCGTGTTGGTCTCGACACGGATTCGTTCGTTCCTCACGAATCCGGCTCGACCAGCGGTTCTGTCGGTCGATCCGCGACCAACACGGTCGCCGACATGACCGTGATCGCGACCGGTTCGCGGCTGCCCGCCCCGTACTCCTCCCTCATCCGGCCGGTGCGCGGCGACGTGGTGCGCGTGCGGACGCAGGAGCCGGTGGAGCGGACGGTGCGGGCCTGGGCGCACGGCGAGCAGGTCTACGTGGTGCCGCGGATCGACAGCGACGAGGTCGTCATCGGGGCCACTACCGAGGAGCGTGACGGTCCGATGCTGCCGACCGTCGAGGGTGTGTGGCGGCTGCTCGACTCCGCCCGCCGGGTGGTGCCGGCTCTCGACCGCGCCGCCGTGGTCGAGGTGACCTCGCGGGACCGCCCGGGCACCGCCGACAACCTCCCGCTGGTCGGCCCGACCCACGAGCCGGGAGTCATGCTCGCCGCCGGTGCCTACCGCAACGGCGTCCTGCTGGCGCCTCTCCTCGCGCAGCTGGTGGCCGACCACATCGAGACAGGGTCAGTGGAGCCCGCGGTGGATCCGCGCCGGTTCCGGATGAAGGAGGACGGATGAAGATCACCGTGAACAGCGAGCCGATCGAGGTCAGCGGCACCGTCGCCGACCTGCTCGAGGCGAGGACCGGCGACCGGCGGCCGAGCGGGATCGCCGTCGCCGTGGACGAGGAGATCGTGCCGCGCGACGACTGGGCGCGTCGGCCGCTCCAGGACGGCGACGTCGTCGAGATCGTGACGGCGGTGCAGGGCGGATGAGTGTGTTGAAGATCGCCGGCCGCGAGCTCTCCTCGCGCCTCTTCCTCGGCACCGGCGGCCTGCCCCACCTCGCCCTGCTCCCCGATGTCATCGACGCTGCGGAGCCGGGCCTGGTGACGGTGTCGATGCGGCGTACTTCCTCGACGGCGGCCGGCGGGCTGCTGGAGACGCTGCGCGCGGCGGCCGTCCCGATCCTGCCCAATACCGCCGGCTGTCTCTCGGCGCGCGAGGCGGTGCTGACCGCCGAGCTGGCCCGCGAGGCGCTGGAGACCGACTGGGTCAAGCTGGAGGTGATCGGCGACGAGACCTCGCTGATGCCCGATGCTGTCGAGCTCGTCGAGGCCGCCGAGCAGCTGGTGCGCAAGGGCTTCACGGTCCTTCCGTACGCCACCGACGACCCCGTCCTCGCCCGCCGGCTCGAGGACGCCGGCTGTGCGGCGGTGATGCCGCTCGGCTCGCCGATCGGCTCCGGGCTCGGCATCCTCAACCCTCATGCCATCGAGGCCGTCGTGGCCGCGGTGTCGGTGCCGGTGGTGCTCGATGCCGGCGTCGGGACCGCCTCGGACGCGGCCCTGGCGATGGAGCTCGGCTGCGCCGCCGTCCTGGCCGCCACCGCGGTGACCCGCGCCGACGACCCGGTCGGGATGGCTCGCGCGCTGCGGCTGGCGGTCGCGGCGGGGGAGGCCGCCCGCGGCGCCGGGCGCATCCCGCGCCAGGCGGTCGCCCGCGCCTCCTCGCCGATGGCGGGCCGGATCGCATGAACGCGCTGCCGCGACTGCTCGTCCTCACCGACCGTTCCCAGCTGCGTCTCGGTCGCGGGCTGCTCCCGACACTGGCCGAATGTGCGGAGGCGGGGCTGACCCATGTGGTGCTCCGCGAGCTCGACGAGCCCGCCGAGCAGCGAGCGAGGCTGGCCGCGGCAGCGGCCGACCTCGGCCTCGTGGTCATCGCCGCCCACGGCCCGCTGCCCGGAGCGGCGGGGGTGCAGCTCCCCGCCGGCGGGGGTAACACGGTACCCGCTGTCACGCCGTGTTACCCCCAGGGCCGCAGCTGCCACAGCCCCGCCGAGCTCGCCCGGGCGGCCGAGGAGGGGTTCGACTACGCGATGCTGAGTCCCTACGCGCTGACCGAGTCCAAGCCCGGGTACGGGCCGCCGCTGGGGCCGGAGGCGTTCGCGGACCTGCCGCTCCCGACGTACGCGCTCGGCGGGATCACGCCGGACAACGCTGCCGAGGCCGTGGCAGCCGGTGCCCATGGCGTCGCCGTGATGGGTGCGGTGATGCGCGCCGAGGAGCCGGGACAGGTCGTGCGCGATCTCCTTGCCGCCCTCGCCGCGACGGGGGTGGCCCGATGAACCCGCCGGTCGCGCTCACCGTCGCCGGCACCGACTCCGGGGGAGCGGCGGGTACGGCGGCCGATCTGGCCACCTTCGCCGCCCTCGGGGTCCACGGAGCGTGCGTGATCACCGCGGTCACCGCCCAGGACACGACGGGGGTCAGCGACATCCACGCCGTCCCGATCGCCACCGTCGAGGCCCAGCTCCACGCCGTGTTCGACGACCTCCCCGTCGCGGCGGTCAAGACCGGCATGCTCGGCAGCGCCGAGGCGGTCGAGCTCGTCGCGCGCGTCTGCGCCGACCGCCCGCTCGTCGTCGACCCCGTCCTCGTCGCCACCTCCGGCGCGGTCCTCGGCGGAGAGGACGTACGCCGCGCCTACCTCGACCACCTCCTCCCCGTCGCCACCGTCGTCACCCCCAACCTCGACGAGGCCCGGGCGTTGCTCGGGCACGACGGGGCGCCCGACGAGCTGGCCGAGGAGCTCGCCGGGCTGAAGCCGGCGGTGATCGTCACCGGAGGAGACCCGGCCGCCACCGGGGAGTGCACGGACTGGTTCGCCGAGCCCGGCAGGCCGGCGATCCCGCTGACACATCCGGCGATCCCCACCGCCAACGACCACGGCACCGGCTGCACCTACAGCTCGGCCCTGGCCGCCCACCTCGCCCACGGCGCCCCGCTGCACGAGGCGGCCGAGCAGGCCGCTGCGTACGTCACCCGGCAGCTCGCCACCAGCCGGCACTGGACCCTCGGCCGCGGCCGGGGACCGATCGCCCACCTCGCCACCCACCAGGTCAGCCCGACAAGCACCAAGGAGACCGCATGACCGTCCACCCCGCCCACACCCGCCTCGAGCTCGGCGACCTGAAGGTCCCGGTGACCCGGGTCGCGCTCACCAACGGCGAGACCTTCGACCGCTACTGCACCGAGGGCCCGGGATCCCAGCCGGAGCAGGGCCTGCCCCCGCGTCGCGACGAGTGGATCCACGAGCGAGGCGACACCGAGACGTACGAGGGCCGCCGCACCGAGCTGCTCGACAACGGCAAGGCAGCCGTACGCCGCGGCGCGGCCCGCCAGGAGTGGCAGGGCGAGCGCCGCGCCCCGCGCAAGGGCACCAACATCACCCAGATGCACTACGCGCGCCAGGGCATCATCACCAAGGAGATGGCCTACGTCGCGGTGCGGGAGAGCTGCGACCCCGAGCTGGTCCGCGAGGAGGTGGCCGCGGGCCGGGCGATCATCCCCAACAACGTCAACCACCCCGAGTCCGAGCCGATGATCATCGGCAAGCGGTTCCTGGTGAAGATCAACGCCAACATCGGCAACTCCGCGGTCACCTCCTCCATCGCCGAGGAGGTCGACAAGCTCACCCACGCGATCACCTGGGGCGCGGACACGGTGATGGACCTGAGCACCGGCGACGACATCCACACCACGCGTGAGTGGATCCTGCGCAACAGCCCGGTCCCGATCGGCACCGTCCCGATCTACCAGGCCCTGGAGAAGGTCGACGGCGAGGCCGACAAGCTGACCTGGGAGGTGTTCCGCGACACCGTCATCGAGCAGGCCGAGCAGGGCGTCGACTACATGACGATCCACGCGGGGGTCCTGCTCCGCTACGTCCCGCTCACCGCCAACCGCGTCACCGGCATCGTGTCCCGAGGCGGCTCGATCATGGCCGGCTGGTGCCTCGCGCACCACCAGGAGAGCTTCCTCTACACCCACTTCGACGAGCTCTGCGAGATCTTCAAGCAGTACGACGTCGCCTTCTCCCTCGGCGACGGCCTCCGCCCGGGCTCGACCGCCGACGCCAACGACGAGGCCCAGCTCAGCGAGCTGAGGACGCTGGCCGAGCTGACCGAGAGGGCCTGGGAGCACGACGTCCAGGTCATGGTCGAGGGCCCCGGCCACGTCCCGCTCAACCTGGTGAAGGAGAACGTCGACCTCCAGCAGGAGTGGTGCCACGGCGCGCCGTTCTACACGCTGGGCCCGCTGGCCACCGACATCGCGCCGGGCTACGACCACATCACCAGCGCCATCGGCGCGGCCACGATCGCGATGCACGGCACCGCGATGCTCTGCTACGTCACCCCCAAGGAGCACCTCGGCCTGCCGGACAGGGACGACGTCAAGACCGGCGTGATCACCTACAAGCTCGCCGCCCACGCCGCCGACATCGCCAAGGGCCACCCGGGCGCCCGCGACCACGACGACGCGCTCTCCAAGGCCCGCTTCGAGTTCCGCTGGCGCGACCAGTTCGCGCTGTCCCTGGACCCGGTCACCGCGGAGAGCTTCCACGACGAGACCCTGCCGGCGGAGGGCGCCAAGACCGCCCACTTCTGCTCCATGTGCGGCCCGAAGTTCTGCTCGATGAAGATCAGCCAGGACGTACGCGACCGCTTCGGTGGCAACGACGGCGCGTCCCCCGAGGAGATCGAGGCGGGGATGCTGGAGAAGTCCAAGGAGTTCGCGGCGGCGGGGAGCCGGGTGTATCTGCCGCTCGCCGACTGACGCACCGTCGCCCGTCTCTCAGGGTTGAACCTGAGAGACGGGCGAGACCTGCGCCGATAGCATTCAGGATCATGGGACTCCCTGAACCGCACCCCGGCCAGCCCCGCCGAGCCGACCTGCGCGTCAGCGATGCCGATCGCCACGCGGTGGCCGACATCCTGCGCGAGGCCGCGGGCGAGGGCCGGCTGGACATCGACGAGCTCGAGGAGCGGCTCGAGGAGACCTACAAGGCCAAGACGTACGCCGACCTGGAGCCGATCACGCAGGACCTGCCGGTCGCGGGGCGGGCGCCGGTGCTGCCACCACCGGCCGCGGCGCCGGCCGCCGGCGCGGTCCCCGTCGTCTACAGCGGGGGCGAGGCGAACGACAGCGCCAGCGCGTTCCTGAGCAACGTCGAGCGCAAGGGCTTCTGGGTGGTTCCCCAGCATCTCTCGGTCAACGCGGTGCTGGGCGACGCCAACATCGATCTGCGCGAGGCGCACTACTCCGCGCGCGAGGTGGTCATCAACGCCACCTCCGTCCTGGGCAGCGTGAAGGTCACCGTGCCGCCCCACGTGCACGTGATCGTGGAGGGCAACGGCGTCCTCGGTGACTTCAAGGAGCCGTCGGCGAAGGTGCCCGAGATGCTCACCGCGGACTCGCCGGTGGTGCGGGTGCGCGGCATCGCAGTGCTGGGCGACGTGACCGTCAGGCGCCGGGGACCGCGTGGCCCGAAGCGCACGCTGAGGCAGCATCTCGGCCTGGAGTAGCCATCGATCGAATGCCATCAGGGGGATTACCGAGGCGTACCTCGGAGCCCCGCACTAGCATTCGCCCCATGGGAACGACCCCCGAGCCATTTCGCGGACAGAATCCTGATCCGAATCTCCGGATCAGCGATGCCGACCGCCACAAGGTGGCCGACATCCTGCGCGAGGCCGCGGGCGAGGGCCGCCTGGAGATCGACGAGCTCGACGACCGCCTCGAGGCGACCTTCAAGGCCAAGACGTACGCCGACCTGATCCCGATCACCGTCGACCTGCCGGCAGCGGGCACCCCGGCGCCGCCGGTCCCGGTGTCGAAGCCCGCCACGGGCAACAGCCCCGCGGTCTTCGCCGACAATCCGATCGAGAGCCAGCTCTATGTCGCGATCATGAGCGGCGTCGACCGGCGCGGGATCTGGACGGTGCCGGCGACCGGCAACGTGATCGCCCTGATGGGCGGCGCCGACCTCGACATGCGTCAGGCGCAGTTCTCCGCGCAGGAGACCGTGATCTACGCCAACGCGATCATGGGCGGGGTCAACATCACCGTCGGTCCCGATGTCCAGGTCGTCATGCAGGGCGTCGGCATCATGGGCGGCTACGTCGGTCCGCGCGGGATCGAGCCGACCGGCGGTCCGGTGCTGCGGGTGAAGGGTCTGGCCCTGATGGGTGGCGTCACCGTCATCCGCAAGCCGCTGAAGGAAGCGAAGCGCTCGCGGCAGCTGAAGATGCCGCCGCACGAGCTGCACTAGCACCACCAGCTCGGGGGATGGTCCGCTCCGCGGACCCATTTTGTCGTGCCTGGAAATGAGGCACTAACCTCGCTTGAACCAGATATAGTGCAGTTAGATACTAGACAAAGGAGTCTCGGGATGAAGCCGAAGTGGAGCGCACTGCTGGGCGCCGCACTCCTGGCCGTCGTGGCCCTGATCGCCGGTCTCCTGGTCCTCGGCCCGAAGACGGTGGCCGCCGGTTCTGCCGCCGCCGACCCGTCGGCAGCGCCGGTCGAGGACGCGGCGGAGCTGGCCGCCACCACCGACGAGCGCCGCAACATGATCCTGATCCTGATGGACGACTTCTCCCTGGAGCTGCTCCGCACGATGCCGGAGGCGACGAAGATGGCCGCCGAGGGCGCGACCTACCAGAACTCCTTCGTCATCGACTCGCTCTGCTGCCCCTCGCGCGCGGCGCTGTTGACCGGGCAGACCCCGCACCACACCAAGGTCCTCACCAACACCCAGAACGACCCGGAGCACCCGGTCGGCGGCTGGTCGGCCTTCCAGCGCTACGGCAACGTCGAGAAGCAGTTCAGCATCGGGCTCCAGAAGGCCGGCTACACGACCGGGTTCGTGGGGAAGTACATCAACGCCTACGAGGCCACCATCGGCCCCGACGGCAAGCGCGTCCCGCCGCCCAAGGTGCCCGGCTGGGACTCCTGGAACGCGCTCCTCGGCGGCGCCTACGGCGGCTGGGGCTACCAGACCACCTACCTCGACAGCGATGGCGACGTGCAGCTGCACAACCACCCGCAGCCCGCGCGGAACGCCTCGGTGCAGGAGAAGGACGCGGCGTACGCCACCAACGTCACCCGCGACTACGCCCTCGACTTCATCAACGCGCACCGCGACGGCGAGAAGCCCTACTTCCTCGAGATCGCCGCCTACGGACCGCACTCGCGGCTCGGCCACCACTACCCGGGCCTGGACACCTGGTTCCCGCCCGCCTTCGCCGACCAGGCGCCCGCCGGTAACCCCGCGGGCGGCAACTGCGGCCGGGTCGCGTGCGCCGACCTGACCCTGAAGGACCTCGTCGGCTACGGCGACGACCGCGGGGACAACGCCCCGACCTACCTCGGCCGCGGGGGACGTACGTCGCAGGCCCCGGCCTGGCGCACCAACAAGGTCTCGCTGAGCGACGAGACCGCGCTCAGCCAGTACCGCGACCGGGCCCGGATGGTGCAGTCGATCGACCGGATGATCACCCAGGTCCGCCAGGCCGCCGGCGAGGACACCTACATCGTGCTGACCTCCGACAACGGCTTCCACCTGGGCCAGCACCAGCTCAACGGCGGAAAGGGCGCTCCCTACGACTCCGACACCCGTGTTCCGCTGGTCGTCGTCGGCCCCGACGTGGTGCCCGGCAAGCGCAGCCAGTTCGTCAACAACATCGACCTCGCGCCGACGTTCCTCGACATCGCGGGTGCCCCGACCCCGCCCTACGTCTCCGGGAGCTCGTTCGCGCAGTCCCTGAGCCGGCCGCGGCTGCCGGGCGGGAAGTACGCCTTCTTCGAGCACACCTACGCCAAGTCGCACCCCGGCGAGGTCGACCTCGACAGCGGCTCGGGCGGCACCATCGACATCATTCCGTCCTACATCGCCGTGCGCGGCTCGCAGGGGCTGCTGGTCCGGTTCGACCTGGACAAGTCCTGGAAGGGCACCGACTACGCCTACGAGCTCTACCGCTACGACCGGCCGTGGGAGGACCGCAACGTCTTCGCCGAGGACCACGCGAAGCCGTACGCCCGTGACCTGATGCGCCGGCTGAACGCCTACGAGGGCTGTGCCCCGGCTGTGTGCCGGGCTTTGACCCGCTGATTCCGGATCTGGGCTAAGGTGTCTCCGCCGGGGCCGATGTGGCCCCGGTCACTTCACAACGGATCGTCCGGCACGTACCTGCCGGTGAAGGAGACAACGGAATCATGGCAACAGTCAGCTTCGACAAGGCGCAGCGGTGGTATGCCGGCGCCGACGAGCCCGCCGTCAAGGGCATCGACCTCGAGATCAAGGACGGCGAGTTCATGGTGCTCGTCGGCCCGTCCGGATGCGGTAAGACCACCACCCTGCGCATGCTCGCCGGGCTGGAGGAGGTCAACTCCGGTTCCATCAGGATCGGCGACCGCGACGTCACCAACGTGGCGCCCAAGGACCGCGACATCGCGATGGTCTTCCAGAACTACGCGCTCTACCCGCACATGAGCGTCGCCGAGAACATGGCGTTCTCGCTGAAGATGGCCAAGGTTCCGAAGGCCGAGCGTGACAAGCTCGTCGCCGAGGCCGCCAAGACCCTGGGTCTGACCGACTACCTCGACCGCAAGCCGAAGGCGCTCTCCGGTGGTCAGCGCCAGCGCGTCGCCATGGGCCGTGCGATCGTCCGCCAGCCGCAGGTCTTCTGCATGGACGAGCCGCTCTCCAACCTCGACGCCAAGATGCGCGTGCAGACCCGCACCGACATCGCCAAGCTCCAGGCCGACCTCGGCATCACCACCGTCTACGTCACCCACGACCAGGTCGAGGCGATGACGATGGGCGACCGCGTCGCGGTGATGAGCAACGGTGAGCTGCAGCAGGTCGACACCCCGCTCAACCTCTACCGCAAGCCGGTCAACCTCTTCGTCGCCGGCTTCATCGGCTCGCCGCAGATGAACCTCATCAAGGCCACCGCCGCCGACGGCGGCGCCAAGATCGGGGAGTACGTCGTCCCCGTGGGCGCCTCCGACATGCCCAAGGAGATCACCATCGGCGTGCGCCCGGAGAGCTTCCGGGTCATCGGCGAGGGCCAGGGCGGGCTGCCGGTCCAGGTGACCGTCGTCGAGGAGCTCGGCTCCGACTCCTACGTCTACGGCACCAGCGACGTCGAGGGTGTCCCGTCGACCCTGATCGTCCGGGTCTCCTCCAAGGACCAGGTCAGCAAGGGCGACACCATCTACGTCACCACCGACCCCGAGGACGTCCACGTCTTCGACACCGAGTCGGGCCTCCGCGTCAACTGACGCTCAGTGCTGCTGGTTCATCCGAGCCAGCATCGCGTTGTAGGCATCGAGGGCCTCGTCGCTGTCGGGATCCACGGATCCCGGCTCGGCGGGGCCCTCCGCCATGCCCCGGGCGCTCTCCTCGGCGAGCCGGCTGCTGCGTACGCCGTCGAGGAAACGGCCGGTCATCTTGGCCCGGCGTTCGGCCGATGAGACGACGGCGATGACGAGGCCGATGGCGAGCAGCATCATGCCGCCGTCGCCGCCGGCCCACATCAGACCGCCGGCGGTCTGGATGTCGCGCACCGCGTCGGGCGCCCACTCGGGTCGGGCGGCGGAGTAGACCGGGTAGAGGTCGCGCTCGGTCTGCAGCATCACGATCCCCACGATCGTGTCGGGCACCATGCCCACGACGAGGAGCGCGATCCGACCCAGATAGGGCAGGTCGGAACGGACCTTCTCCTCGCCGATCGTGCCGGTGAGGAAGAGGAAGCCGGCGACGACGTACGCCACCTGTTCGCCGACCATCAGCGCCGTGCTCTGCGCCATCGAGTCCATGAAACCGGACAGGTGGGTGCCGATGATGACCACCGAGTAGAGCAGGGTGCCGGTGACCGGGTGGACCAGGACGGTGACCGGGAGCGAGCGCATCGCCCGCGCGGCCCGCGGGCCGGTCTCGGCGATGACGGTGAGCGGGTGACCGAGCACCAGGAGGGTCGGCACGATCATGATCAGCGTCAGATGGAGCACCATGTGCATCCAGGCCAGCGCCATCGCATAGGCGTTGATGGCCGAGGCGACCACGACGTACATCAGCGCGAGCCCGGTCAGGAACGACGCCACCCGCCAGCCCTTGACCGTCGAGGCCGGACCGGCGGCGTTGCGGAACGTGAGATAGCCCGCGCCGAGGATGACCGCGGCGAGCAGCCAGCCGGGCTGCAGACTCCAGGTGGTGAAGAACTCGGACCAGCCGAGCGCGGGCAGGGAGCCGTGGTCGTGCATGGTGCTCACGGTATCCCCGGGGCGGGAGCGAGGGCGATTCTGCGGGGCCTGTGCGGACGGCCCCGGCGCGCATCCGCTAGGCGGAGACGGCGCGGTCGGCGCGGTCGGCGGTGCGGCGCACGACCTTGATGAAGGCCGGCCACAGCGCTCGGGGCAGGTCGTGGCCCATGCCCTTGAACAGGGTGATCTCGGCACCGGGGACGGCGGCGGCGGTCGCCCGGCCGCCGGAGACGTGGACCATCTTGTCGGTCAGCCCGTGGATCACGCTGAACGGGACCTTGATGCGCCCGAGGTCCGCGGTGCGGTCGGGCTGGGTGAGGACGGCGAGCATCTGCCGAGCGACGGCGGGCCCGCTGACGCCGCGGTTCCAGGTGTCGATCGCCCGCCGGCGTACCTCGTCCTCGGGCTCGGGGAAGCCGGGGGAGCCGATCTGGAGGCCGCCCTTGATCTGGCGCTCGATGTAGCCCTCCAGGCCGGGCTTCTTGATGACCAGCGCGGGCAGCAGGGTCGGGTGCTGGAAGCCGACCCCGCGACGGCCGGTGGTGGACATCGTCGAGCAGACCGAGCGCACCCGGTCGGGGTGGCGGATGGCGAGGGTCTGGGCGATCATCCCGCCCATCGACACGCCCCACACGTGGGCGGAGTCGATGCCGAGATGGGTCAGCAGCGCGGCCGCGTCGTCGGCGAGGTCGTCCATGGCGTACGGCGACGTCGTCGGCAGCCCCACGAACGCCCGGGCCAGCCTCGCGAGGGTGATCCGCTCGTCGGACTGATGCGGCGAGGAGTGGCCGATGTCGCGGTTGTCGTAGCGGACCACGTAGAACCCGGCCTCGGCCAGCAGCTCGCACAGCTGGGTGTTCCACCAGGTCATCGGCCCACCGAGCCCCATGATCAGCAGCAGCGGGTCAGCGCCGGGGTCGCCGAACGTGTCGTACGCCAGCTCGACCCCTCCGGGGAGGAAGGCGGTTGACTCGGTCGGCTCGGCGGCGGTGGTCATACACCGACTTTACCGGGTCAGGCCAGGTCGACCGGTTCGCCGACGACGAAGCCGTCCCAGTCGCTGATGTCTTCCTGGTCGATCTCGATCGCGGGTCCTTCGACGACGAGGCCGACCGCCCCGGGGGCCTTCGGATAGGTCTGGAAGTGGGCGGTCAGGTCACCGTGCGAGAGCCGCAGCGAGTTGCCGCTGGGCGTCGGACTGAACTCCTCGAGCTCGTCGCGCAGCGCATCGAGCGGCTCCTGGTGCTCCGTGACGAAGTCTGCCTGGACGTCGTACTTGTACGACTTGTACGTGTCCGAGGTCCCCTTCTGGGCCACGCCGTCGTAGGCCTCGGTCGCCTCCTCCGGGGACGTGGCGAGTGTCGTGGAGGCAACGGCCGACAGCTCACGTGCCCACGCGAGCACGTCGTCTCGCTGCTGCTCCAGCTCGGGGTAGGTCTGGTCGCTCACTCCACCACATCCTCCGGCGAGCAGGATCGTCAGTGCCGCGGCGGTCGCGGCCAGGATCCGGGCGGTCATGAGCCGTCCGTGTCGGGGCTGGTCGGGGTGCGGTCGCTCTCGGGGTCGACCGGACCGCGGTACCACGGGTCGTGCACCTGCCCGGCGCGGACGACGTCGCCGTACTGGCCGTTGACGATGTGGGCCATGTTGGCGAGTGACTCCGTGTCGTGGTCGTAGTACTTGACGTGGTCGTCGATGTTGGGGATCGACCCTCTGCTGGTGCTCTCGGCCTGGAAGCGTACGGCACCGAAGTCGTCCTCCGCCGGGTTGTGGCCGAGGCCGGCGCCGGCCATCTGGGCGACGACCCCGCCGAGGGGGCCGGTGAGCACCCCTGCGCCGATGGCCGCGGGACTGACCCAGCCGGTCTGCCCCAGCCGGCCGACGAGGTCCTCGCTGTTCGTGCCGACGAAGACGTGTCCCGAGCCGACGCCGAGGTCGTCGGCCGAGTCGGCATCGTCGCCGGCGCCGGGACTGCCCAGCAGGACGACGTCGTCGGCACCGGGGTGGTGGTCGGTCATGGCGTGGGCGACGGTGGTGGACCCGTAGCTGTGGCCGATGGCGGTGAGGTGGAACTCGTCGGAGCGCATGGCGTTGAGGCCGTCGAGGGTGTCGGCGAGCCGCTCGCCGGCGGCGGCGGCCATGCCCTCGGTCGCGACCCCGGCCGAGTCGGCTCCGCTGGGTGCGTCGTAGCCGATCCAGAACATGGTGGCGGTGCTGGTGCCGCCCTCGAAGGACACTGCCTGATGGAGATTGATCACGTTCTCGGCATTCGACTGGGCCGACTCCATGTCGGTGGTCAGGCCCGGCACGCTGACCGATACGTTGCGCGCCGTGTCGAGGTCGCCGACCGCCATCGCGACCCGTCCGTCGCCGCCGAAGGCCATCGGGTCATAGAGGTAGACCTGGGCCTCGTAGTGCTCGTTCGTCATCGGGTCCTTGGATCTCTCGATCTTGTCACGCGCGACGTCTGCGGCCTTCGCGTTGTCGTAGCGGGTCTGCTCGTCGTCGGTGCGCTGGTCCTCGGGGATGGCGCCCAGCTCGGCGAGGTCACGGTCGAGCGAGATCGTGTTCGCCTCGCTGCGGGCCGCCGCCGGGATGCCGTCGGTGTTGCCCACGATCTCGGGGTCGGCAGCGATCATGGCCGCGCGCTGCTCCTCGGTGAGCCCGTCCCACCACGCCTTGACGGCCTTGGGATCCTGGCCAGGCGGCATCGAGTCCCTGGCAGCGTCCGCGGGGTCGGCGACCCCGGCGTACTTCTGGTCGATCTGTGTCTCCGTCATCGCCCCGCGGAGCGCGGCGGTGACCTTGTCTTCGCTGGCCTTGAGGTCCTCGGTCCACTTCACCAGATCCGATTCGTACGCCTCGATCTGGCTGGTGCAGCGGTCGCAGTCCGCCTTGAGGAGCTGGAGCTCGGCCTCGTCGGTCGGCAGCGGATTCGCCCGGGCGGCGAGCGCGGCGGCCTCGCGGGTCAGGTGCTCCCGGTCGCTCTGGAGCCGTTGATGGCGCTTCTCGAGATCGACCAGGTCGTCGCCGTGGCCCAGGACGGCGTTGGCTGCGGCGCGCAGCGCCAACGAGCAGGCGTCCGCGTGCTTGCCGATGGGACTGAGTGCCTGGGCGTACGCTGCAGCCGCCTGGCCGTCGAGGAGGCCGGAGTCCTTGGCCTTCCCCCCGACGAACGAGCCATGGTCGTCGAAGATCGACGACGACGTCCGCAGGGTGCTCCCCGTCTCGTGGACCTTCTCCCCGTCCCCCTTGAACTCAGGCGTCTCGCTCGGCGTCGGGGGTAGGGAGATGGTGATGGTCACCGGGTCTCCTTGATGCTGTTCAGCACCAGTGATGCGTTGACGTCGGTCTTCGCGTCGGCCTCGAGGATGTCGAGTGCCGTGCTCCTCAGCCCGTCGGCCTGGGTCTCGGCGGAACGCGCGGACCGTGCGGCGATCGCCTCCCACGCCTTGATGAACTGTTCGACCAGGCTCGCGACGGTCGGCGTGAATCCACCGGCCCCGGCACCGTTGATCTGCTTCGCCACGGCGGTGAGATGGAGATTCTCGGTATCCCACGCGGTTGCCGTGGACCGGACCTTGGCCGGTTCGACGTGAAGCGTCATGTCAACGCCTCCCGTACGCCCGGCGCGGGATGGAGGACCTGGCCGGTCACCGTCACCACGAGGGCGTGATGGCTCTCGGACCAGGTGCCGACGATCTGGACCTCCGGTTGCGAGGCGGTCCATCGGTGGAAGGCCTTCACCGCGAGCGTGGAGTGCCACCTCGCGTCTCGGAACCCCTGGTCCAGGCCGGCCAGGATCGCGCCGCCGTCGGCAGCTCTCGCCTCGAGCTGGGCCCAGCGGCGTACGTCGTCGCGGTTGTAGGTCTCCCACCTGGGGCCGTCCGAGGTGGGCTCCGGGAGGCGCGCGGCGATGGCGGCGACGGTTGCGTCCACGGCTTCCGCCGACCGGCTCAGCTCGTCAGCCGTCGCCTCGGGGGATGGCTCGGGAGGATCTTCCGGCGGCAGGATGACGATGTCGACGTCGGGGCGGCGTGCCCGCAGTGCAGCGAAGAATGGGTCCGTCACGTCGATGCCTCCCGGAACGACATACACCTGAGACGCTCATCAATGCTCGTGTCGCACCACAAGATAGCAACAAAAGGGCACTGTGGGCGGTCGCTCCGACGACTCGGGTGGGGACTTCGGGGACCCCGAGGACAACGAGAAACGCGGCAAGGACCAGGAGGTCCTTGCCGCGTCTGTCCGGCGCACTCGCCGGCCGAGGATCAGAAGTCGATCGCGCTGTAGGCCTTGAGCTTGGCGAGCTGGTGCTCGGAGGTGACCTTGCGGATGGTGCCCGAGCGGCTGCGCATCACCAGGGAGTCGGTGACGACGGCGCCGTGCGGGAGGTACTGCACGCCGCGCATCAGGTCGCCGTCGGTGATGCCGGTCGCGACGAAGAAGCAGTCGTCGCCGGTGACCAGGTCGTTGGTGTGGAGCACGAAGTCGGGGTCGAGGTTGTGGCCGGCGCCGAGGGCACGCTGGCGCTCCTCGTCGTCCTTGGGCCACAGCCGGCCCTGGATGGTGCCGCCCAGGGCCTTCATCGCGCAGGCCGCGACGATGCCCTCGGGGGTGCCGCCGATGCCCATCAGTAGGTCGGCGCCGGAGCCGGCGCGGGCGGCCGAGATGGCGCCGGCCACGTCACCGTCGACGATGAACTTGATCCGGGCGCCGGTCTCGCGGATCTCCTCGACCAGCTTGTCGTGGCGCGGCCGGTCGAGCACGATCACGGTGATGTCGGAGGCCGTGGTGTCCTTGGCCTTCGCCACCGCGGCGATGTTCTCGGCCACGGGGAGGCGGATGTCGACGACGTCGGCGGCCTCGGGACCGGTCACCAGCTTCTCCATGTAGAAGACGGCGCTGGGGTCGTACATGCTGCCGCGCGGGGCCACCGCCATCACCGCGACCGCGTTGCTCATGCCCTTGGCGGTCAGGGTGGTGCCGTCGATCGGGTCGACCGCGACGTCGCACTCCGGTCCGGTGCCGTCACCGACCTGCTCGCCGTTGAAGAGCATCGGGGCGTTGTCCTTCTCGCCCTCGCCGATCACGACGGTGCCGTTCATGGCGACCGTGGAGATCATCGTGCGCATCGCGTTGACCGCGACACCGTCGGCGCCGTTCTTGTCGCCCCGGCCCACCCAGCGGGCCGCGGCCATCGCCGCCGCCTCGGTCACGCGCACCAGCTCCAGGGCCAGGTTGCGGTCAGGAGCGGTGGGGGCGACGCCGAGCGGCTGGGTGTCGTTCATGGGTTCAATCTATCGGCCGGGGGCGGTGAAGCGTCCGTGGTGTCACTTGATCGATCCAGAGACAAGCCTCACAGCGAAGCCCGACTGCGGGTGCTCCAGAACCTGCTCGGTGGGGCCGTCCTCGACGATGTGACCGTGCTCGATCACCACCACCCGGTCGGCGAGCGCACGGGCGTCGGCGGCGTCGTGGGTGACGATGATGGCGGTCCTGTCCTCGAGGGCGGTGCGCAGGGTCTGGCGCAGCGCGGGACGTACGTCGACGTCGAGCGAGGCCATCGGCTCGTCGAGCAGGAGCAGCTCCGGGTCGGCCGCGAGCGCCCGGGCCACCGCCACCCGCTGGGCCTGGCCGCCGGAGATCTGGGACGGCTTGCGCCCGGCGAGCTTCTCGGCGCCGATCTCGGTGAGGTGGCGGAGGGCGAGCTCGTGGGCCTCACGGCGGCGTACGCCTCGGGCCCGGGGAGCGAAGGCGACGTTGGCCAGCACCGACAGGTGCGGGAAGAGGAGCGGGTCCTGGGCGAGCAGCGCGACGCCGCGGGCGTGCGGGGGAGTGCCGTCCAGGTCGCGGTCGCCGAGGCGTACCTCTCCCTCGTCGGGACGCAGGAGACCGGCGATGACGCCGAGCAGGCTCGACTTGCCGGCACCGTTGGGGCCGGTGAGCGCGATCGTCTCGCCGGCGGTCACGTCGAGGGTGACGTCGATGCCGCGCTGGGCGATCACCGCGCGGAGGTGCAGAGAGCTCACAGGGCCCTCCCGTGGCGGGCGAAGCCGATCACGGCGACCGCGACGACCACCAGCACCAGCGAGAGCGCGACGGCCGCGTCGGGGTCGTCGACGCGGAGCAGGTAGACCTGCAGCGGCATCGTGCTGGTGACGCCGGGGAGGTTGCCGGCGAAGGTGATCGTGGCGCCGAACTCGCCCAGGCAGCGGGCGAAGGCGAGGACGGAGCCGGAGAGCAGGCCGGGGCCGACCAGGGGGAGGGTGACCCGCCGGAAGACGGTGGTCGGGCGCGCGCCGAGCGTGGCCGCGACGGCCTCGTAGCGGGTGCCGCTGGTGCGCAGGGCGCCCTCGAGGCTGATCACCAGGAACGGCAGCGCGACGAACGTCTGCGCCATCACGACGGCGAGCGTGGTGAACGTGATCTGGATGCCGATCAGGTCCAGCGACTGCCCGAGCAGGCCACGCCGGCCGAACGTGTAGAGCAGCGCCAGCCCGCTGACGACCGGCGGGAGCACCAGCGGGAGGAGCACCAGCGAGCGCATCAGCCCCTGGCCGCGGAAGCTGGTGCGGGCGAGGACCGTGGATAGAGGTACGCCGAGGACGATGCACAGCAGGGTGCTCGCCACCGCGGTGCGCAGGCTGAGCCAGAGCGCCTCCAGGGCGGAGGGCGAGGTGATCAGCTCCGGGAAGCTCGCCAGGTCGACGCGGAGGATGATCGCGGCGAGCGGGACGATGATGAACGCCGCGGCGAGGGCCGCCGGGAACCACAGCCAGCGTGGCATGCCGACGGACGGACCGGCCCCCCGCTGCCGGTCCGTCCGACTGGACCTCCCGAGAAGATCAGGGCTGGCCGAAGCCGGCATCGGACAACACCTTCTGTCCCGCCTCGCTCAGC
Organism: Nocardioides sp. NPDC054178; assembly: GCF_055585005.1. Lineage (NCBI taxonomy): Bacteria > Bacillati > Actinomycetota > Actinomycetes > Propionibacteriales > Nocardioidaceae > Nocardioides > Nocardioides sp. NPDC054178. The sequence goes on from NZ_JBVJKY010000008.1 coordinate 304,060, forward strand.
ACCAGGTCGACGAACTCCTGGGCGAGGTCGGCATCGTCGGCGCCGTCGAGGGTGCTGATCGGGTAGGTGTTCACGACCTGGTCGGACTCCTCGAACTCGACGCCCGTCACGGTGTCGCCCGCGGCGGTCACGTCGGTGACGTACACGAGTCCGGCGTCGGCGTCACCGGAGGTGACCTTGGCGAGCACGTCGCTGACCGACTGCTCCTCGCTAACCGGCTCGATGTCGACACCGGTCTTCTTCTCCATCTCGGCGGTCGCGTTGCCGCAGGGCACCTCGACCGCGCAGACGACGACCTTGGAGCCCTCCTTGGCCAGGTCCTGGAAGGCGGTGATCTTGGCCGGGTTGCCGGGCGGGGTCGCGATCTCGAGCGTGTTGGAGGCGAAGTCCTGCGGGTCGGTGGCCAGGTCGCCGAGCTTGTCCATGTTCTTGGTGTCGGCCGAGGCGAAGACGTCCGCCGGCGCGCCGTCCTCGATCTGGGCCACGAGGTCCGAGGAGCCGCCGAAGCTGGTGGTCACCTTGACCCCGGGGTGGTCCTTCTCGAACTCCTCGGCCAGCTCGGTGAACGTGTCGGTCAGCGAGGCGGCCGCGAAGACGGTCAGCTCCTGATCCTGCGTGTCCTCGCTCGAGCTCCCGCATCCGGCGAGTGCGAGCAGGGCCGTCACCGCGACGACGGTGGAGATGGTGGTCTTCGTGATCATGGGCGCTCCACTACGACGTTGGTTGACTTGATCGATGCCACGGCGCTGACACCGGGCTCGAGCCCGAGCTCGGTGGCGGCCTCTGCGCTCATCAGCGAGACGATCCGGTAAGGCCCGCAGACCATCTCCACCTGGGCCATCACGGTGTCCAGGGTGGTCTTGGTGACGATCCCGAGCATCCGGTTGCGGGCACTGACGGCCTTCGCCCGGTCCGGGTTGGGGGCATCGGCCAGCTCCGTGGCCAGCTCGGCGAGGACGATGCCGTCGATGACCGCGCGACCGTTCTCCGTGGTCGCCTCGATCCGGCCCGCGTCGATCCAGCGGCGCACGGTGTCGTCGCTGACGCCGAGAAGATCGGCGGCCTCGGCGATGCGGTACGTGGTCACCGGAGGAGTATCGCATCTGCGGATCATTATTGGTCAAGATGTCCTCATCTGCGGAACAAGTTGTGGTGCTGGTCGAGCCTGTCGACACCACGATTCGAGGGAACATCGGTCGAGTGGGACCATGGAGGGCGTGAGCGACACCGATCAGCAGCAGCCCGCCCAGCCGTCGAGTCAGCCGACGGGTGAGCAGCCGGAGGTCCCGGCACGCAGCTACCCCCGCACGTTCGGGGCCCTGATCGGGTCGATGATCTTCCTGCTCGTCCTCGTCGTCCCGATCGTCCTGATCGTGCAGTGGCGCGGCAACCTCGAGCGCGAGGTCAGCGGTGCCAACGAGACCTACAAGGCCGACTGGGCCGAGGCCGTACGCAGCGCCCAGGTCGCCGACCTCGACGTCGTCTACCCGCGTGAGCTGCCCTCGGGCTGGTACGCCAACACCGACCCGTCCTACCAGGGCGGCGAAGAGCCCGCATGGACCATGTCGTTCGTCAAGGGTGAGACCTCCTACGTCGGCCTGGAGCTGTCCACCCGCTCCGCGCAGGCGCTCGCCCAGAAGAACGTCGACACCCAGGCCAAGAAGGGCGACGAGGTCAACATCGACACCGACGTCGCCACCACCTGGACCGAATGGTCCGACTCCGGCGGCGACACCGCCTACTCCGCCGAGGTCGACGGCCAGACCCTCATGCTCTGGGGCCCCAAGGACGGCGACGTACGCGACTACCTCACCCTCCTCACCACCGACTCCCTGAAGTAGGACCCCCGTCGGTCGAGCCGTCACCCCCGTCGGTCGAGCCGTCACCCCCGTCGGTCGAGCCGTCACGTACGTCGGTCGAGCCGCCGCCCCCGTCGGTCGAGCCGCCGCCCCCGTCGGTCGAGCCGTCGCCTACGTCGGTCGATGCGTCACGTCCGTCGGCCGAGCTGTCGCCCCCGTCGCTCGAGCCGTCGCCGGCGCTGGTCGAAGCGTCACGTAGGTCGGCCGAAGCGTCACGTACGTCGGTCGAGCCGTCACTTACGTCGGCCGAGATGGCAGTGCTGTGACAACTGGATCAGCGGGAGTGACGTCTCGGCCGACCGGGGTGACGTCTCGGCCGACCGGGGTGACGTCTCGGCCGACCGGGGTGACGTCTCGGCCGACCGGGGTGACGTCTCGGCCGACCGGGGTGACGCCTCGGCCGACCGGGGTGACGTCTCGGGCATCCGGGGTGACCACTCGGCCGACCGGGCTGATGCCTCGGCCGACCGGGGTGACGTCTCGGGCATCCGGGCTGACCACTCGGCCGACCGAGCTGACGCCTCGGGCGACCGGGGTGACGTCTCGGCCGACCGGGGTGACGTCTCGGCCGACCGGGCCGACGCCTGGGCCGACGGGGCCGACTTCTCGTCAGTCGTCGGCGATGGCGGCGTCGATCTTCTTCCGGGCGCCGTCGAGCCACTCCTGGCACAGCGTGGCCAGCTTCTCGCCGCGTTCCCACAGAGCCAGCGACTCCTCGAGGGTGATGCCGCCGGCCTCGAGCTTGCGTACGACCTCGATCAGCTCCTCTCGGGCCTGCTCATAGGACAGGTTCTTGTCGTCATCAGTCATCGGCTGGGTCTTTCTCGGTCGAGGTGATGGTGGCGGCGAGGCGGCCGTCGGCGAGGCGGATGCTGACGGCGGCGCCTTCGGTGGCGTCGGCGACGCTGGTGAGCACGTGCCCGTCGGCATCCTGGGCGACGGCGTACCCCCGTCTCAGCGTCTCCAGAGGTGAGAGTGCGCGAGCACGGGCGCGATGGTGGCCGATGTCGTCGGCGGCCCGGTCGAGGGCATGCCCGACGGTGCGACGGGCTCGGTCGCGCAGCGAGGTGACCTCGTCGCGCCGGGCGTCGATCAGCGAGCACGGGTCGGCCAGCACGGGCCGCGAGCGCAACGCGTCCAGCAGCGTCTGCTCACGGTGGATCAGCGCGGCGATCCCGCCGCGGAGCCGGTCACGCCCGGTCGCGACGATCCGCTGCTCCTCGACCACGTCGGGCACGACGAGCTTGGCGGCATCGGTCGGAGTCGAGGCTCGTACGTCGGCGGCCAGGTCCAGCAGCGGCGAGTCGGGCTCGTGGCCGATCGCCGAGACGACCGGGGTGCGAGCGGCGTGCACCGCGCGGATCAGGTGCTCGTCGGAGAAGGGCAGCAGGTCCTCGACCGAACCGCCGCCGCGGGCGATGACGATCACGTCGACCTCGGGATCGCGGTCGAGCCGCTGCAGCTTCTCGACGACGTCGGCAGCGCTGCGCGCCCCCTGCATCGCGGCGTACGCCACCTCGAACCGCACCTGCGGCCACCGGCGCTTCGCGTTCTCGAGCACGTCGCGCTCGGCCGCGGAGTTGGCCGCGGTGAGCAGCCCGACCTTGGTCGGCAGGAACGGGAGCGGGCGCTTGAGCTCGGCGGCGAAGAGCCCCTCGGCGGCCAGCAGCTGCCGGCGCTGCTCGAGCCTGGCGAGCAGCTCGCCGAGGCCGACCGGACGGATGTCGCGGGCCTGGAGAGACAGGGTGCCGCGGTTGGCGTAGTAGGACGGCTTCGCGTGGATGATCACCGAGGCGCCCTCGACCAGCGGCGGGTTGAGGCTGTCGAGCAGGAACCGGGTGCACGTCACCGGCACCGAGATGTCGGCCACCGAGTCGCGCAGGGTCAAGAAGACGGTCTGCATCCCCGGCCGCCGGCTCAGCTGCGCCACCTGCCCCTCCACCCAGACCGCACCGAGCTTGTCGATCCAGCTACCGATCGCGTTCGCGATCTGCCGCACCGGGGCGGGCGACTCGGGGGAGGTGTCCAACGCCATGGCTGCCACCTTAGTGCCGCCGAGTCGGCTCATCCTGACCCAGATCCCGGCCGAGTCGGCGCGTCATGACGAGCCGACTCGGCGAGGACGGCGGTCAGGATGCGCCGACTCGGCGGGTTTCAGGATGGATCTCTAGACTGGAGCCATGAGCATCGACCTCGGCACCCCACGCCTGATCTCCGACGACGAGAAGGCTGTCCTCCTCGCGGAGCCGCGCGGCTACTGCGCGGGGGTGGACCGGGCCGTGATCACCGTCGAGGAGGCCCTGGACCTCTACGGCGCGCCGGTCTACGTGCGCAAGGAGATCGTGCACAACAAGCACGTCGTCGACGATCTGCGCAACCGCGGCGCGGTGTTCGTCAACGAGCTCGACGAGGTGCCCTCGGGTGCGACCGTCGTCTTCTCCGCCCACGGCGTCTCCCCGGCGGTCCACGCCGACGCCGCCGTGCGCGAGCTGAAGACGATCGACGCGACCTGCCCCCTGGTCACCAAGGTCCACCTGGAGGCCAAGCGGTTCGCGCGTGAGGGTTACAGCATCCTGCTGATCGGCCACGCCGGTCACGAGGAGGTCGAGGGCACCATGGGCGAGGCGCCGGAGGCGACCACGCTCGTCGAGGGCCCCGGTGACGTACCCGGCGTCGAGGTCGCCGACCCGTCCAAGGTCGTCTGGCTCTCCCAGACCACCCTCTCGGTCGACGAGACCATGGAGACGGTCGCCGCGCTCCGGGCGAAGTTCCCCGAGCTGCTCGACCCGCCCAGCGACGACATCTGCTACGCCACCCAGAACCGTCAGCAGGCGGTCAAGGAGATCGGCGGGGCCAGCGACCTGGTCATCGTCGTCGGCTCCGGCAACTCCTCCAACTCGGTCCGCCTGGTCGAGGTCGCTCTCGAGGCCGGCGCCAAGGCCGCCTACCGCGTCGACGACGCCGGCGAGATCGACGAGTCCTGGCTCGAGGGCGTGCGCAGCGTCTCGGTCACCTCCGGGGCCAGCGTGCCCGAGAAGCTGGTCGAGGGTGTCGTCGAGTTTCTCAAGGAGCGCGGCTTCCCCGACGCCAAGGCGCACAAGAGCGCCGAGGAGTCGCTGATCTTCGCGCTGCCCACCGAGCTCCGCAAGGACCTGAAGGCCGCTGCCGCGAGGGGTTGATCCTGGCCCGCCCATGGGCGTTAGGGTCGAGGGGTGGCCCGATATCTCGACGTACACCCTGACAACCCGCAGTCCCGTCTGATCAGCCAGGTCGTCGATGCCCTGCGCGCGGACCAGCTGATCGCCTACCCGACCGACTCCGGTTACGCGCTCGGCTCGCGGATCGGCAACAAGGACGGGCGCGACCGGATCCTGCGGATCCGTGGTCTCGACGACCGCCACCACTTCACGCTGATCTGCAAGGACTTCGCGCAGCTCGGCACGATGGTCCACGTCGACAACAGCGCCTTCCGGGCGATCAAGCACGCGACGCCGGGGCCCTACACGTTCATCCTCCCGGCGACCCCCGAGGTGCCGCGACGCCTGATGCACCCGAAGAAGAAGACCGTCGGCGTACGCATCCCCGAGCATGCCGTCGTGCAGGCGCTGCTCGAGGAGCTCGGTGAGCCGCTGCTGTCCTCCACGCTGATCCTGCCCGGCGAGACCGAGCCGGAGGTCTTCGGATGGAACGTCAAGGAGGCGCTCGACCACCAGGTCGACATCGTCATCGAGGCCGGTGAGACCCCGGCCGAGCCGACCACGGTCATCGACTGGTCCGGCGGCGAGCCCGAGGTCATCCGTGAGGGTGCCGGCGACGTCTCCGGGTTCCTGGCGCTGGACTGATTCTCAGGAGGCCAGCGCGCGCTCGCGCTCGACCTCGTCGCGGCTCTCGCTGCGCTGTCGCAGCACTCGGCGGCGCATCACCAGGCAGCCCAGGCATCCCGCATAGCCGATGAACAGGCTGATCGCATGGTGTCCGAGGCCGCTGACCACGGCTTGGACGAAGCCGTCCTCCGCATCGGCGATCGACCCGGGCTGGGTCGCGGCCAGCAGGATGAAGATGCCGAGCATGATCAGCGGCGGGAGCACACCGACCACGAAGAAGTCGCTGGGTCTGACGATCAGCGCGAGCGTCAGCGCGATCGCCACGAAGGCGAAGTCGAAGAGCAGGCCGATCTGATCGTCGATGAGGAGATCGACGAAGGTCACCGTCAGCGACGTGGCGGATCCGAGCGCGACAACATGGCGGCCGGACTCGCGTCCTTCCTCCCAGATGGTGCGCTGACTCATGGTCACGATCTCTCGTATGCAGCCTGTGTATCAGAACCCACGGTAGGGCCCGGCACACCGTCATTCTCGGCGGCGCGCCGATCATCCTCCCTTACGCTGCTCAGCCGCTCCACAGCGCGCATCTCCACCGGACGCGGCGTCTCGAGATCGTCGTCGGTTACCGATAATTCATTGAAACGACGGGCGGCCACCAGGACCCGGTTGTCGAGGGATCCGATCGCTTGGTTGTAGCGCGTCACCGCGGTGTTGAGGGAGCGCCCGATCCCGTCCAGGTGGGTCGACATCGTGGAGAGCCGCTGGTGCAGGTCACGGCCGAGCCGGTGGATCTCCCGGGCCTGCTCGGCGAGCGCCTCGTGGGACCAGCCGTGCGCGACCGTGCGCAGCAGCGCGATCAGCGTCGTCGGTGAGGCCAGCACGACGCGGCGCTCAGCTGCGTACTCGATCAGGCCGGGCTCGGTCTCCAAGGCCGCCGAGAGGAACGACTCCGCCGGCACGAAGAGCACCACGAACTCGGGCGACTCCTCCAGGAAGCGCCAGTAGGACTTCGAGGCCAGCTGGTCCACATGCGTACGCAGCTGGGCGGTGTGGCGGCGCAGGTGAGCGCGGTAGTCGTCCTCGTTGTCCGCGGCGGCGGCGTCGAGGTAGGCGTCGAGGGGGACCTTGGAGTCGACGACCAGCTCCTTGTTGCCGGACAGGTGCACGACCAGATCGGGGCGCAGCCGCCCGTCCTCGAGATGGACCTGCTCGGAGAAGTCGCACTTGTCCACCAGGCCGGCGAGCTCCACGGCGCGGCGCAGGTGCATCTCGCCCCAGCGGCCTCTGACCTGGGGCTTCCGCAATGCCGTCGACAGCGACCGGGTCTCGGTCTGGAGCCGCCCGACCTCCGTCTCGAACTGCCCCTGCCAGCGGGCCCGCTCCCGGTCGAGATGCTGCATCTGGTCGCTGAGCCGGTCGAGCCCCTGCATCACCTCGGCCTGGTCGACCATCCCGGCCGCGACCGTACCGACGCTCCGGGCCCGCGCCCAGAGCACCCCGAGCACGACGCCCAGGCCAAGACCGATCACCAGTCCGAGCACGAGGATCCAGATCTCCATGACATCGATCCTCGCAGGGACCACCGACAATTTGTTCGGATGGGCACGGTCGGCGGTTCGTGGTTCCATGGAGACATGGCCTACGACGTCGAGCTGGCCGAACGGGTGCGGCACCTGATGCCCGCCGGCACCACCGAGGTGAACATGTTCGGTGGGCTGGCGTTCATGGTGAACGGCAACATGGCGTGCGCGGTCGGCGCCGACGACCTGCTCGTACGCACCGGCAGGTCGGCCTACGAGGCCGCCCTCGCCGCCGGTGCCGAGCCGATGATCATGGGCGCCCGGACGATGTCCGGCTACGTCAACGTCGCCGCCGACCTGCTCCGCGGCGATGCGCTCGCCGACTGGATCAGACGCGGCGTCGCCACGGCCGAGTCATTGCCGCCGAAACCGCCGAAGTAGACCGAGCCTCAGTCGGCGAGGTCGACGATCACCGGGGCGTGGTCGGAGGGGGCGCCGGTGCCGATGGCGGGGTTGCGCTCGTCGAGGTCGACGAACGCGCCGGTCACACGCGAGGCGAACGAGGGCGAGCCGAGGACGAAGTCGATGCGCAGGCCGCGGTTGCGCTCGAAGCGCTGCCGGTAGTAGTCGAAGTAGGTGTAGGCCTCCGGACCGGGCACGTAGGGGCGTACGACGTCCTTGAAGTCCTTCTCGATGGCGAAGAAGGCGTCGCGCTCGGCGGGGGTGAGGTGGGTCTTGCCGACGAACTGCTTGGGGTCGAAGCAGTCCTCGTCGAACGGGCAGACGTTCCAGTCGCCGACCATCGCCGAGGGTCCGTCGTGCCAGGCCGTCGCGGCCTTCTGCAGGGCGGCCAGCCACTCCAGCTTGTAGGCGTAGTGCGGGTCGTCGGGCTTGCGGCCGTTCGGGACGTAGACCGAGGTGACGCGTACGCCGCCGCACGTCGCCGAGAGAGCCCGGGCCTCCGCGACGTCCTTGAACGTCGGCATCCCCTCGAAACCCACCTCGATGTCGGACAACCCGACCCGGGAGAGCAGCGCGACGCCGTTCCACTGGTCGTAGCCCACCGAGGCGACCTCGTAGCCACGGGCCTCCAGGCCCATCGTCGGGATCTGGTCGGGCCTGGCCTTGGTCTCCTGCAGGGCGAGCACGTCGATCGAGTGTCGTTCGACGAAGGCCTCGACGCGGTCGATGCGGGAGCGGATGGAGTTGATGTTCCAGGTGGCGATACGCACGCCCGTCAGACTATCCGGGACCGAGGGTGGACTACCGTTTGAGGCGTGGGCAGCGCGACGATCGAGATGCACGGGGTCCGGCGTCTCTATGAGCAGGCCGACCTCTCCGAGCTGATCGCCCTCGACGACATCGACCTGACCATCGAGCCCGGCACGTTCGTGAGCATCATCGGGCCCTCGGGGTGCGGCAAGTCGACGCTGTTGCGGCTGATCAGCGGGCAGGAGAAGCCGGAGGCGGGCACGATCACCGTGTGCGGCCTGACTCCGAAGGAGGCCGCCGAGGCGAAGGCCTTCGGGTTCGTGCCGCAATCCCCGGCGTTGCTGCCCTGGCTGAGCGTGCTCGGCAACGTGACGTTGCCCCACAAGGTCAATCGACGCGGGGCCGATCGGGGCCGCCCCGACCTCGAGGCGATGCTGCGCGAGGTCGGCCTGGGCGAGTCGCTCCACAAGCTCCCCGCCGAGCTGTCGGGCGGCATGAAGCAGCGGACCGCGATCGTACGCGCCTTCGGGCTGCGTCCCGACGTACTCCTTCTCGACGAGCCCTTCGGAGCGCTCGACGAGTTCACCCGCGAGGCGCTCCAGGAGCAGCTGCTGGAGCTGTGGGAGCAGACCCGCGCGACGGTGGTCTTCGTCACCCACTCGATCTCCGAGGCGGTCCGGCTCTCGGACAAGGTCGTGGTGATGGCCCCACGTCCGGGCCGGATCACCGACGTCATCGACATCGACCTGCACCGCCCCCGCCACCAGGAGCTCCTCACCTCGCCGGAGTTCCACGCCTACGAGCTCGCCCTCCGCGGCAGCCTGCGCGACGCCTTCAGTCATGGAGAGGTCGTCTCGTGACCCTGGACTCCGGTACGCAGCCCGCCCCTCGCCAGCGGCCCCACCTGATCGTCCCCACCCCTGACCAGCTCGCCGCGCGCCGCCTGCGCCGCCGCACCCGGCTGCTCCGCCCGGCCTACTGGCTCCCGTTCGTTTTCCTCGTCGTGGTGCTCGGGTTCGCCTGGGAGATCGGCGCGCGGCGGATGCCCTACCTGTTCGCGCCGCTCGGCGACATCGCGAGCGTGCTGCGCGAGGACCCGGGCTACTTCCTGAGCAACACCCTGGTCACGCTCAGCGAGGCACTGGTGGGGCTCGGGATCGGGTTCGTCGCCGCCTTCGCGCTCGCCGTCGTGGTGAGCGAGGTCGGGGTGGTGCGACGTGCGGTGATGCCGGTGGCCGTCGTGCTCTCGGTGACGCCCCTGGTGGCGATCGCGCCGCTGCTCGTGGTCGCGCTCGGGTTCGGGATGGGGCCGAAGGTCGTCCTGACCGCGCTGGTCTGCTTCTTCCCGATCCTGATCAACGTGGCGACTGGGCTGCGGGCGGTGCCGTCGCCGGTGCTGCAGGTCTACCGCACCGTGGCCGCGAGCCGGCTGGAGGTGCTGCGCCACCTGCGGGTGCCGGCCTCGCTGCCCTACGTCTTCGCGTCCCTGCGGATCGTCTTCCCGCTGTCCATGATCGGCGCCGTCGTGGCCGAGCTCTCCGCCGCCGGGTCGGCCGACGGCCTCGGCAGCGTGATCCAGGTGGCCAGCTCGCAGAACAGACTGGCTACGGTGTGGGCAGCGATCTTCGTCCTCGCGGCGCTCGGGTCGTTGCTGTTCTGGCTCGTGACGCTCGCCGAGCGTCGAGTGCTCCACTGGCACGAGTCCTGATCCTTGCGTTGAAGGAGCCCTTCATGTCTCGCGTACGTCCGCTTGCCGCTGCCCTCGTGTCGGCGCTCGTCCTGATGGGTGCGCTGAGCGCCTGCGGGTCCTCGCCGGACTCCGCCGGCGACTCTGCCGGTGAGCGGGGCAGCGCGGTCTCGGCCGAGCGCTGCAAGCAGAACGAGAAGGCCGGCAAGATCACCTACATGTCGGGTTACTACTGGCAGGCGTCGGCCTCGATCATGGAGGCCATCGCAGCGGATCGGCTGGGCTACTTCGACGATCTCTGCCTCGACGTCGAGCTCCAGCCGGGCTCGGGCGACGTCTCCCAGAACGCCAAGCTGATCGCTGCCGGGAAGGTCCAGGTCGGGCCACTCTCCGAGCAGGACATCATGACCTCCAACGCGAGCGGCCTGAAGGTGCTCGGCGTCTCCTCCTACTCCAACGCCGGCCTGGACGTGCTCATGACCGGCACCGACATCACCGACCTGAAGCAGCTGGAGGGCAAGACGCTCGGCCACAAGGGCTGGGTGCCGGTCGGGGTCCAGGCGATGCTCGCCGAGGCCGGGGTGGACATGGCGAAGGTGAAGCAGGTCAAGGTCGGCTACGACCCCGGCATCCTGCCCCGCGGCCAGGTCGACGCGCTGGTCGGTTTCGTCTCCAACGAGCCCAACCAGCTGAAGGCGGCCGGCGAGAAGGTCACCGTCTGGGAGCCGACCGACTTCGACGTGCCGGGCTCCCTCGGCGCCTACTCCGTCAACCCCGCCTGGGCGAAGAAGCACCCGACCGCGGTCCAGGACTTCCTGCGCGCCGTCTTCAAGGCCTACGCCTACTGCGCCTCCTCCGACCACGTCGAGGAGTGCATCGGCTACCAGCACGACCTGGCCGGCGCCGAGTCCGACGAGAAGCACGAGACGGCGATCTGGCGCACCGAGGTGAAGGTCGCCTCCGACAACCCGCTCCCGGGCAGGTTCGGCTCGGTCGACCCCGACAACGTCGCGGCGCTGGCCGGGGTCGTGACGGCGTACGCCGGGCAGAAGGTCACGCCCGAGCAGGCGGCCTCGTGGTTCGACACGTCCTTCGCCGAGGCCGTCGTCGACGACAGCGACAAGGTGATCTGGCCCGCTCCGTGATGCTCCGGGCGGCAAACGTAGGAAATCACCTCGAAAGTTTTGCCTGTTCAATCGGAATTTCACCGAAGTTTCTATAGCCCATCAGGGGTCTCGACGCTTGAATCTCCTGTGGCCGCCGGCGTCCATCGCCGGCGGCCGTTCACGAATCCAGGAGGAAGAGCTATGCGAGTTCGTATTCCCATGATGATCGCCGCGGCTGCGGGTGCCGCGGCGCTGACTGCGTCGATGGTTCCCGCATTCGCCCAAGAGGCGCCGAGCTATCAGGAGTTCGAGGCGTCGACCTACGTCGACTTCGACGGTCAGTACGTCGTCAACGGCGACGAGGTCGTGTCCAACCAGGGTGACCTGCACAAGTTCTACGACTCGATGGTCTCGACGCCGAAGCACGTCCCGGAGGACGGCCTCATCGTCAACACCGTCAGCGGCAAGGACGACAAGTGGTCGGCCTCCCAGGCGCTCAACCTGACCTACTGCGTCTCGGACAAGTTCGGCAGCAACAAGGCCGGCATCATCACCGCGATGGAGCAGGGCGCAGGTCTGTGGGAGGCGGCGAGCTCGGCGGTCGAGTTCACCTACGTGCCCGCACAGGACGCCTCGTGCAACACCCGTAACTCCAACGTGCTCTTCTCGGTCGAGCCGGTGAGCACCACGCAGTACATCGCGCGGGCGTTCTTCCCCTCGACCTCGAAGCGCTCGCGCAACGTGCTCATCGACGACTCGATCTTCTCCTCGGGCAGCTGGGAGCCGGGTGACATCCTCGGTCACGAGCTCGGTCACACCCTCGGCTTCCGCCACGAGCACACCCGCCCGGAGGCGGCGACCTGCTTCGAGGACAACAACTGGCGTGCGCTGACCCCGTACGACTCCTCCTCGATCATGCACTACCCGCAGTGCAACGGCGGCTCGTCCGACCTGGAGTTCCAGGCCTCCGACGCGGCCGGCGTCCGGGCGCTGTACGGCTCCTGATCGGCTAGCACGACGAAGGCGGCCCTCCCGGTTTCCGGGAGGGCCGCCTTGCGTATGTGCCTAGTAGGACAGCCCGTGCCCGAGCGGGTAGAGATCCGGGATCTCCACCGGGAGCCTGCCGCTCGGGTCGACCTCGCCGTGCAGCACCCGCACCAGCGACTCGAGCTGGTGGGAGGTGTAGCCGTAGGTGTCGAGAACCGTCGCCGCCTCGGGGAAGGAGGTGACGTCGTAGGGGTTGCGCATCGCGGTCACGATCACCGGGGTGTCGGTGGCGAGCAGCGCCTTGACCAGCTTGGTCTGGGCCACGGACGCCGGTGTGGGCTGACCGGTCGCCGGGTTGATCTGCCAGGCGTTGTTGGTCGGCACCACGACCAGATCCTTGCCCGCGGCCGCCTGGACGGCGGCGTCGATCTGGGCATCGGTCGGGGTGGTGCCCGACTGCAGCACCTGGGTCGTCGCGCCCCGCTTCTGGAACCCGGCCGCGATGCCCGCGGTCGTGTCCACGCCCCAGCCCGCGACCAGGACGTCCTTCGGGCCGGGCGCCAGCGGCAGCAGGCCGTCGTCGTTCTTCACCAACGTTGTGGTGCGGTCGGAGATGGCCTGGGCGTCGGCCTTGTGGGCGGGGTCGGCGAAGACCGCCGCAGCGGCAGCCGGGTTGACGTACGGGCTCTCGAAGATCTCGTTGTCGAGCTTGTGCTTCAGGATCCGGTAGACCGACTCGTCGAGCCGCTTGCGCGAGATCGTGCCGTCCTTGACGGCGTCGAGCACCGCGGCGTACGCCGTGTCCATCTGCGGCGGGATGAGCAGCTGGTCCGCGCCGGCGAGGAACGCCTCGACCGGGGCGACGTCGGGCGGGTACGTCGCGCTCGCGCCCTGCATGTCGAGGGCGTCGGTCACGATCAGGCCGTCGAAGCCCAGCTCCTCGCGGAGCAGACCGGTCAGGATCGGCTCCGACATGGTCGCCGGCTCGCCGCTCGGGTCGATCGCGGGCACGGTCACGTGAGCCGTCATGATCGCGTCGATCCCGGCGTCGATCGCAGCCTCGAAGGGCGGCAGGTCGATCGCCTCGAGCTGCTCGCGGCTGTGGGTCACCTCCGGCAGGCCGTAGTGGCTGTCGGTGCCGGTGTCGCCGTGGCCGGGGAAGTGCTTGGCGATCGAGGAGAGGCCGCCGGCGTCGAAGCCACCGACCTCGGCGGCGACGATGTCGGAGACCGCGGCGGAGTCGGCACCGGCGCTGCGGATGCCGATGACCGGGTTGTTGGGGTTGAGGTTGACGTCGGCGACGGGCGCGTAGTCCTGGGTGACGCCGACGGCGGCCAGCTCGGTGCCGATCACCTCGGCGGACCGGGCCGCGTCCGTGGTCGAGCCGCCGGCGCCCAGCGCCATCTGGCCCGGCATCTGGGTCGCGCCGCTGGCCGGACCGAAGCGGGCCACGAGCGCGCCGCCCTCCTGGTCGACCGCGATGTTGAGCGGGATCTTGGGCCGCTGCCGCAGCGCGGCGCGCTGGAGACCGTTGGAGAGCGTCGCCACCTGAGCCGCGTCACCGATGTTGTCGGGGCCACGGGTGGTGAAGTAGATGACCCCGCCGGGCTGGTACTTGGCGATCGCCTGCGCCGGGGTGTCCACGCCGTAGAGCTTCTGGTTGCCGGCCTTCGCCGCGTCGCTGACGTTGTCGGCGTCGCGTCCGTAGACCTCGATCACGAAGAGCTGGCCGACCTTCTGCTGCAGCGACATGTGGCGCATCAGCGAGACGATCTGGCCGTGCTGCGCCGGGGTCTTGGCGGCGGTCGTCGCGGGCGGGTCCGGCTCCGCGGCGTGCGTTGCCGCGTACGGCATCGCCACCGCCACCGCGGCCGCGAGTCCCGCAGCCGCCAACCTTCCGCGTCTGGTCAGTGTCGTGCTGCTCATGACAACCTCCCCATCTGCGCCGCTGCTGTGCGGCACGGCGATTCACTTTAGGGGCTACCAACCGGTCACGGAAGAAAATTGCCGAGTCCGTGCAATCACCGGCGGACGATTTTCGCCGGATCGGTGGACAGAACGCCCGGGCAGGGCCAGGGTGAACCTTCGTGCGCATCGTTGTCGGAGCCGCAGCGGCGGCCACTCTCGCTCTCACCACCCTCACGTTCGCGCCGGCGGCGCAGGCAGGGGGTGCGTACGACTGGACGTCGGTGAACGTCGACACGACCCAGGGGTTCCGGGCGCTGGACGCCGTCGACGCGAGGACCGCGTGGGTCGGCGGTGACGGCGGGGGAGTGTTCCGTACGACGGACGGTGGCCGCACCTGGGACGAGGTCTCGCCGCCGGGATCCGAGGAGCTGCTCTTCCGTGACGTCGAGGCACGCTCGGCGAACGAGGCGGTGGTGCTCTCCATCGGCGAGGGCGAGGCGAGCCGGATCTACAAGACCACCGACGGCGGGACGACCTGGACCGAGACGTTCCGGTCCGCGGAGCCGACCGCGTTCTACAACTGCGTCGACTTCTGGCCCGGCGGCAGGCGCGGGATCGCGATGAGCGACCCGGTCGACGGCGAGTGGCGCATCATCACGACCGCCGACGGCGGCGACACCTGGACCGTCGCGGACACGCGTGGCCTCGAGGCGCCGGGCGAGTTCGGCTACTCGGCCAGCGGCACCTGCCTGGTCACCGCCGGGGCGCGCGATGCCTGGATCGGGGGTGGCGGCGCCGCCGCGAAGGTCTACGCCACGCACGACGGCGGTCGCTCCTGGTCGGCTGCCGACTCTACGATCGCGACCGGCGAGGCCGCCGGCGTCTTCGGGCTCGGCTTCCGCAACCCTCGCCAGGGGATCGCGGTCGGTGGCGACTTCGGCCTCGAGGACGACGGCGTCGACCGCGCCGCCTACTCCACCGACGGCGGCCGCACGTGGGTCAACTCCGACTCCGACCTGGGCGGATACCGCGAAGCGGTGGCCTGGGTCGGCGGCCGCACCGCGATCGCCGTCGGCCCCAACGGCAGCGACGTCAGCCATGACAACGGCCGCTCCTGGAAGCCGTTCGGCGCCACCCAGACCCGCTTCCACACCATCGACTGCGCCACGGGCGTCTGCTGGGCCGCCGGTGCGGGCGGACGGGTCGGGGTCCTCGCCCGCTGAGGGTCAGATCGTGAGCCCGATCTTCATCGGGCCGCTCGGGGTCATCTCGTGCTCGCCGCGCTCGATGCAGAACTCGTTGCCCTCGGGGTCGCGGAGCGCGACGAAGCCGGTCCCGTCCTCCTTGCGGTGGTCGCCGAAGACGGTGGCGCCCAGCGAGAGCGCCCGCTCGACGAGCTCGTCGCGGGTGGTGTCCTCCGGCTTGATGTCGATGTGGACCCGGTTCTTCGCCGACTTCTCCTCGGGCACCGGGACGAAGAGGAACATCAGCTCCTTCGACGGGAAGCTGCGGGCGACGATCACCTCGGGGTCCTCGTCGTAGAAGAGGTGCCAGCCGGTGACCGCTGACCAGAACTCCCCGAGCTTGCGGGGGTCGGCGCTGTCGAAGGTGAGATGGCGGATCTGGATCGTCATGGGCGGATCATCCACCGAAGCGCGCCCGAAGGAAACGGGTTATTCGACGAACTCCGAGACCGTACGCGGCGTGGCCGCCGTCGCGAGGGCGACGGCCGTCTCGAGCGGCACGTCCGGGATGTCGACGTGCTCCTGGCCGGCCGCGGTCATCGCGGTGACCTGGGCCAGGCCGATGCGCCGGTCGAAGAAGGTCTGCCTGACTCGCCAGCCGATGATGCCGTCGGTCTGCAGAGCGGTGCGCACCGCGGTGTAGGAGCCTGAGCGGACCACCAGGTAGCGGTCGGTGAGGGCGTGGCCGAGGTGGCGGTGGCGCAGCTCGGCACCGAGCAGCCCCAGGACCAGGGCGAGCAGCATCACGGCGACCGGGATCCACCAGATCCAGGTGTCGCCGAAGACGCCGAGCAGCACGGTCGGGACGAGCGCGACGAGCGTCCAGATGACGGTGCCGAGCACCGCCCGGAACCAGTAGCGCCGGCGCGGCCGCGGCCCGTGGCCGGTGAGCGCCGCCGAGAACGCGTCCTCGCCGAGGATGTCGGTGCCGACCTCGGACACGACGCCCTCCGGGGCGGTCGGCAGGACCGCGGGGGAGTTGTCGTCGAGCCCGGTCGTCAGCAGGTTGAGGTCGGCGCCGCCGGCCAGGCCGATCAGCGGGCCGACGGTGGAAGTGGCACCGCGTACCTTCGCCTCTTCCACCGTCGTCGCGCGGGTGCTGGTCAGGCCGAAGCTGCGTCGCAGCGTGGTGCCCTCCCGGCCCTGCTCGCGCACGACCTGGAGGTCCCACCAGCGCACCGCGTAGCCGACGCACGACCCGATCGCCCACACCGCGGCCGCCCCGACGATCGCGATCGGCACGGCGATGTACAGCGTGCGGACGACCTCGTCGACCGGGACGCCGTTGATCTCACCGTCGGTGACCCGCACGCCGATGGACTCCCACGGGATGAGATCGGAGAACGCGCCGAAGACCGCGCCCAGGCCACCCAGCGCGATCGCAAGGTTCCTCAGGTTGAGCGGGGCGTACCTGATCCAGGACCAGTCGAGCCTGGCGACGACCTCGCCCTCGGTGGTCGAGCTGGTCGAGACCTCCTCCGGGGACACGTCGCCTCCGGAGGCCGTCGCGGGGGTGGCGTCCGAGGGCGCTGAGGGCGCGGCGTGCAGCAGCTCGCGCCGCAACCGCGCGGCGGCGTCCTTGGTCAGCGAGTCGAGGGTGATCTGGCCCTCGTCGACCCCGGTCCCGACGTTGACCTTGGTGACGCCGAGGGCGCGGTGGATGAGGGTCGAGCTCAGGTCGACACTGCGCACCCGGTCGAGCCGGGCGGTCAGGGTGGTGCGGTTGAGCAGGCCCTTGCGCACCTCCAGGTGCGTGGGCGTGACCCGATAGGTCGTGGTCAGCCACGGGATCATGCCGGCCAGGGCCGCGAACACCGCGATGCCGGCCGCGACCAGCAGGCCGATGACCACGTTCGCCTGCCCGGCGGTGAAGGCACCGATCGCGGCCGGGATGATCGCCTGGCGCAGCGTCGAGAGCGGGCTGACGACCGCGGTCCAGCCGGCCAGCCGCTGCCACTCCGCGTCCGGGACGGCCGGAGCGTGCGGGACCTCGGGGACCTCGGGCGTGCTCACGTCGCGTCCTCGGGCGTCGCGGCGGTGATCGCCACCAGCTTCGCGACCACCTCCAGCGCCAGCGCGTCGTCGAGGCAGGCGATCTGGACGGTGCCCGCCGAGGAGGCGGTGGAGACCTTGACCGTACGCAGCCCGAACTGCCGCATCAGCGGTCCCTGGGTCGAGTCGACCGTCTGCACCCGGGAGAGCGGCACGATCTCGTCGATGACGGTGAGCCAGCCATGGCGTACGTGGACGGCGATGTCGGTCACCTCCCACCGGTGGATCCGGAACCGGATCGAGGGCACGAAGGTCAGCCCCGGCACCGGCGCCAGCACGAAGACCACGGCGACGAGCCAGAGGATCCAGGTCCAGAAGCCCTCCGGGACGAGGACCGCCGCCACGATCGCACCCACCGCGAGGGCCAGCCAGATCACGGCGCCGATCGCCTCCGCCGTACGCCAGTAGGCTGGCGCTCGCTCGGAGACCTGATGTGCGGGTTCGCGCAGTCGCTGTGGTGCCTCGGGGTCGCTCACGGGCGCGAGCCTATGGGGTGTGCGGTCTTTACCGTCGGTATTTGTGATCGGCGATTACGGAGGCGTACCACGCGAACGAGTCCCGCGGCGTGCGCACCAGGGTGTCGTAGTCGACGTGCACCAGCCCGAACCGCTGGGTGTAGCCCTCGGCCCACTCGAAGTTGTCCATCAGCGACCAGCAGTAGTAGCCGGTGACGTCGATGCCGTCGGCGACCGCGCGCTCGACCTGGCGCAGGTGGAGGTCGAGGTAGGCGATGCGGTCGGCGTCCCCGTCACCGGGGCCGGTGTTGTAGGAGGCGCCGTTCTCGGTGATCACGAACGGCGGGTGCTCCGGATAGCGCTCGTGCAGCGCGGTCAGCAGCTCGTGGAGACCGTCGGGGACGACCGGCCAGCCGAAGTCGGTGGTCGGGTAGCCGGTGATCGGCGGCTGCTCGATCGGGTTGGCCGCCCCCTCGGGCGCGGCGGCGGCCGCGGTCGGGTTGTAGTAGTTGAGGCCGTAGAAGTCGAGCGGTGCGCTGATCACCTCCAGGTCGCCGTCCTGGACCGGGAACAGCGCGGCGAGATCCTCGGGATATCTGCCCAGCAGGACAGGATCGGCGAAGGAGTGGTTCCACAGCGTGTCCAGCAGCCCGGCGGTGGCCACGTCTCCCTCCGAGTCGGTCGCGGGCCAGACGGGCATGTGGTTGGTCGCGGTGCCGATGCTGGTGGCGCCCGCGGCGCGCAGCGCCTGGACCGCCAGCCCGTGTCCGAGCAGCAGATGGTGACCGGCCGGCAGCGCGTCGAAGACCAGCGCCTCGCCAGGGGCGTGCATGCCGAGCGCGTGGCCGAAGACGGTCACCACGTTCGGCTCGTTCACCGGGCACCAGTGGGCGACGCGGTCGGCGAGGCGATCGCCCATCAACGCCGCGTACTCCCCGAACCGCTGCGCCGTCTTCCGGCTCAGCCACCCGCCGTGGGCGTCCTGCAGCACCTGCGGGGTGTCCCAGTGGAACAGCGTCGCCATCGGGGCGATGCCGCGCTCGAGCAGCCCGTCGACGAGGCGGTCGTAGAAGTCGAGGCCCTTCTGGTTGACCGCACCCGAACCGGTCGGCAGCACCCGAGACCAGGAGATCGAGAAGCGGTACGCATCCAGCCCGAGCCGCGCCATCAGCGCGAGGTCCTCGTCGAGCCGGTGATAGTGATCGCAGGCCACCTCGCCGCTGCTCCCGTCGACGATCCGCCCGGGCTCGGCGCAGAAGACGTCCCACACCGAGGGGCCCCGTCCGTCCTCGCCGGCGGCCCCCTCGATCTGGTAGGCGGCGGTGCTCGCGCCGAAGCGGAAGCCGGTCGGGAGGCTGGTGCCGGGAAGCTCGCTCACACCGCAGAGTCTGCCGGGGCCGCCCCGGCCCCGTCCGCGTTTCGGCCGTGGTCGGCGTAGAACCCTAGGATTGTCGATCGTGGCACTCACCATCGGCATCGTGGGACTTCCCAACGCGGGCAAGTCGACCCTCTTCAACGCTCTGACCAAGAACGACGTACTCGCGGCGAACTACCCCTTCGCCACCATCGAGCCCAACGTCGGCGTCGTCGGGGTGCCCGACGAGCGGCTGGCCGAGCTGGCGAAGATCTACGGGTCCCAGAAGCTGCTGCCGGCCACGGTGCAGTTCGTCGACATCGCCGGCATCGTGCGCGGCGCCTCGCAGGGTGAGGGGCTGGGCAACAAGTTCCTCTCCCACATCCGTGAGTCCGACGCGATCTGCCAGGTCACCCGGGTCTTCCGCGACGACGACGTCACCCACGTCGACGGGAAGGTCGAGCCCGCCAACGACATCTCCACCATCCAGACCGAGCTGATCCTGGCCGACCTGGAGACGGTCGAGAAGGCGATCCCGCGGCTGGAGAAGGAGTCGCGCAAGGCTCCCGACCTCAAGGCCAACCTCGCCGCCGCGGTCGAGGCCAAGGAGGCCCTCGAGGCCGGCACCCCGATCATCGCCACCAAGATCGACCGCGCGCTGATCCGCGACCTGATGCTGCTCACCGCCAAGCCCTACATCTTCGTCTTCAACTGCGACTCCGACGAGCTCGCCGACGAGGCGCTCAAGGACTCGATGCGCGAGCTGGTCGCCCCCGCCGAGGCGATCTTCCTGGACGCGAAGTTCGAGTCCGAGCTGGTCGAGCTCGACGAGGACGAGGCCCGCGAGTTCCTGGCCGACGCCGGCGTCGAGGAGCCCGGCCTGGACATCCTGGCCCGCGTCGGCTTCGACACCCTCGGCCTGCAGACCTACCTCACCGCCGGCCCCAAGGAGGTCCGCGCGTGGGAGATCCCCAAGGGCGCCACCGCCCCCGAGGCCGCCGGTGTCATCCACACCGACTTCCAGAAGGGCTTCATCAAGGCCGAGATCGTCTCCTACGACGACCTCATCGCCGCCGGCTCCGTGGCCAAGGCCCGTGACCTCGGCAAGGTCCGCATGGAGGGCAAGGACTACGTCATGGCCGACGGTGACGTCGTGGAGTTCCGCTTCAACGTGTAGTCGCATCACTTTCGACGTTAGGCCTGCAATGATCCAACTATGGAGTGCTATCGCCGTTGCGATACTGACTGTTGTTGTCGGGCCGCTTCTGCGCGGCGAAGTTAGCGGCCTTCTTGCGAGGCGAATTGCCACCCACGCGGATATTCGGGCGAAGTTGGAGGGAAACGTTGAGGCTCTTGAACACCTCGACGTCCTCCTTGCGAATGAAACGCAAGTACTTAAGGAACGCGAGACACTTCGCCTGACTCGCAAGCTGAACGGCGGCAACGTTGCTGCTTTGGTATTTGTGGCGCTCTTGGGTGGGGGAGTCGTATACGGGCTCGTGTCCGCAGCCATCGCCTTTACGGACAAGCCAATACTGTTCTGGCTCCTGATGGCTGTTGCCGTACTTGTCGGGTTGTTCGCGATCGGGCTCGCCGCCGCAGGCATGGGAACCCTCTTTGAATATCCGCGGGAGAAAGACAAGGCGACAGAGCAGTGATCGGGCGTCAGATCCTTGCTGTTCGCAGATGTCTTTTTGTGTCACCCGATTTGGATCTGGTGTTTCCGTGCAATGCCCGAAACTAGTATCGGGGTTTTTCGAAACGCAGATCAGGGCCTCGGTCCTCAAGCGAAGGGTAAGCGCTGGAAGACCAAGGTTCGGGGTAGCACGCGGAACCGTCAATCCTGGGAGGCCTACGTTCCACGATTGTCAAACACCATTGCGAGTTGCAAAGCGGCACGGTTCGGGACAGCCTCACGCCGCGCCTTCATCCAGTCCGACGCGCCACTGATCAGCGTCGCAAGCCCTGCGCCGCCGAGCCCAGCCAGCGCAGCGGCCCCGGGGCCACCAGCCAGCCCTCCGACTGCGGTCCCAATGCCTACGATTGTAAGCTGCTTCATGCCGATCACGGCCGCCGAGAGTGCATCACTCCTCTTCGTCTCGGCACGGACCTTCTCCGTGTACGGCTTCAGTTCGTCCACGATGATCCCGCGTGCGTCACGTTGCCACCCATCGCGATCTGGCAAGAGCTCTACTTGCGACAGTGCGGCGCGCAGGTGCTGCCTCCACTCACCGAAGGTGTCGCTGCTCCGCCGAACCGCGATGAGATCCGGCGTGTGCAACCTCAGCGTCGGAAGCTCCAGGGCCGCGAGTTTGGACACCTGAATCACGCGTCGATCAGCACCGCTGGCGCCGGCTAGTTGGAGCATCTTCTCCATCGAGCGTGACTGTTGCTCGCTGACGAACCACGGGGACGTTCCCCCGGGCCAATGCTCAAGAGCCATTTCTTGATAAGTCCAGTGAATGAACTCTTCCTCGGTGAATCCAAGCGCGGAGGCTCCGTCGCTTCCCAACCACGACTCCCACATTGGATGGGTGTTCATGTCGCCCATGAGTAGAGACCCGTCCTCAACCAAGTCCCAAACATCTACCAGTGAACGAACCGTACGGGTTGTTTCATCCAGATCACTCGAAGACGAGATGGGCGCGCCCGACTCGAAATCCATCCAGTAAGTAGGGTCGTCGATGATTACCTCGTGAGATAGGAGAAGAAGGTTAAGAGCGCGCGTCAGAACGTTCTCGAATTCCCAAGACCCTGTCCGGGCGTCAGTCGGCGGGACATAAGGTCGCAAACGACCTGGGCCCACTGCCGGTGGATTGTAGCCCGATGAGATCACGCTCGCTAGCGCTTTAGGTGTGAAGCGGGACGCGTTAATCCTCGAAAGGGCACACTCAATGGCCGCCTCAAACTCTCGTCCCTCTTCGTCTGGTTCAGGCACGTTTTCGAGCGACATGACAACACCTTAGTGTAGACGCGGTCCGCTATCTATGCCTCTGCCTCAGGCAGGACCAACCTGGAACCGAATCTTCAGGAGCATGCTTGCGTGGTTCGCCATCGAGATGAAGGTCACGACCCGTCGTCACCCGCCGTCCATGTCGTCTGGAGCGTGGTGCGTGGACTGCGTGGACTGCGTGGAGCTGGTCCGCCCATCGTGGCGGTCGGTGGGACGGTGGTTGTCGCAGCCGCGTTCAACCTTGCGTACTCGAGCCTCGGATAGCGCCGATGGCCGGAGGGCGAAGTCTACCTCGCGAGGCTCCGCCTGACCTGGTGGCCGAGGTCGTACGCTCGGCTCGACGTCAGCCGCCGGCTGCCTCACGGATCCGTTCGAGGGTCTCGCGCATCCCGGCGCGCATGGCCGCAGTGAACTCGTCCTGCCCTCCCATGAACCCGTCGGTCAGGTCACGGGAGAGTTGAGAGATTCCTTCGGGTGCATCGCGCCGCTGGATGAGTCGAGTGCCATTCCCGGCCACGGCTTGGAGCCTGAACGACCAGGTCACCCAGTTCTCGACGATCCGAAAGGCCAGCTCCTCATCCGGGACCCACCGGGTGATCTCGGCATGGGTCGTCCATTCGAGGTCGCCGTGGCGGTTGCGGTTGGTGAACTCCGCGCCCGGTCCGACGCGCTCATGGCCGGAGCGAAGGCGGGTCGAGGTCACCTGCGGGCTCCACTCGTGCATCCGGCATACGTCGCTGACCATTTCCCAGACTCGTGCTGGTGGGGCCGCGATGTCGATGCTCTCTTCCAAAGTCGGCACGGCGTACATAGGGCCTCCTGATTTAGCGTCCGATCGGTCGCAAAGATATCCACTCCGAAACTCCGCGTCCAGTCGGTCGCATAGAATCCTCGTCGTGACCTCAACTCCACGCGACGGGCGTCGCGCCCGTGGCGACGTGACCCGCCGACGGGCGGCACGCAAGGCCGCCGAGATCGCGACCACTTACGGGCTGGACGCAATCACCGTGGGCGGCCTGGCCGAGGCGACCGGGCTGAGCAAGAGCGGGATCCTCACCGTGTTCGGCAACCGGGAACAGATCCAGGTTGCCGCGGTCGCCGAAGCTCGGCGCATCTACCGCGAGACCGTGATAGCGCCCGCCTGGGACACGGAGCCGGGACGGCCGCGGCTACGCGCGCTGGTGGACTCATGGATCGACTATCTCCTGCAGGAGGTGTTCCCTGGCGGCTGCTTCGTCGCGGCCACCTCGGTCGAGTACGGCCACCGTATGGGGCCAGTAGCGGAGTCGGTGCGTGCGCTGAAGCGAGAGTGGCTGGACCTGCTCGAGCGGGAGTTGGCGGCTGCGGGGTCCGCACACCCGACCGACGACGCGTTTCGGATCGACGCGTTCCTGGTGGCCGGCAATACCCGGCGAGAGCTGTTCGGGGACGACGACGAACTGTGGAGGGCCAAGGCGCTCGTTCTGGAAGTCATCGGATCGGATTCCGAAGCGGCTGGAACCTAGGATCCTGAGGTGCCCCGAATCGTGCTGACCACGGAGATCTCGGCGACGCCCGAGCGGTGCTTCGAGCTGAGCCTGTCCGTGGACGCACACCGGTCGTCGATGTCCGACTCGGGGGAGCGCGCCATCGCCGGGGTCACCTCCGGTGTGATGCGTCGCGGAGACTCGGTGACCTGGAGGGCTCGCCATTTCGGGATCCCGTTCACGATGACCTCTGTGATCAGCGAGTACGACGCTCCGCTCCGATTCGTGGACGAGCAGCAGTCCGGCCCGTTCCGGCGGTGGTGGCACGAGCACCGGTTCGAAGCGGTTGCGGGTGGCACGTTGATGACAGATGTTGTCGAGTTCGAGTCACCCGTCGGAGCGGTCGGACGGGTAGTGAACGTCCTCGTGCTGACTAGGTACATGACGAAGTTGTTGGAGCGGCGGAACGCCTGGCTTCTGGACGCCCTGTCTGCCTCTGGATCTGCCTCTGAACCTGGCTCTGATGCTTGACGGCCTGATGAGCCGTAAGCCCTGTCATCGGACCAGGCGCTCCTGTGTCGAACGAAAGTTCGTTCACGGCGTTTGGCCGACG
Source organism: Nocardioides sp. NPDC054178 (assembly GCF_055585005.1). NCBI lineage: Bacteria > Bacillati > Actinomycetota > Actinomycetes > Propionibacteriales > Nocardioidaceae > Nocardioides > Nocardioides sp. NPDC054178. Next base: position 328,300 of record NZ_JBVJKY010000008.1, read on the forward strand.
TAGTGGTCGGGGTGAACGAATTTTCGTTCACCGTCCCGCGGTCAGGGCCTCGGCACCTTCTGCTCGTCCCGGGATCCCGGAATGGCCTGGCCGTCGATGAGCAGTTCGGACGTGTACTCCCTCATGCCCTTGGGGATCTCGAAGGGGGCGTATCCCGCGCCATCGACCTCGTAGACCTCGAGTTCCCTGGTGTAGTCACCTGAGGTGATTCGCACGGCGGTGACATCGGAGTGAACGGCGTAGATCCAGACGAACGAGTCACCGACCTCGGCCCCGGAGTCGTTGAAGAGCGCAGGGTTCTTCAGGTAGCGGGACGTGTCGTTGACGGGGCCGCAGTCGGTATCGGCGTACTCGCCGTACTCATAGCCCGTGGTGCTCCATTCGCTTCCGAGCAGGTTCTTCTTCTCCTCGACCAGCTCGACTCCGGTGACAGGGTGGCCACACTCGTCGGTTCGGTCGGACTCGATCAGCAGGTAACGGCTGCCGTCGACGCTGCCGCGCATGACGATGTCCTGCGGAGGAATCGTGTCGACGTACTCCGGACCTTGGCGGATGATCGCAGCCGCCGCGGCGGTCGCCAGCACGAGTGGGATGGCGACCGCACCTGCGACGACGGCGACCCGACGCCCACGCTGTGGTTTGCGAGCCATGCCGGTGTGGGCGGTCGCCGGGAAGTCGTCCTCGCTGAGCGCGTCCGCAACCGTGTGCAGGGTGTGCCGGAGTCGCAGCTCGAGGCTGTCCGGGTTCTGGGTCTCGTTCATGCGAGTGCCTTTCGAAGCTTGTCCAGCGCGCGTCGGTGGTCCGAGCGGACGGTCGCCGCAGGGCGGTTGAGGATGTCGGCGACGTCGACGAGGGGAAGGTCCTCGTAGTAGTGGAGGACGACGACCGCGCGTTGCGCCCACGGCAGCTTCGCCAGTTGTGCCCACGTCTCGTCGACCTCCCGCGGAAGGTCCACCTGTGGCCGCTCGACAGCCTTCCGCGCGAGGCGGAGGTGTCGACGCTGCCCGTCCTTGACGAGATTGACAACGGCCTTCTTGAGGTAGGCCAAGGGGTTCTCGATCTCGTCCCAACGTTCGTGTGCCGATGTGAACACGGACTGGACCGCGTCTTCGCTCACCTCGTGGGAGCCCGACATCAGGTACGCCAGTCGCAGGAGCGCTATTCGGTGCTCCCGATACGTCTCCTCGAATCCCGAGCCGGGCACCTGCCCTTCCGTTGTCATCACACCCTTCAGTTGTTCCAAGGGCCCCAAACGTTGCACCTGAACACCGAAACGTCCGAGCGAACCAATGGCTCAGCCGTCGAGCGGGAAGCGTACGCCGGGCGTCGTGCTCACCAGGTGGTCAGACGTACGTGTACTTCCCGAGCCGGAGTGCTTGACCCGGGTGGGGGACCAGGAGAACTCTGGAGAGATGACGGTCGATGATTCGTGTTCGCTGCTGACCCTCGGCCGGGTGGACTCGGTGCGGGTCCAGGTGGGCTATCGGGCTAGTCCGGACAATCAGGTGGATCGGCACTACCTGCTCGACCTGTCGGTCCCGGAGCCGGATGGCGGGGGAGACGAGGATGTCCTCGACGAGCGGAGGATCCTCGCCGCGCTGGAGCCTGTCCTGTACGCAGGGGCCGATGCGCGGCGGCACTACTCGCTGCACCAGCACCGATGGCACACCAGCTGGGGCGCCAGCCCGGGCGCCCTCGAGATCGGGCTGCTGGTGAGCACCGGGCCACGGACCACGGCGATCTCGGAGGCGTCGTACGACGGTGTGACCCGCGCCTTCCTCGACGTGATGGAGGTGGTCGGCCGACCGGAGCGGACGCCGACCTCGCGGGAGTCCGCGGTCCAGCGCGCCCGGCAGGCGGCCGCGACGGCGTACGCCCTGGACCCGGACGGCCTGTCGCTCCGCGCGGAGGAGCACCACCCGGTCGACGGCTCCTGGACGCTCACCCTGCGCTCCACCGCGGGCGATGAGTACGACGTGGTGATCGGTTTCATCGAGGGGTACGCCGGATCGGTGTCGGTGCGGGACGCACACCGGATCGAGGCGTCCGACTCCATCGGCCCCGAGTGAACCGGCGCCTCGAGCCAGTGGCGGAGAGTGTTACGTGTCGGTGCGGAACCGCGCGACCTCCGCGCGGCACAGCTGTACCCGCTCGGTGTCGGCGCCGTGGGCAGCGGCGAGCTCATGCACCAGGTCGTACGCGGCGTGCGTGAGGTGCCGGCGTGCTCGCTGTGCGTGGCGGCCGTGCCCGGCGTGGACATAGGCCTTGCGTGCCTTGCGGTCCAGCACGGCTTCGACCTCCGGCTCGTCCAGCAGCCCAGCCTCGACCTCGGGCGCGAGCATGTCGCGGGCGAAGGCGTGCTCGACGGGCCGGGCGATCTTGAATGCGGCCCAGAGGACGGTCAGGCCGAAGGCGGCTGAGCCGATCATGATCAGCAGGGTCATCGGACCGCTGCCGGAGAACGCGATGATCGAGTCCCACAGGCCATGGGTGAGCATGCCGGCTGCGATGAAGCCGAGGCCGCGACCGATCCGGCGCTTCTGGCTGGAGGTGCCGATCAGGTAGATCAGTCCGGCGCAGCACAGGGCCGTGTAGAGCGGGTGGGAGACGAAGCCGGTGGCGACGCGGAGCCACGCCGTGCCGATGGCGCCTTCGACGGGTGCGGTTCCGAAGTTGTCGAGCGCTGAGTCGAAGGCGTACGTGACGTCCTCGAGGACCTGGAATCCCAGCCCGATGAACGCGCCGAGGATGAGTCCGTCGTTGACTGTCCTGACGAGACGGGGTGCCAGCCCCATCAGCAGCAGGAACCCGGCGAACTTGGCGCTCTCCTCGACGAACGGCGCGGTCAGCGCCGCTTGCCAGTGTCCTGCCCAGTCCTGACCGAGCCACTTCGCCCACAGGGACATGAGCGCGCCGTTGGCGTTGATGGCGATCGCGAAGGTCGCCGGCACGGCACCCCAGACGAAGGCGGCCAGCAGGAGACCGGCGGGCTGTCGCTCCCAGCGGTCGAGGTGATGGAACCAGAGCCACCAGGCCAGGCCCAGAAAGCCGTTGATCAGGAGAGCCACGGCGACCGCGGCAGCCGAGAAGTGCGCTCTGCTCGAGGCGATCGGCACCAGCACGTAGACGCCGTAGCCGACCAGGACGACGTAGAGCCAGAAGCAGAGGTTACGGGGCTGAACGAAGTGGAAGCGCTCGCCCCAGGCCGAGGCGTCGAGCGCTGCGGTACGCCGCTGCTCGGCGGACAGGGTGCTCATCGCGACTCACCATCCGTCGACCGGATGCTCTCCACCATGGCTTCGACGTCGTCGCCGACCGGGGCGATCTGGTCGGGAGGGCCGACCACCTGGATCTCGACGCCGGTCCCGTCCAGGACCAGCGCTGCGATGAATCCTTCGGCCCGGGCACTGGCGAAGGCCTGCGCGACGCCCACGTCACCGGCCGTCGTCGTGAGGCTGACCTCGCGCCGGCTGACGTGAAAGCCCTCACCATCGGTGAGACGCGTCGTGACCTTGTCGATCTGGGAGAGCAACGCCCTGGGCGTGCCGGAGAAGTCCCCGGTGCTGAGCACCACGGTCACACCGCGAGACGAGAGCTGCACCGGGCCGGTCTGCTGCGCCGCCGCATCCGGTTCGACGCGGTAACCGCTGACGACCTTCCACCCTGCGGCCGGGGTGAACACGATCGACTCGGTCAGTGCGAACTGCTCACCGGCCAGCACCTCGTCGTCGTAGGCCGTCGCGCTGTCGAGCTTGGGCACCGCGACCACCCAGAGCAGGGCGATGGCGATGACGGCGATGCCGTAAGGCAGGGACCTCTTGTCCAGGCCGAGCCATCGTCTGTCCACCGGGACGTAAGGGACCGCGAGGTGAGGCATGGGCGCTCCTCTGGGCTGTCGGGTCAGCGGCGGGGAACAGGGCCGACCCCGCTTGATTTGAGCCAGGGCCGGACTCAGTGCCAGCAGTTCGATCCCGCACGACATTCTCGCACCGGAAGGAGTGCCATCGAGGCCGCGACTCGCGTTGCTTATTGCAACCATTGGGTTGCAATCCGAGGGAAGGCGTGCCAAGGTTGAATGCAACCATTGAGTTGCATAGTCAAGGGGTGTCGATGTCTTCTCGACAGAGTCGTTCAGCAGCGGGCCGTTCCCGAGCTGCGATCACCCTGGGCGCGCTGTTCACGGGGACGCTGGTGATGGGGTGCGCCGAGATGCTCGTGATGGGCATGCTCGACCTCATGGCCGCAGACCTGGGCGCCCCGGTCTCTGCGGTGGGTGTGCTCGTGTCGGCGAACGCGCTCGGGATCGCGATCGGCGGTCCGCTGCTGACGTTCCTGACCGCCCGCATCGATCGGCGGCCGGTGCTGCTGGCCGCCTTCGCGATCTTCGCCGGGCTCAACCTGCTCCCCGCGCTCGGCGCCAGCCTGAACCTCTTCATCACCGCGCGGGTCGTGATCGGCGCCGTGGAGGGGCTGTTCATCGCGGCCGCCATCACGACGGCGACGTCGGTCGTGCCGCCGGAACGGGCCGGCCGGGCGATGGCGATCGTGATCTCCGGGTTCGCCGTCTCCGGTGCGGTCGGGATGCCGTTGGGCCGGCTCCTCGGCGAAGCCGTCGGCTGGCGGGCATCGTTCCTCGCGGTCGTCCTGGCCTCCGCTGCCGCGCTCCTGATCGCGGTGCTGGTGGTGCCGCGGGTGCCGGCCGAGGGCGAGGTCGGACTGCTCAGCCAGCTCCGGCTCGCCTGCGCTCCGCGCGTGCTCGCGGTGCTGGCGGTCGGCGTACTGCTGTTCGCGGGCGTCTCGGCGGCGCTGACCTATCTCGTCCCGTTCCTCAGTGACGTGGCCGGGGTGTCGGGGCCGTGGATCGGAGCTTGCCTGCTGGGCTACGGCATCGCCGCCGCAGTCGGATCGTTCGCCGGTGGCGGGTTCGCCGACATCGGTGCCGCCCGCGCCCTGACGGTCGGCGCGGTCGGCGTATCGGCGTCACTCGTCGCGATGGTCCTGTGGGGTACGACCCCGGCCGTCGCCGTTGTCGCGGTGCTCGGCCTCGGCATGTGCAGTGCCGGGATCACCACGCCGTGGCAGCACCGCGTCGAACACCTCGCCGGCCCCGGCGCCATCCTCGCGGCCGCGCTGCCCGCATCCGCCGGGAACCTCGGTGACGCGATCGGTGCCTTCGGCGGAGGGCAGGCGATCACCGCCGGCGGCATCCCCGCGGCACTCCTCGTCGCCGGGATCCTCGCCGGCCTGGCCGTCGTCACCGCGATCGCCAGCCGCTCCCTGTGTCCCGCGCCCTCGTCTTCGCCCCGGCCGGATCGAGCACCAGAACCCGAACCCGCCGCCATCCGATGACCACCGATACCGAGAGAAGGGAACCATCATGAAGAACACACAGAACCGCCAGGCCGAGATCGAGGCCGACACGTTCACCGTGCGCCGTACGATCCACATCGACGCGCCCCGGGAGAAGGTCTGGCGAACAGTCACCGAGCCCGAGCTGATCTCCCAGTGGTTCGGCCAGATCACTCTCACCGGTGCCGGCGTCGGCGCCGTGGGGACGATCGGCTGGCCAGGGGAGCGCCGGGTGCCGATCCGGGTCGACACCTTCGATCCGCCCTCGGAGGTGTCCTACCGCTGGTGCAACGAGGAGGGCCCGCTGCCGGAGACGGTCGACGAACAGCGGTCCACGGTCTTCCGGTTCACCCTGGAGTCGACCCCCGGCGGCACGCGGCTCACCGTCGTCGAGACGGGCTTCGAGAACACCAGCGACCCGACGGGACTCATGGCGGACCACCGTGGCGGCTGGGACGCAGAGCTCGACAAGCTCGTCGCCCTCCTCGAGCAGGGCTCATGAGCGACGGCACTCTCGTGGACCGGGCCGTGGTCGACATGTGCAGCGCACTGGGCGACGAGAGCCGATGGACCATCCTCGCCGCTCTCGGCGAGGGTGACGCCTCGGCGTCCGCCCTCGCCCGGCAGCTGCCCATCACCCGGCAGGCCATCGCCAAGCACCTCGCCGTCCTCCATGAGGTCGGCCTCGTGGAGACGGTCCAGGCCGGGCGCGAGGTCCGGTATCGGGTCGTCGGTGCCGGGCTCAGCACCGTGGCCCGACGGCTCGATGCCATCGGCACCGAGTGGGATCGCCGCCTTGCTGCCATCAAGCAGATCGCCGAGAACCTCTGACGAGCCTCGTGCCGATCCCTGCGTGGTCGGGCTCGACGCTCATGGTCGGGTGTCGAGCGGGAAGCGTACGTCGGTGAGCTGCTCGGAGACGGTCCACAGCCGCTGCTGGGTCGCCAGGTCGTAGGAAGCAGGGCTGGAGGTGACGAGCTTCGGGTGGCCACGGGTCTCGCCCAGGCCGCTGGGTCCGTAGTACTGGCCGCCGATGACGGCGGGGTCGGTGGCGGCGCGCAGGGTGGGCAGGGCGCCCATCGCGGGCGACTGGGCGAGCAGCGGTCCGACGAGGGCGAAGGGCACGCGCAGCGCGGCGGGGCTGTTGCGGGCGAGCTCGGTGTTGGAGCCGCCGGGGTGGGCGGCCACGGCGATCGTGGTGCCGTGGGAGGCGAGCCGGCGCTGGAGCTCGTAGGTGAACATCAGGTTGGCGAGCTTGGCCTGGCCGTACGCGGCGACGCGGCTGTAGGAGCGCTCCCACTGCAGGTCGTCGAAGTGGATGTCGGCCCGGATGCGGTGACCGATGCTGCTGACCGTGACGACCCGGGATCCGGGGACGGGGAGGAGCTGGTCCAGCAGCAGGCCGGTGAAGGCGAAGTGGCCGAGGTGGTTGGTGCCGAACTGCATCTCGAAGCCGTCGGCGGTGGTCTGCTTCGGCGTGTACATCACGCCGGCGTTGTTGATCAGCAGGTCGATCCGCGGGTGTCCGGCGCGCAGATCCGCCGCCGCGGATCGGATCGAGTCCAGAGAGGCCAGGTCGAGGACCTGGACGCTGACGTCGCCGTCGATGCGGGCCGCTGCCTGCTTGCCCTTCTCCACGTCGCGTACGGCCATGACCACCTGCGCTCCGCGCTCGGCGAGCATCCGGGCGGTCTCGAAGCCGAGGCCGGTGTTGGCGCCGGTCACGACCGCCACGCGGCCGTGCTGGTCGGGGATGTGTTGCTCGGTCCAGGTCTCGCTCATTGTCCGCTCCTAAAGAACCATCGGTCTGTTATGTCTCCAACTTAAGAGACCGATGGTCTGATGTCAAGGGACCGGTGGTCTTTAAGCTAGTCTGGGCGGGTGACATTCCAACGGGCGCGAAGCGACGAGCAGCGTGAGATCCGCCGCCGGGCGATCCTGGAGACGGCGGCGTCGATGCTCGACGAGATGCCGGTGGCCGAGCTGAGCCTCAACGAGCTCAGCCGTCGTGTGGGGCTGGCCAAGTCGAACGTCCTGCGCTACTTCGAGTCGCGCGAGGCGGTGCTGCTCGAGCTGCTGGACGACTTCTTGGCGACCTGGCTCGAGGAGCTGACGGAGGAGCTGGCTGCCGGCATCGAGGCGCAGGCTCCACCGGAGGTGCGGGCGGGCCAGCTGGCCGAGGTCCTCAGCCGGTCGCTGGCGGAGCGGAGAGTGCTCTGCGACCTCGTCGGCGCCCAGGGTGGCGTCCTCGAGCACAACGTCTCCGTCGAGGTGGTCAAGCGTCACAAGCGCTCCTCGCACGCGAAGCTCGAGACGATGGTCCAGCTGGTGCGCCGCCACCTGCCCGAGGTCGGCGACGGCGCCCAGACGTTCTGCCTGATGAGCCTGATCTCCGCGGGTGCCCTGGCGGCGTACGACCCGCCGCCGCCGAGCCTGCTCGCCGTCTACGCGGACGATCCGGATCTCGGCGTGCTCCAGCTGGACCTGCGCGACGCCCTGCGGACCTCCTGTGCGGCGGCTCTCGTGGGCGTGCTGCCGCGCACCTGATCCCGCGACTCCTCGCGACTCGGTGTCAGGCGGGCACCTTGTCGAGGAAACCGCGTACGTCGCGGATCCGCTGGTCCGCGTCGACCACGACCACGTCGAAGCCGACGACGACCGGCTCACCACCGGCAGGGCCCAGACCCCACTGGAAGCGGGCCTGCTGGTGGTGGACGTCGACCGTGCCCACCGGGGTGAACACGAAGCCGGGGAACTGCGCGCGTACGGCCCGGACGGTCGCCCCGACGGCCTCGCGGCCCTGCACGTCGGCGAGCGGGTCCACGTAGACGCAGTCCTCGGACCAGTGCTCGGCCAGCAGCTCGTCGAGCATCGACTCGTCGGTGGCGTTCCAGGTCTCCAGGTAGCGCGTCACGATGTCGTTCATGTCTCTTCCTTCTCTCGGATCGGGTTGCCAGGAGAAGGTTCGCCGCTGGTCGGTGCGCCGGTCGATGACCTCCGAGGTCATGGTCGCTGCGATGCCGGGTTGGCTAGCCTCGGGCCGTGATCTCAACCGCGACGTCACCGTCATTGTCACCGTCGGTCGGCAGCGAGCTCCGCCGCTGGCGCGAGCTGCGGTCCCTGAGCCAGCTCGCGCTGGCCACCCAGGCCGAGGTGAGCACCCGGCACGTGAGCTACGTCGAGAACGGACGCTCCCGGCCGACGGCGGAGATGATCGTCCGGCTGGCCGAGGTGATGCGGGTGCCCATGGCCGAGCAGAACCGGCTCCTGCTCGCCGGCGGCTTCGCCCCTCGCTACCCGCATCGCGCCACCGATGACGACGCGCTCGCGGCGGTGATGGCAGGCCTGCGCAGCCTGCTGGATGCCCACGCCCCGTACCCGGCCCTGCTCCTCGACGACCACTGGGACATCGTCGATGCCAACCAGCCTGTCGACGGGCTGCTCGCCGGCTGCGACCCCGGGCTGCTCGAGCCTCCGCTGAATGTGATCCGGCTCTGTCTGCATCCGCGCGGGCTCGCCTCGCGCATCCGCAACCTTCCGGCCTGGCGCGCCCACCTGCTCCATCAGCTCGGCCGCCGCATCACCCGCACCGGCGGTGACCCGGTGCTCGTCGCGCTCCGGGACGAGGTCACGGCCTACCCGGCCGACGGTGACCCGTCGCCCCGACCCCTGGCCGATCCCGTCGTTCCGCTGGAGATCGAGACGGGCGGCGACACCCTCCGCTTCTTCAGCGTCGCCAGCCAGATCGAGAGCGCCGCCGACGTCACGCTCGACGGCCTCCATCTGGAGACCTTCGTCCCCGCCGACGATCGCACTCGGCAGGCGCTCAGCCCTTGACCAGCCGCATCGTCTGGTGGGACAGCAGCCTGCTCACCGCGGGCAGCCGGGAGATGGTGCCGAGGATGAGCGCCTCGTACGCCTCGGGGTCGGCGACCTGGACGCGCAGGTAGTAGTCGGGCTGGCCAAGCATGCGGCGCATCTCGGTGACCTCGGGGATGGCCACGGCGGCGGTCTCGAAGTCCTCGATGGTCTTGCCGTCGTTGACGGCGATGTCGATGGCGACGATCACCTCGAACCCGCGTCCGCCGCTCTTCGGGTCGATGCGGGCGTGGTAGCCCCGGATCACCCCGTCGGCCTCCAGGCGCTGCACCCGGCGCAGGCACGGCGCCGGGGTGAGCCCGACTCGTCGGGCGAGCTCGGCGTTGCTCAGCCGGGCGTCGTCCTCGAGCTCGGCAATGATTGCTCGATCGAGGTCGTCGATCGCATGATCGTTGCGCACGCGGGCACTTTAGCATCGACAATGGGCAACCCATGAACGTCTGAACTTTCCTAGGCTTGCGGCATGCAGGTGATGGAGACGGAGGCGGGGTGCCGGGGGCCGGCGGGCACCCGCGAGGAGATCGAGGCCGGGTGGCGGACGGTGCTTCCCGCGTGTGTCGCCGTGGTCCCGCTGGCGCTCGCGCTCGGTGTGCTGGTGGTCCAGTCGGGGCTCGCCTGGTGGTGGGCGCCGGTGTTCGGTGCGGTCGTGTTCGCCGGCTCGATGGAGTTCCTCCTGGTCGGCCTCGTGGCCGCCACCGCGCCGCTGGCGCAGATCGCGGTGAGCACGCTGCTGGTGAACTTCCGGCACGTCTTCTACGCCATCTCGTTCCCGATGCACCGGGTGCACGGCCGTGGCTGGAAGGCCTACAGCACCTTCGCCCTGACCGACGAGGCGTACGCGCTCACCGCGACTCCGGAGGCGGCCGGCTGGTCGCGGACGCGGATCCTCAGCATCCAGGCGTTCTTCCATCTGGCGTGGGTGCTCTGCGTGGCCGCCGGTGCCGGGCTGGGATCGCTGATCCCGCCGCAGGTGGTCGGCCTCGACTTCGCCGTCACGGCACTGTTCGTGGTGCTGGGGATCGAGGCGTACAAGGTCCGTAGGTCGGTGCCGATCTCGGCGCTCGCCCTGGGCTGCGCGATCGTCGCGGCGCTGATCTCGCGGGAGAACATGCTGCTGATCGCGATGGGCATGTTCTGTGCCGCTCTCGTCTGCTCGTACGTCCTGGCCGCCCGCAGGAGCAGCCGTGGCTGATCCCTGGTACGTCCTGTCCGCCGTCCTCGTCTCCGCGGCCGTCACCTGGACCCTGCGCGCGGCGCCGTTCGCCATGCTCGCTCCGCTCCGGCACAGCGCGGTGCTGGCCTACATCGGCGACCGGATGCCCGTCGGCGTGATGGTCATCCTCGCCGCCTACACCCTCCGTGACACCGACCTCGTCGTCCTGACCTCGGCCGGACCAGCCGCCCTGGCCCTCGCGATCACGATCGGGCTGCACCTGTGGCGAGGCAGCATGACGCTGAGCATCTTCTCCGGCACGGCCGCGTACGTTCTCATCACCTCGCTCATCGCCGCCTGAGCCGCGGCGATCGCGACTACGGTGTCCCGCATGACCGTAGAGAACAAGGCCAGAAAGTCGCGTCGACGAGGTGATGGGCGGAACGGGTTCGAACACTTCGTGGAGGTGGTCACCTCGGTGGTCAGCCATGCTCCGTTCTTCTATGTGATCGTGGGCGTGCTGGTGGTGTGGGTGGTGAGCTTCCCCTTCTGGTCCTCGAGCACCAAGTGGGAGCTGGCCATCCATACGGGCTCCTCGGTCCTCTCGCTGCTGCTGCTGGTGCTGCTCCAGAACGCCGGGCGGCGCTCGGAGGAGGCCTCCCACGAGAAGCTCAACGTCATCGCCTCGGCGCTCTCCGACCTCATGGAGTCACGGGCCCGCGACGACGAGGAGCTCGCCGACTCGGTGCGCATCCTGCGCGAGGCCGTGGGGCTCGAGGAGCGGCATTGATCCGCTGGGGGAGTGGGCGCTGGACCCATCCGCCGGTCGCCGCCGTCGAGCGTGGCTCCGACCTGCTCGTCACCGCGGTCGAGGGGAGCGATGCGTGGAGGACGACCTCCTACGGGTTCGTCCACGACAGCGAGCACGCGCTGCTGGCTCCCTTCGAGCAGGACACCGCGGTCGAGGTCGAGTTCACGGCCGCCTTCTCGCAGCAGTTCGACCAGGCGGGGATCTTCGTACGTGTCAGCGAGACGCACTGGGTCAAGGCCGGCGTGGAGTACGCCGACGGCCGTCCTCAGCTCGGTGCCGTCGTCACCGACGGCAGGTCGGACTGGTCGCTGGCACCGGTGCCCGACTGGCATGACCGCAGGGTCCTCATCCGGGTCAGCCGGTCCGGCGACGCGCTGGCCATCCGGGCCGCGGTCGACGGCGGCGACCTGCGGCTCGTCCGGCTCGTCCCCTTCGCGCCCGACCTCGTCGCGCAGGCTGGTCCGTTCACCTGCGCCCCCACGCGGGCGGGGCTCACGGTCGCCTTCCACGCCTGGCGTACGACCGCGGCCGACGCCGCCCTGCACTGACCGGCGTCCTGCTCGTCGGTCGCCTAGTTGATGATCTCGGCCCGGTCGTCCGTGCGGATCGCAGCGAGGCGCTCACGCCACATCTGCAGGGCCTCGGGGGTCAGCCGGGTCCAGTCGTGGACCTCGGCGACGATCCGGAGCGGTGCCCTGCTGCGGTAGGAGCGGGTGGGGTTGCCGGGGAACTTCTTGTCCGTGACGTTGGGATCGTTCTCGAACTCCCCGGTCGGCTCGACGAGGTAGACCCGCGGCTCCCCGTCGCCGGGGGTGATCTCGGCGGCGAGACCCGCGCCGTCGGGGAGTGCGGTGAAGTAGATGTGGTTCATCACCACCTCGGGCCGGTAGTTCGACCGGAACCCGGCGGTGAGGTGATCTCCGACCCGCAGGTCGGCCTTCGTGCCGTGGTAGAACGGCCCCTCGTCCAGCGGCTCATCCATGCCTGCAGGTTACTCGGCGGATCGGGCCTCCGTGTTTGGGTTCCAGCGCGGGTGGGGCCAGGCTTCCAGCAGCGGTCTGGGTTCGGTTCGGGATATCTGTCCCTGATCGGGTCCGCTTGTTTTGCTTTGTGTGCTAGGCTCGGCGCAGGCGTTAACGTGATGGCCGACCATCTCGAACGAGGCGTGCCCCATCCATCCGAGACACAACGGGTGTGGGGTAATCCAGGGGAACCAGGGGCGTGAACGCCGAGCTGCGAGGGTAAGTGATAGCCCGTACTCCGGGCCTCCGAG
>NZ_JBVJKY010000009.1:0-232579 GCF_055585005.1 Nocardioides sp. NPDC054178
TCCTGGGAGAAGACACAGACCTGACGGCCCTCGATCGTGCCGTACCCGGTGACCACACCATCACCGAAAGGACGGTTCTTCTCCAGCCCGAACGCGGTGGAGCGGTGCCGGGCCAGCTCGTCGACCTCCTGGAAGGAGCCCTCATCCAGCAACATCTCGATCCGCTCACGCGCGGTCTGGCGACCCTTCGCGTGCTGCTTCTCGACCGCCTTGGCGGAACCAGCGTGGACGGCCTCATCGAGACGACGCTCCAGCTCGGCCAGCTTCCCGGCGGTCGTGTGCAGGTCGATCTCGGCGCCCGGGGAATCGGGTGCGGTGGTGGGCTCGGCGCTCAACGGGACTCCCTTGTGAACTTCAGTGTCAATGAGTGAGACTAAGTGTCATGAGGCATGATGTCCAGGGATCGATCCAAAAGGGTGAGTGATGGCAGCAGCGCGTGACGAGATCACGGACGCGGCATTTCGCCTGTTCGGGATCAAGGGGTACGCCGCCACCTCGGTCGACGACATCGCGTCCGAAGCGGGTGTCAGCCGCAGCACCTTCTTCCGCTCGTTCGGCTCCAAGGAAGCGGTGATCTTCCCCGACCACGACGAGCTCCTCGCCCGGATCGAGGAGCGATTGCGTTCCTCGCCCTCGAACGCCGGCCTCGCCGCCGTCACCGACGCAGTCAAGATCGTGCTGTTCCACTACGTCGCGGAGGGCGAGCGTGCGCGGGAGCGCTACGGGCTCACGTCCACCGTGTCGGCGCTCCGCGAGCGCGAGCTGGTGAGCGGGGCCCGCTACCAGCGTCTCTTCCGTCGCTACCTGAGTCACTGGGCCGACGCCTCCCCGGAGGCGGAGCTCCGTGCCGAGATGACCGCAGCGGCAGTCGTCGCGGCACACAACCGGGTGCTTCGCCGGTGGCTTCGACGCGAGTGCACGGACCCTCAGCGGGAGATCGAGCAGGCACTGGCCGCAGTCCATCGCACCTTCGCCGACGAGAGCGAGGCATCGATCGGGATGCTCGTCGTTCCGGCCGGCGTGCCCGCCTCTGCCGTGGAGAAGGCAGTGAAGAGGGCGCTGGACGGCATCGCTGTCCGCAACCTCGATCAGTGACCCCTGACCGACGACGGAACCTACGACACCCCGGCGCCGTCGTCGTCCCGGTGGCGGGGTGACGTCACCGGGACGCCCGGAGTCCTGGCGGCCGGCGCCGGCTCGCCCTCGATCGAGATGTGGGGAAGAAGCCTGTCGAGCCATCCGGGCAGCCACCAGGCCGCGCGTCCGAAGATCACCAGCGCTGCCGGCGCCAGCGTGACCACGAGGATCCCCGCGAGCAGCACCGCGACGGAGAGGCCGACGCCGAACTGCTTGATCGTCGGGTCGGAGTCGAGGATGAAGCTGGCGAACACCGACGCCATGATGAGGGCGGCGGCGGTGGTGATCCGGGCGCTGGAGACCAGACCCGAGCGGACCGCCTGCCGGGGTTCGGACCCCTCATGGACGTGCTGCTGGACGTGGCTGACGAGGAACACCTCGTAGTCCATCGAGAGCCCGAACAGCCCCGCGAACATCATCAGGGGTACGTAGCTGGCGATCGGCACCGTCGAGGAGGCCGTGTCGATGCCGAGCAGGTCGATGCCCCAGCCCCACTGGAACGCGGCGGTCAGGACACCGAACGCGGCGGCCGCCGAGAGCAGGTTGGTCACCGCCGCCTGGAGCGGGATGAGCAGCGAACGGAAGGCCACCATCAGCAGCAGGAACCCGAGCAGGATCACGGTCCCGATGACCAGCAGCAGCCGGGCCGAGATGAGGGAGGCCAGGTCGACGTAGGACGCGGTGTAGCCACCGACGTACGACGTGACGCCCGTGCCCTCGTTCGTCCTCGGCAGCACGGAGTCGCGGACGTGCTCGACCAGGTCGGCGGTGTCGTCGGAGGCGGGGGAGGTCGTCGGCACCGCGGAGAGGAGGACGACGTCGCCCTTCTTGTTGATCTGCGGCGGGGTGAGGGTCGCGACCCCGTCGGTGTCCGAGAGGCTCTCCTGCAGGTTCACGACGCGGAGATCGGTGCCACGTTCGTCGCCGCCCGCCGCCGTCATCATCTGGGTGAGCTCGTCCTGCAGCTGCTCGGCCTCCTTCTGCTCCTGCTGGGCCTGTTGCTGTGCGGCCTCGAGGTCGTCGGCCTTCTTCTGGAGCTCCTGCGCCTGCTGCTCCAGCGCGTCCCCCTGCCGGCGCAGCGAGTCGGCCTGGGCCCGGAGCGAGTCGGCCATGGCCTGGAGCTCGTTGCCCTCGGCCTGCAGCGAGGCCGCCTGACGCTCGAGCTCGGCCTTCTGCCGGGCGAGCGAGTCGGCCTGCCGTTGCAGTGCGTCGGCCTGCTGCTGGAGGCGCTGTGCCTGCGCCTGCAGCCGACGGGCCTGCCGGGCGAGGCTGCGGGCCTCCTTCTCCAGCGGCGCGAGCTTCTTCCGGACGGCGGCCAGCTCGGCCTCCACCGCGTCGAGGCGGGCCTGCAACCGTTCCACCCGGGCCTCGTCGCCCTCCCGCTCGGCTCGCGCGATGCGGCGTTCCAGGACGCGCTCGCGGGCCCGGAGGCGTACGACCTCCCGGACGAGCGGCCGGGCCTGCGCCGCCAGCCGTCTCGCCTCGCGGCGTAGCTGGTCGCGGCGGGCCTCGAGGCGTGCCTGCTCGGCCTCGAGCCTCCGCTGCTCGGCGCGGAGCCGGTCCGCCTGCCGCTCGAGATCCGCCTGCTGCGCGCGCAGCGCGCCGGCCTGCCGCTCGAGGTCCGCCTGCTGCGCCTGGAGCTGCGCGCTCTGTCGTTCCAGGGACGCCTGCTCGGCTTCGAGCTGTGCCTGTTCGTCCTCGAGCTGTGCCTGCTCGGCCTGGAGCTGCTTCTTCTGCTGGGGCAGCTCCTTCTGCTTCTTCTCCAGATCGGACTTGAGCGACATCGCCTGGTCGTACTTCTGGGTGTACTCCTCGCTCGGAGCCGCCGGCGGGTCGAGCGAGGAGGCGACCTGCAGCGGACCGTTGTAGCCGACGCCCAGACCCGCGCTGATCAGGTCGTACGCCTGCCGTTCGGTCGTCTCCTCGGAGGTGGAGCCGACGTCCTCCTGGCCGAGCTCGAGACTGAACACAGGGATGATGAGCGGCACCAGGGCCGCGAGCGAGACGCCGGCGACCACCCACGGGTGGCGGTGGACGACCCCGGCCCATGTCACCCACAGGCCTCTGCCGCGCCGACGTCCCGGACGCATGAGCGCCGGCAGCGAAGCCCAGCTGATCCGGCGGCCCAACAACCCCAGGAAAGCAGGCAGCAGGGTGATCGCCACCAGGACGGCCGCGACCACGGCCATGGCCGAGGCGTACCCGAGCGCGGAGACCAGCGGGATGCCGGCCACGCCCAGCGCGAGGAGGGCCACCACGACGGTGCAGCCGGCGAAGACGATGGCGCTGCCGGAGGTCGCCACCGCCTGCGCGATCGACTCGCGGACGGGCATCCCCTCGCCCAGCTGGTCCTGGTGGCGCGTGATCAGGAAGAGCGCGTAGTCGATGCCCACGCCGAGGCCGATCATGGTGGCCAGGGTCGGCCCGGCGGACGGGATCGCGAGGAGGTGGCCGACCAGACCGACGGAGGCCAGCGCGACGCCGAGCCCGACCACGGCGGTGATGATCGGCAGCCCCATCGCCACCAGGCTCCCGAGCACCAGGCTGAGGATGATCATCGCCGCGATGATCCCGACGACCTCGCTGGTCCGGGACTCGTCGGTCGACAGCGTCGAGCCGATCGAGCCGCCGGCCGCGGTGGTGATGCCCGCCTTCTCGGCGGGGTGGGTGGCGTCCAGGACGTTGCCGGCGATCTCCTCCGTCAGGTCGCCGGACCCGACGTCCATCAGGACCGGCGCGAAGGCCGTACGGCCGTCCTTCGACAGCAGGCCGGCGGTTTGCCCGTCGCTGCTCAGCGGGTTGGTCACGGTGTGGACGTGCGGCTGCTTCCCGATCTCCTTCACCGCGTCGTCGACGGCCTGCTTGTTGGCGGAGTCGGTCAGCTTCCCCTTGCTCACGTGGAAGACGATCGGGTTGACCCCGTTCTGCTGGGGCGGGAACCGGTCGGAGAGCAGGTCCTTCGCCTCCTGGCTGCCGGTGCCGGGCAGCGCGAGGTCGTTGCTGGTCTTGGCGCCGAGGATCGAGACGGCCGCGACCACGGTGACGAGCACGAGGACCCAGGCACCGATGACGAGCAGGCTGTGCCGGGCGCAGAAGCCACCGAGCCGACGGAGGAGACCTGCCACGACGCTGCTCCCTTCTGCGGCCTCGTCGCATGAGCCGCGGGGCGCCTCACTCCCAGGTCCGCGGGACGGTGATCCGGGTCCCCGCGGCTACGTCCGGAGCGCGGGCGCGCGCTGCTCGAGCACGCTAGCGGGATCCCGCGACAGGGGAGAGGGCCGCCGTGCAGCTTCCCCGGAATCGGGGACCGTACCCACGCCGCGGCAAGTCAGAGGGGTGAAGCGGACGGGCTGGCCTGTAAGCCGGGGTCGGGCTACGCGTGTTGGTTCAAGCTGGCCAGGTTGGTCGGGTTCTTCTGACCTGCCCAAATAGGTTGGTCAGGTTGGTTACAGCTGGTTCGGGCCGGGCAGGTTGCGAACTCTGTGCGGACTCAGGCCACCGCGCGTCGACTTGTCGGTGGCTGGCCTGTGACAGTCCCTCGCTGCCGGAGGGGGCTCACGCAACGCTGCCTATTCGAGGAACTGGCTCCGCCTGCCCTGTCAATGCGTCAGGATCGGGCCATGCCACTGTTCAACACCGCGATCCAAGCTGCACTCGGTGAGTCTGGGCCACTCGACTACACCATGGTAGTCAGGTCGGCCGACCGTGGTGTTGCTGAGAGCGACAGTCTCGACTGGAAGCGTCAGTTGTACACCGGTGCAGCCGCAGGTGACGAGTTCGCTAAGGACGTCGCAGCACTCGCGAACTCCCGCGGCGGCCTCATCGTAATCGGAGTCCAGGAGGAGCGCAGCACTAGCCGTGCCATGCGTGTCAGCCCAATAGAGTTGAGTGACTCGCTCGACCGGAAGATGCGTGCATGGCTCTATACAAGGGTCGAGCCACCGATCGCCGGGATCGAGTTCTATCCGTTACGGCGGAGTCCAACCGAGGTCGACGGAGTGCTCGTTGTTAACGTCCCGTCGAGTCCCGACGCACCGCACATCGTGGGCAAAGACAGATCTTCCGGATGGCCCTATCGTGACGGAACACAGACGCATTGGATGCGCGAGCATGACATCGAGCGTGCATATCAGGACCGGTTCGATCGGCGTCGGCGCGATGAGGAAGCGCTCGCCGGACTCGTCGAGCACGTTGCTGACCAGGTAGATCTCGCTAGGGAGCCGTGGATTGTCGCGGTTGGACGCCTGACGACGCCCGTCCCGACGGCGGCGGCGCCATCGAGTGGGGACGAGGCGAAGGACATCCTCAACACCGCTGCTGGTACTGGCGGTCTCCGGCCGGAGGTCGAGGAACGGCTCAACTACAGCGCGATTCGGAGCCTCGGCGACGGGCTAAACAACCCGCGGGTTGGGCTACGCCGGTGGGTTTTCGGACGGGTATTCGGTGAGCCAGACGAGCGCAGCGACCGCTCCCATATCGAACTGTTGCACGACGGATCTGTCGTAGTCGCGGTCAACAGCCTCGGCTCGCTGGCACCGATTAGCGGTAAGAACACCGTCGCAGACCAAGCTTTGTATGGGGTCGTCGCGGAGTTCGTCAACCTGGTCGCCGCGGTTACCGAACAACGCGGATTTCAAGGCCGCACGACAGTCCGCATTGACCTCCTCCGGTCCGACAACCAGCCGTTCGCATTCGTCACGCCTGAGCGGGTTGGCAATGGGATGCTGATTGGGTACGACCAGCCGCCGTGGTCGCGGGACGTGCGTCGCTTCGTGCCGATCGAGACCACCGTCGGTCAGTTGAGGGACGTCGCGGCGCGCAAGAGTGCTGCGTTCCTCCTAGCCGAGGACTTCCTCGCGCAGTTCGGCCTCACCCCTTCGAGCATCGGATGGCAGCGCCCGCAGGCGGAATCACCTCAATGACGATCTGGCCCGCGCCACGCCTGGCCCCGCTCGAACGTGCGATCGCCCGCCCTGTCAGCAAACCCGACAGGTTTTCCCAGATCTTGATACGTTTCGACAGCCCAACTCGGCGGGCCCGGAAGCCGAAGGTCATCTTCTCCCAGAGATCGCTCTCCGCTGGCCTGGCTGGTGCCAGTTAGCTGCTGCGTGGGCCTGTCTGCGCTGACCGGGATGCGCGAGCGTGTCGTTTGCTCTCGTCGATCCCCGTCCAGAGGGCAGAGGTTTCAGCCATACTTTCGGACATGCGTTTTCGACGACGTATCGCTGATATCGGATTCGCGATGGTGCTGGTGGCCATTGCGGCTGCGCTGGTTAGCTTGGCCGCCGCTTGGGCCACGAAGGGGATTCAGCAGTCGGCGACGGTGGCAAGCATTGTCGGAGCAGCAGTCGGTCTGGTGGTGGTCGTCCCTGAACTGATTGCCGGGTGGTTGAAGATGAGGCGGGACGCCACGACGGTTGCGGAAGTGGAGAGTGCAGCGTCGAAAGTAGACCGCCTCCGTGAGTTGGTGGCTGGCCAATGGGAAGAAGAGGCGATGCTGCGGGCGCTGGACAGCCCTGAGCCGATGGCGGTGCGATGGCGAATCGTCCAGGATCCGGCGGTGGTCGACATCGCGACAAAATCTGCGCGTTCAGCCTTCAGCGGGGGCGGGATGGACGACGCACGGGTGATCGCCGAGCGTTTCCTTGCGATGCCCAGCGGACGTCTGGTGCTCGTAGGTGGACCGGGCGCCGGAAAGACCACCTTGGCTGTGCAGATTCTTCTCCATGTCACCCGGAGTTCTTCTGAGAACATGACCGTACCGGTCTTCCTCTCGGCCTCGAGTTGGGACCCTGAGGTCCAACCCAAGCTATGGGATTGGGTCACGGGCCAGTTGAAACTGGCGTTCGGATCCGATGACTTTGGGTTCCTGGCGCAGCGCAGTTCGCCCCATCTCACGTTGGTTGTCGACGGGCTCGACGAAATGCCGCTGGAGCGCCGCCGGTTGGCCCTCACAGCCTTAAATCGTGACTTGGGAGAATCTAGAATTCTGGTCACCAGTAGGTCTAGCGAGTACGCAGATGTCGTTGACGCACTCAATGTCGTCCTGTATCGGGCGTTGGTGCTTCGGCCAGACCCAATCCGCCCGAAGGACGCGGCCAAGTACCTCAGCAAGGTAATTGGCCGGCGGCCTGACGAGGCATGGGGACCCATAATCCAGGACTTGCGGGACCAGCGTGATCGGCCACGAAGCCCTTTGGCAGGTGTCTGCTCGACACCTCTTGGACTTTGGCTACTGAAAACCACCTTCTTACCGACGGCAGACGGGCGAACGACGGCGCCGTCCGCAAACGATCTGGCGGACCCCGAGAAGTTCCCAACCGAGACCTCGCTCCGCGAATACCTGTTGGAGCACGTGGTCGTCTCCCTGATCCAACAGCGTCCTGCAGCGAAGCAGGGTACGTTTCGCCCACGTCGAAGTTACGAATCCGGCGACGCCACTCGATGGCTGACGTGGCTCGCCAACCACATGACAGAGCCACGAAATCTGCAGGGCGAGCCGAGAGGCCGCGACTTTGCGTGGTGGCGTCTCGGCTCTGAGGTCTTCTCAGAGCGGGAACAGGCCAGTCGGTCGATCATGAAAGCCGCAGGATGGGTTTTCCCGATTGGGTGGCTCGCTTTGGCATTCCTACTTCTGCCAGACGATGACGCCACTCTGGTGGAGACAGCAATGTTCCTTCTCAGTCCGTTATGCGCCGTAGCCATCGGAGTCTTCGTGGGCGTCGTGGCACACCGCCTCGGGATTTCTGGAATTGCGCACGAGCCCGCCCGTAACGCGGATTTACCATCTTGGAAAGGCGGCGCTGCGAAGTGGCATTTAGTTGCTCCCCTGGTGATTATGGTCACAGCAGCGACTATCCTCTATGCCCCGCTGGACACGCCAGCATGGCTCGTAGGTACAGCGCTATTCGCGTTGATTGGCGCTGTAGCGAGCGTGTTTTGGCGCTTTGGAGCAGAGAAGGTAAGCACCAATGCTGCGATGAGCGGCGAGGCCTCGCTTCGCGCTACGCGAGTTCTCCGTTCGACTTTAATTTGGTTTCCTGCTATAGGTTTAGCTGTTGGTTCGGCGACGATGCCCTGGGTCCTCAGCTCATCGGCCTTAGGGGCCCAGGACCTTGACGCACGAGTGACCCTGGCTGAAGCTGCTATTTGGTTCGGGCTCTGGTGGTTTGTATCAATGCCCTTCGCCAACCGATCCCCGGTGTGGTTCGGCGCAGCTGCACGCCGACTCAGGCGTCAAGGAAACGCGCCGCGGGACCTTTTGGGATTCCTAGAGGACATGCACCGAATTGGATTGCTTCGTGCGGTCGGACCTGTGTACCAATTCCGCCACTCTGAGTTGCAGGACCATTTCGCGGATCGCTTTGCGAAGCGAGCTCATGTCCATCCGATCCGTAGTTTACTAGATAGGTATCAGACCGTCGGCGTGCGAGCTCGCAACTGAGAGTTATCGCTATCGCCACGTCCTCACCTAACCCTTCTAATCGATCCCACCTGCTTGAGAAAAAGCCGTCTCAAACAAAGGTGGCCGAGGACCTCGTCGCGCGTTATGCGATCCGTTTTTGGGGCTATTCTCGACGCTCAGAATTAGATACGATAAGAGAGAACTAAAAGCGGTAGTCCCGCCACTGGGAGGGCATGTTGCTGGAACGCGGATTCACCTCGCTTCGCGCTTCCTTTACGGCCTATGAGGAATCCTTCGACAGCCTGGCCTACACCAACGACGTCCGACGCCAGGGCCTCGCCGACGGAACCAAGCAGGCGTACGCCGACGACGTCCGTCACTTCACCGACTGGTGTGCTCGGGCTGGGGTAGAGCCAACTCCGGTCCGGGAGACCGTGGTGCTGCCCTTCCTCTACTACTACGGTGCACCGCCGACGGACGAGGACGCCGATGGGACCTGCAACCGCTGCGTTTCTTTCGCCGCCCTTCGGGAGGCTGAGGGCGATCGCATCCTGAAGGTGTCCACCCTGTCCCGCCGGCTGATCGGCATCAGGTCGGAGCTCCAGCGGCAGGGCTGGTCGTTCCCCGCCTACGCCGACCGTGCCTCGAACGCCATCCTGGTCACGATCAACCACCTGAAGCGGGAGCAGCAGTACGCGCCCCGCAAGGCTCGGGCTATCACTCAGCGGCTCATCGCGCAGATGGCCAACGCTTGCGCCGACGACACCAAAGGGATCATGGATCGAGCGATGTTGCTGACCGCCTTCCTCGGTGGTCTCCGCCGCTCTGAGGTCACAAGCCTGCATCTCACCGACGTCACGTTCCTCGAGGAGGGGATGCGTCTCCGGATCCGCGAGTCCAAGACGGACCGACTCCGCGTGGGCCAGTACGTGTACGTGCCGCTGACCGGACATGCACAGACCTGTGCGACCAGGACCGTGCAGCGATGGCTCGAGGTCCGAGGATCCGAGAGCGGTCCGCTGTTCCAGTCGCTGTTCCGTGGTGGAAGGATCCGGGGCAAGAGGCCTGACTCCGTGCTGGTGGACGAACAGGTGCGGGATTACGTGAAAGCCGTCGGGGAGGACCCGTCGGCCTGCTGGGCGCATTCGCTCCGCTCAGGGTTCGCCACGTCGGCTGCCCGGGCCAACGCACCTGTGTCCTCGATCAAGACCCAGACCAGGCGTCGCAGCCTCGTGTCGCTGGACGGCTACATCCAGGAGGGTCGCGCCTTCGAGGGCAACGCGGTCCGGTTTCTAGACCTCTAGATAACGAGCAATGCAGTGAGCAACTATCAGTACAACCAGAACCGTCCGTGGGACGCCCCGACTATCACCGGCGCGAGCTGCCACCGCCGCTGATCCCGCTCACTGGCGGAGTAGCCCTCGCCAGCGCCATCGTGATGCTGATCCTCGCGATCGCACTGGACATCATGATTTGGGGGTAATTGCGAAGTGTCGCAGATATTTGTAAATGAAGCCGCTAAACAGCGTCAGCTGTGCTGCTTTGGCGTCGGCTAATCGCCTTGGAGGTAGCCACCCCTAGCTGCATCCTCAAGTGCGGCCAAGAAACCGGGAATCTGTTCGATCAGGGAATTTCGGGTCGCAACGCCGGGTGGTCCGAAGTATGTCAGCGCATCGAAGAGCATTTCGGAATCAAAGTCGTCGCGCAACAAGATGGTATCGAAGATCTCCTCGAGGTTGGGCATTCCGCCGTGCCCGGGGAGGGCAGATGCAAACTGGATGGCTTGAACCTTGATCATCATCAACATGCGCTGCAGTGCGACGTAGGGCGACCCGTATTCGACGGCGGTGATCATTTCCTGAACCAGATCGAAGATAGGCGGAGTCGGTTCAGAAAATCTGCTCTGCGAAGCGATCGGATCAGTTGCCCAGTTCGGGGCTCCGTCGTTCGAGGATCGCGACCGATCCTTACGGGAAATTAGACCCATGGCGCCTTCTTGGGAATATGTGCATACGACGGATTCGTATCATCAGTAGTTGACTCTCAGGCTGTTGAGAGCTCTCTGAACTTCAGGGAGGTTTCTGCCCTTCTCCTTTAGCTTTTGGTAGATCGCGTTCGACGCATCGAGACTGCCCTTCCGTGAAAGGTCTTCCAAGTATGCAAAGTCCTTCTTGTACTCGTCTGGTAGAGCCACGGGATGTCCCTTCTGTGTAAGATCGTTGAACCGCAGGGGCGCGGCACGATATCTAGGTCGCCGCCGAGACCATTCCGTCTCGGATATCCTTAGCCCGAGCACCGGCGCCCATCGCGTAGGCAGGGGTGACAACTACTTCTCGCGCTGTCCCGCGGTCATAGACCGCAATGTCACAGTGAGCACCGCCGTGACCGTTGCCGGGAGTGAATGTGAACCGTGCCGCCCAGGTTGGGGCCTCATCGACGGTGTCGAACACTCCGCCAGACGTCTTGGGCGTCTCCGTCCAACCCACCCGCCCTCGGCCAAGGCGGCCCGTGTACCGGTTGGGGATCCACTTGCTGGAAGACTCCTGCATCGCCTTTACGATTGATTGCACGTCTTTCTCCGTTGTTCCCCTCCACCCGTGGACAGCCACAGAAGGCCTCGCTTTCCAGCCGCTCTCAGTCGTGGACGTGCGGCTCTTGGAGGGCCGCGTCGCGAGTCTGGCCAACCGCATCTCGGTGGTGCGCAAAGTCTGCGGAATGATCCCCAGATTGGGCGACCTCCAGCTCCAGTCTCTTTGGCAGGAGTCGCCACCTTCGGTCTAGGGGCGGTCCAATTCTGCAGCCAGCGTCCACCAGGCAGTCGAGCACTGCCCCCGTGGCGCCTATGCTTGGCGGGCCAGAGGTATCCCAAGCGGCTCCGGCTCCGCGAGGTCCCCGCGGGCGACATGGTTCCGTCGGACCCAGGTGAGGGCGGCATTCTCCAGCAGGTGTTGGCTCAAATCGACATTGAACTCTCCGCAGGGCCAATAGACTCCCACGATGATCGTCGCGATCGTAGGAATAGTTGGCGTCGTCGTTGGGGCGGTCGTCACTGGGGGCGTTAACTATGCGATCGCACGCCGCGAGGACAAGTTCGCTCAGCGCGCCGCAATGCGTCTCCTATGCACCGATCTACACAAGGTCGTCGCTGTCACTGAGAGTGTTGCCGCCGATGGGACTTGGGGTCCCGAGAAGGGGCCACTGCCGACCGGCGCCTACGAGGCACATGCTGGAACGTTGGCGCGCATGCTTCCATCACGTGAGTGGAAGGCAGTCGAAGGCGCGGTGCTCGGCGTGCTGTACATGGATGGGATCAGGAAGGAGTTGATCGAGGAGGGTCGCACCGCAACAACCGGAGAGCTTCAAGACGTCCAACGGATACGTGGCTTTGTCGCGGTCACCCTCACGACCTTGGACCGCGAAGCCTGGGCCATCGAACGTCGACCGGTCAATCCAACGGAGTTGCCCGGCTAGACCGAGGTGGTACGCGACTTGAGTGTCGCCGCCCTGGCGTTAAACGTTCTAACAGATACCTCCTTGGTCATTCGATCCAGGTGGCGGATGCCGTCGATCACCTATAGTCGGGCTGCGGCGAGGGCCACGATGGCCACCTCATCGTGGGTCTGCTGACGGAGCTCGTCGAGGAGGACCAGGAGTAGATCGGCCGAGTCGGTGATAGTGAGCCGTTCCAGGGACGGTGCCCAGGCCGGCGACCATGCTCCGCAGTTCAGCTCCCGTTCTTCGGCCTGGAGATTCAGCCCGAAGTCGCAGAGACTTGCCTCATCGGCGTGCTCGGTGGTCGCAGTGAGAATGGACGCCAGGGTCACGTAGGTCTGCTGTCCGTCGGGGTGGTCTGTGATGTTGTCCCTGTGCACATCACAACCGAGGTCACCGACATGGTCGACTGACATTGTTGGGCCTGTGGATAACTCTGTCCCGAAGGCAGCCTGTGGACAGTAAGTTGCCCTTCCCCGGCGTGCAGTTCACGGACAGCGGTCCATCGACCTACTGTCAACCTCGGGGACCTACCTGACCGCGGCCCAACTCCTCGAGGCACCGAGAGCAGCCTGGCCCCAGAGACAGGTAGGCCACGCATTCAGCGGCAGTCACTGTCCGCAGTGCCGCAAACAGAACCGATCCGACTACCAAGCAGAATCCGTTGCGGGTGCTCAAGAGGTTAACCTCAAGTAGTCGTCAGGCCGTCTCTCCTACTCCTCCGCCGCTGGGCTGCCGCCCAGGCGCCTCCGGCGGAGCCGCTGACTGCAGTCGGAGTGCAGCCAGGCTGCCACCAACCTGGGCTCCGCCCAGCTGGTGACCAAGCGGCACTCCGTGCCCTCGGGAACCCTCCGACCGCAGGGAGCATCAGTAATTACGCGCTCCGCGCGGTCTGCACACCGGACGATCGACGAACGGAGGAACGGGCTGGATGCTCCGCACGGCAGGAGGATGTTGTTGGAGGCTGCGGCGGGACCCGACGAGCCGGCATCGCGGCCTGGGCGGAATCCTCGTTGCCCGAGGCATCGGCATCGATGAGGCGGCTCGGGTGACCAGCCTCCGATTTTCGAACCAGCTCGTGACCTCGGGTATCGTGAGTTGTGATCCGGTCAGTTGATCTGCCCGTTGATCTCTTCCGCGGTCCACTGCTGAACATTTCTCGCGGATAGCTATAAGGCGGACCTCCGAGTCCGCCACTCCCATGGTTATCCCATTCGTATGCGAGGACATGATGATGGAACTTTGGCAACCGTTGGTAGCGCTGACGGTGCTCATCGTGGTGCTCGGGGCCTTCCAGTGGCTGGTCGTGAAACACCTGCCGGACTCCGATCGCCTGCCAGCCCTGAGGCTGCTCGTCGTGCTGCGGTTGTCATCGCAGCGGCAGGTGGAAGTGCGCCACTGCTGACGGCTGCCGCCGGCCTGTTCCGGTGAACCGGTGGACGGGTTCGGGTTACAGTGCGTCCAGCTCCGCTGATGTCTCAATGCCACGCGAGCCGAGAGGGGGAGGCTGCGGCGGGACCCAGCATGATGCGGTGTCGAGATTCGTCCGCCTGATGCATTGCTCGGCACGGTTCGAATTTGTCACTTATGGTTCGGCGGCAAGGCAGAAGGCTACTGATCCTCCTCGGTGAGTCGCACGACCACTATTCCGGCGATGTTGGATCGGAGGCGATCTGGGATCATTTCTTCACGGAACTCGTTGGTTTGGATTGAGTTCACGTAGTCCGGTGGAGAATACAGTAGTGGGTCTAGAATCTGTCGGAAGTAATCGACGCCCCAAGTTCCCGTATCGTTCGGAATTCGGCTGAAGTATCTATTACTGTCTGCTGAGTAGATATCCGATTTCGGGCGGTCTGGAGATTCGGCCTCTTGCTCTGCGCGAACGCGCAGGACCCGGTCGATCATGGCACGCGTGACAGATCGAACGCCGTCCTGGCGCTGTTTGAGGAATTTCTGGACCTCATCCGTCATCTGGGACCGGAGTGCCGGGATCAATGGAACCCCGTACCCGCCGGGATCCCAGAGGCCCTCGAGCGCCACTGAAGCGCCATAAGTGGAAGGACCATCTGTAATCAAGGCATGTTGAGCCAATAGGGCTGGCATCAGTGAAATTGAGCGTTTAACACAATCTTTGTCCCCGGTGGGCATGAAATGCGCGCACCTCGGCTGGCATGAACGGTAGCCCGTGCTGCCTAGGTAGAGGGCATAAACAGGAACGAGTCCGAGCAAACGCGCTGTGACCATAAGGGCCTGCTGTTGGCTATGAGATGCGCCTTTGGTTCGATAGTCGAAGTTGAATGACCACTTCCTGGTTTGAGTGATTCTGAGGCGCTTCGCCTGAACCAGCATCCCGTATGCTGCCGTCGAATCAGTCCACCACCAGATCCAATCTGCGCCGCTTGTCGACTCTGCGTTCTGGGTGAAGGGGACAACGGTGACGTCTGCAGCTGCGCGCGCCAGGACGATCTCTGTGATCGATGGCTCAGTCCAGTTGATGTTTCCGACTTCGCACAGGGCCATCTGCTCGACGGCCGCGACCCGGGCACGACGGAAAGCTGCTTCGACCTTCGGCATGGCTCCCTACTACTTGCTCACCAGGTTGAGATTGAACTTGCCACACGGACATCTAAGCGCCTCTGGTGCTGGGTGACCGACGACAAAGACCCAAGCGCCGCAGTCACTGTTCTCGCATCGGAAGAAGTCGAATACGGACCTCCAAGCCGATACCACAGGTTTAAAGTCCGCAGCCGTCATGTTGTTCCACTCGTTGTAGTGCACCGTCGGATTGACTGCCCAGTTCAAAGACTGTTGGTTCTCCCATGCTTCCTGAAACTGAGCCTTGAGATCGTCGACGACCTGCTTCGCTGAGGTGTTGTTCCAGGTGTTGGCGGAACTCGAGGCCTTCTTCAGAAGATCTTTGTAGCGGCTTACCGTGGCGGTGGTGAAGTCACCTAGTTCGTAGTTGTTCTCAGGTCGGTAGGCCACCCTGCCACCGATGCGGCCGGCGAGGTCAGCCAGCGTCGCTTCGAGGTGACGACGCAACTTGGCGGCAGCCGATGGCACGTCGTCCGATACCAAATCAGCGTCGATGCGGTCCCAGATCTCCTGGCCGATGTCCACTTGCGGCCCATCGTCCACGCTCCAGCCGTGGAACCGTACCTGGGTCGCCTTGCTTATCACGCCTGACCCCTGCATTTGGCGGACCCAAACCTCGTCGTGCGTCGTAATGATGAACTGCACGTCCGGGAAGTAGTTCTTCAACAACTCGCAGAACTGCCGACGGTGGTCCTTGTCCACGGACATCACCACGTCGTCGAGTACTGCGAAACTGAACTCGGTGCCTAGGAGTCGTCGCACTAGGGCGAGGTACAGGCACACTCCCATTCCATCTTGATGGCCTTCACTGTGGTACGCCGCCGGGGGAAACATTCCCTGGCCATAGAACCCGACCTTGAGGTCGAGGGATCCCGCGGACGGCTCCAGGGTTGCCTTGAAGGTCTTGTCCTCATCCGAGTTGATGAACCGGTAGAAGGAGCTGAGTTCAACCTCGATTTCCTCGTACAGCGAGGTCAGCAAGCTGTCTGCGGTCTTGCAGTATGTCTCATAGACAGCGATGGCGGCCTCCATCGCGGTTCGTGCCTTCTTGGCCGCAGACCTGCCTTGGCAGAGCTTCGTCCACCGCTCGGAGGCAAGAGTCAGAAAGGTTGTTGCCTGAGAGGCCTCTGAGTTGTCCGGCACCGCCTCGATCTTTAGCACCAGTGCATCGAGGAGCTCCCGCAGTTGTCCTGGTATTGGAACTGGTTCACCAGTGAGACGGTCGCGTTGTTCCAGGACCTGCTCGACAGAGAATCCGGATCTGGAGAAATCCTGCAGATCGTCGCGGAATCTGCTCAGGTGATCCAGCAGTTCGACGGCACCCAAGACTCGTGCATGGGGAATGACGGTCTCCACCAGTGTAGATCGGTCGCGCGCATCGGATCGGATGGACTCGACAGCTGACTGAATCCGTCTGCCCAGTTGCTGTGCGCGTTCGGATCGCGCCAACTTGTCCGAGAGGTGTTGGCGAAGGGCGTCGACATCCGACCACTCTGTGTCACACAAAGGACAGATGGCCTCATCGAGCAGGCTGAGGCCGGTCTCCACCAGCGTGCGGTGGCGAAGCGCTAGAAGGATCTCCGGATCTGCGTCGAGGTCTGCCAGAGCATCCCCGAGCCGAGCGCGCGCTGGCTCTGTCCTGGCCTCATCATCAATCCGATCCGACAATGCCTTCACGTCGCTGGACGCCGACGTCTTGTTCAGAGTTGGGGTGGTGACCCGATTCACGCCTGCAGTCAGGTCTGATCGTGCGGTGATCCGGTCGAGGGGCTCCAGCCCAAGGACCTCACGATGCCGGTTGACGGCTCCCGCGAAGTCCTCCATCAGCAGCTTCGGAAGATCGAGGTGGCGTCTGAGTGACTCCGCGGCGGCCACTACGTCTGAGTTCGCCTTCCTGCTGGTGGAGCTGCAGCTTCCTTGTGCGGTCTTCAAGATTCGGCGGATTTCATCGATCCGCCCCAATTTCAGCAGGATCTGCACATCCTGAGCGCGCTTGCCCGCCTCGGAGACGACGTACTTGATGATCTCCCGCCGAGACAGAGTGAGTTCCGGATGAGAACCGGCGTCGTCAATCTTTGCGCGCATCTCTGCGGTATCGGGACTGAGGTGGTAGCTCGCCGGTGCTTTCACCGTCCTGATCAGCACCGCTTCGTCGCCGGTATCCGGGTCACGAACGGTCAGAGAGACCTTCGCTGACTCGGGATCGTCCCTGCGCGTGACGTGTGGCCCATGCTTTCGCACGTTGATGCCCACAGTGCCCGTTCCGGTGAGGCGCTGCACGCTTCCTGTCAGGGCAAAGTCGATGGCGTCCACGACACCGCTCTTGCCGGAGCCGTTAGGTCCCCACACGACGAAGGACTTGCAGCCGAGGGTCAGTGTCATGTCCCGGATTCCGCGGAACTCCTGTATGCGGATGGCTTGGAGCTGGATCATGCGTTCTCGTCCCCGCTGCCAGCGTCCAGAACTCTGGTCACCCTTGCCGCGGTCGGTAACGTTGCTCCCCGCAGCAGAGGATCCAATTCAGCGATGACTTGCTCCGCGACTCGATCGTCGCCTCTTAGCGCCTCGAAGAACTGGTCGAGCACCTCACACTCAATTCCGGGCACCGGCTTCTCCAATCGTCTCCGTCGTTCCGAGGGGCGGGCTGACTGACTGGACCGATACAGGTGTCTTTACCACGCAAGCCACTCTGGTGAGGTTGACCCGCAGGTGGCCGGCAGGACGATCACTGCATACCCAGGATTGGGGTCGGTGGCTCAAGCAGCATTCGGGCCAGTGTTCTGACCACGCCCGGAAACGGCCCCAAGGCATATGTCGGCGACCTAGGTTCTCCTAGGCCTCGGGACTGGCTGCTTCGGTGCACCCGCACCGGACTGATGCGAAGGATGCAGAGCGGTGCACATCGATGAACCTGGTGGGATGTCGGAGAACCCGACGGGTGACGATGATGGACCGTATGAGTTCAAGACCGTCAAGGTGGTCCGCGGCAGGGAGGCCAGCACAGCGGCGAAGGAGGGGAACGCTGACTGGGAGCTGGTCAGCGAGGACAAGGGTCCGCTCCGGACTGAGCTGACCTTCCGACGGCTGAGGCCGAGTCGCCGGAGACGTCGGCAGCTCCTAATGCCGGGTGCCTTCCTGCTCGTGATCGCCGTGGCTCTTGGCATCGGAGTCTGGAGTGAACGAAGCACGTCGACCAAGGCAGCGGACTCACCGACTGAACGGTCGACAGAGGGGTCGACCGCTGATGCATCTTCGGCGCCGGACGCCGATGAGGACGAGGATCGGAACTCGAAGTACGGCCAGACCGTCCAGACGGAGGTCCACTTCACCTGCAGGGGCGGCAGTGTTGGCTGTGTGCAGCGGATTCCCCTGGAGGTGACCGTGTTGGAGCCTGTCGAGGTCAGGCCCCAAGATCCAGCAGCGGCCACCCAGGCGGTGGTCGTCTACTTCACCATCACGGTCAAGAACAAGTCGAAGAACGGGGAGTTCGACACGTCACTCATCACGGAGGCCGGTATTGGAGACCCTGAGTATGACTGGGGTCCCATCTTCGGGTCGGAGCCGGGCGATCGGGTGCTCGGCTTAGACACAGGCCTCTCCGGGGTAAAGGACCGCTCCAGCCAGGACAGTCGGCCAAGTTCCGGGAGGGTTGGAGCGTCGCCAGCCTCGATAACCTAGCGTTTCAGGTTCGCCCTGCAGGCTTGGCCGGGGACAGCCTCGTTTTCACGCCGAGGTAGGACGGATCACCACCCGGAGAATTTCATGGCGTTGACCATCGCGAGGATCCGGCGGCGCCGGGGCAGGGTTCTCCTCCGAGCAACTCTGCCGACGGGGACATGCGCAGGTTCGGTGTGCCCCGTCGGACGCCAACCGGGTCACCGGCCGGTCGACTCAGTGCGGACTGACGGTTCCTTGGATCAGCGTCCTGCCTGATCAGAGGCCTAAATGCGGACGGGCTGGCCTGTAAGCCGGGTTCTGTAGTCGGCGACCATCCATCTCGGACCATCGTTGCCGATGGCCTCTAGCAACCTACCCGCATGCTCGGGCGGACAGCCCTCGAGCGCATGCTGTCTGGTCTTGCTCCGGGTGGGGTTTACCTAGCTCCTCGTGTCACCACGAGGACTGGTGGGCTCTTACCCCACCGTTTCACCCTTACCGCTACCTGGAGGGTAGCGGCGGTCTGTTCTCTGTGGCACTGTCCCGCGGGTCACCCCGGGTGGCCGTTAGCCACCACCCTGTCCTGTGGAGCCCGGACTTTCCTCGACGTATCTCTACGACGCGATCGCCCGGCCAGCCCGTCCGCAGGAAAAGTCTAGTGCGAGGCGGGCTCGATGTGGGCATCCGGACCTGGGAAGACGAGCGACTCGTGGTCGCTGTCGCTCCAGCGTACGAGGTAGGGCGGGCTGCCGTCGGGGTGGCTGACCTCGATGATCTCGGCCTCTCGCATGTGGTCGCCGACGTGCTGGCCCATGACGACGAGGTGGTCACCTACTGATGCGTGCATGCGCGTTCACCTCCTAACCGTCACCATGGTGCTCCCATCGCGGGCTCGGATGGAATACCGTGGTGGGGTATCACGTTCGGAGGGTGTGATGACAGAGAACGAAGACTTCGAGTACGTAGCCCCGGCTGTCGTCTTCCCGGGCCAGACCTCGCACGAGGTGGCCTATCGGACGGCCCACGACCTGCTCTCGCGGCGTTTCCCGGTGGAGGCGCTGGAGATCCTGGAGCCGGCGCTGGCCGACGACCCCGACAACCTCGGGCTGCGGAGCATGCGGGCGTGGGCCTACATGCTGCGGGCCCAGCTGGCGAAGGCCGAGGCCGAGCTGCGCTGGCTCGTCGAGCGCGACCCCAGCGACGCGTGGAGCCAGCACTCCCTGGGTCGCGTCCTGGAGCGTCAGGACCGGCTCGAGGACGCGCTCGGCCCGCTGCGCCTGGCCGCCGTGATGAGCGACGACTACGACCATCACGCAGCCGTCTACCGCGTACGCAACCGGCTCGCGCAGCGCGAGGAGTGAGCTCGGCGGTGGCCCGGATGACGCGACGACCTCGGCGATGGCAGGGTGGGGGTATGGAACCTGACACCACGACCCTCACCGCCGAGCAGGTCGCCCAGGAGCAGCTGACGGGCTGGACGTTCGAGGCCGGCGCCCCGGACAGCATCGTGGCCCGCGTGGAGACCGGTGACTTCATCACCGGTCTCGCGCTGGTCAACGCGATCGGGGCGAAGGCCGAGGAGGCCAACCACCACCCCGACATCGACCTGCGCTACCCCTACGTCGAGATCCGGCTCTCCAGCCACGATGCCGGCGGGGTCACCAGCCGCGACATCGCGCTGGCGAAGGTCATCAACGCGCTCGCGGCGGAGTCCTCGATCTGAGCGTGGCTAGGCGAGCCGGGTCATCTCGACGGTGACCTCGACGGCCGGCTGCTCGGGGCCCGAGTAGATCCCGCGCAGCGGCTCGACGTCGGTGTGGTCACGGCCCGTGCCCACACCGACGTACGCGTCGCCGGGCTCGGTGCCGGTGGCGGGGTCGATCCCGTGCCAGCCGTTGTCCCACCACTCCACCCAGGAGTGGGCGCCGCCGGGGTAGACGTAGCCGGAGACGTAGCGGGCCGGGATCCCGACCGTACGCAGCGCCCCGAGCAGCTGGTGGGCGGCGTCCGGCGCCGCGGCCGAGGCTTCGGCGACCGCCCGGGCGATCTCGACCGCGGCCTCACCGGGAAGCGCCGCGGAGGCCGCGATCGCCTTGGCCCGGGTCGCGAGCTCCTCGTCGGGCGCCACCACAGGGGGCAGGCCCAGGAACTCGATGAACCGGTCCGCGACCCCGGGCAGGGCGGCCTCCTCCCAGGTGAGCACCGGCGCGGCTCCGGGCTTCCGGTCGACCTGGACGGTGCTGGTCGCGGAGACCTTCAGGGTCCGGTGCGCCTCGAGCACCTCGATCGCGGTGACCTCGTTGCCGAAGTAGTCCTTGTACTCATAGGTCCACGGCTTGGGGGAGACGTCGATGCGGTGGTGGACCACGATCTGGTCGGGCGTGGTCAGGGGCGTCAGCCGCGCCTGGTTGTAGGAGGCGACCGCGGCCCGCTCATAGGTGAACGTCGTGGTGTGCACGATGCGGAACTGCATGCTCATCTCGATCAGACTCCTCAGACCGGCTGCCAGGCCAGCGCCTCGGCGCCGGCGAAGTAGCGCTTGGTGACCGCCTCGGTGGCCTCGGCGCAGGTGACCTGGAGCCGCTCCATCTCGGCGGGCAGGTCCGCGAGCAGGTCGTGGAGCGAGCGATACTCCAGCGACGCCCGCATCCGGCCGATCAGCCGGTGGGCCTCGTCGGTGAAACCGGCGCGGCGCGTGGTCCCCTCCAGGGTGTCCAGCGCCCCCTCGGCCCGCTGCAGCGCGTGCACCACCGAGCGCGGGAAGATCCGGTCCAGCAGCAGGAACTCGGCAGCGGCCTGCTCGGTCTCGACCCCCTTGTTGACCCGCAGGAACGCGTCGTACGCCCCGCAGGCGCGCAGCGTCGAGTTCCACTGCGAGGCACCGCCGGCGGAGGTCAGCGACGTGGTCGCCACCAGCCGCGAGGTCATGTCGGCGCGCTCGACGTAGCGCCCGAGCATCAGGAACTGCCAGGACTCATCACGCATCATCGTGGCGTCGGCGGTGCCGTTGATCTGCGCCACCCGGTCGCGCACCCAGCCGAAGATGAACGGCGCCCGCATGTGCTTGAACTGGCCGGCCGGAATCGCCCGGTAGGTGGTGTTGAGCGCCTCCCACAACGGCACCGAGAGCGTCTCCCGAGCCCCGCGGGCCGACTCCCGGGCGGCGCCCAGCGCATAGGCCATCGAGGTCGGTGCGGTGGTGTCGTACGCCAGCATGTCCAGCATCTGCGGCAGGCCGACCTTCTCGGTGGGCGGGATCTCGACGCCCATCACCGCCAGCAGCGAACGGCAGGCCGTCTCCTCGTCGGTGGCGGCGTCCTCGAGGATGTGCTGGGTCTGCACGTCGAGTATCCGCGCGGTGTCCTCGGCACGCTCCACGTAGCGTCCGATCCAGAACATCGACTCGGCGATGCGACTCAGCATCACGCAACCCCCTGCGCTTGAGACTGGCCCTGACTCTGACCCTGACTCTGACCCCGGCCGGACGGCCGGGACGACGTCGGTCCGGCGAGCACCCAGGTGTCCTTCGAGCCGCCGCCACGTGAGCTGTTCACGATCAGCTCGCCCTCTGCGAGCGCCACCCGAGTCAGGCCACCGGGAAGAACCCAGACCTTGTCGCCATCATTGACCGCGAACGGCCTCAGGTCCACATGCCGCGCCCCGAGGCGGTGCCCTCCTGCGCCCTCCGGTTCGGCATCGGTGAAGGTCGGGACCGTCGAGAGCTGCACCACGGGCTGGGCGATCCAGGAGCGCGGATCCTCCAGGATCTTGCCGCGCAGCACCTCCAGCTCGCGGGCCGAGGCCGCCGGCCCGATCACGATCCCCTTGCCGCCGGAGCCGTCGACGGGCTTGAGCACGAGCTCGTCGAGCCGGTCGAGGACCTCCTCGCGGGAGGACGCATCGCCCATCCGCCAGGTGTCGACGTTCTTGATGATCGGGTCCTCCGCCAGGTAGTAGCGGATGATGTCGGGCATGTAGGTGTAGACGAGCTTGTCGTCGGCGACGCCGTTGCCCACCGCGTTGGCCAGCGTCACGTTGCCCATCCGGGCGGCGTCGATCAGCCCCACGCAGCCGAGCATCGAGTCGGGCCGGAAGTGCACCGGATCGAGGAACTCGTCATCGATACGCCGGTAGATGACGTGCACCGGGGCCAGCCCCTTGGTCGTCCGCATCAGCACCTGCCCGTTGCGGCAGACCAGGTCGCGCCCCTCGACGAGCTCGACCCCCATCGTCCGGGCCAGCAGCGCGTGCTCGAAGTAGGCGCCGTTGTAGACGCCGGGGGTCAGCACGACCACGGTGGGGTCCGCGACACCCGCGGGAGCAGCCGCGCGCAGCGCCGCGAGGAGCTTCTGCGGGTAGTTGGCCACCGGCCGGATCCGGTGCTCGGCGATCGCCTCCGGGAGCGCGGCCGAGATCGCGCGACGGTTGGTCATGACGTACGAGACGCCCGAGGGGACCCGCACGTTGTCCTCCAGCACGCGGAACTCGCCGGTGTTGTCGCGGACCAGGTCGATGCCCGAGACCTGCACGCGTACGCCGTTGGGCGGGTGCACCCCCGCGGCAGCGCGGTGGTAGTGGCTGGAGGTGGTGATCACCTCGCGCGGGATCACCCCGTCGTCGAAGACCTTGCCCTCGTCGTAGATGTCGGCGAGGAACAGCTCCAGCGCCCTGACCCGCTGCTGGACGCCCTTGTCGATCGTGGCCCAGGTGTCCCGCTCGATGACCCGCGGCACGATGTCGAGCGGGAAGGCCCGCTCCTCGCCGCCGATGTCGAAGGTGACGCCCTGGTCGAGATAGCTGGCCTGCATCGCCTCGACCCGGCTGATCAGCTCCGACTCGCTGAGCCGGCCCAGCGAGTCGCCGAGCCGTTGATAGGGAGGCCGGAGCTCGCGGCCGACGAACATCTCGTCATAGGCCGGATCCCGAGTCTCGTAGGCGTCGAAAATCTGGCTCATGGAGGCAACCTACTGAAATCCGTGTAACAGCGCTGTTGCCCACGCGAACATCTCGGGCAACGGTAGGTTGGGAGTATGAGCGACGAGCACGCGGGCGAGTTCTACTACTGCCTCAAGCACAAGACCGTCGAGCCGTACGAGGGCTGCAAGGCCAAGGACCGCCTCGGCCCTTACGCCTCCTACGCGGAGGCCTCCCGAGCGCTGGAGCACGTGCAGGAGAACAACGAGCGCTGGGACAAGGAGGACAAGGCCTGGGAGGGCGACGCCGGCAACGAGGATCGGTGATCATCGGCTCCGGGTGACCCTCAGCGCGGGGTGACCCGGAGCAGCACGTCCTCCCCGCCGTTGTCGGTGGTGACGAGCAGATCACCGTCGGCGGCCAGCGAGACCGTACGCAGCCGCCCGTAGTCCTGCATCGCCTCGGGCGCCCGCTCCTCGGTGAGCTTCCCGGACTCGTCGAAGGAGAGGATCAGCAGCTCCTGGTCCTTGAGCACGGCGACCGCGAGCGCCCCGCCGTAGGCGCCCCACCGCTCCTGGACCGGGATGAAGGTGCCGCCGCCGGTCGCGACGGTCGGGTTGCCCGAGCTCCAGGCCGCCTCGATCTGCTTGCCGGGCAGGTCCTGGTCGGTCATCGGCACCGACTCGTCGTAGCCGGCACCTGGGTTCCAGCCGTAGTCGCCGCCCAGCGTGATCTCGTTGACCTCGTCGTCGCGGTCGGGGCCGTGCTCGACCGACCAGATGGTGCCGTCGGCCCGCTGCGCCAGGCCCTGCACGTTGCGGTGGCCGAAGCTCGTGATGAACCGTCGCGGGCCTTCGTCGCCGGCCCACGGGTTGCCCGGCCACGGCTGGCCGGTCTCCGGGTCGAGCCGCAGCGTCTTCCCGCCCAGGGAGTCGAGGCTGCGCGGGTTCCTCTCGTCGGCGGCGTCGCCGGTGCCGACCCACAGCGCACCGTCGTCGCTGATCAGCAGCCGGCAGCCGCCGTGCCTGCCGCTGCTCGTGGGGAAGCCGTCGATCAGCGTCCGGTCCTGGGTGGCCCTGGTCAGCCCGGCATCGAGGGTCCAGGAGATGACGCGTACGTCCTGGCCGTCGTTCCATCCCTGACAGGTGTAGATGCGCCGGTTCTCGGCGAAGCCGGGGTCGATCTCGAGGCCCATCAGGCCGGTCTCCCCGGAGACCCAGATGTCGTTGTCCTCGAGCGGGATCTCGCGCCGCTCGCCGCCCTCGACCAGCGACAGGACGGCCCGGTCGCGCTCGGTGAGAAGGAACCGGTCCTCGCCGATGTCGGCGACGTCCCACGGGTGGTCGAGCTCGTCGTTGACCACCTGCACATCGAGCTCCGGCACCCGGTCGGAGGTCGGCAGCACGGCCGCGGGAGCCGAGGAGGACGCGCTCGCCGGCGCACTGGTCGAACCCGACGGGTTCAGCGGCGGCGGTGTCGTGGCGGGAGAGGAGTCTCCGGCGCAGGCGGCGGTGGAGAGCCCAAGAGCTATCACGGAGGCGAGAGCCATGGCAGCGCGCATGGTGTCGACGGTACTGGCCGCGTGGGCTCTAGGGTGTGCGGTTGTGACGAACGCCTTCAAAGCGATGCGGGAGCATCCCTCGGCCGTGCTGCTCGTGGGGCAGCTGGTCGCCGTCCTGGCCTACCCGTTCCTCGACGGCTCGACCCTCGGGCGTGCGGGCATCGGCGTGCTCCAGCTGCTGCTGCTCGTGGTGGCGGTCGCGGCCGTACGCCTCACCCCGGCTCTGTCCTGGGTCGCGATCCTCTTCGGTGCGCCGGCGACGGTCTTCGCGGTCTGGGAGGCGGTCGCGCCGAACGAGGGCTGGGTCGTGCTGGTCTCGGCGCTCTTCCACGTGCCGTTCTACATGTTCGTCTCCTACGCGATGATCCGCTACCTCTTCCACGACGACGAGGTGACCCGCGACGAGCTCTTCGCGACCGGAGCGGCGTTCACGGTCGTGGCCTGGGCCTTCGCCTATCTCTTCGCGGCCGTGCAGGTGATCTGGCCGGGATCGTTCGACACCCAGCGCACCTGGTTCGAGCTGCTCTACCTCTCGTTCACGACCCTGACCTCGCTCGGCCTCTCCGACATCGTCCCCGTCCAACCCCACTCGCGCTCGGTCGTCATGGTCGAGCAGGTCGCCGGTGTCTTCTACGTCGCGCTCGTGGTCGCCCGCCTCGTCGGCCTCGCCAGGCCGGCCCACCGCTGACGCTTCGTCAAGGTATGTAGCCGAAGCCACACATCCCTCGTGGAACTCAGCACGGGATGTGTGCCTCGGCCTGCATACCTTGACGAAGCTCCCAGGAGATCGCCCGAGGGATCAGAAGGTGTGCTCAGGCCCCGGGAAGGTCGAGCCCTTGACGTCGGAGATGTAGGCCTCGGCGCCCTCGGAGAGGACCGACTTCACATCGGCGTACTGCTTCACGAAGCGGGCCATCTTGCCGCTGCGCATGCCGAAGGCGTCCTGCCAGACCAGCACCTGGCCGTCGCAGTCGGGGCCGGCGCCGATCCCGATGGTGGGGATCTCCAGCTCCTTGGTGATCTGCGCGGCGACCTCACCGGAGACCATCTCCATGACGACCGCGAACGCGCCGGCCTCCTGGACGGCCTTGGCGTCGTCGATGACCCGGTCGGAGGCGTCTCCGCGGCCCTGGACGCGGTAGCCGCCGAGCACGTGCTCGGACTGCGGGGTGAAGCCGATGTGGGCGATGACCGGGATGCCGCCCTCGGTCAGCTTCTTGATCACTGGAGCCATCTCGGCGCCGCCCTCGAGCTTCACGCAGTGGGCGCCGGCTTCCTTCATGAACCGCACCGCGGTCAGGTAGCCCTGCTCGGGGGAGGCCTGGTAGGAGCCGAAGGGCAGGTCGCCGACGACCATCGCCCGCTTCACGCTGCGCGAGACCGCGCGGGTCAGGGGCAGCAGCTCGTCCACGGTCACCGGAAGCGAGGTCTCGTTGCCGAGGACGTTGTTGGAGGCGGAGTCACCGACGAGCAGCAGGTCGACCCCGGCCTCGTCGAAGATCTGGGCGGTGTACATGTCGTAGGAGGTGAGCATCGTGATCTTGTCGCCACGCTGCTTCATCTCGCGAAGATGATGCGTGCGCACCTTGCGTACGGGCTTGGCCGGAGCGTTCCCGGCAGCACCGGTGCCGTACGGGGCGGTCTCCTCGGCAGAGGGGTTCGTGCTCATCATCGAGCCTTTCTGGTGTCATCTCGCAGCTCCCTGATGGAGTCCACGGACTATCTCCAGCGTAGGCCGACACGGTGGCGTCCGCGCTGTGGTGGTGATCACAGTCGGTCGAAGGGCGAGGCATAGGCGAAGCGGCCCCGAAGACCCGGGTCGTACGCCGCCAGCGGCCGTGCCTGGAAGTAGTCGCCCCAGGAGGGATCGGGCGCCTCGATGCCGAGTGAGGATGCGGGCACGAAACCGAAGCGGCCGTAGTAGGCCGGGGAGCCGAGGAGGACGACGACCGGCTCGCCCATCGCATCGGCAGCGCCGAGGACGGCGTGCATCAGCGCGGAGCCGACGCCGTCGCGCTGCCGGGCGGGGGAGACGCTGACCGGACCGAGACCGAGCGCCGGCCGGCCGGCGAGCGTGCCACGTGTGGCCACCACGTGTCCGACGATCTCGCCGTCGGCCTCGGCGACCAGGGAGAGCTCCGGGACCCAGCCCGGATCCTCGCGCAGCCACCCCACCAGCGTCGCCTCGCCGGGGACCCCGTCGGGCTCGATCGACGGTGCGGAGTGCTCCACACCGGAGAAGGCGGCGGCGGTGACCGCACGGATGTCGGCCACGTCCTCGAGACGTTCGCGTCGGATCAGCACGGTCCGACGCTAAACCGAACGACAGTCCCGGCGCTCCTGGTTATCGTCGCGTCCATGCGGGTGCGAGAGGCGACGGCGCAGGACCTCGACGCGGTGATCCACGTCGGGGTGACGACCTGGCGGGCGACGTATCCGCCGATCACCGGGGAGGCGTACGTCGAGGAGGGCATCGCGAAGTGGTGGGCCCCCGACGCGGTGCTGCCCGGGATCAGGGCCGGCACCG
Organism: Nocardioides sp. NPDC054178; assembly: GCF_055585005.1. Classification (NCBI taxonomy): domain Bacteria; kingdom Bacillati; phylum Actinomycetota; class Actinomycetes; order Propionibacteriales; family Nocardioidaceae; genus Nocardioides; species Nocardioides sp. NPDC054178. The sequence goes on from NZ_JBVJKY010000009.1 coordinate 27,289, forward strand.
TGCTCGTCGCCGAGATCGACGACCGGGTCGTCGCGATGGCCTCCTACTCGCTCTTCGAGGACCACCTGATGCTCTGGAAGCTGTACGTCCTCCCCGACTCCCAGGGCTCCGGCGCCGGCAGCGCGCTGCTGGCCGAGGTGATCGACCGGGCCGGCGACCTGCCCGTTCGCCTCACCCACCTCGTCGGCAACGACCGCGCCCACGCCGTCTACGAGCGGCTCGGCTTCGTCGAGACGGCCTCGGTCCCCAGCCCCATCGACGGCGGTCCGGAGGAGATCGTGATGGAGCGCCCGGCGCACTGATCCCCAGGCACCCCGCACCCGACTTTCGCAGACGTCCAACGAAAGTCGTTCAGAAACGGTTGAAAGTCGGCAGCGGTCGCCATTAGCATCCGGCGTGACGCGCATCACATCTCATTCGGCGTCCCGACGTTCGGAGTCTCGATGTCCCACTTCCTCCACCCACGCCGCACTCGGACCCGCCTCGCCATCGGGTCGGTCGTCTTCGGCCTCGCCGCCCTCTGCCTGGCCGGACCCGCCGGACCCGCCTCCGCGACTCCTGCCGAGGCGCCGTCGACGACCTGCCCGGCGCCCGATGCACGCCCGCACGTGGTCTTCCTCGATCTCGACAGCGGTGTCGCCAACAGCACCCTGCGCTCCGGCTGCACCATCAACGACGTCATCGACGACGAGCGGACGTGGCCGAACCACGGGGCCTTCGTGACACACGTCCGCGGCGTCACCGCCGATCTGGTCGTCGCCGGAGAGGTCACGCGGGCCGAGGCAAGCCGGCTGCAGTCCGCTGCCGCCCGCTCCCAGGTGGGGAAGGTCGCCGGCTACGACCAGCTCTTCGACGGCTCGGCCGACTCCTTCGAGGACTGGGCGTACGCCGGCGACGGTGGCTTCGACCTGGTGCCGGACGGCACCATCCGCAGCCGCGCCGGAGCGGGTGGCGGGTTCGGGACCCTGTGGTACCCGGCACGGGAGTTCGGCGACTTCTCGCTGCGACTCCAGTTCCGCGACGACGCGCCCGGTCCGGCCCGGGGGAACAGCGGCGTCCAGGTGCGCTTCCCCGAGCTGTGGGGCCCGGTCGAGGGGTGCCCGACGACGTACAACGGCAGCGAGACCGGCAACCTCTCCTGGATCGCGGTCAACTGCGGCCACGAGATCCAGGTCAACGACTCGCCGGAGGGCGGCAGCAACGACCCCCGCAAGACCGGGTCGATCTACGGCTTCGCCGACCTCACCCTGGCCGAGGCGCGCCCGACCCCGAAGGGCACCTGGAACGACCTCGAGGTCCGCGTCGTCGGGCAGCACTACACCGTGATCCGCAACGGTGTCGTGATCAACGAGTTCGAGAACCTGCCCGGGCTGCCCTTCCCCGGTCGCCCGAACGACCCCGACTCCAGCAGCCGAGGACTGACCGGTCACGTCGGGGTCCAGGCGCACGGCAGCACCCCGGACGTGGTCTCCTACCGGAACATCCGAATCCGCGACCTGTCCTGAGGTCGCACCTGGTCGGCGGCGGGCATCGGGTGGCCGGACGGGCCATCGCGCCTAGACTCCGGGTGTGGACTTCTACTCCGCCTACTCCCATGGCTTCGCGCGGGTCGCGGCGTGCACCATCCCGATCTCCGTCGCCGACCCCGCCGCCAACGCCCGCGAGGTGATCGCGCAGGCCCGCGAGTGCTCCGATGAGGGAGTCGCCGTGGCGGTCTTCCCGGAGCTGTGCCTCTCGGGCTACTCGATCGACGACCTCGTCCTGCAGCGGACCCTCCTCGATGCCGTGCACGCGGCGATCAGCGCGATCGTGGTGGCCTCCGAGGAGCTGCTGTCGGTGATCGTCGTCGGTGCCCCGCTGCGCCACGGCGACCGGGTGCTCAACACCGCGGTCGTGATCCACGGCGGCGAGGTGCTCGGCGTGGTGCCGAAGACCTACCTGCCGACCTACCGCGAGTTCTACGAGAAGCGGTGGTACGGCACGGGAGACGGTGCCGACGGCACCATCATGCTCGGCGGCGAGGAGGTGCCGCTGAGCAACGAGCTGCTCTTCCGGTGCACCGACATCAAGGATCTCGTCTTCCACGTCGAGGTCTGCGAGGACATGTGGGTCCCGGTGCCGCCGAGCGCCAAGGCCGCGCTGGCCGGCGCGACCGTGCTGCTCAACCTCTCCGCCAGCCCGATCACCGTGGGCCGCTCCGACGCGCGCCGCCTCCTGGTGCAGTCGGCGAGCGCGCGGTGCATGGCGGCCTACGTCTACACCGCTGCCGGCCAGGGTGAGTCGACGACCGACCTCTCCTGGGACGGGCAGACGATGGCGTACGAGCTCGGCGAGCTGCTGGGGGAGACCGAGCGGTTCCCGGACGGCCCGCGGCGCACCGTGGTCGACGTCGACCTGGAGCGGATCCGCGCCGAGCGGATCCGGCAGGGCACCTTCGACGACAACCGGCGGGCCGAGGGGACCTTCCACTCCGAGATCGAGTTCGAGCTCGCGCCGCCGCTGACCGGCGACGGGCTGCGCCGCAAGGTCGACCGGTTCCCGTTCGTCCCCGACGACCCCGACAAGCTCGCGCTGGAGTGCTACGAGGCCTACAACATCCAGGTCTCCGGGCTCGAGAAGCGGCTCCAGTCGATCGGCCCGGACACCAAGATCGTCATCGGCGTCTCCGGCGGGCTCGATTCCACCCAGGCGCTGATCGTCGCCGCCAAGGCGATGGAGCGGCTCGGTCGGCCGACCTCCGACATCCTCGCGTTCACGATGCCCGGGTTCGCCACCTCCGACGACACCAAGTCCAACGCGATCAAGCTGATGGAGGCGCTCGGGACGACCTACGAGACGCTCGACATCCGCCCCACCGCCACCCAGATGCTCAAGGAGATCGGCCACCCGGCCGGCGACGGCGAGCCGGTCTACGACGTCACCTTCGAGAACGTCCAGGCGGGGCTGCGTACGGACTTCCTCTTCCGCATCGCCAACCAGCGCGGCGGCATCGTGCTCGGCACCGGCGACCTCTCCGAGCTCGCGCTCGGCTGGGCGACCTACGGCGTCGGCGACCAGATGTCGCACTACAACGTCAACGCCGGCGTGCCGAAGACCCTGATCCAGCACCTGATCCGCTGGGTGATCACGACCGAGCAGTTCGACGGCACCGCCGACGAGGTGCTCCAGGCGATCCTCGACCAGGAGATCTCGCCCGAGCTGGTGCCGGGGGAGGTGCTGCAGTCGACGGAGCAGAAGATCGGCCCGTACGCCCTGCAGGACTTCACCCTCTTCCACACCGTCCGCAACGGCTTCACGCCCTCGAAGATCGCCTTCCTGGCGTGGAACGCCTGGCACGACGTCGAAGCCGGCGAGTGGCCCCCGGGTTTCCCGGAGGAGAAGCGGACGGCGTACGAGATGAAGGAGATCCGCTCCTGGCTCGAGGTCTTCGTCAAGCGCTTCTTCGCCAACCAGTTCAAGCGCTCGGCGCTGCCCAACGGTCCCAAGGTCTCCAACGGTGGCACCATGTCGCCTCGTGGTGACTGGCGGATGCCGTCCGACGCCTCCCCGGCCGCCTGGCTCGCCGAGATCGAGGCCCGGGTCCCGGTGGAGTAACGGCCCAAGAGCGGGGGTGAAGGTAATGGCTTCACTGGAGGCAAATAAAGCAAATACCTTCATAACTCGAAAATGAAGATATAGTCTTCACATGGTGTATGTAGCGACGGTAATCGGCGACCTCGTGGGCTCGCGCACCACGTCCGACCGCGCGAAGGTCCACGAGGCGTTCGCTGATGCCGTCGAGGAGATCAACCGGCAGTGGCAACCGGTCGATCCGCTGCGGATCACGGTCGGCGACGAGTACCAGGGCGCCTTCGAGACCGTCGGTGTCGCGATCCGGGCCGCGTTCCGGCTGCGGATCGCGCTCCACCCCGTGGTCGGCGTACGCCACGGCATCAGCTGGGGTGCCACCCGCGTGCTCCGAGACGACCCCCGGGTCGAGGACGGGCCGGGCTGGTGGTCGGCACGGGACGCGATCGAGGCGGCGGAGCGGGCCGAGAACAAGGCGGCCTCGCGCAGCGTACGGACCTGGTATCAGCCCGCGGAGGACGCGGGTGGGCCGGACCCGGCGGCGGTCAACGCCGCGCTGGTCGCGCGCGACGAGCTCTTCTCTCGGCTGGATCGAGCCTCGGTGTCGGTGCTTTCTGGCATGCTCTCCGCCATGTCTCAGAAGGCCATCGCCGCCGAGCTCGACATCACCCCCTCCGCGGTCTCCCAGCGCGTCCGGCGCGACGGCATCGCCGTGATCGTGCGCGCCGACGAGCTGCTCGGGGAGATTCGATGAGCGAGCGCAAGCGAGCGAACAATCAGGTCATCATGCCGCCGTGTCCGTATTCTGGCGCTTGCGCTACGGAGGCGGCGGCATGAGCTGGATAGCGCTGCTCCTGATCGGCGTGGGCACGGTCGACTTCGCCCACGCGCTCATCGACCCGCTCCGGCGGATCCGCTGGGTGCCCGAGGCGATCGGCGCCGTGGTCGTGATCGCGTTCGGTCTGCTCTCGGCCCTCTTCGGCGGCGACCTGGCCGCGGTGATCGTCATCGCCGGGATCGCGGTGCTGTGGGGCTTCCTGGCCCACCCGCCGCAGGGGTCGGACAGGAACCCCCGTCCGGGGATCCCGCTGGCCCTGCTGAGCGCGACGATCTTCCTCGGGGTGCTGCTGGCCCCGGTGGCCGGCGAGGTCGGCGGCCCGGTCGCCGCCTGGGCGGACAACGCCCCCTGGGCCTGGGTCGAGGCGGCGCGCCCCGAGGCCGTGCTGCTCGCCTTCGGTGGCCTGCTGGTCCAGATCTCGACCGGCAACGTCGTGGTGCAGCTCGTCCTCGACGTCGCCAAGGTGGCCAACCCGCTCGACGGGGTCGCCGGCAACAATCTCAAGGGCGGACGGCTCCTGGGCCCGCTCGAGCGGCTGACGATCTTCGGGCTCGGTCTCACCGGCAGCCTCACCGCCGCCGGCCTGGTGGTGGCGGCCAAGGGGCTGATCCGCTGGCCGGAGCTGCAGTCGTTCCGTGGCGAGAGCGACGGGCCGAGCATCAACGACGTGACCGAATACTTCCTCGTCGGCAGCTTCGTCTCCTGGATGACCTCGCTGGTGACCCTCGCCCTGGTCATCACCTAGACCGAGACTAGATTGCGGTGCCATGACTGTGGGTAAGGCTCTTGGGCTGCTGGTGGCCGTCGTGCTTCTCCTGGCCGGAGGTGCGCTGGCGCTGACCGGCATGGGCTATCTCGGCGGAGGCGGCACGAGCACCGCCTGGTCGGTCCTCGGCGCGGCCCTGGCCGGGTTCGGGGTGGCGCTGGTGATCTCGATCTTCAGGGGTCCCGGCCGCTGACCGTGGCGCGAAGATCTCAGCTGTAACGTCGGACCGTTAGTGTTCACGCATGGGCAAGCAACAGGACTTCGTGCTCCGCGCACTCGAAGAGCGGGACGTACGTTTCGTGCGACTGTGGTTCACCGACGTGCTCGGTTATCTGAAGTCGGTCGCGGTGGCGCCGGCCGAGCTCGAGAGCGCCTTCGCGGAGGGCATCGGCTTCGACGGCAGCGCGATCGAGGGGTTCGCTCGGGTGACCGAGGCCGACATGCTGGCCCTCCCGGACCCGAGCACGTTCCAGATCCTGCCGTGGCGCACCGACGGCCCGTCCACGGGCCGGATGTTCTGCGACATCGTGATGCCCGACGGGTCGCCGTCGTACGCGGACCCGCGCTACGTCCTCAAGCGCACCCTGTCCAACGCCGCGGAGAAGGGCTTCACCTTCTACACGCACCCCGAGATCGAGTTCTACCTCTTCAAGGACAACCCGCGCGACGGCAGCGAGCCGACCCCCGTCGATTCCAGCGGCTACTTCGACCACACCGCCCAGTCGATGGGCGCCGACTTCCGGCGCGAGGCGATCACGATGCTCGAAGCCATGGGCATCAGCGTCGAGTACAGCCACCACGAGGGCGGGCCGGGCCAGAACGAGATCGACCTGCGCTACGCCGACGCGTTGAGCACCGCCGACAACATCATGACCTTCCGTACGGTCATCCGTGAGGTCGCGCTGAGCCAGGGCATCTGGGCGAGCTTCATGCCCAAGCCGTTCACCGAGCACCCGGGCTCCGGCATGCACACCCACCTGAGCCTGTTCGAGGGCGACGCCAACGCCTTCTACGAGCCCGGTGCTGAATACCAGCTCTCCAAGACCGGCCGCAGCTTCATCGGTGGCGTGCTCCGTCACGCCGGCGAGATCACCGCGGTGACCAACCAGTGGGTCAACTCCTACAAGCGCCTGATCGGCGGGGGAGAGGCACCGGCTCACGTCGCCTGGGGTCACAACAACCGCTCGGCGCTGGTCCGGGTGCCGATGTACAAGCCGCTCAAGGGCCAGTCGACCCGGATCGAGGTCAGGTCCCTCGACGCCGCCTGCAACCCCTACCTGGCCTTCGCCGTGATCCTGGCGGCCGGCATGAAGGGCATCGAGGAGGGCTACGAGCTGCCGCGTGAGGCCGAGGACGACGTGTGGGCGCTGACCGAGCGCGAGCGCAAGAGCCTCGGCATCGACCCGCTGCCGGAGAACCTCGACGAGGCGATCGGGATGGCCGAGGACTCCGAGCTCCTCGCCGAGACCCTCGGTGAGCACGTCTTCGACTTCTTCCTGCGCAACAAGCGCGCCGAATGGGCCGCCTACCGCGAGCAGGTGACCGCCTACGAGCGCTCCCGGATGCTCCCGGTCATCTGAGCCCGCAAACTGGTTGTCAAGGAAACTCAAGCCCGATTCCACACTTCCGATCCGGTGCTGCCACACTGGATCGAACGGGAGAGTGGGAGTGATGTCGTTGAGTCTTCCCCGAGTGCTTGTGATTCAGCACGAGGAGACAGTTCCGCCGGCGTTGTTCGGTCATTGGCTGGCTGAGGCGGGCATGTGTGTCGACGTCTGTCGGGCATACGCCGAACCGATCCCGCCGCTCTCGTCGCTGGACGCCTCCTACTCGGGGCTGCTCGTCATGGGCGGCTCGATGGACGCCGACTCCGACGATGAGCACCCCTGGCTCCAGGTCACCCGCGAGCGGATCGCGCAGGCCGCCGAGGCCGGGATCCCGACGCTCGGGATCTGCCTGGGCCACCAGCTGGCCGCGCTGGCCCTCGGTGGCACCGTGGAGCGCAGCCCGTTCGGGCTGACCGTGGGCGTGCGCCAGGTGACCTGGGAGCCCGAGGTCCTCTTCGACCCACTGATGCGCCTGCTGGCGGGCGACGACCGCGCCATGCACTGGCACCGCGACGTCGTCGGCCGGCTGCCCGAGGGCACCGTCCAGCTGGCCAGCTCGATCGACGGGCAGGTCCAGGCGGCGCGGTTCGCCCCGACCGTGTGGGGCGTGCAGTTCCACCCCGAGGTCGACGCCGCCGCGGTCGCGGTCTGGGCCGAGGAGTCCGTCGAGGAGCTCGAGCAGATCGGACGCAGCGTCGAGGACGTCGTCGCGACGGCCACCTTCGCCGAGCGGGAGCTGATCAAGACCTGGCAGCCGCTGGCCTTCGGGTTCGCGCGCCTGGTCCGTGAGCGCAGCGCCGCCGTCGCCCCCGGCGGCACCCGCGGAGGGGTCATCCCGACCCCGAGGCCCTGGAGCGCCTGACCTCTCGCTCAGGTGACAGAATCGGGGCCATGACGTTGCCAGGCAAGGGCGAGCTGCTCCGGCTCGGTTTCAACGACCCGGACACGGCCCTGGCGGATCTGGCAGGTCTCGGCGCCGGCGCCGACGAGCTGTTGGCGATCCTGGGTCAGGCGGCCGACCCCGACGCGGCACTGGCCGGTCTGGTCATGCTCGCCGAGTCCCAGGGCGACGGCTTCGTCGAGGAGCTCGCCGGCGACGAGGGCACCGCGATGCGGCTGGTCTCGGTGCTCGGCGCCTCGCCCGCCCTGGCCGACCACCTGGCCCGTCATCCCGCTCACTGGCGCGAGCTGGCCGACCCGACCCTCGGCACGACCAGGCCCGCTGCGTACGTCTTTCGGGCATCGCTGCTCGCGGTGGTCGGCGCGGACCCGGCCGAGGAGAGCCCGGTGGCCACGGTCCCGGACGCGGAGGCGGTCGACGCGCTGCGGGTGGAGTACCGCCGCTGGCTGCTCCGCCTGGCCGCCCGCGACCTGGCCCACCAGCTCCCGGTCGACGATGTCGCCGCCGAGCTCTCCGACCTGGCCTGCGCGACCCTCGACGCCGCCCTGGCCGTCGCCCGCGCGCGGGTGGGCGAGGATGCCGACCAGGTCCGGCTGGCCGTCGTCGCGATGGGCAAGTGCGGCGGCCACGAGCTCAACTACGTCTCCGACGTCGACGTGATCTTCGTCCACGAGGCCGGCGAGGGAGTCGGCGACGACGTCTCGCTGCGGGTCGCCACCCAGCTCGCCAGCAACCTGATCCAGGTCTGCTCGGCCCACACCGGCGAGGGCGCCATCTGGCCGGTCGACGCCGCGCTGCGACCCGAGGGCAAGGCCGGTGCGCTCTCGCGCACGATCACCGGACACGTCGGCTACTACGAGCGCTGGGCGAGCACCTGGGAGTTCCAGGCGCTGCTCAAGGCCCGCCCGGCCGCGGGCGACCTCGCCCTGGGCCAGGCCTACGTCGACGCCGTCAACCCGTTCGTGTGGAAGGCCGCCGAGCGCGACGGCTTCGTCTCCGACACCCAGGCGATGCGCCGCCGGGTGATCGCCCACATCCCGTCCCGGGAGGCCGACCGCGAGCTCAAGCTCGGCGCCGGCGGGCTGCGCGACGTGGAGTTCGCCGTGCAGCTGCTGCAGCTGGTGCACGGCCGCACCGACACCGGGATCCGCCAGCCGACCACGCTCTCCGCGCTGGCGGCGCTGACCCGCTCCGGCTACGTCGGTCGCGAGGACGGCGAGGCCATGCACGAGGCCTATGCGTTCCTGCGGCGGATGGAGCACCGCCTCCAGCTCCACCGGCTGCGGCGCACCCATGTCGTCCCCGACGACGAGGAGTCGCTGCGCTGGCTGGCGCGCTCGCTCGGCTACCTGCGCGACCCGGTGGTGCGGCTGGAGAAGGAGTGGGGCCACCAGCGGATCGAGGTACGCCGCCTCCACGAGAAGCTCTTCTACCGACCGCTCCTCGACGCGGTCGCCCGGATCCCGTCCGGCCAGGCCCACCTCTCCGCGAAGGCTGCCGAGGAGCGGCTGACCGCGCTGGGCTACGCCGACCCGAAGGCGGCGCTGCGACACCTGGAGGCGCTCACCACGGGCGTCTCCCGCCGCGCGGCGCTGCAGCGTGCGCTGCTGCCGGTGATGCTGCAATGGCTCTCGGAGGGCGCCGACCCCGACGCCGGGCTCTTCGGGTTCCGGCGGATCTCCGACGCCCTCGGCGCCACGCCCTGGTATCTGCGCTCGCTGCGCGACGAGGGCCTGGTCGCGCAGCACTTCGCCACGATCCTGTCCACCTCGCGCTACACCACGGCGCTGCTCGAGCGCGAGCCCGAGGCGCTGCGCCTGCTCGGCCACGATCTCGCGCCGCTCTCCGCCGAGGCGCTGACCGACGAGATGGTCGCCCGCGCCGCGCGCCGGCGCACCACCACCTCCGCCGAGGAGGCCGTACGCCACATCCGGGCGATCCGCCGTCGCGAGCTGTTCCGGATCTCGGCCGCCGAGCTCCTCGGCGAGGCCGACATCGACACCATCGGCGCGGCGCTCTCCCGGCTGACCGACGCCACCTTGGAGGCCTCGCTGCGCACCGTCGTGGCCGAGGAGGTCGGCCGCCGCGAGCTGGCCGGGCCGCCGACCCGGATCGCGATCATCGCGATGGGCCGCTACGGCGGGTTCGAGCTCTCCTACGCCTCCGACGCCGACGTGCTCTTCGTCCATCAGCCCGTCGAGGGCGCCGACCCCGGCGAGGCGACCCAGTTCGCGCTCAAGGTGATCGCCGACCTGCGCAGGCTGCTCGCCCTCCCCGGGGCCGACCCGCCCCTGGAGCTCGACGCCGACCTGCGCCCCGAGGGGCGGCAGGGCACGCTGGTGCGGACGCTGCCGGCCTACGCCTCCTACTACGCGAAGTGGTCGGGCATCTGGGAGTCGCAGGCGCTGCTGCGCGCCGACGCCGTCGTCGGCGACCCGCAGGTGCGCGACGCCTTCACCGAGATGATCGACCCGCTGCGCTACCCCGAGGGCGGGCTGAGCGAGGACGACATCATCGAGGTGCGCCGCATCAAGGGCCGCGTCGACCACGAGCGGCTGCCGCGCGGCGCCGACCCCAACACCCATCTCAAGCTCGGCCGGGGCGGGCTCGCCGACATCGAGTGGACCGTCCAGCTGTTGCAGATGCGGCATGCGTACGCCGTCCCGGGGCTGCGTACGCCGCGCACCGTCGAGGCGCTGCAGGCCGCCCGCGACGCCTCGCTGATCGGGGCCGACGACGCCGAGACGCTCATCGAGGCGTGGCGGATGGTCAGCCGGGTCCGTAACGCGGTCACTCTGGCGCGCGGCCGTCCGGCGGACTCACTGCCCGCCGGCCCGGTGGAGCAGCACGCCGTCGCGGCCATCCTCGGCTATCCGGCGGGCGCGACCGACGAGCTGGTCAACGACTACCTACGGATGACCCGCCTCGCCCACGGTGTGGTCGAGCGCGTCTTCTGGGAGTGAGGCCCTAGAGGTTGTTGTTGCGCGGCGGCAGCCAGCCCGGGTTGCGCGGCGCCCGGGGCTGCTGCTGGGCAGGCGGCTCGTTGCCCGTCTCCTCGCCCGGCTGTCCACCCTGCGGGTTGAACAGGTCCGCCCGCCGCTCCGGGTAGGCGGTGGAGGGCTGCTGGGCGTAGGGCCGGGGCGTCCAGCGTCCGTTCTGCGGCCGCAGCTGGGTCGGACGCTGAGGGCGCTGGGCGAACATGTTGCCGATGCTGTCGCCGGCGGGCTGGTTCGCCTGCGGGCTGCCGGAGGCGGCCGGCTGACGCGTCGGGAGCGGCTGGAGCGGCTGCTGCGAGAGCAGCTCGGGCTCGCGGCCGGGGAAGGACAGCTGCCCCGGGGCAGGCTGCTGCGGCAGCATCGGGTGGGCGCCGGAGTTCGACGACGCCGCCTGCTGGCCCGGGGTCCACGGGTCGTCGAGATCGTCGTTGATGCCCGCGAACATGGTGGCGAAGCCGATCACGATCAGCATGCCCGCCGAGATCGCGAAGATCGGCATCGCCAGGTAGACCGGGTCGGCGCCGCTGACGTGGCCGAGCTTGTCCTCGGGGGAGCTGTGGATCTCGAGGGCGAGCATGCCGGTGTAGTGCATGACGCACACGCCGACGCCCATGATGACGGCGGCGCCCACGCGCATCAGCAGCGTGGTGACGTTGAAGGCGAAGAACAGCGCCAGCGCCGAGGCGACCAGCGCGATGACGACGGAGGCCACGACGACCCCCGGCTTCCAGACCATCTTGGCGCTCATGTCCATGGCGTACATGCCGGTGTAGTGCATCGCGCACACGCCGGCGCCGGTGACCAGGCCGCCGACGATGTAGCCCGCGCTGCCGCGCATGGCGGTCGCGATGAGCATGCCGACCATCGCCGCGATGATGGCGACGGCGAGCGAGATGAGGGTGGTGCCGACGTCGAGGGCGTACGCCACGTGGCTGTCGAAGGCGAGCATCCCGATGAAGTGCATGGACCAGATCGCGCCGCCGCCGATCGAGGCGGCCGCGCCGAAGAGCCAGAGCCAGGCTCCGGTGCCGGTGCCGCGCCGGCGCGCGCGGGCGGCACAGGTCAGACCGACCCACGAGCCGAGCACGGAGATGATGAACGACATCCCAACCAGGGGTTGGCTGAACGCCCCGATCGTGACTTCTTCGATGCTTGTCACGCTGCTTTGACTTCCTCTCGTTCCTCGCCGGATGGGGTGTGGGGGATCGGCGAGGTAGATCTGGAAACATGTTTGGATGCCCCTAGGGGTATCCAGGATGCATCCATAGCGGGCAATGGTGCCGTTGTCGCGCAGGTCACAATAGAGGAACAGGTCCCCTATTTCCATGTGGGGGGTAGGGTATGGGCGCTATGGCCGACGATGTATACGTGCTCGAGCTCGACGAGATGCGGCAGTCGGCCGTCGACCTGGGGGATCCGACCCGCCTCGTGTTCGACTACATGAGGCGTATCGGGGATGTTACCGACCGGCTGCCCCCGGGGCCAGTGCGAGTTCTGCACGTCGGCGGTGCCGCGATGACGCTGGCGCGCTACGTCCACGCGACCCGGCCGCGCTCCTCCCAGATCGTGCTGGAGCCCTCGACCGAGGTCATCGAGCGGGTACGCAACGAGGCGCCGCTGCCGCCGCGCAGCGGCATCAAGGTGCGTCCCGTCGACGGGAAGAGCGGCATCGGTGGCGTACGCGACGGCTTCGCCGACCTGGTGATCCTCGATGCCTTCGCCGGCGGCCGCACCCCGGCCGAGCTCACCACCGCTGCCTTCGTCGAGGACGTACGCCGTGTGCTCGCCCCCGACGGGGTCTTCGTCGCCAACCTCGTCGACAGGGCGCCGTTCCGTCAGGCGCGTGACTTCATCGCGGCGGCCCGGGACCTCGGCGACATGGTCGTCGGGGCCGAGCCGGCGACGTTGAAGGGCCGCCGCCCCGGCAACCTGGTCATCGCCTGTGGCGCGGTGCCGCCGTCGCCGTTCGGGTCGCCCTCTCCGATGGAGTACCGCATCTTCACCGGCCGCGCGGTCGCCGACTCCTTCGGCGGTGGGACGCGGAGCTAGGCTGCGAGCATGTCGATCGAGCTGGCCCGTATGCACCTGGACCGATTCGGACGTGGTGGAGACATCATCGAGTCGGCGGAGTCGAAGGCGACGGTCGAGCTCGCCGCGATCGCCCTCGGCGTCTCGCCGGCGGAGATCGCCAAGACCATCAGCCTCTACACCGAGGACCGCACCGCCGCGATCCTCGTCGTCGCGGCCGGCGACGCCAAGATCGCCAACGCCAAGTTCAAGGCCCACTTCGGCACCAAGGCGCGGATGCTCGCCGCAGAGGACGTGGAGCCGATGACCGGCCACGCGATCGGTGGCGTCTGCCCGTTCGGCAACCCCGCGTCGGCCGAGGTCTGGCTCGACGCCTCGCTGAAGCGCTTCGACGTGGTCTACCCGGCGGCGGGCGGCGCCAACACCACGATCGCGCTCACCCTCGGTGACCTGGAGACGATCAGCGAGGCCCGGGGCTGGGTCGACGTCACCAGGCTCCCCGAGGCCTGACCCGAAGAGACGCCGGAAAAAGGGGACAGCCCCGCCCTGCCGAAGCAGGAGCGGGGCTGCCTTTGCTGAAAGGTCAGCTAGGTCTTTGGTCAGACCGGGCGGACGTTCTCGGCCTGCGGGCCCTTGGGGCCCTGGGTGACGTCGAACTCGACGCGCTGGTTCTCGTCCAGGGTCTTGTAGCCCTGGGTCTGGATCGCGGAGAAGTGCACGAAGACGTCGTCGCCCCCGTTGTCCTGGGCGATGAAGCCGAAGCCCTTGTCGCCGTTGAACCACTTCACGGTTCCCTGAGTCATGAATCTAATCCTTGTGTACACAGGGCGACTCCGTGCCGCCCTTGGGCGTTGAATCCACGAGTCCTGATTTCTGCTTCTGCGGAAGACCAAGTGCTGCACGAACGGTCACCGAGAGCAACCGCGAAGCGCGTGGGGACGCCTCCTTCAACGCAGACAAGCCTACATGCCACGAGCCGACTTCGGGCATCCCCGGTTTTTCGGCGTTTCAGGCGCCGGATCCGTTCGAATAATGGGCCGTTTCGGGCCGCCCGGTTTGACAACCCCGAGGATCGCATCGACAAGATCGGGGTACTGGTGGCCAACTGAGGAGATAGGGATCCACGTGGACCAGCCATGGTGGCGCGAAGCTGTCGCATATCAGATCTACCCGCGCTCGTTCGCGGACTCGAACGGTGACGGGCTCGGTGACCTGCCGGGGATCACCGATCACCTGGACTACCTCGCCGCTCTCGGCGTGGACGCGATCTGGATCTGCCCCTTCTACACCTCGCCGCAGAACGACCACGGCTACGACGTCGCCGACTACTGCGACGTCGACCCGATCTTCGGCACGCTGGAGGACGCCGACCATCTGATCGCGCGGGCTCACGAGCTCGCCCTGAAGGTGATCGTCGACCTGGTCCCCAACCACACCTCCTCGGCGCACCCGTGGTTCGTCGAGGCGCTCGCCGATGCCCCTGGGTCGTCGGCCCGCGAGCGCTACATCTTCCGCGACGGCCGCGGTGAGAGCGGTGAGGAGCCACCCACCAACTGGCGTTCGGTCTTCGGCGGGCCGGCATGGACGCGGGTCCCGGACGGGCAGTGGTACCTCCACCTCTTCGACGACGACCAGCCCGACCTCAACTGGCACAACCCCGAGGTGGTCGAGGAGTTCACCAAGATCCTCACCTTCTGGCTCGACCGCGGTGTGGACGGTTTCCGGGTCGACATCGCGCACGGGCTCTTCAAGGAGCTGCGCGACCAGGTCGTCCCCGAGGGACTCGCGCTGACCTCGGACGCCGCGGTGATGTACGAGCGCGGCGTCACCGACGCGCCGATGTGGGACAACATCGGCGTCCACGAGATCTACCGCGCCTGGCGCAAGCTGATCGACTCCTTCGACGGCGACCGGATGATGGTCGCCGAGGCCTGGACCCCCGGCCCGGCCGAGCTGCGCCGCTACGTACGCGCCGACGAGTTCAACCAGGCCTTCAACTTCTCCTGGCTGCAGGCGCCCTGGTCGGCCGAGGCCTTCGCGGAGGTCATCGAGTCGACGCTGAAGGCGCTCGGCCCCTCGCGGGCGGCACCGACCTGGGTCCTGTCCAACCACGACGTCGTACGCCACCGCTCGCGTTATGGCGACGGGCTGCAGGCGCTCCACCGGGCGCGCGCGGCGACCCTGACGATGCTGGCGCTCCCGGGGTCCGCCTACCTCTACCAGGGCGAGGAGCTGGGCCTGCCCCAGGTCTACCTGCCGCCGGAGTACCAGGAGGATCCGTGGTCGGAGACCGGCGAGGGCGGTCGTGACGGCTGCCGGGTGCCGCTGCCGTGGAGCGGTTTCGAGCCGCCCTTCGGGTTCAGCCAGGTGCCCGACGAGGAGCTGCCCACGCAGCCGTGGCTGCCGCAGCCGGCCGAGTGGGTGGACCTCACCGTGGCCGCGCAGAACGGGGTCAGGGACTCCACGCTGGAGTTCTACCGGGCGGCGCTGGCGGCGCGACGGGCCTACGCGCTCGGTGCCGATGAGGACGTGGAGATCCTGGACGCGCCCGAGGGCGTCGTCTCGTTCCGGCGCGGCGGGGTCGGCGGCTCCGCGGCTGTGCCCGGTCTGGGGGCAAGGACCGACCTGATCGTCGTTCTCAACTGTGGCATGGAGCCGACGCCGCTGCCCGAGGGCGAGATCGTGATGTACAGCGGCGACCCGATCGTCGGCGACCTGCCCACCGACGCAGCCGTCTGGATCATCGCGCCCGCGGCCGGGTGATCGTCTACCAAGATTGTCAACAATATTGGTACGCTCCGTGGACCCGACCAAGGAGGACACGTGGCGGTCTCGCCGACCCAGGTAACCCAGCGCGACGTGGCGGAGGCGATCCGCCGCGACATTCTCGACGGTGAGCTCGTCGCCGGCCAGCGCCTGGTCGAGGCCGAGCTCTCCGAGTCGCTCGGCGCCAGCCGCGGTGCCGTCCGCGGTGCCCTGATCGACCTCACCCACGAGGGTCTGGTCGAGCGGATCGCCAACCGTGGTGCCCGGGTGCGGGTGGTCAGCATCGAGGAGGCCGTCGAGATCATCGAGGTCCGCGCCGCCGTCGAGGCGCTGTGCGCGGCCAAGGCGGCCGAGAAGATCACCGACGAGGAGATCGCCGAGCTGCGCCGGTTGGGCGAGGAGATGTCGGCCGCGGTCGCCTCCGGCGACGTCGGCACCTACTCCAAGCTCAACACCCGGCTCGACGAGCGCTTCGTGGCGATCTCCGGCCAGCAGGTCGCGGCCGAGACGCTTGCGCGGCTCCAGGGCCGGAGCGTACGTCACCAGTACCGGCTCGCCTACCGTCCCGGTCGCTCCCAGGTCTCGCTGCCCCAGCACCTCGCGATCATCGAGGCGCTCGCCCGGCGTGACCCCGCTGCCGCGGACACCGCGGTGCGCGAGCACCTCGCCAGCGTCCTCGAGGCCGTGCGCGAGGTCGCCTCGTCCCGCTAGGACCCGGCCTCGGAGATCTCCTCGAGCCAGTCGCGACTGGCGCGGGCGATCCGGCCGGGTACGCCGAGGTCGTCGAGCATCTCGGCGGCGGCCGCCATCTCGTGGGAGCGGCGTACGGCATGGCGGTGGCTGCCCTCGACGAGACGGTCGAGGGTCGCGGCCGAGGCCCGGTCGAGCTCGCGCATGATCTCGCTTCGGGTCTCCTCCTCGAGCCCGGCGGCGCGAGCCGCAGCCAGGCTCTCCAGGACAGCGGCGCCGAGGCCCTTGTAGAAGACCGAGCGGAGCAGCTTGCGGGTCGCGGCGTCGCCGACCTGGCCGTCGATCACCTCGACGCTCGCGCCACCGGCACCCAGCAGCCGCGCCGCCTCGCCGGCACCCGGGCCGGCGGCGAGCATCGGCACCCGGATGCCGAGGCCGGGGACGGTCGACATCAGCGCCACGTCGGCGAAGGCGCAGCGCCCCTCGAGCACCGCCGCGACCTCGCGCTTGCGCCCCGGCGAGGAGGTGTTGACGTCGGCCCAGACCGTCGTCGCCGACAGCCCGGGCAGTGCGTTGCGGGCGGCGTCGACCGAGTCGGTGGCCGAGTTGACGCTGATCACCAGGTCGGCGCCGTCGGCGGCGTCGGCCTCCGAGGCGCACGCGACCGTGCCGGGCGGGGCGCCGACCGCCGGGTCGTAGGCCCGCACCGTGACGCCCGCCGTCAGCAGGTCGGCCACGAATGCCGAGCCGGCCTCACCGAGCCCGAGAACCGCGACGATCATGCCGGCCGCTCTCCCTTCTTCGCCTTCTGGATCAGCTCGTAGACGCGTGCGCGCAGCTCCGCGAAGCGCGGAGCCGAGCGGGTGCTCAGCTGGTCGCGCTCGGTGGGAAGGTCGATCGCGACGTCCTCCAGGATCACCGTCGGCCGGTTGGAGAGCACCAGCACCCGTTCACCCAGGTAGACCGCCTCGTCGATGTCGTGGGTGACGAAGAGAACCGTGACGCCGAGCCGCTTCCACAGCTCGCGCACGAGATCCTCGAGATCGGCCCGCGTCTGGGCGTCGACGGCGGCGAACGGCTCGTCCATCAGCAGCACCGAGGGTTCGTACGCGATCGCGCGGGCGATCGCGACCCGCTGCTGCATGCCGCCGGAGAGCTGCCAAGGATGCGAGGAGGCCGAGTCGGCCAGACCCACGGCGGTCAGCGCCTCCTCGACCAGCTCGGTCCGGCGGGCGCGCGGGATCTTCTTCTCCTTGAGCGGCAGCTCGACGTTCTGCCGGACGGTGAGCCAGGGGAACAGGGAGCGGCCGTACTCCTGGAAGACCACCGCCATCCCGGCCGGCGGCTCGGTGACGGCGGTGCCGTCGAGCTCGACGACCCCGGCGGTGGCCTCGAGCAGGCCGCTGATGCAGCGCAGCAGGGTGGTCTTGCCGGCGCCGGAGGGGCCGACGATACAGACCAGCTCGCCCTGGCCGATCGAGAAGTCGAGCTGCTCGATGGCCTCCAGCGAGGTGCCGCCGGTGGTGTAGGTCTTCTTCAGACCGCGTACGTCCAGCGCAGTTGACACGGGTTCTCCTCAGGTGCGGATCAGGCGCCGCGGTCGGCCTGGCGCAGGCCGCGGTACCAGGCGAGCGAGTAGTGCTCGACGAGACGGAACAGGACCGAGAGCAGGAAGCCGAGCACTCCGAGGAGGATGATCCCGGTCCACATCTGCGGGACGGCGAAGCTGCGCTGGAACTGCACGATCGAGGCGCCGAGGCCGTGGTTGGCGCCGAAGAGCTCGCTGATCACCATCAGGATGACGCCGATCGAGAGCGCCTGCCGCGCGCCCGTCGCGATCTGGGGCGAGGCTCCGCGCAGCACGACCTGCCGCAACCGAGTCCACGCGCTCAGCCGGTAGCAGCGCGCGGTGTCCAGCATGACCTCGTCGAGGCCGCGTACGCCCTCGACGGTGTTGAGCAGGATCGGCCACAGGCAGCCGAGCGCGATCGTGACGATCTTCGACGCGTCGCCGGTGTAGCCCAGGAACAGCGCGATCACCGGCACCAGGACCGGCGGTGGCACCGCCCGGAAGAACTCCAGCGTCGGCTCGCAGAACGCGCGGACTGAGCGGTGGAGGCCGATGACGACCCCGAGGAGCACGCCCCCGGCCAGCGCGATCAGATAGCCGGCCGCGAGCCGCGACAGGCTCGGCAGCACGTCGCCTCGCCAGCGGTCGGCGGTCCAGGTCTCCCCGAAGACGCCGAGGATCTTGGACAGCGGCGGCCAGAAGACGCTCGTGGAGCCGGCCGAGGCGAACCACCACACCGCGACCAGCACGATCGGGAGGGCGAGGGCATAGCCGATGGTGCGAAGGAGTCTCATCGGGCCTCCTTGCGGACCGAGACGTGCCAGCGGAGCGTGCGCCGTTCCAGGGCCCGCGCGACCAGGTTGACGAGGACGCCGATGATCCCGACGACGATGACCAGGGCGTAGGTCTTCTCGACCGCGCCGGAGGACTGGGCGACGCCGATGGACTTGCCGAGGCCGGGCACGCCGATGATCAGCTCGGCGGTGATCTCCAGGATCAGCGCCACCGAGGCGGCCAGGCGGAAGCCGGTCATGACGTAGGGGAGCGCGGTGGGCCACAGGACGGTGCGGACGGTGGCCAGCCGCGAGAAGCGGTAGGAGCGGGCGGTGTCGCGCACGACCGGGTCCACGTCGGCGACCCCGTAGAGCACCTGCACGAGGATCTGCCAGAACGAGGCGTACACGACCAGGATCAGCGCCGAGGTCGGCCGGCTGCCGTAGAGCAGCACGACGAGCGGGATCAGGGCGACCGAGGGGATCGGACGCAGGAACTCGATCGTGGAGGCGGTCAGGTCGCGCAGGAAGCCGACCGAGCCGATGACCACGCCGAGCACGATGCCGGCGGCCATCGCGACGGCCAGGCCGGTGGCCCAGCCGCGCAGGGTGGCCGCGAGGTCGCTCCAGAACGCGGCCTCGCCGAGCTGGTCGACGAGCTCGGCGAACATCGCGCTCGCCGGCGGGAGATAGCTGTCATCGACGATGCCGAGACGCGGCAGCGCCTCGGCCAGGCCGACGACGACGAGCAGGCCGAGGACGCCCAGGGCGGCGTCGCGGCCGCGGCCGGCGACCCGCTGGGGTCGGGTGCCGGCCAGGGGCAGGGTGGCGACGGTCACGGAAGCAGAGCGTCCACGTCCGGGTCCTTGGCGAACAGACCGTCGGCCTCGGAGAGGTCCGCGAGCTTCTGGATCGAGGCGGCGTCGATCTCGGAGGTCCACTGCGGCATGTTGAGCTCGGCGAGCACCTTGTCGTCGATGTCGGTGTAGGTCGGGAGGATCTCCTTGACCTCGTCCGGGTGCTGCTGGGCGTAGTCGAGCGACTGGTTCATCGCGGTGGTGAAGGCCTCGACGGTGTCGGCGTCGGACTCGGCGTAGCTCGTCGAGGTGAAGTACTCCGCCACCGCGAGGCCCGGGTCGGCGGCGACGAAGTTGGAGCCGAGGTCGGTCATGCCGGCCTGGGTGCCGATGGTGAGGAACGGCTCGACGACCTGGCCCGCGTCCACGTCGCCCTTCTCGATGGCCGGGCCGATCTCGGGGAAGGCCAGCTCGACGTACTCGATCTTGGTCGGGTCGCCACCGTCTTGACGGACGAGCTCGTTGGTCGTGGTCGTGTTGATGTTCTTGAGCGTGTTGACCGCGACCTTCTTGCCCTCCAGGTCCTTCGGCGAGGTGATGTCGCTGCCGGCCTTGACCAGGACACCGGCCATGTCGGCCGCCGGGTCCTCGGTGGCGTTGACGCCGGCGGTGACGACCTCGATCGGCACGTCCTGGGTCTGGGCCAGGAGCAGGGAGGTCGTGTTGGAGAAGCCGAACTGGTATTGACCGCTGGCCACCGCGGGGACGATCGCGGCACCGCCCTGGGCGAGCTCGAGACTGACGTCGAGGCCCTCCTCCTTGAAGAAGCCCTTCTCCACTCCCAGGTAGATGGGGGCGACGTCGACGATCGGGATCACGCCGACGGTGATCTCGGTGGCACCGTCGGCACCCTCGTCGGCGGACCCGCCACCACAGGCGCCGAGCGCGAGCGGAAGGGCGAGGACGAGTGCGGTTGCCAGACCGCGGCGCGCGGTGCGGGCGGGGGAGCGGTTCATCGGGGGACTCCTCGTGGGCTGGTCGCCCGCTCGGTCGCAGGCAGGTCGCCAGTGTGATGCACACCACGAGATATTGTAAACAATCTTGGCGGCAATTTTACCGGCTCGGTTGTGGGGTCGTGGCCGCCGGGGCGGCCGCGGCACAACCTAGTGGTGAGCCCGCGTGGAGGCCATGGAATCCGGAATTCAGTGCACGGAACGATGGAAGTGCTGGTGGTGACGGTGCCCGTGGTGGTGCCCGTGGTGGTGTCCCTTGCGGAAGACGAGCGCCCCGACCGCGATCGCGGCGAAGACCCACCACGGCACGCCCATCACGACCAGCCCGATCGCCACGAGCAGGAAGCAGGCGATCAACGGAAAGGCTCGCGGGCGGCCCTGGCGGGGGCGGCGGATGACCTGCGGCGGCTGCGGGGCGGTCTTCGGCAGGTCGGTGAAGAGCATCTCCAGGTCGGCGCGGACCTTCGCGGACCAGACCGCGTCCAGGCGCTCGTAGTAGTCGTCATCGGTGAGCCGGCCGGTCGAGTAGTGCTCGGCGAGCCTCGCCGACGCCTCCTCCCGATCAGCCTCACTCACCCGCAGGTGGTCGAGGTTGCTCATGCTGTCTCCCTTTGATGAAAGCCGCTTCGACTGTCGGCGTAGTGTCCCGATATATCGCGAGGGTACGCCGGAAGGAATGCGGTCGCAAGGGTCTTTTGTCGGGGCTCGGCCGTCGCCTCAGGTGAGCAGCACGACGACCAGCAGGATCGCCGGCACGGTCGCCAGCGTGCTGACGAAGATGACGTCCCGGGCCAGCAGCACGGCCCGGTTGTAGCGCTGCGCGACGACGAACACGTTCTGGGCGGTCGGCAGCGCCGAGAGCACGGTCACTGCCAGCAGGGCCTCGGCGTCGAGCCCGAGCAGGAACCGCCCGATGACGTACGCCGCCACCGGCTGCACCACCTGCTTGGTCGCGACCACGGCGGCCAGGTCGAGCGGCGGCACGCCGCGACCGGGGAGCGGGCCGAGCCGGAGCGCGACCCCGTAGGCGATCAGCATCGAGGGGACCGCCATGCCGGCGACCAGGTCCAGCTGATCGGAGACCGCGGTCGGCAGGTCGAGACCGGTGACGGAGAGTGCCACCCCGATCAGGGAGGCGACGGTGATCGGGTTGGTCAGCGGACGGCGCAGGATCGCCCAGAACGAGAGCCTCGTCGTGCTCGCGTCGGCGTCCAGGATCACCAGCGCCAGCGGCTGGAGCACGAGCATCTGCAGCAGGAGCGTCGGCGCGACCAGGACCGGGTCGCCCAGGACGTACGACGCGATCGGGAGGCCGAGGTTGCCTGCGTTGGCGTAGCAGCCGCACAGCGTCGCGACCACCGTGGTGCCCAGGTCGCGGCGGCGCAGGCGCGCGACGACGACGATCAGCGTGCCCGAGACCAGCACGGCGCCGGCGACGGCGACCAGGTTGCCGGAGAAGACGAAGCCGAGATCGCTGTCGTCCATGACCGTGATCAGGAGGGCCGGGCTGGCGACGTAGAACGCGAGGGTCGACAGGGTGCGCTGGCCGTGCTGGTCGAGGATCTTGAGCTGGGCGAGCAGGGCGCCGAGGGCGATGAGGACGCTGATCGTGGCGAAGCCGGTGAAGACCCCTGCCACTAGATCTCGCGCCGCAGGTCGAGGAGCCCGCGGGCGGCGTGCTCGGTGACGATGCGTTCGGACTCGGCGGCGTCGCGGGCACGCAGGGCGATCACGAGGGCGCGGTGCTCGGCGTAGCGGTCGGCGCCGAACTCGTCGCCGGCGAGGAGGTGTGCCCGCGAGATCTCGCGCTGCCGCGACCGGGTCAGCGAGCGGGACTGCTCCAGGAGGCGCAGCAGGACAGGGTTGTGGGCCGCGGCGTTGACCTGCTCGTTGAAGCGCCCGAGCACGTCGAGGAAGCGGTCGGCATGCTTCTCGACCGGCTTGTCGTCGCGGTGGCGTGCCCGGATCAGGATCACCAGGTCGTCGGCCTCGTCGAGCAGGCGGTCGAGCGCGTCGAGCTCGTCGTCGGTGGCGTGCCGCGCGGCGAACCGGGCGGCCAGGCCGCGCAGCGCGACCTCCACCTCGGCCAGGTCGTGGCTGGCGTCCTCCTCGATCCGGGCCACCAGGGTCGTACGCGGCCCCACCCGCTCCACGAGCCCGTCGAGCTCGAGCCGCCGGATCGCCTCGCGGACCGGGGTCGGGCTGACGCCGAGACGCTCGGCCATGCCTCGCTCGGTCACCTTGGCGCCCGGCTCGAGCTCGCCGGACCCGATCTGGCTGCGTAAGGCCTGATAGACGCGCTCGGCCACCGTCGTGGTCTCCGGCGTGGTCTCGGGGGAGGAGATCGGCATGAAGCAGATCCTAGGCCACTTTTTCTGCGGTGCCACCTCTTGACTGTTTTGCTGTAGCAAAACTACTGTGAGCGCCGCCACAGTCCTGAGATCACGGAGGTCCGTCTTGTGAGCACCACCCTTCCCACCGCACCATCACGGCAGCTCGGGCCCCGCCGGATCACCCTCCTCGTCGCGCTGGCGGTCTTCGCCCAGGAGTCGATGTGGAACTTCTACGACAGCCAGGTGCCGCCGCTGCTGCGCGAGCACCTGGCCAGCGCCGCGCTGGTCGGCTTCATCATGGGCATGGACAACCTGCTCGGCATCTTCATCCAGCCCTGGATGGCCAACCGGTCCGACCGCACCCGCACCCGATGGGGCCGGCGGATGCCCTACCTCGCCGTCGGGATGCCGCTGGCGGCGCTGCTGTTCGTGACCCTGCCGCACACCGCGGACTCGCTGCCCCTGCTGATCGTCGTCATCGTCGCGTTCGCGCTGGTCTCGAACTCGTTCAAGCCGATCGGCGAGGCGCTGGTGCCCGACTTCATCGCCCCCGAGCGCCGCAGCCGGGCCAACGCCGCCGTCAAGATCGCCTCCAGCCTCACCGTCATCGTCGCGGCCCTGGTCAGCATCCTGCTGGTCGATGACCATCTGGCCCTCTCCTTCGCGGTGATCGCGCTGATCACCCTCGTCTCGGTCACCGTGCTGTGCCTCTCGATCCGCGACAGCTCCTCACCCGGCTACCGGGCGGCCGTGGCCGAGGACGCGGCCGAGGACGCCGCGGAGGAGTCGACGGCCGTCGGACAGGCGCGCATCGGGGACACCATCGGGGAGATCGTGCGCGACCCCGACCGCAGCCGGCTGCTGCTGATCGTGGCGATCCTGGTCTTCGGCAGCGCCTGGGCGGGCTCGCGCGCACTGGTCACGCCCTACGGCATGGAGACCCTGGGGATGTCGCGCGGCGACGCCGGCGGGCTGACCCTTCCGAGCGGGGTCGCGTTCCTGCTCGCGGCCTATCCGACCGCCCTGCTCGCCGAGCGCTTCGGCCGGCTGCGCACCATGATCGCCGGCATGGCGACCTTCGCGGCCGCCATGCTCCTCGGCACCGTGGTGCAGACCCCGACCGGCACCGTCGTGGCGTTCTGCATCGGCGCCGCTGGTGCCTCGGCCTTCCTGGTCAACGCCGTGGTCGTGCTGTGGAACCTGGCGCCCTCGGCGCGGGTCTTCGGGACGTACGCGGCGCTCTATGCGGTGGGCTGGCAGGCGGGTGCCTTCCTCGGGCCGGCGCTGATCGGCGGGGCCGTGGACGTCCTGGGCTGGCCGACGATGCTGCTCGACATCGCCGTCGTCGCGGCGGTCGCGGTCGTGATCGTGGTGCGGATCGACCGCCTCCAGCGGCGCGGCGACGCCGAGAAGGCGGTGTGAGCGCGGTGGCCCGGATCCTGATCACCACCGACTACCTGCGGCCCGGCGACGAGGTCGACGACCTGCTCCGCTCCCGGGGCCACGAGACCCGCTATCCGTCCGGAGACCTGGTCGCGGACCTGGCCGGGGTGGACGGCGCCCTCGTCGGGCACGACCCGCTCACCGCCGAGGTCCTCGCGTCCACCGACCGGCTGCGAGCGGTCGTACGCACCGGGGTCGGCTACGACGCGATCGATGTCGAGGCGGCCGCGCGTGCCGGGATCACGGTCAGCAACCTGCCCGGGATCAACGCCAACGCCGTCGCCGAGTACACGATCGGGCTGCTGCTCTCCTCCTCCCGCCGGCTGGTCGAGAGCGCGACCGGCGTCGCGTCCGGCGGCTGGCCGCGCGGGGACGGCCGCGAGCTGCGCGGCTCGACCCTGGGCCTGATCGGCTACGGCGCTGCTGCCCGCGCCGTCGTGCCGCTGGCCCGGGCGTTCGGGATGACGGTGCTGTGCACCACCGCTGTGGCCGAGGCCGAGCGGAGCGACCCGGAGGTACGGTTCGTCGAGCTGCCCGAGCTGCTGGCCGACGCGGACTACGTCTCGGTCCACACCGCGCTCACCCCACGGACCCGAGGACTGCTCGACGCCGCCGCGTTCGCGCTGATGAAGCCCGGTGCGGTGCTCGTGAACACCGCGCGCGGCGCGATCCTCGACGAGGACGCGCTCGTCGCCGCCGTACGCGAGGGCCGGATCGCCGGGGCCGCGCTCGACGTGGTCGCCGAGGAGCCGTTGCCGGCCGGGAGCCCGCTGCGCGGGGTGCCCGGCATCGTCGTCCACTCCCACCTGGCCGGGCAGACCGCCCAGGCCCGCCGCGCCGCTGGCATCGAGGGAGCCACGGAGCTCATCGACGCGCTCGCGGGCTGCCCGAAACACGCTGTCAACGCCCACCTGATCGAGAAGAGAGACAACAGATGACCAGCGACACCGCTGACTCCGTCAGCATCTTGGTGCCCAGCGGGATGCTCGGCGCCGGGTTCCCGGAGGAGACGATCACCCGTGGGATCGCGCTGGGGGCGGACGTGATCGCCGTCGACGGCGGCTCCACCGACTCCGGCCCCTACTACCTGGGCGCCTCGAAGCCGAAGACCACGGCTGCCGCGGTCGCCCGCGACCTGCGGCTCCTGCTCCGGGCCGCGGCCGATGCCGGGATCCCGCTCATCGTCGGCTCGTGCGGCACCAGCGGCACCGACGACGGCGTCGACTGGGTCGCCGGGATCGTCGCCGGCCTGCTCGCCGAGGAGGGCCTGTCGATGAAGGTCGCCCGGATCTACAGCGAGCAGCGGGCCGCCGATCTGAAGGAACCGCTCGAGGCCGGCCGGATCCACCCGTTGCCGCCGCTGGGAGACCTCGACGGCGCGACCCTCGAGGACTGCACCCACATCGTCGCCATGATGGGCCACGAGCCCATCGCCGAGGCCCTCGCCGCCGGGGCTCAGGTGGTCCTGGCCGGGCGGGCGACCGACACGGCCAACGCCGCTGCGTACGCCTTGCTGAAGGGGATGCCCGCCGGGCCGACCTGGCACGCGGCCAAGATCGTCGAGTGCGGTGGACAGTGCACGACCAACCCGCGGGCGGGCGGGGTCTTCGCGACCGTCGACCGGACCGGGTTCACCATCGAGCCGCTCGACGAGAGCGCCGCGTGCACGCCGATCTCGGTCGCCGCCCACATGCTGTACGAGACGGCGAACCCGTTCGAGATGCGGGAGCCGGACGGCACGCTGGATGTGCGCGATGCCGTCTACACCGCGCTCGACGAGCGCCGGGTGCGGGTCGAGGGGTCGCGGTTCCACCACGCCGAGCAGCACACGATCAAGCTCGAGGGCTCCCGGATCACCGGCTACGAGACGATGTCGTTCTCCGCGATCCGGGACCCGCTGATCCTCAAGGACATCGAGGGCTGGGCCGCGCTGATGCATGTCGTGTTCACCCAGCGGGTCGAGCAGACCCTCGGTCTGACCAGCGACGACTACGACTACGACCTGCGCCTCTACGGCTACGACGCCGTCCTCGGCGACCTCGACCCGTCCACCGAGCCGCCGCGCGAGGTCGGGGTGATGCTGCTGGTCCGGGCCGCCGACCAGGACCTGGCCACCGCCGTCGCCAAGGTCGCCAACCCGCTGATGCTCCACCTGCCGACCCAGGACATGGACTACCTGCCCAGCCTGGCGTTCCCGGGTTCGCCGGCCGAGGTCGAGCGGGGCGCTGCGTACGAGTTCGTGCTCAACCACGCCGTCGACAGCCTGACGCCGACCGCGATGTTCCGCACCGAGCTCACCGACGAGATGGGAGAGAAGCACGATGCCTGAGACCACCCTGGGGGACCTCGCGATCGAGGTCCGCTCCAAGAACGCCGGGCCGTTCTGGATCACGATGGAGCTGTTCATGCGCGACGCCGAGGGCTACCGGATCGCCGCCGACGAGACCTTCCTCGACGAGGGCGTCGTCGCCGGTCTCTACCGGGTCGATCCCGGGTCGGTCCAGATCTTCCGGATCCCCTCGCTCAACGTCGTCAAGATCTCCTATCCGCGTCCGGTCTCGCAGGGCTCGCTGCGCGACCGCGACGTCCACGCCGGTCAGCACCACGTGCCGCTGGCCCAGCTCGTGGTGCCCGGCACTGGGTCGGCCTAGAGATCGAGGTGGTCGCAGATCGCCTGCGCCCACCGCGCATAGCCCGCCGGTGAGGCGTGGAACCCGTCGGCCGCGAAGAAGGACGGCTCGGCGGGACCGAGGTCGGCGGAGCTGACCCACTCCACCGATGTCCGCCCGGCGCACACCAGTCGCGCTGCCACGTCGAGCGTCTTCCCGCGCTCGGCGAGGTAGCGCCGCAGGGTGCGGGGCAGCGACGGGAAGGCGCCGAACTCCGGGATCCCCGGGAGCACGGTGTGCACGGCGTGCTCCTGGAGGGTCTCCACGATCGCGGTCAGATCCCGCGTCCACGCCTCGACCGAGCGGCGCGCGAGGATGTCGTTGACCCCCACCAGGAGCACGGCGAGGTCCCACTGGCCGGTGACCTGCGTGAGGATGCCGTGCCGGATCCGCTCGCTCGTCGCGCCGTACTTCCCCAGCGCCCGCCACTCGACCGGACGCTCGGTCCGCTGTGCGATCGCGCGTGCCATCGAGCCCGCGAAGGCGAGGTCGTGGGTGGGTGCGCCGCGGCCCGAGGCGGACGAGTCACCGATCACCAGCAGGCGCAGCTTGTCGGCTCCGCCCTCGGCCTCCGGGCGGGGCACGAAGCC
Organism: Nocardioides sp. NPDC054178; assembly: GCF_055585005.1. Lineage (NCBI taxonomy): Bacteria > Bacillati > Actinomycetota > Actinomycetes > Propionibacteriales > Nocardioidaceae > Nocardioides > Nocardioides sp. NPDC054178. Next base: position 54,636 of record NZ_JBVJKY010000009.1, read on the forward strand.
CTTCGTCGGACCCTCCGGACGGGGCTCCTTGCCGATGGTCCGGTGGACGTACGCGGCCTGTGCGGCGACCAGCGGGAGCAGCAGTGGATTCATCGTCTCTCCCTGGGCGGAACGTCGTGACGTACGTGCTCTTCCGTCGTTCTACAGCGCGTGCTCCGGCGGGTCTCCGACGTTGGCTGAACGGTGGGCGAATCTCCCCGGAAGGTTTGACACAGACCCTCCTCACCGCGGTCACCGTTGGGGTACAAGACAGGGGAATCAAAGACACGTGACCCGACTCACCGCGTGCCGGCCCTAGCATCACGCCCAGCTGTGAGCGCTCGACCACAACCCTCCCTCCACTCGAAGGAATGCGACGCCATGTCCGACTTCATCAGCGGCATCTTCAGCCGCCACAAGAACGAGCAGCCGAAGGCCGGGGAGGGGGAGTCGATCGACGTCTCCGCCCCCGGCTACGGCGAGAGCCTGGCCACCCCCGAGGCCAGCGCGTACGTCACCGAGCCCCCCGCCCCGGCGGTGGCCGAGCCGCTCGTCGAGCCGGTCGTCGAGCCGGTTGCCGAGCCGGTCGCTGACCCGCTTGCCGAGCCGGTTGTCGAGAACCTCGTCGAGCCCATCGCCGAGGCCCCTGCCCTCGACCCGCTCTCCGACCCGGAGCACGTCGTCACCGACACCGAGGAGACCCCGGCCGCCGAGGTGGCCGAGCTCGCCGTCGAGGAGGTCGAGGTGGGCAGCGACGTCGTGGGTGAGGTCGCCGAGACCGAGGCCGTCGAGGCTGATGACGAGGCGCCGCTCGAGGGTGTCGACGCCGAAGCCCCCGTCGCCGAGACCACCGAGGAGGTCGCGGAGGTCGCGGAGGTCGCTGTCGAGGAGCCTGCGGTCGAGGAGACGCCGGTCGATGAGGCTCCGGTGGAGACCGAGGCGGTTGTCGAGGCCACCGACGCCGAGGCGACGGACGCCTCGGACGTTACGGACGAGGTCGTCGTCCCGGAGGTCACCGAGGACGTCGTCGAGGCCACCGAGACCGACTCGGTGGTCGAGCCCGAGGTCGACGCCGAGGACACCTTCGTGCCCGCCGACGCGATCGAGTCCACCGAGGTCGAGGCCGAGGAGACCGTCGTCGAGCCGGAGGGTGAGGCGGTCGTCGAGGAGGCCGCTGTCGAGGAGCCGACCGAGGTCGAGGACGCCGTGGTGACCGCGGACGCCGACGAGGAGCCCGAGGTCGTGGAGTCCTTCGAGCCGGCCGACGCGAGCGAATCGGTCGAGTCGGACGTCGAGGAGACTGCGGAGGCGGTCGCCGAGGTCGAGGCCGAGGCAGAGGACGAGCCCGCCGAGTCGCTGGAGGGCGACGCGGCGCAGGTCGACGAGGTCGTCGAGGTGGACGAGCCGGTCGAGAGCGAGACGCAGGTCGAGGAGGGTGCGACCGAGGAGGCCGCTGTCGAGGAGGTCGCCGCCGAGGAGGCGCCGGTGGAGACCGAGGACGTCGTCCTGGTTCCCGAGACCGACGAGGCGGGCGAGCTGGAGGTCGACGCCGAGGAGACCCAGGTGACCGAGGTGACCGACGAGGCTGTTGACGAGCCTGTCGAGGAGCCTGTCGAGGAGGCCGAGGCGGCCGTCGAGCCGGCCGACGTCGTCGAGGAGACGCCCACGGAGACCGAGGCCGAGACCGAGGCCGAGGAGACCGAGACGCTCGTCGACGAGGCAGTGACCGAGCCGGTCGAGGAGCCCGCCGCGGTCGAGGAGATCGTGTCCGAGACCCCGGCCCCCGGCTTCGCGCCGGAGCCGGTCCTCGAGCCGGAGCCGACCGCCGACTCGACCCTGACCGGTGTCCTGCGCGCCGCTCGCGCCGCTCGCGAGGAGCGCGGCAGGTCGACGGTGAGCGAGGGCCTCGTCGAGCGCCTGGTCCACCACATCGTGGCCAAGGTCGACGGCGTACACGCCATCGACGACGAGGGCACCGTGGTCGACATCGCCGGCGACGTCGCCAACATCACGGTGTCCTACGTGATCGCGTACGGCACCCCGGTCAAGGCCAACGCCGTCACCATCCGCACCCAGGTGATCGAGGCGGTCGAGGACTACTTCGACATCGACGTCGAAGCCGTCGACGTCAACGTGAGCGACTTCCACATCGCCTGACCCGGCCGACGGCGCCTCGGCCCGGGTGAGCGATCATCCGGGCCGAGGCGCCGTACGTCATGGCTGCTGAGCGTGCCTGCGGGCATCGGCCCTGTCGAGGGCCGAGCCGATCGCGCGCATCTGCGCGTCCTGCCGCCCGCCCGTCGTGGCGAGCGGGATCTCGGCGATGAACCGCCGCTCGCTCGCCGGGATCCGCGCAGCCACGAGATCAGGATCCGTCGCTGCCGTTCCGTACAGCCGCGGCCCGTCGAGGGCGAACACGTCCATCATCACGAGCCGGCCGTCGGACGTACGCATCACGTTGGTCGGGTTGAGGTCGAGGGGTCCTGGCCACGGCTGCTCCCGCCTCAGCCGCTCGTGGATCCGGAGCGCCACCTCGAGGACTCCGCTACCGGACTCCTGGATCGTCCGCGCGAACGCCCTCGCCTCGTCCTCGGGAACGCGCTCGAGCAGCTCCAGGATCTGCAGGTCCCCACCGCCCGTGAGCCGGCGATGGCCGAACAGCGCCGGCACCTGGCCGGTAGCAGCCGCCTCGCGGTAGAACGCGGTGTTGTACGGCCCTGCCGGATCGAAAGGACTGATCCGGGCTGCCGCACGTCCGGCCGGCGAGCTCAGGGCGATGGCCCAGTCGCCCGCTCCGCAGCGCACCCATCCGGCGTCGAGCAGTGCGGCTTCCGCATCCTCGTGGTCGGCGTCCGGACCGATGAGCGCCAGGCTGCTGTCGTCCGAACCGGTCTCCGTGGTCATCGCCGAGGACTCTAGTGACCCGGGTCGTTCCGCCGCCGTCCATTTCCCGGGACCGCGCGCCGCCCGACATGAGAGAATGACGGAAAGCCTCGGAGCGCGCCGCGCCCCGAGGCTTTCGCGTATGACGACACTTCACACCGACCTCGACGACATCCCGGCCCCGGTCATCGCCCGCCTCGCCCGGACCGAGGACCATCTCGTCCTCCGCCACCTCTGGTTGCTGTTCCGCCACGACATGTCGCGTTTCAGCTCCACCCTTCCGTTCGCCGACGGCACTTTCCGCTCCGAGCGACTCGACGCGGCCCTCCGCTCCGACCCCGGCTGGCGCGCCTGGATCCTGACCGCCGGAACCCATCCGATCGGGTTCGCCCTGGTCCGAGCCGCCGATGAGTCCGTACGCATCCTGAACAGCTTCTTCGTCGTCGCCGGCGCTCGCCGGGCCGGGCTCGGGCTCCAGTTCGCCCGGGCGGTCGTCGCCGATGCGCCGGGGGAGTGGGCGGTCGCCTACCAGGACCAGAATCGTGCGGCCGCGCGGTTCTGGGAGCGGGTCACCGCGGACGGTGATCCGTCGTGGTCCGAGACCGTGGGGGCCGGCGGAGCGGTCGACACGTGGATCGCGTTCTCGGTGGGTGTCGGGGAACCTGCTCGCTGATCGAGTCGCCCGGCCTCGTCCGACCACCAGCGGCCTACGCTGTGACCTGCGGCGAGCGCACGATCGTCTGTCCTCACGCGGGCGCCGGCCTGTCGCCCTGATTCAGGAGTACATGTGCAGCGTGGCGAAGTCTGGTGGGTGGAGTTCGACGAGCGGCGGCTGGTTGTGCTGTTGTCGGATGAGGGCCCGTCCGGGATCCAGGTGATGCAGGTCGTCGCTCCGGCGGGGGTCGACATCACCGGGCTGGGTGTCGAAGTGGGGGTGGGGGCCTCGGATGGGCTGCCTTGTGAAGGGGTCCTTCGGGTTGCGCTTCCGCGGCCGGGGTTCACTCCGTGTACGTGGCTGACCACTCTCTCGCGGGAGGATCTGATCGAGCGGGCCGGCGTTCTGTCTGCGGCGAAGCTGGGCGAGATCGACGATGCTCTTCGGGTTGGTGGAGGGTAGGAGTCTTCTTAGGGAGACCTCGGGAGACCTCGGTTGGCGACTGTTCTTTCGTTTCTGGGTTCGCCGCCGACCCGTTCCTTGAGTGTTTCTCGATCGCGCGCCGCGTCAAGGACGGGCTTCGCCCGCCGGCTTCGCCGGTGGCCTGCGGCCATCCTGGACTCGGCACCCGATCGAGAAAAGATTTCGCCTGTATCGGGGCGGCGGCGAGGGGTGTGGTGCGGGTTCACGTGGCTTGTTCGCTTACTGCGTAACGTGGTTCTGATCAGCCTAAATGGGCCGCTTGATGGTGCTCGATCGCATATAATAAGGCGTATGAACGAGACCGTCGATCGACTCCTCGCTGGGCCACCTTCGGGTGCGTCCGAGGGGGAGCTGGTCGACTGGATCAGCCGTCTCGAAGAGGTTAAGTGCGCCGCTGAGGCCGTCCAGGCAGAAGCGGCGGTACGTCTCGAGGAAGCGGTCCATGCGCGCCAGTTAGAGGCTGGGGTACCTGCCCGGAAGCTGGGCGAGGGGGTGGCCTCCCAGGTCGCTTTGGCGCGCCGGGTCTCCCCGGAGAAGGGCGCGAAGCTGCTCGGGCTGGCCAAGATCCTGGTCGCTGAGATGCCGCACACCTTCGCGCTGATGAAGGCGGGGCAGTTCTCCCAATGGCAGGCCACCATCCTGGCCCGCGAGACCGCCTGCCTCTCCCTCGATGACCGCCGCGCCATCGACGAGCAGCTCTGCTCCACCGGCCCTGCCGGAGAGCCGGCCCGGGCGGTGTCGATGGGGCTGCGACAGCTTGAGGACGCCGCCAAGAAGCTGGCCATCACCCTCGACCAAGCCGCCGTCGTTGCCCGCGCCGCGAACGCGACCAAGGACCGCCGCGTCAGCCTGCGGCCGGCCCCGGACACGATGACCTGGCTCGGCGCCCTGCTCCCCGTCAAGGACGGCGTCGCGGTCTTCGCCGCGCTCGATCAGGCTGCCAACGCGGCCCGTGCTGCCGGTGACGGGCGGACCCGAGGCCAGGTCATGGCCGACACCCTTGTCGACCGGGTCACCGGCGGCGAGAGCGGCGGTGTGAAGCCTCGGATCGAGGTCAAGATCGTGATGAGCGCCGAGGCCTTCGCCCATGATGCTGATCAGCCCGCCATGGTCGAGGGCTGCGGACCCGTCCCTGCTGTGTGGGCTCGTGAAGCGCTCGCTGATGCCGAGGTCTTCGTCCGGCGCCTGTTCACCGACCCGACCGGGCAACTGGTGGCGATGGAGTCCCGCTCCAGGAAGGCCCCCGACGGGCTCGCGGAGTTCATCGCGACGCGTGATGGCGGGATCTGCCGCACCAATGGCTGCGATGCCCCGATCCGAAACATCGACCACATCGAACGCCACACCGACGGCGGCGAAACCAGCGCCGCAAACCTGCAAGGCCTCTGCGAAAGATGCAATCAGGCGAAAGAGGCCCTCGGCTGGCGGGCCCGACCCGGACCCGACGGCAGCATCATCACCACCACACCCACCGGGCACAGCTACACCAGCCCACCACCCGACACCTGGCGACAAGATCCACCGCCCGACACCAGGGCACCGGACCCACCAACCCTGTCGCCAGCCGAGATCCGGCTGCGCAAGGTGCTGCTCGACCGCAGCCTCGCCGCGTGACCCAATGCTGCGGTCAGGCGAGGGGGAGGAGGTCGCGTTCGGCGAACACCTTCTTGGCGGTGAAGGTGGCGTTCAGGGCGCGCGGGAAGCCGCAGTAGACCGCGGAGTGGAGGAAGGCCTCGATGATCTGTTCGGGGGTCAGGCCGACGTTGAGGGCGGCGTTGATGTGGACCTCGAGCTGGGGCTCGCAGCCGCCGAGGGCGGTGAGCATGCCGAGGGTGACGAGCTGGCGGTCCCGCGGCTCCAGGCCGGGGCGTGCGTAGATGTCGCCGAAGGCCCCAGGCGACGACCTGGTGACCCAGCTCGGGGGCGATGTCGGCGAGCGCGTCGATGACTCGGGCTCCGGCCTCGCCGTCGATCGCGTCGAGGATCTCGCGGCCGTGGTCGTGGCGCGCGGAGCGGGAGATGGGGTCCTGGGTGGGGTTCTCGAAGGTCATGCCGCGCACGCTAGGAGTTGGAGTGCACTCGAAGTCAACGGAGCGACGCGGACACTAGGAGGCGTACGCGATCTGCTCCTGGATCTCGAAGCGGAGGCCGTCGGCGGCGGCGATGTAGACGTCCTGGTCCACGAGGTTGCCCTGCATGCGCATCAGGCCGCGGGGGCTGGAGTAGGTGTGGTGGTCGGTGAGACGCAGCGCCGGCTCGACCTCGAGCCCGCCGCAGGCGTCGCCGATCTGACGCAGGAACATCAGCGACTCGTAGCAGGACTCGCCCACGGCGTTGAGGGAGGGGGCGTACTCGCCGAAGCGGCGGTAGTAGCGCTCGGCCAGGCCCGCCGACTCGGGGGTCGTGAGGCCGTCGAAGTAGGCAGCGGCCGCGAAGACGTTCGCGTTGGCGCCGACGCCGCCGGCGAGCAGAGTGTTCTCCTCGACGGCAGGGCTCAGCCGGGTCAGCGACGAGCTCAGCCCGGCGGCGGCGAACTGGCGGTTGAAGTGCACCGCGTCCTGCCCCATCAGCAGCATGATCACCCCGTCCTGCCCGCCACCCTCCAGGCCGCGCAGCACGCCGGCGAAGTCGCGGGTCCCCAGCGGGACGTACGTCTCGCTCACGACCTCCGAGGGCGACCCGTGCAGCGCGGCCCGGGCCGTCGAGCCGGTGACGCGCGGGAAGACGTAGTCGTTGCCGACCACCGCCCAGCGGGAGATGCCGTGGTTGGCCCGCATCCAGGCAGTGGCGGGGAGCAGCTGGTTGACCGGGCGCTCCCCGATCATGAAGACCCCGGGAGTGTCGTCCCCGCCCTCGTGCATGGCGGCGAAGGCGTACAGCGCCCGGCCGCCGACGCGGGCGGTGATCGCCTGACGTACGGCCGAGATGTGCCAGCCGGCGATGGCGTCGACCCGGCCGAGCTCGACGAGCCGCGCGACCTCGGCGGCCACCTCGTCAGGGGAACGCCCGGCGTCGACCGCGACGAGCTCGACCGGGCTCCCCGCGATCCCGCCGCCGCTGTTCAGGTCCTCGGCGGCGAGCTCGCCGCAGGCCAGGCAGCCGGGACCGTAGATGCCGGTCGGTCCCTGCATCGGCACCACGAACGCGATCGAGAGGGCGCCCGGAGGACGGGGCGCGAGGCCCAGCAGGGCATGGGAGGACGGCGTGTACGACGGTGGGGTCATCGACACCTGCTCCCGGACGGAATGTTGTCCTGATGACTCACCATTGAGCCGTTGGGTGGTTAGGGTACGGCAGACAGCGATCGTGGGGAGGACTCATGAAGGTTGCCGAGACGGTGGACACGGATCTGGCCGTGCTGCTCGCCCGGGCGCAGCGCCGGATCGAGCGTGCTCTCGCGGAGGCGTACGCCGACTTCGACCTCACTGCGGAGCAGTGGCGCATCCTCAGCGTGCTGCTCGACGAGCCCGGCCAGACGATGACGCGGCTCGCCGACGGCGCCGCCCTCCCGGCCGGCACCCTGACCCGTCACGTCGACCGGCTCGCCGAGCGCGGGCTGGTGCTGCGGAAGGTCCACGCCGAGGACAAGCGCCGCGCCGTGGTCGCCCTCTCGCCGGTCGGCAGCTCGGTCGCCCGGGAGCTCCGCGCCCGGCAGCGGACCGAGGCCGTCGCCCGGGTCGTCCACGACCTTCGGGCGGCCCTCGACTCGCTCCCCTGAGCCCTGTCGACGTCCGGCGTTTCCATCTGGAAACAAACCCTCCCCGGGCCTGACACACGGGCGAAACAACCCGTCCCTAGATTCCTTCCATTCGAGAGCAATTGTCCGATGGAAGGACCCCCATCCCGTGCGTACGAACTTCTCGAGCCGCATCCTCGCGGCCGGCTCGGTGCTCGCCCTGGGCATGACCGCGACCGCCTGTGGCGGCGCCAAGACCGGTGACACCGCGACCAGCGAGAGCTGCGTCGACACCAGCGGTGACACCGTCAAGATCGGCTTCCTCAACTCCCTGTCCGGCACGATGGCGATCAGCGAGACGACCGTCTTCAAGTCCCTGTCCATGGCGGCCGAGGAGATCAACGCCGACGGCGGCGTCCTCGGCAAGAAGCTCGAGATCGTCAGCGAGGACGGCCAGTCCGAGCCGACCGTCTTCGCCGAGAAGGCGACCAAGCTGATCCAGGACGACTGCGTCGCGGCCGTCTTCGGCGGCTGGACCTCCAGCTCGCGCAAGGCGATGCTGCCGGTCTTCGAGGGCAACGACGCGCTGCTCTTCTACCCGGTGCAGTACGAGGGCCTGGAGTCCTCGCACAACATCTTCTACACCGGCGCGACCACCAACCAACAGATCATCCCCGCCCTGGACTTCCTCAAGCAGGAGAAGAAGATCGAGTCGATCTTCCTGGTCGGCTCCGACTACGTCTTCCCGCGCACGGCCAACAAGATCATCAAGCAGTACGCCGCCGCCAACGGCATCGAGGTGCTCGGTGAGGAGTACCAGCCCCTGGGCTCGACCGACTTCGGCACGGTCGTCGACAAGGTCAAGGCCGCCGGTGCGGACGCGGTCTTCAACACCCTCAACGGCGACTCCAACGTGGCCTTCTTCAAGGAGTACAAGGGCAAGGGCCTGACCGCCTCGGCGATGCCGGTGCTTTCGGTCTCGATCGCCGAGGAGGAGGTCCCGGGCGTCGGCGTGGGCAACCTCGAGGGGCAGTACACGGCCTGGAACTACTACCAGACCATCGACAGCCCGGCCAACCAGAAGTTCGTGACCGATTTCAAGGCGGCCAACGGCGCCAAGGCGGTCACCTCCGACCCGATGGAGGCGGCCTACACCTCGCTCCACCTGTGGAAGGGCATGGTCGAGAAGGCCGACTCGTTCGCCGTCGAGGACGTCATCGACGCCTCCGACGGTGTCACCTACGACGCCCCTGAGGGCACCGTGGAGGTCGACGGCGAGAACCACCACATCGCCAAGACCGCACTGATCGGCCAGGTGAACTCCGCGGGTCTCATCGACACCGTCTGGTCCAGCGACGAGCCGATCGAGCCGGACCCCTACCTGAAGTCCTACGACTGGTGGAAGAACTAGCCCGTTGGACACGCTGCTCGCCCAGGTCTTCACCGGCGTCTCCGCCGGTGCGGTCCTGCTCCTCATCGCCCTCGGGCTCACCCTGACCTTCGGTCAGATGGGCGTGATCAACATGGCCCACGGCGAGTTCATCATGGCCGGCGCGTACACCGCCTACGTCGTCTCGACCATCGTCGCCAGCACCGAGCTGAGCCTGCTGATCGCGCTCCCCGCGGGGTTCGTGGTCGGCGGGCTCCTCGGGCTGGCGCTCGAGGCGAGCGTCCTGCGGTGGATGTACGCCCGGCCGCTGGACACGCTGCTGGTCACCTACGGTGTCGGTCTCGTCCTGCAGCAGGTCGCGCGCGACATCTTCGGGGCTCCGGCCAAGGAGGTGCCCGCGCCCGGCTGGCTGGACGGGTCGATCCCGATCCTGGGCTACGACTTCCCGCTGACCAGGCTCTTCATCATCGTCCTGGCAGGAGCCTGCGTGGCGGCGCTGCTGATGGTGCTCCGGTTCACCGCCCTCGGGCGGCAGATCCGGGCGACCGTCGGCAACCGCGACCTCGCCGAGACCATCGGCATCTCGACCCGCCGCACCGACCGGGCCACCTTCTTCATCGGGTCCGGCCTGGCCGGTGTGGCCGGGGTGGCGCTCACGCTGCTCGGGTCGACCGGCCCCAACCTCGGCACGTCCTACATCGTGCAGGCGTTCCTGGTGGTCGTGGTCGGCGGCATCGGGCACCTCAAGGGCACGATCGTCGCCGCCCTCGGGATCGGTCTGCTGCAGGCCTTCCTCGCCCACGCCCTGACCGGCTCGGTCGCCCAGGTGATCGTCTTCCTCGCGATCGTCGCGTTCCTGCAGCTGCGCCCGCAGGGCATCCTCTCGGTCCGGACCAGGAGCCTGGCATGAGCATGAAGACCCTGAGAATCAAGCACAGCTCTCCGTACGTCGGCTGGCTGCTGCTCGCGGTCGCCCTGCTCGTCCTCGCCCCGGCGGTCCTGTCCGACTTCCGCCTCGGCCTGCTCGCGAAGTACTGCTGCTACGCCATCGCGGCGGTCGGCATCGGCCTGGCCTGGGGCCGCGGCGGGATGCTGGTGCTCGGCCAGGGGCTCTACTTCGGCATCGGTGCCTACGCGATGGCGATGCACCTCAAGCTCGCCGACGCCGGCCCCGGCGGGGTGCCGGACTTCATGGCGCTCTACGGTGACGCCACGGTGCCGGGCTGGTGGGAGCCGCTGCGCAACGGCGGGCTCACGCTCGTCGTCATCCTCGTCCTGCCGGCACTGGTGGCGGGCCTGCTGGGGCTCGCGGTGTTCAAGCGGCGGATCAAGGGGGCGTACTTCGCCATCCTGAGCCAGGCGCTCGCGGCCGCCTTCGCGATCCTGCTCGTCGGCCAGGTCAAGACCACCGGCGGCGCCAACGGGCTCAACAACTTCCAGGGCTTCTTCGGGTACGCCCTGTTCGACCCGGCCAACAAGCGGATGCTCTACTTCATCGCCGCCGGGATCCTGCTGGTCTCGATCCTGGCGATGGCCTGGCTCTACCGCACCCGCTTCGGTGAGCTGCTGGTCGCCGTCCGCGACGGCGAGGAGCGGGTCCGGTTCCTCGGCACCGACCCGGCCAACGTCAAGCTCGCGGCGTACGTCATCGCGGCCGTCCTCGCATCGATCGGCGGTGCGCTCTTCGTGCCGATCGCCGGGATCGTCTCGCCCGACGACGTCGGCGTGGTCGCCTCCATCGGCCTGCTCGCCGGGGTCGCGCTGGGCGGTCGCGCCTCGCTGCTCGGCCCGGCCGTCGGCGCGCTCCTGGTCGGCTACGCCGAGACCTCGCTCTCGGAGGCCTTCCCCGGGTCCTGGTCCTACTTCCAGGGGGCGCTGTTCGTGCTGGTCATCCTGCTGTTGCCGGGCGGGCTGGCGCAGCTGCTGGGGCTGGTGAGGGGCCTCCTCTCGCGCCGCTCGGCGGCCAAGACGTCCGACGAAGCAGAGACCCGGGTGCGGGAGGAGGTGACGGCATGACCGTGGAGACGTTGCAGGTGAGCGACCTGCGGGTCGAGTTCGACGGGTTCGTCGCGATCGACGGGGTGTCCCTGAGCCTCGAGCCGGGTCGGCTGCACTTCCTGATCGGCCCCAACGGAGCCGGGAAGACGACGCTCGTCGACGCTCTGACCGGTCTGGCGAAGGGGAGTGGTGAGGCGCGGTATCGCACACGCGATCTGCTCGCGCTGGCATCGCACCGGATCACCCGCCTCGGGGTGGGACGTACGTTCCAGACGGCCACGGTCTTCGAGGAGCTGAGCGTGCTGCAGAACCTCGACATCGCCGCCGGCGTGCACCGGGCGCGGTGGCGGCTGATGCTGCCGCGACGGGGAACACCCGAGCAGGTTGCCGAGGTGCTGGAGACCGTGGGGCTCACGGAGCTGGCGGACCGGCCCGCGGGCGTGCTCTCGCACGGCCAGAAGCAGTGGCTGGAGATCGGCATGCTGCTGGTCCAGGACTCCTCGGTGATGCTGCTCGACGAGCCCGTCGCCGGGATGTCGGCCGAGGAGCGGGAGGAGACCGGCGAGCTGCTGCGCCGGATCAGCCCCGAGCGGACCGTCGTGGTCATCGAGCACGACATGGACTTCGTACGACGCTTCGCTGACATCGTGACCGTGCTGCACGCGGGGAAGGTGATCGCTGAGGGCACGGCCGCCGAGATCAGAGAGGACGCCGAGGTGCAGCGGGTCTATCTAGGAGAGGACGCCTGATGCTGAGGATCGAGTCGGTCACCGGCGGCTACGGCCGGACCACGGTGCTCCACGAGGTCAGCCTCGAGGTCCCGACCGGCGCCGCGGTGGCGCTGATGGGACACAACGGCGCGGGCAAGACGACCCTGCTCAAGGCGGCGGTCGGGCTGGTCCGGGCCAAGAGCGGCCGGGTGCTGCTCGACGGCGAGGACGTCACCGCGCTGAGGCCGAGCGCGCGTGTCCGGCGAGGGCTGGGCTACGTCCCGCAGGGCCAGCAGAGCTTCGGCGACATGACCGCGCTGGAGAACCTCCAGCTGGTCGGCGACCGGGCCGGGATCAGCGAGATGCTCGACCTTTTCCCCGCGCTCAAGGAGCTGCTCGGCAGGCGCGCCGGGCTCCTCTCCGGCGGTCAGCGCCAGCAGCTCTCGATCGCGCGTACGCTGCTGACCAGGCCGCGGCTGCTGATCCTCGACGAGCCGACCGAGGGCATCCAGCCCAACGTGGTCGCCGAGATCGAGCGGGTGATCGCCGAGCTCACCGGGCGCGGCGACCTCACGGTGCTGCTGGTCGAGCAGCACGTCGGGTTCGCGCTGCGTACGGCCTCCGCCTACTACATCCTCGAGTCCGGCCGGATCACCGCACGCGGTGACGGCGGCTCCGAGGCACACGATCACGTCCGATCCCAGCTGGCCGTCTAGAGAGTCGAGAGAGTTGGCGACATGCATCTGACCCCGTCCGACACCGAGAAGCTGCTCCTGTCCGTGGCCGGGATGGTCGCTCGCGACCGGCTCGCCCGCGGGGTGCTCCTCAACTATCCCGAGTCGGTCGCCCTGCTCTCCACCTGGGTGATCGAGCGGGCGCGCGAGGGGGCCTCGGTCTCCGACCTGATGACGCGGGGACGTGCCGTGCTGACCCGCGAGCAGGTCATGCCCGACGTGGTCGACATGCTCGTCGAGGTGCAGGTCGAGGCCACCTTCCCCGACGGTCGCAAGCTCGTCACCATCCACCAGCCCATCGCCTGAGGAGGCCAGCATGTCCGTGCAGTCCAGCGGTCCCGGAGCCGTACGTGTCGCCGACGGCACCATCCGGCTCAACACCGACCGGAGCGAGTCGGAGCGGCGTACGTTGGTCGTCCTCAACACCGGCGACCGGCCGGTCCAGATCGGCTCCCACATCCACCTCGCCGAGGTGAACTCGGCGCTCTCCTTCGACCGTGAGGCGGCCGAAGGGTTCCGGCTCGACATCCCCGCGGGCACCTCGCGCCGGTTCGAGCCGGGTGCGTCCCGGGAGGTCGCGATCGTGGCGTTCAAGGGCGCCCGCGTCGTGCCCGGCATCCAGATCAAGCACAGCCAGATCGAGGAGGGGTGATGGTGGAGATCACCAGGACCGAGTACGCCGCGCTCTACGGCCCCACGACCGGTGACCAGGTGCGCCTGGGTGACACCGACCTGTGGATCGAGGTCGAGGACGACCTGACCGCCGGCGGCGAGGAGTCGGTCTTCGGTGGCGGCAAGTCGATCCGCGAGTCGATGAACCAGTCCACGGTGCCGTCGTCCGAGGGTGCGCTCGACACGGTGATCACCAACGCGCTCGTGCTCGACCACTGGGGCATCGTCCGCGCCGACGTCGGGATCCGCGGCGGGAGGATCGTCGCCCTGGGCCGCTCCGGCAACCCCGACATCGCCGACGGCGTCCACCCCGACCTGATCATCGGACCGGGCACCGACGTGGTCAGCGGCGAGGGCAAGATCCTGACCGCCGGGGCCATCGACGTCCACGTACATCTGCTGTCCCGGTCCCAGATCGTCGAGGCGATCTCGACCGGGACCACCACCATCGGGGGTGGTGGTACGGGGCCGTCGGAGGGGTCCAAGGCCACGACGGTCACCGGTGGGCCATGGCATCTGCAGACCGTCCACCGCGCCCTCGACGATCTGCCGGTCAACCTGCTGCTGATGGGCAAGGGCAACACCGTCTCCGCGGCCGGCCTGGCCGAGCAGGCGCTGGCCGGGGCCGCGGCGTACAAGGTCCACGAGGACTGGGGCTCGACCCCGGCCGCCATCGATGCCTCGCTGCGGGCGGCCGACGAGCACGGTCTGCAGGTCACGTTGCACTCGGACTCGCTCAACGAGGCGGGCTACCTGGAGTCGACGGTCGCCGCGATCGCCGGCCGCTCGATCCACGCCTTCCACGCCGAGGGCGCCGGGGGAGGGCACGCGCCCGACATCCTCTCGGTCGCCTCGCTGCCGCACGTCATCCCCGGCTCCACCAACCCGACCCTGCCGCACACCGTCAACACCGTCGCCGAGCACCTCGACATGCTGATGGTCTGCCACCACCTCAACCCACGGGTGCCGGAGGACCTGGCCTTCGCCGAGTCCCGGATCCGGGCGACCACGATCGCCGCTGAGGACGTGCTGCACGACCTCGGCGCGCTCTCGATCACCTCCTCCGACGCCCAGGCGATGGGCCGCATCGGCGAGGTCATCTGCCGGACCTGGCAGGTCGCCCACGCGATGAAGGCCCGCCTCGGCCCGCTGGGTGGTCCGGCCGACAACGTGAGAGCGAAGAGGTACGTCGCGAAGTACACGATCAACCCCGCCATCGCCCACGGGATCGCCGCCGAGGTCGGCTCGGTGGAGCCCGGCAAGATGGCCGACCTGGTCCTGTGGGACCCGCGGTTCTTCGGGATCCGGCCCGAGGTGGTGATGAAGGGCGGCGCGCTGATCTGGGGTGCCCTCGGCGACCCGAACGCCTCCATCCCGACCCCGCAGCCGGTGCTCATGCGACCGGCGCTGGTCGGGCCGGGTGCGGACCACGCGGTCTCCTTCGTCGCCCCGTCAGCGCTCGACGCCGGACTCGCCGATCGCCTCGGTCTGCGTCGTCGCCTCGTCGGCATCGAGCCGACCCGGGAGATCGGGAAGGCGCAGATGGTCAACAACGACGCGACCCCGGACATCCGGGTCGAGCCCGAGACGTTCCGCATCCACGTCGACGGCGAGCTGATCGAGCCTGCCCCTGCGACCGAGCTGCCGCTGACCCAGCTCTACTCGATGTTCTGATCGCGATGTCCGAGAACCTGCTCATGATGTTGCTGGCCGACGCCCGTCTCCCGGTCGCCGGCCACACCCAGTCGGGCCAGCTGGAGGCAGCCGTACGCGCCGGGCTCACCGCCGAGCAGGTGCCGGTCTTCATGCGGTCGCGACTGGCCAGCGTCGTGCGGGTCGAGGCGGGCACGGCGGCGGTGGCGCTGCATCGGCTGCGCGCCGGTCTGCCGCTGGAGCCGGTCGTCGATGCGTGGGCGGCCCGCACCCCCGCGGCCCCGATGCGGGACACCTCGCGCACGCTCGGCCGCGCGCTGTTGCGGCTGGTCAGGCGCCTGTTCCCGGACTCACCGCACGTCGCGTCGGTGGCCCGCCTCGAGCGGCCGTGCCGTCCGCTCGTCCTGGCCGCGGCGGCCGCCGCCGGTGGGCTCGCGCCGGCCTCGCTGGGCCGGCTGGTGGCGTACGACGACCTGCAGACGGTCGCCTCGGCAGCCCTCAAGCTGGTGCCCCTCGATCCGCTCGACGCCACCTCCTGGGTGCACGACCTGCTCCCGGAGGCCGATCGGCTCGCCACCGAGGTCGCCCCGCTCACCGATCCCGACCAGATTCCCGCGCCCAGCGCACCCCAGCTCGACCTGTGGGCACTCGCCCACGCCGACACGACCAGGAGGTTGTTCAGTGCCTGAAACTGTGACGAACGATGGAGCCAAGAACGGCAGGGGGCTGCGCATCGGGGTCTGCGGGCCGGTCGGCACCGGCAAGAGCTCGCTGATCGCGCTGCTGTGCCGCGAGCTCTCCGCCGACCTGGAGATCGGCGTGGTCACCAACGACATCTACACCGACGAGGACGCTCGCTTCCTCCGCTCCGCGGGTGTGCTCGACCCGGCCCGGATCCGGGCCGTCGAGACCGGCGCCTGCCCGCACACCGCGATCCGCGACGACGTCACCGCCAACCTGATCGCGGTCGAGGAGCTCGAGGAGGAGTTCGCGCCGCTGGACGTGGTCCTGGTCGAGTCCGGCGGCGACAACCTCACCGCGACCTTCTCCCCGGCGCTGGTCGACACCCAGATCTTCCTGATCGACGTCGCCGGCGGCGGCGACGTCGCCCGCAAGGGTGGCCCCGGCATCGAGCGCGCCGACCTGCTCGTCGTCAACAAGACCGACCTGGCCCCGTACGTCGGTGTCGACCCGACAGCGATGGTCACCGACGCGGGGTCGGTGCGCGAGGGCCGCCCGGTCATCGCGCTCTCCCGCACGGACCCGGCCTCCGTCGAGGCGCTGATCGCCTGGGTGCGGTCCGAGCTGGCCCGCCACCGCGGCGGCGACCTGGTGCCGGCCGACCCCGGTCCGATGGCGCCGCACTTCCACGCGGACGGCAGCAGCCACACCCACGAGCACGACGCCGAGCATGTCCACGACCATCAGCACGCCTGAGCTGGCCGGCGGCGCCCTGACCCGGGTGCGGGTCGGAGCGGTCGACGGCACGCGCGTGCGCATCGAGACCGACGTAGCCGGCCCGGCCACGGCCCCGGCGCTGCGGCCGATGCTGCTGGCCAGCGACACGCGCTCGGCGCGGATCTCGCTGGTCCCGGACGGCGCGATGCTCCTGGCCGGCGACGACGTCACGGTCGAGGTCGAGGTGGGGGAGGGTGCGTGCCTGACCCTGGTCGAGCCGGCCGGGACGGTCGCGTACGACATGGACGGCGGCCATGCGTCCTGGTCGGTGCGCATCACCCTCGCGGCGAACGCCACCCTGGTCTGGGCCGGCGAGCCGTTCGTCGTCTCCGCCGGCGCCGACGTCACCCGCGACACCCGGGTCACCCTCGGCCCCGGGGCGCGGCTCGCGCTGCGCGAGACCCTCGTCCTCGGCCGCCACGGCGAGCGGCCCGGTCGGGTGAGCACCACCTGGTCGGCCCACGAGCACGACGGACGTCCGATTCTGGTCGAGTCGCTGACCCTGGACGCGGCGTCGCTGGCCCCCGGAATCCTCGGCCCGCACCGGGTGCTCGGGTCGGTCACCGTGCTTGGGCGAGACGTACCGCCCGAGGCCTGCCCGGACGGTCGGCTCGACCTGGAGCACGGCGGGACGTTGTGGCGCCACCTGGCCTCCGAGACCCATGAGGTCCCGGCACAGCCCTGGGAATGCGCCATCACTGGTTGATGTTTCAACGGGCATGACTGGGATCGAGTTCGGCCTGGACACCTTCGGCGGGGTCACCCGCGACGCCGAGGGCAAGCCGCAGCACCACGCGCAGGTGATCCGGAACATCGTCGAGGAGGGCGTGCTGGCCGACCAGGTCGGGCTCGACTTCTTCGGGGTGGGCGAGCACCACCGCCGCGACTTCGCCGTCTCCAGCCCGGAGATGGTGCTCGCCGCGGTCGCCGCTCGCACCGAGCGGCTGCGGCTCGGCTCCGCGGTGACCGTGCTCAGCTCCGACGACCCGGTGCGGGTCTTCGAGCGGTTCGCCACCCTCGACGCGGTCTCGAACGGCCGCGCGGAGATCGTCGCCGGACGCGGCTCGTTCACCGAGTCGTTCCCGCTGTTCGGCTTCGACCTCGCCGACTACGAGGAGCTCTTCGAGGAGCGCCTCGAGCTGCTCGCCGCGCTCCTGAAGGAGGAGAAGGTCACCTGGGAGGGTCGCACCCGCGCCGCGCTCACCGACCAGGAGGTCTTCCCGCGCACGGAGAACGGCCTGACCGCCTGGGTCGGCGTCGGCGGCAGCCCGGAGTCGGTCGTCCGTACCGCCCGCCACGGCTTCGGCCTCTTCCTGGCGATCATCGGCGGCCCGGCCGACCGGTTCGCGCCCTACATCGACCTCTTCGAGCGCGCCCAGGACGAGTTCGGGGTGCCGCGGCAGCGCGTCGCGGTCCACTCGCCCGGGTTCGTCGCGGCCACCGACGAGCAGGCCCGCGAGACGGTCTACGAGGGCTGGCTGGCGATGCGGACCCAGATCGGCCGCGAGCGCGGCTGGCCGCCGCCCAGCCCCGGCGACTTCGAGCGCGAGATCGAGGGCGGCTCCCTCTACGTCGGCTCGCCCGAGACGGTCGCCCGGAAGCTGGCCGGCACCATCAAGGTGCTCGGCGTGGACCGCTTCGACCTGAAGTACGACCAGGGCCAGGTGCGTCACGAGGACCTGATGGGCTCGATCGAGCTCTACGGCACCCAGGTCGTGCCGCTGGTCAAGGACATGCTGGGCTGATCGCGCCCAGCTCGACGGTCTCGACGCGTGTCGCCACCACCTCGCCGGCATGCAGCACGGTCCGCGAGGTGGGGGCGGCCGCGATCGCCGCCGCCGGCGTCGGCACGTCGAGGACCAGCAGGTCCGCGGGCGCGCCGACGACGATGCCGTACGCCTCCATCCCGACCGCCCGCGCGGCGGCGTCGGTGACGAGGTCGAGGGCGACGGCGAGGGTCTCGTCGGTGCGGAAGCCGGACTGGTAGGCGACCTGACGCGCGATCGCGAGCATGTCGCCGTCGCCGTAGGGCCACCAGGCGTCGCGGATGTTGTCCGAGCCGGACCAGACCGTCGCGCCCTCCTCGCGCAGCGCCAGCACCGGCGGCATCGGCCCGGCCGGCCCGTTGGTCAGCACCGCGACGCCGGCCTCGGCGAAGAGCCCACCGACGCGACGGGCCTGGTCGAGGGGAATCGAGCCGAGGCCGTACGCGTGGCTGACGTTGACCCTCCCGCCCAGCCCCTCGATGCGGGTGTGCGCGGCGATCAGCTCGTACTGGCGGACGGCGCTCGCGCCCAGGTCGTGGAGGTGGATGTCGACGCCGGCGCCGTGCCGGGCGGCGAGGCCGAAGACGACGTCGAGGTGGGCCTCGGCGTCGCCGTCGAAGCCGTCCGGGTCCAGCCCGCCGACGAGGTCCGCGCCCGCGGCCAGGGCCTCCTCGAGGAGCTTCTCGGTGCCCGGTGAGGTGGTGATCCCGCTCTGCGGGAAGGCGACGATCTCGATCCGCAGCCGGCCGCGGAGCGCCTCGCGCACCTCCAGGACGGCCTCCAGACCGGCGAGGCCGACCTCGGGGTCGATGTCCACATGCGTACGCACCGTCCCCGTGCCGAAGGAGATCATCTGCTCCGCCAGCGCGCGGGCGCGCTCCACCACGGGCACGGCGACCTCGGCACGCAGCGTGTGCTCGGCAGCGACCCGCTCGCGGACGGTGGTGCCGGGGCGGTGCGGCTGCCAGCCGGCGCCGAGGAAGGTCTTGTCCAGGTGGGCGTGGCCGTTGACCAGGGCGGGCAGGAGGAGCGCGCCGCCCAGGTCCGTGTCGCCCTCGGCCGTGGCGGAGGACGGCGGCGAGACCGCCGAGATCCGGCCGTCGGCCAGCGCGACGTCGACCCGGGAGCCGTCGGCGAGGGTGGCGTTGCGAAGCGTCCTGCTGGTCATGAGGTGACCTCCATGGTCTGCGTACGAATCCTGCGCTGCCGGTGCACGAGTGTTCCCGACCGGGTCGAGGCCAGCACCGAGGGGACCTGGAGCGCGACGAGTCGGGGGTCGTCGGTGTCGAGGACGACCAGGTCGGCGACGTCGCCCGCCGCGGTGCCGTGCGGGGCCCGCTCCAGGATCTGGGCCGGGTGCTCGGTGATCGAGGCGACGAGCAGGTCCAGCATCTGCGGACCGACCAGCTGCCGGGTCAGCCCGGCCGTCCAGGCGGCCTGGAGCAGGTTGCCGTTGCCGTAGGGGGAGAAGGCGTTGTGGAGGTTGTTGTTCGAGACCGCGACCCGCACCCCGGCGGCGTGGGCTCGCTCCAGCGGGGCGAGGCTCCGGCTGCCGGGCTCACCGGTCCCGCCGAGGTAGAGATCGGTGGCCGGCATCACGACCAGCGAGATCCCGGCCTCCGCCATCAGGGCGTAGGCGACCTCCTGCTCGTCCACGGGCATCGCGGCGAGCTTGGTGACGTGCCCGACGGTGACATGGCCCTGCATCCCGAGGGCGCGGGTGCGCTCGGCGACGGCCGCGACCATCGACCGCGACGGGTCGTCGTCGAAGTCGAGGTGCAGGTCGACCGGGAGCCCGAACCGCTCGGCCAGGCCGAAGACGACGTCGAGGTGGGCCTCCTGGTCGTCGTCGACGTACGGGCAGCCGCCGACGACCCCGCCGCCGTGGCGCAGCGCGGCGCTCATCAGCGCGGCCACCTCGCGAGTGATCCCGTTCTGCGGGAAAACCGAGAGCTGCAGGTCGATCCGCTCGGCGTTCTCCTCGCGCAGCGCGATGTGCAGGTCCAGCATGTCGAGCCGGATGTCGGCGTCGACCTCGACGTGCGCACGTGCCGCCACGACCCCGTGGCGCACCAGTGACTCCACGCCCTGCCGGGCGCCGACCTCGACGATCCCCGCGGGCTGCGTACGCCGCACCTCCTGCATCAGCGTGATCGCCGGGCCCACGCCCGGGCCGGTGGGCTCGAGCCCACCGGCGCCGAGCAGGTGCGCCTTGTCGAGGTGGACGTGGGCGTCGACGAAGGCCGGCATCACGACCGCTCCGTCGGCATCCATGACGGTCTCCGGCCCGATGGGGGACGGGTCGGAGACCGTCGAGACAACGCCGCCGTCGATCCTGAGATCGACCAGTCCGGCGGGCGTACGGGCCCCGAGGATGCGAGCGATCACGGTGCTTGCCTGCGTAGGGGTCAACGCTTGATCTCGGGGTCGATGTAGTCGTTGGTGACCAGGTCGTCGCCGGTGATCTCCGGGACGTCCTTGCCGCCGTCCTTCAGCACGGCGGTCATCGTCTCGATCACGCTGTCGACGCGCGCGACGTCGAAGCTGCCGTAGGCGCCGTCCGGGCCGTTCGCGACGAGCCCCGCCTCGACCTGGACCTTGACCGAGTTCTCGTTGCCGCCCGGGGTGATCGGAGGACCGTCCTTGATGGCGTCGGCGATCTCGATCAGGGTGTCGTTGACCGGCTTCGGGTCCTCGAGGTAGTCGAGCTCCGACTGCTGCAGCAACGGCACCAGCTCCTCCAGGCACGGGCTCAGCGCCTCCTCGTCGTCGGCCCGGACCGCGTACGCCTGCTGGTAGACCTGGTAGCCGGCGTCGTCGAGCATCAGGTGGGCGGTGGGCTTCGCCCACTCGGCGACGTCGTGCTCCCAGCGGTAGGGCTCGTTGCTGACGTAGCCCTGCTGGAAGAGCGCGCCGTCGTCGGCGACGAACCGGCTCGGGCTGCCGTCGAAGGAGCCGTCGAGCTGCTTCTCGTCGACCAGGCCCTCGTGCACCAGGTAGTCGACCCAGCTGACGCCCTGGGCGTGCAGGACCGGCGCGCCGGTCGCCTTGACGTCGTCCCAGGTCTTCACGTCGGGGAACTTGGTGGGGTCGAACATCACCATGAACGGCGACTTCTGCATCATCGTGAACACCCCGCGGGTGGGGAACTTCTCGTAGTCGCGGATCGCGATGTCGGTGGCGACCACGCCCAGGTCGATGGTGTCGTCGGTGTACAGCTGCGCGGTCACGGGCTGGCCGCCGATGAACGGCCCGCCGAGGCGGATCTCGGCGGTGACCCCGGTGTCGCCGATCTCGCCGACGTAGGCGCCCTTGTCGACGTCGATCTCGCCGTCGGGGCCGATCAGGTTGTAGGCGGGGGAGCGCTCGGGGGTGGCGTACCAGTCGGTCTGGATGACCACGGTCGCCGGACAGGCGGCCGCGAGCGATCCCTTCGGGGCGTCGGGGTCACCGATCGCCTCCTCGCTGCCGCCGCACCCGGTCAGGGCGAGCGCGGCGAGGGCGGTGGTGGCGGTGATGCGGGTCCAACGTGCGTACGTCATGGGGTTCTCTCCAGGGGTGGGGGTCAGCGACGCGGGGAGCGGTGGGTCTCGACGGCGCGCAGGATGGCGCCGAATAGCAGGAAGAGGACGATCCCGACCAGCGAGGAGGCGGCCAGGGCGGCCATCATCAGGTCGGTGTCGAGGCTCTGCCGGTAGGTGTCGATCAGCCGGCCGATGCCGGGCTGGCCCTGCCGGAAGAAGAAGTCGGCGATGATCGAGCCGACCACCGCCATCCCGGCCGAGATCCGGAAGCCGGCCAGTGCCGCCGGCAGCGCGGCGGGCAGCTGCAGGTGGACGAGACGCTGCCAGCGCGAGGCGCGGAAGAGCGAGAACTGGTCGTGCAGGTTGTCGTCGACCGAGGCGATGCCGAACATCGTGTTGGTGATGATCGGGAACAGCGAGTGCAGCACGCACACGACCAGCCGCGAGGTGAAGTCGTAGCCGAACCAGAACCCGAGCAGCGGCACCATCGCCAGGATCGGGATGGTCTGCAGGATCACGGCGTAGGGGTAGAACGACGCCTCCGCCCAGCGGGCCTGGCTCATCACGATCGCGAAGAGGACCCCGATCGCCATCGCCAGCACCAGACCGACCAGGGCGATCCTCGTGGTCGACCACAGGGCCGTGAAGATCTCGGTCCGGCCGGCCTCCTGCAGGAAGCCCGCCTCGAGCACCTCCCACGGCGAGGGCAGCAGGAACTGGCGGGTGGGGGAGAGGAGCTGGGTGCTGACCAGCGTCCACACCCCGAGAACGATCACCAGGGTGAGGACGGGGGCGACCCAGCGGACGGTCCGGCTGCCGTGGCCGGGGTCGAAGCGGAGGAACGGGACCGTCGTCAGCGGGCGGCTCTGCGGCTGGGTCTCGATCATCGTGGTCATGCGGCCTCCTCCGACGTCGGGCCGGTGCTGCGGTGGGCGCCGGCAAGGGCGTCGGAGACCTGGCGGCACAGCTCGGCGTACTCGCTGCTGAAGCGCAGCCCCTCGGGGCGCGGCCGCGGCAGGTCGATGCGCAGGTCGGCGACGATCCGGCCCGGCTGGGAGGAGAAGACCAGGACCCGGTCGGAGAGGAAGACGGCCTCGGGGACCGAGTGGGTCACGAAGATCCCGGTGAACGGGTCGGTCGCCATCAGGGTGTCGAGCTGGCTGTTGAGGTCCTGGCGGGTGATCTCGTCCAGGGCGCCGAACGGCTCGTCGAAGAGGAACAGCTCCGGCCGCTGGACCAGCGAGCGGGCGATCGAGACCCGCATCCGCATCCCGCCCGAGAGCTGGGCCGGCCGATGGTCCGCGTACGCCGCCAGCCCGACGACCTCGAGCGCTGCGCGTGCCCGCTCCTCGGCCTCGGCCTTCTTCGTGCCGGCCAGTCGCAGCGGGAGGACCACGTTGCCCAGGGCCGTACGCCACGGCAGCAGGGTGGCGTCCTGGAAGACGTAGCCGACCTCGCCGTCCCCGCGCTCGACGCTGCCGCTGGTGGGCAGGTCGAGCCCGGCGACCATGCGGAGCATCGTCGACTTGCCGCAGCCCGAGGGCCCGACGAAGGAGACGAACTCGCCCGCGCGGATCTCGAAGCTCGCCTCGGCGAGCGCGGTGGTGCCGTTGGGGAACGACCTGGTGACGCTGTTGCCGGCCACCAGCACGGGCGGCTCCGTATACCGTTCGATCATTCTTGTATACAAACAGCGCGCGGTTTCGTCCCCGTTTCAGAAGCCGCCCGGTCTGGTTAAGCCGGAGTCAGGACCGCTGGCGCTCCGCCCGGGCCACCAGCAGGTCGACGAGCAGGTCGGCGTCACGGGTGACGTCGGCGCGCATCGAGGACTCGGCCCGCTCCTGGTCCCCGGCCAGGACCGCCTCGGCGATCTCCTGGTGGTGCCTCCAGGACTGGTCCGAGCGCTCCTCGAGCTGCATCTCGAAGACCCAGCGCACCTGCATCCGCAGCGAGCGGGTCATCTTGGCGAGCTCGTCGTTGCCCGAGGCGATCCCGATGGCGTCGTGGAACCGCGCGATCAGCTCCGGCAGCGCGGCGTAGTCGCCGGTGGCGGTCGCCCGGGTGCCGAGCTCGAGCACCTCGGTCAGCTCCGCGCCCTGGTCGCCGCCTCGCCGCCGGGCAGCGAGACCGGCCGCGAGGATCTCGAGGTTCTCCCGGATCACCATGAGCTGCCGGGTCCGTTGCGCGGAGGGGAACGCCACCGTCGCACCGCGTCGCGGCACGGTGTCGACGAAGCCCTCCTGGGCCAGCACGTGCAGCGCCTCCCGCGCCGGGACCCGGGAGACGCCGTACTCCGTGGCGAGCGCCTGCTCGCGCAGCCGGTCGCCCGGAGCCAGCTCACCGGCCATGATCTTGCGACGGATGTCGCGGGCGACCACCTCGCGCAACGGCTGCCGATTGGAGTCCGGCGCGAGCTCGCTCATCAGCCGATCCAGCTCGAGATCGGGTGGATCGCGAAGTAGACGGCGAACATGACCGCCACCAGCCACATCAGCGGGTGCACGCTCTTGATCTTGCCGCGGACGACCTTGATGAGCACGTACGCCAGGAAGCCGGCACCGATACCGACCGAGATCGAGTAGGTGAACGGCATCAGCGCGATGGTCAGGAACGCCGGGATGGCGATCTCCGGGTCGGCCCAGTTGATGTCCTTGACCTGCTGCATCATCAGGAAGCCGACCAGCACCAGGGCGGGCACCGCCGCCTCCGAGGGGATCACCGTGACCAGCGGGGCCAGGAAGGTGGTCAGCAGGAAGAGCACGCCGGTGACGACCGCCGCCAGGCCGGTGCGGGCGCCCTCACCGACGCCGGAGGCCGACTCGACGTAGGAGGTGTTGGACGAGACGCCACCGGCGCCTCCGGCCGCGGCGGCCAGCGAGTCGACGACCAGGATGGAGCGCGTACGCGGCGGGGTGCCGTCCTCGCGCAGCAGCCCGGCCTCGGCGCCGATCGCGGTCATCGTGCCCATGGTGTCGAAGAAGTCGGCGAGCATGAGCGTGAAGACCAGCAGCACGGCGGTCACGATGCCGACGCTCTCGAAGGAGCCGAGCAGGTTGAACTCGCCCAGCGTCGCGAACGAGGGCCAGTCGATGATCTTGTCCGGCACGGCCGGCACGTTGAGCGACCAGCCGGTCGGGTTCTCCGCGCTGCTCGCGCCGAGATCCGTGACGGCCTCGACGATGATGGCCAGCACGGTGGTCGCCGCGATCGAGATCAGGATCGCGCCCCGCACCTTGCGCACCCACAGGGTGATCACCAGGGCCAGGCCGATCACGAAGACCAGCACGGGCCAGCCCGCGAGCTGCCCGGTCGGGCCGAGCTGCACCGGGACGGTGGTGTTCGCGGCGTCGGGGATGCGGCGTACGAACCCGGCGTCGACGAAGGCGATCACCGCGATGAACAGGCCGATCCCGACCGAGATCGCGGTCTTGAGCTCGCGCGGGACGGCGTGGAAGACGGCCTCCCGAAACCCGGTCAGGACCAGCACGAGGATCACCAGGCCCTCGATCACCACCAGACCCATCGCATCGGCCCAGGTCATCTGGCTGGCGATCGAGAAGGCCACGAACGCGTTGAGCCCGAGCCCGGTCGCCAGCGCCAGCGGGTAGTTGGCGGCGAGACCCATCAGGATCGTCATCACGCCCGCCACCAGCGCGGTTCCGGCGGCGATCGCCGCCAGGTTGTCGCCGCTGGTGCCGCCGAGGAGGTCGCCGTTCACATCCTCCGCGAAGCCCAGGATCAGCGGGTTCAGCGCGACGATGTAGGCCATCGTGAAGAAGGTGACCACACCACCCCGGACCTCACGCCCGACCGTGGAGCCGCGTGCGCTGATCTGGAAGAACCGGTCGAGAGCGTTGCCGCGTGACGTCGTCGAAGTGCTCACGCCCCGCATCTTCGCAGATACGAGGCGACGAGACGTCGCCGGCGCGAGCGCATCCACCAGCGGCGGCGTTGGTCAGTCGGTGTGGTAGGTCGGCAGGTCGGCCTCGGCGGTGCCCCACTCCTTGTTGGCGGAGGGGCCGACGTCGATGCGGACGGTGCCGCCGCGGTTCATCACCGACTCGGGCAGCCACGACCGGGTGCGCGGCGTGCCGTCGAGGGTGACGGCCTGGACGTAGATGTTCTCGGCGCCGGCGCCGGGGGACTCGATGGTGATGTCGACGCCGTTGCCGCGGTGGATCACGACGCGCTCGAAGAGGGGGCTGGAGACGAGCATCTCGGCGCGGGCGGGGTCCTGCGGGTAGATGCCCATCGCGGCGAAGACGTACCAGGCCGACATCGTGCCGAGATCGTCGTTGCCGGGCAGGCCACGCGGTCCGGTCCCGTAGGCCAGCGAGGCCATCGCGCGGACCGTCTCCTGGGTCTTCCAGGGGGCGCCGAGCGCGTTGTACATCCACGGGACGTGGATGCCGGGCTCGTTGGTCGGGTCGTAGCGCAGCGCGTCGCCGCCGGTGTGCTGCCAGGAGCCGTCGGCCTTGTGGAAGAACGCGTCCAGCCGCTCGATCGCCCGCTCGCGCCCGCCGACGGCCTCCGCCAGCCGGGCCACGTCGTGCGGAACCATCCAGGTGTACGTCGCGCTGCTCCCTTGCGCGAAGCCGGTCTGCGTCGACGGGGTGAAGCCGGGGACCCAGCTCCCGTCGGCGTTGCGCGCCTGCTGGTAGCCGTCCGTGGTGGTCGCCGACGGGTTGAAGGTGTGCTGCCACCAGCCCGCCCGCTCCATCAGTGCGTCGGTCTCGGACGAGGAGGCGCCGAGGCGGCGACCCCAGTCGGCGAGCGAGTAGTCGGCGACGGCGTCCTCGAGGGTCTCGGCGGCACCTCCCCAGCAGCGGCAGGTGTCCTGGGGTGCGTACCCCTTGGCGAGGTAGTCGGCCAGGTTCGGCCGCTGGCCGATGCACTGGCCCGGGCAGCCATAGCCGGACAACCCGTCGGGGTGCGGCACGGTCGCCTGGCGGACCAGCGACTCGTAGGCGCCGGTGGCGTCGAAGTTGCGCACGCCCAAGGCGTAGAACCCGGCCAGCGTGGGAGCAGAGGGGTCGCCGGTCATCACGTGCGTCCAGCCGCTCAGGTGGACCCAGCGATCCCAGACACCGCCGTGCTGGCGGGAGTAGGCGTGCAGGGAGCGGGCGAAGTCGCCGGCGACGCGCGGCTCGAGGAGGGCGAGCAGCTGGGTGTGGGCGCGGTATTGGTCCCAGCCGGAGAAGTTGCCGTACTGCGCCTGCTGGCCGCGCTCGATCCGGTGCACCTCCTGGTCGCTGCCCCAGTAGGTGCCGGCGACGTCGGAGATCACGTTGGGCTGCAGGTAGGAGTGGTAGAGGCCGGTGTAGAACGCGGTCTGCTCCGCCGAGGTGCCGCCGGCGACCTCGATCGAGGAGAGAGCCCGGCGCCACTCCGCCCGGGCCTCCGTGGCGACGGAGGCGACGGTGTCGCGCCGCCCGATCTCGGTGGCGAGGTTCTTCTCGGCCGCCGCCAGGCTGGTGTAGGAGATCCCGATCCGCATCCGCACCGTCTGATCGCGGTCGGCGTCGAAGGAGACGTAGCCGCCCGAGCCCTGCCCCTGGCGGGCTGCGCCGGTCTCGTAGCCCTCACCGCCGCGTGCCTCGGTCGAACCCGGCTGGAGCTCGCCGTTGACCCAGGTGCCGTGCCCGGAGAAGGAGCGATCGAACTGCGCGGTGAAGTAGAGCCGGTAGTAGGAGCGCTTGTTGCTCCCGCCGCCGTTGCCGCGACGGCCGCAGAACGCGCCGGTGAGCACCGACCCGCTGACCGTCCGCCTCGCCTCGTCGATCCGCGTCACCGCGCTCTCGCTGCCGTTGAGCGAGTTGGAGGTCCGGAAGAGCAGGTTCGCGGGCTTGTCCGCCGGGAAGGTCAGGTCGCTGACCGAGGCCCGGGTCGTCACCGCGGTGTCGACCTCGGCGCCGTTGGCCAGGCCCAGCCGGTAGCGCCCCGGCTCGGCCAGCTCGTCGGCGTGGCTGAAGTCCGAGGCGTACGTCGCATCGGTCACGTCCGCGGTCGGCGACCCGGTCATCTCCGCGGTGTGCGGGAAGATCGGCACGTCCCCGGCGGCTCCGGGGTGGCAGCCCGCGCCGTTGACATGGGTCAGCGAGAAGCCGCGCAGCCGCGTGGTGTCGTAGGAGTAGCCGTTCGACGCGGCGGTGTTGGTCTGGTCGCCCGCCGTCGAGGTCGGGCTGAAGGAGAGCATCCCGAAGGGACGTACGGCACCGGGGTAGGTGTTGCCGCCGTTCGAGGAGCCGATCAGCGGGTCGACCAGCGCGACCTGGTCAGGGGCGGGCTCGGATGCCTGAGCCGCCGACGAGGGGGAGAGCGCGCCGCCGAGGAGCGCGAGAGACAGGGCAGAAGTCACGAGAACCCGCATGGCGGAGGACGATGCCAGAGAAGACGCCTCCGCCGTGCGGGTTCAGGTGAGACCGGAGTGAACTCAGGCGGTCCACTCGGGGTAGTCGGTGTAGCCGGCCTCGCCGCCGCCGTAGAAGGTCGAGAGGTCGGGCTCGTTGAGCGGCAGGCTCTGCTCCAGGCGCCGGGGCAGGTCCGGGTTGGCGATGAACGTACGCCCGAACGCGGCCGCGTCGATCAGGTCGGCCTCGAGCAGCCGGGAGGCCTTCTCCGAGGTGTAGGCGCCGGCGGCCACGATCGGGCCGGGGTGCGCGGCGCGCAGCTTCTTGCGGTAGTCGTCGCTCAGCTCCGGGCCGCCGGCCCAGTCGGGCTCGGACAGGTGCAGGAACGCGATGCCGCGCTTGCCGATCTCGGCAGCCAGGTAGAGCCCCATCTCGGCGCCCTCGGGGTCCTCGAGGCCGTTGAACGAGCCGATCGGGGAGATCCGGATGGCGACGTGCTCGGCGTCCCACTCGGCGATGACCGCGTCCAGCACCTCGAGGGTGAGGCGGGCGCGGTTCTCCAGCGAGCCACCGTAGGAGTCGGTGCGCTCGTTGCTGCTCGCGCTGGAGAACTGGTGGAGCAGGTAGCCGTGGGCGGCGTGGATCTCGACGAGGTCGAAGCCGGCCTCGCGGGCGTTGCGGGTGGCGCGACGGTAGTCCTCGATCAGGTCCGCGATCTCGGCGGTCTCCAGGGCGCGGGGCGTGGGGCAGTTGACCCGGGTGGGGGTGCCGTCCTCGCCGCGTACGGTCGTGCGGTTGCGGTAGGGGAGCGCGGAGGCGCTGACCGGGAGGTCGCCGTCGTGGAAGGACTCGTGGGAGACCCGGCCCGTGTGCCACAGCTGCGCCGCGATCCGGCCGCCGGCCTCGTGGACGGTGTCGGTGACGTGGCGCCATCCCTCGACCTGCTCGGCCGAGTGGATGCCCGGGGTGTCCATGTAGCCCTTGCCCTGCGGCGAGATCTGGGTGCCCTCGGACACGATCAGACCCGCCGAGGCGCGCTGACGGTAGTAGTCGGCCATCAACGGGTTGGGCACGTCGCCGGGCTGGGAGGCGCGCATCCGGGTCAGTGGCGCCATCAGGACGCGGTTGGGGAGGGTCGTCTGACCCAGGCTCAGCTGCGAGAAGAGTGAAGTCACGTCACCCCCAACGTAAGCGGGCGCTCATATTGTTCCCGGCTGTGCCGGAGCGGCCGAGCCGGCGATCACCAGCGCCCCCATGACGCCCGCGTTGTCGCCGAGCTCGCTGGGCACCACGTCGAGGGCCGCGGCGGTGTCGGGCTGGGTGAAGCGGTCGATCGAGTCCTTGATGCCGAGGACGAAGGACTCCGACTGGCGCATCGTGTCGCCCACCACGATCAGCGCCGGGTTGAGGTGGTTGCAGAGGTCGGCCAGCACCCGGCCGACGGCGCGGCCGGCGTCGTCGAGGATCCGGTTGACCCGGATGTCGCCCTCCTGGGCGAGCTCGAGCAGGCGCTCGACGGTGAGCGTCTCGTCGTAGGCGGGCTGCAGCAGCTCGACCAGCCGGGACCCGCCGAAGGCCTTCTCCAGGCAGCCGCGGTTGCCGCACCGGCAGATCGGGCCGTTGTCCTCGAAACGTACGTGGCCGATCTCGCCGGCGATCCCGGTGATCCCTCGGTAGAGCTTGCCCGCGAGGACCAGCCCGGCGCCGATCCCGCTGGACGCCTTGACGTAGATGACGTCGTCGACGTCGCGCGCCGCGCCGTACTCGATCTCGGCGAGCGCGCCCAGGTTGGCGTCGTTCTCGATCTGGACGGGCAGGCCGATGCGGCGGGCGAGCTCCTCGCCCGGTGCCAGGTCCATCCAGTTCCCGAGGATGGGGGAGACGACGATGCCGCTGTGCGGGTCGACGGGGCCGGGGATCCCCATGCCGACGCCGAGGACACGGTCGGTCCTCGGGTCGATGCCCACCTCGGCCAGGCACTCGCGCACGAGTGCCGCGGCGCGGTCGATGGTCTCGACCGCGGAGTTGTCGACGTCGAGCCGGATCTCGTGGTCGATGAGCGGCTTCGCGGCGAGGTCGGCGACCGCGACCCGGACGTGGCGATGGCCGATGTCGACGCCGATGAGCGAGCCGGGAGAGCCGCTGACGGTGAGGAGCGAGGGTGGTCGCCCGCCGCCACGGGCCAGCGCGGCGCCGGTGGTCTCGACGATCTGCTCGGCGGCGAGCAGCTCCTGGACGATGCTCGACACGGTGCTGCGCGAGAGTCCGGTGCGCCGGGCGAGCTCGGCGCGGCTGACCGGCGCCGACCGCCCCAGCAGGTCCAGGACCTGGGAACGGTTGGCGGCGCGCAGCCGCGATTCCGGAGTGGTCATGCCGTGACTGTAGGTGATTATGTCGATTTGCGACAGATCTCAGGTTGAAAACGTCCTGCGTTATGCGTTGACTGGACAGAACCGAGAGGCGTACGTTGTCCCGGCACGCGACCGCGAGTAACCCAGATCACACACCGACGTGGCGGTCGCGCAACCGGAGGATTCAAGATGAACGCAACGCGTAAGGCCCTGGCCGCCGGCCTGGCCGCCCTGAGCCTGCTGGCGGTGTCCGCCTGCGGGAGCGACAACGAGAGCGGCAGCACCGATGAGGTGGAGGTCTTCACCTGGTGGGCCGAGGGCAGTGAGAAGGCCGGGCTCGACGCCCTGGTCAAGGTGTTCGACGAGCAGAACCCCGACCTGAAGTTCGTCAACGGTGCCGTCGCCGGTGGTGCCGGCAGCGACGCGAAGAACGTGCTCCAGTCCCGCCTGCAGAACGGTGAGCCGCCGGCCACCTTCCAGGCGCACGCGGGTGCCGAGCTGACCGACTACATCAACGCCGGTCAGATCGAGGACCTCACCGACCTCTACGAGGAGAAGGGCTGGAACGAGCAGTTCCCGGAGGGCCTGCTCGACCGGCTGAAGCAGGACGGCGGTATCTACTCCGTCCCGTCGAACATCCACCGCGCCAACATGCTCTGGGCCAACCCGGCCGTCCTGAAGAAGGCCGGCATCGAGGCCGACAAGAGCTACGACTCGATCGACGCGTGGATCGCCGACCTGGAGAAGATCAAGGCGAAGGGCATCATCCCGCTCTCGATCGCCACCGACTGGACGCAGGTCAACCTGCTCGAGACCGTGCTCCTCGCCGATCTGGGCGCCGAGGCGTACAACGGTCTGTGGGACGGCACCACCGACTGGGGCGGCAGCGAGGTCAAGGGTGCGCTGGAGGACTACAGCAAGCTCCTCTCGCTGACCAACACCGACCGCCAGGGTCTCGACTGGCCGGACGCGACGCAGCTCGTCATCGACGGCCAGGCCGCGTTCAACGTCATGGGTGACTGGGCCGAGGCGGCGTTCCAGGAGCAGAAGAAGACCTTCGGCACCGACTACACCGCGGTCCCGGTCCCGGGCACCGACGGCGTCTTCGACTTCCTGGCCGACTCGTTCACCATGCCGGTGGACGGCCCCAACCCCGACGGCACCGAGGCCTGGCTCGACACCATCGCCAGCGACGAGGGCCAGGTGGCCTTCAACAAGGCGAAGGGCTCGATCCCGGCCAGCACCACGGCCGACACCGCCGACTTCGGTGAGTACCAGCAGACCGCGATCAAGTCGTGGGGCGAGGACGAGATCGTGTCCTCGCTCGCCCACGGCGCCGCGACCTCGGTCAACTGGCTGACCGACATCACCGCCGCGGTTGCCAAGTTCGGCAGCAACAAGGACGTCGCCGAGCTCCAGGAAGGCCTCGTCGAGGCCGCCGAGGACAACAAGCCCGAGTGATCCGGGCTCTCCCGAGCCTGACGAGATCCATCTGGTCCGAGGGGCTGCGGCCGCACCATCTGCCGTGGCCCCTCGGCCGCCCTTTGTGAAAGGACGGACACATGTCCTCCACGGTGCCCAGCGCCGTCAAGCGGCCACGACGGCCCAAGGGCCGCATCGGCGGCCACGGGTGGGTCGCACCCGTACTCCTGATCCTGCCGACCGTCATCGTCATCGGCGTCTTCGTCTACGGCCTGATCGGGTCGAACATCAACACCTCCCTGCAGGACCGCCACACCATCGGGCCGTCCCAGGGGTTCGCCGGTCTGGACAACTACCGCGACCTGTTCACCGACGACGACTTCATCTACTCCCTGCGCAACCTCCTGCTCTACACCGCGACGTTCCTCGTCGGCACTCTGTGCCTGGGGTTCCTGTGGGCCTGGCTGCTGGAGCGCAAGGCTCGTGGCGAGTCCCTGTTCCGGGCCATCTACCTGTTCCCGATGGCGGTCTCGTTCGTCGCCTCCGGTGTGGTCTGGCGCTGGCTGCTCAACAACGCCGAGGGTGAGCGCGCCTCCGGGCTGAACCGGCTCTTCGAGTCCCTCCACCTCGGCTTCCTGCAGAACCCGTGGTGGACCCACGAGCGGTGGGGCATCCTCGCGATCGCCGTCCCCGCGATCTGGCAGCTCAGCGGCTACGTGATGGCGCTCTTCCTGGCCGGTTTCCGCGGCATCCCCGAGGAGCTGCGCGAGGCGGCCCGGATGGACGGCGCCTCGGAGTGGCAGCTCTACCGTCACGTGATCTTCCCGCAGCTGAGCCCGGTCGCCCTCTCGGCGATCATCATCATCGGCCACATGTCGCTGAAGGTCTTCGACCTGATCATGGCCATCGCGGGCCAGACCAACTACACGACCCAGGTGCCGGCCACGCAGATGTGGATCGAGTTCACCCGCGGCGACTATGCCAAGTCGGCCGCCATCGGCACCGTCCTGCTGCTGATCGTGGCCATCCTGATCGTTCCCTACCTCGTCTCCACCTACCGTCAGGAGCGCCGCCGATGACGACCGATGCCATCCCGGCAGCCGTTGCTACCAAGATCCCGGGTGAGCGCTCGCGGGGGATCTGGCGCGCCGTCAAGTACGTCCTGCTGATCGTCTTCGCGCTGATCGTCCTGATCCCGGCGTACGTCCTGATCGTCACCAGCTTCAAGGGGCTCGGCGATGCCACCCCCGCCAACGCCTGGAGGCTTCCCGAGTCCTGGGAGACGGCCGGCTGGGCGCGCGCCTGGGAGCAGCTCGGGCCGGCCCTGGGACGTACCTTCGCGATGGTCATCCCGGCCTCGATCATCTCCTCGGTGCTCGGCTCGATGAACGGGTTCGTGCTCTCGAAGTGGCGGTTCCCGGGTGCCGACGTGGTGTTCACGCTGATCCTGTTCGGGATGTTCATCCCCTACCAGGCCGTGATGGTGCCGCTGGTCCAGCTGATGAGCAACCTCGGCGTCCCCTCGGGGGTGCCGAGCCTGATCGTGCTGCACGTGGTCTACGGTCTGCCGATCACCACGCTGATCTTCCGCAACTACTACGCGGGGGTCCCGGTCGAGCTCGTCGAGGCCGCCCGGGTCGACGGTGCCGGCATGCTCCGGACGTACGCCTCGATCATCCTGCCGATCTCCGCGCCGGCGTTCGTGGTGGTGCTGATGTGGCAGTTCACCTCGGCGTGGAACGACTACCTGTTCGCGCTCTTCTTCTCGACCTCGCGCAACGGGCCGGTCACGATCGCGCTCAACTTCCTGGCGAGCGGTCAGCTGCAGGACTACTCCGCCAGCATGGCGGGCGCGCTGATCGCGTCCGTCCCGACGCTGATCATCTACATCCTGCTCGGCCGCTACTTCGTGGGCGGGCTGATGGCCGGGTCGGTCAAGGGATGATCGACCGATGATCGATGCGGATGCCGAGTGCCGCCGGCTGGCCGGGTTCGCCCGGGCGTCGGCGGCCTCGGCCGCCGGGTTCTGGTGGCTGGACGAGTCGGGCCGACCGGATCCGGCCGAGCCGGTGCACACCTGGATCACCGCCCGGATGACCCACGTCTTCGCGCTCGCGCACCTGCGCGGAGACGTCCCCGAGGCGGCCTCGCTCGCCGCGCACGGCATCCGGGCGCTGTCGGGTGCGCTGCGTGATGACGAGCTCGGTGGCTGGTACGCCTCGGTCTCCGGCGAGGGCGAGCCGGTCGGCACCCTCAAGGAGGCCTACGCCCACGCCTTCGTGGTCCTGGCCGCGAGCAGCGGCTTCGCGGCCGAGGTGCCGGGCGCGGACGCGCTGCTCGACGAGGCGCTCGGGGTGATGCAGCAGCACTTCCTCGACGACTCCGGCCGGGTGGTCGACAGCCTCGAGCGGGATCTTCGCTCCGGCGAGGCCTACCGCGGGGCCAACTCCAGCATGCACACCGTGGAGGCGTTCCTGGCCGCGGGTGACGTCACCGGCGACGCCGCGTGGCACCGGCGAGCGCTGGCGATCGCCGAGCACCTGATCCACGGTGTCGCCCGCTCCCACGGCTACGACCTGCCCGAGCACTTCGACCTCTCCTGGTCGCCGCTGCTGGACTACAACGCCGACCGTCCCGGCGACCCCTTCCGTCCGTACGGCTGCACGCCCGGGCACCTGCTGGAGTGGTCCCGGCTGCTCCTGCACCTGGATGCGAGCCTGCCGGACGCGCCGTCGTGGCTGGTCGAGGACGCGCGGGCGCTCTTCGCGCGTGCGGTCGAGGTCGGCTGGGTCGACTCCGGCGACGGCCCCGGCTTCGTCTACACGACCTCGTGGGACGGCACGCCGGTCACCCGGCTACGGCTGCACTGGGTGGTTGCGGAGGCGCTCGCCGCGGCCGGCGCCCTGCACACCCGCACCGGCGAGGTGGTCTACGACGAGTGGCGCCAGCGGTTCGAGGCGTACATCGAGACGTACCTGATCGACCGCGAGCTCGGCAGCTGGCACCACGAGCTGGACGAGCACAACCGTCCCTCGCACGTGATCTGGCACGGCAAGCCCGACGTCTACCACGCCTACCAGGCACTCCTGCTGTCCCACCTGCCCCTGGCCCCGGTCCTCTCCGTCCAACTCCGCTCCCGACCGCGAGGCGTCAGTTTCTGACGCCGAGAGGTCGGTTTCTGGGCGCGAGAGGTCGATTCCTAGCAGCGAGGAACTGACTCCTCGCCGTCAGAAATCGACGCCTCGGCGCAAGAATTGACGTCAGGCCGCCTGGATGGAGCGGCGGGAGAGGCCTAGGCCGTAGCCGTCGAGGGTGGTCGTGACTGGGGCCGTCGGGTCGGTGGCAGCGCCCAGGGTGACGAAGAGCGGGGTGAAGTGCTCCACGGTCGGGTGGGCGTAGGGCATGCCGGGGGCGGCGGTGCGGAACCTGGCCAGCTCGGCGACGTCGCCGCGGTCCAGGGCATCGGCGGCCCAGGAGTCGAAGTCGGAGGACCAGCCGGCGGGCTTGTTCTCGGTCATCATCTCGCGGGTGATGAACGGCAGGCCGTGGGTCATGTGGCCCGAGCCGACCACGAGCACGCCCTCCTCGCGCAGCGGCCGCAGGCGCTCGCCGAGGGCGAGCAGCTTGTCGGGGTCCTCGGTGGGCAGGGAGAGCTGCACGACCGGGATGTCGGCGGCCGGGTACATGATCTTCAGCGGCACCCAGGCGCCGTGGTCGAGACCGCGGCGGGTGTGCTGGTGGGCGGTCTCGGTCTCGGGCATCAGCGCCGCGGTGGTGCGGGCGAGCTCGCTCGCGTCCGGGGTGTCGTAGCGCACCGAGTGGTAGATCGGGTCGAAGCCGCCGAAGTCGTAGACCAGCTCGTCGGGCCGGGTCGCGCTGATCGAGAGCGGCGCCGACTCCCAGTGGGCGGAGATGACCAGAATGGCCTTCGGTCGGGGCAGCGAGCGGGCCCAGGCGTGCAGCGGGTCGAGCCACTCCGGGCTCTGCAGCGGCAGCGGTCCGCCGCCGTGGGACAGGTAGAGGCTCGGCAGCGGCCCGTCGGCCGGCGTCCAGACGCGGTGCGGGTCGACCGCCTCGCGTGCCTGGACCGTCCGCAGGTGCTGGGCGAACGGATGCGCCTGCGGAAGGAGGGCGTCCGCGGCGGCGGTCGTGCTCTCGGGTGCGGTGGTCATGGCGGTCTCCTGCGTTCGACCCAATAGTTGTTGCTTGAACTAACTCTAGGCGAGCGGTGTTTGTTCCGAGCAACTTTCTGCGGCACACTCCCTGACGTGGAGGGCAACTGGCTGTCGCCACCGGAACGGGTGGCATGGGTCCGCTTCATCGCCGTGCTCGAGCTGCTCCCCGGCGCTCTCGACTCCCAGCTGCGCCGCGACGCCGGCCTGACCCACTTCGAGTACGGGGTGCTGGCCATGCTCTCGGAGGTGCCCGACCACACGCTGCGGATGACCGAGCTGGCGGGCTACACCAGCGCGACGCTGCCGCGGCTCTCCAACGTCGTCAAGCGGCTGGTCGACCGAGGCCTCATCGAGCGGCACGCCTGCGAGGGCGACCGCCGGGCGACCAACGTACGCCTCACCGACGCCGGTCACGAGAAGCTGGTCACCTCCGCCCCTGGTCACGTGGACGCGGTGCGCGAGTACGTCTTCGACTCGCTGAGTGCCGAGCAGGTCGACCAGCTGGCCGAGATCGCCGGCGCCGTCCTCGAGCGGCTCGACCCGAGCGGCACACGGCGCCCGCCCATCGACCCCGGCGCGGGCTGAGCATGCCGTTCGACGAGCGCTTCATCGCTCGGATCGCGCTCGATCCCCGGCACGACACCGGTCGCTACCCGTTCACCCTGCCCGCGGTCCGCGAGCTCGCCGCAGGTGACGGGATCGAGCTCGACGAGCGGGTGACGTTCCTGGTCGGCGACAACGGCACCGGGAAGTCCACGATCATCGAGGCCGTCGCGGTCGCCTCGGGGTTCAACGCCGAGGGCGGCTCCACCTCGTTCCGGTTCGCGACGCGCGCCACCGAGTCGTCCCTCGCGGACTACATCCGTGTCGAGCGCGGCCTCAGGCGGCCGCGCAACGGCTACTTCCTGCGGGCGGAGTCGTTCTACAACGTCGCCACCGAGATCGAGCGGCTCGATCTGGCCTCCTCGGACGCCTACGGTGGGGTCTCGCTCCACGAGCGCTCCCACGGCGAGTCGTTCCTCGACCTGGTGGTGCACCGGTTCGGGCCCAACGGGCTCTACATCCTCGACGAGCCCGAGGCCGCGCTCTCGGTCAAGGGCTGCCTGGCTCTGGTCGCCCGCATCGTCGAGCTCGCCGACCAGGGATCCCAGTTCGTCATCGCCACGCACTCCCCGACGCTGCTCGCGGTGCCCGGCGCGAAGATCCTGCAGCTCGACGAGGACGGGCGCATCGAGCAGGTCGCCTACGACGACGCCGAGCCGGTCAGCCTGACCCGGCGGTTCCTGTCGAACCCGGAGCGATATCTGGGCTACGTCCTGGACGACTAGTGGGCCTCGTGCTCCCGGTGGACCGAGACCTCGCCGTCGAGCTCGAGGGCGATCACGGTGCACAGCGGGTCCAGGGCGTCGTCGGTGGTGAAGACGTACTCCCAGCCGGGGACGTCGTGGAGACCGCCGATGCGCTGATGGTCGAGCTCGGTGCCCGTCCCGAGGACGTACGCCTTCAGGACCTGGTTGCGCAGGCCGCGGACCACGACGTAGTCGTTGGGGCGGTCCAGGACGTAGAGGAACAGGGTGCGGCCGTCCGCCGAGACGGCGCTCGGGCCGTAGAAGTGACCGTGGGGGAGGCCGCGGCGGATGCCGTGGACCGCGGGGGAGTGGCGGGAGACCCACTCGCCGAGCGCCTCGAGCCGCTCGGTCTGCTCGGGCGTGATGGTGCCGTCCCCGCGCGGGCCGACGTCGAGCAGCAGGTTGCCGCCGCCGCCGATGGTCTCGACGAAGGTGCGCACGAGCTGGCGCGGTGACTTGTGGTTGTCGTCCTGAGGCTGCCAGCCCCAGGAGTCGTTGATGGTCAGGCACAGCTCCCAGGGGCCGTCCGGCGGCACGATCGGGACGCCCTGTTCCGGGGTCACGTAGTCGCCGTGGCCGAGCATCCGGCCGTTGACCACCAGCCCCGGCGCGAGCTCGCGCAGCTCGGCACGCAGCTCCTGCATGCGCCACTGCCGCTCGTCGCGCTCCCACTCGCCGTCGAACCAGAGCAGGTCCGGCTCGAAGCGGGCCACCAGCTCCCGGATCTGGGTGCGGTGGAACTCCAGGTAGCGCTCCCAGCGCTCGGGCTCCTCCGCGCCGGGCCGCGCGACGGCGTAGGGATTGTCCTGCACCACGTGGTGCTGCACGGCCGGTCGCACCGTCGCGTAGTCGGGGTGGGACCAGTCGAGGTGGGAGAAGTAGAGGCCGACCTTCAGCCCCCGGCGGCGTACGGCCTCGACGAACTCGGCCACCAGGTCACGGCCCGCAGGAGTCCTGGTGACCACGGAGAGGTCGTTGGCCTCGGTGTCGTAGAGCGCGACCCCGTCATGGTGCTTGGCGGTGAGCACGGCGTACGTCGCCCCCGACCGCTCGAAGAGCTCGGCCCACGCGTCGGCGTCGAACCTCGACGCGGTGAAGCCGTCGAGCTGGGCCATGTAGTCGGCGTAGGGGACCCGGCCGTCGTAGAACGACCAGGACTCCGCGACACCATCGACGCTGTAGATGCCCCAGTGGACGAAGATGCCCAGCTGGGCCTCGGGGAACCAGGACGCGATCGGCATTCCCGCTACTCTGCCTGTCCGGTGACGACTGCGCGGGTGTGCTCGAGGGTGCGCTCGCGCAGGGTCGTCCCGCCGCCGGTGACGATGCCGATGCTGAAGCCGTCCCACATCGCTCGCAGGCGCTCGGAGACGGCTTCGCGCTCGGGCAGCTCGGGGAGCGCGGCGGCGAAGAGCCGGACCAGGTCGGCGTGCCACTCGTCGTCCATCGCGCGCTGCGCGGCGGCGAGCTCGGCGTCGTACGGCGCCCGTGCCCACAGCTCGAGCCAGAGGAGCCAGCGCGGGTCGCGCTCGTCGAGGGCGAGGTAGACATCGGCGAAGGAGAGCAGTGCCTCGACGCCTCCGGAGCCGTCCTTCTCGGCCTTCTCCAAGATCGGCGCCCGCTGGGCGGCGTAGGCGTTCTCGCTCCATCGCAGGGTCTCCAGGAGCAGGCCGTTGCGGGTGCCGAAGTAGTAGAGGAGGTGGCCACCGCTGGTGCCGAGCCGGGCGGCGAGGGAGGCCATCGTCACCTTGGCGAGCCCCTCCTCGGCCACCATCTCCAGGGTGGTCGCGAGCACCTGCTCGCGGGGTCGTTCCAGGCGTCGGTTGGAGCGTGTGCGCGTCACCTCGACAGTGTCTCCTTGTGCTCGCGTGGCGAAATCTTCGGTCCCACCCCTTGACTCTAGCGGTGATCTGAGTCACTTTGAATGCCGTTCAAAGTTTTGTACAGCGTTCAAAACTCGCTGTACCCTCATCACAAGGAGACCCGCGATGATCGAATCCATGCAGGTGAGCCCCGAGGGGGTGAAGTCGGCGCCGGAGCGGCGGCGGCTCGCGCGGGTGCTCGGACCCGGCGCCGCGGTCCTGCTGGTGCTGTCGTGCATCACGCCCGCCTCGAGCCTGTTCATCATCGTCCCGGAGCTGTTCGCGACGCAGGGGAGCGGCGCGGTGCTGGCCGTCGTCGCCGGCTTCGCGGTCTCGGTCGCGATCGCCGCCTGCTACGCCGAGCTCGGCACCCGCACCGCCAGCTCCGGCGGTGAGTACGCGATGGTCACCCAGACCCTCGGCAGGTCGATGGGCTGGCTGACGTTCTCCCTGGCCGGCGTGCTGCTCTGGCTGATCCCGCCGATCTTCGCCCTCGGCACCGCCGACTACCTGGCCGACCTGGTGGAGCTGCCGCGGGCCGCGACCGGCGCGATCGTGATGCTCCTCTCGACCGCCACCGCGATCCTCAACATCAAGGCCAACGCCGTCGTCACGGGCACCTTCCTCGCGCTCGAGATGATCGCCGCCGTCGTCGTCACGATCCTCGGGCTCGGCCACGTCCAGCGCGGCCCGGGCGAACTGGTCTCGCCGCACGTGATCGGTGAGAACGGCCTGGAGCCCTTCACCCTGGCGATCCTCATCTCCGGTCTCGCGGTGAGCACGTTCCTGGTCAGCGGCTTCGGCACCACGGTCTACCTCTCCGAGGAGATCGTCGACCCGCGCCGCAACGTCGCCCGCGTCATCTTCTGGACCCTCGGCCTGGGCGGTCTCGTCATCCTCGTCCCCACCGTGACCACGGTCCTCGCGGTCGACGACCTCGGCGACCTCGCCTCCGGCAACTTCTCCCAGTGGGTCGCCGCCTGGGGCGGCGAGCGCGTCGCGGTCGCCGTGAACGTCGCCATCGCCATCGCGATCCTCAACGCCGTCATCGTGATGGTGCTCCAGAACGCCCGGGTCGTCTACGCCTCCGCGCGCGACCGCTCCTGGCCCGCGCCGGTCAACGGCGTCCTCACCAAGCTGCACCCCCGCTACGCCACCCCGTGGCTGGCCACCCTCGTCATCGGCATCCCCGGCGCGATCCTGGCCGGCGCCGTCGAGATCGAGGCGCTGCTCGGGGTGACCTCGGTGGTCATCTCCACGATGTACGTCGTCGTGGCGATCGCCGCGCTCCGCGCCCGTCGCCAGGGGCCTGCCGCCCAGGGCTGGCGGATGCCGCTGTGGCCGCTCCCGCCGCTGGTCGTCATCGGCGCGATCGGCTACGCGCTGGTCGGCTCCGCCCGCGTGGACGTCGTGATCACGGCCGGTGTCGTGGTCGCCGCCCTCGCCTACTACTTCCTCTACCTCGCCCGCCGCCCCGGCGAGCGGTTCCTCGTCGTCGACCCGACCGAGGAATGAGCACACCCCGCTGAACCCGTCTCCACCCGACGAATCGAACGAGAGAGAAGATCACCATGGCTCGCTACGGAACCCAGTTCGGCCCCGACATCACCTTCCTGGGTGTCGACCGGTGTGACTGGGCCGACCCCGCGACGTACGAGGGTGCCGATGTGGTCATCCTCGGTGCCCCCTTCGACGGAGGTACGTCGCACCGGTCGGGCACCCGGTTCGGCCCGCAGTTCATCCGGCAGACCTGCTATCTGGCCCACGACGGCTCGCGGCCCTCGCTGGCGATGCGGGTCGACGCGCTGAAGGACCTGCGCGTGCTCGACGCGGGTGACGTGGAGATGTTCTCCGGCGACGCCGAGCGCTCGGTGAGCGACCTGCAGGAGGCCGTCCACGCCGTGACGAGCAACGGCGCCATCCCGCTGGTGCTGGGCGGCGACCACACGATCGCCTGGCCGGACGCCGCCGGCGTCGCCCAGCACCTCGGCCAGGGACGCGTCTCGATGATCCACTTCGACGCCCATGCCGACACCGGCGACATCGAGTTCGGCTCGCTGATCGGGCACGGCCAGCCGATGCGCCGGCTCATCGAGTCCGGTGCGCTGCGCGGCGACCGGTTCCTGCAGATGGGGCTGCGCGGCTACTGGCCCGAGCCCGAGACGCTGGACTGGATGGCCGAGCAGGGCATGCGGTCCTACGAGATGACCGAGATCGTCCACCGCGGCCTGGAGGAGTGCCTCACCGAGGCGTTCACCATCGCCACCGACGAGTGCGACGGGGTCTTCCTCTCGGTCGACATCGACGTCTGCGACCCCGGCCACGCCCCCGGCACCGGCACCCCGGAGCCGGGCGGCCTGACCGCCCGCCAGCTGCTCGACTCGGTCCGGCGGATCGCCTACGAGCTGCCGGTGGTCGGGATCGACGTGGTCGAGGTCTCCCCGCCCTACGACCACGCCGACATCACCTCGTTCCTCGCCAACCGGGTCGTCCTCGAGGCGCTCTCGGGCATCGCCCGCCGCAAGCGCGACGAGGCCGACGGCACCCGCTGGGACCCGAGCCTCCCGCTGCTGGCCCAGCGCCCCGACCGGCGCCCCACCGCTACCGACACCGACACACAGGAGAACTGACATGACCACCCACGACGTGATCGTGGTCGGCGCCGGCGTGACCGGCCTGACCGCGGCCTGGAGACTGGCCCAGGCGGGCCAGGACGTGCTCGTCCTGGAGGCCCGCGACCGCGTCGGCGGCCGGCTGCGCACCGAGGCGCACGGAGCGCCCGGCGCCGAGGCCGACTTCGAGATCGGCGGCCAGTGGGTCTCGCCGGACCAGGACGCCCTCCTCGGCATCCTCGACGAGCTCGGCCTGTCGACCTACCCGCGCTTCCGCGACGGCGAGTCGCTCTACGTCGACAAGGCCGGTGCCGCGCACCGCTTCGGTGACGACCTGCCGGTGGGGGAGTCCACCGCGGCCGCCATCGCGCAGCTGACCAAGACCCTCGACGGCCTCGCTGCCGCGATGGACCCGGCCAGGCCGTGGGAGCTCGACGACGCCGCTCACCTCGACAGCGTCTCGTTCCGCGCCTGGCTCGAGCAGCAGTGCGACGACCCGGTCGCCATCGACAACATCGCCCTCTACATCGGGCCGGCGATGCTGACGAAGCCCGCCCGCTCCTTCTCCGCCCTCCAGGCCGTGCAGATGGCCGCCAGCGCGGGCTCGTTCAGCAACCTCGTCGACGCCGATGTGATCCTCGACCGCCGGGTCGTCGGTGGCCTGCAGCGGGTGCCGCTGACGCTGGCCTCGCGACTCGGTGATCGCGTCCGGCTCGGCCAGGACGTCTCGCACATCGAGTGGGACGAGGACGGCGCCGTTGTCCACGTCGGCGCCGAGATCCATGCCGCGCGCCGGCTGGTCCTCGCCGTGCCGCCGACCCTGGTCAGGCGGATCCGGTTCAGCCCCGAGCTTCCGGCCGAGCACCGGATCGCCCGCGAGCACCAGTCGTTCGGGCTGGTCATCAAGGTGCAGGCGCAGTACGAGACGCCGTTCTGGCGTGCCGACGGGCTCAGCGGCACCGGCTTCGCGCCCTGGCAGCTGGTCCACGAGGTCTACGACAACACCCCCGAGGGCGAGTCGCGCGGCACGCTGGTCGGCTTCGTCTCCGACGAGCGCGCGGACGCGGTAGGCCGGCTCTCCGACGCCGAGCGCCGGCGCCAGGTGCTCGAGTCGCTGGCCGCCTACTTCGGGGACGCGGCGCTCGAGCCGCTCACCTTCGTGGAGAGCGACTGGCAGCACCAGGAGCTCACCGGCGGTGCGTACGGGACCAGCTTCGACCTCGGTGGCCTGACCCGCTGGGGTGCGGTGCTGCGCGAGCCGCTCGGGCCGATCGAGTTCGGCAGCAGCGACGTCGCCGGCCACGGCTTCCAGCACGTCGACGGCGGCGTACGGGTGGGCGAGGAGATCGCTCGCCGGGTCATTGCAACGTGATCGCAGCGGAGCGGTGCCTAGCCTCTGATCCGGCGCGCTCATCGTGGGGGTGAGCGCGCCAACCTCGAGAAAGGTCCCCGACTCGTATGCGCCTCCTCCTCATGGGTCCGCCGGGTGCCGGTAAGGGCACCCAGGCCACCGTCATCGCCGAGCGCTTCGCCGTCCCGGCCATCTCGACCGGCGACATCTTCCGGGCCAACGTCGCCCAGCGGACCGCGCTGGGCGTCTCGGCACAGGAGTACATGAACGCGGGCGAGTACGTGCCGGACGAGATCACCAACGCGATGGTCGCCGACCGGCTCGCCGCCGGTGACTGCGCAGGCGGGTTCCTCCTCGACGGCTACCCGCGGACCCCGCAGCAGGTCGCCGAGCTCGACGCGATCCTGGAGACCTCGGGTGTCGGGCTCGACGCCGTGGTGCTGCTCGAGGCGGACCCCGACGAGCTGGTCGGCCGGCTCCTGGCCCGGTCCCGGGAGCAGGGTCGGGCCGATGACACCGAGGCGGTCATCCGCCGGCGGCTCGAGGTGTACGCCGCCGAGACCGGGCCGCTCGCCGACGGCTATGCCGCGCGCGCCCTGCTCGCCACCGTGGACGGGCTCGGGGCGGTCGCCGAGGTCACCGAGCGGATCCTGACCGCCCTGAAGGTGCCCGCTCAGCGCACCGCGACCTCGGCGCCGTAGCGCTCGACGCAGAACGCCGAGAGCCGCTCGGCCAGGCCGGCGAGCGCCTCGGCGGCGTGGTGCTGCGGGTCCCACGCGGCGTACAGCCGGATCCGCACCCGCCCCGCCGGCGCGTCGATGTGCAGGGGCACCAGGCCGAAGCGCGGGTCGTCGGAGACCACCGCGATCCCGCGGCCGGAGGCGGCGAGCGCCTGCGCGA
Organism: Nocardioides sp. NPDC054178; assembly: GCF_055585005.1. Lineage (NCBI taxonomy): Bacteria > Bacillati > Actinomycetota > Actinomycetes > Propionibacteriales > Nocardioidaceae > Nocardioides > Nocardioides sp. NPDC054178. The sequence continues at coordinate 98,589 of NZ_JBVJKY010000009.1, forward strand.
CCTGGGCGTTGGAAACCTCGAGGACGTCGCCGTAGCCCACGGCGGCGTCCTCGGCCGCCGCGTCCAGGATCGGCCGCGGCCGCAGGTCGTCGGTGAGGAGCACGAGCGGCCGCGTCACCAGGTCGCGTACGTCCACGGACCCCCGCCCCGCCCACGGGTCGCCGGGCCGGACGTAGGCCCACACCGGCAGCACGGCGAGGGCGCGCGAGGCCAGGGACCGGGCCGGCGGCCGGGTGACGATCGCCAGGTCCGCGCCGGCGCGGACGGCCGCGACCGCCCCGCGCGGGTCGAGCTCGCGGACCATGGCGACCGGGTCCTCGGGCCCGAGCGTCGCCAGGAACGGCGCGAGCACGTCGGTGAGCGTCGTCGACGGCACGGCGAGATGCAGCTCGTCGAGCCGGCCCGAGGCGAGCACGCCGACCGCGCGCTCGAGGTCCTCGGCGTGCGTGAGCAGGTCGCGGGCGCGGGGGAGGAGGTCCTCGGCCGTCCGGGTGAGCCGCAGCCGCCGCCCCTCTCGGGCGAACAGCGGCACGCCCAGGTTGGTCTCGAGCTGGCGCAGCTGCCGGGACAGCACCGGTTGGGTCACGTGCAGCACCTCGGCGGCCTGCGTCGCGGACCCGGCGTCAGCGGTGGCGACGAAGTAGCGCAGCAGTCGCAGATCCATGCTCATGGGGCATGATTGTAGTAGTCAAAAGGTCTTGGACGACATGTGTCGCCGAGGCTCATGCTGATCCCATGACCGAGCCGCTCGACCAGTCCCTCGAACAGTCCCGTCTCCTGCGTACGCCGCTTCCCGGCCCGCGCTCCCAGGAGCTCATGGCCCGCAAGGTCGCGGCCGTGAGCCAGGGCGTGGCCACGACCATGCCCGTCTTCGCCGCGCGCGCGTCCGGCGGGATCGTCGAGGACGTCGACGGCAACCGCTTCATCGATCTCGGCTCCGGCATCGCGGTGACCACCGTCGGCTCCAGCGCCGCCCGGGTGGTCGACGCTGTCTCGGAGCAGGTCGCGGCCTTCACCCACACCTGCTTCATGGTCACCCCCTACGAGGGCTACGTGGCCGTCGCCGAGCAGCTCGCCCGGCTCACCCCCGGCGACCACGAGAAGCGCACCGCCCTGTTCAACTCCGGTTCCGAGGCCGTCGAGAACGCGGTCAAGATCGCTCGCTCGTTCACCGGGAAGGACGCGGTCGTGGTCTTCGACCACGCCTACCACGGGCGCACCAACCTCACCATGGCGATGACCGCCAAGAACATGCCCTACAAGCACGGCTTCGGTCCGTTCGCCGGCGAGGTCTACCGGGCCCCGATGTCCTACCCGTTCCGCGACGCCGACGAGATCGACGGCAAGCTGGCGGCGGCCCGGGCGACGTCCCTGATCGAGACCCAGGTCGGCGCCGACAACCTCGCCGCGATCGTGATCGAGCCGGTCCAGGGCGAGGGTGGCTTCATCGTCCCCGCCCCCGGGTTCCTCTCCGCCCTCGCCGACTGGTGCCGTGCCAACGACGTGCTCTTCGTGGCCGACGAGGTGCAGTCCGGCTTCGGCCGCACCGGCACCTGGTTCGCCGTCGAGCACGACGGCGTCGTGCCGGACCTGGTCGTCAGCGCCAAGGGCATCGCCGGCGGCCTGCCGCTCTCCGCGGTGACCGGCCGCGCCGAGGTCATGGACGCCGTCCACCCCGGCGGCCTGGGCGGCACCTACGGCGGCAACCCGCTCGCCACCGCCGCCGCACTGGCCGTGATCGAGACCATCGAGGCCGAGGACCTGCTCACCCGGGCGCGCGAGATCGAGGCGCGCCTGCTGGGCAGGCTCGGTGAGCTGCAGAAGACCGACCCGCGCATCGGTGACGTCCGCGGCCGGGGCGCGATGATCGCCGCCGAGTTCGTCGACCCGGCCACCGGCGACCCCGACGGTGCGGTCGCCAAGGCCGTCGCCGCCTACGCTCACAGCCAGGGTGTCATCACCCTGACCTGTGGCACCTGGGGCAACGTCATCCGCTTCCTGCCCCCGCTGAGCATCTCCGACGAGCTGCTCGACGAGGCCCTGGACGTACTCACGACCGCACTGGAGGAGACCAAGTGACCACGAGCACCGAGCCTGTGCAGACCGGCTACCTCGACGCCCTCGAGCCCGGCAGCGGCATCCTCGTCGGGGGCAGGTGGCGCCCGGGCGCCGCCGGCGTCTTCGCGGTCGAGAACCCCGCGACCCGTGAGCACGTCGCCGACGTCGCCGACGGCACCGCCGAGGACGCCACCGCGGCCGTCGACGCTGCGGCCGCGGCGCTCCCGGCCTGGTCGGCGCTGCCGCCCCGCACCCCCAGCGACCTGCTCAACCGGGTCCGCGACCTGATGCTGCGCGACGCCGACGAGCTCGCCGCGCTGATCGCCCTCGAGAACGGCAAGTCCCTCGCCGACGCCCGCGGCGAGGTCGTCTACGCCGCCGAGTTCTTCCGCTGGTACGCCGAGGAGGCCGTGCGACCGCACGGCGACTTCGGTGCCTCGCCGGCCGGCGGCACCCGCACCATCGTCACGCACAAGCCGGTGGGCGTGGCCGCCCTGGTGACGCCGTGGAACTTCCCGGCGGCGATGGCCACCCGCAAGATCGCGCCGGCCCTCGCGGCCGGCTGCACCGTCGTGCTCAAGCCCGCCGCCGAGACGCCGCTGACGGCGCTCGCGGTCGCCCGGCTGATCGCCGAGGCGGGGGTGCCGGACGGCGTCGTCAACGTCGTCCCCGGCATGGACGCACCCGGCATCGTCAGCACCTGGCTCGCCGACGCCCGGGTCCGCAAGATCTCCTTCACCGGCTCGACCGGCGTGGGCCGGGTGCTGCTGCGCCAGGCCGCCGACCGGGTCGTGAACACCTCGATGGAGCTCGGCGGCAACGCGCCGTTCGTGGTGACGTCCTCCGCGGACGTCGAGGCCGCGGTCGAGGGCGCGATGGTCGCCAAGTTCCGCAACGGCGGACAGGCCTGCACCGCGGCCAACCGGCTCTACGTCCACGCCGACGTCGCCGAGGAGTTCACCGCCCGCCTCGGCGCCGCCGTGGAGGCACTGAAGGTCGGTCCCGCCGAGCAGGGCAGCGACATCGGCCCGCTCATCTCCGCCAAGGCCTACGCCACCGTCACCGACCTCGTTGACGCCGCCGTGGCCGCGGGCGCCGTGGTCGCCCACCGCGCCGAGGTCCCCGCCTCGGAGGGCTACTTCTACGCGCCCACGGTCCTGACCGGCGTACCGGCCGACTCGCCGCTGCTGCGCGAGGAGATCTTCGGGCCGGTGGCCCCGATCGTGGCCTGGAACGACACCGAGGAGCTGCTCGCCGCCGTCAACGAGACCGAGTTCGGCCTGGCGGCGTACGTCTTCGGCGAGCTGGGCGAGGCGCTGCACGTGGCCGAGCGGATCGACGCCGGGATGGTCGGCGTCAACCGCGGTCTGGTCTCCGACCCGTCGGCTCCGTTCGGCGGCGTGAAGCAGAGCGGCATCGGGCGCGAGGGCGCGCGGGCCGGGCTGGAGGAGTACCTCGAGACGCAGTACCTCAGCGTCGCCTGGTGAGGGCGCCGTTGGTGATTGGCATCACGCAGGCTCGATCCACGATGATGTGACCCAGGCCACCCGCACACCCTGCGGGTGGTTCCTCGGGACTGCCTCACCCGGCGGTCCCGGCAATTGCTCCAGACGGACCACCAGTGCCGCCCGGCAGATTGAGGAGTCACCCCTATGACCGCAGTTTTCGAGCCTGGGACATCGTTCGAGGCCTACGACCTGGCCGACCGCTACCGCGTCGGAGCCGGCCCCGTGCTGCTGACCGGGATCCAGGCGATCGCGCGGATGCTCGTCGAGCAGCGCGCCCTGGACCAGCGCCGCGGACTGCGGACCGGCACCTTCATCTCCGGCTACCCGGGCAGCCCGCTCGGCGGTCTCGACCAGCTCCTGCTGGGCCTGCCGAAGGAGATGGCCGACAACGACATCACCGTCGTCCCCGGCCTCAACGAGGAGCTCGCCGCGACCGCCGTGTGGGGCTCGCAGTCGGCGGTCACCCTCGACACCGAGCGCTACGACGGCGTCACCGGGGTCTGGTACGGCAAGGGTCCCGGCGTCGACCGGGCGCTGGACGCGATGCGCCACGCCAACATGTACGGCGCGCACCCCAGCGGCGGCATGCTGATGCTGGTCGGCGACGACCCGGCCGCGAAGTCCTCCACCGTGCCCGCGGTCAGCGAGCGGACCCTGGCGAGCCTCGGCATCCCGGTGCTCTTCCCGCGCAACGCCTCCGAGATCGTCGAGTACGGCATGGAGGGCATCGCCCTCTCCCGCGCCTCCGGCTGCGTCGTCGCGCTCAAGATCGTCGCCGACGTCGCCGACGGCGCCTGGGTGGTCAACCCCGAGATCGGCGTCCTGGACCCGGTCACCCCGAAGACCCAGTGGGACGGCGTCCCCTACACCTACGAGCCGACCAAGATCGAGCTCTTCCCCGACCGGATCGTCGGCGCCGAGGCGAAGCTCTACGGCCCCCGGATGAACGTCGTCAAGGCGTACGCCGCCGAGAACCACCTCAACCGGATCGAGGTCAAGGCACCCGACGCCAAGGTCGGCATCGTGGCCTCCGGCTCCTGCTACGACTCGATGCGCCAGGGTCTGAAGGACCTCGGCCTCGACCACGACGAGCTGATGGCCGCCGGCATCCGGGTGCTGCGCCTGGGCATGATGTGGCCGGTCGAGCCGACCATCGTGGAGGCCTTCGCGGAGGGGCTCGAGGAGATCGTCGTCGTCGAGGACAAGACCTCCTTCATCGAGCAGGGCATCCGCGAGATCCTCTACGGCGAGCCGTCGGCCCCCGTCATCATCGGCAAGAAGGACCGCGCCGGTGTCCCGCTGGTGCCGCTCGACGGCGAGCTGACCGCCGGCCGCCTGCTCGCGCCGCTGCGCCGCGCGCTGAAGGGCCGCGCCGAGCTGAAGCCCGCCGGTCCGGTCCGGATCGACCTGCCGCTGCTCTCGACCTCGCGTACGCCGTACTTCTGCTCCGGCTGCCCGCACAACCGCTCGACCGCGCTCCCGGAGGGGAGCCTGGGTGGCGGCGGCATCGGCTGCCACACCCTGGTGACCGCCTCGCAGCGTGAGGACAGCGCCGTCGTCGGCATCACCCAGATGGGCGGCGAGGGCTCGCAGTGGATCGGGCAGGCGCCCTACAGCCACGCCGGCCACACCTTCCAGAACGTCGGTGACGGCACCTTCTTCCACTCCGCGCAGCTGGCCATCCAGGCGTGCGTGGCAGCGAACGTCAACATCACCTACAAGCTGCTCCACAACGACGTCGTCGCGATGACCGGTGCCCAGAAGCGGCAGGGCGAGGTCGCGATGGCGCAGCTGACCCACAAGCTGATGAACGAGGGCGTCAAGGCGATCATCGTCGTCGCCGACGAGCCGAAGCGCTACCGCCGCGCCCACTTCCCCGCAGGCGTACGCCTGTGGCACCGCGACCGCCTCGACGACGCCCAGCGGGAGCTGCGTGAGGTCGAGGGTGTGACCGTGCTGATCTACGACCAGCACTGCGCCGCCGACGCGCGCCGTCAGCGCAAGCGCGGCACGATCGAGGCCCGCAACACCCGGATCGTGATCAACGAGGCCGTCTGCGAGGGCTGCGGCGACTGCGGCGTGAAGTCCAACTGCCTCTCCGTGCAGCCGGTCGAGACCGAGCTGGGCCGCAAGACCCGCATCGACCAGACCTCCTGCAACACCGACTACACCTGCGTCGAGGGGGAGTGCCCCTCGTTCATGGCCGTCGAGACCGACCCGAGCGCCAAGAAGGCCAAGAAGTCCACGCCGACGCCGCCCGAGGTGGCCGACCCGGGCTACGGCGAGCTGGAGCGGACCTACGGCGTCTTCATGGCCGGCATCGGCGGCACCGGGATCGTGACGGTCAACCAGGTGCTGGCGACCGCCGCACTGCGCGCGGGCTTTGGGGTGGAGTCGCTCGACCAGGTCGGGATGAGCCAGAAGGCGGGCCCGGTGACGGCTCACCTGCGCTTCGGCCCGGGCCAGATCGACCCCTCCAACCGGGTCACCCCGGGTTCGGCCGACGCGCTGCTCGGCTTCGACCTGCTCACCCTGGCCGAGGGCAAGAACCTCGCCTACGGCGACCCGGCACGCACCCGCGCGGTCGTGTCGACGTCGAAGACGCCGACCGGCCCGATGGTCTACGACAAGGACATCGCCTACCCGGCCGACGACGAGCTGCTCACCCGGGTGAACGGCACGACGTCCTCGCTGCGTGCCTTCGACGCGCTCTCCGCCGCGGACACGCTCTTCGGCAACACCGCCGCGGCCAACTTCCTCCTGGTCGGCGCCGCCTACCAGGCCGGCGCGCTCCCGATCCCCGCCGAGGCGATCGAGGAGGCCATCGGCATCAACGGGGTCGCGGTCAGCGCCAACGTCGCCGCGTTCCGCTGGGGTCGTGCCTCGGTCGCCGCGCCGGAGGAGTTCGCCAAGGTCACCGGCACGGCCACCGCGCCGGCCGAGCAGATCGTCGTCCCGGCCCTGGAGCAGGCGACGTTCGACGGTGAGGTCCGCCGCCTCGCGGAGTTCCGCGCCCCGCAGCTCGTCGCCTACCAGAACCAGCAGACCGCCCGCGACTACGTCGAGGTCGTCGACCGGATCTGGAACGCCGAGCGCGCGGTGACCGGGGACACCCGCTTCTCCGAGGCGGTCGCCCGCTACCTGTTCAAGCTCACCGCCTACAAGGACGAGTACGAGGTCGCCCGGCTGCTCACCGCCCCGGCCGCCCTCGACGGGGTCCGTGCCGAGGTCCAGGGCAAGATCAGCTTCAAGCTCTCCCCGCCGGTCTTCGGCGCGCTCCTCAAGGGCCGCAAGATGACCTTCGGGCCGCGCACCCACGTCGTGCTCCGCCTGCTGGCGACCCTGAAGTTCCTGCGCGGCACGTTCCTCGACCCGTTCGGTCAGGCCCACGTGCGCCGCACCGAGCGCGCCCTGCTCGCGCACTACACCGCGCTCGTCACCGGCCTCGCCGCCGACCTCACCGAGGAGTCCTACGCCCGGGCCGTCCGCATCGCGGAGCTCCCGGACATGGTGCGTGGCTACGAGAACGTGAAGCTGCGCAACGTCGAGGCCTACCGCGAGGCGCTCGCCGCCGAGGGGATCGACCTGACGGTCTAGACCACGCCGAGTGTGTCTGCCAGCCTCGACTGCGCCCCGGCGCTGTCGAGGCTGGCCTCCACCCGGCCGACGTTGCCGGCCGAGGGGTAGGCGAAGAGGGCCATCAGGAGCACCGAGATGGCCGCGCCGACGAGGTACGCCACCACCTGGCCCTCGGTGAGGATGAACGCGAGCGCGAGCGAGACGAGCGCGACCAGCTCGCTGAGCACGAGCCGGAGGATCAGCGACATCTGGTGCTTCTGCAGCGCCTCGCCCTTCGCCTTCTCCGGGTCGGTGCCCGGGGTGATCGGAGCGACCCGGAACCCGATCGTCGAGAGGATCAGGGCGATGACGACCCCGGCCACGACCTGACCCCCGATGACGTACGTCGACGGCAGCGCCAGGTCGGCGTCGGGGACGCTGAGGTAGACGACCACTCCCAGCACCACGACCATGCTCATGAACGCGAGCGCCATCATCTGGGCTGAACGCAGGGCGGGTGTGGGCATCTGAGACTCCTCGTCGACGGGTGATGTGGGACGCAACCTAGCGGATGCCGAGGCCCGGGATGCGGATCGCACCCCGGGCCACGGTGAACCGGCTCAGCCCCGCCAGGTGATCAGGGCGTCGAGCGCCTCGATCCGGTCCCCGGAGACCAGCAGCGGGTTGACCTCGAGCGACTCGAGGTCGTCGCCGAGAGCGACGGCGATCGCGCCGATCCTGGCGACCACGGCGGCGAGCGCGTCCAGGTCGACGGGAGCCTGGCCGCGGGCACCCCGGAGGACGGCGGCGCTGCGCAGCGACTCGACCGCCTGCCGGGCCTCGGCCTGTGAGACCGGCAGCAGGCGGAGCTGGGAGTCGCCGAGGATCTCGACCCAGATGCCACCCATCGCCACCGCCAGGGTGAGCCCCCACGACGGATCGCGGACGACACCGACGAGCAGCTCCGTACCTCCCGAGCGCATCGGCTGGACGACCGTCGTGGTGCCGTCGTGGCCAGCCTTCGCGAGGGAGTCGGCGATCCGTGCCGCCGCGGTGCGGACCGACTCGGCGTCCTGGAGGCCGAGCTCCACGCCGCCGAGGTCGCTCTTGTGCTCCAGGTCGTCGGCGGCCGCCTTCAGCACCACCGGGAAGCCGACCTCCTCGGCGTGGCGCGCGGCCTCCTCGGGGGAGGTGGCCACCCGGGACGGCACCATCGGGATGCCGTGGGCCGCCAGGAACGCCGATGCATGACGCTCGGTCCACGTGCCGGTGCGCGGTGGCAGCCCGTCCGCCCCCGTCACCTCGACCTCGACCGGCGCGTCCTCGCCGGCCTGATGACGCCGGTAGGTCTGCGACCAGCGGACCGCGTGGCCCAGGGCCGTCATCCCGTGCTCGATGCCACCCGCGATCTGCGGGTAGCCCGCCGCCTCCCGAAGGGCCCGTCCGGTCTCGCTCACATCGATCAGGACGTTGCCCACGATCACGACCGGCTTGGGCGAGGAGCGGATCACCCCGCCCGTGTGCCGGTAGGTCTCCACCGCGAGGTCGAAGTCGGGTGTCGTCCGGGGCATGTCCTGGAGGAGCATGATGACGTCGACACCGGGATCGGCGGCGACGACGTCGAGCGCCTTCGACATCAGCTGCCGGTCGAGCAGCACGTAGCCGGTGACGTCGAGCGGGTTGTTGGGCGTGGCGAAGGGCGGCAGCACCTCGCGCAGGGCTGCCGTGGTCGCCTCGGCGAACTCCGGCAGGTCCAGGCCTTCGTCCTCGGCACGGTCGGAGATGATCTCGGAGGCGCCGCCCGAGGGGGTGACGACGCCGATCCGGTTTCCCGGCAGCGGACCGGTCTCGGCGAGCATCCCGGCGGTGACCATCAGGTCCTCCAGCGAGCCCACGCGGATCACGCCGAGCTGACGGAAGGCGGCGTCGACGGTCTTGTCGTCACCCACCAGCGCACCCGTGTGGGCCTGCGCGGTCCGGGACGCCTTGACGCTGCGGCCGATCTTGAGGGCCACGATCGGCTTGCCCGCCGCCAGCGCCCGCCGGGCGATCTCGGCGAACTCCTCGGGGTGGCGGATGCTCTCCAGGAAGAGGGCGATCACCTTGGTGTCGGGCGCCTCGACCAGCGCGTTCATCACGTCGGTCACCGACATCGCGGTCTCGTTGCCCATCGAGACCAGGAGCGAGATCCCGATGTTGCGCGCCTGGGCGAAGGCCAGCACGTTGCTGGCCAGCGCGCCGCTCTGCAGCACGACCCCGACGGAACCGCCCAGGAGCGGTGGGGGGATCGGCAGGCCGTACGGCGTGATCGAGTCGGCCGCGTTGATGAACCCGTTCCCGTTCGGCCCGAGCACGGTGAGGTCGTGCCTGCGGGCGATGTCGGCGACCTCCTGCTCGCGGATCGCGCCCTCCCCGCCGACCTCGCCGTAGCCGGCGGTGAGGATGACGTAGTTGCGGATGCCGCGGGCCGCACCCTCCTCCAGGACCAGCGGTACGACCTCGATCGGCGTCATGACGTAGGCGAGGTCGACCGGTCCCGGGATGGCGGAGAGGCTGCGGTGGGTCTCGACACCGTGGACGACAGGCGTCTTGGGGTTCACCAGGTGCACGTCACCGGAGAAGCCGTGCTGGAGAAGGTTGTTGTAGGTGCTCAGCGACCAGCCCGACTTGTCGGTCGCCCCCACGAGGGCGACCGACTTCGGCCGGAAGAACTCCTGCAGTCGGTCGGCGTCGAGGGTGCTCATGCCAACGACGCTCCCACCTTGACGTTGCCCTTGAGCAGGTTTCGGGCGATCGTACGGCGCTGGATCTCGTCGGTGCCCTCGAAGATGCGGAGCAGACGCAGCTCGCGGTACCAGCGCTCGAGCGGGAGCTCCTTGGTGTAGCCCATCCCGCCGTGGATCTGGAGGACACGGTCGACGACCCGGTTGGCCATGGTGGTGCCGTACAGCTTCGCGATGGAGGAGGTGTGTCGGGCGTCCATCTTGTTCTCGACCTGCCACGCGGCGTGCAGGGTCAGCCAGCGGGCGGCCTCGAGCTCGACGGCGCTGTCGGCGATGTGGCCCTGGATGAACTGGTAGTTGGCGATCGCCTGGCCCATCGAGTGACGGTTGTTGGCGTGCTCGATCGCCATCTCGAGCATCCGCTCGGCGGCGCCGATGGCCCCGGCCGGGATCATGAAGCGACCGTTGCCGATCCACTGCATCGCCAGCTCGAAGCCCTTGCCCTCCTCGCCGAGGATGTGGTCGTTCGGGACGCGTACGTCCTGGAAGCTCAGCGCCGCCGGGCCCCACTCGCCCATGGTCGGGATGGGCGTGGACTCCCAGCCCATCGCCCGGTCGACCAGGAAGCAGGTCACGCCGCCGTCGGCTCCCTTCTCCGGGTCGGTGACGGCGAAGACCATGACGAAGTCGGCCTCGTTGCCGTTGGTGATGAAGACCTTCTCGCCGTTGATCACCCAGTCGTCGCCGTCGCGAACGGCTCTGGTCCGGATGCTGCGGGCATCGGAGCCCGCGCCGGGCTCAGTGATCGCGAAGCAGCTGCGGCGCTCGCCCTCGATGGTGGGGATGAGGTATTCCTGCTTCTGCTCCTCGGTGCCCGCGTAGAGGATGTTGTCCGCGCTGCCGCCGAAGCGGAACGGCACGAACGTGCGCCCGGCCTCGCCCGCGATGATCGCCGACATCACGGCTCCCGCGGCCATGCCGCCGTACTGCTCCGGCGTGTTGATGCCCCAGTAGCCGTACTTGCGGGCCTTGGCCTGCAGGTCCTTGAGCTGTCCCGGCTCGAGCGCAGGACGGCCGTTGCGCTCGTTGAGGAGGACCTGGTCCTCCAGTGGCATCACCTCCTTGGTGATGAACTGGCGTACGGCCTCCTTGACTGCTCGGTGCTCTTCTCCCAGCGCGAAGTCGATCATTGCCCGCTCCTTCGGTTAGAGTGAGTTTCTAGAATCGTTTTCTAGAATAGAACTATGAGAAGAGTCACGCAGTAGCGGTTCGTCGTCAAGAGGAAATCCGCATATTGTGAGAAGATCCCGGCACCACGACGAGGAGTGAACGATGGCCCTAGAGGTCGAATCGCAGCGCCCGGGAGGGCGTCGCTGGGCGAAGACCGAGGAGACGCGCCGTCAGCTCCTGGACGCCTCGCGCGAGGTCTTCGCGGAGAAGGGCTACGCGGTCGCCAGTGTCTCCGACGTCGTCGCCCGTGCCGGCTCCAGCGTCGGCAGCGTCTACCACCACTTCGGTGGCAAGGAACAGCTCTACCTCGCCCTGTGGGAGGAGTACGTCGACCGGCTGGCCGCGGCGGCGGCCGCCAGCGTGGCGAAGGCGCGCAAGAGCGGCATCGAGGCCCCGCTCGACCAGTTCGAGGCAGGTGCGCTGGCCTACCTCGACGCGGTCTGGGAGGACCGCGAGCTGCTGCCCGTCTTCTACGCCGGCGACGGTCCGCCGGGGTTCGAGATGATGCGCCGCCGCCGCAACATCGAGTGGATCCGCCGCAACCTGCAGGTGCTCGGTCTCGGTGTCAGCGACGAGAACCAGCTGCTCGGCGCCATCCTGACCGCGCTCATCGGTGAGGCGGCCCGGATGACGGCCGCGTGCGAGACCAAGCGCCAGGCGCGACGGGTGTCTCGGCACGCGATCGCGCTGGCTCAGCGGCTTTTCGTCGGGGAGGTCGCCGAGCCCGCGGCTCAGGTGGCCGAGTAGCTCCCGAGCGGTCGACGGTCAGCGCCATGTGGTCAGCCCGCGGTCGATGACCACCGTGCCGTCCTCCTTCCGAGTCTGGAAGGCGGTCGTCGCCGCATCGACGCGCCACATCGCGACCCGCAGGGTCTCGCCGGGCAGGACCGGCGCGGAGAACCGGCCGGCCATCGAGGCCATCGCGTCGCCGTCGCCTCCGGCGATCGTGCCGATCAGTGCGCGGCCGGTGACCCCGTAGGTGCACAGCCCGTGCAGGATCGGGCGCTCGAAGCCGCCTCGCGCGGCGAAGCGCGGGTCCGAGTGCAGCGGGTTGCGGTCGCCGCTGAGCCGGTAGAGCAGGGCCTGCCCGGGCCAGGTCGGCATCGTCACCAGCTCGTCGGGATCGCGGTCGGGGATCGGCGAGGCGACTCTGGGCCCCGGGTCGCCCCCGAACCCGCCCTCGCCCCGGATGAACACGGAGCTGCGCGTGGTCACGACGGGTTCGCCCGTCGCCGGGTCGACCGCCTCGGCCTCGCTCGCGACCAGTGCTCCCGAGCCCTTGTCGTACATGCCGGTCACCTGGGACGTCAGCGAGACGGTCCCGTCCGCGGTCAGGGGCCGGTGCAGGACGACCTCCTGCTCGGCGTGGACCAGCAAGGCGGGGTTGAAGTCACCCATCCTCCGTCCGCCTCGCCGGGCGCCCCAGGTGACCATCACCCCGAACGTCGGCAGCACCTTCTGCTGCGGGCAGGCGTCGTCGCCGTGCTCGCTGGTGTAGCTCAGATCGGCCAGCGGATCGTCGTGCCCGGCGCCGACCCCGAGGGCGTACAGCAGCGTGTCGGCGCCGGTCCAGGACCGCTCCTCGGGCTCGGAGCGTACGCCGATGACGGACTGGTCCAGACTCATGCTTCCGGAGTCCTTCCGCTGGTGAGCGAGTTCGCCCGGGCTTCCGCGATCATGCTCGGCAGCACCACGTCGAGCTCCTCGACGGTCCACGGGCCGTCCTTCTCCTCGGTCGGGCCGGCCACCCAGCCCTCGGCCACGCTGACGTGCCCGCCGCGTACGTTGAAGACCCGGCCGGTCACCTCGCGCGCGGACGGCGAGGCCAGCCAGGCCACCACGGGGGAGACGTTCTCCGGCGCGCCCGGGTTCCACTCGCCCTCGGCCACCTGCGGCCGGTTCGGGTTGAGGTTCTCCGTCATCCGGGTCAGCGCTGCGGGTGCGATCGCGTTGACCGTGATGCCGTAGCGGCGCAGCTCCTGGGCGGCGATGACGGTCATCGCCGCGATGCCCGCCTTGGCGGCGCCGTAGTTGATCTGCCCCGGGTTGCCGTAGATCCCGGAGGAGGAGGTGGTGTTGATGATCCGGGCATCGACGTCCTCGCCGCTCTTGGAGAGCTCACGCCAGTGCTGCGCCGCCACGCTCATCGGCGCGAAGGTGCCGCGCAGATGGACCTTGATCACCGCGTCCCACTCGTCGATGGACATGTTGACCAGCATCCGGTCGCGCAGGATGCCGGCGTTGTTGACCAGTACGTCGACCCTGCCCCACTCGTTGAGCGCGTCCTGCAGCAGCTTCTGGGCGCCCTCGGGATCGCTGATGTCGCTGCCGTTGGCGATCGCCTCGCCGCCGAGTGCGCGTACCTCCTCGACGACCTGCTGCGCAGGGTCCTCGGCCTTGCCGGTGCCGTCGAGGCCGGCGCCGAGGTCGTTGACCACGACCGCGGCTCCGCGGCGGGCGAACTCGAGCGCGTGCGCGCGGCCGAGGCCGCGGCCGGCGCCGGTGATGATGACGACCTGTCGGTCGGTGCTTGCCATGGGTCTGCTCCTTCGGGTGGTGGGGATCAGCGCTGGTTGGCGAGGATCAGGGTCGCCGCGCTCATGAACATGCCGCCGTTGCCGAGCACCAGGCTGGTGCCGACCCCGTCGACCTGCGCGGCGGCCTCGCCGCGCAGCTGGCGTACGGACTCCTGGATCGCGAACATCCCGTACATGCCGGTGTGGGTGTAGGACAGGCCGCCGCCGTTGGTGTTCAGCGGCAGGCGTCCGCCGGGGGAGGTGTGCCCCTCGGCGACGAACGCACCCGACTCGCCGCGGCCGACGAAGCCCATGTCCTCCAGGCCGTAGAGCGGGACGTGCGCGAAGGCGTCGTAGATCATCAGGTGGTCGATGTCGGCGGGGGAGGTGTTCGACTCCTTGAACGCCGCCTGGCTGGACAGCGTGAACTGCCTGCAGCGGGTCATGTCCTCCATCTGCGAGATCAGCGGAGTGGTGGCCGCCTCGCCGGTGCCGAGGACGTGGACCAGCGGCTTGTCGCTCCCGTGCGCCTCGGCGAACTCGCGCGAGGCCACGACCAGCGCGCCACCCCCGTCGGTCACCAGGCAGCACATCAGCAGCGTGAACGGGTCCGCGATCATCTTGGCGCCGAGGACGTCGTCGACGCTGACCTCCTCCCGGAACATGGCCCGAGGGTTGCGGGCGGACCAGCGCCGCTGGGCGACCGCGACCTCGGCGAGCTGCTCGAGGGTGTTGTCGGTCTCGTGCAGGAACCGGCGGGCAGGCACGGTGAAGCTCGTCGGTGGGCCGGTGATCCCGTACGGCATCTCGAACTGCGCCAGCACCGAGTCGTTGGCGCGCGGGTGCGCCGGCGCGCCCACCCGGGACCGGCCGGACTCGCCATGGGTCACCAGCACGACGTCGGCGTAGCCCGCCTTGATCGCCGCCGTCGCGTGACGTACGTGGAAGAGGAAGGAGGAGCCGCCGACGCCGGTGCCGTCGACATAGGTCGGGGTGATCCCGAGGCTGTGCGCGACCTGGATCGGGCCGGGCACCGAGACCGAGGCGATGCCGTCGACCTGGTCCTTGGTCAGGTTCGCGTCCGCGAGGGCCCGGCGGGCGCCCTCGACGTGCAGCTCGAGGGTCGAGGTGGTGGGCAGCTTGCCGATGTCGGTCTCGGCGGCACCCATGATGACGACGTCGCGGCTCATCACGCGCCTCCCTTCACCGGGACGAAGACGGGCACGGCGACGTCCGTGCGCTGCTCGAAGCGCACCTCCACCGCCATGTCGAGCTCGAGGGCCTCGGGATCGGTGTCGACCAGGTTGGTCATCATCCGTGGGCCCTCCTCGAGCTCAACCACGGCGATCACGGTCGGCACCGGGAACCCCGGTGCGGGACGGTGGGAGACGACGTAGGTGTGCAGCCTGCCCTTCCCCGAGCAGGTGACCCACTCGAGGTCGGTGGAGCCGCACCGTGGGCACGAGGAGCGGGGGTAGAAGAAGATGTGGTCGCAGGGGCGGCACCTCGGCAGGTCGAGCCGGCCGGCCGCGGTGGCGTTCCAGTAGGGCTGGGTCTCCGGGGTCGCGCGCGGCGCGAACCGCGCCTGTGGGGAGAACTCGGGGGTCGTCGTCATACGGTGCTGCCTCTCTCCCGCTTCCCGAGGGCGCGAGCGTCGAGATAATGGAGGATGGCCTCGACCGAGGCCCGGGCGGCCGGACGACGCTGGTCGTCGACCTTGGCGTAGACGTGGTCGGTCACCTGCTCGCGGGGCACGCCGTCGGCGAGCAGCCCGGCGACCTGGTCGATCCGGCGCTGCCGGTCGCCGATCCGCGCCTTCAGGTACGTCGTGGGCTCGCGTACCGCCGGCCCGTGCCCCGGCAGCAGGATCCAGCCGTCGTCGACCAGGCCCGCTATCCGGGCCATCGAGCCGAGCATGTCCGCGATGGTGCCGTCGGGGTGGGAGATGTAGGGGTTGAACCGGGCCAGCACGGTGTCCCCGGTGAGCATCACGCGGCGCTCGCCGAGCGCGAAGCTCACCCCGTCGGAGGTGTGCCCGGGGGTGGTGAGGGTGCGGATCTCGGTGCTCCGGCCCAGGTCGATCCGGGTCCCGTCGGGGATGGTCCCGTGCTGGACCCGCGGCCTGATGGCGGCCTGCCAGCGTTCGGCCACCGCGTGCGCAGCCTGGGAGTGGTCACCGTGATGGTGGCTGAGGAGGATCGTCTCCACGCGGGCGCCGGCCCCGCGGACCACCTCGTCGATCCGGTCCAGGTGCTCGGGGTCGGTCGGACCGGGGTCGATGACCACGGCCCGACGTTCCCCGACGACGATCCAGGTGTTCGTGCCCTCGTACGTCCAGTGGTTGGCGTTCGGCGCGAGCAGCAGGTGGACGCCGTCGGTGACCTCCACCGGCTCCCCGGGTCGGGGCGGGGCGCCGTCGACGTCCCACATCGCGTCGATGCGGCACGAGTCGTCCCGGCGGTGCTCATCCCGGACGGGAGGGCCGCTGCTCACTCCTGCTCCATCCAGACGTCCTGGAGCTCGCGGGAGGAGTAGTCCGGGTGCGGGTGGTAGTCGTGGACCTTGCCGGAGTAGAGCGTCTGGGTGTCGTAGGCGTAGAGCGGCAGCGGGGTGGAGACGTTCTCCATGATGTAGCGCTCGATGTCCTGCAGCGCCTTCTCCCGCTGCGCCTCGTCGGTGATGACGCGCTGGGCGGCGACCATCTTGTCGAGCTCGGGGTCGTTGACCTTCGACCAGTTGCGGGTGCCGGTGCTGGTGTACTCCGAGGTGAGGTACTCGTCGGCCGTCAGCATCGGGGTCTGCAGGCCGTACATGATGTCGTACTTGGTCTCCGGCCAGGTCGAGCTGACGTAGGTGGCGTAGTCCTGCTGGTCGATGGTCAGCTTGATCCCGATCTTGGCGAGGTCCTCCTGGACCCACTGGGCCTCGCGCAGGATGGTCTCGCCGTAGCCGTCGGTGGCGATCAGCTCGGCCGAGAACCCGTCGGGGTAGCCGGCGTCGGCCAGGAGCTTCTTGGCCTTCTCGGGGTCGTACTCCAGCAGCCCGTCGACCTCGTCCTGGGGCAGTGCCCCGAAGAGGGTCGGCGAGATGGGACCGGTGAGCGTGCCGCCCGAGCGCAGGGCCTTGATCATCCCCTCCTTGTCGATCGCGTGCGCGACCGCGCGGCGGACCTCCAGCTTGCTGAACGGCCCCTTCTGGGCGTTCATGAAGACCCGGGTCTGGGTGATGCCCTTCTCCGTCCGCAGCTGCAGCCCGTCGATCTGGCTGAGGAGCTGGTCGACCTGGCGCTTCTCGGTGGAGAGCGAGGAGATCATGTCGAGCTTGCCGCTGCGCAGCGCGGCGATCTGCGCCTGGGCGTCGGGCAGGACGGTGGTCTGGATGCCGTCGAGGTGGGGGAGACCCTCGACGAAGTAGTCGGGGTTCTTCTCCAGCACGCGTTCCTGGTCGCGCTTCCAGCTCTTCAGGACGAACGGGCCGGTGCCGATCGCCTCCTCGGCCAGGTCGAACTCGCCCTTGGTGCCCTCGCAGGGAAGGATCGCCATGAACGGGTTGGCCACCGTCTGATCGAAGGCGGTGTTCGCCGCTGCGAGCGTGAAGACCACGGTGTACGGGTCGGGGGTCGCCACCTTCGTGACGCCGGCGACCAGACCGAGCTGGTGGCCGGGCAGGCTCTTGATCCGGTCGACCGTGCACCTGACGTCGGCCGAGGTGAACTCGCGGCCGTTGACCGGCGGCTTGTCGTGGAACTTCACGCCCTGACGCAGGTTGAACGTCCAGGTCTTCAGGTCCGCCGACTTCGACCACTTCTCGGCCAGGTCACCCTCGAGCTCGCTCGAGCCGTACGCGACGTCCTTGCCGGTCTTCGGCGCGACCAGCCGGCTGTAGACCGTGCCGACGGCGACGTGGGTCATGTAGGACGCCTCCTTCTGGATGTCCAGCGAGGGCGCGTCCGCGGTGGCCGCGGTGTGCAGGATGCCGCCGTCCTGGGGCGGCCCGGCGTCCTCGACGATCTTGCCTTTCCCGGCGGCGGTTCCGCCCGTGCCGCAGGCGGCGGTCAGGGCGAGGCAGGCAGCGGCCAGGGCCGCACCGGCGGTCCGGGCCTGTGATCTCGTGAGGCGAAGCATGGGATGGGACATCACGGACTCCTTGGGTGGGATGGGGCTAGCGGCGCTGTTTGGGGTCGAGGAAGTCGCGCATGGCGTCGCCGAGCAGGTTGAACGCCAGGACGGACACGGAGAGGATCAGGCCGGGGACGACGGTCATCCACGGGGCGATCTCGAGCTGGCTGCGGCCCTCGCTCAGCATCCGGCCCCAGGAGGGTGTGGGCGGTGGGGTGCCGATGCCCAGGAAGCTGAGGGCGGACTCGGCGATGAGGATGACCGCGAAGAGCAGCGAGCCCATGACGAAGAGCGGGGCCATCAGGTTGGGCAGCCCGTAGCGGATCAGGATCCGTGGGGTGCCGCAGCCGACCGAGCGGGCCGCCTCGACATACGGCTCCTCGCGGATGCGGAGCATCTCGCCGCGGGCGACGCGGTTGATCGAGGGGATCACCAGCAGGCTGAGGGCGATCACCGTGTTGCGTACGCTCGGGCCGAGCAGGGCGGCCACGAAGAGCAGCAGCACGATCGAGGGGATCGCCATCAGCGCGTCCATGACGCGCTGCAGCGCCGAGTCGATCCAGGTGCCACCGAAGTAGCCGGACACGACGCCGATGACCAGGCCGATCGCACCGCCGAGCGCGAGCGTGGCGACCGCGATCAGCAGGGAGGTCCGGGCTCCGTAGAGCGAGCGGCTCAAGACGTCCCGGCCGAGCTCGTCGGTGCCGGCGAGGTGACCCCCGACCCCCGGGGCGGTGAGGAGGTTGACCCGGTCCTGGGCGAGCGGGTCGTACGGCGCGATCCACGGCGCCAGGACGGCGACCACGACGAAGAGCGTGATCAGGAACAGGGCGATGGCGCCGAGGGGCTGCTCCCTGGTGAACCGGACCAGGCCGCTGCGGGGCCGGGGTCGGCGCGCTGCCCGCGCGATCCCGGAGATGGCGATGCTCATGCGGAGGCTCCTTCGTAACGGATCCGCGGGTCGATGACCGCGTAGAGCAGGTCGACCACGACGTTGACGAGGATGAAGATGGCGCCGTAGACGATGACGCAGCCGAGGATGACCGGGTAGTCGCGCTGCCCGACCGCCTCGAAGATCAAGGACCCCATCCCCGGGATGGCGAAGATCCGTTCGAGGATGACGGTGCCGCCGAGGATGTGACCGACCTGCAGACCGAGCACCGTGAAGACCGGGATCAGCGAGCTGCGGCCGGCGTGCTTGAGCACGACCACGCGCTCGGAGGCGCCGCGGGAGCGGATGGTGCGGATGAAGTTGGAGCCGAGCACCTCCAGCAGCGAGGACCGCAGCATCCGGGCGATGCTCGCCATGGTCGCCGCCCCCAGGGCGATCGCCGGGAGCAGCATGTGGATCAGGTTCTGTCCGAGGTCCTCGGTGGGGGAGGCGTACACCAGGGGTGGGGACCAGCCGAACCAGAGGGCCAGGAAGGTGATCAGGAGCAGTGCCAGCCAGAAGTTCGGCAGCGACATGCCGATGACCGCCAGGAAGCGCATGACGTTGTCGACGACGCTGTGATGCCGGATCGCCGAGAGCATGCCGAACGGCACGCCGAGCAGGATGCCGAAGAGGATGGCCAGCAGCCCGAGCTCGAGGGTGGCGGGAAGACGCTCGAGGATCTTGGTCGTGACGGGGCGCTCGTCGTCGAACGAGTCGCCCAGATCGCCTTGGACCAGCCCGCCCACGAAGTGGCCGAACTGGGTCAGGATCGGCTTGTCCAGGCCGAGCTCGGCGGTGCGCTGGTCGATCTGGGCCTGGGTGACGCCCGGGGCGTCGGCCAGCTGGAGCCGGACGGCGTCGCCGGGGATCAGTCGGATGATGAGGAAGACCAGAGTGGCGACCAGGGCGAGCACGAGCAGGCCGTAGGTCAGGCGTCGTCCGGCGTAGAGAAGCATGCGATCACCTCGCGGAAGTGGGGTCGAAGAGGTGGCAGGCGACGCTGCGCGCGTCGCTCGGGCTGCCGATGGTGAGCAGCTCCGGCTCGTCGCGGTCGCAGCCGTCGATGCTCTGGCTGCAGCGTGGGTGGAACCGGCAGCCCGACGGGGGCCGTCGCGGGCTGGGGATCTCACCGGCGAGCGGCGTACGCAGCTGGCGGTGGGCGTCGGGGGAGGGGATCGACGCCATCAGGGCCTGTGAGTAGGGATGTCGGGGCCGCTCGCTGATGTCGTCGGCGTGGGCCACCTCGGCGAGCTTGCCGAGATACATCACGCAGACGCGGTCGGAGATGTAGCGCACCACGTTGAGGTCGTGCGCGATGAAGAGATAGGAGAGCCCGAGCTCGCGCTGGACCTCCTTGAGCAGGTTGAGCACCTGTGCCTGGACGGAGACGTCGAGTGCGCTGACCGCCTCGTCGCAGACGATGAGGTCGGGGTCGGTGGCGAGTGCTCGGGCGATCCCGATGCGCTGCGCCTGGCCGCCGGAGAACTGGTGGGGGTAGCGCTCCAGCGCGAACGAGGGGAGGCCGACCAGGTCGAGCAGCTCCTTGGCGCGCTTGATCCGGCCGGCTCTGTCGCTCATGCCGTGGACCACCATCGGCTCGGTCAGCACCTGCGCGATGGTCATCCGCGGGTTGAACGAGCTGAACGGGTCCTGGAAGACGAGCTGCATCCGCTTGCGGAGCTGCGTCAGGCTGCTCTTCGACAGCGTCGCGATGTCGTGACCGTCGAAGGTGACCGAGCCGCTGGTCGGCTCGATCAGCCGCAGGATCAGCCGCCCGAGCGTCGACTTGCCGGAGCCGGACTCGCCGACCAGGCCGAGGGTCTCGCCACGCCTGATGGTCAGCGAGACGCCGTCCACGGCTCGTACGGGTGGCCGGCGGGGAGCGAGGAGCCCCTGGCCGTCGCCGAAGTGCTTGACGAGACCGTGTGCCTCGACGAGGGGCGCGGCGCCGGGAACGATCATCGGGCCACCTCCGCCATCGGCGCGAGGGCGCCCCGGTCCTCGTCCGGGCGCCAGCACCGCACCTGTCGTCCGGCGATATGGCGCAGCGGCTGGGGCGCCGCGCACTCGGGGCCGGCCTCGGAGCAGCGGGTGGCGAAGCGGCAGCCGCTGGGCATCTCGTCGAGGGCCGGCACGGCACCCGGGATCGCCGGCATCTCCTGGTCGCGCGGGGTGTCGCGTCGCGGGATCGCATGGAGCAGCGCCTGCGTGTAGGGGTGCTGCGGCCGGTCGAGGATCTCGTCGGCGGTGCCGGTCTCGACGACCTGCCCGGCGTAGAAGACGACCACCCGGTCGGCCATCTCGGCGACCACACCCATGTCGTGGGTGATCAGCATCAGTCCGACCCCGGTCCGGTCCTGGAGGTCGCGGATCAGCGCCAGCACCTGGGCCTCGACGGTGACGTCGAGAGCGGTGGTCGGCTCGTCGGCGATGAGCAGGCGCGGGTCGCAGGCGAGCGCACCGGCGATCATCACCCGCTGCCGCTGGCCGCCCGAGAGCTGGTGGGGGTACGCCTTGAACTTGGTCGCGGGCTCGGGGATGCCGACGAGATCCAGCAGCTCGACGGCGCGCTCGCGTGCCTTCCGCTTCGAGACGTCGTGGTGGATCCGGTAGGCCTCGACGAGCTGGTGCCCGATCGTGAAGAGGGGATCGAGCGAGGTCATCGGGTCCTGGAAGATCACCGAGATGTCCTTGCCCCGCACGCTGCGCAGGGCGTGGTTGTCGGCACCGGTGATGTCCCTGCCGTCCCAGGTGATCCGCCCGCCGCTGACCCGGCCGTTGCCCAGCAGACCGAGCACGGCGAGCGCCGTGACGCTCTTGCCGGAACCGGACTCGCCGACGACGGCGACGGTCTCGCCGGCGTCGATCCAGAGGTCGACGGCGTTGAGGGCCTCGACCGTGCCTCCGCCGGTCCGAAACTCCACGTGGAGGTCCTCGATGCGCAGAAGCGGCTGATTCGCGGACCCAGTTGGTGCTCTCATATCGGACCCTCCCGTTCGTGTCCGCGACCGGTGTCGGTCGCCGATGTTGGTGGCTCAATCTAGAATCACGCTCTAGGATGAGATTCATCATTGGGTCGCCAAACGAGTGTGTCAAGGGTCACAATCCGGATATCGGACTTTCTTTCTCGCGACACTCCGCTCGGCGCGGGGTCGTGCCGTGGCGTACGACGCAGGTGGCGCCGTCTCGCACGGCGCAGGAGGTGGAATGAGCGGGTCCGAACCCACCGAAGTGACGGGGGCTGCGCGTTCGACCCTGATCGTGGTCTGCCTGGTCAGCGCGGTGATGGCGCTCAACGCGAGCTCGCTCAACGTGGCGCTGCCGACGCTGAGCAGGGAGTTCGAGGTGAGCTCGGCGGAGGGGAGCTGGCTCCTGCTCTCCTACATGGTCGCCAACACCGCCTGCCTGCTCCTCTTCGGCCGCCTCAGCGACGTCTGGGGACAGCGGAGCCTCTACCTGGGCGGACTGGTCCTCTTCTCGCTGGCGAGCCTGCTGGCCGGCTTCGCTCCGAACGTCGAGGTGCTCATCGGCCTTCGTGTGGTCGCCGCCATCGGCGGCGCGGTGCTCATCGGCAACGGCGCCACCCTCATCCATCAGGCCTTCCCGCGCGCCTCCCTGGGAGGTGCGATGGGCCTGTACGCCGCCTCGTTCCCCACCGCCAACCTGGTCGGACCGACGCTCGGCGGGCTGATCGTCGACCACGTCGGCTGGCAGTGGGTGTTCTGGTTCAACGTGCCGGTCTGCCTGATCGCGCTGGTCGCGGGACAGGTGCTGCTGCCGCGCCCCGTGGTGGAGAAGCGGGCCGGTGGTCTCGACCTTCCCGGCAACCTGGTGATCATGGTCGGTGTGGTGATGCTGACCCTCGGGATCACGTCGCTGACCGACCTCGGGTGGCTGCATCCCCTGGTGATCGGATGTGTCGTGGGATCGGTCGTCCTCGTCCCGGTCCTGCTGCTCGTCGAACGGCGCGCGACGGCGCCGGTGCTCGACATCGTCGTCATGCGCCGTGTCGGGAAGCTCTTTCTCGCGGGCTTCTTCACGGGTGCCGGAAGGTTCCCGCTGATCGTGCTGGCCAGCCTCTACTTCCAGAGCGTCGTCGGCGTCCCTCCGGGGACGGCGGGGATGATGCTGCTGCCGATGCCGGTCGGGATGATCAGCGCCTCACTGACCCTCGGTCGGCTCTCGCGCCGCTGGACGCCGCACCAGATCATGTCCGGAGGATCGGTGGTGGGTACGTGCGGCGTCGCCCTGGTCGCGCTCGCGATCCATCTCGAGCTGACCTGGATGGTGATGGGGACGCTCGCGGTCGTCGGCCTGGCGACAGGTCTGTTCATCGGCACCAACGCCACGGTGCTCCTGGAGCGGGCTCCTGAGGACGCTCTGGGTGTCGTCAACGCGACGCGGCTGATGCTGCAGAACACCGGCAACGTCCTCAGTCTCGCCGTCGCCCTCACCCTCCTCACCGCGATCCTGCCGCCCGGGCTCGGCGAGGCGGTGCTCGCCGCGAGCGTTCCGGCCGACGGTGTCGGTGCGGTCAACGTGGCCTTCACGCTGGTCTGCCTCTTCCTGCTGGCGCTCGGCGCGGTCGGAGCCTGGTACTCGTTCCCGCGTCGAGGTGATGCCGAGGACACGGTGATGCCTCGCCGCCCCGAGGTCGCGGTCGCCGGTTGCCGACAGGTCGGGCTGCCGAAGGACGTGCTCGACTGACTGCTGCCCGCCCGAGCGGGCCATGGATGACCGGCCGTCAGGAGAGGTCGAGCGGGTCGCGGTGGAGAACGACCTTGGTGGTGTGTGCCGGGTAGGCCTCGATCGCGTGGTCCCAGTCCGCGAGCAGGCTGGTGACGCGCTCGGCCTCGAAACCGGTGCGGGCGATGAAGTCGAGCATCTCCGGCAGGTACGGCCGGACGTGGGAGACGCCGACCTGGAGGGTCGCACTGGTGGCGTACATGTCCATCACCGGGATCAGGGTGTTGGCGCCCAGGTAGTAGCCGTTGCCGGTGCAGATGCCGCCGGGGCGCAGCGCGCGCAGGGCGTCTCGCAGGCCCTGGCCGGTCGAGGAGGCCTCGACGGCGACGTCGTAGCGCTGAGCGATCCGCGGCATCAAGGACCTGTGGCGTGACCTGTCGATCCTGTGGACGGCTGCGCCGAAGCTCTCGGCGATCTCCAGGCGACTGTCGCGATCGTCGAAGTAGTCGACGCGCTCGGCGCCGAGAAGCACGGCGAGACCGGCGGAGTAGAGGCCGATGCTCTGGGCGCCGCCGCCGATGACGAGGACGCGGCCGCCGGGTCGCTGCGCGAGGGTCGGAGCGACGCCGCGCCAGGCGTCGGTGAGGTTGTCGCCGGCCGAGGCGACCCGTAGCGGGTCGACGCCGTCGGGGACCTTGGCGAGCATGTGGTCGGCGAAGGGGATCCGAAGGGCGTCGGAGATGACGCCGCCCCAGGCTCCGGACATGGGGCCGAACCCGAAGCACGACAGCGTCCCGCCCGGACTCGTGGGTACGAAGGTCGAGCACTTCGCGGTCAGGCCGAGCCGGCATTCGTAGCAGGTCCCGCACGACACGGCCCACGGGACGACCACGATGTCGCCGACCCGCATGTCGGTCACGGCCGCGCCGACCGCGGTGACCTGGGCGATGGCCTCGTGGCCGATGCCGAACGGGCCGGAGAACGGCTCCTTGCCGATGATGTCGGCGACCACCGGGTCGATGGCTCCCGACCTCATCGCTGCCTGCATCGCCCGATGCTTGAGCCCGTGGAGGTGCAGCGGGAGCGCGTCGCCGTCGCAGCGGCTCGCGACGAACGGCCGCACCAGCGCATCGCCAGGATCGACCAGCACCGGGTCGGGCTTCTCCACCCAGGCGATGTGGCCGGGCTTGATCAGGTTGAG
Organism: Nocardioides sp. NPDC054178; assembly: GCF_055585005.1. Classification (NCBI taxonomy): domain Bacteria; kingdom Bacillati; phylum Actinomycetota; class Actinomycetes; order Propionibacteriales; family Nocardioidaceae; genus Nocardioides; species Nocardioides sp. NPDC054178. Next base: position 123,121 of record NZ_JBVJKY010000009.1, read on the forward strand.
CTCACGCATGCCTTCTCCTTTGCTATGCTATGCGACGTAGCATAGTGGCGAGCCAGAGGAACGGATACATGGGGTTGCGGACCGACACCAGGCAGCGCATGGTCACCAGTGCGGCGCTCCTGCTGCGCGAGCACGGCGTTGCCGGCACGTCGGTGGCCAAGGTCCTGACACACAGCAACGGCCCGCGCGGCTCGGTGGGATTCCACTTCCCCGGCGGCCGCCGCGAGCTGATCACCGATGCGCTCACCTGGGCGGGGGAGAGCGTCACCGGCAGTCTGCGCCAGGCGGCCGACGCCGGCGTCGACCCCTCGGTGGTCTTTGTCGCCATCTGCCGGCACTACCGGGCGCAGCTCGTCGACACCGACTTCGCGGCCGGATGTCCCATCGGCGCGGCGATGCAGGAGGCTCATCACGACGCAGATCTGGGGCCGGTCGTGGGAGGCATTGTCTCCGAGTGGCAGGCCGCCCTCGCTGATCTGATCGCCGGTTCGGGGCGTACCAGGCGAGAAGCCGACAACCTCGCGATGCTGGCCATCGGCTCCCTCGAGGGCGCGATCATGATGGCTCGTGTCACCAGGTCGACGGCGCCGATCGACGTGGTCGTCGACCGGATCGCCCCGCTGCTCGCGGGGGAGTAGGTGCTAGGTGGTGACGTCGTGGCGAGCGGAGGGCCGCGCGACGCGTGAGCGGGTGATGAGGAAGCCGAAGGCGGTGGCGAGGACGTACATCACGATGCTGTAGACCGCGGCCGGGATGGCCACGGTGGTGTTGTCGAGCACGCTGAGGGCGATGGTCAGGGCCACCGTGGTGTTGTGGATCCCGACCTCCATCGAGGTGGCGATCGCCTGCTCCTGGCTGAGCCTGAACACCCGCGCGCCGAGGTAGCCGAGGCAGAGGCTCGCGCAGCAGAACAGGGTCACGACCACGCCGATCTCGCGGAGGTAGTCGGCGATGTTCTCCCGCTCCCCGAGGATCGCGCCGACCGAGACCAGGACCAGCACGACGATCGAGAAGATGCGTACCGGACGATCCGCCCGGGCGGCGAACGTCGCCGACCGGCTGCGCACCAGCATCCCGATGCCGACCGGGACCAGCACGATCGCGATCACCTGGAGGACCTTGCCGAACTGCAGTCCGAGGGTGTCGCCCGCGTCGAAGTAGCTGATCGCGGCGTTGGTGATCAACGGGATCGTGACCGCCGCGAGCACCGAGTTGACCGCCGTCAGCGTCACATTGAGCGCGACGTCGCCGCGGAACAGGTGGCTGAACAGGTTCGCCGTCGTCCCGCCCGGCGAGGCGGCCAGCAGCATCACCCCGACGGCGATCAGCGGATCGACGTCCGCGACCACGACGAGCGCGAACGCGATCAGCGGCAGCACCACGATCTGCAGCGTGAGCGCCACGAACACGGCTCGTGGAGTGCGTACGACCCGGCGGAAGTCTCCCGGGGTCAGGCTCAGGCCCAGACCGAACATGATGATGGCCAAGGCGATGGGGAGGCCGACCGAGAGCAGGGCCGAGTCGTTCACTGTGTTCCTCCAGCATGCAGGGCAGCCGCCACGATCGTCCGTATGAGATGTGCGTCACAGTGGACCATGCGGACGAGGTGAACCACAGTCTTATCCGGACATTTCGGCCCGCGAGGTACGTATCCCCTGTCGCGAGCGGCCTTCTCGGCTCGCGACAGGGGATATGCGGGTGAGCATCATCGGGATCATGCGAGCTTCTGGGCGACCTGGTTGAGGTTGGCGCGGAGCTTGTTCCGGTAGGCGTCGTGCTGCTCGGGCAGCCGTGCGTCGCAGAAGGCGGCCAGGTCGGGTCCGGTGACCTCCAGGACGCTGCGGCCGGCGGCGGCTTCGGTCTCGAACAGGTCGAGGATGTCGCGCAGGATGGCGACGATGTCCATGCCGTCGCCGGTGGTGAAGCGCCACAGGTAGTTCTTCATCTCGGCGTAGACGGTGCGGTAGTCGGCGGGCAGTTCGGCGGCGCGGGCTTCCATGCGCTTCCAGTCCTTCTTGTCGCCGATGAGGCGGGTGAGGATGTTGTTCATGGTGGTGCTCCTTCTTCCGGTTGGTGTTTCGGGGCCCCGTGTTTGGGGCTGTGGAAGAAGCGTGCAGGCCTGACGTAGCGTCAAGGTCAAGCACCGATCCGAAGAAAGTTTCCGCCGGGCGTGGTCTTCAGGCTGCGAGGGTGTGGTCGAGCAGTACGTGGCGCAGCCTAAGCTCGACGGGTGACAGGGGCACTGGATCTGGTGCCCGGGTGTCCGGCGGTGAGCCTGGTGCCCGCGTCACGGGTGGTGAGTGCGGCGACCAGGTGTCGGGTGGCGGGCTGATGTAGGTGTGCCCGGTGGGTGTGGTGGTGATGATGCTGCCGTCGGGTCTCGGTCTGGCCCGCCACCCGAGGGCCTCTTTGGCTTGGTTGCACCGCACGCAGAGACCTTGGAGATTCTCGGTGCTGGTGGTGCCGCCGTCGGTGTGGCGTTGGATGTGGTCGATGTTGCGGATCGGGGCGTCGCAGCCGTTGGTGCGGCAGATCCCGCCGTCGCGGGTGGTGATGAACTCGGCGAGACCGTCGGGGGCCTTCCGTGCGCGGGACTCCATCGCCACGAGCTGGCCAGCGGGGTCGGTGAACAACCGCCGGACGAACACCTCGGCGTCGGTGAGTGCGTCACGGGCCCAGGTTGCGGGGACGGGTCCGTAGCCCTCGACCAGGGTCGGCTGGCCGTCGGTGTTGGCGAGGGCTTCGGCGCTCATCACGATCTTGACCTCGATCCGAGGCTTCACACCGGTCTCGCGTCCGGTGACCCGGTCGACGAGGGTGTCGGCCATGACCTGACCCCGGGTCCGCTGATCACCGGCGGCACGGGCTGTGTTGGCGGCCTGGTCCAGTGCCGCGAACACAGCGACCCCGTCCTTGACGGGGAGTAGCGCGCCGAGCCAGGTCATCGTGTCGGGCGCCGGGCGTAGGCTGACGCGGCGGTCTTTGGTCGCGTTCGCGGCGCGGGCGACGACGGATTCCTGGTCGAGGGTGATCGCCAGTTTCTTGGCGGCGTTCTCGAGCTGCCGCAACCCCATCGCCACCGCCCGGGCCGGTTCCCCGTTCGGGCCGGTGGCGCAGAGGTCGTGGTCGATGACCCTCCGGTCCTCCAGTGACAGGCAGGCGGTTTCGCGGGCGAGGATGGTGGCCTGCCATTGGGAGAACTGCCCGGCCTTCATCAGTGTGAAGGTGTGTGGCATCTCGGCGATCAGGATCTTGGCCAGCCCGAGCAGCTTCGCGCCCTTCTCGGGTGAGACCCGGCGCGCCAGCGCAATCTGGGAGGCGACTCCCTCGCCGAGTTCCCGGGTGGGAATACCGGCCTCGGCCTGGCGTGCCCGGACGGCTTCGTCGAGGCGTACCGAAGCTTCTGCCTGAACGGCCTCAGCGGCGCACTTGACCCCTTCGAGACGGCTGATCCAGTCAACCAGCTCCCCCTCGGACGCACCCGGAGGTGGCCCAGCGAGGAGGCGATCGACGGTCTCGTTCATGCGCCTTATTATATGCGATGGAACACCATCAAGCGACTCATTTAGGCTGTTCAGACCCAGGTTACGCACTCAGCGAACAAGACACGTGAACCCGCACCACACCCCTCGCCGCCGCCCCGATACAGGCGAAATCTTTCTCGATCGGGTGCCGAGTCCAGGATGGCCGCAGGCCACCGGCGAAGCCGGCGCCCGAAGGGCGTCCTTGACGCGGCGCGCGATCGAGAAACACTCAAGGAACGGGTCGGCGGCGAACCCCAAACGAAAACACGGCCCCCACCGAGGTTCCCAAGACAGCTCGTCCGTTCTGACCTCCGAGACGGTCTCAGAGCGTTGATTCGATCATTTATAGTAAATCGAGTTACATGACTATCTCACGGTCTTCGATCCCACACAGGAGGTTCGCGTGGAGCGCCTGATCATTTTCGCTCTCGTCGGGCTCGCCGCCCAGGCTGTCGACGGGTCGCTGGGGATGGCCTACGGCGTCACCTCGAGCACCCTGCTGGTCGCCACCGGCGTCGCGCCGGCGGTCGCCTCGGCGTCGGTGCACCTGGCGGAGGTCGGCACGACGTTCGTCTCGGGCGTGTCCCACTGGCGGCTCGGGAACGTCGACTGGAAGGTCGTGGCGAAGATCGCGGTCCCGGGCGGCATCGGCGCCTTCACCGGCGCGACCGTGCTCTCCAACATCTCCACCGAGAGCGCTACCCCGTGGGTGGCCGGGCTGCTGCTGGTCCTCGGCGTCTACATCATCGCCCGCTTCGTCTTCGGCAAGCCGCCGGTCTTCATCCCGGGACGTCGCCCGGGGCTCGGTCTGCTCGCGCCGCTGGGTCTCTTCGGTGGCTTCATCGACGCCACCGGTGGCGGCGGCTGGGGCCCGGTGACCACGCCCACGCTGATCTCCAGCGGCACCCTGCACCCGCGCAAGGTGATCGGATCGGTCTCCACCGCCGAGTTCGTCACGACGCTCTCGGCGAGCGTCGGGTTCCTGGTCGGCCTGGCCGGCGAGGCGCTCGACTGGCGCATCATCGGCGGCCTCCTCGTCGGCGGCGTGATCGCCGCCCCGTTCGCCGCCTACCTGGTCAAGCACCTGTCGCTGCCCATCCTCGGCGGCCTGGTCGGCAGCATCATCCTGGTCACCAACGGACGTACGCTGCTGAAGAACTTCGACGCCGAGTCGGTGGCCGCCTACGGCGTGCTCTTCGCCGTCGCCGCCGTCATCGTCGCCATCGCGGTGCGCAAGGCGGGCAGGCTGACCGACGCCGAGGAACGGGAGTCGGAGCCCGAGCCGGCGAACGCCTGATCCGGGACCCGGAGTCGGTCGCCGCGGTCCGGAGGCCGGCGCCGAGAGCTCGGCGCCGGGTTCTCAAGCAGATCCCAGACGCAGCGAGGCGTACGTCTCCTTGACGAACCTCAGGTGGCTCCAGGTCTCGGCCTCGCGGACGCCGTCCAGGTCGCGGATGTGGTCGAGGACGCCGACGAGGTCGCCGGAGGTGGCGGTGGTGACGGTGAGCAGGGCGTCGAAGCGTCCCAGCGTCCGGGCCACGAAGGTGACCGCCGGGAGCCGGGCGAGCTGCTCGGCGATCGGGCGGTGGGCGGCGCCGTCGAGGCGGAGCCCGATCCCGGTCGCCGTACGCCGCTCCTGACCCGAGTGGCGTACGACCGCGCCGACCCGGACCACGTTGCCGTCGAGCAGCCGGACCACGCGGCGGCGCGTGCCGGCGGGGGAGAGGCCGATGCTCGCGGCGAGGTCGACGTAGGAGGCGCGGCCGTTCGTCTGCAACGCGCGCAGCAGGGCGTAGTCGGTCTCGTCGAGCGAGCCGACGGCGGGCGCGGGGCCCACCGGGGCGGCCACGTCGCGGATCACCTCGGTGTAGAGCAGGGTCTCGGTGGTGATGATGCCGTCGATCGTGCGCACCTCGGCGAGGGCGTCGTCGATCCGGCCGATGTCCTTCGCGCGCAGCTCCAGGACCAGGGCGTGGTGGCCGCTGGTCATCGAGACCAGGGTGGTGTCCTCGCGGGCCGCGGCCGCGTGAGCGACCTGGGTCGCGGAGCCGTTCACGGTGACCGAGACGTGGGCGAGCACGTCGTGCCCGAGGACCGCGGGATGGACGACCCCCCGGACGTCGATGTGCCCCTCGCCCAGCAGTCGCTGGACCCGGGTGGCGGCCGCTGATCGGGAGAGGCCCACCTGGGCGGCGATCTCGCGGTGGGTGAGGCGACCGTCCTGCTCGAGCAGGACGAGGATCGCCTCATCGGTGCCGTCGAGGACGCCGGGCGTGATTTCGTTCGACATTTTTTGGGCGCGTCTCCAGGGTCGGATCGATCCTCTGGGGCAGGGATCTGATCCGATTATGACGGATCTTCCAGGCATCGCCGACATATCGACAGCTATTACGGCCAGGTTAAGAACGAAACGATTGCGGCGGTGCTCGGGATGCTCTTAAGGTGACGCAGATCTCGGCCGACCCACAGATCCAGGAGGCCCGGTGTCCACGATCACCGCCCCACCAGCCACGTTGCGCGAGGAGAACGTCCTCGAGGCCGCCGACCGGCTCGTCGCCGCCTTCGCCGCGACCGACACCGCGGCCTACTTCGCCTGCTTCGCTCCCGAGGCCAGCTTCGTCTTCCACACCGAGCCCCGACGCCTCGAGGACCGCGCCGCCTACCAGCGCCTCTGGGCCGCCTGGGTCGCCGAGGGCTGGCGCGTCGAGTCCTGCCGGAGCAGCGCCCGTCTCGTCCAGATCCACGGTGACACCGCGGTCTTCAGCCACGACGTCCTCACCACGACCTCGACGGGCGGACCCGCCGAGACCACCCGCGAGCGCGAGACGATCGTGTTCCGCCTGGTCGACGGCGAGCTCCTCGCCGTGCACGAGCACCTGTCGGCCCAGCCGAGCGTGGGCCAGTGATGAGCACGCAGCCCCAGCCGCCGAAGGTCACCGAGGTCGAGCAGCACGGCGTCGAGCCGATCCCCGACCCCGAGCGCAGCGCCCGCCCGCTCGACCTGTTCCGGCTCACCTTCGGTGGCGCCAACACCATCGCCACCGTCGTGCTCGGTAGCTTCCCGATCCTGTTCGGGCTCTCCTTCGCCCACGGCCTGATGGCCACGCTCCTCGGGCTGCTCCTCGGTGCGGTCGTCCTCGCCCCGATGGCCCTGTTCGGCCCGCGCAACGGCACCAGCAACTCGGTCAGCTCCTCGGCCCACCTCGGTGTGCACGGCCGGATCGTCGGCTCGTTCCTCTCCCTGCTCACCGCGCTCGCGTTCTTCTCGATCTCGGTGTGGAGCTCCGGTGACGTACTCGTCGGCGGTGCCCACCGCGCGGTCGGGCTGCCGGAGAACGACCTGACCCTGGCGCTGGCCTACGGCCTCTTCGCCGTGCTCGTCCTGATCGTGTGCATCTACGGGTTCCGGTTCATGCTGCTGGTCAACAAGATCGCCGTGATCGCCGCGACCGTCCTCTTCCTGCTGGGCATCGCGGCCTTCGCGGGCGACTTCGACCCCGGCTACGCCGGTGCGTTCGGCTCCGGCTCGGAGGCGTTCGGCCAGCCCGGCTTCTGGGCCGCCTTCGTCGGCTCGGCGCTGATCGTGATGTCCAACCCGGTCAGCTTCGGCGCCTTCCTCGGCGACTGGGCCCGCTACATCCCGCGCGAGACGCCGGGACGATCCTCGATGGCCGCCGCGTTCCTGGCCCAGATCGCCACCCTCGTACCGTTCTGCTTCGGCCTGGTCACGATGACGATCATCGCCACCCGGGAGCCGGAGATCTTCGCGACCGGCGCGTACGCCTCCGGCATGCTCGCCATCGCACCGGGCTGGTACTTCGTCCCGGTCGCGCTCATCGCCCTGATCGGCGGCATGTCGACCGGCACCACCGCGCTCTACGGCACCGGCCTGGACTTCTCCAGCGTCTTCCCGCGCTTCAACCGCGTCCAGTCCACGGTGCTGATCGGGGTCTTCGCGATCGGCGTCATCTTCATCGGCCGGTTCGTCTTCGACGTCGTCTCCAGCATCTCCGCCTTCGCCGTCCTCATCATCAGCTGCACCGTCCCCTGGATGATGGTGATGATGATCGGCTGGTACGTCCGGCGCGGATGGTACGACTCCGACTCGCTGCAGGTCTTCAACCGCCGTCAGCGCGGGGGCCGCTACTGGTTCGCCCACGGCTGGAACTGGCGCGGCCTGTCGGCCTGGCTGATCGCGGCCGCCGTCGCGCTCACCTTCGTCAACCTTCCCGGCCAGTTCGTCGGTCCGTTCGCCCCGCTGGTCCCCGGCGGTGTCGACATCTCCATCCCGCTCGGGATGGGCCTCGGCGCGCTGCTCTACCTGGGCCTGCTCGTCGCCTTCCCCGAGCCGCGCGACGCCTACGGCCCCGACGGGCCCCGGCTGGTGCCGACCGCGGCAGCCGCGAACACCCCGGTCACCTCGGTCGACGACGGTCCGACGACCGCCGCCCCCGCCGTCGGCTGACCCGAACCACCCGCCACACCTGCCACACCGCTAGGAGAACCACCCATGCCCATCGGGCCCCTCGACGCCTCCAAGAACCCCCGCTACGCCGGCTTCGCGACGTTCGCGCGGCTGCCCCGCCTCGACGAGGTGGAGCACGCCGACATCGCGGTCGTCGGGGTTCCGTTCGACACCGGCGTCTCCTACCGGCCGGGTGCCCGCTTCGGCCCGTCGCACGTGCGGGAGTCCTCGCGCCTGCTGCGTCCCTACAACCCGGCGCTGGACGTCTCCCCGTTCGCCTCGGCACAGGTGGTCGACGCGGGCGACATCGCGGCGAATCCGTTCCACATCAACGAGGCGCTCGACACCGTGCAGGCCTCGGCGCTCGAGCTCACCGCCGGTGGCACCCGGCTGGTGACGATCGGTGGCGACCACACCATCGCGCTGCCGCTGCTGCGGGCGGCCGCCGAGCGGCACGGGCCGGTCGCGCTGGTGCACTTCGACGCCCACCTGGACACCTGGGACACCTACTTCGGTGCCGAGTACACCCACGGCACCCCGTTCCGGCGGGCCGTCGAGGAGGGCATCCTCGATACCGAGGCGCTGTGCCACGTCGGCACCCGCGGCCCCCTCTACGGCAAGAAGGACCTCGAGGACGACCGTCGCTTCGGCTTCGGGATCGTCACCTCCTCGGACGTGTTCCGCCAGGGCGTCGACGAGGTGGTCGAGAAGATCCGGAAGCGGGTCGGCGACCGGCCGGTCTACGTCTCGGTCGACATCGACGTCCTCGACCCGGCGCACGCGCCCGGCACCGGCACCCCCGAGGCCGGCGGGCTCACCTCGCGGGAGCTGCTGGAGATCCTGCGCGGCTTCGTGGGCCTGAACCTGATCGGCGCCGACGTGGTCGAGGTCGCCCCGGCGTACGACCACGCCGAGCTGACCGGTGTCGCCGCCTCGCACGTCGCCTACGACCTCGTCTCGCTGCTCGCGATGCGTCACTCGGGTCAGGCGTGAGGAGCCGCAACGGCGGTGACGTCGCCGTCGAGAGCCTGACCGCGCTCGGCGCGACCCATGTGTTCGGCATCCCGGGGCAGCACGCGCTCGGCCTCTTCGACGCCATCCGGCGCAGCGACCTGAGCTTCGTCTCCTCGCGGGTCGAGAACAACTCGGTCTTCGCGGCCGACGGCTACGCCCGTGCGACCGGCGAGGTCGGGGCCGTCTTCTGCTCCACCGGACCCGGGGCGCTCACGGCGCTGGGCGCGCTCCAGGAGGCGTACGCCGCCTGCGTGCCGATCCTGATGATCACGAGCCAGATCCCGCGCGACGGGCTCGGCGGCGCCCGCAAGGGCTACCTGCACCAGCTCGACGACCAGCAGGCCAGCGCCCGTAACGTCACCAAGTCGACCGCCGTCGTCCGGGACGCGGCCGCGATCCCGGGCGTCCTCGCCGACGCGTGGGCCACCGCCCAGGCGGCCCCTGCCGGACCGGTCTGGGTCGAGATCCCGCAGGACGTGCTCCTCGAGGAGGTCACCGTCCCGCCCGTGACCGGGCTGGCCGCGGAGGTGCCCGCACCGCGCCGCCCCCGGCCGGAGGTCGCCGCCGAGGCCGCTCTGCTGCTGGCCGCGGCCGAGCGGCCGGTGATCCTGGCCGGGGGAGGCGTACGCCGCTCCGCCGGCGCCCCGGCGGCGCTGGTCGCCCTCGCCGAGCTCCTCGACGCTCCGGTGGTCTCGACCCCCGGCGGCAACGGCTCGATCCCGCTCGCACACCCGCTGAGCGCCGGCGCGTGGATCGAGGACCGGTTCACGACCGACCTGCTCGAGGATGCTGACGTCCTGCTCGCGATCGGCACCTCCTTCGGCGAGGTGACCAGCAACTACGGCACCTTCGCCCCGCGTGGCCGGGTGATCCAGGTGGACGCCGAGGCGAGGGTGCTCGGCTCCAACCACGACGTGCTCGGCGTCCACGCCGATGCCGCCGCAGCGCTGGCCGACCTCGCCGCGGCCCTTCCCGTGAAGAGCTCCGAGCCCGCCCCGAGGCGGTCCGGTGCGGGCGTCGCCGCCGACCTGCGTACCCGGGTCCAGGGCCGACTCGACGGCCAGGACCTCGGCGCGGAGCAGCGGCTCCTCGCCGACCTGCGCGCGGCCGTGCCCGACGACGCCGACACCTTCTGGGACATGACCATCGCGGCGTACTGGGCCTGGTCGGCGTGGGATCCCCGCACCGGCGGCTTCCACACCGCGCAGGCCTCCGGCGGTCTCGGGTCGGCCTTCCCCTCGGCGATCGGCGCCGCGCTCGGGACCGGGCGGCGTACGTTCGCGGTCACCGGCGACGGCGGCGCGATGTACTCCATCGCCGAGCTCGCCACCGCCCGCCAGCACGACGCCGAGGTCACCTGGCTGGTGATCGACGACGGCGGCTACGGGATCCTGCGCGAGTACATGACCGGGGCCTTCGGCGCCGCCACCGCCACCGAGCTCGCCCGTCCCGACTTCGTCCTCCTGGCCGAGGCGTTCGGCATCCCCGTCCGCGCCGCCACCCCGGAGACCGTCGGCGAGATCGTCGCCGGCACCTTCACCACCAGCGGGCCCGCCGTGGTGGTCCTCCCGACGACCCTCCGCATGTTCGCCTCCACCTGACTCCGCCCCTGACTCCGCCCCCCTGAACTGGAGCCCCCACATGGATCTCGCCATCATCGTCATCTACCTCGCCGCCATGGTCGCCTTCGGCTGGTGGGGCAAGTCCCGCACCAGCGACAGCTCCGACTTCCTCGTCGCCGGCCGCCGCCTCGGTCCGGTGCTCTACACCGGCACCATGTCCGCGCTCGTCCTCGGCGGCGCCTCGACCGTCGGTGGCGTCGCGCTCGGCTACGAGTACGGCCTCTCCGGGGCGTGGCTGGTGACCGCCATCGCCCTGGGCGTCCTGGTGCTGAGCCTCTTCTTCGCCGGCAGGATCCAGCGGCTGCGGATCTACACCGTGGCTCAGATGCTCGAGCTGCGCTACGGCGTCGGCGCCACCGCGGCCTCCGGGCTGGTCATGGTGGCCTACACGCTGATGCTCGCGGTCACCTCGACGATGGCGTACGCGACCGTGTTCAACGTCCTGTTCGGCACCGACCGCGCCGTCTCGGTGCTGATCGGCGGCGCCATCGTGGTCATCTACTCCGCCATCGGCGGGATGTGGTCGATCACCCTGACCGACATGGTGCAGTTCGCGCTCAAGACCATCGGCGTCTTCGTCCTGCTCCTGCCGTTCACCTGGAACCACGCCGGCGGCTTCGACGGGATCAGGGAGCGGGCCGGCGACTCGGTCTTCGACCTCGGCGCCATCGGCACCGGGACGATCATCACCTACATCGTCGTCTACACCTTCGGCATGCTGATCGGGCAGGACATCTGGCAGCGGGTCTTCACCGCCCGCTCCCCGCAGGTGGCCCGCTGGGGCGGCACCGCGGCCGGGGTCTACTGCCTGCTCTACGGTGTGGCCGGCGCGCTCATCGGCGCCGCCGCCTCCACCTTCATGACCGTCGACGACCGCAATGACGTCTACGCCACCATCGCCCAGTCGATCCTCCCGGTCGGCGTCAGCGGCCTGGTGCTCGCCGCGGCGGTCGCCGCGATGATGTCGACCGCCTCGGGTGCCCTGATCGCCACCGCGACGGTGGCCCGCACCGATGTCCAGCCGCTGCTCGCCCGCCTGGTCGGGCGCACCCCGGCGCAGGTGCAGGACGAGGCCGAGAACCCCGAGCACGACGTACGCTCCAACCGGATCTACGTCGTCGCGATCGGCATCGCCGTCGTCGTCATCTCGACCCTGCTCACCGATGTCGTCTCCGCGCTGACCATCGCCTACGACATCCTCGTCGGGGGCCTGCTGGTGCCGATCCTGGGCGGTTTCCTGTGGCGTCGCGGGACCGGCGCGGGAGCGGTGGCGGCGATGGCGACCGGCACCGTCGCGACGCTGGGCACGATGGCGATCGTCGGTGACGTGCTCGCCAACGAGCCCGTCTACGCGGGTCTCGTCGTCAGCGCCGTGGCGTACGTCCTGGTCAGCCTGCTCACCCGCCCGACCGAGCCCGCGGTGATGCGGGAGTGGACCAGTCGGCTCGCGGGCGAGTCCACCGAGGCGTCCGCGCTAGAGGGAAGCCTCGGGTAGCGGGACGGCTCGCACCTCGCGCGGGCCGCGGAGGCGGTGCCCGTCCTCGCAGGTCAGGGACAGGTGCACCGCACCGCCGCAGTCGCGGTGCTCGAGGGTGAGCGCGGATCCGCGGGCGTCGGCGACGTAGCGGTCTCCCCACTCCATCATGGCGACCAGCGTCGGGTAGAGGTCGAGTCCCTTCTGGGTCAGCCGGTACTCGTGCCGCTGGCGCTGGCCCTCGGCGTGGTAGGGCACGCGGGCGAGGACGCCCTGGTCGACCAAGGTGTTCAGCCGGTCGGTGAGCACCGCCCGCGAGACGTCGAGGTTCTGCTGGAGGTCGGCGAAGCGGCGTACGCCGAGGAAGGCCTCGCGGAGCACGAGCAGGCTCCATTTCTCGCCGACCACCGCGAGGGTGCCGGCGACCGAGCATCGGGTGCGGTCGATCTCATCGGTGATCACGGGACCAGCGTACGACGCTGAATTCGTTTGACGAACTCAGCGCCACAGGCGGAGAGTTCGAAATATGAACTCAGAACTCCTTCTCGTGACCCCTGCGGTCGCCACCCGACCGGTGCGGCCCGACGACCTGGTCGCCTTCGAGCGGATGTGGTCACGTCTGTCCGCGGAGACGATCTACCGCCGCTTCCACGCCCCGGTCCGGCGGCTCTCGCTCAAGCTCCGCCGCTACCTGGTCGACGTCGACCACCGTGACCACGACGCCCTGGTCGCGGTCGCAGGTGGGGAGGTGGTCGCGGTGGCCCGCTACCACCGCTGCGCCGAGGAGCCCGCCGCCGCGGAGGTGGCCGTGCTCGTGGAGGATGCCTGGCAGGGCCGTGGTCTGGGGGCGCGGCTGCTGCGCGAGCTGGCGTGCCTGGCGCGTCGCCGAGGCATCGATGTGCTCACCGGCGACGTGCAGTCCGACAACCTCCGGATGCTCGACCTCATACGGTCCCTCCTGGGCTCGGCCGCGCTGCAGCCTCAGGGCGCCGTCGTCCACGTGCGCGGGACCTACGACGAGGCGGGGGAGGAGCGCGCGTTCGGCCTGTGTCGCTGAGGCCTGTTTATCTTCCCGCCACGTGGGTACCGGCCTGGTGTACAGCGATGGAGGAGGATCACATGTTCAAGAAACCAGCGTTGATGGCCGCCTTCGGCATCGGCTACGTCCTCGGTGCTCGCGCCGGCCGCGAGCGGTACGACGCCATCGCCGCCAAGGCGCAGGAGCTGTGGCACGACCCGCGGGTGCAGGAGAAGGCACACCGCGCGGGCTACGTGGCCAAGGAGAAGGCGGAGACCGCCCGGCAGACCATCCAGGACAAGATGCCCGGCGACACCACACCGTCCCAGGCCTCGACGTCGACCTCGACGTCGGCCTCGACCGCACAGACGGTTCCGGGGGCCCCGAGCCCCGCTTCGGACCCCGTGACCGACGTTCCGCGGGGGTGGGAGTCGTGACGCTTCACCATCAGCAGACCGACGCATCGATGGGTGAGCTGGTCTCGCGACTCTCCACGGAGATGTCCACCCTCGTGCGGGGCGAGCTCGAGCTCGCCCGCCTCGAGCTGACGGAGAAGGCCAAGCACACCGGCAAGGGGGCCGGGGCGTTCGGCGCCGCCGGTCTGGTGGCGCTCTACGGCCTCGGGGTCCTGATCGCCACCGCGATCCTCGCCCTGGCACTGGTCATGGACGCCTGGCTGGCCGCGCTGCTGGTCGGAGTCGTGCTCCTGGTCATCGCCGGCGGCATCGCCCTGTTCGGGAAGAAGCAGGTCTCCGAGGGAGCCCCGATGAAGCCCGAACGCGCCACCGAGAACCTCAAGCGCGACGTGGAGGCCGTCAAGCACCACCGCCACCCCGAGGAGCGGGACATGAGGAGGATGTCATGACGCACGACAACATCCGACCCGTCGAGAAGGCCGATCCGACGAGCATGGCAGCAGTGGAGGCCCACCTCGATACCACCCGACACGAGATGGCAGACACGCTCGACGAGCTCGCCGCGCGCCTGGACGTGAAGACGCGCGGTAAGGAGAAGGTCGAAGAGGTGAAGGAGCGTACGCAGGTGGCGGCCCGGTCCCGGGACGTCCAGGTCCGCAGCGGCATCATCGCCGCGGTCGTGCTCTGCGTGTTCCTGATGCTCGCCCGGAGGAAGCGCCGGGTCAACGCCGCCTAGGCCGGGTCAGCCGGTCGAGGAAGGCGACGAGCAGCGCTTCGCGCATCGTGGCGGAGGCCAGGTCGAGCATCGCGTTGACCTCGGCCATCCGCTGCGGAAGCGCCAGCTCGTCCTGCTCGCCGCCGGTGCCGATGAGCCCGGCGGCGAGCAGCAGCCCGTCGAAGTCGTCGTCCGAGAGGGCGAGCGGGTCCAGGTCGGCGATGAACGCCGCGACGCCGGGATCCACGGCGACCGGGCCCGAGGCGACCGCCGCCGCGACCGCCTCGGCCAGGGCCTCGAGCAGCTCAGCCACGTGGGGAAGCGTCGCGGCGCTCACCGAGAGGTGGATCGTGGCGGGGGCGCCGGCGTAGGACATCTGCGGCTGGACGTACCAGCCACGGGCGGCCATCTCGTCGCAGACCGTGAACGGGTCGCAGCTCGCGTCGGTGGTGAGCGCGATCAGCGTGGAGTCGGGGGTGCTGACCACCTCCAGCTCCTTCATGTCTTCGATCCCGGCGCGGATCCGGTCCACCGCCTCGAAGACGTCGCCGGCGAGCCGCTCGTAGCCGGCATCGCCCAGCGAGCGCAGCACCGCCCAGGCGCCGGCCAGCGGACCGCCCGACTTCGTCGACTGCATCGTCGAGTTGAGCATGGTGTAGCCCGGCCACGCGGCCGAGGCGAAGAACTGCGGCCGCCGCAGCTCGGGGGTGCGGTGCAGCAGCACCGAGGTGCCCTTGGGGGCGTAGGCGTACTTGTGCAGGTCGACGGAGATCGAGGTGACGCCCTCGACCGCGAACGTCCAGGCCGGTACGTCGCGCCCCAGCCGCGCGGCGTAGGGCAGCACCCAGCCACCGATGCACGCGTCGACGTGGCAGCGGATCCCGCGCTCGGCCGCGGCCGCCGCGATCGCGGCGACCGGGTCGACGACCCCGTGCGCGTAGGACGGCGCCGAGGCGACGACCAGCACGGTGCGCTCATCGATCGCTGCGGCCATCGCGTCCGGGTCCGCCCGGAAGTCGGGCCCGACCGGCACCAGCACGGGCTCGACCCCGAAGTAGTGTGCGGCCTTGTGGAACGCGGCGTGCGCCGTCGTGGGGAGCACCATCCGCGGCCGCTCGATCCCGGGACGAGCGTCGCGCGCGGTCTGCACCGCGAGCAGCACCGACTCGGTGCCGCCCGAGGTGACGGTGCCGACCACCGACTCGGGCGCGTCGAGGAGGTCGGCGGCCATCCCGACGACCTCGGTCTCCATCCGGAGCAGACTGGGGAACGCGGTCGGGTCCAGGCCGTTCGAGCCGGCGTAGGCGGCCACCGCCTCGCGGCCGATCCGGTCGATGTCGGGCAGGCCGGAGTCGTAGACGTAGGCGAGCGTGCGGCCGCCGTGCACCGGCAGGTCGGCGGACTGCAGCTCGCGGAGCTGGGTCAGGGCGTCGGTCATACGGTCACCGTCCCATCTACGTCGTCGGCGGTGAGCGAGTAGCCCCGCAGCCACAGCAGGCTGAGGAGAGCGAGGAACGCCGGCAGCACCGAGAAGCCGAGCGTGATCGCGGTCAGCGCCGAGTCCGGCTGGGCGACGTCGCTGCCGGTCGAGGACCGGTAGCCGCCGAGCGCGAGCACCGCGGCGTAGACCCCGGGTCCGAGTGCCAGCCCGAGCGTCTCGCCGGCGGTCCAGACGCCGGTGTAGACGCCGATCCGGCTCGACCCGCTGCGCCGGGCGTCGACGGCGGCCGCGTCGGGAAGCATCGCCATCGGGAAGACCTGGCACCCGGCGTACCCGATGCCGACGAGCACCACCGCGGCATAGACCAGGGCCACCGGGGCGGTCTGGGCGGTGGCGGCGAGGAGCGCGCCGACGGCGAGGACGAGGGAGGCGGCGACGTACCCGTTCTTCTTGCCGATCCTGGCGCCGAGCGCCGCCCAGGCCGGGGTGAGCAGCAGCGCGGGACCGACGAAGCAGACGAACAGGACGGTAGCCGCGCCGTCGCGGCCGATCACGTCGCCGGCCAGGTAGTCGACCCCGGCCAGCATCGCCCCGAACGCGACGGCCTGGATCACGAACGTGATGAGCAGCCGGCGGAAGTCGGGCGCGGCGGCGACGATCCTCAGCTGGTCGCGCAGGCTCCCCGCGCCAGGCTGGGCGGTGTGGACCGGCGCCCGACGGGTGCCGGCGTACGCACTGAGCACCCCGGCCAGGATGAGGACCGCCATCACCACACCCATCACGCGGTAGCCGTCGCGACCCCCGACGGCGTCCCGGATCATCGGCGCGGTCGCCCCGGCCAGCAGGATGGTCAGCGCCAGGATCGCGACCCGCCAGGTCATCAGCCGGGTGCGTTCGTCATAGGACTCGGTCAGCTCGGCGGGCATGGCGACGTAGGGGACCTGGAAGAACGCGTACGCCGTCGCGCAGCCCAGGAACAGGACCAGCACCCACAGCGCCTCGAGCCCGGTCGCCATCGACGGCGCCGCGAAGAGCAGCGCGAACGTCATCGCCAGCGCGATCCCGGCCCGGCGCAGCCACGGCCGCCGTGGCCCCCGGGGGTCGACCGTCCGGTCGCTGATCCGGCCCGCGATCGGGTTCAGCACCACATCCCACGCCTTCGGCGCGAACACGATGAACCCGGCCGCCAGGGCGGCGATCCCGAGGCTGTCGGTCAGGTAGGGGAGCAGCATCAGGCCCGGGATCGTGCCGAACGTCCCGGTGGCCACGGACCCGGATCCGTAGCCGATGCGCACCCCGAGCGGGAGGGTCGGGCTGGCTGGCATGCCCGCCATAGTGCCGCTCCCGCGCCGTCGGCGCCCGGGAACGCCGGAATTCAGGCGGTCGCGGGCTCCGCGGGCGCGACGGTGGCCGCCACGCCGCTGGCGAGCAGCTCGTCCCGCACGAACCCGGAGGCCTTGAGCTCCTCGACGTACGCCGCGACGGCCGCGACGGCCTCCGCATCGAGTCCGCGGGGCAGGCCGACGGACTGGCGGATCTCCATGAAGGCCGGCTCCAGGATCCGGCGGCCGGTGGCGGCGACGTACTCCTCCATCGGCTGACGCACCCCCGCGGCCGCGTCGAGCCCCTGCTCCTCGAAGACGTCGGTGGCCTCGTCGGCACGGACCACCTCCGCGTGCCGGAGGGTGCGGGTCAGGAAGAGGTCGTAGGCCGAGCCGTCGCGGACGCCGATGCGCACACCGTCGCGGTCGACGTCGCCGGCCCCGGTGAGCGGCGAGTCGGCGTCGGTGACGTAGACGCCCTCGATGAGCACATAGGGAGCCGTGAAGACGACGCCCTCCTCCCGCGCGGGCTCGTTGGCGAGGAAGCAGAGGTCGACCCGGCCCTCGGTGATCGCCGCGTACGAGTCGCGAGCAGCATCGACGCAGTGGAGCTCGAGCGGGACGCCGAGCCAGTCCGCGACGGACCGCGCGATCGCGACCGTGACGCCGCGAGGTTCCTCGGCGGTGCCTTGGGCGAGCACGGGGTTGCCGAGGTTGATGACCACCCGGAGGGTGCCGGTGGGGGCGATCACGGTGGCGAGCGGGCTCGTCGAGGGCATCTGGACTCCTGGTGTGGATCGGGTGGTCAGCTGAGGCTGGTGAGGTGGGGCGGCTCTTCGTCCGCGCCGAGCCGGCTGGCCGCCTTGGCGCCGAGGCTCGTCGCGATGTGCTGACGCATCACCTCGGCGGCGCCGTCGCTGTCGCCGCGGATCACTGCGTCCAGGAGCTCGGCGTGCTCACGGTCCTTGGTGTCGCGCTCGGGCTGGTCGCGATGGACCTGCAGGCCGAGGTGGCGGTAGCGGTCTGCTTTGTCCCAGAGCCCAGCCAGCGTGGTGATGAGGATGTCGTTGTGGGAGGCGGTGTAGATCGCGGCATGGAAGCGGCGGTGCGCCACCAGGTCGGACACGCTGGGCTGGTCGGGGAGCGCATGGAGGGATGCCGCGGCCTCGCGCATAGCGCGGATGTCCTCCTTGGTGCGCCGCTGCGCGGCGAGGGATGCGGCGAGCGGGTCGAGCGAGCGGCGCACCTCGAGGAGGTCGCGCGCCTCCTCCGCGGTGAGCGCCGAGACCCGGGCGTCACGGTGGGCGTCCAGCTCCACCAGCCCCTCGGTCATCAGCCGGCGCATCGCCTCGCGCAGAGGTGTGGTGCTGATCCCGATCGTCTTCGCCAGGGTCGCCTGGTGCAGCACCGTGCCGGGTTCGAACTCCCCGGTCAGGATGCCGTCGCGCAGACGTGTGTAGGCGTAGTCGCTCTTGGTGGCGTAGACCCCGGCGGGCTCCGTCATGGCATGTCTCCCTTGTTGGAACTCGCTATAACCTACTCGATCTGACTGCTAGGTGTCACGTACATCCGCGCCTCTGTGACAAGCTTTCATTTTTTTCCTCTCCGATGAAGCAGGCCGAAGGCCGGGTTAAAAGTGCAGGTCAGAGGCGTGCGAGGGAGCTCGGGCCGGCTGCGATGAGCTCCGATTCCGGGCATTCTCCGGCGAGCAGCGCTTGACGGTTACAGGTTATAACCAGCACAGTGGCGCTCATCACACCCCCCAGAACCTCATCGAGGAGCGGAGCCACATGCAGTCATCTACGTCCAGGCTCGGGACCCGATCACCAGTCCGCAGACACCTCGCGCTGGCCGCCGCCGGGGCGTTCGCCATGGCGTCGCTGGTCGCCTGTGGCAGCGGCGAGGCCGCCGTCGAGCCGAAGGAGAACAAGATCTCGGTCGAGGAGGTGCCCGACTACTACCCCGACAGCTACGCCGAGGAGGTCGTGGCCGCGTCGAAGGAGGAGGGCGGCGAGCTCACCATCTACTCCAACACCTCCGAGGAGAACTGGGCGCCGATCTTCCGCGACTTCAAGAAGAAGTTCCCATGGGTCGAAAAGGTCTCGGCCAACGACCTGGACAGCGACGAGGTGTTCCAGCGTGTGCTCGCCGAGCAGGCGACCGGTTCCTCGCCCGTCGACCTGGTGGTCTCCAACGCGTCGTCCGCCTGGGCCGACTTCGCCGAGCGCGACGGCACCCTCCAGGACTACGAGTCGCCGGAGCTCGCCGAGCTGCCGGACTTCGCCGAGCTGCTCCCGAACGTCTACGCGATGTCGGCCGACCCGCAGACCATCGCCTACAACACCGAGCTGATGCCCGAGGCCCCGACCGGCGTCGCCGACCTGGCCGACATCGCGGAGGAGAACAAGGATCTCCTGCAGGACAAGATCACGGTCCGCGACCCGGAGAGCAGCTTCGGGTTCACGGTGACCCGCAACTTCACCGAGGCCAACCCGGACGGCTGGAGCGAGCTGGAGCGGGTGCTCCCGTTCACCCGCGCCGAGACGTCCTCGGGCACCCAGATGGAGAAGATCCTCTCGGGGGAGTACCTCGCGGGCTTCTTCGTCAGCGGCGGCCCGGCCTTCCCGGTCGTGAACGACAGCCAGGGCCTGGTCGAGGTGATCTATCCCGAGGACGGCACCACGATCCTTCCGCGCGGGGTCGGCATCGCCGCCGACGCGCCGCACGCCGCGACCTCGAAGCTCTTCGTCGACTTCCTGCTCTCCGACGAAGGCCAGCGCGCGGTCGCCGAGGGCGGCCTCTCCTCCTACCGCGACGGCATCGAGGGCCCCGGCCTGCACACCTACCAGGAGGTCATCGAGGCGGTCGGCGAGGAGAACGTGCTCCTCGCGCCGTACGAGACCGTGCCGAAGAGCGAGGTCGACGCATGGATGGACAAGTTCTACCGGTACGTCGAGCCCGCCCCCGAAGAGGAGTGAGCTCGCCATGGCAACCATGACCACGACGCCGCCGGCGTCCCAGGACCAGGCGCCCGAGTTCAGGGAACCGCGCTACCGCAGACCGTTCGGCATCGGCCGTGACCAGCTCGCCATGTGGGGTGTGCTCGTGGTGCTGGCGATCCTGGTGCTCGCGCCGGTCGTCCCCACGCTGTGGCAGAGCGTCGTCGACCGACCTCTCTACGAGGACGGCGGTGTCCTGACCCTCGAGGGCTACCGGGCGCTCTTCACCGACTCCGGGTTCGGAGAGGTCATCCTCAACACCCTCCTCTTCGCGTCCCTCACCACGGCCCTCAGCATCATGATCGCGGTGCCGATGGCGGTCGTGGTGGTGCGTACCCGGCTTCCTGGGGGACGCCTGATCGCGCTGGCGATGCAGTGGCCCTTCTTCATCTCCTCGCTGATCCTCGGCTTCGGCTGGATCCTGATGTACGGCCCGGCCGGCTTCGTCAGCACCCAGGTCGAGCAGGTCTTCGGCGCGGTGCCGTGGAACCTCTACTCGATCCCCGGCATGGCCGTCACCGAAGCCGTCGCCCTGGCCCCGATCGCGTACGTCTTCTGCGCCAACGCGCTGCGCCAGTCGGACGCCTCGCTCGAGTCCGCGGCCCAGGTGTGCGGCGCGGGACCGGCGCGGATCCTGTTCCAGGTCGTCGTGCCGATGCTCCGACCGCCGGTGGTCTACAGCTCCATCCTGATCTTCTCGATGTCCGTCGAGACGCTCAGCGTCCCGCTGCTCTACGGTCAGCCGGTCAACATCAGCGTCTTCTCCACGTTCCTCTACAAGAACGGCCTCCAGGCGGTCGACCCCGACTACACCGTGCTCGGTGCTGCCTCCGTCGTGATCCTCCTGGTCACGATCAGCCTGGTCGCGCTCCAGGCCAAGCTCCTCAAGGATTCCGCGCGGTTCGTCTCGGTGCGGGGCAAGGCCACCCGCCCACGCAGGCTCGAGCTCGGCTGGGTGAAGTGGGTGAGCGTCGCGTTCATCGCGTTCTACGTGGTCTTCGGTGCGCTGATCCCGATCCTGGGACTGGTCTTCCGCTCGTTCACGCTGATCTTCACGCCGCTGCGCAACCCGTTCGACTTCCTGACCCTGGACAACTACGCGACGGTCCTCCAGTTCGAGTCCTACCGACAGTCGATCGTCAACAGCATCATCGTCGCCGGCGTCGGCTCGGTGCTGGTGAGCGCCCTCGCGGTGATGGCGGTCATGGTCGCGCGGAGGTCGACCTTCCGCTTCGGCCGTCTCGTGGAGTATCTCGCCCTGATCCCGCAGTCGGTCCCCGGGATCATCATCGGCATCGGCTTCTTCTGGGCATTCGCCTTCGCCCCGTTCGGCACGGGCACCCTGCTCCAGGGAACGCTCGGCGCCCTGGTCATCGCCTTCGGGCTCCGGGCGCTGCCCAGTGCGTTCGGGTCGGTGGCCCCCTCGATCATGCAGATCGGGGCGGAGCTGGACAACGCCGCCCGCGTCTCGGGCGCCGACTGGCTGATGACCTTCTTCCGGGTGCTGCGCGTGCTGATCACGCCCGCCTTCGGCGGCGCGCTGGTCCTCACCTTCGTGATCATGCTCAAGGAGTACTCGCCCGCCGTCTTCCTCAGCTCCGCGGACAGCAACATCCTCGGCACCACCATGCTCGAGCTCTGGGCCCAGGGCCGCACCGGCTCCGTGGCCGCGCTCGCCACCGTCCAGATCGCCATCACCGCCGCCTTCGTGGCGCTCGCAGGCCTGCTGATGAAGGGAAAGCACCATGCCTGAGCTCGTCGTCAAGAACCTCAAGAAGGAGTTCGGTGACAACACCGTCCTCCACGACAACACCTTCACGATCAAGGACGGCGAGTTCTTCACGCTCCTCGGTCCCAGCGGGTGCGGGAAGTCGACCACCCTCAACTGCATCGCCGGCCTCGAACGTCCCACGGGCGGGTCGATCACCGTCGACGGCACCACCTTCGTCGACCAGCAGCGGGGCACCTTCCTGCCGCCCGAGGAGCGCAACCTCGGCATGGTGTTCCAGTCCTACGCCCTGTGGCCGCACATGACGATCGCGAAGAACCTCGCGCTCCCGCTCGACATCCGCAAGGTCGACAGGGCCCGCCAGAAGGAGCTCATCCACGACGCGCTCGACAAGGTCGGCCTCGCCGATCTCAGCGCCCGCTACCCGCACCAGCTCTCCGGCGGCCAGCAGCAGCGGGTCGCGTTGGCCCGGGCGCTCGTCTACTCGCCGACGATGCTGCTGCTCGACGAGCCGCTCTCGAACCTAGACGCCAAGCTGCGCGAGCAGGCGCGAGCCTGGCTCAAGCGGCTCCAGGAGGAGCTCGGCATCACCACCGTCTACGTCACCCACGACCAGGACGAGGCGCTCGCGCTCAGCGACCGGATCGCGGTGATGTCCGGCGGCCGCATGCTCCAGGTCGCCGACCCGCACGCCGTCTACGAGCGCCCCGCCACCCCCGAGGTCGCCGCCTTCGTCGGCCGGTGCAACTTCTTCCAGGGCAAGGTCGAGGAGTCCAGCGGCTCGTGCCACACGGTCCGCCTCGACGCGAGCGACGGCGTCGTCGTGGTCGAGGCCGATCTGGAGACCTCTCCCGGGCAGGGCGTCACGGTCGCGATCCGCCCCGAGCGGCTCGAGGTCGTACCCGCCGGGTCCGAGGTGGCCGGCTCCAACCGGCTCGACACCGAGGTGCTCACCTCCTCCTACGTCGGCAGCCACTACGAGTACGACGTACGCCTGGGCAACCAGGTCGTCCAGGTCGAGAGCCAGCGTCCCGGTCTCGCCGGACGCGTGCAGCTCGTCTTCGAGGCCGGCAGCGCCCTCCTCTACGCCGAGAAGGTCGCGCTCAGCCAGGAGGAGCGGGACCTGCTCACGGTCTCCTGACCTCCTCCCGACCTCCCACCTCCTCCCACCGAAAGGCCACGAACGTGACCACACAGCCAACCCGCACGTACCGACTCGGCGTCCTTCTCGGCGACGGCATCGGTCCCGAGATCGTCCCCTCGACGGTCGCGATGATCGACGCGACGGTCGCCGCGGCCGGGATCGGCCCGATCGACTGGCACGAGCTCCCGCTCGGCGCCTCGGCGATCGAGGAGCTCGGCAGCCACACGCCGGAGAGCACCCTCAAGGTCCTCGAGGACCTCGACGGCTGGCTCCTCGGTCCGCACGACAGCGCGGCCTACCCGGAGCCGTACCGCAGCCAGCTCAACCCGAGCGGCACCATCCGCAAGCACTTCGGCCTCTACGCCAACATCCGGCCG
Organism: Nocardioides sp. NPDC054178; assembly: GCF_055585005.1. Classification (NCBI taxonomy): domain Bacteria; kingdom Bacillati; phylum Actinomycetota; class Actinomycetes; order Propionibacteriales; family Nocardioidaceae; genus Nocardioides; species Nocardioides sp. NPDC054178. The sequence continues at coordinate 146,381 of NZ_JBVJKY010000009.1, forward strand.
GCCAAGGCCTTCCAGGGCGGCAACGCCGTGGTGCCGGGCACCGACCTGGTGATCGCCCGGGAGAACACCGAGGGCTTCTACGCCGACCGCAACACCTTCCAGGGCACCGGCGAGATGATGCCGACGCCCGACGTGGCGATCATGCACGGGATCATCACGCGTGCCGGCACGGAGCGGATCGCCCGCTCGGCGTTCGAGCTCGCCACCCGTCGCCGGAACAAGGTGACGATCGTGCACAAGGCCAACGTGCTCAAGATGACGACCGGCCTGTTCCGCGACGTGTGCCGTGAGGTGGCCGAGGAGTTCCCGGGCGTGGAGGTCGACGACTTCCACATCGACGCGATGACGGTGCACCTCGTGCGCCGGGCCGACGACTTCGACGTGATCGTCACCGAGAACATGTTCGGCGACATCCTCTCCGACCTCGCGGGAGAGATCGCCGGGTCGCTCGGCATCGCGCCGTCGATCAACACCTCCGACACCCATGCCATGGCCCAGGCCTCGCACGGCTCGGCGCCCGACATCGCCGGACAGGACATCGCCAATCCGATCGCGATGAACCTCTCCGGCTCGATGCTGCTCGACTGGCTCAGCGGACGCCACGACGACGCCCGGCTCGCCGACGCGGCGCGCCGACTCGATGACGCCGTCGCGGCCACCGTCGCGGCCGGCGTCTCGACCCGCGACCTCGGTGGCAGCGCCGGCACCCGCGAGTTCACCGACGCCGTCGTCGCTCGCATCGTCTCGGCCTGACGGCCGCCCGACACCTACGTCCCGACACCCAGGAGGAGCACCACCCATGCCCAGGCCCACTGTCGCGCTGATCCACGCGAGCCAGGCCTCGATGGCCCCCGCCGTCGTCGCGTTCGGCGACGAGTTCCCCGAGGCCGAGCTCTGGCACCTGCTCGACAGCCGGCTCGTCACCGACGCCGACGCGGCCGGGGGCCTCACCGAGGATTTGATCGCGAGGATGAGCACACTGATCCAGTACGCCGTCGACGGCGGTGCCGACGCCGTGCAGCTCACCTGCTCGATGTTCGGTCCCGTCGCCGACGACCTGGCTGCACGGCTGCCCGTCACGGTGCTGGCCTCGGACCAGGCGATGTTCGACCACGTCGCGTCGCTGCGCCCGGACCGGATCGCGGTGCTCGCGTCGCTGGCCCCGGCCGCTGCCGACAGTGCCCGGCGTCTTGGCGACCGGCTCACCACGGCCGGGGTGGTGAGCACGATCGAGTCGGTCGTCGTCGCCGGGGCGGCCGAGGCCAGCTCGTCCGGGGACCTCGATGAGCTGACGCGGCTGATGGCAGCCGAGGCGGTGGGCGCCGCGGAGTCCGCCGACGTCATCGTGCTCGCTCAGTACTCGCTGGCGCCCTCGCTGGCCGGGATCGCGGCCGCCGTCGAGGTGCCCGTCCTGAGCGCGCCCCACCTCGCCGCGGCGTCGCTGGCCGGCCGGTCGCGAGAGCGCGTCTCGTGATCGCGATCGGCTGCATCGCCGACGACGTCACCGGCGGCTCCGACGTCGCCGCGGCGCTGCGCCGCTCGGGGCTCTCGGTGGCGCTGCTCTTCGACGTTCCCGGTGCCGACGCGGTCGTCCCGGAGGTGGACGCCGTCGTCATCGCCCTCAAGACGCGGACCGTCCCGGCGGCGGATGCCGTCGCCGAGTCGCTGGCCGCGCTGGCCTGGCTGCGGGCGGGCGACGTCGAGCGGGTCTACTTCAAGTACTGCTCGACCTTCGACTCGACCGACGAGGGCAACATCGGCCCGGTCGCCGATGCTCTCCTCGAGGCGCTCGGTGAGTCGACCACGGTGATCTGCCCGGCCTCGCCGGAGCACGGGCGGACGACGTACCTCGGGCATCTGTTCGTCGGGGACCGGCTGCTCAGCGAGTCGCCGATGCGGCACCACCCGCTGACGCCGATGACCGACCCTGACCTGGTGCGGGTCCTGCAGCGCCAGACCGCCGGCCTGGTCGGGTCGCTGCCGCTGACGACGATCACCGCAGGGTCCGAGGCCGTGGCGGCGGCTCTGAAGGCGCACACCGCCGCCGGCGTACGTCACGTGGTCGCCGACGCGGTCTCCGACTCGGACCTCCGCGCGATCGCCGAGGGAGCCGCCGACCTCCGTCTGCTGACCGGGGGAGCGGGCCTGGCCGGCGCGGTCGGTGCCGTGGCCGCGGCCGGGTCCGGGACGTCGACGCCGCCGGGCGAGTTTCCCGCAGGCCCGGCGGTGGTCCTCGCCGGATCCTGCTCGGCCGCCACCCTGGCCCAGGTCGCCGCGGCGGCCGAGGTCATGGCGTCCTGTCGGCTCGACCCCGCGCTCACCCCGGACCCCGCCGAGATGCTCGCCGTCGCGACCGAGTGGCTGACCGGCCATCTGGGTGAGTCGCCGGTCCTGGTCTACTCCTCGGCCGGGCCGGAGGAGCGCGAACGCGCCCGGGCGGCGATGGGCGCGGACACGTCCTCGATCCTCGAACGGACCCTCGGCTCCCTGGCGCGAACGGCCGCCGATCGAGGCGCCCGGCGGATCGTCGTCGCCGGGGGCGAGACCTCGGGCGCGGTCGTCCAGGCCCTCGGCGTACGCAGCGTCCTGGTCGACCACGAGGCCGACCGCGGCGTGCCGTGGTGTCTCACCGACGACGGTCTCGCGCTGCTGCTCAAGTCGGGCAACTTCGGCACCGAGGACCTGCTGGTCCGTGCCGCGGGAGCCGAGGCATGAGCGACGTCGCTGCACAGATCGTCGAGCTGGGTGCGTCCTTCTTCGACCGCTCGCTGACCTTCGGCCGCACCGGCAACCTCAGCGCGAAGGTCGCCGAGGACCGCATCCTGCTGACGCCCACCGGCGTCAGCCTCGGCGCCCTGGAGCCGGGTGCGCTGTCGGTGATCGACCTCGACGGTCGCCATGTCGACGGCGCCGAGCCGTCCAAGGAGGCGTTCCTGCACGCGGCCGTCTATCGCTCGCGGCCGAGCGCCGGCGCCGTCGTGCACCTGCACAGCACCCATGCCGTGGCAGTCTCCTGCCTCGCCGACGTCGACCCCGCCGATGTGCTGCCGCCGCTCACCGCCTACTACGTGATGCGCGTCGGCCGGCTCCCGCTGCTGCCCTACCACGCGCCCGGCGACACCTCGCTCGAGTCGCTCGCCGAAGCGACGGCGCGCGACCACCGCAGCTTCCTCGTCGCCAACCACGGCTCGATCGTGGCCGGCGCCGACCTGTCCGCCGCGGCCGACGCGGCCGAGGAGCTCGAGGAGACCGCCCGACTCTTCCTGCTGCTTCGCGGCCACGCCACGCGACCGCTCACCCACGACCAGGTCGCCGACCTGACCCGGAGGTTCCCCGCATGACCGTCATCGCCCACCCCGACCGGCTCGCCGAGTTCGGCGCCGAGGTGCTCGCCTCGCTCGGCGTACCCGAGGCCGACGCCCGCCTTGTCAGCGACAGCCTCGTCACCGCCGACCTGTGGGGCCACCCGTCCCACGGCATGCTCCGCCTGCCCTGGTACGTCGCCCGGCTCCGCTCCGGCGTGATGGCGGCCGTCACCCGCGAGGAGATCGTCGTCGACACCGGGGCCCTGGCCGTCATGGACGGCCGCGAGGGTGTCGGCCAGGTCATCGCCGCCCGGGCGTGCCAGGCGGCCGTCGCGCGCGCCGCCACGCACGGGATCGGCGTCGTGGCCGTCCGCAACAGCAACCACTTCGGCACCGCCGCCTACTGGACCCGTCGGATGGCCGATGCCGGCTGCGTCGGGATCCTGACCACCAACGGCAGCCCGGCGATGGCGCCCTGGGGCGGCACCGAGAAGACCGTCGGCGCCAATCCGTGGTCGGTCGCGACGCCGGGTGGGAGCAACCCGCCCGTGGTCCTCGACATCGCCAACACCGGCGTGGCCCGCGGCAAGATCTACGCCGCCGCCGAGCGCGGCGAGCAGATCCCCGACACCTGGGCGTTCGACGCCGACGGCGTGTCCACGACCGACCCGCATGCCGCGATCCACGGCCTGCTCGCTCCCATGGGCGGCCACAAGGGCTACGGCATCTCCTTCGTGATGGACGTGCTCTCCGGCGTTCTGACCGGCTCCGGCTACGGCACCGGCGTCGTCGGCCCGTACGTCCCTGACCGGCGTAGCGGCTGCGGCCACCTCGTCGTTGCCCTCCGCGTCGACACCCTGCTCCCCGCCAGCGACTTCGGCGACCGGATCGACGACCTGATCGCCGCGACCAAGTCGGTGCCCCGGGCGAGCGGTGTCGAGGAGATCTTCTACCCCGGCGAGATCGAGGCCCGAGCCGAGGCGCGGGGCCGGCTGACCGGCGTACGTCTCCCGGACAAGACGGTGACGGATCTCCGTGGCCTCGGGGCCGAGTGCGGTGTGGCCTTCGACGACTCGATGCTGGAGCGGGTGGCCGGCTGATGTTCACCGTCCTGGTCGATCTGACCGTGCGCCCCGACCGCGTCGACGAGTTCCTCGAAGGTATCCGGGTCAACTCCCGTGCCTCGCTCCGCGACGAGCCCGGGTGCCTGCGGTTCGACGTACACCGTCGCATCGACGACCCGCACCGCTTCGTCCTGCACGAGGTCTACGCCGACGAAGACGCGTTCCGTCTCGCCCACCGCGAAGCTCCGCACTACGCCGCCTGGCGTGCGGTGGCGGACCGGTGCGTGGTCGAGGGCGGGCACGTCAACACGTACGCGATCCCGGCATTCCCGGAGGACCTCGCATGACCCGCCCGACCAAGGTCGTCTCGCTCGACTCGTTCGGCACCCGCGACGCCCTCGAGGTCGACGGGAGGACGTACGAGATCCACAGCCTCGCCGGTCTCGACGTCGACGCCCTGCCGTGGAGCCTGCGCGTGGTGCTGGAGAACCTGCTCCGCCACGAGGACGGCGCGCGGTCCAGCGCCGAGCAGATCGCGCTCCTGCTGCGGTGGGCCGAGGGGCCCGACCACGACAGCGCCATCGACCTCAGTCCCTCGCGCGCCTTCCTGCACGACACCAACGGGGTGCCGACCCTGGCCGACCTCGCCGCGATGCGTGACGCGATGGTCGCTCTCGGGGAGAACCCGTCCCTGGTCAACCCGCAGATCCCGGCCGAGCTCGTCATCGACCACTCGGTCATCGCCGACGTCTTCGGCCGCAGCGACGCGTTCGAGCGCAACGTCGAGATCGAGTACGCCCGCAACACCGAGCGCTACCGGTTCCTCAAGTGGGGCAAGGACACCCTCGAGGACTTCGCCGTGGTGCCGCCCGGCACCGGGATCATGCACCAGATCAACGCCGAGTACCTCTCCCGGGTCGTCACCGCCGAGGAGGGCTGGGCCTATCCCGACATCTGCCTGGGCACCGACTCCCACACGACCATGGTCAACGGCATGGGAGTGCTCGCCTGGGGCATCGGCGGGATCGAGGCCGAGGCCGTCATGCTCGGCGAGTCGCTCTCGATGCGGCTGCCGCGCGTCGTCGGCTTCCGGCTGCACGGCGACCTCCCCGAGGGTGCCACCGCGACCGACCTCGTGCTCACGATCACCGAGACGCTGCGGCGGCACGGTGTCGTCGGGAAGTTCGTCGAGTTCTACGGACCCGGTGTCTCGGCGACGACGCTGCCGGACCGGCTCACCATCGCCAACATGAGCCCGGAGTTCGGCTCGACCTGCGCCTACTTCCCGATCGACGAGGAGACGATCCGGTATCTCCGCTTCACGGGGCGCCCCGAGGAGCAGGTACGCCTGGTCGAAGCCTATGCCCGGCACCAGCGCCTGTGGTTCGACCCGGCCCACGAGCCGGCCTACTCCGAGACCGTCGAGCTCGACCTGACCGCGGTCGTGCCGTCGATGGCCGGGCCGCGCCGCCCGCAGGACCGGGTGCTGCTCACCGACGCGCGTGAGGCCTTCCGGCGGGCGCTCCCGGAGGTTCTCGGCCTCGACGCCGGTGCCGAGAGCCCGAGCCGCGAGGTCGAGGTCCAGTTCGACGGCCACCGGCACAGGATCGACCACGGCGCCGTCGCGATCGCGGCGATCACCTCCTGCACGAACACCTCCAACCCGTCGGTCATGGTCGCCGCCGGCCTGCTCGCCAAGCGCGCCGTCGAGCGGGGCCTGGTCAGCCGGCCCTGGGTGAAGACCAGCCTGTCGCCGGGGTCGAAGGTCGTGACCGACTACCTCGCCGACGCCGGCCTGACGCCCTACCTCGAGAAGCTCGGCTTCCACCTCACCGGCTACGGCTGCATGACCTGCATCGGTGCCTCCGGTCCGCTGATCCCCGAGGTCACCGACGCGGTGCACGAGCACGACCTCAGCGTCGTCTCCGTGCTCTCCGGCAATCGCAACTTCGACGGCCGGATCAACCCGGACGTACGGATGAACTACCTGGCCTCGCCGCCGCTCGTGGTGGCCTACGCCCTCGCCGGGACGATGGACATCGACCTCGTCAACGACCCGCTCGGCCACGACCCCGAGGGTCGTCCGGTCCACCTCGCCGATCTCTGGCCGACCTCGCACGAGATCCAGGACGTCATCGACGGCACGGTGGAGGCGGGCATGTTCGCCAAGGCGTACGCCGACGTCTTCACCGGTGACGAGCGCTGGCAGGGCCTGGACGTCCCGGCGGGGGAGACCTTCGCCTGGGACCAGCAGTCGACCTACCTGCGCCGGCCGCCCTACCTGGACGGGATGACCCGCGAGCCACGTCCGGTCGCGGACATCACCGGTGCCCGGGTGCTGGTCAGGCTGGGCGACTCGGTCACGACCGACCACGTCTCACCCGCCGGGGCGATCCCGGTGCACACCCCGGCCGGGCAGTATCTGACCGGGCTCGGGGTCGAGCGTTTCCAGCTCAACACCTACGCCTCCCGCCGCGGCAACCACGAGGTGATGATGCGCGGCTGCTTCGCCAACGTACGCCTGCGCAACCAGCTGGTCCCCGGCGTCGAGGGCGGGTCGACGCTGAACCTGCTGACCGGCGAGACCCAGAGCGTCTACGCGGCGGCGATGGCCTACCGGGCGGCCGGTGTCCCGCTGGTCGTCCTGGGTGGCAAGGAGTACGGCAGCGGATCCTCGCGCGACTGGGCGGCCAAGGGCCCGGCGCTCCTCGGCGTGCGGGCCGTCCTCGCGGAGTCGTTCGAGCGCATCCACCGCTCGAACCTCATCGGGATGGGCATCCTGCCCCTGGAGTTCCTGCCGGGGGAGTCGGCGGAGTCCTGGGGGCTGACCGGCACCGAGACGTACGCCGTCACCGGTCTCGACGCGCTCAACGGCCCGTCGCGTCCGGAGACCGTCGTCGTCACCGCCGGGACGACCAGTTTCGAGGCGCGGGTGCGTCTCGACACCGAGCGTGACGCCGCCTATTACCGGCACGGCGGTATCACGCCCTACGTCCTGCGGCGGATGCTGGCGGAGTAGGTTGTCGCCATGCCGCTCGAGACCGGTGCCGTCGCGCCCGACTTCACGCTCCCTGCCCAGGACGGCACGTCCGTCACCCTCTCGTCACTGGTCGAGAAGGGCCCCGTGGTGCTCTTCTTCTACCCGGCCGCCGAGACGCCGGTGTGCACCAAGGAGGCCTGCCACTTCCGCGACCTCGCGGGCGAGTTCGAGGCGCTCGGCGCCCACCGGCTCGGGATCAGCAAGGACAGCGTGGAGAAGCAGGCCGGCTTCGCCGCCAACCACGACCTCGACTATCCGGTGCTCTCCGATCCCGCCGGCTCGGTGGCCGAGCTCTACGGCGTGAAGCCCAGCCTCCTCGGCAAGCTCGGGCCGCTGCAGCGTACGACCTTCGCGATCGGCACCGACGGTCGGATCAAGGCCGTCGTCGAGGGGATGCTCAAGGCCGAGATCCACGCCGACGAGGCCCTCGCCGCGCTCCGGGACGAGGTGGGATGACCAGCCGCCCCACCGTCGCGGTCACCGGCGCCACCGGTTTCGTCGGTGGCGCCGTCGCCCGCGCGCTGGGCGACTCCGACGCCGCACTCCGTCTGCTCGTACGTGACACCGCCAGGGCTCCCGAGATCCCCGGGGCCGATGCGTTCGCGGTGACCTACGGTGACAGGGAGGCCGCGGTGAGGGCTCTCGACGGCGTTCAGACCCTGCTCATGGTCTCGGCCTCCGAGTCGGCGGACCGCCTCGAACAGCACCTCACCTTCGTCGATGCCGCCGCGGCGGCCGGGGTCGGGCACATCGTCTACACGTCCTTCTTCGGCGCCGCGCCCGATGCCGCCTTCACGCTCGCGCGCGACCACTTCGCGACCGAGGAGCGGATCAAGGCGAGCGGCATGGGCTACACCCTGCTGCGCGACAACTTCTACCTCGACTTCCTCCCCTCCTTGGTCGGTGAGGACGGCGTCATCCGAGGGCCGGCCGGCGATGGGCGCTTCGCGCCGGTCGCCCGGGCCGATGTGGCGCGCTCCGCCGTGGCGACGCTCACGGCGCCGCAGCGTCACCGGGGGCTCACCTACGACCTCACCGGTCCCGAGGCGCTCACGATGAGCGAGGTCGCGGCCATCCTCACCGAGCACCGTGGGCGCGAGGTCCGCTACCACGACGAGACGATCGAGGAGGCCTATGCCTCGCGTCGCCGCTGGGCGGCGCCCGCCTGGCAGTACGACGCCTGGGTCTCCACCTACACCGCGATCGCCGCCGGGGAGCTCGACGGAGTCAGCGGCGACGTCGCCGCTCTCACCGGGCGTGAGCCGCTGGGGCTCCGCGACTACCTCGCCGCCGGCGAGTAGGCGCGGGCGCCGGGGGAGACCGGCGGTGTCATCCCTGGTGGCGGGCCAGGCTGACCGAGGCCATCGCGGCGCTGTCGAGACGGTAGACCATGGCGAAGCCCTCGCCGTCGAGCTGAGCCAGCGTCCTGTCCATGTCCGCCCGCTGGCTGCGGATCGCCTCCTCGGGGACGACCCGGCCCGTCCGTGTCGCGTTGTGTGCCAGACACTCCTCGAGCGGGACGTCGAGGGCGATGGCGACGGCCTCGACGCCGACCTTCGCGGCCAGGTCGAGGTTGCGGCGGCGGGCGCTGCGATGGACGTTGGTCGCGTCGACGACCGCGATCCGGCCGGCCTCGAGGCGCGCCTGAGCGATGTAGCGGACGAGCTCGAAGGCCTGCGGGGTGACCGACTGATCCTCTTCGGAGTCGGCGATGAGGGCACGGCAGTGGTCGCTGGAGACGACCTCGTACGGTCCGAAGAGTCGCTTGGCGAAGGTCGACTTGCCCGATCCCGAAGAACCGACGAGAAGGACCAGGCTGGGAGCGCCGATCGTGAGGGTGCCACCGGCAGGGAGGTCGATCACGCGCCAACCGTACTGGGCGCATCGGCGAAACCGCGTACGCGTCGCTCCTGGCTCCTCTACGGTTGCGGGGTTCGAATCACGAGGAGGACGCGTTGGACTACACGCCGGTTCAGATCGGTAGGTCGACTGTGCTGATCGAGTCCTCGGACGACGGCCCCGGCGCAGGGGTCGACTGGCTCGGCGACGAGTTCGGCACCACCGAGACCAGCAGCCGGCTCGAGGACGCCTACGGATCGCTCAAGCAGATGCTCCAGGACGTCTCGGCCGACCTCGGCAGCGCGCTCGCGGCTTCCCCGGACGGGCCGAGCTCGGTGTCCCTGGAGCTCGCGTTCTCGTTCACCAGCAGCGCCGGGGTGTGGGTCGTCAAGGCGCAAGGTCAAGGGTCGGTGAAAGCCACGTTGACCTGGGACTTCGACCGGTCCTGATGGCTGTCGGCGAGCTATTGGCGCAGGCGACCTGCGCGGTCTTGGCGAGCAAGGACGGACGATCGATCGGCACCGCCTGGCTGGGCACCGACGAGGGTCATCTCCTGACCGCCGGCCACGTGGTGGCACCCCTCGCCTCGCAGGGTGAGGTGTGGGTGAGGTTCCCCGACGCCGAGGCCGACGAACGGGCCACCTTCGTGATCCAGCCGGTCCACGACAAGCCCGCAGCCCAGGACTTCGCGGTGCTGAGGCTCGAGCGCCCGAACGGTCGGCAGCCACTGCCGTTCACCCTCGTGACGCAGGCCGACGGGCTGGTGCGCGCACGGGGCTACGGCGACAACCTCCGGAACGCGCAGAGCGGCGGCACCGGCGTACTGACGCCCGCGGGGAACTACCTGCGCACCAGCAGCTCATGGGCCTACTACTTCCAGTACGAGACGACGACCCTCGCGGTCACCGGGTTCAGCGGGGCCGCGGTCTACAGCGATCTCGCTGGTGCGGTGATCGGCATCCAGGTCGAGGCCGAAGGCGGTCGGCAGGCGTTCGCGATGCCGCTGGCCCGGATCGTCGACTACTGGGAGGAGCTCGTCGGTGCCGCGGTGAGACCGACGCGCGGCCGCTGTGTCCTGCTGCAGCCGAGCACGACCACCGAGGCCCAGCGCGACATCGTCCGCGAGCGGATCCTGCGACCGGTGCTGGAGCAGCTGAACCTCGCCCTGTACGTCTCGGAGCCCTCCGGGATGCGGGGCGAGGACCTCAAGCAGCTCGAGCTCGCCGACGTCGTGATCGCCGACATCACCGATGCCGATCCGGCGGTCGTCTACGAGCTCACGGTCGCCCAGGGTCTCGGCACCCCGGACGTGGTGATCAGGGACCGGAGCGCGGAGTCGCCGGCCGGGCGGATCTTCGACGTGCTCGACCTGGACCTCGACGACATCGAGGCCTCCAGACGCACCGTGGAGCAGCGGCTGCTCTCGGTGAGGTCGATCTTCGAGGCGCTGGGGGAGAACCCGACGACCAACCCGGTGACCACGTTCTTCAAGGCTCCGTTGACCCAGATCTCGGTGGCCAACGCCCTGGCCGCGGGCTATGCGAGGAACTTCGTCCTCCCCGTCGCCGACGCGCTGCTGGGGATCAGCACCGGACGCGGTCCGGGCAGCGTGAGCGTCGATGGTGTCGAGCTGTCCACCGAGCGGCTCCGAGACGCCACCGTGACGGTCGTGGTGCCGAAGCGGCTGGAGTGGTGCAGCGACGACTTCATCGACCTCGACCTCGCCCAGACCGGCCTGGTCGTGCCCGCGACCGTGTCCCACCCGGACTTCTCACGACCACGGGCGATGACGTGCCTTCCGCTCGTCGACGGCGAACCGGTCCGACTCCTCGACGTCTTCCCGACGACCCTGTCCACCGTCGCCGAGTCCATCGACGAGCGTTTCGACGTCGATCCCCACCGGCGTACGAGCGACCACTGGAAGGCGCTCGAGCAGAAGGAGATCGACCGCTTCCAGAGCAAGCTCATCAAGCGCATCCGCTCCGCCGGCGACCGCCGAGTCGGCCCCCGCTATCTACGCGACGTCGTCCGTGTCTCCACCGCCGCCGCGGTGTTCCCGGACCTGACGTGAGCTGACGGGAGGCAGTTCGACGAAGGTCCACGTCGTACCCGGCCGTCGTGGAGGCCGGGCGAGCCTCATCCGGTGATCTCCTTGCCGAAGATGGCGCGGGCGACGACCCACTTGAGGATCTCGTTGGCGCCTTCGTAGATCTCGCCGATCTTGCTGTCGCGGTAGATCGCCTCGACCGGGCCCGGGGTGCCGTCGGCGCTGAGCTCGCGGGCGAAGCCGAGGCCGCCGAAGGCCTGGATGGCGTCGCGGGCCATGTCGACCGCGAGCCGGCTGCCGTAGAACTTGGCCATCGAGGCCTCCGATTCGGGGAAGATCTCGCCGGCGTCGCGGCGCAGCGCCGCCTTGAGGTAGAGGGTGCGGGCGTTCTCGATCTCGGTGGCGCGCTCGGCCATCAGGAACTGCCAGTGCTGGTTGGCGGCGAGCTTGCGGCCGAACGCCTCCCGGGTGGACAGGTGCGCGACGGCGTGGTCGAAGGCTGCCTGCGCCATCCCGACCCCCGCCGCGGCGATCCCGATGCGACCGAGGGTGAGGGTCGCGAGCGCGTGGCGAAGACCCTGCCCGGGTACGCCGCCGAGCAGGTCCGCATCGGTCAGCTCGACGTCCTCGAACCAGACGTCGGCGGTGAGCTGGCCACGGTTGCCCATCTTCCGGTCCGGCTCGCCCACCCGTACGCCGGGCAGCGAGGTGTCGACGATGAACATCGAGAGGCGGTCCTCGGTGCGGGCGAGGGTGACGATGAACCCGGCGACGGGGGAGTTGGAGATCCAGCGCTTGCGCCCGTTGAGCACCCAGGTGTCGCCGTGGCGGACCGCGACGGTCCGCACCGCCTGAGGGCTGAGGTCGGAGGAGGCGTCGGGCTCCGTGGTCGCGAAGGCGCCGACCAGGCTGCCCTCGGCCACCGGTCGCAGCCACCGCTGCTGCTGGGCAGGGGTGCCGTGGGTCAGCACGTTGCCGGCGAGGATGCAGTGGACGTCGAAGACGGCCGCGATGCTGCTGGAGTGGTAGGCGAGCTCCTCGATCGCGACCGCGGTGGCGGTGACCGGGTCCTCGAGCCCGTCGCCGCCGACCTCGGCGGAGAAGGGCACCCGGAAGAGGTCCGCTGCGGCGAGGCCGTCGAAGACCTCGCGGGGGAAGCCGTCGATGCGCTCGTCGCCGTTGGCGATCTGACGTGCGGCCGGTGCCACGACATCAGCGGCGATCTTCCGCACGCGGTCGCGGACCTCGAGGATCTCACCGGGGGAGAGCAGGTCGTGGTAGAGCCGGTCCGCCTGGCGTACGGGGTTCTGGGAGGTTGTCATCATCGTCTTTCGGTGTGGTCGTGGGCGATGGGTCGAGCGTCTAGAGGCTGGCCAGCACCTGGTGTGCGGCCTGCTCGCCCGATGCGGCGGCGTCGGCCAGCGACGGCATGTCGAGGGCGTAGTCGCCGGCCAGGTGGACGGGCCCGAGGTTCTGCTTGAGGGTCTCGAGCGACGCCCGGCCGTGGGGTCCCCAGAAGGGCACGACCCGCGGGTGTCGGCGCAGGATGCCCGTGTCGACCTTGCCCTCGAGCTCCGGGTAGACCTCGAGAAGGTCGGCCGTGAACCGCGCGACGATCTCGTCGTCGGTGAGCTCGAAGAGCCTGTCGGCCTCGGCGCCACCCGCGAAGCAGGCCAGCGCGCCCCCGGGCTTGCGGACGTTCCCGCGGCGTAGAGCGGCCGCGTGGTTGAAGATCGCCTGGAACGAGCGCCCCGGGGTCGACACCGCGAGGAAGTCGTCCCATCGCTGGGGCTCGCCCTCCTCGTGGGTGAAGAAGCCCACCACCACGTAGCGGCCATAGTGGATCGACTCGAAGGCCGTCCGGTAGGCCGCGGGCAGTCCGGGCATGATCTTGACCGCTACGTCTGCGGGGACCGCCACGATCGCCCGGCGGGCTCGCAGGCGGGCCGGCCCGTCGGCGTCCTGGTAGTCGACGACCACGCCGTCGGCGGTCCACTCCACGGTGCTCACCGGCGAGCTGAGCCGGATCTTGTCGCCGAGGTCCTCGGTGAGGATGTCGGTCAGCGTCTCGTTGCCGCCCTGCGGCAGCGTCAGGTTCGGCACCTTCTCGGGGTCGGTGAGCAGGATGCCCATCGAGAAGACGAACTGCCGCGCGGCGGTCTCCTCGGGCTCACAGCCCATCCACTGCCCGGACCACGACCGGACCATCTCGCGGGTGAGATCGGAGGAGACACCCTTCAGGACGAAGTCCGCGCGCCGGCGGTCGAGCCTGGCGCGGACGCGGTTGGCCCACCGGTTCTTCTCGCTCATCTCGAGGAAGGGCACGTTCGCGAGGATGCGGGCGCCGACCAGGGCCAGGCCGAAGCGGTCGCGCCAGGTCATCCTCGACCGGAACATCAGGGCGAAGGGGTTCGAGGTGTCGACCTGCTTGCCGCCGATGTTCAGCGCGACGGACTTGCCCTCCAGGGTGCCCAGCGGGACCTGGTGGCGATGCAGGGCCTCGATCAGCGGGCCGGTTCCCTCGGTGAACTGGGTGCCGACGTTGATCCAGTAGTCGTCCTTGCGGACGGTGTCGACGCGGCCGCCCGTACGGTCGGACGCCTCGAGCACGACGACGTCACGGTCGGCCAGCGTGGTCGCGGCCATCAGGCCGGCGATGCCGGCGCCGATCACGACGACCTCGTGGGTCTCTTCCCGGGTCCTGGGTGAAGTGGCCATGGTGTTCAGCTCGCTTTCGAGATCGTGGTGCTGGCGGGGTCGAGCGCGGTGGCGATGGTCGCGACAAGACGTTCGGTCGCCCGCCGGCTGCTGGGGCTGACGCCGGTGTAGGAGAGGTAGCCGTGCACGAGTCCGGCCTCCCGGGTGACCTCGGCAGGGACACCGGCCTCGAGCAGCGCGGACGCGTAGGCGGTCCCGTCGTCGTGGAGGGGGTCGAAGCCCGCCAGATTGACGATCGCGGGCGGGAGCCCCGCCAGGTCGGACGCCCGGTACGGGGAGACGCGGGGGTCGGCCGGGTCGGTCCCCTCCGGCAGGTAGTTCCGGATGAACCAGGCGACCTGCTTGGCCGACAGTGCGGGCGATCCCGCGAACTCGTCCTGGGAGGGCCGGTGCTCGACGAGGTCGGTCACGGGCTGGATGAGCACCTGGAGCATCGGTCGGACGGCCTCGCTGCGCACCTGCTGGCAGAGCACGGCAGCGATGTTGCCCCCGGCGCTCTCGCCCGCGACGACGATGCGGTGTGGGTCGACACCCCAGTCCGCCGCATGCTCCACGACGTACCGCCAGGCCGCGACCGCGTCGTCCTGCGCAGCCGGGAACGGGGCATCCGGTGCCAGGCGGTACTCCACCGACACGACGTCTGCCCCGGTGCCGTGCGCGAGCATGCGTGCCGGCGCGGTGTAGCTCGCGCGGCTGCCGATCACGAAACCGCCACCGTGGAAGAAGAGGATCAGGCCGCGGTCGGGGGTGCCGCCGCTGTAGCGCGTGGCGAGCAGGCCGTCGCCGATCTCGATCTCCTCCTCGACGGCACAGGCCGGGATGCGAGCCGCGAAGAGAGCGAGGTCGCGCTCGGTTGTCGCCCGCGCGTCGACGGGCGGCAGGTCGCTGTAGTCCGGCCCGGACTCACCGAGCTTCATCAACAGCGCGACGTCGGGCGCCATGGTGTCGCCTGCGCTGTTGACCGGGGGCTTGACCATCAGGCGCTGCAGCCCCGCGGGCAGGCGGCTCAGGAAGACGAGGAGCGCTCGTTGGCAGCGCTGGCCGAGGGTGAAGTGCTGTTCGCTCATGACACTGCTCCCGCGCTCGTGACCCGCTCGGGGCTGCTGGCTCGCTTCGAGAACTTGATGTCGTCGTGGATGAGCCGTCCCTTGAAGAGCCGGTTGTCCCTGACGAAGGTCGTGTGCATCTGCCAGGGGAGGCCGGTGCCTTGACGGGGGAGCGTGTCCTTGGCGCGCTGCATGTAGCCCGCTGAGAGATCGAACAGGTCCGCGGTGGGCATGCCCTCCGGCGCGACGGGCAGCGCGATGTCGCGGTCGGTGCGGTCCAGCTCGCGGATCACCTCTGCGGCGAGGCGGGTCACGTTGCGGATCCGCAGGGTCCAGGTCGCCTTGGTGAAGCCGATCATCATCGCCCAGTTGGGCACTCCGGAGATCAGGGCCCCGCGGTAGAGCACCGAGTCGGAGACCTTGACGGGTGCGCCGTCGACGGTGGGTTCGATGCCGCCCAGCATCTGCATGGCGAGACCGGTCGCGGTGACGATGAGGTCGGCCTCCAGGTGCTGGCCCGACTTCACCAGGATGCCGTCCTTGGTGAACCGCTCGATCTGGTCGGTCACCACGTCGGCGCTGCCCTCGCGGATCGCCTGGAAGAAGTCGCCGTCCGGGGTGGCGCACAGGCGCTGGTCCCAGGGGTTGTACGGCGGCGAGAAGTGGGTGTCGACGTCGAAGCCCTTGGGCAGCTCCTTGACGGTCATGCTGCGCACGAGCCAGCGCCCGAACCTCGGGAACCGGCTCAGGACCGTCACGAGGAAGTGGTCGCGCCAGATGTTCTTGCGGCGAGTCAGGGCGTAGCCGCGCTCGATGCCGAAGATCTTCATGAGTGCCTGGGCGGCCTTGTCCACGCGGGGAATCGATGCGATGTAGCTCGGGGTCCGCTGCAGCATCGTGACGTGGGCTGCCGCGTTGTCGCCCTTGAGCATCGCGGGGAGCATGGTCACGGCGGTCGCGCCGCTGCCGACGATCACGACGCGCTTGCCGCTGTAGTCGTAGTCCTCGGGCCAGTGCTGCGGGTGCAGGATGTCGCCCCGGAAGTCCTCGCGCCCCTCGAACCGAGGCTCATAGCCCTCGTCGTAGCGGTAGTAGCCGGTGCTGCTGAAGACGAAGCCGGTGCGGATGACCTGGTGGGTCTCGTTGCCCTCCTCGTCGGTGATGGTGACCTGCAGAGTCCACTGCGCGTCCTCGCTGGACCAGTCGGCGGCGGTGACCCGGTGCCGCAGGCGCAGGATCTCGTCGAGGCCGAACTCGGTCATGGTCTCGTGCAGGTAGTCCATGATCAGATGGCCCTCGGCGATCGCGTCCTCGTGCAACCACGGTTTGAACGCGAAGCCGTAGTGGTGCACGGCGTCGTCGGACCGGATGCCCGGGTACTTGAACAGGTCCCAGGTGCCGCCGATCGAGTCGCGAGACTCCAGCAACAGGATCTTCTTGTCAGGGAAGTCGTCCTTCAGGTACTTCGCCGCACCGATGCCGGAGAGGCCGGCGCCGATGACGACGATGTCGGCGTACTCCGTCGCGATGGTCTTGCTCATTGCTGCACTTCCTTCTCAGTGGTGGGTCTCGTGATGGGCGGTACGACGGAGGTGGCCGAGGCGAGGCCGTCGACAGGAGGAGCGTTCTCAGGTGCGGCCGGGCCGCCGGAGGGCGCGCTGCTGGACGTCATGTCTGTCCCTTCTGGCGCGAAGAAAGTTAGTCATTTGATTGGGTCGGATGACTAAGTGTGTGCCAGGTCTCATCGTGCGTCAAGAGGTGCCGGGAGATGGCCGGGCGATTCGCGGATCTGGACGAGGTGGTTGACAACGCGTGATCTGGGTCGCACCATCGTTGGTCAAACGATCGAGTCAAATGACTAAGATCGATCAGAACCCCACACCGGAGGGCCGAGGAATGACCGAGAGCACGACGATGGAGGCGCCACGGGCGCGCCTCAGGGCGGCCGGCATCGCCGTCGAGGACGATCCGATCCCGATCGTCCGCCTTCTCGCGCGGACGCTGCGCGACGCCTCGGTCTGCACTCCGGAGGCCACGGCCGGACTTGTGGGCACCGTGGTGGTTCGCTCGCACGACACCCCGCAGGTGGCCACGCTGGTCTGTACGCCCGGAGTCGTCGAGGTGGCCGCCGGCGCCTGCGCGGAGCCCGATGCGACCGTCGTGGTCGACCTCGACGCCCGCTTCGCCCCCAGCCAGGAGCCGGCCGGCGATGTCGAGCTGGCGGCGGGCGTCCTGCAGGCGCTGCGCCCGCCCGTGCCCGGCTGGCGCGAGGCGGCTGTCCGGTTCTGGGAGGTCACCCGCGACATCGCGGGCATCCCTGACGTCCTCGTCGTGAATGCCGGTGGACCCGACGGTGTCGAGCAGGGTCGCTTCGGCGACGGTCCGACGAGCTATCTGGTCGCGGGTCCCACCGACCTCCTCGCCGGCATCTTCAGCGGCGCCGACGACTTCCTCGCCTCCCTGGCCGCCGGTGTGCAGGTCCAGGGCACCTTGTCCCAGCTGTCCGTCATGACGGCAGCCTCCTGGAGGGTCCGATTCGATGTCTGAGCTCGCACAGGCCCGCAAGGCCGTACGCCTCGAGGCCACGAACCACGAGGGCAGCCTCCTCGGCAAGAACGTCTCGCCGCAGAAGTTCGAGGCCGGCAAGGACGCCGGCTTCGCCTTCGCCGACATCCTGTTCGCCATCGACCTCAACAACGAGATCGTCCTCGGCGACGCCTTCCCCGACTGGCGGGGCAACCTCTACGACATCCAGATGGTCCCGGACATGTCGACCCTGGTGGAGTGGAAGCCGGGGCTGGACTCGGTGATCGGTGACTACTGGCTCCAGGACGGCACCCCCGTGCCGATCTGTCCCCGCAACCTCGTCCGGAAGCTGGTCGCCGGCCTCGCCGGCATCGGGTACGAGGCGACCGTCGCCGTCGAGATCGAGGCGACGCTGTTCGAGGAGTCGGTCCAGGAGGCGCGTTCGTGCGGCTACCGGGACCTCACGCCGCTCGGTGGCAGCACCGGGGCGACGTACCACCTCGCCCGGTCCAAGGACTGGGTCGACTACATGGAGGCGGTCGTCGGCCGGCTCGACAGCATCGGTATCGCGTGGGAGGCCTGGACCGACGAGGCCGCACCCGGCCAGACCGAGCTCAACCTCGCCCCCACCGACCCGGTCCGGCTGGCTGACAGCTGGGCTCGGACCCGCCAGGTCATGCGCGAGGTCGCCTTCGAGCTGGGTCACACCGTCTCGTTCATGGCCAAGCCGACCGCCGGCTTCGGCCAGGGGGCGCACATCAACCTGTCGCTCCAGAGCGACGGGGTGAACCGGTTCTTCGCCGAGGACAGCCCGTCCGACCTCATGCGGCACGCCGTCGGTGGCCTGCTCGCCACGATGGCGGGCAACACCTCGATCGCGCTGCCGCAGATCACGTCCTACCGGCGGCTGGTCGATCTGACAGGACCGCCGACGACGGTGAGCTGGGGAGTCAACAACAAGACCGCCGCGGTGCGGGCCATCACCGGCCATCCCAAGTATTCGCGGCTCGAGTACCGCCTCCCGGGCGCCGACGTGAACCCCTACCTCGCGCTGGCGGGCGTGCTGGCCGGTGTGCTGGCCGGGATCGAGCGACGGATCGACCCACCCGAGCAAGTCACCGACATGGCCTGGTGCCTCCCCGAGGAGGCCGGTGTGAAGAGGATCCCGGACACGATGTCGAAGGCCGGTGCGGCACTGGACGCCGACCCGCTGCTGCGGGAGTACCTCGGCGACGAGTTCGTGGACTTCTGGGTCGCCTCGCGCCGATGGGAGTGGATGGAGTTCCACACCAAGGGCGGCGATCCGTTCGTCGAGCTCTCCGCGTGGGAGTCCCAGCGCTACTTCGAGTTCCCGTGAGCGCGCGCGAGGAGGCCGCGGGGATGCGGCCGTTGATCGGCATCACCGGACGCCGTTTCCAGCTGTCGGTGCTCAACGGAGCCGACCCACGCTACGGCGACCGCTGCATCGACACCTCCATGTCGGACTTCGCGACCCGGATCGCCGAGGCCGGTGGACTGCCCGTGCACCTGTCCTACGACACCGACGCGTCGGCGGTCTGCGCCTGGCTCTCGGGCGTTGTGATCACCGGAGGCCAGGACGTACACCCTGCGTGCTGGGGCGGCGACACCTCCGTGGTGCGCGACGTCGACCCGCGGACGAACCCGATGGTGCACGACGCCGAGCGGGACACGTACGAGATCGCGCTCGTCCGTGCCGCGATCGAGCGGGGAATCCCGGTGCTGGGCGTGTGTCGGGGACTCCAGGTGCTCAACGTCGCCCTCGGCGGCACCCTCGTGGCTCACCTTCCAGACGGTCCGGTCAGCCACCTCTCGGCCGAGACCGCACCCACCGACGGCACCGTCGACCATGTCGTCTCCTTCACCCCGGGCTCGGTCGCCGCCGATCTCTTCGGCACCGACGCGATCACCAACTCCTGGCACCACCAGGCCGTCGACCGGTGCGGCGCCGGGTTGGTCGTCACCGGCCGCACCGATGACGGCGTGGTCGAGTCGATCGAGGTCCCGGGACGCCCGGTCCTCGGGGTCCAGTGGCACCCGGAGTGGATGAAGAGCAACGACCCGGCGCTGACCTGGATCGTCGAGCAGGCGGTGCAGCGGCTCGCCCACCACCAACCCGTCCGCCACGAGCAGAGGAGCCCCCAGTGAACACGTACGTCACGAACGGACCCGTCGTCGCGGCCGACCGGATGAAGGACGACCCCGACGTTCCGACGCTGAGCGGGCTGTTGGCGCAGCGCGCACGCGACTCGGGGGATCGGGAGTTCCTGCGTTTCGGCGAGTGGTCGTGGAACTACGCCGAGATCGATGCCTGGACCTCCCGGCTGGCCCACCGGCTGATCGAGGTCGACGGCATCGGCCCGGGGGACCGCGTCGCGATCATGCTCCCGAACGTCGTGCACTGGCCGGTGGCCTGGCTCGCCGTGCTGAAGGCCGGCGCGGTCGCGGTGCCGGTCAACTGTGCCTACCAGCGCGCCGACCTCGCCTTCGTCCTGAAGGACTCGGGTGCCCGTGTCGTCTTCACCGACGCCGAGCGCTCCGACCTGGTCGCCGAGGTGCTGGCGACCGAGCCGGACCTGACCGGCGTAGGTGTCATCGAGGCCCCCGACGACAGATCGGAGGACTTCCCGGCCACGGCGCCAGCAGTGTCGGTCGCGGCCGAGACGCTCGCGAACCTGCAGTACACCTCGGGCACCACCGGGTTCCCGAAGGCATGCATGCTCAGCCACGGGTACTGGGTCCGGCTCGGCTGGATCTGTGCTGCGGTCACCGGGCTCGGGGCCGAGGACGTCCTCCTCACCTCGCAGCCGTTCTCCTACATGGACCCGCAGTGGAACACCGCGCTCGCCCTGACGCTCGGGGCACCGCTGGTCGTGCTGCCGCGCTTCTCGGCGTCGACCTTCATGAATGACGTACGCCGGCACCGGGCGACCTTCTTCTACGTCCTCGGCTCGATGCCCACCCTGCTGTTCAAGCAGCCGGCCACGTCCGAGGACCGGGAGAACGACCTGCGGATGGTGTTCTGCTCGGGTGTCCCGGTCGCGCTCCATGCCCAGCTGGAGGAACGGTGGGGCGCCCCGTGGCGCGAGGTCTACGGGATGACCGAGTCGGGCATCGACCTGTTCAGCCCGTTCGACGACACCGCCGCCGTCGGCAGCGGGAGCCTGGGGCGGCCGGTGCCGAGCAAGCAGGCCCGGGTCGCCGATCCGGTCGACCCCTCTGTGGAGGTGCCGGACGGTGAGCCGGGCGAGCTCGTCATCTCTGGAGTGCCGATGATGGACGGCTACTGGAACCGTCCCGACGCCACCGCCAACGTGCTGCGCAACGGCTGGCTGCACACGGGCGACCTCGTGGTGCGCCGCCCCGACGGCGGCATCCAGCTGGTCGGCCGGATCAAGGACATGGTGCGTCGCGGTGGCGAGAACATCGCCTGTGCCGAGGTCGAGGCCATCCTCGAGCGTGACGACCGCATCGTGGCGGCGGCCGTCGTGGCCGTCGCCGACGAGGTCATGGGCGAGGAGGTCAAGGCGTTCGTCCAGCTCAGGGAAGGGGTGGCCGCGGACCGGGCCACCGCCCAGGAGCTCCTCGAGCGCGCAAGCGCCCAGCTCGCGCGGTTCAAGGTGCCCCGCTATGTCGAGTTCGTCGCCGAGTTCCCACGCACCCCCTCCGAGCGGGTCTCGAAACCCGCCCTGAAGGCCCGGGCGGCGGCCGAGCCCGGCACGACGTACGACTTCGCCCGACCGAGGAGCTGACCATGACCATCCCTGCTACCGGCCCTGAAACCGATCAGCACCACATCGACGTCGCCCTCGTGCGCAACGTCGCCGTGATCACCCTCGACCGTGCCGAGAAGCTCAACGCCCTCACCGTGGCCATGCGGCGGCGCCTGGCGGCGCTGGTCCGTGAGCTCGGCACCGGCGAGACCGTCCGCGGCATCGTCCTGACCGGACGCGGTCGCGCCTTCTCCGCCGGCGAGGACCTGACGCAGACGCCGACCACCGAGGCCGAGGTCCACGAGGCCTTCGAGAGCTTCCACGACGTCACCCGCGCGATCCTGCAGACCCGGGTTCCCGTGGTCGCGGCGGTCAACGGGCTCGCCGTCGGCGGCGCCTCCGAGATCACGCTGTGCTGCGACGCCCGGATCGGCACACCGGCCACCGCATACTTCCAGCCGGAGAACGCCCGTGGGCTCACCATCTCCAACGCGACCAGCCTGTTGCTCCGGCGCCTGGTCGGCAACCACGCGATGCGCATGGTCCTCGGGTCGCCCCGGGTCCTGTCGGCGGAGGCGCTACGGATCGGCCTGCTCGACGAGGTGGTCGAGCCCGACCAGCTCGTCGAGCGCGCCGTCGACACCGTGCACGCGTGGACCCCCGAGGGCAACACCACCGCGCTCCACCTCGCCCTGCTGCGGCCGCTCGCCACCGAGGTCGAGGCGGCCTTCGAGCGCGAGGACGCCGCCGCCCACGAAGCGTGGACGAGCGGCCTGCTCACCGCCGGCGTCGCCGGCTTCTGGAACACGAAGGAGACCACCACATGATCACCACCCGAGCCGCCGTCCTGAACGAGATCGGCGCGCCGTTGGAGCTGACCGACATCCGCGTGGACGACCCCGAGCCCCACGAGGTCCGCGTCGCCGTGACCAACGTGGGCCTGTGCCACAGCGACCTGCACTACATGACCGGCACCGTGCCGACGGAGCTCCCGGTCGTCGTCGGCCACGAGGTCGCGGGCATCGTGGAGTCGGTCGGTTCGGCCGTGACCTCCCTGCAGCCCGGCGACCGCGTCACGGGTGCGCTCACGCCCTCGTGCGGCCGGTGCGTCAACTGCGAGGCCGGGCACGCGACCCAGTGCACGCGCCTCGACGAGGTACGCCTGCGGCAGCGGCCCGCCTTCGAGACGGTGGACGGCCGGCCGATCGAGCGGCTCGCCGCCATCGGTGCGTTCTCGCAGCACATCCTGCTGCGGGAGAACGCGCTCGTGCGGCTGCCCGATGACGTACCCCTGCATGTGGGGTGCCTGCTGTCGTGCTGCGTCATCACCGGCGTGGGTGCGGTCTTCCGCGGTGCCCAGGTGCGGCCGGGCAGCACGGTTGCGGTCATCGGCTGCGGCGGTGTCGGCTCGGCGATCATCCAGGGAGCGCGGCTCGCCGGTGCCTCGGCGATCGTCGCGATCGACCTCGACGACGACCGGCTCAAGGCTGCCCGCACCTACGGCGCCACGCACACCATCAACGGGGGCGACGGCGACACGGTGGACGAGCTGCGCCGCCAGCTCGGCGACGGCGTCGACTACGCCTTCGAGGCGGTCGGCTCGGCCCGCACCGCTGAGACCGCGCTCGCCCTGCTCCGTCCGACCGGCACGGCCTGCCTCGTCGGGATCGCGCCGATGGGCACCGAGCTGAAGGTGCCCGCGATGGACTTCTTCTTCGAGGAGAAGCGCCTCATCGGTTCCTACATGGGCTCGGGCCAGGCCCGCGAGGACATCGCCCAGTTCGCCCGGCTCTACCAGCAGGGACGCCTCCTGCTCGACGAGATGGTGACGCGGGTCGTCCCCTTCGCCGAGATCAACGAGGGCTTCGAGGCGATGAAGTCCGGTGACGTCACGCGCATCGTCGTCGACCTCCAGTCCTGACCCCCGAACCCGCAGAGGAAGCCTGATGTCCAGCAACGAGATCACGATCGCCCAGCCGGTCAACTACATCGCCGACGAGTGGAGCGAGTGCGCCACCGTCGATGACGCGTGGAACCTCGACCCGAACACGCTCGAGCCCGTCCACCGCACCGTCACGACGGCGCCCGACGACGTCGAGCGCGCCCTGCGGCATGCGGAAGAGACCTACGACGTCGGCCGCTGGGACGAGGAGGCCCGACACGAACGGGCCGAGATGCTCGAGCGCGTCGCCGCGCTCCTCGAGAGCAGGACGGAGGACATCGCGCGCACGGACGCGCTCACCAGCGGCACGCCCATCGGCGCCACCCGCACGGTGGCGTCCTTCCTGCCCTTCCGCATCCGCGCGACCGCCGCCGATCTGCGGGAGATCCCGCGGGTCACCGCGCTGGAAGCCGGTGGCCGCGACGTACGCCTCTACAAGGTGCCGTGGGGCCCGGCCGCGATCCTCACGCCCTGGAACGGCCCCAGCTTCATCCCGGCGGCCAAGGTCGTCAGCGCCGTCGCGGCCGGGTGCCCGGTGATCCTCAAGCCGTCGGAGCATGCGCCGGGCAGCGCCCAGATCGTCGCCGAGTGCTTCGTGGAGGCCGGCCTCCCGGCGGGTGCGCTGCAGCTGGTCCACGGCAGCGGTGAGGTCGGTGCGCGTCTGACGGCCGACCCGAGGGTCAAGGTGGTCTCGTTCACCGGCGGGCCCGGGGCGGGGCGCGCGATCGCCCGCGCGGGCGCTGAAGACTTCAAGGTGCTGCAGCTCGAGCTCGGCGGCAACAACCCGGTGATCGTGCTCGACGACGCCGACCTCGACGTCGCCGCCGACGGCATTCTCGACGGCATGACCAAGCTGAACGGTCAGTGGTGCGAGGGGCCCGGAAAGATCCTCGCCGACCGCAGCCTGGTCGACCCCCTGCTCGACGCGCTGACCGAGCGGATCTCCAAGCTCACCGTCGGTCACTCCCTGGACGCTGACACCGAGGTCGGCCCCATCTCCAACGGGCCGCACTTCCAGACGCTCCGGAGCCGCGTCGAGGGGCTGCGCGAGCTCGGTGCATCGATCCACGGGCCGGCTGCGCTTCCCGAGCTCGGCGGCTACTTCATCTCACCCACCGTCGCTTCGGGTGCGGATCCGGACCGGGCGACGGCCGAGCTGTTCGGTCCGCTCGTCTCGCTGCACGCCGTGGACTCCGCGGAGGAGGCGCTGCGGATCGCGAACGCCCATCCGTCGGGTCTCGACGCGTACGTGTTCGGCACCGACACCGACCGCGCCATCGAGGTGGGCTCGCGCATCGTGGCCGGCGAGGTGCGGGTCAACGGCGCCAAGGTCGCCGACCTCGGCGACGACTCGGCCCAGAGCTTCTGGGGCCCGGCGGGCATCGGCGGCCACGGGCCGGCCGAGTCCGTACGCGTCTTCTGCGGCGACCGGGTCGTCGGTGTGGACTCCCCGGACCTGCCGCTGTGACAGCCGCCGCGGCGGCGCTCAGGCCTCGGCCGGCGCCGCCGCGAGCCGGGTCGTGAGCCAGGTGTCGAGCACGGCGCAGTTGATGTCCATCTGCGCCCGGGCGACGGTGGCGTCGCCGTACGTCAACCAGTTGACGCCGAACCCGTCGGCGAGAGTGGCCAGGACGTAGGCGACCTCGTCGATGAGCTCGGGCGTGACCGGGTCGCCGGCGGACGCCTCCTGAAGTGCCTTGCGCACGGTGTCGAAGGCCTGGTCGTAGACGGCGATGCCGCGGTCGCCGTGCTGGCGTCGCGCCCAGTTGACGAGCTCGAAGGTCGCGGCGGTGAAGCTCGGCGACTCGAGGTAGCACTCCATCACGCCGCGCAGGATCTGCTGGGCCGCCTCGGGCAGCGTGGTGTGTGGGTCGCTGCCCTCGATGACCTCGCGGTACTTGCCGGCGACGAAGGTGTAGACGTCGGCGAAGAGGTCCTCCTTCGAGTCGTAGCAGTAGTGCAGCATCGCCACGTTGGCCTTGGCCTGCTCGGCGATCCGGCGCGTGGTCGCGCCGTCGATCCCGTGGGCCGCGATCACCTCGACGGCGGCCTCGATGAAGTCGCGACGTCGCTGGGCGACGGGGATCCGTGCCATCTGGCCCTCCGTGGTGTCCGTGCGTCCCAGGAGTTGGGCGCTTGATTTAGTCACGCCGACTCTATCAGCGCCTCTATGGGTAGGTAAAACTTGGTCAAACAACTTAGTCGTAGGTCTTGATCGAATGACTAACTCAGGCTTAGCGTATGAGCCGGATCACACATCCCCTCGATCGGAGACGACCCATGGCGCAGATCAACCAGCAGACGGAAGGAGCCCGCCGGCCGTCGGCGGGTGACCGGCCGGGCAGAGGCAGGCTCATCGGCATCGGCGCGCTGATGGTCGTGCTGACCAACGCCGTCATCTTCATCCTGCCGCCGCTCCTGCCGGTGATCCAGGCGCAGTACGGCCTGGCCACGGTCGCCGAGTCGACCTGGCTCTACACCGCGCTGACCCTCGGCGGCGGAGCGGGGTTCATCCTCCTGCCGCGCCTCGCCGACCTGTACGGCGACCGGAACGCGTCCGTCGCCGCGTGCGTCTTCCTCACGGCCGGCGCCGCGGTCCCGGCGGTGGGCGACTCCTACCCGACGCTCCTCGTCGGGTGCACGCTGATGGGCTTCGGGGGCGCGGCGCAGCTGCTGCCGCTGGGCTTCCTGCGGCGCAACCTCGGTGAGTCCGGCATCACCGTGGGCGTCGCCGTCCTGGTGATCGCCACCGGCGCCGGCATCGTCGTCGGCATGATCGGCGGCGGCTTCATCGTCGAGAACCTGTCCCTGCGCAGCTTCTTCGTCATCCTCACCGCAGCCTGCGCGGCGACCACCCTCGCGACGTACGTGCTGGTCCCGCACGCCCCGCCGGCCGAGCGTGCCGGACGGATCGGCGTGGTCGGCACGGTGTGGATGGTCGCCTGGGTCGCCGCGATCCTGTTGACCCTGACCCAGGGGCTGGTCTGGGGCAACGCGGCTCTGATCCCGTTGGTGGTCGGCATCGTCGGCGGCATCGCCTGGGCGCGCTCCCAGCGCCGCTCGTCGTCGGCGGTCTTCGACATGGCGTTGATGCGTACGCCGCTGGTCACCGCCTCCTGCCTGTGCATCGCGCTGTTCGCGGCGGTGAACTCGGCGTTCCTGCTCCTGCTCAGCACCTACGCACAGGTCATTCCCGAAGCGCTCCGTCCGGTCGACGCGTACGGGCTCGGGCTCTCCGCTCTGCAGACCGGCTGGCTGATGGTGCCCTTCGCAGTGACGTTCCTGGTCGGCGGTGCTGTGGTCGATCGTCCCGTCGCCAACGGCCGTGGCGTACCCGTGTTCGTGCTGGGCGCCCTCATCAGCGCGGCCGGCCTGGCCTGGCTGGCGGTGATGCACGACCAGCAGTGGCACTACCTGGTCGGCGCCGCGGTCATGGGGCTGGGCTGCAGCATCGGCTACGCCGCCGGCTTCACGCTGGTGCAGGCGGCCGTCCCCGAGGAGGAGGCCGGGATGGCCGCGGGCGTCGCCGGCACCTTCATGGCGGTCGGCTTCGCGTTCGGCACGGCGCTCGTCAGCGCCGACCTCAGTGCTTCCCTGGTCCCGGTCTCCGGCTCGTCGCTCGAGGTCGCCGCCGAGGGTCTCTACGGCACCGGCTACTGGATCTCCGGCGTCCTCGCACTGCTCGTCGTCGTGACCGTGCTGGTCTCGAGCGCCCGCTCGCGCCGGCGTCACGGAGCCATCGGCTCCTAGCCGGGACCGGCAGGAGTCGGACCGGACAACACAGGCCATATGAAGGAGAGAAGAGAGACATGAGAGACGACATCTACGCCCTGGCGTTCCTGATCGGGGACGTGATCATGATCGCCGGCGGCTACTGGGCCGGCTGGAAGTTCATCACGAAGTACCGCAACTACCTGCTCGGCATCGAGTGGTTCATCATCGCCACGTCGGGCGTGAACTTCCTGATCTGGGCCCTCCGGTTCCCCGACGACAAGGAGGCCGGCGCGGCCAGCCTGCAGTACTCGGTCGCCTTCTTTCTCGATGCCTTCTCACGCTCGATCGGCATCACCCTGTTGCTGGTCGTCGGGTTCTTGGCGGTGACCCACCGCCACAGGTCGAGCAAGGTGGTCGACGTGACGATCTTCGCCGTGGGCATCGGCGCGGGCCTCTACCTGGGGCAGTCGAAGTTCCAGGACCATGTCGATGACGCCGGCCACCACATTCTCTATCCGGGTCCGGCGACGATCTATCTCGTCGTGAACCTGCTGACGCTGGTCTTCCTGGTGTACCTCACCAAGCGGCTGTGGGACATCGGCGCGACGAAGGTCGCCATCGCCACCCTGCTGGTCAGCCTGGCAGGGACAGGCATCGCCCTGGGCTACGACTTCTTCCCGTTTCCCGCCTCCGTCGACCCGCTCGAGGACCGTCCGCTGTTCTACGCGCTGGCCCTCACGGTGTGGGGCCTGCAGCTGTTCACCTACCTGTTCGCCTACCGCGCGCTGCACGAGCACAACGAGCGCACCGACCCGCGGGAGCTGACCCATGCCCACGCCCACTGACGACGTCGAGTACCTCAACTTCAGCGGCTGGGTCGACCCGCCCACCGACGTGCGCCCTGCCCTGGCGGGCGACCTCGGGTGCCGGGTAGCCGTCATCGGCGGTGGCATCAACGGGATGTCGACCGCGCTGCGGCTCGCCGAACGCGGTCAGGATGTCGTGCTGCTGGAAGCAGAGTTCTGCGGGCACGGCTCCAGCTCGCGCAACGCCGGCCAGCTGGCGGGCGCCCCTGGCGGCGACATCCAGCTGCTCGACCTGCTCTCGCGCAGGAAGATGCCGGGCATGATGCGGCTGGCCGAGCGCGCTGCCCACCACGTCGAGGACTTCATCGCCAAGCACGACATCGACTGCGAGTACGAGGCGACGGGCAACGCCTTCGCGGCGGTCTCGCGCGGTCAGATGGGCCGCGTGCGACGGGTCGCCAAGATCGTGACCCGCGCAGGTGGCCACGTGGAAGTCGGCACGGCTGCGGAGCTGGGGATCCCGCGCGGGTTCGTCGGCGGCATGCGCGAGGTCGTCGGCGGGAGGATGAACCCGGGCGAGTTCAGCCTCGGCATGCGCCAGGTCCTGCTCGAATCCTCCGCTCGGGTCTTCGAGCAGACCAAGGTCACCGACGTCAGGCGCGAGGACGGCCGGGTCGTCCTGACGACCCCGCAGGGCAGGCTCCGGGCGGACCGGGTGGTGCTGGCCACCAACGCCTTCGCGGGGGAGTGGGACATCACTCCGAAGCACCTCTCCGTGCCCATCTACGTCATCGAGGTGGAGACCGAGCCGATCGCCCCCGAGCGCTTAGCCGCGCTGGGCTGGACCAGCCGCATGGGCCTCGTCACCCAGCACGCGATCATGGAGAACTATCGCCTGACCCCGCGCAACACCATCGTGTTCGGCGTACGCCGCCTCGAGCGTGGCACGAGCTACCCGCTCCCGGAGAAGGCGCCGGATCCCGGGCTGGTCGAGGAGCTGGCCGGCGCGTTCGCCACGCGCTTCCCGTCACTGGCCGACGTGGCGATCGAGCGAGCCTGGGGCGGGTGGATCGCGATCACCTCGTCCTGGCTCCCCATCGCCGGGCAGATCGGCGAGGACATCTACTACTCGATCGCCTGCAACGGCCACGGCCTCGCCCAGGCGCCGTACGTCGGGACGCTCATCGCCGATGCGATCGTCGACGGCGAGCTGCACGAGGACCTGCGGACCCTGTGGCAGGACCGGCCGAAGTTCCCGCGACCGATGATGATGAGTCGGGCCGGCCTCAGGACGATCTGGGCCGTCGACCGCTTCAACGACCTGGTCAACGGCAGCCGGCGCCGTGCCCGGCTCAGGGCTTGAAGACGACCTTCACCATCTCCTCGGACTTCTCCTGGAAGGACTTGTAGGCCTCGGGAGCCTCGCTCAGGGGGAGGTGGTGGGTGGCGAAGGTGTCGACGCCGAGCGGGTCGTCGTCGCCCTCGAGGAACGGCATCAGGTCATCCGTCCAGGCGCGTACGTTGGCCTGGCCCATGCGGATGCTGACCTGCTTGTCGAAGAGCTGCATCATCGGGAACGGGTCGAGCGCGCCGCCGTAGACGCCGGCGATCGAGACGGTGCCGCCGCGGCGTACGGCATCGAAGGCGGTGTGGAGCGCGGCCATCCGGTCGATGCCGGCCGCCTGCATCGCCGGGCGGCTGGCAGCTCGTGGCATCCGGGAGACCAGCTTGGTCATCCCCTCCGCGATCGGCGAGCCGTGGGCCTCCATTCCCACGGCGTCGACCACGGCGTCCGCGCCGCGTCCCTCGGTCCGTTCGCGTACCTGCTCGGCGATGTCGCCGGAGTCGAGGCCGATCGTCTCGGCTCCACGCTGCCGGACCCGGGCGAGCCGCTCGCGCTCCCGGTCCACGCTGATGACCCGGTGGCCGGCGTTCAGCGCGAAGCGGCTCACCATGTCGCCGATGGGGCCCGCGCCGAGGACCAGCAGGGTGCTCTCCGGGTCGGGGTCGGCGTACTGCAGGGCCTGCCAGGCGGTCGGCAGGACGTCGGAGAGGAAGAGGAAGCGGTCGTCGGGCGGGCCGTGCGGGACCTTGATCGGCAGCTCGTTGCCGAAGGGGACGCGCAGGTACTCGGCCTGGCCGCCCGGGACCTGGCCGTAGAGGGAGCTGTAGCCGAAGAGGCTGGCGCCGGTGCCCTGGTCGCGGTTCTGGGTGGTCTCGCACTGCGAGTGCAGGCTGTGCCGGCACATCCAGCAGGTGCCGCAGCTGACGTTGAACGGCACCACCACGCGGTCGCCGACGCTCACCTCGCGAACGCCGGGGCCGACCTCGGCCACGATCCCCATCGGCTCGTGCCCGACGACGTCGCCCGGTGTCATGAAACCGGTGAGCACCTCGTAGAGATGCAGGTCGGAACCACACAGTCCGGTCGAGGTGATCTCGACGATGATGTCGTCGTCGTCGAGGATGCGCGGATCAGGGACGTCGTCCACCCGGATGTCGCGTCTTCCTTGCCAGGTGACTGCCTTCATGGGTGCTCCTCCTTGGATCGAGTCACTTCTGCGGTACCCCGATCCGGCGATTCGAGCCCGGCGCGCGGCAGTGCTGAACCCGGTCGTGGTGGGTACCGGTGAGGCTCACAGCGCAGATCAGAACCGGCCGCAGGGAGGGCGTGGACAACATGAAGGTGGTCGTCATCGGTGCGTCGGGAAACCTCGGCAGCGCCACCGTCCGGGCACTCACCGCCGACGGTGCCGCCGAGGTCGTCGCCGTCGCGCGCCGCGCTCCGGAGGGCCCACGGGCCTTTGACCATGCCTCCGTCGAGTGGCGGGTGGCCGACGTGTCGACGGCCAACCTGGAGCCGGTGGTGGAAGGTGCCGACGCGGTCGTGCACCTCGCCTGGAAGTTCCAGCCCACGCACCGCCCGGAGGAGACCTGGGCCACCAACGCCGTCGGCACGCGCCGGGTCCTCGAGGCCGTGGCCCGCGCAGGCGTCCCGGCGCTCGTGTGCGCCTCGTCGGTGGCGGCCTACTCTCCGGTGGGTCACAACGACCCCGTCGACGAGAGCTGGGAGACCGACGGGGCGTCGGCCGCCGCGTACTGCCGGGAGAAGGCGTACGTCGAACGGGCCCTGGACGCCTTCGCCTGCCAGCACCCCGAGGTCCGTCTGGTCAGAGCTCGGCCCGCGTTCGTCTTCCAGCGCTCGGCGGCCAGCGAGCAACGGCGCATCTTCGGGGGTGCCCTCGCCCGGCCCGCGCTCTTCGACCGCCGGCGCATCCCGGTGGTCCCGGTGCCGGCCGGCCTGAGATTCCAGGCAGTGCACGCCGGAGACGTCGGCCGGGCCCTGGCCGCTGCGGCGACCACGGAGGTGGAGGGCGCTTTCAACCTGGCCGGTGCCGGGGTGATCGGCCGTGACGAGCTCGGCGAGCTGATGGGCGCTCGAACGGTCGAGGTCTCGCCGCGTCTCGCCCGTCACGGCCTGGACGGCGCCTGGCACGCACGGCTGGTGCCCGTCCCCGGCAACCTGCTGGACGCGGTCATGCAGCTGCCGCTGATGTCGACGGCCCGCGCCGAGCAGACGCTCGGCTGGCAGCCGCGTCACTCGGCCATGGACGCGCTCGAGGCCGTCCTCTCCGGGATCCCGGAGAAGGCGGGCAGCGGGCTCCCGCCGTTACGACCCTGACCTCTGAAGAAGGAGCAGCCATGAACGACGACATGTTGCACGCCTACCTGCAGCACCACTGGGCCGGGTCCAGCGCCGGCACCGCGATGTTCGAGCGCGTCGGCCGTACGCACTCCGATCCCGACGTGGCCGCCCGGGTGCGACAGCTGGCGGCCGAGGTGAACGAGGAACGCGAGCAGCTGCGGCAGATCATCGTGGCGACCGGAGCGGATCCCTCGCGCATCGCCGCGGCGACGGGGCGGGCGCTGGAGTTCGCGGGCCGGTTCAAGCCGAACGGCCGGCTGGTGCGACGCTCACCGCTCTCGGACCTGTTCGAGCTGGAGGCGCTGCGGGACGCGGTGGCCGGCAAACGGGCCGGGTGGCAGCTGCTGCGTACGGCAACCGAGGGCGACGCCCGTGTCGACGCGCTGCAGCTGGACGAGCTCATCCGCCGCGCCGACGACCAGCTCGCCCAGCTCGAGGACATGCACCTGCGGGTGGGCCGTACCGTGATCAGCGCATGACGGTGGTGGCCACGGGTTACCTGATGGCATGACGTCACCGACCTGCCTGATCCTGAACTGCACGCTCAAACGCTCACCCGGCGAGTCCAGCTCGGAGCTGCTCGGGTCCCAGATCCTCTCGGCGCTCCTGGACCACGGGGTGAAGGGCGAGATGGTCCGGGTCGTCGACCACGACGTCCGTTTCGGGGTGAGCACCGACGAGGGTGACGGCGACGGATGGCCGCAGCTCCGCGAGCGGATGCTCGCCGCGGACGTGCTCGTGCTGGTCACCCCGATCTGGCTGGGCCAGCCGTCCTCGGTGTGCAAGATGGTGCTCGAGCGACTCGACGCCGAGCTCAGCGAGACCGACGACGACGGCCGGATGCTGACCTACGACAAGGTCGCCGGCATCGGCGTCGTCGGCAACGAGGACGGCGCCCACCATGTCACCGCCGAGCTCTGCCAGGCGCTCAGCGACGTCGGCTTCACCATCCCCGCCGGCGGGTCGACGTACTGGGTCGGCGAGGCCATGCAGGGCGTCGACTACAAGGACAAGGTGCCGACCCCGGAGACGACCGCGGGAACGACCAGGACGATGGCGCGTCACCTGGCCCATCTCGCCGGGCTGCTCGCCGAGTCGCCCTATCCCGCGGAGTAGGACCTAGCCTCGGCTCACGTCCTGGTCGCGCTGCGTCCGGGCGAGGAGCCGTCTCTGGGCGCGGCGCCCCTGCGCCACGACCACAGGTGCCGCGCTGAGCCCGAGCCGGGGGATCGCGTCGGCGACCCGCGCCTGGATCCCGCGCCAGCCGGGCACCGTCTTGACCGGCCGTGGCCTGTCGAGCACCGTGCCGACCGCCGCCACGACCTCCTCGGGCTGGAGCAGCTTGCCGGAGAACGACAGGGCGGCGGCGGGGTCCTCGAGCTTGTCGTAGAGCATCGGGGTCCAGATGCCGTCCGGGCAGACGCACGAGATGTCGATGTCCTCGACGCCGGCGAGCCGCAGGTCCGCGAGGGTGCTGAGGCTGAAGCCGATGGCCGCGTGCTTGGAGGCGGCGTAGACGGCTTCGCCCGGAACGGCGGTGATGCCGGCCAGGGAGACGATGTTGACGATGTGGCCGCCGGACCCGGCACGCATGGCCTCGATGGCGCTGACGGTGCCGTTGATCGTGCCGAGCGCGTTGACCTCGAGCATCAGCCGGCGCGTGTCGGGAGCCTGGGTCCAGGCCGGCCCGCTGACCAGCACTCCGGCGTTGTTGACCCACACGTCGAGGCGGTCGGCATGGGTGAGCAGCGCGTCGCGGGCGGCATCGACCGCGGCGGCGTCGCGTACGTCGAGGCCCCGGGGGATCGCGTTCGCCCCCAGCTCCTCGGCGGCGGTCTGCGCGGCCGCCTCGTCGAGGTCGGTGACCAGCACGGTGTGGCCGCGCTCGATGAGCAGCGCGGCGATCTGCCGCCCCAGCCCTCGGCCTGCTCCGGTGACGACGGCGCCGGACGCGGGGCGGTTCACGACCGGCCGCCCGGCAGCGTGCCGTACTCGATCCCGCCGTGGACGTGGGTCGGTACGACGGGCCAGAACCGCTTCTCCTCGAGCTCGGGGATCGTGCGGGCTCCGATGGTGGCGAGGCCACCGCTGTCGGGTCGCGTCTCCGTGCCGGTCATGATGCTCTCCTTCTCGTCGCTGACCCGACGAGTGTGACGCGCACACGAGGCAAGAACTTGTCCCAGCGCGACAGCGGTGGAGATCAGCCGCCCGCCACCGTCGCCGCGCGGCGGCGCAGGTCACGGGGGCTGGTGCCGTACCAGCGCCGCACCGCGCGGCTGAGCGAGGACTGCTCGCTGAATCCCGACAGCGCCGCCACCTGGGTCAGCGACATCTCCGTGGTGGTGATGTAGCGGTGTGCGGCTTCACGCCGAACCAGGTCCAGCAGCGCCTCGAAGGTCGTGTCCTCGTGGGCGAGGCGCCGCTGAAGAGTGCGTGGGTGCAGCCCGAGGAGCCGCGCGACCTGTGCGGTCCCGGGCGCTCCGTATGCCAGCAGCTCCGCGATCGCACCGCGTACGCGTGGGGCGGTCGCCGATCCCGGGTCCGGGTAGTGGGTGGCGAGGTGCTCGAGCGCGACCCGCCGGATCGTCTCGTCGGCGCTGCGGAAGCCCCGGTCGAGCGCGGACCGGTCGAGGCGCAGCGCTCCGGACGGCGCCCCGAACTTCACGTCGACCCGGAAGAAGTCGAGGTAGCGCTGGACCGGCGAGAGCGGAGCGTGGGGGATCTCGACGGAGCGAAGACCGGTCACGCCGCCGAGGAGGAGGTCGGCCACGTGGTGGAACAGACCGAGACCGAGCTCGATCGCCTGCGGAGAGTACGGCGACTCGCGCAGGTCCTTGCGATAGGTGGCAGCCACGACGCCGCGCACTCCGCGCGGATCCGGCTCGACGCCGATCCGGAGCGCCGGGCTGTGCACGAACAGGAACCTCGACGCGCACTCCAGCGCGTCCGCGACGGTCGCGGAGGACTCGACGGCGATCGCCAGCGGGCCCAGGATGCTCAGGTCCTGTCGCTCGGCCAGGCGCAGACCGAGGTCCGGGCAGTCGAGCGCGGCCGCGGCCGCGTCGAGCATCAGGTCGTGGGCGGTGATCGGGATCAGGCCGTCGTCGGAGGCGAGGATGCGGGGCGAGATCCCGAAGCGGCGCAGCATCGGATCGGCCTCGCCGCCGAGCTCCTCGACCAACGACGTGAATCCGCGAAGGCTGGCCGTGCGGATCATCGGTCGCCCACCGCGGGCCGCGGCCGCAGATCCAGACATCATGCCCCTCCTCGTCGGCGGTCGGAGGCTAACACCTCGCCGACAAGGTCTCAGGGGACGAGCACGATCCGTCCCGACAGACCGCCGTCGGCCAGGCGAGCGTGAGCCTTCGCGGCCTCGTGCAGCGGAAAGGTCTGCGCGACCCGGGGGACCAGCACTCCTCGGTCGGCCAGCCTGGACAGCTCGGTCAGCTGGGCGCCGTCGGACCGCACGCTGAGGGCCTCGACGCGGATGCCGCGCTCCGAGGCCGGCTCGCTCCCGGGCCACAGACCGGCGTAGGCACCTGCGTCGCGGACCGCCGCGAGCACGGACGCCCCCAGCCCGGCGGCATCCAGGACGCCGTCGAAGCCACCTGCTTCAGGGGTCTGTCCGCGTGCCAGGAAGTGGTCGGCTCCGCGGGCGCGGATGAACTCCTCGAAGGCGGTCGAACCGGTCCCAGTGACCTGCAGGCCCTGCTGATGGGCCAGCTCGACCACGTGCGCGCCGACGCCGCCGCTCGCGCCGGTGACCAGCAGGCGCTGCCCCGGGGTCAGCCCGAGCAGGTGCAGCACCTGGTAAGCGGTCGTCGCATTCAGCGGCAGGGTCGCGGCATGGATGTCGTCGAGGGTGGCAGGGGCGGGTGCGAGCGTGTCGGCCTCCAGCACGACGTACTCGGCGTGGGTACCCAGCTCCTTGTGGTGTCCGGTGGCCAGTGCGATGACGCGCTCACCGGTCGACCAGGTGACGCCGGGGCCGACGGCATCGATGACGCCGGCGACGTCCCAGCCCAGACCCAGCCTCTGCTGGCCTCCGAAGACGCCGGCGCGGGTGGCGGCGTCCATCGGGTTGAGCGCGGCTGCCTTCATGGTGATGCGTACCTGTCCGGCACCCGGATCAGGCACCGGATGCTCGGTGATCTCGACCGCCTCGGGGCCGCCGAAGCGGGAAACGGTCGCGGCGCACATGGTCATGGTCTTCCTCCAGGGGTGGACGTCGAGACGTCCGGTGCTTGTCGGGCGACGTCTCGTACGACGCCATTTCTTACTATTGGTGCGTAACCTCATGGT
Source organism: Nocardioides sp. NPDC054178 (assembly GCF_055585005.1). Lineage (NCBI taxonomy): Bacteria > Bacillati > Actinomycetota > Actinomycetes > Propionibacteriales > Nocardioidaceae > Nocardioides > Nocardioides sp. NPDC054178. The sequence goes on from NZ_JBVJKY010000009.1 coordinate 182,167, forward strand.
GAGTGAGAATGGAAGGCCTTACAAAAGGCACACGCGTGTGCGGAACAGGATGGGAAGGTGCGTCATGCACGCCGACGCGAGAGACGGGCGGACCGGCGCGGTGGCGGGTCCGTGCGCCCGCTGGCCCGCGGAGCAGGGCGAGACCATCCGGCAGATCGTCGATCGGGCCGGGGACAAGTGGACCGTCTTCGTGATCGGCACCCTGGCCGAGGGACCCCTGCGCTACACCGACCTGCAGCGCTCCATCACGGGGATCTCCCAGCGCATGCTGACGCACACGCTGCGCCAGCTGCAGCGCGACGGCCTGGTGACCAGGACCGCCTATCCCGAGGTGCCTCCGCGCGTCGAGTACGCGCTGACCGATCTGGGCGCCACGCTCCTCGACGCCGTCACCGGTCTGGTCGACTGGGCAGGCACCCACCACGATGAGATCCAGCACCATCGCGCCCGCTTCGATGAGGCTGGCGGCGCGCGCGGATGACCGAGTGCCGGGCGAGGTCGGCACGGCCCAAGAGCCGGCGTCGCTCGACGACCGCAGGGAAATGCACCCGTTCACGGGATGCTGGTCAGCTCCGCTCCTGAGGATCATGACCGGTGACAAGCATCCCGGGTGTGGCGCCGTTCGCGGCCGACCGTGCCGCAGTGGTGCACCGTCCCAGCGAAGGAGTCCGACCGGTGTTGACCAAAGCTCTCCTGGTGCGTCTCGAGGCGCTACCGGGCAAGGAAGCAGACCTCGCAGATTTCCTCACGAAAGCGCGCTCGATCGTGATGGCTGAGCCCGGCACCGTCGCCTGGTTCGCCATCCAGTTCGGCCCCTCGACCTTCGGGGTGTACGACGTGTTCCCCGACGACGAAGCCAGAGACGCGCACCTCGCCGGCGGTGTAGGTCAGGCGCTCGGGCCGAACACCGGTGTCCTCTTCTCGGAGCCGCAGATCGAGAAGATCGACATCCTCGCCGACAAGGTCCCGGAGTAGTCTCCGCGACGGCAGTTCCGCGGGCGACCGGACGACGGCCCCTGACGATGGGCGGCATCGAAAAGATGTCGCCGCGGGTCAGGGGCCGTTTCCGTGTGCCCGATGCAGTTGCGCGAATCAGATCCGTCCTGGGAATCGCCCGGCGAAGTGTGGTGGCGACCCGTGGCACGCGGGCGTAGTGTGAAGGCTCTCCCTCGGATCCGATGAACGGTGGCCATGATGAGCGGTCTGAGCCTGGGGATCCCCGGGGTCGGCGTTGTTAGTCCCGGAACCCACTTCTGTGCGCTCTACTCGGGTCCGGCCGAGCGCGACCGATTGTTGTACCCCTTCCTCGAGGAGGGGCTGCGGCAGGGCGACAAGTGTCTGTGCCTGATCGACGATGTCGAGCCCGCGCTGGTCAGGGACCTGGCGGTGGGACAGCCCGGCCCGAACTACTCACGACGATCGGCTCAGCTCGACGTCGAACGATCCTCGGACGTCTACCTCAGGGCGGGAGAGTTCAGCGTCGAGGGCATGGTGAGCTTCCTCTCCGAGAGCGTGGACGCGGCGGTCGCGGACGACTTCGACCTTCTCCGGGCCGCCGGCGAGATGTCGTGGGTGCTCTCCGGCGCCCCGGGGTGGGACGACCTGTTCGTCTACGAGTCGTCCCTGAACCACGTCGTCGAGGAGGTGCCCGCCATCCTCATGTGTCTCTACGACCTGAAGAAGTTCGGGGCCGAGATGCTCGTCGAGGTCCTCCATACCCACCCCACGGTCCTGCTGGACGGCACGGTGATCGACAACCCGCACTACGTCGATCCGACCGAGTATCAGGCGGCTGCCAGAGCCGCCGAGACGCCCCGGTATCCCTTGGTCAAGGTAGACGCCGGCGACGAGGACGGGACCGACCACGGGTGGGCGTCGCTCACCGGCGCCGAGATGCGGATCGTCTCCCAGGTCTCCCAGGGGAAGTCGAACCGTGCGGTCGCGGAGGAGCTCTGCGTCTCCCGCCACACCGTGGACGCCCACCTCAAGCACATCTACCTCAAGCTCGACGTCCACTCCCGGGTCGAGCTGACCGTGCTGGCGCTGCAGCACCACCACCCCGGCGGCTAGCCGGCGGCGGCCCGGTCCGCCAAGAAACACCCGTTCACGGGATGCAGACGATCCCGGCGCGCGAGAAGCATGGCCGACACACATGCTTCCGGCGAATGGAGTGGTCATGGGCAGGGCAGTCGGCATCGACCTGGGAACGACGAACTCGGTGATCGCGGCGACCGAAAACGGGCAGCCGCAGGTCATCCCCAACGCGGAGGGCAACCGGACGACGCCGTCCGTGGTCGCCTTCTTGGAGAACGGAGAGCGCCTGGTCGGCCAGATGGCCCGGCGACAGGCGATCCTGAACCCGAAGGGAACGATCTATTCCGCGAAGCGCTTCATCGGCCACAAGTACGACGAGGTCAGCAGCGAGATGAACACGGTCTCCTTCGACGTCGTCGAAGGACCCGAGGGCACGGCCCGGTTCCAGGTCGACGGCAAGCTCTACGCACCCGAGGAGATCTCGGCGCAGGTGCTTCGCAAGCTGGTCGACGACGCCGGGAAGTTCCTCGGGGAGCGGGTCACCGAGGCGGTCATCACCGTCCCCGCCCACTTCAACGACGCGCAGCGTCAGGCCACCAAGGACGCCGGCAGGATCGCCGGGCTCGAGGTCCTCAGGATCATCAACGAGCCCACGGCCGCCGCCCTCGCGTACGGGATGGACAAGCTCGAGAACGAGACCGTGCTGGTCTTCGACCTCGGTGGTGGCACGTTCGACGTGAGCATCCTGACCGTCGGGGACGGCGTGGTCGAGGTCCGGTCCACGGCCGGAGACACCCACCTCGGCGGTGACGACTTCGACCGACGCATCGTCGACTACCTGGCCGACGAGTTCAAGAAGTCCAACGGCATCGACCTCCGCGACGACTCCCAGGCTCTCCAGCGTCTCTTCGAGGCGGCCGAGAAGGCCAAGGTGGAGCTGTCGGCGGTCACCCAGACCGCCGTCAACCTGCCCTTCGTGACCGCCGACGCCTCCGGGCCCAAGCACCTCAACGTCAACCTGATGAGGTCGACCTTCGAGCAGCTCACCGCCGACCTCGTCGAGCGCTGCCTCGGCCCGGTCAAGCAGGCCATGGAGGACGCCAAGGTCACCTCCGACGACATCGACGAGGTCATCCTCGTGGGCGGGTCCACCAGGATCCCAGCCGTGCAGGCGCTGGTACGCCGGCTGACCGGCGGCAAGGATCCCAACATGACCGTCAACCCGGACGAGGTCGTGGCCATCGGCGCGGCGGTCCAGGCGGCGATCATCAAGGGCGACGTCAAGGACGTGCTGCTGCTCGACGTCACGCCGCTGTCGCTGGGTCTGGAGACGATGGGTGGGGTGATGACCAGGGTCATCGACCGCAACACCACCATCCCGGCTCGGCGGACCGAGGTCTTCAGCACCGCGGAGGACAACCAGTCCGCCGTCGACGTCGTCGTGCTCCAGGGCGAGCGGGAGAGAGCGGCCGACAACCGCGTGCTGGCCAGGTTCCGGCTCGAGGACATCCGTCCCGCGCCGCGTGGGGTGCCCCAGATCGAGGTGACCTTCGACATCGACGCCAACGGCATCCTGCACGTCTCGGCGCGTGACAAGGACACCGGTGCCGAGCAGCAGGTGACCATCAGCGAGACCTCCACCCTCAGCCAGGAGGAGGTCGACCGGATGATCAAGGACGCCGAGACCCACCGTGGCGAGGATGCCGCTCTGCGCGAGCGGGTCGATGCCCGCAACGAGCTCGACTCCGTGGCCTACCAGGTGCGCAGGTCCCTCGAGGAGGCCGGCGCGGCGGTGGCCGAGCACGACCGCGCTCGTGCCGAGCTGCTCGTCGAGGAGGCCAGGCAGGCGGTCGAGGGCGACGAGCCCGTGGACCGCCTCCGTGCCCTGACGGGCGAGCTCCACCAGCTGGGTCAGGTGCTGAGCTCCGCGGCCCGCGGTGGCGGCGGACCGTCGACCGGGCCGGCGAGCGCCTCTGGGGCGGCGGCCGACAGCGATGACGACGACGTCATCGACGCCGAGTTCACCTCGAACTGACCGCCATGTCTGATCACGAGGCACCGACGACCGAGGCCCTGGGCGCCGAGGTCGCGGCGGACGACGCGCCCGAGCCCGGCGACCAGGCGCGCCAGATCGCCGAGCTGGAGGATTCCTGGCGGCGTACGGCTGCCGAGCTCGACAACTTCCGCAAGCGCTGCGCGCGCGACGTGGCCCGTGCCCGCGAGCAGGAACGGGCGGCCGTGGCCACCAGCTGGTTGCCCGTCCTGGACAACCTGGAGCGGGCGCTCGAGCACGCATCGTCCGACCCCGACTCGGTGGTCGAGGGCGTCCGGGCCGTGCTCGCGCAGGCGCTCGCCGTCCTGGCCGACCTCGGCTACCCACGTCGCGACGACAACGGCCGGGCCTTCGACCCCGCCGTGCACGAGGCGGTCAGCACCGTGTCCGGTGAAGGGCTGGTGCCCGGGACCGTGGCGCAGGTCGTACGCCCGGGCTACGGCCCCGATGACAGGCTCCTGCGTCCGGCCGCGGTCGTGGTGGCCACCAGGACATCCTGATGGCCAAGGACTTCTACGAGGTCCTCGGGGTCTCCCGCGACGCCGACCCGGCCGACATCCAACGCGCCTATCGCAGGCTGGCGCGCCAGAACCACCCGGACGTCAACAAGAGCGCCGAGGCCGAGGAGCGGTTCAAGGACATCGCCGAGGCCTACGACGTACTGTCGGATCCCGAGCAGCGCCGGCGCTACGACGCCTTCGGTGAGGACTTCCGGCGGGTCCCGCCCGACACGGATCCGGCCGCCTGGCGTCAGGCCCGGACCTACGCCGACGCCGGGGCGGGGGCGCGCGGCCGCTGGTCGTCCACGACCGGCCCGTCGGGAGGTTTCGGAGCCGGCGACTTCGGTGACGAGATCGACATCGAGGACCTGCTCGGGGGGATCTTCGGCGGGCGAGGTGGCGGCGGTCGGGTCCGCGGCGGCTGGGGGCCGGGCCCGGTCCCGGGCTCCGACCACGAAGCCGAGGTGGAGGTCTCGGTCGAGGAGGCCTACCACGGCACCGAGCGCAGCCTCACGATCACCGGTCCCGACGGGCCCCGCACGCTCGACGTCACGATCCCGGCGGGCGTGGTCGACGGTCAGCGGATCCGGCTGCGCGGCCAGGGCGGCCCCGGCAGCGGCTCGGCGGCGGCCGGAGACCTCTATCTGGTGGTCCGGATCGCCGACCACCCGCGCTACCGGGTCGAGGGTCGCGACCTGCACGCACTCCTGCCGATCGCTCCCTGGGAGGCCGCGCTGGGGGCGTCGGTGTCCATCGACACTCCCGGAGGAACCGCCACGGTGAAGGTCCCGGCGGGCTCGTCCAGCCACCGGCGGTTACGGCTCAAGGGCCGCGGCCTTCCCCACCGCCGAGGCGAGCCGGGCAACTTCTACGCCGAGCTCCAGGTCCGCCTGCCCAAGACCCTCTCCGACGAGGAGCAACGCCTCTTCGAGGAGCTCGCGAAGGTGTCCCGTTTCGACGCGAGGAGCAGACGATGACAGCGATCACGCACTTCGCTCTCGCCCGGCCCTACCGGCTCAGCCTCGAGAGCTATGCACAGGTGACCGGCGTGCATCCGGAGCTCGTCCGGCGCCTGGTCGCCCTCGGGCTGCTGGAGGTCACCCGGGACGCGCAGGGCCGCTTGTGGTTCCACCCCTCCCAGGTGAGGGAGATGGCCAGGATCCAGCGGCTGCGGATGAGCCTGAACCTCAGCTACTGCGCCATCGGGCTGGTCGTCGAGCTGCTCGACAGGATCGCCGAGCTCGAGAAGGCACAACAACGCACGGCACGACGAGGAGACGCTCCATGGACATGAACAGACTGACCCAGAAGTCGCAGGAGGCTCTGCACGACGCCCAGACCAAGGCGCTGCGCTTCGGCCACGTCGAGGTGGACGGGGAGCACCTGCTGCTCGCGCTGCTCGATCAGGCCGAGGGCCTGGTCGCGCCGCTGCTCGCCCGGGCAGGGGCCGATCCGGACCGGCTGCGCGGGGAGCTCGAGGCCGAGCTCGGCCGTCGCCCGCGGGTCAGCGGGCCGGGCGTGACTCCGGGGCAGGTGCACATCACCCAGCGGCTCTCGCGGCTGCTCGACACCGCTGACCGCGAGGCCCGCCGGCTCAAGGACGAGTACGTCTCGGTCGAGCACCTCGTGATCGCTCTGGTCGAGGAGGGCTCGGGATCAGCCGCCGGGCGGCTTCTCCACGCTCAGGGACTGACCCGGGACGGGTTCCTGGCCGCACTGACCGAGGTACGCGGTCACCAGCGGGTGACGTCGGCGACTCCCGAGGGGACGTACGAGGCGCTGGAGAAGTACGGCCGCGACCTCGTCGCCGCGGCGGAGTCGGGCAAGCTCGAGCCGGTGATCGGCCGCGACTCCGAGATCCGCCGGACCGTGCAGATCCTGTCGCGCAAGACCAAGAACAACCCCGTGCTCATCGGTGAGCCCGGCGTCGGCAAGACGGCGATCGTCGAGGGGCTGGCACAGCGGATCGCCGACGGCGACGTGCCCGAGGGCCTGCGGGACAAGACCGTGTTCGCCCTGGACATGGGGGCTCTCATCGCGGGGGCGAAGTATCGCGGCGAGTTCGAGGAGCGGCTGAAGGCCGTCCTCAACGAGGTGCAGAGCGCCGAGGGCCACATCCTGCTCTTCGTCGACGAGCTGCACACCGTCGTCGGTGCCGGCGCCGGTGAGGGGGCGATGGACGCCGGCAACATGCTCAAGCCGCTGCTCGCCCGCGGCGAGCTGCACATGATCGGCGCGACCACCCTCGACGAGTACCGCACCCATATCGAGAAGGACGCCGCCCTCGAGCGCCGGTTCCAGCCGGTCATCGTCGACGAGCCCGACGAGGAGGACGCCATCTCGATCCTGCGCGGGCTCCGCGAGCGCCTCGAGGTCTTCCACGGCGTGAAGATCCACGACGGTGCCCTGGTGGCAGCGGTGACCCTGAGCCACCGCTACATCTCCGACCGCTTCCTGCCTGACAAGGCCATCGACCTCGTCGACGAGGCCTGCGCGATGCTGCGCACCGAGATCGACTCGATGCCTGCCGAGCTCGACGAGCTCACCAGGCGGGTGACCCGGATGGAGATCGAGGAGGCCGCGCTCTCGCAGGAGGAGGACGCCGCGAGCAGGGCCCGCCTCGAGGAGCTGCGCAAGGAGCTGGCCGACGCGCGGGCCGAAGCCGATGCCCTGCGCGCACAGTGGGAGGCCGAACGCTCGGCCCTTCGTGAGGTGCAGTCGCTCCGCCAGGAGCTGGAGCAGGTGCGGCTGGAGAGCGAGCGGGCCGAGCGGGAGTACGACCTCAACCGGGCGGCGTCCCTGCGGCACGGCCGGCTGCCGGAGATCCAGCGGCGGCTGGAGGCGGCCGAGTCCCGGCTCGCCGGCAAGCAGGGCGGCCGCCGGCTGCTGCGCGAGGTCGTGACCGCCGACGAGGTCGCCGACATCGTCTCGCGCTGGACCGGCATCCCGGTCTCGCGTCTGCAGGAAGGGGAGCGCGACAAGCTGCTCCGCCTCGACGAGGTGCTCCACGAACGTGTCATCGGCCAGGACGAGGCCGTCCAGGTGGTCGCCGACGCCGTCGTCCGGGCTCGCTCGGGCATCAAGAACCCCCAGCGGCCCATCGGGTCGTTCATCTTCCTGGGCCCTACCGGGGTCGGCAAGACGGAGCTGGCCAAGACGCTGGCGGCCGCGTTGTTCGACACCGAGGAGAACATGGTCCGGATCGACATGAGCGAGTATCAGGAGCGGCACACCGTCAGCCGGCTGGTCGGAGCGCCTCCTGGCTACGTCGGCTACGAGGAGGGTGGCCAGCTCACCGAGGCCGTACGTCGCAAGCCCTACTCGGTGGTGCTGCTCGACGAGATCGAGAAGGCCCACGTCGACGTCTTCAACACGCTGCTCCAGGTGCTCGACGACGGCCGGCTGACCGACTCCCAGGGCCGGACCGTCGACTTCCGCAACACCGTCCTGATCATGACCTCCAACATCGGGTCGGAGCACCTGCTCGAGGGGGTCACCGCCGACGGCGAGATCAAGGACGAATCGCGCTCGATGGTGATGCGCACGTTGCAGTCACACTTCCGCCCGGAGTTCCTCAACCGCGTCGACGAGATCGTGATGTTCAAGCCGCTGACGCTCGCCGAGATCGAGCGCATCGTCGACCTCCAGCTCGAGGAGCTGCGCGAGCGGCTGGCCGACATGCGGATCACGCTCGAGGTCACGGCGGCGGCACGGCGCTTCATCGCCGACCAGGGATTCGACCCGGCGTACGGCGCGCGCCCGCTGCGACGGCTCATCTCCCGTGAGGTGGAGACGCAGGTCGGCCGGGCGTTGCTGCGCGGCGACGCGGCTGACGGCGGCGTGATCTCGGTCGACGTCGTCGACGGGAAGATCGCGGTGACCGCGGCCGGCACCGCCGCAGAAGAGCGGGCCGTGGCATGAGCGCGCCCACCGAGAAGTCGACGAAGGTCGAGTGCGTCAGCTGCGGGGCCAAGAACCGGGTTCCCGCGGTCGCCGAGGGTACGCCGCGCTGCGGGAGGTGCGGTACGCCGCTGCCCTGGGTGGTCGATGCCGGCGACGAGGAGTTCCACGCCGTCGTCGAGGAGTCGAGCCTGCCCGTGCTGGTCGACGTGTGGGCCCCGTGGTGCGGCCCCTGCCGGATGGTGAGCCCGGCCCTGGAGAAGCTGGCCGCGGAGCTGGCCGGCAAGCTCAAGCTGGTCAAGGTCAACGCCGATGACAACCCTGCCGTGAGCCAGAGGTTCGAGGTCCGGTCGATCCCGACGCTGGTCCTCCTCGACCACGGCGAGGTCGTCGACACACAGATCGGCGCCCTCCCGGTGCACCAGCTGCGTTCCTGGCTGGAGTCCAAGCTCCCGGGGAGGCCGTGATGACCGCCGACCCGCACCTGGGGATCATCCAGCCCGTCCCGCCACCCGCCCAGCACGTCTGTGCCGAGTGTGTGCGGCTCGGCACCCCATGGGTGCACCTGCGGCAGTGCCTGACCTGTGGCCAGGTCGGCTGCTGCGACTCCTCACCCATGCGACACGCGCGCGCTCACGCGGCCGGGACGGGCCACGTCATCGTGCGCTCGATCGAGCCCGGGGAGAACTGGAGATGGTGCTATGTCGACGAGCAGTTCGTCTGAGAGCGAGCTCGCGGACCTTCCCGAGACCCCCGACACCACCGGTGCCTACCCCCGGCTCAGCGACGAACAGATCATGCTGCTCTCGCAGTTCGGAGAGCGGAGGGCGCTGACCGAGGGCACGATGCTGTTCTGTGCGGGGGACCGCGACTGCGGCCTGTTCGTCGTGCTGGACGGCAGGGTCCGAGTCGTCCAGGAGGACGGCCCCGAGGGAGAGCCGCGGGTGATCGCCGTCCATGGCGGGGGTCGCTTCGTGGGTGACCTGTCGATCCTGACTGGGCAGGCGGTCTACGTCACCGCCGTCGCCCAGACCGACGTGGAGGTCCTCGAGGTGCCCTACGACCGGCTCAAGGAGGCGGTCACCCAGGATCAGGCGCTCGGAGATCTGATCCTGCGGGCGTTCATCCTGCGACGTACCATCCATGCCGACCTCGGCGCCGGCCTCCGGATCATCGGCTCCCGCTACTCGGCCAACACCCGTCTGCTACGGGACTTCGCGAGCCGCAACCGCATCCCGTGCCGCTGGGAGGACGTGGAGGAGGACCCCGAGGCAGAGGAGACCCTGCGGGCGTTCGGCATCCCACCCGACCAGACCCCCGTCGTGATCTGGAAGGGACACACGGTGCTGCGCAACCCCAGCACCACCGAGCTGGCCGACCTCATCGGGCTACGAGCGGCGCCGCACCGGGCGGCGTACGACCTCGTCGTGGTCGGTGCCGGCCCGGGCGGCCTGGCCGCGGCGGTCTACGCCGCCTCCGAAGGACTCTCGACGGTCGTCCTGGACGCGCTCGCCACCGGCGGGCAGGCGGCCACGTCGTCCCAGATAGAGAACTACCTCGGTTTCCCGGCCGGGATCAGCGGAGCCGAGCTGGCCGACCGCGCCGTGGTGCAAGCACGAAAGTTCGGCGCCGTCTTCAGCATCCCCGGCGAGGCGACCTCGCTCACCCGGGCCGACGGCTATCACCTGGTCGGCCTGGCGGAGGGGGACCCTCTCATCGCACACGCCGTGCTCGTCGCCACGGGTGTGCGCTACCGGCGTCTCGACGTCCCGGGTGCCGACCGCCTCGAGGGCGGCAGCGTCTACTACGCGGCCACCGAGTTCGAGGCGCGGCTGTGCCGGCAGGACCCGGTCACCGTCGTGGGCGGCGGGAACTCGGCCGGCCAGGCGGCCTGCTTCCTGGCCCGTCAGTCTCCGGTGGTCAACCTGGTCATCCGCCACGACGACCTGGGCAGGGACATGTCCCGCTATCTGGCCGACCGCGTCGAGCAGTCGCCCCGCATCAAGGTCTGGCGCAACAGCGAGGTGCGCGAGCTCATCGGGGAGAACGCGCTCGAACAGGTGCTGGTCCGCCACCTCCACTCGGGGCAGGAGCACCGCGTCGCGACGACAGCCCTGTTCGTGATGATCGGAGCGGCCCCGCACACCGGGTGGCTCCAGGGAGCGATCCCGCTGGACGCGAAGGGTTTCATCCTCACCGGGTCCGAGTCCGGGGCCGACGGCTGCGACGGCATGTTCGAGACCCGCCGCCCGGGCGTGTTCGCCGTGGGCGACGTACGCAGCGGCTCGGTCAAGCGCGTCGCCTCTGCCGTCGGCGAGGGCTCGGTCTCGATCCGCCACGTCCATGAGTTCCTGGAAGCCGAGGGACGTCGGTGAGGCATGCCGCCCGCCGAGAAGACACCAGATCAGGAGGAACAGATGACCACCTACAAGGTCGGCTACTTCGTCGGAAGCCTGTCGTCGACGTCGATCAACCGCATCCTGTCCAGGGCCCTCATCCGGGTGGCCCCGGACGACCTGGAGTTCAGCGAGATCCCGATCGGCAACCTGCCGCTGTACAGCCCGGACTTCGACGACGACTACCCGCCGGCGGCCCGATCGCTCAAGGAGTCGATCGCTGCCGTCGACGCGGTCCTCTTCGTCACCCCCGAGTACAACCGCTCCATCCCCGGGGCGTTGAAGAACGCGATCGACTGGGCGTCCCGACCCTGGGGACAGAACTCCTTCGACCACATCCCGGCCGCGGTGATCGGAGCCTCCATCGGCCAGATCGGCACCGCCATGGGTCAGCAGACCCTGCGCGGCGTGCTCAGCTTCTGCAACGCTCGCCAGATGACCTCGCCCGAGGCGTACATCCAGTACTCTCCCGACGTCTTCCGGGATGACGGCGAGATCACCGTCGACTCCACCGAAGAGTTCCTCCGCGGCTACATGGCCGAGTTCCGCACCTACATCGACATGGTCCTCACCGTCCTGCCACGCCGACGAGGTTGACGGGCGCCGGTCACCCCTGCCGTGCGCGCTGAGGCGACTCCTGGCGGTACGTGTAGGCGGCGGCCCGGACCACCTCGTCGCTCTCCAGACCCGCCCCGAGAGCGCCGCCCAGGGTGGCGAGAGAGCTGGTTAGCCACGCCAGCTTCAGGTAGTCGCCGGCTCCTACGGCATGCCCGATGCCCTCCTCGAGCAGCTGGGCAGGCACCAGGACCGGTGAGGTCGCGAGCGCGAGCAGGAGCAGCGCGACGTAGAGGAAGAGCACACCCAGAACGACCGTCGCCGTGGTGGCCAGGTTGAAGAGGGTCACCTGCTTGCGACCGGCCGGATGCGACGTACGCTCCCACAGCCCGGCCCCCGCGATCAGCGCGATCGAGATCCCGGCGAGCGAACCGACCCCGATCGCCGAGAGCCGGACCCAGCCGAGCGCGGCGCTCAGCTGCCAGATGTCGGGGGTGACGAGGGCCAGCACCGCCGTCGCCAGGGCCGCGGTCAGCGCTCTCGACAGTCCGATCGCGAGTCTCCACGGCTGGTTGGCCCGGATCATCCCGGTCAGGAGCCGCAGGTTGCCGCTGAGGACTCTCGCGGTGAACATCACGCCGCCGTCCTCGTCCGGCTCCTGGCTCCTGCCGAGCTGGCTGGCGCGGCGTCCGAGCCCGGTGACACGGCCCGAGATGTCGCGATCCGCCGTGTCCCCGAGCAAGGTCCGCACGAGCCCGACGACCGTGTCACGGGTGCGTCGGCGCAGTCCGACGGCGCCGAGCGCCGGCAGGCACACCACAGCCACGCCGTGCAGGGGACTCGCGTGAGCCACCACCGGTCGCCGTTGGGCCTGCAGCGGCAGATCGGTGAGACAGACGACCAGGTCCCAGTCCTCCTTCAGGAGCCGGTCCCTCGCCGCCGCGACGATGGCTGCGTCGTCGGAAGGTGGATGCACGAGGGCGTCGACCACGATGAACTCCCGCCACCGGACGGTCGGCAGGTGAAGGCTCAGCTCGGCGTGCAGGTCCTCGGCGAGCACCGAGGAGAGCTCGGTGGCCGACCCCGGAGCCGAGATGATTCCGATCACCACCTCCTCGGCGCTCATGGGGAAGCCTGGTTGCGCCCTTGGTCTCCACCTTCGTGCGTCATGGTGCAAGTCTCCGGTCAGCACGCGGCGGGAAGCAAGGGACCCTCCTCGGAGAAGCCGACTCGGACGAGCCGCTCAGCGGACCGAGCGGATCGCGTTCTCGATGAGGGCGAGGGTCTCGCGCGGATGCGACTGGAGCGCGACGTGCGACGACCTCACCCTCACGGTCTTGGCCCCGGCCCGCTGCGCCATGAACTCCTGCGCGGCCGGCGGGATGGCCTTGTCCGCCGTTGCCACCAGGTACCAGGACGGAATGGTCTTCCACGCCGGCTCGCCGGAGGGTTCGGTGAACGCGGCCAGCGAGAACGGACGCTGGGAGGCCTGCATCACCCGCGTCGTGCTGCGGGGGAGGTCACCGGCGAAGGCGTCGTGGAAGATGTCTGCCTTCAGGTAGAGATCGACACCGACCTCGCCGCCGGGCAGCGGGTAGGGGCGGGTGTCCAGGGCGTCCTCGGTGATCAGAGTGCCGGGGAACTGCTGGGCGAGCTGGGCGACCGGCTCGTGGGCGTCGGGAGCGAAGGCGGCGATGTAGACCAGGGCCTTGACGTTCGGCAGACCGGTCGCCGCATTGCTGATGACGGCGCCGCCGTAGGAGTGGCCGACGAGGACGACGGGACCCGGGATCGTCTCGAGGATGCTGCGCAGGTACGCCGCGTCGGAGGCGAGTCCACGCAGCGGGTTCGCCGGCGCGATGACGGGGTAGCCCTTCTGGGTGAGGTCCGCGACCTCGGCCTGCCAGCCCGAGGCGTCGGCCCAGGCACCGTGGACCATGACGATCGTGGGCCTGGTGCCCGTGGCCGAACCGTGCTGGCCCGTCCTGTCGGGCGCGTGCCCGGTCGCCGAGGCGCCGCTGCCCGTCGTCGCGAGCATCGAGCCCGTGACGATGATGGCCACGAGCGTCGCCACGAGGGCGCGACCGCGGTGGAGGGTGAACTTCATCTCGGGTGTCCTTTCCGTACGTGGGTGGTGGGTGCGGCGCGATGCCTACAGGTCGATCGCCTTGGCGGCGCGCTTGATCAGGTCGGCGACCGCTTCGGGCTGCGAGACGTAGACGGAGTGGCTGGCGGCGACCGTCTCGACGGCTGCGCCGGCCCGGGTGGCCATGCCTTCCTGGGCGGCGGGCGGGATCATCCGGTCAGCGGTGGCGATGACGTACCAGCTGGGCTTGGACTGCCACGCCGGTTCGGTGACGGCGGTGCTCAGCGCCGCTCCACCCCAAGGGGTCTGGGAGTCGGCCAGGAACCGGGCCTGGTCGGCCGGGAGGTCCGCGGCGAAGGCCTCGTGGAAGCGGTCACGGTCGAGCACGAGCGAGCCGTCCTTGCGGGGGACGATCGGCGGGGCCGGCGTATCCGGGTCGGGCTCGCCGAGCATGGAGGCGACGGACTCTCCGGCGTCGGGCGCGAACGCCGCGACGTAGACGAGGCCGGCCACCTGCGGGTGCGTGCCCGCCTCGGTGATCACGACACCGCCGTACGAGTGCCCCACGAGCAGCACGAGTCCGTCCTGGGCCTCGATGACCTGATGCACCTCGATCACGTCCTCGGCGAGGGACCGCGTCGGGTGCTGGGTGACCGCGACGTCGAGACCGTCACGGGTGAGGATGTCGTGGATCGGCTGCCATCCGGATCCGTCCACGAACGCTCCGTGGACCAGGACGACGGTCGGGTTGTCGTTGCTCATCTGTTCTCCTTGATGTCGGAATGGGTGAGAGGTCGTCGGACGGCGCGGCCGAGGATGGCCCGGGTGGCGCGACGGCTGAGGATGGAGCAGTTGGAGAGTCGGCTGAGGATCGAGCAGTTGCTCTGGTGGCTGAGGACGGAGCAGTTGCTCTGCGAGCTCAGCATCGACATCGCCGACATCCAGGACCCGATCGAGCCGACGGAGAGTACGGCGCCGATGGATCCCACCGAGGCGATTGAGCCGATGCTGCCGACCGACAGGATGGAGCCCTGCGAGCAGATCGAGAGGAACGAGTTCTCGGAGCGGTAGGACAACATGTCGGTGGACTCTCAGGCCGTCGCGGACAGGGAGGCGGTCAATGGCTGCGGTGGAGCCACCCGAGTCACGGTGACCGCGAAGAGGAGGAGGCCGGCGGCGGTGAGCGCCAGACCGGCCCAGGCGGTCGAGAGAGCACCCCATCCGGCGTCGAGGACGAGGGCACCGGCGACCGCGCCGAGCGCGTTGGCGAGGTTGAGCGCGGCGAGGTTCACCGCCCCCATCAGGGTCGGCGCCTCGGGTGCGTACCGGGTCAGGAGGACCTGGATCGTCGGTATCGCCATCATCGTCGAGGCACCGACTCCGAGCAGGCACGGCAGCAGGACGGCAAGGTTCTCGCCTCCGAGGGCGATGACGGCCAGGAAGACCATCACGACGGCATAGCCCAGGATCAGGCCTCGAAATTCGTACTGGTCGGCGAGACGGCCACCGATCCAGTTTCCCAGGGCCATGCCGACCCCGAAGACCGCCAACGCCACCGGGATCCAGGACTCGTCGGCCGCGACAGCGTCGGTGATGTACGGACCGATGAAGGTGTAGACGGCGAAGATGCTGGAGATACCCAGTGCGGCGACGGCCATCGTCGCCCACACCATGGGCCGTCGCAAGGCACCGAGCTCCTGCCTGACCGAGCCGCCGGCGAGTGCGCTGGTCCGGGGAACGAAGACCCAGATGGCGACTCCGGCCAGCAGGCCGATCACCGAGACGACGACGTACAGCGCCTGCCATCCGACCTGTTGCCCGAGGAAGGTGCCCAGGGGAGAGCCGAAGATCGTCGCGACCGTCAGGCCCGCCATCACCGTCGCGAACGCCTTGCCGCTCTTGCCCGGGCCGTAGGCGTACGCGGCCACCACCGCTCCGGCGCCGAAGAACGCGCCCTGGACGGTGCCGGTGATGAAGCGGGCCACGATGAGGACACCGAGGCCGGAGGCCGCGGCCGAGAGCAGGTTGCCGACGATGAAGAGCACGACCAGGCCGAGGAGGAGCGAGCGCCGGTTGAGTCTGGCCGCCGCGATGGTGAGCACAGGCGATCCGATGACCACGCCGAGGGCGTAGGCGGTGATCGCGTTCGTCGCGGTCGGTACCGAGACACCGAGATCGGCGGCGAAGAGCTGGACGATGCCGTTGCTCCCGAACTCGCCGGACCCGATCGCGAAGGTGCCGAGCGCCAGCGAGAAGAGGATGAGCGCGTCGCGCTGTTTCGGGCCCTGCGCCGGATGTCGGCTCTCCGCGGCTCGGCATTGCGCGTGATAGGCCTGTTCGTGCATCGTCTGTCCTCTTCTACGCGTAGGTCCGGTCGAACGGAACCTACGAAGTCCCACTGGACGGTCCGTGGAGATTTTGTGGAGCACGGCTCTTCGCAGACGGGTGCGGTGGGCTCGACGTACGCCTAGGCTGATGCCGAGGGCCCGATACGTGTCGGGGTGCGGGCCAACCTCCTGCGCCCTTAGGACCCCACGATGGAAGACTCCTCGATCGCCGAGAGATCGGATCCGCGGAGTTCCGTGCGCCTGCAGCTCCTCGGCCCGTTGCGTGCCTACCGCGACGACGTCGAGCTGGAGACCGGCCCGCCGCAGCAGGGATACCTGCTGGCCCTGCTCCTGGCGAGGGCGGGCCGACCGACGAGCATGTCCGAGCTCGTCGATCTCCTCTGGGAGGAGAACGTCCCGATGTCGGCGGTCAACACCGTCCAGAAGTACGTCGGGACCATCCGCCGCATGCTCGAACCCGATCTTCCGGCACGCGAGGCAGGGAGCTTCATCGCCCGCAGAGGTGGCGGGTACGCCTTCGTCGGACCGACCGCCACGGTGGACCTGATCGAGTTCAGGTCGCACGTAGACAGCGCCAAGACCCACCTCGCCTCGGGCCGTCACGACGAGGCCGTCGACGAGTACGCCCACGCACTCGGTCTCTGGCACGGTCCGGCCGGCGACGGTCTCGGCCCGAGCGTGAGCGCCTCACCACTGTTCGCGAGCATCAACGAGGAGTTCTTCGACGCCTGCGTCGCGGTGGGGGAGCTGGCCCGGACCCAGCGGCTCGCGACCCGGATCCTTCAGCCGCTGCGCCTGGCCGCATGGATGGCACCGCTGAACGAGCCCGTACAGGCCGGCCTGATGACGGCCCTCGCCATCGCCGACAAGCAGGCCGAAGCACTCTCCGTCTTCGAGACCGTCAGGGCACGGCTGGCCGACGACCTCGGGGTGATCCCCGGCGAGGCGCTGCAGGCCGCCCGGACGCGCGTCGTGCAGCACGCCCGCGCCCGCAGCGACCAGCAGAGCGAGCAGGGCAGGAGTGCACCACTCGTCGGCCGTGGCGAGGAACGCGCGCTGCTGGCCCGGTCGCTCGAGTCGGCGGTAGCGGGGAACGCGGCCCTGATCATGGCCGAAGGCGAACCAGGGGCGGGCAAGACGTCTCTCTTCGCCGAGTTCGGCCAGGACGCAGAGCGCCGGGGCGCGCTCGTCGTGTGGGGACGTTCCCTGGACCACGAGGGTACGCCGGCACTGTGGCCATGGACCCGTCTCATCTCCGACCTGTTGGCGAGCCAGCCGGAGCCCGTCCGCGCAGGCCTGGCCAGCGGCGAGATCCGACGCCTCATCGACCCGCGCCCGGACAACCTCCTCGGTGGCGCGGTGCTCCCCGACAGCGGTGCTCAGTTCCGTCTCTTCGAGCAGGCCGTCGACCTCATCAGGAGAGCTGCCGCCGAGCGTCCGGTCGTGCTGGTCATCGATGACCTGCAATGGGCCGACGTCGCGTCGCTGCAGCTGTTCCTGCACGTTGCGACCCAGCAGCCGGATGGCGTCGTCCTCGCCGGTCTCCTACGCGATCGGGCTCCCGCCCCGGGCGACGGGCTGAGCGGAATGCTCGCGGCGGTCGGGCGTCTGCCTCATCACCAGCGCATCCGGATCGGCCCGCTCCAGCCGACCGAGGTGGGCGAGCTCGTCCGACGCGAGACCGGGCTGGCTCCGAGCCCCTCTGTGGCTCGCTCCATCCAGGCGCGCACCGAGGGCAACCCGTTCTTCGTACGTGAGCTCGCCCGTCTCCTCGCCGACAGCGATCTTGATGCCGCGGCCGGTGCGGACGCCCTGGCCCGCACCGGTGTCCCGTCCACGGTGCGCGACATCGTGCGAGACCGTCTCGCCGGCCTCGACCACGAGGCGAGGCGGCTCGTGGAGATCGCGGCGCTCATCGGGCGGGAGGTGGACGTCCGTCTGCTCGCTCGTGCCGCCGGAGTGGGGATGGCGGCCTGCTCGGCGCTGCTTGCCACCGCCGACTCGCAGGGCTTGCTGGAGCCGGCCGAGGACCGACCGCTCTCCGTGCGGTTCGTGCACGACCTGGTGCGTGAGTCGGTGCACCAGACGACCTCGCGGCTGCTCTCGACCGGTCGGCTGCACCTGCAGATCGCCGATGCGTTGGAGGGGATCCACGGAGACGACGAGGCGGTCACCGAGCGACTCGCCCACCACCTGTGGCTGGCCGGGCCGTACGCGGACCCGACACGCACCACGACCGCCCTGGTCCGCGGCGGGCGACGAGCCGTTGCGCAGTCCGCCTTCGACGCGGCGGTTCCGCATCTCGAGGCCGCCGCCGGCATCGCCCACTCTGCCGGTCTGCTCGAGCTGGAGCTGTCCGCGCTCTCACAGCTCGTCGCGGTGATCGGGATGCAGACGGGCTACATGGGCAGCGCAGATGCGACCTTCGACCTGCTCGAGCGAGCCGAACGGGCCGCTCGAGGCCTCGGTCGAGAGCGAGAGGCGGCGGACTTCCTCTTCTCCCACTGGGCCGCCCACTCGCAAGCCATCCAGCTCGACCGCAGCGGTCAGCTGGCTCACCGGCTCCTCGCTGAGAGCGAGCGGTCCGAGGACACGGTCGTGCAGGCGTACGGCCGGCACGCGTGGGGGATTCATCAGTGGGACGTCGGAAACATCGGCGAGGCGTATCGGCACCTCAGCGAGTCGAACGCCGTCGTCGCCGAGCGGGCGAAGTCGATCGAGCAGGACCAGTTGCGGCACGATCTGCAGCTGCTGTCGCCGGCGATGCTAGCGCTCAACACCGCGCTGCACGGCAAGGTCGGTGAGGCCCGCGGCATGTTCGACCGAATCGAGAGCGACGCCGGCAACCACTCCTACGATGTCACCGTGTGGTCCGCGTTCGCGGTCACGGCCGCCGCGCTGATGGCGGATCCGTCCTGGGCCCTTCGCGCAGCCGAACGAGGGATCGCAGCGGATCCGGAGTATGCGTTCCGCTTTCTCGGCGCCTACCAGCGGCTGGGGCGGTGCTGGGCGTACGTCGTCACCGGGCGGGACGCCGATCGGTCCCTGGCCGAGGCAGAGGCGCTGATCGAGTCGAACCTGGCCGACCCACCACGATCCGGCCTGACCACGTGGTTGGCACTGCTCAGCGAGATGTATCTGGCAAGCGGGCGGGTTCAGGAGGCTGCGGACGCCCTCCGACGCGCTGACGCGTCCATCGAGGCTCACGGACAACGCTACGCGGCCGCCTTCGTCCAACTGATGCACGCGAAGCTGAGGCGCGCGCTCGGGGACCCGCTGGAAGCCGTGCACGAGGCCGTGGGACGGGCCCGAGCGACGGCGATCACCCAGCAGGCGTACCTGTTCGTGCATCGCTCGGACGACTTCCTCGGGCTCGCTCGCAGCTCGTGAGCCATCTTGCGGCCGGGTGCTCATCCAGCCCGACGGCATGCCGCGGGGGTCCGGCGCAGCTCCACGTTGTCCCTCACGATCCCGCGGTCGACCCAGCTGTTGCGGGCCACCGAGAAGTTGCCGGCGTAGGAGTTTCTGAGCACGCGCAGGGACCGCACGTGATTGCCGACGACGCGGAGGTTGTTGCACGTCTTGTTGTCCCTGACCATCAAGGTCCCGCGGTTGTCGCGTACGACGAGATTGTTGGCGATCGACATCTCGCAGATCGCCACGTTGCGGGAGTTGCGGACCATGAGATTTCGTCCGGCGACCGGGTCCACGCGGCATCCGGCGGCCCCGATGGTGACGCGCTCGACGACGTTGCGGACGTGGATGTTCCGGCCGACGTTCGTGTCGGTGATGCTGACCGCCCTCGGTGCACCGGTGGTGCGGACGTTGCCGGTGATCCTGGAGCTGGTGATCACGCAGCGGGCGCCGTCAGGGATGACGACGTGGCGGAACGTCCGGTGGTGGTAGCTGCCGTCGCAGACGAGGTCGGGCGGCAGCGCCTGGGCGCTGAGGACCGGCCCCAACATGGGGGCGAGCGCGCCGATGAGAAGGAAGACGACGAGCTGCTTCATGTGAACCCTCCGAGTCCGGGCGATGTGTGTCTTCATGACGCGCCAACGAGAACATGTGTTGCACTGGCTCGCCCATGCTGGTGACGAACCTTCGTGGAAGTGCCATGGTGGACCCATGGCCGACGAAGACATCATCAACAGGATCAGCGCGCTCGTGGATGAGGAGCACCAGCTCCGGACCGGGTCGGGCGCCGACACTCAGCGGCTCGGCGAGCTCGAGACCCAGCTCGACCAGTGCTGGGACCTGCTCCGCCAGAGGCGCGCCAAGCGGGAGTTCGGCGAGCCCGAGTCCGAGGCGCACGTACGTCCTCCGGAGACTGTGGAGAAGTACCTCTCCTGACGCACACGAGCCGCCATCGACTGGGCGATGACGGCTCGTGCGGGCCGCGTGCCGACTGCGGAAGTAACCGGCAGTCAGCAGGCGGTTCGTGCTCAGATGTCGTAGTTCTGATGTCTCCGCAGGTCAGAGCGACTTGAGGGCTTCTCGGTACACATTCAGTACACATCACGCTGACTTCGCTTCCTTGGCGGTGTACCCGAAGGCAGCGTCAACGGCCTTCTTGGTGCGGTCAAAGGACGACGGCATGAGATGTGTGTACGTCCGCAAGGTGAAGCCTGGGTCGGAGTGCCCGAGGTAAGTGGACAGTGCCTTGAGGTTCTCGCCCGCGTCGAGAAGCACGGACGCGTACCAGTGGCGTAGCGCGTGCATTCCGTTGCGGCGCTCCTCTGATCCGCTGGACTCGAGAAGATCGCCGAGACGGCCAAGGCCGACGCCCTCGCCGCAGCCGCCGACGGCATCGTCGAGACCCTGCAGGACGTCGTCAAGCAGGCACAGCACGACATCGCGGAGGCCCGCGCGGTGATCGGCAACCGGATCACCGAGGCCAGCGCCTCCGGCCTCAACCCGGACGGCCACTGGCAGCACGCCCGCGCACAGGAGGCCTTCGCACGGGTCGACCTCGCCCGGCGCTGCTGGGTGACCCTGGCCCGCCAGCTCGGCCGCGCGAACTGGCGCGGCGGCCACGCCGAGGAGCTGCTCATCATCGCTGACCTCGACCTCGACAGCCTCGCCGAGATCGCCCAGCGCGTCCGCCTCGCCCGCACCCGAGGGGGCGTCGGCGCGAGCCGTGAGAACTTCGACGCGCGAACTGTGGTCGAGGCGGGGCACGCCGTCGACCTGGCCGACTTCACCGGCTTCCGTGAGCGTCTCGACCGGGTAGCCGAGGAGGCCGAGCGTCAGCGCGACGCGGCACGGGAGCGGTTCCGTCAGGAGGTCCGCCAGGGCGGCGTGATGGCGCTGCCCTCCTAGGAGGAGCCAGGCTCGACCACGGGCGCGGGGTCAACGTCACCGGGCGAGGCATGGGCATGGCCTCGACGCGCACCCCGGATCGAAGGTGGACAGCGGACTCAGACCGCAGTGACCCACCTGCCCCGCGCCCCTGGGCGGGTCCCCCTCCCCGTGCCCCCGCCCGCCTCTCTCGGCATAGGCGGGCTTCTCTCCCCGATGAATCCAGCGGAAGGAAATATCTATGACCACGAGCCGATCGGCGAGCGTCCTGCAGGCCTCAGCCAGCGGTGACCGCGGCGAGGTCCTGCGAGCGCTGCAGGAGCGCCTCGCGCGTGCCCTGGACGACCCGAAGACCGCGGCACATGCGTTGCCGCCGCTGGCCAAGCGCCTACTAGAGGTCGGCGAGCAGATCGAGGCTTATGCGGCAGACGGTCCCGGATCGGTCGTCTCGGCCTCGGCGGATGAGCCCTGGGACGGGAGGGCCTGAGGATTCCCGTCGTCCGTCTCTGGGGCCGAGCCGGGCTCGTCGAACAGCTCGTAGGAGTTCTTCGTAAGGACCGACCGTTCGTGGGCGGTAATGACCCTCATTCGGACGCTAGTCACTCCCGGGAAATTTGACGCCTCATCACGAATCTGAGAGATCGGCACCCACCAGGTTGCGAAGTCGCCGGGGCTGATTGTGTGTGGAAGGTCGGGCCCGAAGTGCCAGCCTCCCCAGCCCATCTTGAAACTGAACCGCGACAACAGCCCCCGGCTTGGCGGAAGGTCGGGGACGACGTCGTAGTACCTCACCACTAGCGGAGCACGGCCGATGTTCCAGACGTCGATCCCGATGAACGCCTTATGCCCCTGCGTAGGAACACGGATCATCCGCTCTGCCCCCTCCTCGTCGATGCTGAGGGCGACCGTCAATATGCACTTCGCCCGCCCCTTGGACAGCAGCCAAGAAGAGATGTTCCAGCCCAGGGCCAAGCAGGCAACGACCAGGCTCAGCAGACTCAGAACGAAGGCGGCGGTCGGCATGTGGCGAACGATGCCGCGCGCCGCATGCCGGCCGGAGCGAGCCGGACGCCCGCTTCCTCAGAATCTGGTACGTCCTGCCCGACGTCCTTCCGCGTCGCCGACTCGCTTTGCGAGCGTGACCCGCTATGGAACCGGGCTTGATAGCTGGAGGCACGTTGTGAAAGAGGAGAGCAAGATCGCTTGGCAGTCGGCGCGGCTCGCTGCAGCGTCGGCCCTGATTGGAGCTCTCATCGGGGCCGGGGGAACGGCCTGGGTGAACGATCAGAACCTAGATGCACAGCGCGAGACGCAGGCGATTGAAGCCGATCGCGAGCTCGATGCCAAGGTGCGGGATCAACGCCGACCGGTCTACGTCGAGTTTAGTGATGCCGCCAACGAGTGGGCGTCACGGCAGGCAACAGTGGCGAAGTGCGCCAACCTAAAGGCATGTCGATATGACCAGTCCGATCTCGATGATTCTCGATACCGCCTTCAGGGAGCCATAAATGACATGCATATATACGGCAGCGCCGAAGGCGTGGTCTCCGCGATCGTCGTCGCGTCCACCTTGCCACCGACCCTCACCGAAGGGTCAGCGGACAGTGCGGTGGTCGGCGAGGTGGACGAAGACAGCTTTCAGACCGCGATCGTCGGCTTCCATCAGCAGATGTGTGTAGATCTCGCATACGCCCCGGAAGAATGCGACCGCCTCGACTAGATGAATCGCGACGACGACATCAGAGATCGATTCTCGCGGCACTAGCGAGGCGGAGGTCCCGGCTACCTCGCCTGCTCGATCGTCTCGAAGATGTCGGCGTCGGTCTCGCGCTGCCACTCCGGCATGTCCGCCCAGTCGGCGACATAGGAGGGCTTCGGGTCGGGGAAGTGCTTGAAGATCTGCCCGGTCCAGCAGATCGCTACGAACCGGCTCTTCTGCTCACGGGTGAGCTTGGCCGTCGCGCCGCCTGAGGTCTCGACGAAGGCCCGGACCTGCTCATGGACCGCCGCCGCGCTCGCGCGCTCCCAGTCCGGCGTTTCCTCCCACGGGGCCACGTAGCCCGCTTTGGGCTCTCCTGGGTAGTGCTTCCGGACTCCGGCAATCCATGCCTCACGAAAGACACGTCCCTGGTCGACCGACAAAATCTTCTCCTTCATCGTTGTCATGACGTCGTCGAGAACGACGCCAACTTCTGGCTGAGATGGTTCACCCGCGGCTCGCCCATCAGCGGCGTGAGCTGCTTGTTCAGGCCGGTGAGCTTGCGTTCCACCCAACCCGAGCCGGTGGTCTGGGCGACCTCGACCGCGGCGTCGGCATGGACGACGAGCTTGTCGAGGTCGCCCTGCTGCAGCCCGAGAGACGCGAGGTCGGTCAAGACGCCGCCGCGTCGACGGGCGGAGATGTCCATGCTCAGCGCGGTGTCGAGCGCCTGCTCGGCGAGGTCGGCCCGCTGCAGCGTGACGTAGCAGGCGCCGCGCTCCTCGGGGAGGCGTGAGCCGTCGAAGCGAAGCCAGCCGTTCGTGTGAATCTGGCCGGTCAGGTGGTGGACGTCGTCGGCGTGATCGAGGGCGCGCTGGCAGGCGGCGAGATCGCCGAGCCCGGCATGAACTTGAGCCTGGACGGTGCTCACCCAGAACCGAGTCGACAGACCCGTGTCACCTTTGGACGCGACTCCTGCGGCCAGGTCGAGCATGGGCCGGGCGTCGGCGTGCTGGTGCTCGTAGACCCCGATGAAGGCATGCCTGGTCAACGCGGTCGCCCACAGGTCGTGCGCGCCGGCTTCCTTTCCGGCCGAGGCGGCCAGGGTGTAGCAGTGCGCCGCGTCGGTGTAGCGGTTGCTGTCGAAGAAGATCTCCCCGGCGAGCTGGAAGAGGTCGGCGATCAGGGAGCAGAGCGCCCGGTGAACCGCCTCGCTATGCGTGCGCTGCAGGGCCGAGACCAGCACGCCGAGATGCTCGCGTACGAGCGGGTAGGTATGCCGCTTGGTCTTCGCCAGAGCGAAGACGCGCCACAGGTGGCCGTTGAGGGCGGCGTACTCGTCGAGGGTCTCCGGATCGACCCGGCCGACGTGCTCGATACGTTCCCAGTCGATGCCGTCCTCGAGCCCGGCCATCGCGATCAGGGTTCCGGCCATCGTCATCAGCCGCAGCAGCTCACGGCGGCTCAGATCGTCGAACTCCGGAGCGTGCCCCTGATCCGAGACGATTTTCTCCACCGCCGCTGCAGGTGGCACGAGCGCGACCTGACGCTCAGTTAGGGCTGCCTCGAACCGGAGGCGGGCGGCGGAGTCGGCGCGGTCTAGAACGGTGTCGAGCATGGCCTGCATGTGTGGCCGCGGCACCCGGGCCGAACCGGCCGCCTCCCACTTCGAGATCGTGCGCGCCGGGATGCCTAGGAGGTCGGCGAAGTCACGCAGGCTCAGCCGCAGCGCCACCTTGCGCAGCAGCCGCGCCTCTGCCCCCGTCCACGTCTCCACCTCCGGCATTGAATCAGGTTTGAGCAGCGAAGGGCAGGGCAAGGGCAGCGGAAGGGCAGCATTCGAACGTTCCGACGCCCCCGCGATCTGAGCAGGGTTGAGAATGACACCCGGCACCGACCGAACGACGAACCCCGAGGCAGGCGATCGAGTCTCCCGCGAGATCCTCCCCAACGGGTCCTGACGAGTCACCGGTGCCGGGGGTCAGCAATTCAACAGCCGTCCCCACCCTGACAGCACGGAGCACCGGCGTGAGTTCATCAGCCAGCGGAAGACGACGAGGAGGGCCCGGACGGCCTCGCCTCCTGCCCCAACACCACTCAGGCACCCCGCGTGAGCAGATCCTCGACGCGGCAGCCCGCCTGTTCACCACCAAGGGATTCGCCGCCACCTCGACGCGCGAGATCGCCGAGGCGGTCGGGATACGTCAGGCCTCGCTCTACTACCACTTCGCAGGCAAGGACGAGATCCTCTCCGAGCTGCTCAGCCAGACCATCCGGCCCACCGTGGACGGCGTCGCCAGGATCGAGTCCCTCACCGACGACCCCGACACGGCTCTCTACCTCCTCGCGCTGACCGACGTACGCACCTTGGCCCGGGCTCCGCACAACATCGGCTACCTCGCCCCCGACGTCACCCAGGTCGAGGGCTTCGAGGACTTCACCGCCGCCCGCGACGATCTGGCTGCCACCTACGCTCGGCTGGCGGAGCCGATCACCTCACCTGACGCCCTGGGCAGGCTGGGCGCCGCACGGCTCGGCGAGCAGCTGGTCCACACGGTCGAGGAGGCCATCGTCCTTCGCAACGCCGGCCGCCGGATCGGCCTAGACGAGGCCGTCTGGATCGCCTCGTCATGCCTGCGTCTGTGCGGCGCGGAGCAGGCTCGCATCGAGCTGGCCAAGAAGACCGCCGAGACCCTCCTGGACCGGGTGGACACTCCGGAGTACGAAGGCTGACGTTTGCCTCTCAGAGGCACTCCAGGGGCAGCGGGGAGGGAGCAGGCATGTCCGGTTGGAGCAAAGACTGAGCCCCTCTCCGGAATCAGACCGGGAGGGGCTCAGTACACATTGAGTACACATTGCAACCGTCTGCGACCATTGCCAACCAACTCAACTCAACGGTTGAAGAAGCAGGTCAAGTCGCGCTTTCAACGATTGCCAACGCGAGTCAACGCTCTACGGCCTAGATGTCGTAGTAGAGCTCGAACTCGTGCGGGTGCGGGCGGAGCTGGATCGGGAGGATCTCGTCGTTGGTCTTGTAGTCGATCCAGGTCTCGATCAGGTCGGGGGTGAAGACGTCGCCCACGGTGAGGAAGTCGTGGTCGTTCTCCAGGGCCGACAGGACGGCACCGAGGGAGGTCGGCACCTGGTTGATCTCGGCCATCTCGTCCGGCGGCAGCTCGTAGATGTCCTTGTCGATCGGAGCGGGCGGCTCGATCTTGTTCTGGATACCGTCGATGCCGGCCAGGAGCAGGGCCGAGAAGGCGAGGTACGGGTTCGAGGACGGGTCCGGGAACCGGGTCTCGACGCGCTTGGCCTTCGGGTTCGTGCCCGTGATCGGGATGCGGACCGCGGCGGAGCGGTTGCGCGAGGAGTAGACCAGCGAGATCGGAGCCTCGAAGCCCGGCACCAGGCGGTGGAAGGAGTTCACGGTCGGGTTGGTGAACGCCAGCACCGACGGGGCGTGCTTCAGGATGCCGCCGATGTACCAGCGGGCCATGTCGGAGAGGCCGCCGTAGCCGGTCTCGTCGTAGAACAGCGGCTCGCCGGCGTTCCAGATCGACTGGTGGACGTGCATGCCCGAGCCGTTGTCACCGAAGACCGGCTTCGGCATGAAGGTGACCGTCTTGCCGGCCTCCCAGGCGGTGTTCTTGACGATGTACTTGAACTTCATGACATCGTCGGCAGCCTTGAGCAGCGTGTCGAACTTGTAGTTGATCTCGGCCTGGCCGGCGGTGCCGACCTCGTGGTGGGCGCGCTCGACGAGCAGGCCGGAGGCCTCGAGGTTCTTGACCATCGTGTCGCGCAGGTCGGCGAAGTGGTCGGTGGGGGAGACCGGGAAGTAGCCGCCCTTGTAGCGCGTCTTGTAGCCCAGGTTGTCCGAGCCGTCGGGGTTCTTGTCGGCACCCGAGTTCCACCAGGCCTCGACGGAGTCGATCTTGTAGAACGACTCGCCCTCGGAGGTGTTGTAGGCGACCTTGTCGAAGATGAAGAACTCCGCCTCGGGGGCGAAGAAGGCGGTGTCACCGATGCCGGTCGAGGCGAGGTACGCCAGGGCCTTGCGCGCGATGTTGCGCGGGTCGCGAGAGTAGGCCTCCCCGGTGATCGGGTCGTGCACGAAGTACATCAGCGCGAGGGTCTTCGCGGCGCGGAACGGGTCGATGTACGCAGTCGTGACGTCCGGGTAGAGCGCCATGTCGGACTCGTTGATCGTCTGGAAACCACGGATCGACGAACCGTCGAAGGCCATCGGCTCCAGGTTGAACGACGACACCGGCACCGTGAAGTGCTGCTGGACGCCAGGCAGGTCGACGAAACGGATGTCGACGAACTCGACCCCCTCGTCAGAGATGAACTTCAAGAGCTCGTCGTCAGTGCTGAACATCAATCCTCCTTGGCTCACCCGGGCGGGAAGAGCCAGATAGGTCTCTCGCGATCGAGGCCGGACCCTCATGGATCCGACCGTGCCACGCAAATTACGAAGGGACGGTTGCACAGGAGTGTCGCAAATGTTTCAGGCGTGTAACAGGTTGTGTGATTTGATCGGCAACCATCCCGGATCTCACCCCTCAAGACGTTGCCGCCTACCCTTACGACGTGACCAGTTCCGCCACTCCTGCGACGCCCACTCTGCCTTATGACACCGCGAGCTGGGGCAGGCGCGTCCTGGCACTCTTCGTCGACTGGCTCGCGTCGTCCCTGGTCGCCTCGGTCTTCCTCGGCGTCCGGGCGCTGCCGTTCGGCTCGCTGCTCGCCGGTGTCGACCCGCGGCCGACCGACAACCTGTGGATCCTGGTCGTCTTCGTCGTGCAGACGGCGGTCTTCACCACCCTCGGCGGCGGCTCCTTCGGCAAGCTCGTCACCCGGCTGCGTACGGTGCGGGTGACGGCGGGCGAGCCGGACGTGCGCCCGCTCGATCCGCTGCGGAGCATCGCTCGTCAGATCCTGGTCGTCCTCGTCGTACCGCCGCTGGTCTTCCGTCCTGACCGGCGTGGGCTGCACGATCTGGCGGCCGGCACCGCAACCGTCACGCTCGAGACCTATCGACACGTGTTTCGCCGGGTGAGTTGAGAGGCTTCCGAGGGTAGGTTGGACCGGTCAGCCGCAAGCAGCGGCAAACACGAAGGGAAGCTCAATGACGCTCAACCGTACTCTCGGGCCACGTGGCCTCTGGCGCCGCGCCGCTGTGGCGGGCGTGCTGGCCGTATCGCTCTCGGGCCTGGTGGCCTGCGGCGGTGGTGGGGCCGGCAGCGCCAGCGAGGGTGACTCGGTCTCGGCCGAGGACATGACCGAGGTGATGAAGAAGGCGACCGACATCGACACCGCCCACTTCACCACGAAGATCGACGCGAAGGCCTCGGGGCAGACGGTCTCGATGACCGGCGAGGGCGACATCCAGAAGGAGCCGCCGGCGCAGCACTCCACCATGAAGATGAGCGGTGGCTCGATGGACATGGATCTGGAGACGATCCTTGTCGACGAGAAGATCTACATCAAGGGCATGATGGGCGACTCGTGGATGACCGCGAGCGCCGAGGATCTCGCCAAGATGGGCGGCACCAGCCTGGAGTCGATGAGCAACCCGCTCGCCTTCTTCGAAGGGATGGAGGAGTCGATCAAGTCCTCCAAGTTCGTGGGTGAGGAGAAGGTCGACGGCGTCGACACCAAGCACTACAGCTTCACCGTCGACTCCGCGGGGCTCGCCAAGAGCCTCGGCTCCGACAGCACCAGCGGCCTGCCCAAGACGATCGACCAGGAGATCTGGGTCGATGGCGACGGCCTGCTCCGCAAGGCCGAGGTCGGCATGGGCGACACGGGCACCGTCGAGATGGTGCTCTCCAAGCACGGTGAGGACGTGTCCATCGAGGCGCCTCCCGCCGACCAGGTCACCGACATGCCGAGCATGGCCGGCTGACCACCAGTTCGTACGCACCGGGCCGGTCTCCGAAAGGGGACCGGCCCGGTGTCGTTTCGTGGCACCGTGGTCGCATGACGCTCGACGCCGACAGCACTCGCCAGATCGAGGCCAATCGGGCCAACTGGGACGCCCGGACACCGATCCACGTCGCCAGCGCGTTCTACGGCGTCGACGGGTCGCGGCCGGCCGAGTCGTGGTTCGCCGACTACGAGTGGACCGACCTCGGCGACCTCGCCGGCCTCGAGGTCGTGCATCTGCAGTGTCATCTCGGCACCGAGACGGTCGCCTTCGCGCAGCGGGGCGCGATGACGTACGGACTGGACATCTCGGCCGCGGCGGTGGCCGCCGCGCGCCGGATCGCGGCCGAGCGCGGACTGGACGTCGACTATCGCGAGGCCGACGTCCACGACGCCGTCGAGGTGCTGGGCGCGGGCCGCTTCGACGTCGTCTACACCGGCAAGGGCGCGGTCTGCTACCTGCCCGACATCGACCTGTGGGCGCAGGTCGTGCACGATCTGCTCAAGCCCGGCGGGTTCGTCTACCTCGCCGAGTTCCACCCGCTCCTCGACGCGCTCGGCGAGGTGCCGGAGCCGGGGCGGGAGGACTCCCTCGAACTGCGCCACGACTACCTCTCCGGCAGGGGCGCGATCGCGAAGGACTCGACCCACACCTACACCGACGGTCCGGCGCTGAGCACGGCCACGACGGCGTACGAATGGCGGCACGGGGTCGGCGAGGTCGTCACCGCGCTCGCGGGCGCGGGCCTGCGGATCGAGGTCGTCCGCGAGGACGAACGGCTGCCGTGGCCCCGCTTCCCGTCCATGGTGGCGGAGGAGGACGGCTGGTTCAGGCTGCCCGAGCAGGCGCCCCGGATCCCGTTGCTCTACGCGATCCGGGCACGCCGGCTGTAGGGGTCAGCGGCCGCGGAGGTTGCCGCGCATTCCCTTCATCGAGGTGGGCACGGGGCCCTTCGGGATCGGCATCGTCCCGCGGGTGGCGTCGACGGCCTTGAGGCGGTTGAGGATGTCGGTGATCTCGGGGCCGGCGACGTTGCGGCCCAGCTTGGTGACGTGCTTGGTCAGCTGCGGCAGCGGCACCTCGTCCTCACCGTTGCCGGCGACGACGGTCGTGATCGGCACGTCGGACAGGACGCGGGCGTGGCTGCGCTTGGTGCTGGCGAGCAGCGAGCGGACCTTGCTCGGGCTGTTGCCCTCGCCGACGAGGACGACTCCCGGAGGGCCGACCACACGGTGGACCAGGGTCTGGCTGCGCGGCTCGACACCCACGGCCTGGGTGACGGTCCAGCCTCGGCGGAGCATGGTCAGGGCGGCGTACCCGCCACCGACCTGGCCCTCGAGCCGGGAGTACATCACCTTCTGCGCGCGCCGCGAGAAGACCACCATGGCGGCGAGGAGGCCGGCCAGCAGGGCGCCGACGATCGTGAAGATCCAGGAGAAGACGCCCTCGCCGGGCAGGAGCCAGAAGATCACGCCGGCGACCGCGGCGACGACCACGAAGATCGAGCCGAGGATGAGGCCGATCTTGGGGTCTGACTGCTTGGTGAGCTTGTAGGTCTCCACCATCTGCTGGCGGCGACTCATGGTGCTCGGGTCGGTCTGGGACATCTTCCTCTTTCAGTCTTCAGATTTCGTACGCTGCGTCAGGCGGTGGCGGCAGCGGTGTCTCGCGCCTCGATCGCCTGACGGTACAGCCGACCGGCGCGGTAGGACGAACGAACGAGCGGTCCGGACATGACGCCGGAGAAGCCGATCTCCTCGGCCTCGGCCTGGAGCTCGATGAACTCCTCGGGCTTGACCCAGCGCTCGACCGGGTGGTGACGCACGCTCGGGCGCAGGTACTGCGTGATCGTGATCAGCTCGCAGCCGGCCGCGTGCAGGTCGCGCAGCGCCTCGGAGACCTCTTCACGGGTCTCGCCCATGCCGAGGATCAGGTTGGACTTGGTGACCAGGCCGAAGTCCCGGGCCTGGGTGATCACGTCGAGGCTGCGCTCGTAGCGGAACGCCGGACGGATCCGCTTGAAGATCCGCGGGACGGTCTCGACGTTGTGCGCGAGCACCTCGGGACGGGACTCGAAGACCTCGGTGAGCAGCTCGGGGATGCCGTTGAAGTCGGGGATGAGGTTCTCGACGCCGGTCTCGGGGTTGAGCTCGTGGATCTGCTTGACCGTCTCGGCGTAGAGCCAGGCACCGCCGTCGGCGAGGTCGTCGCGGGCGACACCGGTGATGGTGGCGTACTTCAGGCCCATGGTCTGCACCGACTCGGCAACGCGGCGCGGCTCGTCGCGGTCGAGGTCGGTCGGCTTGCCGGTGTCGATCTGGCAGAAGTCGCAGCGCCGGGTGCACTGGTCGCCGCCGATGAGGAAGGTGGCCTCGCGGTCCTCCCAGCACTCGAAGATGTTGGGGCAGCCGGCCTCCTGGCACACCGTGTGCAGGCCCTCGGACTTCACCAGCGCGGTGAGCTCCTTGTATTCCGGCCCCATCTTCGCTTTGGTCTTGATCCACTCCGGTTTGCGTTCGATCGGAGTCTGCGCGTTGCGGACCTCGAGACGGAGGAGCTTGCGACCTTCGGGGGCAGGAGCTTGAGTCACCCCACCAGGGTACGCCGCGTGGTGGCGGAACCCCGAAGCCAGGTTGTTACTGGTCGGTCACACACTCGGGGTGAGCAGCGGGACGCGCGGAGTCTTGGCCGGGTCGGGCTTCGGCTCCAGGCTCGGGCCCTGCTCGTAGTCGCGCCAGGAGAGCATCTCGGCGACCTGCTCGTGGAGCACCGGCATCGCCTCGGCGTTGCCGATCTGCCGCCCGGCCTCGATCGAGAGGGTGGTGACCCCGGCGTCGGAGATCCCGCACGGCACGAAGCGCTCGTACCAGCCCAGGTCGACGTCGCAGTTGAGGGCGATGCCGTGCATGGTCACGTGCTGGCTGACCCGCAGCCCGATCGCCCCGACCTTGCGCTCCAGGCGGCGTACGCCGTCCGGGGTCTCGCCCGCGGGCAGCCACACCCCGCTGCGGCCCGGGACGCGGTAGGCGGTGACGCCGAACGCGGCGCAGGTGCGGATCATGGCCTGCTCCAGGCGGCGTACGAAGTCGACGACCTTGACCTTCTCCGGCAGCCGCACGATCGGGTAGGCGACGATCTGGCCGGGGCCGTGGAAGGTCACCTCGCCGCCGCGGTCGACGTCGATCACCGGCGCGCCGCCGGGGTCCGCGGGGCGGTCCTCCGGCTTCGTACGCTTCCCGGCGGTGTAGGTCGGCGGGTGCTCGAGCAGCAGCACGGTGTCGGGCTCTTCGCGGTCCACGACGCGCTGGTGGATCTGCTTCTGCAGCTCCCAGGCGTCCAGATAGTCGATCGTCCCGACCTCAACGAAGCGCAGCTCAGTCACACCGAGATCGTACGCCCCGGGCCGAGGCCACTCGGCAACGCCCGATCGATGACCAGCCCCCGGGAGTTGGATAACGGTTTGGCGATAAAGCCCTCGGGGGTAAAGAGATTGTGGTCAGAATGCGCGTGTTTCGACTGTCCGCGCTCGGGAGCGATCAGTCATCGGATCAGTTTTGAAAGGCACACAGTGCACACCATGAAGTACGGTCGCCGACTTGCCGCGGCCGCGATCGCGCTGAGCGCGACTTTCGCCCTGGTCGCATGCGGCGAGGGCTCCGACAAGGCTGCGGAGGCCACCGAGGCTGCCGCCGAGGGGCCGGGGTTCGAGGCCGGCGCCAAACTCTCGAAGTCCGAGGCGGAGAAGCTCATCGACACTGCGGCCGACGCGATGTCGACGATTCATGTCGACATGGGCGTCGAAGCCGTCGAGGACGGAGCCAGCGTCAGCGCCTCCAGCGTGGGTGACTACCAGCGCGAGCCCGTGGTCTCCCAGACGAAGCTGACGGTGGACGAGTCCGACGGCCAGACCGTCATGGAGATCATCGCCATCGGCGAGACGACCTACGTGCGGATGGACAACGACAAGGAGTGGATGAAGGACGACGGCATGTTCAGCGGACTGGTCTCCGCGCTGATGCCGAGCCCGTACAGCCTGTTCGAGGACCTGCGCGAAGAAGCAGCTGACGATTCGACCACCTATGTCGGTCAGGAGGATATCGACGGCGCAGATCTCGCTCACTACTCGTTCGCCGTCGATGAGGACGTCACCGGAGAGGGTGATGGCACTCTCGAGGGCTGGTTCGACGCGGAGGGCCAGCCGATCCGCCTGAGCATGGCCATGGGGAAGGACAACGAGATCAAGATGGACTTCAGCAACCATGGTGAGGAGCTCACCGTCACCGAGCCTGCGGCTGAGGAGCTGATGGACCACGCCTGAGGCGTCGACCTGTCGAAATGAGAGACGCCCCGGAGCCGTTGGCTCCGGGGCGTCTCAGGTGAGGCTCAGAGCTCGAACTGAGCAGCCTCGAGGCGCTTCTTGACGTCCTGGAGGAAGCGGCCGGCGTCGGCGCCGTCGACCAGGCGGTGGTCGTAGGTCAGCGCGACGTTGACCATGTAGCGCACCGCGATCGTCTCGCCGAGGTCGGGGTCGTCGATGACGACCGGGCGCTTTACGACCGCACCCGGGCCGAGGATGGCGACCTGCGGCTGGTTGATGATCGGGGTGTCGAAGAGCGCACCGAACGAACCCAGGTTGGTGATCGTGAAGGTGCCGCCGGAGAGCTCGTCCGGGGTGATCTTGTTGTTGCGCGTGCGGTCGGCCACGTCGGCGATCTTCTTCGCGATGCCCGCGATCGAGAGGTCGCCGGCGTCCTTGACGACCGGGGTCAGCAGACCGCGCTCGGTGTCGACGGCGAAGGCGATGTTCTCGCGGTCGTAGTAGGTCACCGTGCCGGCCTCGACGTCGATCCCGGCGTTGAGCTTCGGGTGCACCTTGAGCGCGTCGATCGCGGCCTTGGCGAAGAACGGCAGGTAGGTCAGCTTGACGCCCTCGCGCTGCAGGAACCCGGCCTTGTTGGCCTCACGGAGACGGGCGATGTTGGTGACATCGACCTCCATGACCTGGGTCAGCTGCGCCGCGGTGTGCAGCGACTCGGTCATCCGCTCGGCGATCACCTTGCGCAGACGCGAGATCTTCTCGGTCGTGCCACGCAGCGGCGAGGGGGCCGCGGGGGTGGCGGCCGAGGCGGCCGGAGCTGCGGAGGCGGCCGGAGCGGCGGCTGCCGGGGCAGCGGCCGGAGCCGACTTGGCGGCGGCCGCCTGGAGGATGTCCTCCTTGCGGATGCGGCCACCGACGCCCGAACCCTGGACGGTCTCGAGGTCGACGTTGTGCTGCGCCGCGAGCTTGCGCACGAGCGGGGTGACGTAGCCGCCCGGCTGGATCGCCGGGGAGCTCTCGGTGGACGGCGCGGCGTGAGCCGGGGCCGCGGGAGCCGGAGCAGCGGGGGCGGGTGCGGCCGGAGCGGCAGGCGCCGGCGCGGGTGCGGCAGCGGCCGGTGCAGGCTCGGGAGCGGGCTCCGGGGTGGGCTCGGCGGGAGTCGGCTCGGGCTCGGGCGCGGACTCCGGGGCCGGGGCGGCGGGCGCGGACTCGGCGGCCGGAGCGGCGCCGGCGTCACCGACGAGCGCGAGCACGGCGCCGACCTCGACGGTCTCGTCCTCGGCGACCTTGATCTCGAGCAGGGTGCCGGCGACCGGCGAGGGGATCTCGGTGTCGACCTTGTCGGTGGAGACCTCGAGCAGCGCGTCGTCGACGGCGACCGTGTCGCCGACCTGCTTGAGCCAGCGGGTGACGGTGCCCTCGGTGACCGACTCACCCAGCGCGGGCAGAGCAACCTCGGTGGCGTTGCCGCCGGCGGCGGGAGCCGGAGCGGCAGGAGCGGCAGGAGCGGCAGGCTCGGCGGGAGCCTCCGGCTCGGCCGGGGCAGCCGGCGCCTCCGGCTCGGCGGCCGGAGCGGCAGCCTCGGCGGGCTCGTCCGCGGGCGCGGCGGGCGCAGCCGGAGCGGCGCTGGCCTCGTCGTCGGCGCCGATGATGGCGAGCAGGCCACCGACCTCGACGGTGTCGTCCTCGGCAGCCTTGATCTCGAGCACGGTGCCCGCGACCGGCGAGGGGATCTCGGTGTCGACCTTGTCGGTGGAGACCTCCAGCAGGGCCTCGTCGACCGCAACCGTGTCGCCGACCTGCTTGAGCCAGCGGGTGACGGTGCCCTCGGTGACGGACTCGCCGAGTGCCGGGAGAGTTACTTCGGTGGCCATGGGTTCCTTCGTTCTACGTCTGTTCGTTGCTCTACTTGTATGTCCGGACACGCGCGCCAGCACGCCCGAGCCGGATGGCTCGGGGAGCAGAAAGACGCGTCTGTCTGGGCCGACACCTGCCCGACGCACTCAGGATGCCGCCAGAAGGGCGGCCAAGGGCGTCGATCACGTGGCCCATCTTGTCACTACCCACGCAGCGCTGTGTCAACCGGACCACTACTGATCGGTAGCCATCTCGCGTACGTAGTCCACCAGTGTTGCCACCGCCACACCCGTGCCTCCGGGAGTGAGATGGCCCGAGGCGCCCCCGCTGTTGAAGGAGGGCCCGGCGATGTCGAGATGGGCCCAGGGGAGACCGCCGGTGAACTCGCGCAGGAACGCGGCGGCGTACAGCCCACCGCCCCAGCGGATCCAGTCGTGCTGGTTGAGGTCGGCCACCTTGGAGGAACGGATCCGCTCGTCCATCCATTCCGGGATGGGCATCGGCCACATCTGCTCGCCGGCGACGTCGGCGGCGGCGAGGACGCGGTCGACGACGTCCTCGGAGCCGAGTACGCCGCTGACCCTGTCACCCAGCGCCATCACCATGTGCCCGGTGAGCGTGGCGACGTCGATGATCAGGTCGGGCGACGCCTCGGTGGCCCGCACCAGCGCGTCGGCCAGCACCATCCGACCCTCGGCGTCCATGTTGGAGACCTCGACGGTCGTGCCGCCGTAGTGGGTGACCACGTCGCCGGGCCGGTAGGACGAGCCCGAGACCATGTTCTCCGCCATCGGCACGAATGCGGAGACCTTCACCGGCAGCCCGAGGCGGGCGATCGCGAAGGTCGCCTGGGCCACCGCGGCGGCACCGGCCATGTCCGACTTCATCGTGGACATCGAGCTGCCCGGCTTGATGGTGAGCCCGCCGGAGTCGAAGGTGATGCCCTTGCCGACCAGCGCGATGTGGCCGCGCGCGTCGTCGGGGGAGTAGGTGAGCTCGACCAGGCGCGGCTTGGCCGCCGAGCCCATGCCCACGGCGAGGATGCCGCCGCAGCCGAGCTCGGCCAGCTGCTCCTCGTCGAAGACGGTGGTCTCGACGCCCTCGACCAGCCCGGCGACGTGCGCGATGGCGTCGGCGAACGCCGGAGGAGTCAGGTCGGCGGGCGGGATGTTGACCCATTCGCGGGTGCCGGCGACCGCCTGCGCGAGGATCTGCGCCTCCTCGAAGGCGGTGACCGCGTCCGTACGCCGCGCGATCGAGCTGAGGATCGCGACGTCGCTCGGCCCGTTGCTCTCCCCGCCCGACTTGGCCGCGCTCGACTTGTAGGTGGTGTAGGTGTAGCCGCCGAGGAGATAGCCCTCGGTGACCGCCCGCACCAGCTCGGGGGTGTCGGCGGGAAGGGCGACGGCGACGGAGGTCGCGTTGGGCACCGCGCGGGCGGCGGCGCCGGCGGCGCGGCGTACGGCATCGGGGGTGTAGGTGCCGTCGGCGTCAGGCTTGCCGAGACCGACCAGCACCAGGAGCTGGGCGCCGATCTCGCTCCCGGCGGGCAGCCGGGTGACCTCGCCCGCCTTGCCGCTGACGCCGAGGGTGGCGAGCATCCCGCGCCACCGGCGCCCGTAGGCGGCCTGGACCTCCTCCGCTCCTGCGGTCACCTCGACGGCCTTCGCGCCCTGGCCGATGCCGACGACGACCGCCTCGGCACGGGTCTTGGCAGGGGAGGCGGTACGCAGCGTGTAGGTGATGTCAGGCAGGGTCACGCCGTGCAGTCTAGGTGTGGCGCGCCCGGAGGGGGCGCGGACCGGGGAGTGTCGGCCTGGTGCGATAAGTTCGCAGTATGGCTGAAGAGACCTCCACGGGGGGCGGGTCGGAGCTGCTCCAGTCCCCTCTGCACGAAAACCACGTCGGGCTCGGCGCGAAGTTCGCCGAGTTCGGCGGCTGGTCGATGCCGCTGGAGTATTCCGGTGTCGTCAAGGAGCACACCGCGGTCCGCGAGGCCGTCGGCGTCTTCGACGTCAGCCACCTGGGCAAGGTCATGATCAGCGGGCCGGGTGCGGCCGACTTCGTCAACGCCTCCTTCACCAACGACCTCCACCGGATCAAGCCCGGCAAGGCCCAGTACACCTTGTGCTGCGACGAGGAGACCGGTGGCATCGTCGACGACCTGATCGCCTACTACCGCGACGACGAGCACGTCCTGATCGTCCCCAACGCCGCCAACACCCCGGAGGTCGTGAGCCGGCTCCGGGAGGCCGCGCCCGAGGGGATCACCCTCGCTGACCACCACCGCGACTACGCAGTGCTCGCCGTCCAGGGGCCCAGGTCTGACGAGCTGCTCGAGGCGGTCGGGCTGCCGGCCGGTCATGAGTACATGTCGTTCGTGGAGGCCGCCGCTCCCGACGTGCTCGGTGAGGAGATCGGTGTCGTCGTGTGCCGCTCCGGCTACTCCGGTGAGCGCGGCTACGAGCTGATCGTCGCCAACGAGGCCGCCGGCGCGCTCTGGGACGCGCTGCTGTCCCGAGGCGAGGCGCTCGGCGCGGTGCCGTGCGGCCTCGGCGCCCGCGACACCCTGCGCACCGAGATGGGCTACCCGCTCCACGGCCAGGACATCGCCCTCGACGTCACTCCCAACGAGGCCGGGCTCGGCTGGGCCGTGGGCTGGAAGAAGGATGCCTTCTGGGGCCGCGAGAAGCTGGTCGCCGAGAAGGAGGCCGGCGCGAAGCGCGCCCTGCGCGGCATCGTCGCCGTCGGCCGCGGCATCCCACGCCCACACATGACCGCCACCCTGACCGCCGACGTGCCGGTCGGCGAGGTCACCTCCGGCACCTTCTCGCCCACCCTGAAGAAGGGCGTCGGCCTCGTGCTCATCTCGACCACGGTCAACCCCGAGGCCGAGATCGGCATCGACGTACGCGGCCGCCGCGAGATCTTCCAGCTCACCAAGCCGCCGTTCGTCCCTTCGCACGTGCGGGAGGGCTGATGAGCATCCCTGATGTCCCTTCGGTGTTCAAGCAGCCGTCGGCGGCCGACCGGCCGTGGTGGTGGCAGCTCGTCGACGCCTCGGGTGCCGAGGTGTCGGTCGACGGCGAGCTCGCCGGCCAGCGCTTCGCCAACCAGAGCGACGCCGAGTCGTGGGTCGGCGAGGTCTGGCAGGAGCTCCTCGACGCCGGCGTGGCCGCGGTGGTGCTCTTCGAGCACGACCGCCAGGTCTACGGCCCGATGAAGCTGACCGCCTGACCCACATCAACGCCTTCGCCCCTCAAGGGTCGAGATGGTGGTCTTTGCGTATGACGTGACCACCATCATGACCCTTGAGGGGCATTGTCGTTGGCGTCCGGACGGTCGCGGTGGGGCCTGTGGATAACTTCTGCAGGTTTTGCCGGATTGTCTGATGCTGTCGGTGTGACTGCATCAGCTGGTTCCGGGCCGGTCTCTGACGTCGACATCGAGTCAGACGAGGTGCCGTTCGACCCGTCTCGTCCGTTCACCCGAAAGCAGGCGCTGGCGGCGGGAATCACTCCGAACCGGCTCCGCGGACCGGGCTTCGTACGTCTGCACACCGGTGTCTTCGTGGCGGCAGCTGTCGAGCTGACCCCGCTGATTCGCGCCGCGGCAGCGCTGACCACCTACGCCGACACGGCCTTCGCCAGCCACGCGACCGCGGCTCGGATCTCGGGACTACCGCTGCCGCCTCTACCAGGAGAGCACGTCACCGTGATGGCCCAGAAGGACCGTCACCGGATCGCCGGCGTCATCTGTCACTGCGCGCCGAATGCGGAGGTCAGGGCCGTTGCCGGTGTGCGGGTCTCCCGCCTGCGCATGCTGATCGTCCTCGCGGGTCTCCCCGAGCCACTGGTCAATCAGCTGGTGGGGGAGGAGAGCGAGGTCGACTTCCGCAGGTACGACCTGTGCTGGCCATCGATCAAGATGATCGTCGAGTACGACGGCCGTCAGCACGTCGAACGCGAGGACCAGTGGGAGTCGGACATCGACCGCCGCGAGAATATCGACGACGATGGCTGGCGCATCCTCGTCTTCATCGCCAAAGACATCTACACCACCCCGGGCAACACCCTGGACCGAATCCACCGGCAGCTGGTGGCGAGGCGACTCCCCGGCGTACCGACGCACCTGTCCCCTCACTGGCAGCTCCACTTCCCGGGCCGCCGCTGACTCCATCCGGCCGAGTAGCCTCGGGCCGTGACTGCCTACGAGTTCCGCCAGGTCGACGTCTTCACCCACGAGCCGCTGCTGGGCAACCCGGTCGCGGTCGTCCACGGTGCCGACGGTCTCACCGACGAGCAGATGGCCGCCTTCGCGCGGTGGACCAACCTGTCCGAGACGACGTTCCTGCTGACTCCGACCGACCCGGCCGCCGACTACCGGCTGCGGATCTTCACGGTCAGCGGCGAGCTGCCGTTCGCCGGTCACCCGACGCTCGGGTCGGCGCACGCCTGGCTGGAGGCGGGCGGTACGCCCCAGGGCGAGAGCCTCGTGCAGGAGTGCGGTGTGGGGCTGGTCGAGCTGCGTCGGGACGAGCGGATCGCCTTCGCCGCGCCCGAGCTGATCCGGGATGGCGAGGTCGACGAGGAGACCCTGGCAGGCATCGCGAAGGGGCTGCGGCTCGGGCGCGACGACATCCTGGACGCACGGTGGTGCGACAACGGTCCGGGCTGGGTCGGGGTGCTGCTCGCCGACGCGGAGGCCGTCCTGGCCGTCACGCCCGACCACGCCGTGCTGGGGGACCACAAGGTCGGTCTGGTCGGCCGCCACCGCGCGGGCAGCGAGTGCGCGGTCGAGGTCCGGGCGTTCTACCCGGCCGACGGCGTCGCCTTCGAGGACCCGGTCACCGGGTCGCTCAACGCCGCGCTGGGGCAGTGGCTCGCCGGGTCGCAGCTCCCGGAGGCGTACGTCGCCTCTCAGGGGACCGTCCTGAAGCGGAGAGGCCGCGTGCACGTCGAGCGGGTCGGGGATCAGGTGTGGGTGGGCGGAGACACGCTGACCACCATCCGGGGGACGGCCGAGATCTGAACAGGGCTCTGACCTAGGCTGGGGCCGTGCAGTCCTACCTCGATCTGTTGACCCGCATCCTCGACGAGGGCGTGGAGAAGTCCGACCGCACCGGGACGGGCACGATCAGCGTCTTCGGTCACCAGACCCGCTACGACCTCAGCGAGGGGTTTCCCCTGCTGACGACGAAGAAGGTCCACACCCGTTCGGTCTTCGGGGAGCTGCTCTGGTTCCTGCGTGGCGACACCAACGTGCGCTGGCTCCAGGAGCGGGGCATCACGATCTGGGACGAGTGGGCCGACGAGAACGGCGACCTGGGGCCGGTCTACGGCTACCAGTGGCGCTCGTGGCCGGCTCCGGACGGGCGTCACGTCGACCAGATCGCCAAGATCATCGACCAGATCCGCACCGATCCCGACAGTCGCCGCCACGTCATCAGCGCCTGGAACCCGGCCGACATCGACGACATGGCGCTGCCGCCGTGCCACACGCTGTGCCAGTTCTACGTCGCCGACGGCAAGCTGAGCCTGCAGCTCTACCAGCGCTCCGCCGACGTCTTCCTGGGGGTTCCGTTCAACATCGCCTCCTACGCCCTGCTCACCCACATGGTCGCCCAGGTGACCGGCCTCGAGCCGGGGGAGTTCGTGCACACCCTCGGCGACGCCCACCTCTACAGCAACCACCTCGAGCAGGCCCGCCTCCAGCTGACCCGCGAGCCGAGGCCGCTGCCGAGGCTGCGGCTCAACCCGGACGTCAAGGACATCGACGCCTTCGAGCTCGAGGACATCACGGTGGAGGGCTACGACCCGCACCCCGTCATCAAGGCCCCCATTGCCGTCTGAGGCCGGTCCCGAGGCAGCCCCTGCGCGTGTCGTCATGGTCGCCGCCGTGGCCGACAACGGGGTCATCGGCAACGGCCCGGACATCCCCTGGAAGATCCCCGGCGAGCAGGCCGAGTTCAAGGCGATCACGATGGGCCACACGCTCGTGATGGGCCGCACCACCTTCGAGTCCATCGGGCGCCCGCTCCCGGGCCGTACGACGGTCGTCCTGACCTCCGACGAGCACTGGGGGTACGACGGCGTGCTGGTCGCCCACGACATCGACACCGCTCTCGCCCTGGCCGCGGCGGAGCAGGGCGACACGATCATCGCCGGCGGCGCGCAGGTCTACGAGGCAGCGCTGCCGTACGCCACCGAGCAGGTCATCACCCGCGTCCACCTGACGCCCGACGGTGATGTCCTCTACCCGCCCTTCGACCCGGCGGAGTGGGTCGAGACGAAGCGCGAGCAGCACGAGGCGTACGACCGGGTGTTCCTCGCCCGTGCAACCTGACGCGCGAGTAGGTCTCTCGCCCCTCTAAGGTAAACGGCATGGAGCTGCGCATCTTCACCGAGCCCCAGCAGGGGGCGTCCTACGCCGACATCCTCGCCGTCGCCAAGAAGGCCGAGGAACTGGGGTTCGGGGCGTTCTTCCGCTCCGACCACTATCTGAAGATGGGCTCCGTGGACGGGCTGCCCGGGCCGAGCGACGCGTGGACGACGCTCGCCGGCC
The DNA here is from genome assembly GCF_055585005.1 of Nocardioides sp. NPDC054178. Taxonomy (NCBI): domain Bacteria; kingdom Bacillati; phylum Actinomycetota; class Actinomycetes; order Propionibacteriales; family Nocardioidaceae; genus Nocardioides; species Nocardioides sp. NPDC054178. Next base: position 223,707 of record NZ_JBVJKY010000009.1, read on the forward strand.
TGGCTCGCGACACCAGCACCATCCGGCTCGGCACCCTGGTCACCTCGGCGACCTTCCGTCTCCCGGGCGTGCTGGCCATCCAGGCCGCCAACGTCGACGACATGTCCGAGGGCCGGGTCGAGCTCGGCCTGGGCGCGGGCTGGTTCGAGGAGGAGCACCAGGCGTACGGGATCCCGTTCCCGGCGCTGGGGGAGCGGTTCGACCGGCTGGAGGAGCAGCTCGAGATCATCACCGGGCTGTGGGCGACCGAGCCGGGGGAGACCTTCGACTTCAACGGGAAGCACTACACGATCAAGGAGAGCCCGGGCCTGCCGAAGCCGATCCAGACCCGTGGCCACGCCGGCTCGATCCCGGTGATCGTGGGCGGCGGCGGCAAGAAGCGTACGCCGACGCTGGCCGCCACCTTCGCCGACGAGTTCAACGCCGCCTTCGTCTCCGTGGAGGAGTCCGAGGCGCTGTTCGAGAACGTCGGGCGCTTCGTCGAGGCGGCCGGCCGCGACGACTCGATCATCTACTCCGCAGCCCAGGTGCTCTGCGTCGGGCGCGACGAGGACGAGATCGCCGCCCGCGCGCAGGCGATCGGCCGCGAGCCCGCCGAGCTGCGTGAGAACGGTCTGGCCGGCACCCCGGACGAGGTGGTCGCCAAGATCAAGCGGTTCGAGGACGCCGGCGCGACCCGGATCTACCTCCAGGTGCTCGATCTGAGCGATCTCGACCATCTCGCACTCGTAGCCGACGAGGTCATGCCGCGCGTCTGACGATAGTCTGTACGCCATGACTGATGCTCCCTTCGGCACCGTGCTCTCCGCACTCGTCACGATGTTCAACGACGACGGCTCGGTCGACCTGGAGCAGACCCAGAAAGTGGCCAAGCACCTGGTCGACCACGGCCACGACGGCATCGTGGTCTCCGGCACGACCGGCGAGTCGCCGACCACCACCCCGGCCGAGGACGGCGAGATCCTGGCAGCGGTCAAGGACGCCGTCGGCGACCGCGCCAAGATCGTGGCCGGCATCGGCACCAACGACACCCGCACCACCGTCGAGCTCGCCAAGCAGGCGGCATCGATCGGCGCCGACGGCCTGCTGCTGGTGACGCCCTACTACAACAAGCCGGGCGAGCGCGGCATCCGCGAGCACTTCCGCTCCGTCGTCTCCGCGACCGACACCCCGGTCATCCTCTACGACGTGCCCGGTCGCACCGGCTCGCCGATCAGCCTCGACACCTACCGCGAGGCGATCACCTGGGACACCGTCGTCGCGGTCAAGGAGGCCGCGGGCGACTTCCCGCGCGGCACCCGGCTGCTCGACCTCGGCTACTCGATCTACTCCGGCGACGACGCGCTCACCCTCGCCTGGCTGGCGCACGGCGCCGTCGGCGTGATCAGCGTCGCCGCCCACGTGCTCGGCGACCAGACGCGGACGATGATCGACGCCTTCGCGGCGAGCGACATCGAGACCGCCCGCAAGACTTATGCGCGGATGCTCCCCGCGATCGACGCCATCATGGGCGTCCCGAACTACGGAGCCACCACTGCCAAGGCCGCTCTCGAGCTGACCGGCGTGATCGACAACCGCAACGTACGAGGGCCTCTGGTGGCGCTCGACGAGGACGAGGTCGAGGCGCTGCGAGCCGGGCTGGAGGCCTCTGGCCTTCTCTAGAAGGAACGCCTTTGTCTCACCCACACCCGGAGCTGACCGAACCCGGCAAGCTCCCCAAGGGCGGCCTGCGGGTCACCCCTCTCGGCGGCCTCGGCGAGGTCGGCCGCAACATGACCGTCTTCGAGTACGACGGCCGGCTCCTGATCGTCGACTGCGGCGTCCTCTTCCCCGAGGAGCAGCAGCCCGGCGTCGACCTGATCCTTCCCGACTTCGGCCCGATCCGTGACCGCCTCGGCGACGTCGAGGCCCTGGTCCTGACCCACGGTCACGAGGACCACATCGGCGCGACGCCCTACCTGCTCCGCGAGCGTCAGAACATCCCGCTGGTCGGCTCCGAGCTGACCCTGGCGCTGCTCGGCTCCAAGCTGCGCGAGCACCGTCTGCGCGAGACCGTCCAGCACAAGGTACGCGAGGGCGACACGATCTCCTTCGGGCCGTTCGAGCTCGAGTTCGTCGCCGTCAACCACTCGATCCCGGACGCGCTCGCGGTCGCGATCCGCACCGGGGCCGGCCTCGTCCTGCACACCGGCGACTTCAAGATGGACCAGCTGCCGCTGGACGGCCGGATCACCGACCTGCGCGCGTTCGCCCGGCTCGGCGAGGAGGGTGTGGACCTGTTCCTCACCGACTCCACCAACGCCGAGGTGCCCGGCTTCACGACCGCGGAGAAGAAGATCGCGCCCGCGATCGAGCAGGTCTTCCGCGAGTCGGACCAGCGCATCATCGTCGCCTGCTTCGCCTCCCACGTGCACCGCGTCCAGCAGGTGCTCGACAGCGCGGTCGCCCACGGCCGCAAGGTGGCGTACGTCGGTCGGTCGATGGTCCGCAACATGCAGATCGCCTCCGACCTGGGCTACCTGCACGTGCCCGAGGACGTCATCGTCGACGCCAAGGAGCTCGCCGAGCTGCCGCCGGAGCGGGTCGTCATGGTCTCGACGGGCTCGCAGGGCGAGCCGATGTCGGCGCTGTCGCGGATCGCCAACGGCACCCACAACTTCGTCCACATCGAGCCGGGCGACACCGTCCTGCTCGCCTCGAGCCTGATCCCCGGCAACGAGAACTCGGTCTACCGGGTGATCAACGGCCTGGCCCGCCTCGGCGCCAATGTGGTCCACAAGGGCAACGCCCTGGTGCACGTCTCCGGTCACGCCAGCGCCGGCGAGCTGCTCTACTGCTACAACATCGTCCGCCCGCGCAACGTGATGCCTGTCCACGGCGAGGTGCGCCACCTGCTCGCCAACGGCGACCTGGCCCGCCAGACCGGCGTAGAGAGCGTCGTCTACGCCGAGGACGGCGTGGTCGTCGACCTCATCGACGGCAAGGCCGAGATCGCGGGCAAGGTCGAGTGCGGCTACGTCTTCGTCGACGGCACCACCGTCGGCGACGTCACCGAGTCCGAGCTCAAGGACCGTCGGATCCTCTCCGAGGAGGGCTTCGTCTCGATCATCGTCGTGGTCGACTCGGTCAAGGGGGTCGTCGCCAGCGGGCCCGAGATCCACGCCCGCGGCCACGTGTGGCCGGACAACGCCTTCGAGCCGATCAAGCAGCCGATCGTCAAGGCGGTCAACCGGGCCATCTCGGAGGGTGCGACCGACACCTACCAGCTGCAGCAGGCCATCCGGCGTACGTTCGGGCGCTGGGTCTCCAGCACCCACCGTCGTCGGCCGATGATCGTCCCTGTCGTCATCGAAGCCTAGAGCGCCAGCAGCACGCCAGCCGTGATCAGCGCCTGGCCGACGTGATAGGTCACCATGATCTGCACGTCGGTCAGGCGCGGCGGCTCGTTGCCGTGCTCGGCGAGGTTGAGCCCGATCAGGGTGTCGCTGACGACGAAGATCAGCGCGCCCGCGGCGATCCACGGGCTCCCGGTCAGCCAGCCCAGCACGAGCATGGTGGCGATCACCAGGGAGTACGCAGCCAGGGCTGCGGCCATCGGCGCACCGCCCATCTCCCGGGCGCCCCGAAGCACCCGGCCCATCGGGATCGCCAGCACGATCGCGACGGCGAAGCCGGCCCAGGACCACGCAGCGGGTTCCAGGCCGAGGGCGAGGAAGCTCGCGGCGTACGCCAGGTGGCCGACGAAGAAGAGGCCCACGCCGCCGAGGAACCGCCGCGCCGAGGAGCCGATCATCGAGATGTCGCCGAGCATCCCGAAGAAGAGCGCGACGAGCAGCCACCAGGCGGCCGGCTCGCCGTCGGCGACCAACACCGTCAGCCCCATCAGCCCCACCATCACCAGAGGTTTGGTGACGTAGTGGGTCCGCCGCCAGCGGAACCGCACACAGGTCCAGTCCGCCACGGCGTCGGCGGCGGTGAGGAGGGCGAGGAGGACCACGAGGCTCTGCATGGCGGCAAACTACACCGGTGCAACACACCCCCATGGGGTCCCGGAGGCAGGCCGCTCGGTCAAATACCCTGGTTGTATGGCGACCCGTACGTCTTCCCCGCCGGGGTCGCGGAGCTCGACCACCACCAAGAGCACCCGTCCCCGGAGTACGACCACGACAAAGCGAGCAACGGCCACGAGCCGGGCCCGCTCAAAGGCAGCGCCCCACAAAGGTCAGAACAAGCGCCGTCCCGCCGCAAAGTCGGCCAACCGGAAGACGACGAACCGTACGCCACCTCGCGCCGTACGCAGCGGGCCCAGCCCGATCGCGGTCCTCTTCGATGCCATCTTCTCCACCATCGCCAGCCTGTGGCTGGCGATCGCCGGGGGAGTGGCGGCCATCTTCCGTGTCGGCGGGCAGGCGGCCAGCGACCTCGAGCCGGAGCACCGGCGCGACGGTGCCGGCCTGTTCCTGATCGGCCTCTCCGTCCTCGTCGCCGCCGGCGTCTGGTTCCAGCTCGGCGGGCAGTTCTTCGACGTCGTACGCATCGCCGTGGCCGGTGTCGTCGGCAAGGTCGGCTGGCTGGTGCCGGTGGGCCTGGTCGTCGCCGGGGCCCGGCTGATGCGCGATCCGGTCAACGCGGCGCCGGTCGGCCGGCTCGCGATCGGCTGGGCCGCGTTCCTGATGGCCACGCTCGGCATCATCCAGATCGCCAACGGCAACCCGCAGCCCACCTCGGGCGACAGCAGCGAGCTGCAGTGGGCCGGCGGCGCGATCGGCTACGTCGTGGCCAGCCTGCTGCTCGACGTCCTGCGCTCGACGGCCGTGGTCGTCGTACTCCTCTCGCTTCTCGTCGTCTTCGGGATCCTGGTGATCACCGGGACCCCGCTCTACCAGGTGCCGAGTCGCCTGGTGGAGCTGCGCGACCGGGCGCTGGGCCTGACCCCGCCCGAGGAGCTGAGCGAGAGCGGCACCAACATCCGGCGCGTACGCCGCGGCGGCAGGCTCTTCGCCGACGACGACACCTTCGACCCGGAGGGCTTCGAGCCCTACGAGACGCCGCTCCTCGAGGAGGAGAAGCCGAAGAAGAAGCGGAAGAAGGACGGGCTCGACATCGCGCTCGCCCTCGACGAGGACTCCGACGCCGACACCCAGCCGGACGAAGCCGTCCCCAGCGACGCCGCGGGTCTCATGCCCGCGGTCTCCGACACCGCGCCGAAGGCCGGCAAGAGGCGCGACCTCGAGCCGCCGCCGCACGCCGAGCTGCCCCAGCGCGTCGAGCAACTGATGCTCGCCGGCGACGTCACCTACACGCTTCCGGGCAGCGACCTGCTCAAGCCCGGCTCGCCGCACAAGGCCCGTTCCAAGGCCTCCGACGAGATCGTCAGCCGGCTCCAGGCGGTGCTGGAGGAGTTCAGCATCGACGCCGCGGTCACCGGCTACACCCGCGGTCCGACGGTCACCCGCTACATCGTCGAGCTCGGCGCCGGCGTGAAGGTCGAGAAGATCACCGGCATCCAGAAGAACATCGCCTACGCGGTGGCTTCCGCCGACGTACGCATCCTCTCGCCGATCCCCGGCAAGTCCGCCGTCGGTGTGGAGATCCCCAACTCCGACAAGGAGATCGTCACCCTCGGCGACGTGCTCCGCTCCAACGCGGCGCGCGGCGACCACCACCCGATGATCACCGGTGTCGGCAAGGACGTCGAGGGCGGCTTCGTGGTCGCCAACCTCGCCAAGATGCCCCACCTGCTGGTCGCGGGTGCGACCGGTTCGGGTAAGTCGTCCTTCATCAACTCGATGATCACCTCGGTGCTGATGCGGGCCACGCCCGACGAGGTGCGGATGATCATGGTCGACCCCAAGCGGGTCGAGCTCAACTCCTACGAGGGCGTGCCGCACCTGATCACGCCGATCATCACCAACCCGAAGAAGGCCGCCGAGGCGCTGGCCTGGGTCGTACGCGAGATGGACATGCGCTACGACGACCTGGCCAACTTCGGCTTCCGCCACGTCGATGACTTCAACAAGGCCGTGCGCGCCGGGAAGGTGCAGGTCCCGCCCGACTCCGAGCGCGTCCTGTCGCCCTACCCCTACCTGCTGGTCATCGTCGACGAGCTCGCCGACCTGATGATGGTCGCCCCGCGCGACGTCGAGGACGCGGTCGTACGCATCACCCAGCTCGCCCGCGCCGCCGGCATCCACCTGGTGCTGGCCACGCAGCGGCCCTCGGTCGACGTGGTCACCGGCCTGATCAAGGCCAACGTGCCCTCGCGGCTCGCCTTCGCGACCTCCTCGCTGGCCGACTCGCGCGTCATCCTCGACCAGCCGGGTGCGGAGAAGCTGGTCGGCCAGGGTGACGGGCTGTTCCTGCCGATGGGCTCCTCCAAGCCGATCCGTGTGCAGGGCTCGTGGGTCTCCGAGTCGGAGATCAACGCGGTCGTGAAGTCGGTCAAGGGCCAGCTCGAGCCGTCCTACCGTGACGACGTGACCGCTCCGGCGGAGTCCAAGCGAGTGCTGGACGACGACATCGGCGACGACATGGATCTGGTCATCCAGGCGATCGAGCTGATCGTCTCGACCCAGTTCGGGTCGACCTCGATGCTGCAGCGCAAGCTCCGCGTCGGGTTCGCCAAGGCCGGCCGCCTGATGGATATCCTGGAGTCGCGCGGGGTGGTCGGTCCCTCGGAGGGCTCCAAGGCACGCGACGTACTCGTCAAGCCCGACGAGATCGACGGCGTCATCGCAACGATCCAGGGGGAGATGTGAGCGAGAATTCACCGGCTGTCGAGACCATCGACCCCGTCGAGGCCGTCGACCCTGTCGAGGTCGCCGAGACCCACGATGTCGACGTCGTCGAGGTACGCCGCAACGGCCGCCTCGCGCTGGTGGTGGCGCTCGCGTCGCTGCTGGTCGGCCTCGCCTTCGTGCTGCGCGGCGGCATCGAGGGCTATCTGGTCGGTCTGATCCTGCTCGCCGTCGCGGCGGTGCAGGGGTGGACGGCCTGGGACTCCCGGATGCCGCTGCTGCTCGTGGACGAGCAGGGCGTACGCCTCCGCTTCGGCCAGACCTGGCAGGGCATCCCGTGGTCGAAGATCGAGTCCGTCGAGCACACCCCGCGTCCGGACGGGATCGAGCGGTTCTGGAAGGACGGCCGCATCGGCGTGCTGCTGCACGACGAGGACGAGGTGCTCGAGGAGCTCTCGCCGACCGCGCGACGCCAGGCGATGCTGACCGAACGCCTCTACGGCCTTCCGTTCTCGCTCCCGCTCGGCCTCTCCACCCGGGTCCTGGGCGCCGGTGACGATGTCACCGAGGCCATCGCCATCGTCGCCGCCGAGGGTGTCGAGGTCGTCGAGATCGACCCCGGGCTCGACGTGGAGGAGCCGGCCGCGGAGGCTGACGAGACCACCGACGAGAGCGCCGAAGAGGACGCCGCCGACGACGGTGACACCGCTGTCCGCCCGCCCCTCTCCGAGCAGGCCGGCGACACCAACCCCCGGATGCTACGGGTCTTGGACGAGCCTGATATCAATGCCGCAGACGTGGTGGACGAGGCGGAGCAGGGCCAGGTGGACCGGGACACTCAGCAGGACGAGAAGACGCCGAAGACCGACCCCGAGCCCGAGCTGAAGAGCGAGGCGAAGGCGGAGCCGGTCGCGCCGCTGCGCGAGCCCTCGACGGCGGTCCGGGTCGACGTACGCTACGTGCCCGAGGAGCCGCAGGAGACCATCGCCGTCCACGGCGCGAACGCGCTCCAGCTGCCTCCGGCCGAGACCGGTGCAGGCTTCGACGCAGACTTCGACTTCGACGACGCGGTCGTGGACGAGTCGGACGATGAGGACGCCGAGCCCGAGGGCGTACGTCCTCTGGCGGTGCCCGACGAGGGCGTCAAGGCGCTCTCCTCTACGACGAGCTCAGGACTTCGGATCGACGGCGCCGACGACCAGGTCACCGAGGTGGTGCCGACCAAGGTCCCGGAGATCGGTGCCGAGATCGCTGCGGCCCGCCGCCGGCTCGCCCTGGACATGGACGGCCTGGCCGAGTGGACGCGGATCCGCCCGCACGTCATCGAGGCGATCGAGGTCGACGACTTCGGTCCCTGCGGTGGCGACTTCTATGCCCGTGGCCACCTGCGCACGCTCGCGCGTGTCCTCGGCATCGAGGTCGCGCCGCTGCTGCGGACCTATGACGAGAAGTACGCCTCCGGCCCGGTCAGCCCGCGCGCCGTCTTCGAGGCCGAGCTCGCCCACAGCGCGGCGATCCGCCCCGTCCGGCGGATGCGTGGCGGTCCGTCCTGGTCGGTCCTGGTCGCTGCCGTGATGGCGGTCATCCTGGTCTGGTCGGTCGCGCGCCTGGTCATCGACGGCACCCAGCACGAGCCCCAGGCCGGAGCGATCCAGCTCGACGGCTCCGCCGGCACCGACAGCCCCTACGGGAAGTCCTCGCCTGTTCCGGTGACCATCTCCGCGGCAGGAGGCGGCGCCCACGTGGTCGTCCGCGACTCGCGCGGCAAGGTGGTCTTCAGCGGCGACCTCGCCTTCGGTGAGTCCAAGCAGCTCCAGGTCACCCCGCCCCTGCGCGTACAGACCTCCGACGGCTCCCTCAAGGTCGCCGTCGGCGACGGCGCGGCCAAGGCCCTCGGCAAGACCGGCGAAGCCGCCCAGCGCACCTACACCGCCAACTAGCGAGCCCCCGCCGCACGCACGCCGAGTCGGCTCATCTTGACCACATTCCTCGCCGAGTCGGCTCGTCATGACGAGCCGACTCGGCGCTGATCTCGGTCAAGACGAGCCGACTCGGCGCTGATCTCGGTCAAGACGAGCCGACTCGGCGCTGATCTCGGTCAAGACGAGCCGACTCGGCGCTGATCTCGGTCAAGAC
>NZ_JBVJKY010000009.1:232678-339079 GCF_055585005.1 Nocardioides sp. NPDC054178
CGAGCCGACTCGGCGGGTTGTTAAAGAGATCTGGATTTGGTGACGCGGGTCACATGGACCCTGCGACCATGACATCTGAGAGAGCGCTCTCACGAGTCGCCAGGACTCGACGCTCGTTCATCGGAAAGCGAGTCATCATGAGAAGTCTCAAGGCATTAGGAGCCGCCGTCATCGCGGCCGGCGTGGTCGCGGTGGCGGTGCCGCTCACATCGCTCGGGCAGGCGTCGGAGGCGTCCGAGCCGGGAACCCCGGCCGGCTGGACGAAGGTGTGGAGCGACGACTTCACCGGAACGGCCGGGTCGCGGATCAACACGAGCAACTGGATCTACGACATCGGCCACTCCTACCCCGGCGGCGCCGCCAACTGGGGCACCGGGGAGATCGCCTACCACACCGACAGCACCCAGAACGTCTATCAGGACGGCAACGGCAACCTCGTCATCAAGCCGATCCGCGACAGCGCCGGCAACTGGACCTCGGGCCGGATCGAGACCACCCGCACCGACTTCCAGCCGCCGTCAGGAGGCGTGCTCCGCGTCGAGAGCCGCATCCAGATGCCGAACGTCACCGGCGCGGCGGCCCAGGGCATCTGGCCGGCGTTCTGGATGCTGGGGGAGCCCTTCCGCGGCAACTACTGGAACTGGCCGGGCATCGGCGAGATCGACATCATGGAGAACGTCAACGGCGCCAACCAGGTCTGGGGCACCCTGCACTGCGGCACCTCGCCCGGCGGCCCGTGCAACGAGACCACCGGCCTCGGTGGCACCCTCCAGGGCTGCCCGGGCTCGACCTGCCAGTCGTCGTTCCACACCTACGCGATGGAGTGGGACCGCAGCACCAGCCCCCAGCAGATCCGGTTCTACGTCGACAACACGCTCTACCACACGGTGCGCTCGAGCCAGGTCGACGCGACGACCTGGAACAACGCGACCAACCACGGCTTCTTCATCATCCTCAACGTCGCGATCGGGGGCGGCTGGCCCGGCAACCCGACCGCGGCGACCGCCTCCGGCGTGCCGATGCTGGTCGACTACGTCGCGGTCTACGCCAAGGGTGGCGGCACCACCGAGCCGACCGACCCGCCCGCCCCGGGCAGCAGGGACGCCTACTCGACCATCCAGGCCGAGTCCTACAACGCCCAGAGCGGCACCCAGACCGAGGCGACCACCGACACCGGCGGCGGCCAGAACGTCGGCTACCTCAGCAACGGCGACTGGCTCCGCTACGACGGTGTGAACTTCGGCTCGAGCGCGGCGCGCACCTTCTCCGCACGGGTCGCCTCCGGAGCCCCCGCGGGGGTCAGTGGCCTGGTGGAGGTACGCCTCGACAACGTGAACAACGCCCCGATCGGCAGCTTCTCGGTGGCCAACACCGGAGGCTGGCAGAGCTGGCGTACGGTCCCGGGCAGCATCAGCGGGGTGACCGGGACGCACACCGTGTTCCTGCGGTTCACCAGCGGCCAGCCGGCCGACTTCGTCAACCTCAACTGGTTCACGTTCTCCCGGTGAGCGCGAGGGGGTAGGTTCCACTCATGAACGAGACCCCGGCCGGCCGGCCGACGCTGGAGACGGTGGCGCGGGCGGCCGGGGCCTCGCGAGCGACGGTCTCGCGCGTGGTCAACGGTTCCACGACGGTGCGCGCCGACATCGCCGAGAGCATCCGCCAGGCCATCGCCGACCTCGGCTACGTGCCGAACCCGGCGGCGCGGAGCCTGGTGATGCAGCGTACGGACTCCATCGCGCTGATCCTGCCGGAGTCCGCCACCCGGGTCTTCTCCGACGACGCCTTCTTCCCGGGCGTGATCCGGGGCGTCGGGGAGGTGCTGGAGAAGGCGGACAAGCAGCTGGTGCTGCTGCTCGCCTCGACGCAGTCGAGCCACGACCGCATCCTGCGCTACGTGCACAGCCGCACCGTCGACGGCGTCGTGCTCGCCTCGATGCACGGCGCAGACACCCTGCCCGAGGAGCTGCGGGCGGCCGGGGTCCCGGTCGTCACCAGCGGGCGGCCGCTGGGCGAGGCCACCGTGCCGTTCATCGACGTCGAGCACGCCAGCGGCGTGGCGGCGGCGATGAACCACCTCGTCGGTCTCGGCCGGCGCCGGATCGCGACCATCGCCGGGCCGCAGGACATGGTCGCCGGGCGTGAGCGCCTGGCCGGCTACCTCGCCGGTCTCCAGGCGCTGCCCGGGGCGGAACCGCTGGTCGAGGAGGGCGACTTCATGCGCCAGTCCGGCATCGACGCGATGGAGCGTCTGCTGCAGCGCGATCCCGGCATCGACGCCGTCTTCGCGGCCTCCGACCTGATGGCCGACGGCGCCCTGCGTACGCTGCGACGACTCGGTCGCCGGGTGCCCGACGACGTGGCGGTGATCGGGTTCGACGACGTCGACGCGGCCCGCTTCACCGACCCGCCGCTGACGACCGTGCACCAGCCGATCCACGAGATCGGCACCCGCCTGGCCGAGCAGATCCTCCGCCTGGTCGCGGGGGAGGAGGTCGAGGCCTCGGTCGTGCTCCCGACGAGGCTGGTGATCCGCGAGTCCGCTTGAGGCAGGAGCCTCAGGCATCTCCCGCGCGGTAGCGCCGCTCGGGCCGCCCGGCGGTGCCGTAGTTGAGGCGTACGCCGATCCGGCCCGTGCTCGCGAAGTGCTCCAGATAGCGGCGGGCGCTCACCCGGGAGACTCCGATCGCGTCGGCGCACTCGGTGGCGCTGAGCTCGCCGGCGGTCTGCAGCGCGGCCAGCACGGCCCGGGCGGTCTCGGCGCTGAGCCCCTTCGGCAGCCGCTCGCGGGCCTCCCGCGCGCCCTGGTGGCTGAAGACCTCGTCGATGCCGGCCTGGACCTCGTCGCGGTGCTCCGCACCCTCGGCCCGCTGCCCGATCCGGGCCAGCGCCTCGCGGGAGCGGCGTACGTCGTCGAGCCGGGCGGCCAGGTCCTCGAACGGGAACGGCTTGACCACGTAGTGGGCGGCGCCGCCGGCCGCCGCCGCCCGCACCGTGTCGGCCTCGCGGGCGGCGGTGATGACGATGACGTCGGCGTCGTCGCCGCGTCCGCGCAGCCGGCGCAGCAGCTCGATGCCGCTGAAGTCGGGAAGGTGCACGTCGAGGAGCAGCACGTCGGGGGAGAGGCGGGCGGTCTCCTCGAGCGCCTGCGCACCGGTCGCAGCCACGCCGACGACCCGGAACCCCTCGACGCGCTCCACGAAGCGGGTGTGGATCGAGGCCACCATGAAGTCGTCCTCGACCACGAGCACGGTGAGCTCCGGTGCGGACGTCATCGGGTCTCCTCGGGGGCAGCGGTGGTGGGCGGGGCGAGCGGTGCGGCACCCGGCAGGGTCGCGACGAAGACCGCTCCGGGGCGTGCCGTCGACCCGCTATTCTCCACCTCGACCTCCCCGCCGCGTGCGCGGCACACCAGCTGCACCAGCGCGAGCCCGACACCGCGGCCGCTGGCGTCGCGCGGCTTGGTGCTGAAGCCGCGCCGGAAGATCTCGGGCAGCCGCTCGGCAGGCACTCCGCCGCCGGTGTCGCAGACGCGGACGGTCACGGTCTGACCCTCGGCCCACAGGCGTACGCCGACCCGGCCGTCGAGCGGGCCGACCAGCGCGGCCGCGTCGACGGCGTTGTCGACCAGGTTGCCGAGCACGGTGACCACGTCGGCGGACCCGTCGGGGGTGAGCCGCGGCAGCGCGCTCGACGTCTCCAGGTCGATGCTCACCCGCCGCTCGGCGGCCAGGCTGGCCTTGGCGATGAGCAGGGCGGCCACCGCGGGGTCGTCGATCCGGGAGGTGATGTGGTCGCTCAGCGCCGCCCGGCGAGCGGTCAGCCCGGTGACGAAGCGGCCCACCTCGGCGTACTCCTCCAGTTCGAGGAGCCCGGTGATGGTGTGCAGCTGGTTGCTGAACTCGTGGGTCTGGGCGCGCAGGGTCTCGGTGACGCTCTCGCGGGCGTTGAGCTCGCTCTGCAGCGCCACCAGCTCGGTGCGGTCACGCAGCGTGGTGACGGTGCCGGCGGGACGGCCGTCGTGGCGGACCCGGTTGCGGTTGAGCACCAGGACGCGCTCGCCCGTGACCAGCGGCGCGTCGTGCACCTCCTCGGCCCCGCTGAGCAGGGCGAGCGTCTCGGCAGGGAGGTCGAGCTCGTCGAGCCGGCGCCCGGTCGGGTCCGAGGTCAGCCCGAGCAGCTCGCGGGCGCTGTCGCTCATCAGGCTGACCCGCCCGTCGGCGCCCACGGCCAGCACCCCCTCGCGGATCGAGCGCAGGAGGCCCTCGCGGTGGTCGGCGAGGGCGGCGATGTCGCGGGGCTCCAGCCCACGCGTACGCCGCTTGATCAGCCGCGCCAGCAGCCACGACCCCAGCACTCCGAGCGCGAGGCCGGCCAGCAGGACGGTGAGGGCGTCGGCCCAGGTGCGGGCGAGGCGCTCGGTCATCGGCGGGTAGTCCTCGGTCACCACGACGACGCCGACCGGCCGCGGCGCCTCGGCGTCGGCACCGGTCGACCCACCGCCGTAGACCGGGACCTGGGCGGCGATCGCGCGGCGGCCGGCGTCGTCGATGTCCCCGGACCAGGCCCGGCTCGTCTCGCGCCGACCGAGGTCGAGCGTCTCGCCGACCCGGGTGGGGTCGGTGGCGACCAGGACCGTGCCGTCGAGCCCGGTCAGGTAGGCGGTGTCGGCGCCCGCGTCGGCCGCCCGGGTCTGCAGGTAGAAGGCCAGGGCCTGCCGGTCGGGGGCGCTGGTGCTGCTCAGCCCGTCCTGGACCGCCGCGATCCCGGCCAGGCTCTCCGCGGCGGCTCGCAGCCGGTCCTCGCGGGAGTCACGGAAGTCGGCGTCGGACTGCCGCAGGGAGACGATGCTGGTCGCCACGACGACGAGCAGCAGCACCGAGAGCTGCAGCACCAGCACCTGCCCGGCCAGCGACAGATGACGGCGCGGTCGCGGTGACCACAAGTTACACAACCTCCTTTGGTTGCCGAATGGTGACGGCGGTCACCTCAGGCTGTGACCATCGCCACTGACCGTTTCAACCCTTGAGTCTGGAGGCCAGCCGTTGTCGACGCCGACATCGCAGTCCCCGCCCCGTCCGCCGCTGCCGGTGCAGCGGGGCCGGGCAGCGAGCATACGCCGTACCCGCGCCCTCGCCGTCGTGCTCGTGACCTGCCTGCTCGCCGCGGCCTCGGCCTGCGGCGTGACCGGTGGCGCCGAGTCCCGTGACCTCGACATGTGGATTCCCAACAGCCCCGGTGGCGGCTATGACCAGACCGGCCGCGCGGCCGTGGGGGTCCTCGACCGCGACAACATGAGCGGCGGCGACATCCAGGTCACCAACATCCTGGGCGCCGGCGGTTCCGTCGCGATGTCCCGCCTGATGAGCGAGGAGGGCAACGGCAACCTGCTCATGACCATCGGTCTGGGCGTGGTCGGCTCCACGTACTCCTTCGGCGTGGACGCCCGTCCCCAGGACGCCACCCCGATCGCCCAGCTCATCGAGGAGCAGGAGGGCGTGCTGGTTCCGGCCGACTCGCCGTTCAAGACCATCGACGACCTGGTGAAGGCCTGGGCCGAGGACCCCGAGTCCATCGTGGTCGGCGGCGGCTCCTCGCCCGGTGGCCCCGACCACCTCTTCCCGATGCAGCTGGCCGAGGCCGCCGGCATCGACCCGAAGGACGTCACCTACGTCCCGTACGACGGCGGCGGCCCGCTCACCAGCGCGCTGCTGGGTCACAAGATCGAGGTGGGCTTCTCCGGTCTCGCCGAGTTCGAGGGCCAGGTGGAGGCCGGTGAGCTGCGCGTCCTGGCCGTCTCGGGCGACGAGCGCGGCGACGGCGTGTTCGCCGACGCACCCACGCTGACCGAGAGCGGCATCGACCTCGTCTTCCTCAACTGGCGCGGCGTGCTCGCCCCGCCGGGCATCAGCGACGCGCGACGGCAGGAGCTGATCGACCTGCTCACCCAGATGCACGACTCGAAGCAGTGGCAGCAGGCGCTGAAGGACAACGGCTGGACCGATGCCTTCGTCACCGGCGACGACTTCCACGACCTGCTGGTCGAGCAGGACCAGCGCGTCGCCTCGACCCTGAAGGAGCTGGATCTGCTGTGAGCGTCCACGTCACCGAAACCCAACCCCCCGAGCCCGCAAGCCCCGCGCGGCGGGTCGACGTCGGCCAGTACGGCCTGGCCCTGTTCCTGGTCGTCGTCGGGATCTACACCGTCATCGATGCCAGCGGACTGGAGGTCGGCTTCGCCGACCCGGTCGGCCCCCGCCTCTTCCCGTACGTCATCGGCGCCGGCCTCGTCCTGGTCGGAGTGCTGCTGGCGGTCGCCACCGCCCGCGGCTCCCAGCCGGAGCCCGAGGAGGGCGAGGACGTCGACCTGAGCTCGTCGGCCGACTGGCTGACGGTCCTCAAGCTGGTAGCGGTCCTGCTGTTCACGGTCGCGACCGTGAACCTGCTCGGCTGGGCGATCTCCGGCGCGGCACTCTTCGCCGGCGCCGCCTGGGCCCTCGGCAGCCGCACGCTCGTGCGGGACGTGATCGTCGGGATCGTCCTGGCGGTCGCCAGCTGGTACGCCTTCTACGTCGGTCTGGGCATCCCGCTCACCCCTGGCGTACTCGACGGGATCCTGTGAGGACTGACTGATGGAGAACTTCCAACTGCTCATGGGCGGACTCGAGTCCGCCCTGACCCCGATGAACCTGCTCTATGCCGCCATCGGCGTGCTGCTGGGCACCTTCGTCGGCGTGCTGCCCGGCATCGGGCCGGCGATGGCCATCGCGCTGCTGCTGCCCGTGACGTACCGGCTCGAGCCGACCAGCGCGTTCATCATGTTCGCCGGCCTCTACTACGGCGGCATGTACGGCGGCTCGACCACCTCGATCCTGCTGAACACACCGGGGGAGTCCGCGTCGGTGATGACGGCGCTGGAGGGCAACCGGATGGCCCGGGCGGGGCGTGGCGCGCAGGCGCTGGCCACCGCCGCGGTCGGCTCGTTCGTCGCCGGCACCATCGGCACCATCCTGGTGGCCTTCTTCTCGCCGGCGCTGGCCGACGTGGCCGTCGAGCTGGGTGCGCCCTCGTACTTCGCGCTGATGGTCCTGGCCCTGGTCATGACCACGACGGTGCTCGGCACCTCGGCCCTGCGCGGCTTCGCGGCGCTGTTCCTCGGCCTGACGATCGGCCTGGTCGGTCTGGACCTCAACACCGGCCAGCCGCGGCTCACCTTCGGGGTGACCCAGCTCGTCGACCGGCTCGACATCGTGGTCGTCGCGGTCGGCATCTTCGCCCTCGGCGAGGCCCTGTGGGTCGCCGCTCACCTGCGCCGGCGTCCGGCGCACGTGGTCCCGGTCGGCCGGCCCTGGATGGGACGCGACGACTGGTCCCGCTCGTGGAAGCCGTGGCTGCGCGGCACCGCCTTCGGGTTCCCGTTCGGCGCCCTTCCCGCCGGCGGCGCCGAGATCCCGACGTTCCTCTCCTACCTGACCGAGCGGAAGCTCTCCAAGCGCGGTGACTTCGGGCGCGGTGCGATCGAGGGCGTCGCCGGGCCCGAGGCGGCCAACAACGCCTCGGCCGCCGGGATGTTCGTGCCGATGCTGGCCCTCGGCCTGCCGGTGACGGCCACCGCCGCGGTGATGCTCTCGGCGCTCCAGGGCTACGGCATCACCCCGGGTCCGCAGCTGATGACCGACCACGCCGACCTGGTGTGGACGCTGCTGGCCAGCCTCCTGATCGGCAACACCCTGCTGCTGGTGCTCAACCTGCCGCTGGCGCCGCTGTGGGCCCGGCTGCTGCGGATCCCGCGCCCGCAGCTCTACGCAGGAATCCTGTTCTTCGCCTGCCTGGGTGCGTACGCGACGAACCTGGACCCGTTCGACATCGGGCTGCTGGTCGCCTTCGGTCTGCTCGGGCTGATGATGCGCCGCTTCGGCCTGCCCGTGCTGCCGCTGATCCTGGGCGTCATCCTGGGGCCGCTGATGGAGAGCAAGCTGCGTGAGGCGCTGACGATCTCGGGCGGTGACTACGCTGGGCTGCTGAGCGAGCCGCTCGCGGTGGCCATCTACGTCCTGATCGCGCTGTTCATCCTGGGCCGGCCGTTCATCGCCCGGGTCCGGGCACGGGCCGAGCAGTCGGCCGAGGTCGAGGACGAGAAGGAGCTGGTGAACTGATGAGTGAGACTCCCGCAGGTGGCTGGGTGGTCGTGGCGTGGGCGCCCGACGTCTACGGCGCGGCCGCGCTCGACTGGGCGCTCGCCGACGCCGAGCGCCGCGACCGTGGGGTCGTGGTCGTCAACGCCTCCCGGGGCGACGCCCCGGTCGACGACCGCTTCGCCGTCGAGGAGCAGGTGGCCGAGCTCGAGCGCCGGCTGGCCGACTCGGGCCGGACCCACGAGATCCGGCAGTCCATCGACCCCGACGTCGCCGGCGCGGTCCTCGATGCGGCCGAGCAGCTCGACGCCAAGCTGGTCGTGGTCGGCCTGCGGCGGCGTACGCCGGTCGGCAAGCTGCTCATGGGCAGCGTCGCGCAGCGGATCCTGCTCGGCGCCTCCTGCCCGGTCCTCGCGGTGAAGCCGGGCTCGGTGCGGCCCGACTGATCGTGGCTCCACGGCGCGAGGGTTCGGTGTCCGGGGTGTGTGCCCGTCATACTTCACGGTGATGAGCACTGCCACCGAACCCTCCGCCGAGACCGCGCCGACCGACCAGCAGGCTGACCAGCCACTCGTGTCCGTCGCGATGGTGACCCTCGGGTGCACCCGCAACGAGGTGGACTCCGAGGAGCTCGCCGGCCGGCTGACGGCCGGGGGATTCCGGCTGGTCGCCGACCCGGACGAGGCCGACACGGTGGTCGTCAACACCTGCGGTTTCGTCGAGCAGGCGAAGAAGGACTCGGTCGACACGCTGCTCGAGGCCGCCGATCTCAAGGAGACCGGCCGCGCGCAGGCGGTCGTGGCGGTCGGCTGCATGGCCGAGCGCTACGGCAAGGACCTGGCCGCCGAGCTCCCCGAGGCCGACGCCGTGCTCGGTTTCGACGACTACCCCGACATCGCCGCCAAGCTCCGCTCCATCCTCAGCGGGGAGGCCCACCACCCGCACACGCCCCAGGACCGGCGCCTGCTGCTCCCGATCTCCCCGGTCGAGCGCGACGCCTCCGCCATCTCGGTCCCCGGCATGGCCGCCGTCGACCAGGTGCCGGGTTTCGCAGGACGTACGCGGCTCGACGACGCGCCCTGGGCGCCGCTGAAGCTCGCCTCGGGCTGTGACCGTCGCTGCACCTTCTGCGCGATCCCGCAGTTCCGTGGCTCCTTCGTGTCGCGGCGCCCCTCCGACGTGCTCCACGAGGCCCAGTGGCTGGCCCAGCAGGGCGTCAAGGAGCTGTTCCTGGTCTCGGAGAACTCCACCTCCTACGGCAAGGACCTCGGCGACATCCGGCTCCTGGAGACGCTCCTCCCGGAGCTGGCCGGCATCGACGGGATCGAGCGCGTCCGCGTCTCCTACCTGCAGCCCGCCGAGACCCGGCCCGACCTGCTGAAGGTCATCGGCACCACGCCCGGTGTGACCCCCTACTTCGACCTCAGCTTCCAGCACGCCTCCAACGCCGTGCTGCGGCGGATGAAGCGGTTCGGCGACCCGGAGAGCTTCCTGGGCCTGCTCGAGCAGATCCGTGCGTACGCCCCGGAGGCGGGGGTCCGCTCCAACGTCATCGTCGGCTTCCCCGGTGAGACGGAGGAGGATCTCGAGATCCTCACCGACTTCCTCGTCGCCGCACGCATGGACGTCACCGGCGTCTTCGGCTACTCCGACGAGGAGGGCACCGAGGCCGCCGGGTTCGACCCGGCGCTCAAGCTGGACGAGGACGAGATCCGCGCCCGCGTCGAGCACGTCAACGAGCTCGTCGAGGAGCTCACCGCCCAGCGGGCCGAGGAGCGGATCGGCGAGCAGGTCGTCGTGCTCGTCGAGGAGGTCGCGGACGGGGAGATCCTGGGCCGGGCCGCCCACCAGGGCCCCGAGGTGGACGGGATGACCTCCCTCGAGGGCGACGTCGAGGGCGTACGTCCGGGTGATCTGGTCACCGCGACCGTCATCGCCTCCGAAGGCGTTGACCTGGTCGCGTCGGTGAACGGTTAGGGTGCAGCCCGTGAACGAGACCACGGTTCAGAAGACCAGCAACTGGAACGTACCCAACGCGCTGACCACGCTGCGGATCATCGCGGTCCCGTTCTTCGCGTGGGCGCTGCTCGCCGACGGCGGTGACAACCCGACCCTGCGCTGGGTCTCGTTCGTGATCTTCGCGCTGGCGATGATCACCGACAAGATCGACGGCGACCTGGCCCGCAAGCACAACCTGATCACCGACTTCGGCAAGATCGCCGACCCGATCGCCGACAAGGCGGTCACCGGGATGGCCTTCATCGGCCTCTCGATCGTCGGCGACATCTGGTGGTGGGTGACCATCATCGTGCTGCTGCGCGAGTGGAGCGTCACGCTGCTGCGCCTCTCGGTGCTCAAGAAGATCGTGATCGCGGCCGACCAGCTCGGCAAGATCAAGACCACGGTGCAGGCGGTCGCCCTCGGCGGCCTGCTGCTGCCGCTCCCGCACGGTTCGGCCCACGGTGGCGCGTTCGGCGACGCCCTGGTCGGGGAGCTGCTCTTCTACGCCTTCCAGATCTGCCTCGCGGTCGCGGTCGCCCTGACGATGTGGTCGGGCGCGCAGTTCTTCCACGGCGTGTGGAAGCAGCGCGCCTCGCTCCGCTCCTCGTAGATCTCCTATTTCGGGTAGTTGTAACTCCGTTACCCGACGTTCATCGAAGATCCCCGCGAAGAAGGCGTACGCGGCGTTATTGTCGCGTTTCGGTCGGTGCTGAATCGGGCAGACCGCCGATCGCCCACTACCTTCCACACGCGGGGAGTCATCCATGTTCTCAGCACGTCAGGTGCTCGGTTCGATGGTCGGCCTGACGGCCGCCGTCGCGGGCATCGGCGCGGTCGCCATCCCGACCGCACGCGCCACCACCACGGCCGAGGCCGTCACCATCGCCGACATCCAGGGCACCGGGACCGCCAGTCCGCTGGTCGGTCAGACCGTCACGACCAGCGGCATCGTCACGGCCGCCTACCCCTCGGGCGGCTTCTTCGGCTTCTATCTCCAGACCCCCGGCACGGGCGGGGCGCTCGACCTGGGCTCCCATGACGCCTCCGACGCGGTCTTCGTCTACCAGCCTCGCTCGGCGGGTGCCGTCACCGTCGAGCCGGGCGACGCGGTGACGGTGACCGGAGCGGTGACCGAGTACGCCGGACTGACCGAGGTGTCCGTGCCCACGGCCGCCGACATCGTCGTCGACGGCACCGGGTCGATCGACCCGGTCGTGTCGCAGTGGCCGGCGACCGCCGTACAGAAGGAGTCGCTGGAGGGCATGCTCTTCGCGCCCCAGGGCGAGGTCACGGTGAGCAACACCTACGGTGTCGAGAACTTCGGCGAGCTCGGTCTCGCCCACGGCGACCACCCGCTGCTCCAGCCGACCGAGGTGGCCCGTCCCGGGTCGGCCGAGGCCGCGGCGGTCGAGGCCGACAACGCCGCCCGCGGGATCGTGCTCGACGACGGCTCCTCGACCACGCTTCGCCCGCCGACGAGCCGGACGATCCCCTACGTCTCCAACACCTCGCCCGTCGTGGTCGGCGCCTCCGTCGACTTCCGTGGCCCGGTGATCCTCTCCGAGGGCGGCTCGCCCTCGGCGCCGACCTACCGTCTCCAGCCCACCCAGGTCGCCACCGCCGACCCGGCCTCGTGGCCGGCCGACTTCGAGAACGTACGCACCGACGCTCCCGACGAGCGCAAGATCGGCCGCCGCGCCGACGTGAAGATCGCCTCCTTCAACGTGCTCAACTACTTCACCACGCTGGGCGACGCCGACGACGACAACGTCGGTGACGGTGGCTGCACCGCCTACAAGGACCGTGCCGGCGACGGCAACAACGTCAGCGGCGGCTGCGACCAGCGCGGCGCCTGGGACCCGGCCGACTTCGCCCGTCAGCAGGCGAAGATCGTCTCCGCGATCAACGCGCTCGACGCCGACGTCGTGGGGCTGATGGAGATCGAGAACTCCGCCCGTCTGGGCGAGACCCCCGACGAGGCGACCACCTCGCTGGTCGCCGCGCTCAACGCCGCCGCCGGCCGGCCGGTCTGGACCGCCAACCCGTCCTCCTCCGAGCTGCCCGACGCCTCCGGCGCCGACGTGATCACCAACGCGATCATCTACAAGCGCTCGGCCGTACGCCGCCTCGGTGAGGCCCGAGCGCTGGGCGACCAGAGCGGCGACGACCAGGCCTTCGGCAACGCTCGCGAGCCCATCGGCCAGATCTTCAAGCCGGCCGACGGCGGTGCGCCGTTCTTCTTCGTGGTCAACCACTTCAAGTCGAAGGGCTCGCCCGGCCCGTGGCCGGGCGACGGCGACACCGGCGACGGCCAGGGTGCCTCCAACGAGTCGCGGGTCCGGCAGGCGACCGCGCTGGTCTCCTGGGTCTCCTCGATCCGCTCCCAGACCGGGGTCGCCGACGTCGCGCTCGCCGGAGACTTCAACTCCTACACCCAGGAGGACCCGATGCAGGTCCTCTACGAGGCCGGCTACGCCGACTCCGAGACGCTCAGCGGCAACGAGGAGTACAGCTACTCCTTCTCGGGCCTGGCCGGATCCCTCGACCACGTGCTGCTCAACCGGCACGCCCAGCGCCGCTTCACCGGCTCCGACATCTGGGGGATCAACTCGGGTGAGTCGCTGCTGCTGGAGTACAGCCGCTACAACTACACCGGTGCCGACCTGCACACCGACTCGCCGTACCGCTCCTCCGACCACGACCCGGTCGTCGTCGGGCTCAAGCGCAACGCGGGCTGACGCCGGCCCCCGACACGGCATGCCGAGTCGGCTCGTCATGACGGGCCGACTCGGCATGGGGCCGCTAGGTTTTCCCCATGATCGCTGTCGATGAGCTCAATGCCGCTCTGCTGGAGGCCGGTGCCACCGTGGCGACCGCCGAGTCGCTGACCGCCGGTCGCCTGGCCGCGCTGCTCACCGAGCCTCCGGGTGCGTCGAAGACGTTTCGCGGGGGCTTCGTGACGTACGCGACCGAGCTGAAGCACACCCTGCTGGGGGTCCCCGTCTCGGTGATCGAGACCGTCGGGGTGGTCTCCGCGGAGTGCGCGGCGGCGATGGCCGCCGGGGCGCGGGAGCGCTCGGGGTCGACGTACGGCCTCGCGACCACGGGTGTGGCCGGGCCCGAGGAACAGGAGGGGAAGCCTGTCGGGACGGTCTTTGTGGGGGTTTCCGGTCCGCACGGCGAAACAACGACGCAACTCGGACTGTCAGGCTCGCGCGAGGAGATCCAGCGTGATACGTGTTTGTTCGCTGTTGATGAACTACTCGGACTACTTCGGCGGGAACATCGAAGGGTCAGGTAGCGTTGGAGCAGGACGTCACCCAGATGTCGGTGACTTGTGAACTGTAGGAGGCTGACCGCAATGGTGCTCTTCCGTCGACTTCTCGGCGAGGTGCTTCGTGCCCAGCGGCTCGAGCGTGGGATGACCCTGCGCGAGGTCTCCGCGGAGGCGCGAGTCAGCCTCGGTTACATCTCCGAGGTCGAGCGCGGCCAGAAGGAAGCCTCCTCCGAGCTCCTCGCCTCGCTCTGCAGCGCCTTGGACGTGGCTCTCTCCGACGTGCTCCGCGACGTCTCCGACGCGGTCGCCCTCGAAGAGGCCACCATCTTGCGGATGCCTGTTCGCGCCGCGGCCGACGCTGCCGCTGCCTGATCGTCCCCGGGCGGAATTTTTCCGTTCCGGGTGTCTCAAAACGAGCGCATCCGTCCTCCTTGCCGACGTGGGCCCACCATGGGCCTGCTGAATCAAGGGGAGATGGTGCGATGCGCATGGCTGTCGAGAACGAGCTTCCAGATCTGACGGTTCCCGGGCCGCGGGGCGACTCGGATTCTCCCGATCTGCTCGAGGCCGAGCTCTACGGGCTGGAGGAGACCCTGAACATCCTTCGCGACGAGTTCACCTCGGTCGCTCCCGGCGAGCGTGCGCACGTCGCCCGCCACATGCGTGAGACCCGCGTCCGGATCGCCCAGATCCGGATGCGGCTGCTGCACGGCCGCTAGGCCTGGCAGCTGGCGCAGTAGTAGGCCGGGCGCTCCTCGCCCGGCGGGCCGACCCTGGCCAGGGTCACGGTGCCCCCGCAGCGGCGACAGGCCCGGCGGCCGTAGACCCACATCTGGCGGGAGCGGGACCACTCGGCCTGCATCAGGTCCCGGGCGCGCTGGAGGATCCGGGGGAGCTTGTCGCCGGCCTCCGCGACCGTACGCAGCGGGTTGATCCCCGCGATGAAGCAGGTCTCGGCGGCGTAGATCGTGCCGATCCCGGCGAGGTTGGTCTGATCGCGCAGCGCTTCGAAGAGCGGCCGGTTCGGCTGCCGCAGGAGGCGCTCGAGGGCGGTGTCGGGGTCCCAGTCGTCGGCGAGGATGTCCGGGCCGAGATGGGCGACCGGCCGTTCCTCCTGGTCGCGCGGGACGAGCTCGACGATGCCGAGGAGGAAGCCGACCGCCTCCTTCTGCTCGGTGCGCAGCACGACCCGTGCCTGGAACGCCGGCTTCGGCCAGCGCCGGCCGGCCTCGAGGACTCGCCAGGAGCCCTCCATCTTCAGGTGAGTGTGCAGCGTCCACTCGCCGGTGCGGTGGTCGATCCGGGTCAGCAGGTGCTTGCCGCGTGCCACCGTGCCACGCACGGTGCCCCCGGAGAGGTCCGCCGTGGCCAGCTGCGGCACCCGGAAGTCCGTACGCGTGAGCACCTGCCCCGCCAGCCCCTTGTCGAGCCTGCGGGCGGTCCGGAGCACCGCGTCCCCCTCGGGCACGACCTCACCTGCTCTGCGAGGTCAGGCGCAGGCCGCGCGGGGTGGCGACGAAGCCGGCGTACTGGAGCGCCTGGCGCAGCGGGGTGTCGCCCGAGCCGAGCAGCGGGGCGCCGTCCGCCTTCTCGACCGTGAGCCGTCCCAGCGCCCCGCGCCGGACGGCATCGGCGAGGGCCTCGGCGCCCGGCTCGAGAAGGTTGGGGTCCTCGGACCAGGTCAGCAGGGTGCGGCCGCCGCGCTCGACGTACATCGCCAGCTCGCCGTCGACCAGCACCACGATCGCGCCCGCCTTGCGGCCGGGCCGGTGGCCCTCCTCCGCGACCGGCCAAGGGAGTGCCGCGCCGTAGGCGTTGGCGGGGTCGGTCGCGGCCAGCGCGAGCGCGACCGGCTTGTCGCTCGGCTCGACCCGGGAGAACGTACGCAGACGGTCGACCGAGCCCGCGGTGCCGAACTGGGCGGCGCCGAGGCCCTCGACGAAGTAGCCCCGCCGGGCTCTGCCGGACTCCTCGAAGGCGCTGAGTACCTTGTAGACGGCGGCGAACCCTCCAGGCGTGCGCTCGGACTGGACCGCGCCGCGGGTGACCACGCCGTGGCGGTCCAGGAGCCGCTCGGCGGCCGCGTGGGCGCGCTTGGTCGGGTCGGGATCCGGTTCGGGCAGGATCGTCCAGCGCCCGGCCGTCTCCGGCAGGCCGGCTCGTGCCGGCATCCGCGCGCCACCGGTGTAGCGGCCGCCGCGTGCTCTCGGCGGCGGTCTGCGGGAGCGGTGCGACGGCGTGCCGGAGCGGGTCAGCGCCCGCAGGGGGAGCAGGGTGTCGTTGCTGACCCGACCCGACCAGACCAGGTCCCACAGGGCCGCGCTGAGGTCGGCGTCGCTCGGTGTCGTGTCGGCGTCGGCCGCCACCGTCCGGGCGAGCTGGTGGAAGAACCAGGCGCCGCCGGGCTCGAGCGCTTCCAGGAGCCGCTCGGCGAGCGGTCCCGGCGGCATCTCGGCGGGCGAAGGCAGGGTCAGCTCCGCGGTCTCGGCCGGGTGCAGGGAGACCCAGCCGTCGGTGCCGGGCAGGGTGCCGTGACCGGCCCAGAACACCTCGCCTCCGGCGGTCAGCTCGTCGAGGAACGCCGGCTCGTAATCGATCACCCGGGCCGGCAGGATCAGGGTCTCCAGGGCGCTGGCCGGGACCGGGCAGCCGGCCAGCTGGTCGACCACGCTCAGCACCCCGTCGACCCCACGCAGCGCGCCCTTGCGTACGGACGTCCTCTGCCACGCCGGAAGGAACCTGCCCAGAGCCGCCGGCTCGACCGGCTCGACCTCCTTTCGCAGCCGGGCCAGCGAGCGCCGGCGCAGCATCCGGAGCACGTCGGCGTCACACCACTCCAGCCCGCTCCCGCCCGGCCGGAACTCCCCGTCGAGCACCCGCCCGCGCGCCGAGAGCCGCGCCAGGGCATGCCGGACGACCGCCTCACCCAGCCCCAGCCGCGCGGCCACATCTGCTGCCGTGAACGGCCCGTGCGAGCGTGCATACCGTGAGACCAGGTCGCCGACCGGATCCTCGACCGGCTCGGTGAACGCCGACGGTACGCCCGGAGGGACCGCCACCCCCAGCCCGTCCCTGAGCCTGGCCACATCCTCGACCACCGCCCACCGAGCCTCCCCGGCCACCCGCACCTCGACCACCCGCCGGGCCGTGGCGAGGTTATCCAGCGCCGCGGAGACGTCACCCCGGTCGGGCGAGGCGTCGGCGCGGTCGGGCGAGACGTCACCTCGGTCGGCTGAGGCGTCACTCCGGTCGGTCGAGGCGTCACTGGCGTCGGCCGAAACGTCAGTCGGTGACGTCTCGGCCGACGTAAGTGACGTCTCGCCCGACGTAAGTGACGTCTCGCCCGACGTACCTGACGCCTCGCCCGACGTACCTGACGCCTCGCCCGACGTACCTGACGTCTCGCCCGACCTGCCTGACGCTTCGCCCGACGTACCTGACGCTTCGCCCGACGGGGCTGACCCCTCGGCCGACGTACGTGACGCCTCGGCGAGGGTGGTGCGGGCCGTGATCTCGTCGAGGGTGAGGGGGCCGATGGTGCGGATGAGGTCGGTGATGCCTTCGGCGCCTCGGGCCTTGCGCCCGGGGGCCAGGCGCTGGAGCTCGGACTCGACCTCGGCGAGGACGTCGGGGTCGAGGAGCTCACGGAGCTCGGCGCGGCCGAGGAGCTCGGCGAGGAGGCCCTGGTCGAGGGTGAGGGCGGCGGCGCGGCGTTCGGCGAGGGGGGAGTCGCCCTCGTAGAGGAACTGGGCGACGTAGCCGAACAGGAGCGACTGGGCGTAGGGCGACGGGGTCGGGGTGGCGACGTCGACGATCGAGATCTCGCGGCGCTCGATGCGGCGCAGGATGCCGACGAGGGAGGGGAGGTCGTAGACGTCGCGGAGGCACTCGCGTACGGCCTCGAGGATGATCGGGAAGCTCGGGTACTGGGAGGCGACCTCGAGCAGGGCGGCGGAGCGCTGGCGCTGCTGCCACAGCGGCGAGCGGCGGCCGGGGTCGCGGCGGGGCAGGAGCAGGGCGCGCGCCGCGCACTCGCGGAACCGGCTGGCGAACAGCGCCGAGCCACCGACCTCGGTGGTGACCAGGTCCTCGATCTCGTCGGGCTCGAAGACGATGATCTCGCCGGTCGGCGCCTCGGCGTCGGTGTCGGGAAGCCTGATCACGATGCCGTCGTCGCTGTCGATCGCCTGCCCGTCGACCCCGTAGCGCTCCCGGATCCGCGCGTTGATCGCCAGCGCCCACGGGGCGTGCACCGGCCGGCCGTAGGGGGAGTGCACCACCAGCCGCCAGTCGCCGAGCTCGTCACGGAACCGTTCGACGACGATGTTGCTGTCGGAGGGGAGGACGTTGGTCGCCTCGGCCTGCTCGTGCAGGTAGGTGACCAGATTGGCGGCCGCGTAGGCGTCCAGGCCGTCCTGCTGGGCGCGCGCCTCCGCCTTCGCCCGCGGGAGCGCGCCGAGCTCGCGGGTATAGGCACCGACCGCCTCGCCGAGCTCGGCGGGCCGGCCGAGCGAGTCGCCCTTCCAGAACGGCAGCCGCCCCGGGACCCCCGGGGCCGGGGTCACCAGCACCCGGTCGTGGGTGATGTCCTCGATCCGCCACGACGTCGCGCCCAGCGCGAAGACGTCGCCGACCCGGGACTCGTAGACCATCTCCTCGTCGAGCTCACCGACCCGCCGCCCGGCACCCTCCCCGGCGATGAAGACGCCGAAGAGACCGCGGTCGGGGATGGTGCCGCCGCTGGTGACGGCCAGCCGCTGCGCTCCGGGGCGCCCGGTCACGGTCCCGGCGACCCGGTCCCACACGATGCGCGGTCGCAGCTCGGCGAACTCCTCGCTCGGATAGCGCCCGGCGAGCAGGTCGAGGGTGGCGTCGTAGGCGGAGCGGGGGAGGGTGGCGTACGACGCCGTCCTCCTGACCAGCGTGAACAGCTCCTCGACGTCCCAGGTGTCCAGCGCCGTGGCGGCGACGATCTGCTGGGCGAGCACGTCGAGCGGGTTGGCCGGCAGGCTCATCGACTCGATCAGCCCCTGACGCATCCGCTGCACCGACACCGCGGTCTGGGCCAGGTCGCCGCGGTGCTTCGGGAACAGCACCCCGCGAGACACCTCGCCGACCTGGTGGCCGGCCCGCCCGACGCGCTGGAGCGCGGAGGCGACGCTCGGCGGTGACTCGATCTGGACGACGAGGTCGACGGCGCCCATGTCGATGCCGAGCTCGAGACTGGAGGTCGCGACCACCGCCGGTAGCCGGCCGGACTTGAGGTCGTCCTCGATCAGCGCCCGCTGCTCCTTGGACACGCTGCCGTGGTGAGCCTTGGCGATCACCTGGGCCGCGCCGTGCGACTGCCCAGACTGCGCCATCACCTGCGCGGGCGGGGGCCCGGTCTCGAAGACCCTGTCGGAGGCGATCTCGTTGAGCCGGGCGGTCAGCCGCTCCGCGATCCGGCGGGAGTTGGCGAAGACGATGGTGGAGTGGTGGGCGGTGACCAGGTCGGCGACGTGCTCCTCGACGTGGGGCCAGATCGAGGAGGCCCGCTGCGGGTCGTCGTCCTCGTCCTCGCTGTAGGGGCTCGGCGCGGTCATGTCCTCGACCGGTACGACGACGCTCAGGTCCCACCGCTTCTCGGCAGGCGGAGCGACGATCTCGACGGGCTGGGCGCCGCCGAGATAGCGCGCGACCTCCTCCAGCGGCCGCACGGTCGCGGAGAGCCCGATCCGCTGCGCCGGCTTCTCCAACAGGGCGTCGAGACGCTCCAGGGTCAGCGCCAGATGGGAGCCACGCTTGGTCGCCGCGACCGCGTGGACCTCGTCGACGATCACCGTCTCGACGCTGCGCAGCGTCTCGCGGGCCTGGCTGGTCAGCATCAGGAACAGCGACTCGGGCGTGGTGATCAGGATGTCGGGGGGAGTGGTCGTCAGGCGCCGCCGGTCGGCCGCGGTCGTGTCGCCGGACCGCACCCCGACGCGCACCTCGGGCGCCTCGACGCCCAGCCGATCGGCGGTCTGGCGGATCCCGACCAGCGGGCTGCGCAGGTTGCGCTCGACGTCGACCCCGAGCGCCTTGAGCGGGGAGATGTAGAGGACCCGGCAGCGTTCCTTCTTCTCGGGCACCGGCTCGGTCAGGAGCTTGTCGATCGACCACAGGAACGCGCTCAGCGTCTTCCCCGACCCGGTCGGCGCCACCACCAGCGCGTTGCGTCCCGCCCCGATCGCCTCCCAGGCGCCGGCCTGCGCCGCGGTGGGCGCCGCGAAGGCGGCCTTGAACCACGTACGCGTAGGGTCGCTGAACTGCCCCAACGCCTGAGACGTGTCGCTGAGGGGGAGCCCGAAGCCATTTCCTTGGCTCATGAGGACAAACCTAGTCGCGACCACCGACACTCAGCGGCCACACTGACCCCATGCATCTCATCAACCTCTTCGGCCCACCAGCGGTCGGCAAGATGAGCGTGGGCCGGGAGATCGCGGCGCGCACGCCGTACCGCCTCTTCCACAACCACGCCACGATCGAGCCGCTGCTGGAGGTCTTCGACTGGGAGATGCCCTCGTTCGGGGTGCTCAAGGACGAGTTCCGGCGGCGAGTGATCGAGGAGGCGGTGGCCTCCGAGCTCCCCGGGCTGATCTTCACCTTTGTCTGGGCACTCGAGCTCCCCGAGGACGCGCGAGCCGTCTCTCATCTGGTTGCGCCCGTGGTCGAGGCGGGTGGGAAGGTCGACTGCGTCGAGCTGTACGCCGACATGCCGACCCGACTGAGCCGCGAGGGCACCCCGGAGCGGCTGGCCGCGAAACCGTCCAAGCGCGACACCGAGTGGGCGAGGGCCAACGCCGTGGACTGGAACGAGCGCCATGTGCTCTCGACCGGACCTGAGATGCCGTTCCCGCTGCATTTCCCGCACACCGTGGTCGACAACACGCGTCTGTCCGCGGCCGAGACCGCCGAGGAGATCATCGCCCGCCTCGGACTGCCGACCATTCCCTGACGTGGGCCGGATGTCTGGAAAACAATCGCGCATTCGGCGCCCAGGTGATCCAATCCCGCTGTGGACCTCGCGCTCGATCTGACCGACCGGTCGGTCAGATCCGCCTCGCTCTATCAGGCCCTGCGCGACGCGCTCGCCGACGGCCGGCTGAAGGCGGGCGACCGGCTCCCGGCCAGTCGCGCGCTGGCCAAGGACCTCGGCATCTCCCGCAACACCGTCGCCACGGTCTACGAGCGGCTGGTCGCGGAGGGGTTCTGCGAGTCGCGCGTGGGCGCGGGGACGTACGTCGCCGAGACCACGCGGCAGCGCAAGGAGACCACCCCGGGATCGCTGAGACCGCGCCCGAGCTGGCAGTGGGCGCCACGTCCGACCAGCGCGGAGGCGGCGGTCCCGGCGTACGACCTGCGGGTGGGGATTCCCGACGCCGAGCTCTTCCCGTTCGACACCTGGCGGCGGATCCTCGCGGCCGAGTCGCGGCTACGCGGCCACAATCCCGGCACCTACGCCTCGCCGGCCGGTCTGGCGAGGCTGCGCGAGGCGCTGGCGCACACCGTCGCCTACCACCGCGGCGTACGCGCCGACCCGGACCAGATCGTGGTCACCAGCGGCACCCAGCAGGCGCTCGACCTCGTCGCTCGGGTGCTGCTGGAGCCGGGCGACATCGTGGCCGTCGAGGACCCGGGCTACCCGTCCGCGCGCGACCTCTTCGCCTCCCACGGTGCTCAGGTGGTGCCGGTCCCGGTCGACGAGGAGGGCCTGGTCGTCGACCGCATCCCGGAGCAGACAAGGCTCGTCTACACGACCCCGAGCCACCAGTTCCCGCTCGGCGTACGCCTCTCCCTCCCACGCCGCCGAGCCCTCCTCGCCTTCGCGGACACCCACGGCGCGGGCATCGTCGAGGACGACTACGACAGCGAGTTCCGGTTCACCGAACGCCCCCTGGAGCCGCTGCACGCCCTCGACGACCAGGGTCGGGTGATCTATGTCGGCACCTTCTCCAAGTCGCTGCTGCCCAGCCTGCGCACCGGCTACCTGGTCGCCCCGGGCTCCCTCGTCGACAGCCTCCTGGCCGCCAAGCAGCTCGGCGACGGCTTCGGCCCCGTCCAGCCCCAGGCCGCCCTGGCCCGCTTCCTGGAGGAGGGCCTGCTCGCCCGCCACGTACGCAAGGCGTCCAAGACGTACGCCGAGCGCCGCTCGATCCTCCTCGAGACCCTCGACACCTGGCCGGTCGAGGTGCTCCCGTCGGCCGCCGGACTGCACCTCTCGGCCCACGCCGATCTCCCCGCCGACCTGCCCGGACGCGCCGCGACCGAGGGGCTGGCGCTGGACACGATCACTGCTCACCGGCTGCTGCCCGGCCGAGACGGGCTCGTCCTAGGCTACGGAGCCGTCCGGACACAGACCCTCCCGCGCGGGCTCGAGCGCCTGGGCCAGCTCGCGGGCTGGGTGTGAACGGCCTCGTCGGGAGCGGGCCAGCGACCACACCAGGCCGGCGCCACCGCAGATGACGGGGCCGAGCAGATGGGCGCCGGTGAGTCCCAGCAGCACCAGCGCCGCGACCATCGAGCAGACCGCCGCCCACCACGACCCGGTGCCCCGAGGGAGCAGCCGCAGCGCGGCTGCGGCACCCACCACGTACAGCAGGGAGAAGGTGCCCGAGGCCATCAGCAGCAGTGCGTCGGTCGAGGCCCCGGCGACCCAGATCACCGCGAGGGAACCGAGCGCCACGGCACACACGGCGAGCAGCGAGCGGCGCGGGATGCCGGACGCGGGGTCGGCCAGGAACCGGGGCAACGCGCCCTCGCGGGCCAACGACGCTCCCAGCCGCGAGCCTCCGGCGAAGTAGGCGTTGATCGCCCCGACGGTGAGCAGCACGGCGACCACGGCGGTCACCGGCCGTGCGGGCTCCCCGAAGCCCAGGACGAGCAGGTCCGCCAGCGGCGCGGCACCGGAGGTGGAGCCGAGCGAGGCGACCGTGGCGAACGCGATCCCGAGGTAGAGCACCGTCACGACGCCGAGGGCGAGGAAGGTCGCCCGGCGGATGTCGCGCGCCGGGTCGCGGTACTCGGCCGAGAGCGAGGAGAGGATCTCCCATCCCGCGAACGCCCAGACCAGCATCGCCGCCGCGGTGCCGACCGAGCCCCACCCGTGCGGCGCGAACGGCGTGAGCCGCCCCAGCTCGGCATGTGGCAGCGCCACCACGACCGCCACCGCGAGCAGCACCGCGATGGCCCCGGCGATCGCCAGCTGCAAGCCCCCGGAGACCTTGATCCCGAACCAGTTCATGACGGTGACCAGCACGATGATGCCCGCCGTCGCGGCCAGCGACATGTTCCGGCCACCCCCGAACGCGTCGGCGACGTACGCCCCGCCGAACCCCGCCGCGACCGGCGCCCCCACGCCGATCGTCAGGTAGAACGCCCAGCCCACCATGGTCGAGACGTGCGCATTGAAGGCGAGCCGTGCGTACGTAGCCACCCCGCCGCCGTCGGGATGGCGCGCCCCGAGCGCGGCGAAGGTCGCCGCGAGCGGCACCGAGAGCACGATCAGGGCCAGCCAGGCGACCAGCGAGGCCGGTCCGGCCTCGCTCGCGGCCAGCGCGGGCAGGGAGATGACACCGGTGCCGAGCACCGCACCGAGGGTGAGAGCCGCGCCCTGGGGCACGGAGAGTCCGTCGTTCTTCACGCCTCCGACGCTAGTGAGAGAGCGGCCCTCCGCGCCCGGCCAATCGGCCCCTCGTCTCCTGGGCCAATCCCACCCCTACCGTACGTTCCGCCGCACCCGCTCCTCGTAAGCCGCCCGCGCCGCCGGGTCGACGCCGGCGAGCAGCTGGGAGGCGTTGGTGGCGCGGTCGACGAAGTCCTGGAACCGGCGTGGCATCGCCTGGGTGATCTTGGTCAGCGACTGGGCCCAGTTGGGCACCCAGACCTCGGGCCGGGGCTCGCGGATGACCGACTCGATCGCCTCCGCGACGTCCTCGGCGGTGACCGGCTTCATCCCCTTGGCCGGCGGCACCCCGTCGGCCAGCTCGGTCTGCACCACCGTCGGCAGGACGAGGGACACGTCGACCCCGGCCGGTGCCAGCTCGAGACGCAGCGCCTCGGAGAAGCCGACCACGGCGAACTTCGAGGCCGAGTAGGTCGCCGCGTCGGGCACCGGCACCCGGCCGACCGCCGAGGCGACGTTGACGATGTGGCCCCGGCCCCGCTCGACCATCGCCGGCGCGACCGCCTTGATCCCGTTGATCGGGCCGTGCACGTTGACCTCGAAGATCGCGCGGGTGAGCGCGTCATCCTCCTTGAGGACCGACCCGAGCGGCATGATCCCGGCGTTGTTGACCAGCACGTCCCAGGGCCCCAGGTCGGCGACCGTCTCGAGGAAGCTTCGCCACGACGCGGGGTCGGTGACGTCGAGATGGGCCGCCGCGACCCGCGACCCGGACGAGTCGACCACGTCGGCGAGCAGGTCCGGGTCCAGGTCGCCGACGGCCACCTTCGCTCCGGCGCGGGCGAGCCGCTCGACGGTGGCGCGGCCGATGCCCCGGGCGCCTCCGGTGATGATGACGGCGGTTCCCTCGATCTGGCGTGTCATGACTCTCCTTCGGTGGTGCGGACCAGGCTGCGTACGGCTTTCCTGTCGGTCTTGCCGACGCTGGTGACGGGGACGGCGTCGAGGATCCGGACCTCGCGGGGGTACTTGTGCGCCGCGAGCCGCGTCTTGGCGAAGGCGATCAGCTCCTCGGGGGTCGTGCGCGCGCCGGGATGGAGGGCGACGACCGCGACCACCTCCTCGCCTCGCTGAGCGTCGGGGCGGCCGACCACCGCGGCCGCGGTGACCGTCTCGTGGGCGAGGAGGGCGTCCTCGACGTCGCGCGGGAAGACGTTGAACCCGCCCCGGATGATCAGGTCCTTGATCCGGTCGTCGACGTAGAGGTAGCCGTCGGCGTCGAAGTGGCCGATGTCGCCGGTGTGCAGCCAGCCGTCGACCACGGTGGCCGCGGTCTGCTCGGGGTCGTTCCAGTAGCCCTGCATCACCCCGGGGCCGCGCACCCAGATCTCGCCCTCCTCGCCGGTCGCGACCGGCTCGCCGGACGGCCCGGCGATGATCACCTCGGCGTGCGAGAGCGGCTTGCCGACGCTGCCGGGCCGCGACTCCTCGACCGTCGAGGCGGCGATGACCGCGCTCGACTCGGTGCAGCCGTAGCCCTCCAGGATCGTCACCCCGAAGGCCTCCTCGGCCTTCTCCCGCAGCGCCGGCAGCAAGGGCGCGCCGCCGCTGCCGAAGGAGCGCAGCGAGCTCAGGTCGTAGTCCTGGTAGGGCTGGTCGAGCAGCATCTGCAGCATCGAGGGCACCACCGTGCTCGACTCGACCCGGTGCTCCTGGGCGAGCTCGAGCCACCCCTTGGCGTCGAACCACCGCTGCAGCACCGAGCTCTGCGGGCGCGAGGAGTGCATCCCGCTGATGACCACGATCAGGCCGTACGCATGAGAGAGCGGCAGCGGCAGCAGCCACCGCGTCGTGCCCTGGCTCTCCCCGACCCGGTGGAGCGCGTGCCCGGACTCCCACAGCCCGCGGTGGCTGAGCATCACGCCCTTGGCCCGCCCGGTGGTGCCGCCGGTGTAGAGCAGCGCGGCGAGGTCGTCGTCACCGCGAGGCGCGATCTCGATCGGGGCGGCGCTCTCCAGGTTCTCGTACGCCACCACCCCCGCCTCCTCCGGAGCCGGCCCGGCCACGATGACGGTGAGATCGAGCCCCTCGGAGGCGGCCTGCACCAGCGGCAGCAGCTCGGGCGTGACGATGGCCGCCCTCGCCCCGGAGTCCTCCAGGATGTGACGCAGCTCGGGCGGGGTCTGCAGGAAGATCACCGGTGTCACCACTGCGCCGAGGCGCCACAGGGCGCGGTAGCTGACGAAGACCTCCGGGGTGTTCATGGTGAGCACCACGACCCGGTCGCCCGGCTCGATCCCGAGCTCGCGCAGGCCCCCGGCGACCCGGGCGGAGCGCTCGGCGATCTCGCCCGAGGAGTGCCAGGCGCCCTCGAAGAAGACCATCGGGTGGTCGCCGTGGCGGGCGTAGGACTCCTCGGCCAGCACCGCGAGGTTGTGCTTGCCGGGGCCAGTCGTCGGCGCGCTCATCGGGCACCCAGCTTCCGCAGCGCCTTGAGCTGCCCGTTGCCGAGCGCGACGAACTTCTCGACCGTCTGGCCCTTGAACGGCCCGATCGGGCCCATCCGGGAGGCGGCGAGGGTCTGGGCGTCGGTGAACTTCCGGATCCCGTCCGCGCCGTGGCGGCGACCGAGCCCGCTCGACCCCATGCCGCCCATCCCGGCCTCGATGCTCCCGGCCGCCAGGGCGGCGCCGTCGTTGATGTTCACCGCGCCCGCGCGGATGCGGCGAGCGATCATGTCGGCCTCGCGCAGGTTCTTGCTGAACACGCTGGCCGAGAGGCCGGCCTCGCCCTGGTTGGCGATCCGGACCGCCTCCTCGTCGCTGCCGGCGCGGTAGAGCGCGA
The DNA here is from genome assembly GCF_055585005.1 of Nocardioides sp. NPDC054178. NCBI lineage: Bacteria > Bacillati > Actinomycetota > Actinomycetes > Propionibacteriales > Nocardioidaceae > Nocardioides > Nocardioides sp. NPDC054178. The sequence continues at coordinate 258,582 of NZ_JBVJKY010000009.1, forward strand.
GCACCGGGCCGAAGGTCTCGCCCAGACACAGGTCCATCTCGTCGGTGACGCCCTCCAGGACGGTCGGGGCGAAGGCGTACGGACCCACCTCGGCGAGCGGCTCGCCTCCGGCCAGCACGGTCGCACCCTTCGCGACCGCGTCGGTGACGTGCGCGGTGACCTTGTCGAGCTGGGCCTGCGAGGCCAGCGACCCGACGTCGGCCGAATAGTCGAAGGCCTGCTTGACCACCTGGCCCTCCGTCTCGGCGACGAGGGCCTGGCGAAAGGCGTCGTAGACGGCCTCGTGCACCACCACGCGCTCGATGTGGACGCACATCTGGCCGGTGTTGGCGAAGGCCGCCATCACGGCGCCGCGGGCGGCCTGGGCGAGGTCGGCGTCGCGGCGGACGATGAGCGGGTTCTTCCCGCCCAGCTCGAGGGAGGCGCCGATCAGCCGGCCCGCGGCGCGCTGGGCCACGATCCGTCCGGTGGCCGTCGAGCCGGTGAAGGCGATGTAGTCGACGTTGTCGATGACCGCCTCACCGGTGGCCGCCCCCGGCCCGGTGACGACCTGCCAGACGTGCTCGGGCAGGCCGGCCTCGGCCATCAGCGCCCGCGCCCACAGCAGCGTCAGCGGCGCCTGTGGGTCGGCCTTGCTGATCACCGCCGCGCCGGCGAGCAGGGCCGGGATGGCGTCGCCGACCCCGAGGTAGAGCGGGTAGTTCCACGGCGAGATGATCCCGACGACCTTCTTCGGCACCCGCACCTCCTTCACGGAGGTGACGCCGGGGATGGCACCGCGCACGCGCTTGTCGGCGAGATAGGTGGGGCCTCGACGCGCGTAGTGGCGGGCGATGGTGCCGACCTGGAGGATCTCCTGCCAGGCGTGGAAGCGGGCCTTGCCCATCTCCCACTGGATCAGGTCGAGCACCTCGTCCTGGCGCTCGACCAGCAGGTCGTGGAAGCGGAGCATGACCTCGGCGCGGTCCTGGAAGGCCAGCGTGGCCCAGTCGGGCTGTGCCGCCCGTGCCGCGGCCGCCGCCTCAGCGACGTCCGCCGCGGTGACCGACGGCACCGGGGCGGTCGGCTCGGCGTCGTAGGGCGCGATCGCGGTCAGCGTGCCGTCGCCGCCCGAGACCGGAGCCGAGACCCACCGGGTCCAGGAGGCGAGCCGTGACTCGTCGATCCAGCCGGGGCGTACGCTCTCGGCCGCCGTTGTCTTCGTGGTCATCGATCTCCTCGGATCCGGGTCAGATGGATGGGGTTGCCGTCCTTCGGGAACGGCAGCGAGCTGTTGTCCAGGGGTGCGCGGTAGGCGGGGGAGACGGTCCAGCGGTGGGTGCGCAGGAGCCGGTGCAGGATCGACTTGACCTCCAGGCCGGCGAAGTAGAGGCCGATGCACTTGTGCACCCCGCCGCCGAACGGCTCCCACGCCATCCGGTGGCTCTTGTCCTCGCGGCGGTGCGGCGCGAAGCGCTCGGGGTCGAAGACGGTCGGGTTGGTCCAGTAGTCCTCCATCATGTGGCTGAACTGGACCCCGACCATCACCCCCGTGTCGGCCGGGATGCGGACCCCGAGGAGGCGGGTCTCCTTGACCGTACGCCGGATCAGCGCCGGCACCGGGGCGCGCAGCCGCAGGGCCTCCCGCATCACCAGGTCGAGGCTGGTGAGGCTCTCGATCTCGGCCATCGTGGGGGCAGGGCCGAGAGCGAGGGACTCCTCGCGGCAGCGCTGCTGCCACTGCGGGTGCTGGCCGAGGTACTGCAGCATCGTCGAGGTGGTGATGGTCGAGGTGTCGTGGGCGGCCATCATCAGGAAGATCATGTGGTTGACGACGTCCTCGTCGCTGAACCGCTCGCCGTCGTCGGTCTCGATGTGGCACAGCACCGAGAAGATGTCGTCGCTCGCGGTGGCCCGCCTGGCGGGCAGGTAGTGGCGCAGGAAGCCCTCCAGCACCTTCCGCCCGCGGAACGCCCGGCCCCAGCGGGTCAGCGGCACATCGCCGCGTACGACACCGGCGGCCGCCTGCACGCAGGCGATGAACGCCTTGTTGACCCGGTCCATCTCGGCGCGGCTGGTCTCGGCCGCGCCACCCATGAAGATGTCCGCGGCGATGTCGAGGGTGAGCTGCTTGAGCCGCGGGTAGGCCCGGAACTCCGGGGTGGTCGTCCAGCCGCGCATTCCCTGCTCGATCGCCGGGTGCATCGCGGTGGTGTAGCCGGCGAGCCGGTCCCGGGTGAAGGCCTCCTGCATGATGCGGCGATGGGCGTGGTGCTCGTCGAAGTCGAGCAGCATCAGGCCACGGTCGAAGAACGGCCCGACGATCTGCCCCCAGGCAGGCCCGTTGGCGTAGGCCTTGTCCTTGTTGCGCAGCACCGCCTCGCAGGCGTCCGGCCCGAGCGCCACCACGCCGTGCTCGCCGGCGCGGAAGAACGGCGAGACCGGGCCGTACGTCTCCCACTGGTGCCGGTAGAACCCGACCGGGTCGCGGGAGTAGTCCAGCAGCCGGCCGACCCAGGGGAGCCCGTGGTCGCCCGGCGCGAGCGGTGGGATCTCGCGCAGTGTCTCGGTCGCTGTCTGATTCATGCCTGACCTCCCGGTCCCGAGTGACTCTGCTGAGGTTAGTCAAGTAGAACGTGTTCCCGCAGCCGTTCGTCGGGCATGGCGGGCATGGATGCGGCGCGCCCGTTGTTGAGATGTGCGTGGAGAGCTACGAGTCAGTGGTGATCGGTGCTGGTCAGGCCGGGTTGTCGGCGTCCTACCACCTCAGCCGGCTGGGCGTACGCCACGTCGTGCTCGACGCCGAACGGCGCCCCGGTGGCGCCTGGCAGCACCGCTGGGACTCGCTGACGATGCACGACGTGCACGGCGTCGCCGACCTCCCGGACGGGCAGGCGCCGGGGGAGTCCGGCGAACGGGCCAACATCGCGGTGCCGGGCTGGTTCGGTCTCTACGAGTCGCTGCACGATCTGCCGGTGGAACGCCCCGTCTCGGTGACGTCGGTGACCTCCGTCGGAGATCTGCTGGCGGTGCACTCGGCCGACGGGCGGACCTGGTTCACCCGCACGCTGGTCAACGCGACCGGCACCTGGACGCGGCCGTTCGTCCCGCACTACCCGGGGGCCTCGACCTTCCTCGGGGAGCAGGTGCACACCCACGACTATCCCGGCGCCGCCCACTTCCGCGGCAAGCGCGTCGCGGTCGTCGGCGGGGGAGCCTCAGCAGTGCAGTTCCTCGGTGAGCTCGCGCCGGTCACCTCGGTGCTCTGGGTGACCCGGCGGGAGCCGGTCTGGCGCTCCGACTTCGACGCCGAGCGTGGCCGTGAGGCGGTGGCGCTGGTCGCGGAGCGGGTCGAGGCCGGTCTGCCGCCGGCGAGCGTCGTCAGCGTAACCGGTCTCTCGCTGCGCCCCCAGGAGCAGGAGGCCGCCCGACTCGGGGTCTACGAGCGTCGGCTGCCGATGTTCTCGCGTATCGAACCGTCCGGGCTGCGGTGGGACTCGGGGGCCTTCGAGCCCGTCGACGCGATCCTGTGGGCCACCGGGTTCCGGCCCGCGGTCACCCACCTCGCGCCGCTCCACCTGCGCAGCTCCCACGGCGGGATCCCGCTGCTGCGCGAGTCGGCCGACGTCCAGACCGCCGTCACCGCTGCGTACGACCCACGTGTCCAGCTCGTCGGTTACGGCCCCTCGGCCAGCACCATCGGCGCCAGTCGCGCAGGGCGGGCCGCCGCGCTTGCGGTACGTCGGCAGCTCGCCGACCCTCAGCCGGCCGACCCTCAGAGGGTGCCGAGGTCGGCCGAGAGCCAGTTCTCCGGCGAGAGCCGGATGGTCACCTCGGGCGGGTAGTTCGCCGCCTGGGCCAGGTACGCGTCGGCTGCCTCGGGCGGCAGGTACCGCCGCGCCATCGCCTCCGCCTCGCCCTCTTCCGCATCCGCGATCCGCACCGGCCCCTCGACCGACACGTAGCGCACCGTCGGCTCGAGCCGCTCGACCATCAGCGTGCACCGTCCCGCGTCGCGGATCAGTCTGGTCTTCAGTGAGTCCTTGCCGGTGACGAACCAGGCGTCGCCGCCGGGGGTGTAGTCGTACCAGATCGGCACCGTCAGCGGTCCCTGTCCGTTCTCTCTGGTGACCGAGAGTGCCGCGATCAGGGGCTGCGTCAGGAGCTCTTGGCGGTCTGTGAGTGGGATACCCATGCTTTCGACCGTACGTCGGCGTCGGTGGTCGAGCCGGAGCGACGAGCAGTGGGGTGGCGTAACCCTGCCGAGTCGGCGCATCTTGACCAGTGTCTCGCGAAGCGAAGCGAGCGAGCCGGTCAAGACGCGCCGACTCGGCATTCATTCACGCCGGTGGTCGAGCCTGTCGAGACCACCCTGTGCGTGACCGTTCTTCGGGGCTGGTGTGGGCCGCCGGCCGGTTCTTGAGGCTGTTCTCGGCATGGTCCGGCGTCGAAGACGTCCTGCAGGGGCCGGCTTCGCTGGCCGCGTTTGGGGGTCTGTGTCGTAGACCGTGATGCCGGGTGGTCGAGCTTGTCGAGACCACCTGTCGCGTGACCGTTCTTCGCGGCTTACGTGGGCCGCCGACCCGATGACGAGGGTCTTCTCGATCCGGGCCAGCATCAAGGCCGCCCTGCGGGTGTCGGGTTTGCCAGCCGCGTTTAGGGGTCTGGGTCGTCGACCGGTGATGGGGTAGTCGAGAGCTTGTCGAGAGCAGCAGTGGCAGGGTGGCGTGTAACCCTGCCGAGTCGGCGGATCTTGACCGGTGTCTCGCGAAGCGAAGCGAGCGAGCCGGTCAAGATGCGCCGACTCGGCATTCAGTTGCTCTCGGTGGTCGAGCTTGTCGAGACCACCCTGTCTCGTGACCGCTCTTCGGGGCTGGTCTGGGCCGCCGACCCGTTTCACGAGGGTCTTCTCGACGAACCCCGGAGTCAAGGACGGCCTGCGGCCGCCGGCTTCGCCGGCCGCTTCGCGGTCCTGGACACCGGGGCCCGTCGAGAAAAAACTTGGCTGGCTATCGGGGCGGCGGCCGGGGTGTGGCGCAGCGGATTCGTTCCTGGGACGGATGGCGTTGCTGGGGCGTGAGGGGTGGCCCTTCGGGCCACTTACTATCCACAGGGACGACGTCGTTCGCTAACCGCGAAAACGGGGCCTGATCAGGGAAAATAGATGGTAAAGAGAGCGGTTCGGGCGTAGACTCAGAGCCATCACAACACACCTCTGAAGGAAGGGATGGCGATGAGTCTCGGGCGCGACATCGACCACTGGGGAACCAACCCCGGCGACGCGATCGACGCTGCCCTTGCGGCCATCGAGACCGCCCTCCACGACCTCCTCGCCAGTGACCCCGCCTATTGGCGCACCGAGCAGAAGAAGGACCTGCTCGAACGGCTGGAGGAGCTCCAGGCCATGCAGGCCGCGCTGAAACTGCGGGTGCTCGCATCTGCGGGCGACATCGCGGAGGAGACCGGCGCGAAAGACGCCTCGGCCTGGATGCGGGCCGAACTCCTGGTCGACACAGGCGAGGCGCGCTCCCAGATCAAACTCGCCACCAAGCTCGCCCAATACGACCTGGTCGCTGCCGGCCTGGCCGGGGGCGTGGTGTCGTTGGACAAGGCCCGGGTGATCACGAGGGCGTTGGACAAGATCAAGACGGACCCGGTCGCTACTGCCGAGGATCTGGTCGTGGCTGAGAAGCTGCTGGTCGAGTACGCGCGCACGTTGACCGTGAACCAGCTGCGGATCGTGGGCAAACGGATCCTGGTCGAGATCGACCCGGTCCGGTTCGAGGACGCCGAAGCCAAGGCGCTGCTGGCTGAGGAGGAACGGGCCCAGCAGAAGACCGCGTTGCGGGTGTGGGACAACCACGACGGCACCATCGGGTTCGAGGGAGTCTTGCCGGTCTCGATGGGGATGCGGTTCAAGCGGATGGTCGAGGCCTATGCCCAGCCCCGCAAGCAGCAGTTGGTCGGCAAGGGCAGCCCGTTGCCGCCGTGGGAGCGGATGATGGGGCAGGGGTTCGCCCGGTTGCTGGAGACCCTCGACCCCGCCGCGCTGCCCCGCCACGGGGGTGACGCCACTGTGGTCAATGTGGTGATCTCGCTGGAGGAGCTGCGTAAGGACCTCGGGGTCGCCACGTTGGGCTATGACGAGACCAACGGGGCCACGATCACCGCCGCCGAGGCTCGGCGGATGGCCTGCAACGCGACCATCATCCCCTGGGTGCTCGGTGGAGATGGTGAGGTCCTCGACGCCGGTCGGGGCAGTCGGTTCTTCCAGCCGATCCAGCGCAAGGCACTGCGGTTGCGGCAGAAGTGCTGCCAGGCCGAGGGCTGTGACATGCCCCCGGAATGGTGCGACGCCCACCACCTCGACCCCTGGGCCGCTGGCGGCAAGACCGACCTCAAAGACGGGGCCTTGTTGTGTCCGCATCATCACCGCCTCGCCCACAACCCCGCGTACGTCCATGAGCGGTTGCCGGATGGCACCATCCGGTTCACCCGCCGCACCTGACCGGAAGCGCAATCAACCGCTCCACCAAGGCACGGCCAGCAGCCCATCTCTCGGCTTCGCCCCATTCGAAGCGCCTACCCGTGCTCGCCACGTGTCGGCGCACCAGCCCTGCCCGCAGGCGCGGAGTCGGCGCTACTGTCCCGCTGCGCCCGACCACCTCAACGACCTTCAAGCAGCCCGCCTTGAGGCTGGCCGAGACTCGTCCCTACGCCACGAGGCGTCGGTGCTCAGGCGGGATCGGTGAAAGAGACCGGCTTGCCGGTGGCGTGGGCGTAGGCGATCTCCCTGCGCGTGGACTCGCCGACGTACCCGCCTGGGTTGACGACCAGGACCCGGTCGGCCAGGTCGATCTTGCGGAGGTGGAGGGCGTCCAGGGCCGCCTTCTGCTCCTCGGTGACCAACTCGTCCGCCTCGCCTGGAGCGACGACGATGACGCCCGCGAAGGTCAGCTCCCGATTCGCCGCCCGCATCTCCTCCACGAATCGGACGGAGCCGCAGATACAGACGATCTCGGGTCGGTCGGTCATGGCTCGGTCCTTCGTCTGGACGGGGATGCGTGGGAACGGTTCACGAGGTGTGCCCACGATGCACGAACCATCGCCGACGTGACCACCCACGGTCCCATGCCCGTCAGGCGCCGAAGCAAGGGCGGTCCCTGCGGGCGACAAGGGCGGAAGTTGGGCGTCAGGGGAGACTGAGGGGCATGCGACGGATCGGCGTACTGGGTGGGATGAGCTGGGAGTCGACGGCGGAGTACTACCGCCTGCTCAACGAGATCACGTCGAAGCGGCTCGGCGGACTGCACTCGGCGGATCTGCTCGTGCGGTCGGTGGACTTTGCCGACATCGAGGAGATGCAGGTCGCCGGGGAGTGGGAGCGTGCGGGGGAGCGGCTGGCCGAGGAAGCGGCGAGGCTCAGCGATGCCGGGGCCGAGGTGATCGTGCTGGCCACCAACACGATGCACAAGGTGGCCGGGGCATTGGAGGAGACGTACGGGGATCGGTTCCTGCATCTGGGTGACACGACGGCGGCCGCGGTCATTGCGTCAGGAGTCGGCCGGGTGGGGCTCCTCGGGACCGGGTTCACGATGTCGCAGCCGTTCTATGCCGACCGGCTCCGGGGCCACGGCCTGGAGGTCACCGTCCCCACCGAGCCCGACCGGGCGACTGTCCATCGGATCATCTACGAGGAGCTGTGTCTGGGGACGTTCCTGGACAGCTCGCGACAGGCGTACCTCGAGGTCATCGACCGGCTCGTCGCCGACGGCTGCGAGGGTGTCATCCTCGGGTGCACCGAGATCGAGCTGCTGCTGCCGATCGAGACGTACGCCGGTGTGCCGCTGTTCCCGACGACCAGGCTGCACTGCGAGGCCGCGATCGATGCGGCGCTCAGCGACTGACGGTGGCCCACTCCTCGGCGAGGATCGCGTAGGAGAGGCCGTCGAGCCAGCCGCGGGTCCGGTGCAGGGAGTCCTTGATCGTGTGCGACTCGCGGCGCATGCCGAGGCGCTCCATGAGCCGCCAGGAGGCCTCGTTGTCGGCGAAGCACTCCGCTACGACGCGGCGCAGACCCAGGGGGCCGAAGCAGGCGTCCAGCACGGCGCGTACGGCCTCGGTGGCGTAGCCGTTGCCCTGGTGGGCGGGGTCGATCGTCCAGCCGAGCTCGGCCTGGGTGCCGTTGGCCCGCTCGCGCACCTCGGTCTGGGACCACGGGTCGGTGATCCGCAGCATGAGGTCGCCGACGATGACGCCGTCGTGCTCGATCACCAGGGCCGGGCCGATGATGTCGGGGTGCTCGAAGATCGTGCGGTAGGCCCCGAGGTCCGTGAAGGAGGTCGTGACCCACTCGGCCACCTCGGGCAGCCCGCGGAAGGCCCAGGTCGGCTCGATGTCGGCGGGCACCATCCGGCGGATCACGAGCCGCTCGGTGCGTAGCGGCCACTCGGCCTTCACCAGCGGATCAGGTCGCGTGTCGATCATGCGCCCACCTTCGCATCTTCTCGCTCAGGGATGCCACCGAGTTCTTCGGGGAGGTCGTCGTGGCGCACGACCAGCGAGGTGACCGCGCGGGTGAGGCAGACGTAGAGGCGGCGCAGGCCGGTGCCGCGGTCGGGCTCCCCGGCGACGATCCCGACCGGGTCCGAGACGACCACATGGTCGAACTCGAGCCCCTTCGCCAGCGACGCGGGGACCAGGTCGAGATGCGCGTCGAACTCCGTCTCCTCATCGGCACTCACCCCGATCTCGGCGAAGGCGAGCCCGGCGCTGTCCAGCTCGGCGCGCGCCGACGCCAGCGAGGCGTCGGGGACGATCAGCCCCACCGACCCGGGGCGCTCCAGCGCGTCGCGGAGCGCCTCCACGACCGAGGAGGTGGTGAAGGTGAGGTCGCCACGGGCGCGGCGCACCGCGACGGGTGGCTCCAGGCCGGGAGCGATGTGGGGGAGGAGGCGGGCCGCGTAGGCGATCACGTCGGCCGGTACGCGGAAGCCGCGCGTGAGCTGCTCGACATGGCCCTCCGGCTTGCCGAGATGTGCCAGCGCGTCGGCCCAGGACGAGGAGGCCCACGGCGTGGTCGCCTGGGCGAGGTCCCCGAGGATCGTCAGCGACCCCGTCGTCGAACGGCGCCCGAGCGCCCGCAGCATCATCGCGGAGAGGTCCTGGGCCTCGTCGGCGACGATATGGGCCACCGACGGCGTACGGTCCAGCAGATCGGCGATCTCGTCGAGGAGCACCAGGTCGGCCAGCGACCATCGCGCCGCACCGGCCGAGCGCGGCGGCCTCTCCCAGAGCAGGCTCGCCTGCTCCGCCTCGGAGAGCAGCCCGTCGGCGACCTCCGCCAGCCACGCCGCGTCGGTGAGCAGCCGGAAGAGCACCTTCGCCGGTTTGAGGTCGGGCCACAGCGCGGCGGCATAGTCCTTGACCGGCTTCGCTCGCGCCACCGCGTCGTGCACCCGGTCGTCGGGTGAGTCGCCCGAGCGCTCCATCTGCACCAGCACCCGGTGGGCCAGGGCGCGCGGGAGCAGGGCCCGGGCCGCTGCGTACCTCAGATCGTTGGCGCGCAGCCCCTCCACCGCCTCCCGCGCCTCGTAGGCAGGCACCCGCCAGCGCCGCGAGCCGCGCGGGACGACCAGGGCCTCCTCGGGCTCGCCGACCTGGGACCAGACGGCCCGGTGGAGCACCTCGGCCATGCGTACGTCACCCTTCAGCGTCGCCACCGGCGCGGGTTCCTCCGCGTGGACGGCGCCATGGCCCGGCCCGTTCTTGTGCCCGTTCTTGGCGACCAGCTCCGCGATCGTCGCCTGCTTGGCCTCGATCTCGCCCAGCGCGGGCAGCACGTCACGGATGTAGCGCAGGAACGAGGCGTTGGGGCCGATGATCAGGACCCCGCGCCGGGTCAGCTGGTCGCGGTGCGCGTAGAGGAGGTACGCCGCCCGGTGCAGCCCCACGGCCGTCTTCCCCGTCCCGGGCGCACCCTGCACGACGATCGTCTGCGACAGGTCGGCGCGGACCAGGACGTCCTGCTCGGGCTGGATGGTGGCGACGATGTCGCGCATCGGCCCCACGCGCGGCCGCTCGATCTCGGCCTCGAGGATCGCCGAGTGCTCCGGCCCGGGGCCGGCGTCGGTCAGCGACTCGTCCTCGAAGGCCGTCAGCTCCCCGTGGGAGAACCCGTAGCGCCGCCTCCGGGTCAGCCCCATCGGCTCGGTCCGCGACGCCCGGTAGAACGGGACGCTGACCGGGGCGCGCCAGTCGACGACCATCGGGTCGCCGACGCTGTCGGAGATGTGACGGCGGCCGATGTGGAAGCTCTCGGCTCCCAGCGCAGCGGTCCGGTCGATCCGGCCGAAGAAGAGCGGCACGTCCGGATCGTCGGCCAGCTGCTCCAGCCGGTGGGCGAGGGTCGCGTCGAGGATCTCGGCGCTGACCCAGTTGCCGGCCGTCGAGGAGTCCAGCGACTCCACCTTCCGGCGCATCCGGGCCAGATCCTGCCGGGAGGCGGCCAGATGCTCGCGCTCGGCGTCGAGGTCGTCTACGGGCATGGCTGGTTCATCGCTTCTCCGTCGCGGCAGGTTTCGATGGGGTCAAAGGCTCCAACATAGGCGACCCCGGAGGAGGCGCCCAACAGGTTTATCGGGCGCGGTTGGGCGCTTACCTGCACAATTGGAGGGTGAGCCTGTTCGATCGCTTTCGACGCAGTGGGACGCGCATGAGCCGTCCCACGGGCGAGAGCTACACCGGATCCACAAGGGTGCGCGCCGCGGACTCCACCGACCAGCAGCACCTCGAGCAGTTCGTGAAGACCCGGCGTGGTGTCGAGGGGTTCGTCGAGCCGCGCACCGTCGTCAGCGAGGTGACCCTGCTGCTGGTCGCGCACGACGGCGAGTGGACCCGGCGGCGAGTGCCGTCGGCGCAGTGGGCGCACAAGTTCGCCAACAAGCACCAGGTCCCGTCCTACGACGCCGCGGTGGTCGGCGTTCCGCAGCGGATGCGCGACTACAACCGGCGCCAGAAGCAGCAGGGCCGGTAGGCACCGATCCGAACCGGCTCGAAACTGTCGGTGCGCGCATCTAGTCTTTGCCGACGTGGGTGAAGACCTGATGATCTCGGCGCGTGGGCTGCGCAAGTCGTTCGGCGACTTCGAGGCCGTGCGCGGCATCGACGTCTCCGTGCGGCCCGGTGTCGCCTTCGGATTCCTGGGGCCCAACGGCGCCGGCAAGTCCTCGACGATGCGGATGATCTGCTGCGTCTCGCCGCCGAGCGGGGGTGAGCTGCGGGTCTTCGGGATGGATCCGGCCAAGGACGGGCCGAAGATCAAGGCGCGGCTCGGGGTGTGCCCCCAGGAGGACACCCTCGACGTCGAGCTCAACGTCTACGACAACCTCTTCGTCTACGGCCGCTACTTCGGGCTGCCGCGGGCCGAGGTGAAGGGCCGGATCGAGGAGCTGCTCGACTTCGTCCAGCTCACCGACAAGGCCAAGGCGAAGGTCGACGACCTCTCCGGCGGCATGAAGCGACGGCTGACGATCGCCCGGAGCCTGATCAACCAACCCGAGATCCTGGTCCTCGACGAGCCGACCACCGGCCTGGACCCGCAGGCCCGCCACGTCATCTGGGACCGGCTCTTCCGGCTCAAGCAGGCGGGCGTGACGCTGCTGCTGACCACCCACTACATGGACGAGGCCGAGCAGCTGTGCGATGAGCTCGTCGTGATGGACCAGGGCCGGATCGTGGCCCACGGCACGCCGTTGGGGCTCATCCAGCAGCACTCCACCCGCGAGGTCGCCGAGCTGCGCTTCGGCGTCGGCGAGCACGAGGCGCTGGCGGCCAAGGTCGAGGACCTCGCCGAGCGGGTCGAGGTGCTGCCCGACCGGCTGCTGCTCTACAGCGACGACGGCGAAGCGGTCATCGAGGCCGTCCACGGCCGCGACCTGTCGCCGGTGGCCACCCTGGTGCGGCGCTCCTCGCTCGAGGACGTCTTCCTGCACCTGACCGGCCGGACCCTGGTGGACTGATGGCCGACTACGCCGACTACGCAGACTCGGCGCCGGTGACCCGGCCGACAGCGCCCGCGGGGCAGGTCTCCGGCGCGCTGCGGATGGGCGACTACTGGCTCACCGTCCTGGCGCGCACCTGGAAGGGCGGGGTGATCACGACCTTCGTGACGCCGTTCTTCTACGTGCTGGCGCTCGGTGTGCTGCTCGGGGGCTTCGTCGAGGCCGATCCGGCCACCCTGGAGGGCGCCGACTCCTACCTCGCCTTCGTCGCGCCGGGCATGGTCGCGGCCCACGCGATGACGATCGCCTTCTCCGAGATGACCTATCCGGTCTACGGCATGGTCAAGTGGCAGCGGATCTACTTCTCGATGATCGCCTCGCCGCTGACCGCCTCCCACATCGTGCTCGCCCAGCTGGGCTTCCTGATGCTGCGTACGCTGTTCGCCTGCGGGGTCTTTCTGCTGGTCCTGACCCCGTTCGGGGTCTTCGAGACGTGGTGGGGCGTGCTGGCGGCGTGGCTGGTGCAGGGGCTGGTCGTGCTGGCCTTCGGCACGCCGGTGCTGCTGTTCTCGCTCTCCATCAAGGGCGAGGAGTCCTTCGCGCTGATCTTCAGGCTGGGGATGATCCCGCTGACGCTCTTCTCCGGCACCTTCTTCCCCGTCGCCAACCTCGGGCCGGTGCTGGAGAAGGTCGCGATGGCCTCGCCGCTGTGGCAAGGAGTCGACCTGACCCGGATGCTCGCGCTCGGCGAGGTCGACTGGGCGCTGGCCGCGGTCCACGTCGCCTACCTCGGGGTGCTCGCGGGCGTCTGCTGGTGGCTCGCGGTGCGCAAGCTCGACGAGAGGCTGGTCTCCTGAGATGGCGCTCTTCACCGCTGCCGTGGGTGCCACCGTCGCCCGGCCGCTGCGGGGCGGCGAGGCCGCCCGGCTGCTGCTGTGGCGCAACATCCTGGTCTACCGGCGCGCCTGGCTGGTCTTCATCACCGGCTTCCTGGAGCCGGTCTTCTACCTGTTCTCGATCGGGATCGGCGTGGGCGCGATGGTGGTCGGCTTCGAGTACGCCGGGAGGCCGGTCGACTACCGCGAGTTCGTCGCACCCGGCATGATCGCGGCCTCGGCGATGAACGGGTCCCTGCTGGATGCGACGTTCAACTTCTTCTTCAAGCTGAAGTACAACAAGCTCTACGACCAGATGCTGGCCACCCCGCTGCGTACGGGCGACATCGCGGTCGGCGAGATCCTGTGGAACCAGCTGCGCAGCGGGATCTACGTGACCGCGTTCCTGCTGATCATGGTCGCGATGGACCTCGTCCACTCGTGGTGGGCGCTCCTGGTGGTGCCGGCGGCGCTGCTCATCGGGTCCGCCTTCGGAGCCGTGGGGATGGCGCTGACGACCTACATGACCTCCTGGCAGGACTTCGAGAAGGTCACCCTCGCGATGATGCCGATGTTCCTGTTCAGTGCGACGTTCTTCCCGGTGACGGCCTATCCGGAGTGGCTGCGCTGGGTCGTGGAGGTCACGCCCCTCTACCGCGGCGTCGTGCTGTGCCGAGAGCTGACGCTCGGCGTGCCGTCGTGGGGTTCGCTGGTCTCGGTGGCCTACCTGCTGGCCTTCGGGGCGGTCGGTCTGGTGATCGTGCGGCGCAGGCTCGACGCGCTCCTGCTCACCTGAGCGGCGGCAACTCGCGTCTCACAGGCAGGATCTCGCTCGTGGCCGCCCGGGTTGGCCGTCAAGATGGAGGCATGACCTATGACGCGATCACGCCCGACACCAAGGACTGGACCTGGGTCCTCGACCGGCCCTGCCCGGAGTGTGGATTCGTCGCCGGTGCGGTGACCGCGGACCAGCTGCCCGAGATCGTGCGCGACAACGCGACCTACTGGGAGATCTACCTCGCCGCCGACAACGCGCGCGAGCGCCCCCGGCCGGGGGTGTGGTCGGCGCTGGAGTACGGGGCACACGTACGCGACGTCCACCGCATCTTCGCCGAGCGGCTGCAGCAGATGCTGACCGAGGACGAGCCGCGGTTCGCCAACTGGGACCAGGACGTGACCGCCCGCGAGGAGGACTACGCCGGCCAGGACCCGGCCGTCGTCGCCGAGCAGCTGATGGACGCTGCCGACGAGATCGCCACGATCTACGAGAAGGTCCCGCCGGACGCGTGGGGCCGTCGCGGGACCCGGTCCAACGGCGACGTGTTCAGCGTCGAGTCGCTGGGCCGCTACCACCTCCACGACGTCGTCCACCACCTGTGGGACGTACGCTCGGCCGCCAAGCGGGCGACCGTCGCCGCCTACGACGCCGGCGTCGCGACGTACGTCCAGGGCACCTCGTTCTCCGAGGAGACCCGTTCGGTCCTGGACAGGTTCCTGGCCGAGCTCGAGCCCGGTGACCACGTGCTCGAGATCGGCACCGGGCCCGGCCACGACGCGAAGGCCCTCGAGGCCGGGGGAGTGCGGGTGCGGCGCACCGACATCAGCGAGGGGTTCGTGGCGCACCTGCGCAAGCAGGGGTACGCCGCTGCCTGCCTGGACCCGCTGACCGACGACCTGCGCGACCCGGTCCATCCCGACGTCCCCTACGCCGCGGTCTGGGCCTCGGCGACGCTGCTGCACGTGGCCCGCCACGACTTCGGGACCGTGCTCGCCCGGCTCGCGGAGGTGACCCGCCCCGGCGGTGCGCTGCACGTGTCGATGAAGGAGGGCGACGGCGAGGAGTGGACCAACCGCGGTCACATCGAGGCTCCGCGGCTCTTCGTCTACTGGCGCGAGCCCGCGCTCCGGGCGGCGCTGGACGAGGCCGGCTGGGAGGTGCTCGAGGTCGGGCACGCCGACAGCCGCCTCGGCGACGTCTGGCTCGACGTCCTCGCCCGGCGGCGCGCCTGAGCTCCGCTGAGTAGCATTCGGGTCGATGAGACACACGGAGTTCTGGTCCCGGATGGATGAGGCGCTCGGCGCGGGCTACGCACGAGCGTGGGCACGTCAGTTCGTCATGGGTGACCTGGGCGGGCGCACCGCCCAGGAGGCGCTCGACGACGGGATTCCGCCCAAGGAGGTCTGGGCCGCGGTCTGGAAGGCCCTGGAGCTGCCACCGCGTGAGCGGTGACGCTGGTCGCTCCGGCCTCGGTCGTCGCGGTCCAGAAGCGCACCATCCGCACGCTGGTCGCGACCCAGGCGGTCGGGGCGATGGGCATCACGATCGGCATCGCGACCGCCTCGCTGCTGGCGCGCGACCTGTCCGGCTCGGAGTCGATGGCCGGTCTCTCCCAGACGACCCAGGTGCTCGGCGCCGCCGTCGCTGCGTACGTCCTGGGGCGGGTGATGGACGTGCGTGGGCGCCGGTTCGGGCTGGTGGCGGGCTACCTGCTCGGGGCGGCCGGCGGGCTGCTGGCGGTGCTGGCCGGCGTGGTCGGTTCGATGGCGCTGCTGCTGGTCGGCGCGGTGCTGCTGGGGGCGACCACTGCGGCCAACAACGGTGCTCGCTACGCGGCCACCGACCTGGCGCCGGCCCGGAGCCGGGCGCGGGCGCTGTCGGTGGTGGTCTGGGCGACGACGTTCGGTGCGGTGATCGGCCCCAACCTGACCGGCGTCGCGGAGATCTTCTCCGAGGCCGTCGGGATCCCGGTCCTCACCGGCCCGTTCGCGCTCGGGGCCATGGGGATGCTGGCCGCCGCGCTGGTGGTCGGCGTCTTCCTGCGACCTGACCCGCTCCTGGTCGCCCGGGAGGGCGCACCGGCCACGGAAAAGGCGTCGGGCACGAGCTGGCGGCGGGCGCTGGCCGTGATCCGGGAGCGCCCCGCGCTGGCGGCGGCGGTCGTGGGCCAGGCCGCGGCCCACGCCACGATGGTGGCGGTGATGGTGATGACGCCCCTCCACATGGAGCACGGTGGTGCGGGCCTGGAGATCATCGGGCTGGTGATCAGCGGGCACGTCCTGGGCATGTTCGCCTTCGCCCCGGTCGCCGGCTGGCTCGCCGACCGGGTCGGCCGGGCCGACGTGATGGCGCTCGGCGGCGGGGTGCTCCTGGTGTCCCTGGTCCTGTGCGCCGCGGCGCCGCAGGGCAGCTCTGGGCGGATCTTCGTCGGGCTCTTCCTGCTCGGCCTCGGCTGGTCGCTGGCCACGATCGCGGCAGCCACCTCGGTCGCGGACCACACCCCGCTCGAGGTGCGTGCCGACGTCCAGGGCACCGCCGACCTGATCATGGGCGTCGCCGCTGCCGCCGCGGGGGCGGTCTCGGGGGTCGTCGTCGACCTGGCCGGATATCCGGCGCTCGCGCTCGGCACGATCCTGCTGGTCGTGGTGCTGTTCGGGGCTGCGTACGTGGCCCGTCGGTCGGCCTGAGGAGCCCACCGGTGGGCAGGGCCGCTGGGCGGCCCTGCCCGTGAGGCGTCCTCAGCCGAGGAGCTTCTCCATCGTCTCGATCTCGGTCGACTGCGACTCGATGATCGTCCCGGCCAGGTCGACGGCGGGCTTGAACCGGCCCTCGTCCTGCTCGGTCTCGGACATCTCGACCGCGCCCTCGTGGTGCTCGATCATCATCTCCAGCCACAGGTCGCTGAACTCGGCGTCGGAGGCCTTCTCGAGGGCATCCATGTCCTCGGCCGACATCATCCCGGGCATGTCGTGCTCCATGCCCTCCATCGAGTCGGACATGCTGCCGTCCTCGTCACCGTGGCCCTCGTGGCCGCCGTTGACGTGGTCGCGCATCGTCGAGGGGACCTCCTCGCCCCACTCCTGGAGCCAGCCGGACATGGTCTCGATCTCCGGGCTCTGGGCCGCCCGGATCGCGTCGGCCAGCTCCTGGACCTCGGGCTCGAGGTCGCGGTCCATGGTCAGGTCGACCATCGACATCGCCTGGGCGTGGTGCTGGATCATGTCGGTCGCGAAGGCGACGTCGGCCTTGTTGTGCTCGGTCTCCGAGAGCTCCTGGGGCTTCGCGGACTCGTCGCCGCCGCCACAGGCGGACAGCGTCAGCAGCAGGGCCAGGCCGGCCGCCGCCCAGGTCGTGCGAATCAGGGGGTGGTGCGTACGCATCTGTTGTTTCTCCTTGTCACGTGCTGTTTTCGGGGTCCATGGAAGAGGACCGCTCAGCACCTGATGACGGAGAACGCCCACTCCGGCGGCGGGCCGGTCGCGGGATGCGTGCGGAAGGGTGTGGACCCGGTGGCCCGGGACCGGAGGTGGGAGTGGGCGAACCACCAGGCAGGCGTACGCCGCCACAGCGCGCTCAGCAGCAGCGCACCCGCCGCGATCAGGAACGCGGCGCACAGCATCATCGCCGTGCGTCCCTCACCGCCGGGGTGTCCGGGGTGTCCGGCGTCGTCGGCTGTGTCGTCGTCGGTGTAGTCGGCGGTGTCGTGGGCTGCGTGGTCGAGGGCGTGGGTGTGCCCCACGTGGGCGGCGGGCAGGCTCATGGTGCCGTGCTCGCCGTCGGTGCCGGTGCCGTGGAGGCTCAGCGCATGCATGGCCAGCAGGCCGGCAACCGTGACGATCGCCGCGGTCAGCAGACCGGCGCGCACGAGCGCCCGGGTCATCCGCCTGCGTCGCGCCGCCGTCCACACACAGCACACCTTAGGGAGTCGCTCACGGTTCGACAAAGCGGGCCATCGACCTGATATCTCTTGCGGTCGTATACCCCCATGGGGTATGAATTGAGGAGTAGGAACACCGATCGGATCGAGCAAGGGAGCGACATGACGTCGCATGACGAGCACGTGCACGCCGGACACGACCACGCCGGGCATCAGCACTCGATGCACGAGGGTCACCAGGGTCACGGCGACCACTCCGGGCATTCCGGGCACGGCGGGGTGAACGCGATGGCCGCCAGCGCCACGCTGCACTGCCTCACCGGGTGTGCGATCGGCGAGATCGCCGGGCTGATGATCGGCACCGCGGTCGGCCTCAGCACGGGGTGGACGATCGTCCTGGCCGTCACGCTGGCGTTCGTGTTCGGCTACGCCCTCTCGACCCTGCCGCTGCTCAAGTCGGGTGTGGCGCTCGGTGCGGCGCTGAGCGTCGTGCTCGCCGCCGACACCCTCTCGATCGCGACGATGGAGCTGGTCGACAACCTGGTCATGGCGCTCATCCCCGGGGCCATGGACGCCGGGCTGGTCAACGTCGTGTTCTGGGTCGGGATGATGATTGCCCTCGCGGTCGCCTTCGTGGCGGCGTTCCCGGTCAACCGCTACCTGCTCCAGCGGGGCAAGGGACATGCGCTCACGCACCAGTACCACGGCGCGGAGCCGGTCCAGGAGGGCGTACGCCGCTTCATTCCTGCCTTCTCCAGCGGTGCTCTGGCGGCGGTGATCATCGCCTTCATGCTCGGTGGCCTGTCGGTCGCCATCGCTGACGAGATCGGCGGCGGCCCGGACGCGGCCGAGCAGGTGGAGATGCAGGGTCACTGAGGATCCGGCGACCTCGACACGCCCGAACAGGTGTTCACATCGAACGCTTGTTCGGGCTAGTGTGTGGTAGTAGGTGGAGCGTGGTTCGTGCTATCGCCCAGGCAAAAACCGGGTCGTGAAACACCGTGCCAGAGGGTCCCGTTCAAAACTGTCGGTGGTCCCGTCTAGCGTCTGCCTTGATGACGACGAAGACACGTGGACAAGCGGCAGGCAAGGGGAAGAAGTCTGCCCCTCAGGAAGGAAAGAACATGGCGGCAGGTGATCGCGAGAAGGCATTGGACGCCGCTCTCGCCAACATCGAGAGGCAGTTCGGCAAGGGCTCGGTCATGCGGCTGGGCGATGAGACCCGGGCTCCGCTGGAGGTGATCCCGACCGGCTCGATCGCGCTCGACGTGGCGCTGGGCCTGGGCGGTCTGCCCCGCGGGCGGGTCGTGGAGATCTACGGTCCGGAGTCCTCGGGTAAGACGACGGTCGCCCTCCACTCGGTCGCCAGCGCGCAGCGCGCCGGTGGCATCGTGGCCTTCATCGACGCGGAGCACGCGCTCGACCCGGAATACGCGAAGAACCTCGGTGTCGACACCGACGCCCTGCTGGTCTCCCAGCCCGACTCGGGTGAGCAGGCCCTGGAGATCGCCGACATGCTGATCCGCTCGGGTGCGCTCGACCTGATCGTCATCGACTCCGTCGCGGCGCTGGTGCCCCGGGCCGAGATCGAGGGCGAGATGGGCGACAGCCACGTCGGCCTCCAGGCTCGACTGATGAGCCAGGCGCTGCGGAAGATGACCGGTGCGCTCAACAACTCCGGCACCACCGCGATCTTCATCAACCAGCTGCGCGAGAAGATCGGCGTGATGTTCGGCTCGCCCGAGACCACGACCGGTGGTCGCGCGCTGAAGTTCTACTCCTCGGTGCGCCTCGACGTGCGCCGGATCGAGACGCTCAAGGACGGCACCGACATGGTCGGCAACCGCACCCGCGTCAAGGTCGTGAAGAACAAGGTGGCCCCGCCGTTCAAGCAGGCGGAGTTCGACATCATGTACGGGAAGGGCATCTCCCGCGAGGGTGGCCTGATCGACGTCGGTGTCGAGGCTGGCCTGGTCCGCAAGGCCGGCGCTTGGTACACCTACGAGGGCGACCAGCTCGGTCAGGGCAAGGAGAACTCCCGCAACTTCCTCAAGGACAACCCGGATCTGGCCAACGAGCTGGAGAAGCGGATCCTGGAGAAGCTCGGGGTGGTGCCGACGGTCGACGCCCCGGCCGACGGCGAGGCGCCCGTCGCCGAGCCTGCCGGCGTCGAGGACTTCTAGACCAGTCTGACCAGTGGCTTCGTCGAAGCGTGACCGCTCGTCCACCCAGGATCCCTGGGTGGACGAGCGACCCGCGCCCGACTGGCTGGGGGACGTTTCCCTCGGCGTCGAAGCCTGGGCCGGCAAGACCCCGCTGGTCGAGCCCTCGCCCCCGTCGGTCGAGCCGTCGTCGCGACGAAGGAGCGACGGCGTGTCGAGGCCAACACGGTCCCGTTCGCGCAACCCCCGCCCAGCAGACCCAGCAGACCCCAAGAACGATCCCGAGCCCGACCACGAGGCGATCGCCCGCAAGATCCTTCTCGACGCCCTGACCGGCCAGGCGCGCAGCCGCAAGGAGCTCGCCGACAAGCTGGAGAAGAAGGAGGTTCCGGCGGCCCTCGCGACCCAGCTGCTGGACCGCTTCGAAGAGGTCGGCCTGATCGATGACGAGGCCTTCGCCAGAGCCTGGATCGCCAGCCGACAGCCCGGAAAGGGCCTGGCCCGACGCGCCCTGGCCCAAGAGCTGCGCCGCAAGGGCATCGACGACGACGTGGCCCGTGACGCGCTCGACGAGATCGATCCGGACGACGAGCGTGAGGCCGGCCGGCGGATGGTCCGGCGCAAGCTGCGCTCCCTGGAGCGCTTCGACGACCAGACCAAGACCCGGCGTCTGGTCGCGATGCTCGCCCGCAAGGGATACGGCGCCGGTGTGGCCTACGGCATCGTCCGCGAGGAGCTCGCTCTGGCCGATGACGATGGTGGCGACGGTCTCGTGTCAGAATCCGATCTGTGAGTGAGCAGCAAGAGCGCGAGATCCTGACCTACGACCTCTTCGGCACCGCAGTGCGCGAAATCGCCCAGAAGGTCGTCGACAGCGGCTACGAGCCCGACATCGTGCTCTCCATCGCCCGCGGCGGCCTGGCCCTCGGGATGGGCCTGGGCTACGCCCTCGACGTGAAGAACCTGTCCGCGGTCAACGTGGAGTTCTACACCGGCATCAACGAGCGTCTCGACGTCCCGATCATGCTCCCGCCGACCCCCGCCGCCGTCGACCTGACCGGGATGAAGGTGCTCATCGCCGACGACGTCGCCGACACGGGCAAGACCCTGGAGATCGTCCACGACTTCTGCGAGGGCCACGTGGCCGAGGCCCGCACGGCGGTGATCTTCGAGAAGCCGTGGACGGTGATCAACGCCGACTACGTCTACAAGAAGACCGACCGCTGGATCGACTTCCCGTGGTCCTCCCAGCCGCCGCTCGTCGACCGCCGTGGCGGCCAGGCCCACTGACTCCTCACGGCTAGCCTGGGTGCATGTTCACGCCGGTCGCCGTCCACACCGGGACCCACCGTCTCGGCGGCGTGACGCGCCCGGGGGAGAGCTGGGCATCGGCGGCGACGAGGATCGCCGGGCGGCCTGCGTACGCCGTGGACCTCTCCGGTGAGGTGAAGGAGTTCTCCTCCGACCCGATGCCGGTGGTGGCGCTGCGGCCGATGACCCGCGGCGACCTGCCCCACCTGATCCGCTGGCTCAACGCCGAGCACGTTCACCGCTGGTACGCCGTCGACGGCGAGCCGACGCCCGAGTGGGTGAGGGAGAACTACGGGCCCGACATCGACGGCAAGACCACCGTGACGTTCTGGGTGATCGAGGTCAACGGGCGCTCGGTCGGCTTCTGCCAGGACTACCGGATCAGCGACGAGCCCGACTACGCGCTGCTCACCCCCGACCCGGACGCGATCGGCTTCGACTACGCGATCGGGGAGCCGGCCTTCGTGGGCCGGGGGATCGGGCCGCGGATGGCCTGGGTCTGGCTGACCTCGATCCCGCGCCGCTACCCCGGCGCGACGGCCTGTTTCGCGGCCCCCGACCACCGCAACGCCGCCTCGCTGCGGATGCTGGCCAAGGTCGGGTTCGAGCAGGGCACCTGGTTTGACGAGCCCCAGCCCGATGGCTCGACGACCACGATGGTCGGCTGCTCGCTCGATCTTCGTCGCGTACTCGGCTGACGTCACGCCCGGCGGCACCTATGGTCAGGACATGAGCCTTCTTGAGGAGCTGCGGCTGCCGACCGGAGCGGTGGACCTGCGGAAGTACGACACCAACTCCGCGCCGGGCGTCGGCGCCGACAAGGAGACCGGCAAGCAGGTGCTCGCCGAGCTCGGCCCGACGCTGCTCGAGCTGCAGACCAAGCTGTTCGCCTCCAAGGAGAGCGACGACCCCCGGCGGGTGCTGCTCGTCCTGCAGGGGATGGACACCTCCGGCAAGGGTGGCGTGCTCAAGCACACCGTCGGGCTGGTCGACCCCGTCGGCGTGAAGATCACCAGCTTCAAGGCACCGACGGAGGAGGAGCGGGCCCAGGACTTCCTGTGGCGGATCGAGAAGGCGGTGCCCGAACCCGGCTACCTGGGAGTCTTCGACCGTTCCCACTACGAGGACGTGCTGATCGGCCGCGTCCGCGGGCTTGCCGCCCCCGAGGAGATCGAACGGCGCTACGCCGCCATCAACGACTTCGAGAAGCGGCTCGCCGACGACCGCACCGTCATCCTCAAGTGCATGCTGCACATCTCGCCCAAGGAGCAGAAGAAGCGGCTCCTGGCCCGCCTCGAAGACCCGACCAAGCACTGGAAGTACAGCCCCGGCGACATCGACGAGCGTCAGCTGTGGCACGACTACCAGAGGGCGTACGAGATTGCGCTGGAGCGGACCAACACCGAGTACGCTCCGTGGTACCTCGTGCCGAGCGACAAGAAGTGGTATCGCAACCTGGCCATCGGCGAGCTGCTCCTGGAGACCCTGGACCGGCTCGATCTGGGCTGGCCCGCGCCTCGCTTCGACATCGCCGAGGAGAAGAGACGACTGAAAGAGGACACCATCTCGTGAGTCTGGAGACGGTGCGGGTGACGCGGTATGTGACCCCGCTCCGGGAAGGCGGCAGCCTGCCCGGGATCGTGGAGGCCGATGACCTCGGCACGTACGTCTGCAAGTTCCGTGGCGCCGGGCAGGGGCTGCGGGTGCTGGTCGCGGAGGTGATCGTCACCGGTCTGTGCCGGGCGCTCGACATCCCGACGCCCGACCAGGTCGTGCTCGATCTCGATCCCGAGATCGCCCGCTACGAGGCCGACGAGGAGGTCCAGGACCTCCTCAACGTCAGTGCCGGCCTCAACCTCGGCATCGACTTCCTGGCGGGTGCGTTCGGCTACGACGCCGCCTACCAGCCCGACCCGTCGCTGGCCGGGCGGATCCTGTGGCTGGACGCGCTGATCGCCAACGTCGACCGCTCCTGGCGCAATCCCAACATGCTGCTGTGGAACGGCGCGCTCTACGTCATCGACCACGGCGCCTCGCTCTACTTCCACCACGTCTGGCCCGGCGGAGGCGGCGACCCGGCGCGCTACGCCGCGCAGCCGTTCGACACCTCCGAGCACGTCCTGCGGGCCTACGCGGACGAGGCGCTCGCCCAGAACGACGACCTCGCGACGCGGCTCGACGACGCGGTGCTGGAGAAGGTGCTCGCCGACGTACCCGACGAGTGGCTCGAGCCCGTCCCCGGCTACGACACCCCGGAGTCGCTGCGTGAGCGCTACGTCGCGTTCCTGAGGGCCCGCCTCGACGGCGGCCGCCCGTGGCTGCCGGTGGCCGAGCCGGCCCAGGAGGCGTGATGGACGCCTACCAGTACGTCGTGCTCCGCTGTGTACCCCGCCCCGAGCGCGAGGAGTTCCTCAACGTCGGCGTCGTCCTGCACTGCCCCGAGCAGAAGTTCCTCGCCGCTCGGTGGGCGCTCGACGAGCAGCGCCTCGCCGCCTTCGCCCCCGGCCTCGACCACTCGCTCGTGCGGGCGGCCCTGGAGTCGGTGGACCTGATCTGTGCCGGCGCCGCCCACGCCGGCTTCGGCGCGGGCGTGCGCGCCACGGCGTACGGCATCCGGGCGCTCTCCCACAACGAGTCGGCCCGCTTCGGCCTCCTCAAGGCCCCGAAGTCCACGGTCCTGCAGCCCGGCCCCGTCCACGGTGGCGTCACGGCCGACGCCGCCGCCGAGCTCGACCGCATCTTCACCCACCAGATCACCTGAGAGCGCGCCGAGTCGGCTCGTCCTGACCAAAAACCCCGCCGAGTCGGCTCGTCATGACGAGCCGACTCGGCGGGGGTTGATGTCAAGATGCGCCGACTCGGCGCGGGGTGGGTCAGACCGGGACGAGCTCGACGGCGCCGACGGCGTAGCGGGCCAGGATGGTGCGGGCCACCTCGGGGTGGGCGCCCATCGGGTCGCTGACCGCGACGGCGCCGGCCTCGAGGGCGAGCTCCTTGGCGCGGTCGGGCAGCTGCCCGGGGGCCAGGAAGAGCATGCCGACGGCGATGTGGCGGCGGCCCTCGGCGCGGAAGGCACGGACGGCCTCGCCGGTGGCCGGCGGAGCAGCCGAGGCGTACGCGGCCACGACCGGCAGCTTGTGGTGGGCTCCCCAGATCCGGGCCAGGCGGGCCACCGACTGGTTGGCCAGCGAGTCCGAGGAGCCGGCGGCGGCCAGGACCAGGGCGTCGAGCTCGCGCACCCGGGCCGACTTCAGCGACTCCCGCAGGCGCTCGTCGAGCACCTGCAGGAAGACGCTCTCGAGGCCGAGGATCGCGCTGGTGTGGATGCGCAGGCCGGAGTGGCGCGCGGTGGCCTCGGCGATGACTGAGGGTACGTCGACCCGGGCGTGGAACGCCTCGGTCAGCAGCAACGGCACGACGACGATCTCGTCGTGGCCGGCCTTGACCAGCTTGTCGATGACGGCCTGGAAACGCGGCCGGGAGTGGTCGAGGAAGGCGGCTTCGATGCGGAGGTCGGGGCGCAGGGCGCGTACCTCGGCAATGAGCGCGTTGATGGTTGCGGCGGACTGCGGATCGCGGCTGCCGTGAGCCAGGGCTACCAGAGCGGGAGCTGCCATTGTCTTCATCCTTCGGGTGTTGCGGGGAAAGGTCGGAAAGTCTGTGGTCAGGCGTGGATGCCGCACTCGGTCTTGCCGGTGCCGGCCCATCGCCCGCTGCGCGGGTCCTCGCCGGGGGCGACCCGGCGGGTGCACGGCGCGCAGCCGATCGAGGGATACCCGTCATAGACGAGCGGGTTCACGAGCACTCCGTTGTCCTCGATATATCGCTCGACCTGCTCGTCGGACCATCGCGCCATCGGCGAGACCTTGACCTTCTGGCGCTTGGCGTCCCAGCCGATGACCGGGGCGATGACCCGGTTCTTCGTCTCCGCGCGCCGCAGGCCGGTGGCCCAGGCGTCGTAGGAGGCGAGCGAGTCGGCCAGCGGCTTGACCTTGCGCAGCGCGCAGCACAGGTCGGGGTCGGTGCGGTAGAGGTCCTTGCCGTACTCCGCGTCCTGCTCCGCGACGGTCTGCACCGGCGTGATCGTGAGGAGGTTGACCGGCATCGTCGCCTCGACGGCGTCGCGGGTGCCGATCGTCTCGATGAAGTGGTAGCCGGTGTCGAGGAAGACCACGTCGATCCCGGGGACGACCTTGGAGGCGAGGTGGGCCAGGACCGCGTCACCCATCGAGGAGGTGATCGCGAACCGCTCACCGAACGTGGCGGCGGCCCACTCGATGATCGTCTCGGCCGGGGCGAGCTCGAGCTCCGCACCCCAGTGGGAGACGATCTCGCGCAGCTCCTCGGGCGTACGTCCCTCGGTGTCCACCGCGCGGTTGGCGCGGGCGGCTGCAGTGCTGATGCTCATGCGTGCGCCTCCTTCGTGACGTTCCGAGAGATTTCAGGACGAGAGTTGTCAGGCCGGGAGATCTGGCCCAGCGACTTCAGCTGGAAGGCCCGCAGGCAGGCGCGGCACTCCCAGGACCCGTGCGTGGCCTCGTGCGGCCACAGGTCGGTCTCACCGCAGAACGGGCAGTGGAACGGGGTGCCGGCGCGCTCGCTCATGCGGGCACCTCCGTCAGGGTCTTCTCGCCGCGCAGCAGCACCTCGTCGGCCCGTGCGGTCCAGGCCGCGAACGTCTCGCCCTCGGTCCGGTCGGCCAGGTAGTTGACCACCAGGGCGGAGATGTAGTCGTCGAGCCCGGCCGAGGTGACCTTGTGCGCGCGCAGCTTGCGCCCGAAGTTGGCGGTCAGCCCGGTCGCGCCGCCCAGGTGCACCTGGAAGCCCTCGACCTGGTTGCCGTCCGCGTCGAGGACCAGCTGGCCCTTGAGCCCGATGTCGGCGACCTGGGTCCGGGCGCAGGCGTTGGGGCAGCCGTTGACGTTGACGGTGATCGAGGCGTCGAGCTCGGGGAAGCGCGACTCGAGCGAGGCGATCAGGTCGCGGGCACGGTCCTTGGTGTCCACGATCGCGAGCTTGCAGAACTCGATCCCGGTGCAGGCCATCGTGTTCTGGCGCCAGTTGGAGGGCCGGGCGGAGAACCCGATCGCGTCCAGGTCGGCCACCAGGTCCTCGACGACCGCCGGCTCGACGCCGATCAGCACGATCTTCTGGTACGGCGTGAGCCGAGCACCCTCGACGCCGAACTTCTCCAGGACGCCGGCGAGCTCGACCAGGTGAGTGCCGGAGATGCGTCCGGCGATCGGTGCCAGGCCGACGTACTTCTTGCCGTCCTTCTGGTCGTGGATGCCGACGTGGTCGCGGTGGCCCAGAGGGGACTCGGGGGAGGGGTTGGAGACGAGCTGACGCTCGAGGTACTCGTTCTCGAGGACCTCGCGGAACTTCTCCTTGCCCCAGTCGGCGACCAGGAACTTCAGCCGGGCCCGCGAGCGCAGCCGGCGGTAGCCGTAGTCACGGAAGATGCCCGCCACGCCGGCCCACACGTCGGCGACCTCGTCGATCGGCACCCACACGCCGAGCTTCTCGGCCAGGCGCGGGTTGGTAGAGAGGCCACCGCCGACCCAGACGTCGAAGCCCGGCCCGTGCTCGGGGTGGACGGTGCCGACGAAGGCGATGTCGTTGATCTCGGGCGCCACGTCGTGGGAGGGGTGGCCGGTCAGCGCGGTCTTGAACTTGCGCGGGAAGTTCGAGAAGGCGGGGTCGCCCAGGTAGCGCGACTCGATCTCGCGCAGCGCCGAGGTGCCGTCGATGATCTCGTCGGCGGCGACGCCGGCGACCGGCGAGCCGAGGAACGGCCGCGGGGAGTCGCCGCAGGCCTCGGTCGAGTGCAGCCCGACCTCCTCCAGGCGCGACCAGATCTCCGGGACGTTCTCGATCTCGATCCAGTGGTACTGGATGTTCTCGCGGTCGGTGATGTCGGCGCTGTCCCGGGCGAAGTCGACGCTGATCTGACCCAGCGTGCGCACCGCGGCAGGGGAGAGGAGCTTGCCGTCGGAGCGGACCCGCATCATGAAGTAGCGGTCGTCGAGCTCCTCTTCCTCGAGGATGGCGGTCTTGCCGCCGTCGATCCCGGGCTTGCGCTGGGTGTAGAGCCCGAACCAGCGGAAGCGGCCGCGCATGTCGGCCGGGTCGATCGAGTCGAACCCGCGCTTGGAGTAGGTGTAGAGGATCCGGTCGCGAACGTTGAGCGGGTCGTCGTTCTTCTTCGACTCCTCGTTCTTGTTCAGGGGCTCGGTGTAGCCGAGGGCCCACTGACCCTCACCCTTCTTGGGCCGGGGGATCTCGGTTCGGGTGGCGCGCTTGGCCTGAAACCGGTTGTCGCTCATGTCAGAGAAACCTTTGCGTCGGTCGTGGACGCACGGCGGAGCAGGGACGTGCTCGCGGCGGGCGCCCGGGATGTCTGTCGGGCGGCGGGCCAGCGGCTCGACGCGGGGGGATGCGGAGCGCTGGGCGTCAGTGGCGCCAACAGATCGAGCTGCGGATGCGGCAATAGTCCACGTGGCGTCGAACCACGAGGTGCGCATGTGTTGCAGCAGTGACCATGTCAAGGAGTCTCAGGTAGCGGACGGCCTCCACGCAATCTGGAATCCCGATATATGAGACATCGGTCCGTTATGTGGGACGTTCACGCTTGTTCACGCGGGCGGTGTGGCCGAGGTCACCATCTGGTCACGGTCTCTTAACCGGGTTGAGCAGTCAGTCATTCCCGCGGGCGGTGATAGAGGACGTACGCAACGCACCGGGTGACCACGATGCTGCTCTCGTCCGCGCGGCTGACTAGGCTGTGACCCATGAGCGATCTGTCTGCCCCGGTGAATTCAGGCACTGTGAGTTCTGCCTACAACCAAGCCCTCGAGGTCATCGCCTCCGTGGAGCCCCGCATCGCCGAGGCGACCAAGCAGGAGCTCGCCGACCAGCGGGCCAGCCTCAAGCTGATCGCGAGCGAGAACTACGCGAGCCCCGCCACGCTGATGACGATGGGCACCTGGTTCTCCGACAAGTACGCCGAGGGCACCGTCGGTCACCGCTTCTACGCCGGCTGCCAGAACGTCGACACCGTCGAGTCGATCGCCGCCGAGCACGCCCGCGAGCTCTTCGGCGCCGAGTACGCCTACGTGCAGCCGCACTCCGGCATCGACGCCAACCTGACGGCGTACTGGGCCATCCTCGCCCACCGGGTCGAGGGCCCGTGGCTGGAGAAGATGGCCGTCAAGAACATGAACGAGCTCTCCGAGGCCGACTGGGAGACGCTGCGCGCCGAGCTCGGCAACCAGCGCCTGCTGGGCATGTCGCTCGACGCCGGTGGCCACCTCACCCACGGCTTCCGCCCCAACATCTCCGGCAAGATGTTCCACCAGAACCAGTACGGCACCGACCCCGAGACCGGGCTGCTCGACTACGACGCGCTGCGCGCCAAGGCCAAGGAGTTCCAGCCGCTCATCATCGTGGCCGGCTACTCCGCCTACCCGCGCCGGGTGAACTTCGCCAAGATGCGCGAGATCGCCGACGAGGTCGGCGCCACCCTGATGGTCGACATGGCCCACTTCGCCGGCCTCGTCGCCGGCAAGGTGTTCCAGGGCGAGGAGAACCCGGTTCCCTACGCCGACGTCGTCACGAGCACCTCGCACAAGTCGCTCCGCGGCCCGCGCGGCGGCTTCATCCTGGCCACCGAGGAGTACGCCCCGAGCGTGGACCGCGGCTGCCCGATGGTGCTCGGTGGTCCGCTGAGCCACGTCATGGCCGCGAAGGCCGTCGCGTTCGCCGAGGCGAAGCAGGAGAGCTTCCAGGTCTACGCCCAGGAGGTCGCCGACAACGCCAAGTCGCTCGCCGAGGGCTTCCTCAAGCGCGGCGCCAAGCTCGTCACCGGCGGCACCGACAACCACCTCGTCCTGCTGGACGTGACCAGCTTCGGCCTCACCGGCCGCCAGGCCGAGTCGGCGCTGCTCGACTCCGGCGTGGTCACCAACCGCAACTCGGTCCCGTCCGACCCGAACGGCGCCTGGTACACCTCGGGCATCCGCCTCGGCACCCCGGCGCTGACCACCCGCGGCTTCGGCGCCGACGAGTTCGACCGCGTCGCCGAGCTCATCGTCGACGTGCTCTCGAAGACGACCCCGGGCACCACCAAGGCCGGCGGCCCGTCCAAGGCGTCCTACGCCATCGAGGACTCCGTCGCCGACAACACCAAGGCCGCCGCGGCGGAGCTGCTCGCGAAGTTCCCGCTGTACCCCGGTCTCGACCTCGCCTGATTCCGTGCCCGCACCGAAGCGACCCAGCTCGATCCCCGGCGTCGGGGCCCCTGAGAAGGTGGTCCCGACGGCGGAGGTCCGTGTCGTCGTCGAGGACGAGTGGCCGGCGCTCAAGAAGGTGCGCCTCGCGGCTCTGCAGGACACCCCGCGGGCGTTCTGGGCCTCCTACGAAGAGGTCGTGACCTGGCCCGACGAGCGCTGGCGGCTGTGGGCCGCGTCCGGCGCGGCCTACATCGCCTGGCTCGGCGAGAAGCCCTCGGGGCTCGCTGCCGGGATCATCCACGACGACGAGCACCACCTGATCAACATGTGGCTCGCCCCCGAGGCGCGTGGCCACGGTCTCGCCGAGGGTCTGATCCTGGCCGTCGCCGGCTGGGCGCGTCGCGACGGCGCCTCCGTGCTGACCCTGTGGGTCGTCGACGGCAACGAGTCCGGCCGCCGCCTCTACGAGCGGCTGGGCTTCGAGCTCACCGGCGAGACGCAGCCCTTCCCCGAGGGCGACCCGCGCACGGAGTCCAAGATGGCGCTCCGCCTCACCTGAGCGCGATGGCAGACCCGCGCGAGGGCGTGACCCCCGAGGGTCTGATCGTCACCGGAGCACGCCGTGACCGGGTGCCGCCGGCGTACGAGCCGGTCCTCGAGTACGTCCTGGGGCGGGTCCCGCCGCAGGTGCCGGTCCACGTCTACGGCTCGGTGGCCAACGGCACGGCCACCGAGCCGACCTCCGACGTCGATCTGTTGACGATCGGCCTTCCGGCCGCGGAGGCCGCCGCGCTCGCTGCCGAGGCGTCGGCGGCGTTCGCCGAGCTCTGCCGCGGCGTCGAGATCGCCGCGGTCTCCTCGGACGACTGCCTCGGCGAGGGCGACGAGGCCTACGGCAACCGGGTCTTCCTGCGCCACTACTGCGCCCATCTCGCCGGCCCCGACCCGGGCGCCGACCTGCCCGGGTTCCCGGCGGACGCTCGTGCCGCCCGCGGCTTCAACGGCGACATCGAGCGTTCGCTGCGCAGGTGGCGCGCCGGCCTCGGTCGCGTGGACCCGAGCGACCTCTCCCGACGGATCGCGCGCAAGTCGCTTCTCGCCGTGGCCGGTCTGGTCAGCGTCCACGACGGCACCTGGACCACCGACCGGCAGGCGGCGCTCGCCCGCTGGCGCGAGCTCGAACCGGCCCGGGCTCCCGAGCTGGCCAGGCTCCGGGACCTGTGCGACAGCGGTGGCGCGTCCGCCGAGGAGACCAGGGCGCTCCTCGCCACCGGTGGCGTGATCGAGTCCATCGCCGCCCGCTTCGCGGCGGAGATCGGGCTGTGGCGCGAATAGACTCGCGCCGTGACGAGTGATGAGGTCGAGGTCAGTGCCCTGGCGATCAACGTCGCCGTCCCCGAGGCCCTGCAGTGGACGGACACCCGCCGCGACGTGGTCTTCCGGCTCAGCACCCTCAACGTACGTCTCCTGCCCGACGGGCGCCTCGCGGCCAAGGCCTACGGCCGTCCGGTCGAGGGCGGCCGCAGCGCCTACACCTCGTTCCCGGTCCCGGACCGCCCCGAGCTGGCCGCGCTGATCAGCGAGGCTGCTCAGGTGGCTGCGGAGCGGTGGCGGGCGGCGTACGCTGCGAAGGCATGACTCCGGATCAGGTCGACGCCTATGTGGCGACCCTGGACGGCTGCCGCCTCAAGCCGCGCGGCTGGTACGTCCACGATCGCCTGGTCGCCCGGCACCTCGACGCGACCACGCTGCTCGTCCGGGTCCCGATCGAGCGCCGTGAGGAGCTGGTCGACCGCTGGCCCGACGCCTTCGGGATCCCGCCGAGGATGGAGGCCCACCACAAGATCGAGGCCTACCTCGACCGCGCCGCTCCCGAAGCCGTCCGCGAGGCGATCAGGCTGGCCTGGGAGTTCCAGCGCTACCCCGGCCTGCGCCACACCGACACGTGACTCGTGGACTCACCGGTGAACACGGAGCGGTCCCAGCCGGCGTACCTCGCCTCCGGGGTCATCCCGGCCAGCCGCGCCATCAGGTCGAGCTCGGCGGGCCACACGAACCGGAAGTTGTGCTGCCCGTAGCGAAAGCGGCCGTCGGCCTCCCGGGTGTAGTGGTGTGAGATCGCCTGCTGGGTGACCAGGTCATAGGTGTCGAACCCGAGGTGCGCGGGGGAGACGTCGAACGGGATCGCCGGGCTGCCCGGCGGGAGCCGCCGCAGCCCGGGCACGCCGACCTCGACCAGGAAGCGCCCACCGGGCGCCAGATGGCGAGCGGCGTTGGCGAAGCAGGCGACCTGCTCCTCCTGTGTGCGCAGGTTCCCGATCGTGTTGAAGACCAGATAGACCAACGAGTACGTCCCCACCCCGGGCGCCTCGGCAGAGGCCATGTCGCCGACCACGACCGGGATCTGCTCCGCGGTGACCTTGCGCCGCAGGACGTCGACCATGGGCTGGGACAGCTCGATGCCGGTGACCGGCACACCCAGCTCCCGCAGCGGTACGCCGATCCGGCCCGTCCCGATGGCGAGCTCGAGCGCGCGGCCGTCGCCGGCGAGCCCGGCGAGGAAGCGGGCCACCGGCCCGGTCACCTCGGCGGAGTTGACCCAGTCGTCGGGGTCGTCGTAGCGCTCGGCGTCGTCGCGGGTCCACAGATCGCTGCTCGTCATGGAGGCCGACTCTGCCCGGCGGCACACCCCGGGCGCGAACCATTTAGGGCCCGTCGTCCGGCTCAGAGCCAGGAGTAGCCGACCTCGGGGCGGCCGCCGCTAGGGCCGTAGCGGACCCCGCGGGTGGCCAGGCCCTTGTCGGCGAGATGCTCGAGGTAGCGCCGCGCGGTCACCCGCGACGCGCCCACCACCGCCGCGACCTCGCTCGCGGACAGGTCGCGCTCGGCCTCGCGCAGCGCGGCCGTCACCGCCCGCAGCGTCTCCGCGCTCATGCCCTTGGGCAGCGGTGTGCTCCCGCTGGGCCGCAGCGACCCCAGGAGCTGGTCGACCTCGTCCTGGACGACCTCCTCGGGGGCGGCGTCCAGCCGGGCTCGGTAGTCGGCGTACTGCTCGAGCTTGTCCCGGAAGGTCGCAAACGTGAACGGCTTGAGCAGGTAGAGCACGACCCCCTGCACGACGGCCTGCCGCACCACCTTCGTGTCCCGCGCCGCCGTCACCGCTATCACGTCGCACAAATGGCCGGCGGCCCGCAGCCTGCTGAGCAGCCCCAGCCCGTGCCCGTCGGGCAGGTTCATGTCGAGCAGGATCAGGTCCACCGGAGTGCCCGCGTCGCGAGCCGCGTCGAGGGCGCGGACCGCCTCGCGCGCCGAGCGCGCGACCCCGGCCAGGGCGAAGCCCGAGACCCGGCCCACGTACGCCGCGTGGGCCTCGGCAGCCAGCGCCTCGTCCTCGACGACCAGCACCCGCACACTCATGCCGCCACCTCCGTCGCGAGCGTGACGGTGAACTCCGCACCGCCGAGATGGGAGCGGCCGATGGCGACCTCGCCACCATGACGCCGGGCGATCTGGCCGACCAGCGCGAGGCCCAGGCCACGGCCGGTGCCGGGCTCGGCCTTCGTCGTCCAGCCGCGGTCGAGGACGCGCGCCGCGTCGGCGTCGTCCAGGCCCGGGCCGCTGTCGCCCACGCGGACGACGAGGGCGTCGTCGTCACCGGTCAGGTGGACCTCGACCTGGCGGGCCTCGCGGCCGGAGACGGCATCGATGGCGTTGTCGACGAGGTTGCCCAGCACCGTCACCAGGTCGCGGGGCGGGATGCCGGTGCCCGGTGGCACATCGCCCACGATGCGGAACTCGACGCCCTGCTCGGCGGCCTCGGCCGACTTGCCGAGCAGGAGGGCGGCGACGACCGGGTCCTCCACCGCGCCGACGACCCGGTCGGTGAGGAGCTGGGCGACCTGGAGCTCCTCGGTGGCGAACTCGACCGCGTCCTCCTCCCGGCCCATCTCGATCAGGGACACCACCGTGTGCAGCCGGTTCGCGGCCTCGTGGTTCTGCGAGCGGAGCGACTCGGTGAGGCGACGTACGACCTCGAGCTCGCCGGTCACCGAGCGCAGCTCGGTGTGGTCGCGCAGCGTCACCACGGCGCCGACCTCGCGGCCGTCCCACAGCGCCGGGGCCGAGGAGACGACGAGGATCCGCTCGCCGGCGAGGTAGAGGTCGTCGGACTCGGCGGTGCGGCCGCGGGCGGCGGCGACCAGCCCGGGAGCCAGGCCGAGGTCCTCGATCGGGGTGCCGATGACGTCGTCCGGCAGCGCCAGCAGGCGCCGCGCCTCGTCGTTGACCAGCTGCACGCGCCCCTCCCCGTCGAGCAGGAGCAGACCCTCGCGGACCGAGTGGAGGACGGCGGAGTAGTACTCGTACATCCGGGCCAGCTCGCGCTCGCCCATGCCGTGGGTCAACCGGTGCAGGCGCCGGCTCAGCAGCCAGGCGCCGATGAGTCCGGCGGCCAGCACGAGCCCGCCGCACAGCAGCACGATCGCGACGTCGCGCTTGAGCCCGCGGTTGATGTCGCTGACCGTGATGCCGACCGAGACGAGCGCGACGACGTCGTCGCCGGCCTCGACCGGCACCACCGACCGGACCGAGGGGCCGAGGGTCCCGGTGTACTGCTGGGTGAAGACCTTGCCCTGCGGTGCGCCGCCGAGGTCGCCGACGAACTTTCCGCCGATCTGGCGCGGGTCGGTGTGGGTGTAGCGGGTGCGGTCCAGGTCCATCACGACGACGAAGTCGGTGTCGGTGTCGCGGCGTACCTCCTCGGTCCAGGGCTGCAGGGTCGCCGTCGGGTCCTTGCCGCGCAGCGCCGTACGGACGGTGGGGGAGTCGGCGACGGTCTGGGCGACGGCCACCGCGCGCTGGGTGGCGCGGCTGTAGGAGTCGCGCTGGGCGTCGTAGGAGGCCATCAGGATGCCGGTGACGACGAGCAGCAGCACCGTGCCGAACTGGAGGAGCAGAACCTGCTGCGCCACCGGCCGATCGCGAAGGACGCGGGGGCGGAACGGGTGGACACGGGACACGATCTCATTCTCACCCACCGCGGTCGCCTCGTTGTGATGGCGGCCACGAACACAACGAACACAACAGTGACGGTCGTCACGTTCTGCCGGAGAGTTGCCCGAGTTGCCCAGAGGGCAGGACACAGCGGACCAGGAGGATCGATGAGTACGACCACCACAGAGACAAGACCCAAGAAGGACCGGACCCACTATCTCTACATCGCGGTGATAGCCGCGGTGATCCTTGGCATCCTGGTCGGGTTGATCGCCCCGTCGTTCGCGGTGGAGCTGAAGCCGATCGGCACGGCGTTCGTGAACCTGATCAAGATGATGATCCAGCCGATCATCTTCTGCACCCTGGTCATCGGCGTCGGGTCGGTCGCCAACGCGGCCAAGGTCGGCAAGGTCGGTGGCCTGGCGCTGGTCTACTTCATCGTGATGTCCACCGTCGCCCTGGCGATCGGCGTCATCGTCGGCAACATCATCGACCCGGGCACCGGCCTCCAGATCAGCACGGACGCGTCCAGCGCGGGCCAGGAGGCTGCCTCGGAGGGGCACGCGAGCACGACCGACTTCCTGCTCAGCATCATCCCGACCTCGCTCTTCTCGGCGTTGACCTCCGGCATCGTGCTGCAGACCCTGCTGGTGGCACTGCTGGTCGGCTTCGCGCTGCAGCGGATGGGGGAGTCGGGCAAGCCGATCCTCAACGCGATCACCGCGATCCAGAACCTCATCTTCCGCGTGCTCGCGATGATCATGTGGGCCGCCCCGGTCGGCGCCTTCGGTGCCATCGCCGGTGTCGTGGGGGAGACCGGCATCGACGCCCTGAAGAGCCTCGCGGTCATCATGATCGCCTTCTACGTCACCTGTGCGATCTTCGTCTTCGGCATCCTGGGCGCGATCCTCAAGCTGGCCACCGGCGTCAACCTCTTCAAGCTGCTGAAGTACCTCGCCCGCGAGTTCCTGCTGATCCTCTCCACCAGCTCGTCCGAGTCCGCGCTGCCGCGCCTGATCGCGAAGATGGAGCACGCCGGTGTCGAGAAGGCGACCGTCGGCGTCGTGGTCCCCACGGGCTACTCCTTCAACCTCGACGGCACCGCGATCTACCTGACGATGGCCTCGATCTTCATCGCGGACGCGATGGGTGACCCGCTGAGCATCGGCGAGCAGATCGGTCTGCTGCTGTTCATGATGATCGCCTCCAAGGGCGCCGCCGGTGTGACCGGTGCGGGCCTGGCGACCCTGGCCGGCGGGCTCCAGTCCCACCGCCCGGAGATGGTCGACGGGGTCGGGCTCATCGTGGGCATCGACCGGTTCATGTCCGAGGCCCGTGCGCTGACGAACTTCGCCGGCAACTCGGTCGCCACCGTCCTGGTCGGCCACTGGACCAAGACCATCGACCACCGCCAGCTCGACCGTGTCCTGGACGGTCAGGACCCGTTCGACGAGACGACCATGGTCGACGACCACGCCGCGCCGCCCGCGGCCGCGACGGAGAAGACACCCGTCTAGACCCCATGACAACGGGCCGTACGCCGCGCGAGCACGCGCGACGTACGGCCCGTTGTCGTGCGACCTGTCAGCGGTTGCGGTAGAGGATCCGAGCCAGCTGGAACGGCGCGACGCGCCACGTACCGATCGGCTCGTCGTCGAGGCCGATCCGGCCGAGCGCGGCGACGATCCAGGAGAACGCGAAGCAGCCGAGACCGGCGACGGCCCAGATCCCGACCGTACGCCAGGCCAGGTCGCCACCGAAGGCCCGGAAGATGCCGATGACGGCCGCGACCACGGCGATCGCCCCGATCAGCCAGAAGAGGATCGAGCAGATGACAGCCGCCAGCCGGCCGGCCACGGCCAGGGGGTCGCGAGGCTGGTGGTGGGACCCGTGACCGGGGCCTTGATGGGGAGGGTGCGGATAGTTCATTTGGGCCCTGATTCTGGCCTAACTCCGCCGCCGGAGCCACACCGGGCTGGCGGGTCTTCCCGGCGCCGGAGTGCCTGAGAGGTATCCTCCTGCGCGTTCTCGGGTGAGTGTTCGACAATTTCCCCGGGACATCGATGGACCGTAGCGACTAATGTTACGGAGATCACATAACGAGGCGATGCCTCGTGGACCCGACGCGGCCTGCGTGGCACGACTCCGTGGATCAAACGACGATGGAGGGTGCAATCAGATGCACGTGCGAAAGTGGCAAATCGGAGCAGTGGCCGCAGGTCTGCTCGCCGTGACCGGCTGTGGTGTTCCCGGTGGCGGTGGCAGCAACGATGCCGGCGACACCGAAAAGGGAGACGGCAGCATCCAGATCCTCGGCGCGATCCCCGAGGGCGAGGCGGTGGGCCTCAACGCGGCCCTCGACACCTTCACCAAGGAGACCGGGATCGAGGTGACCTACACCCCCTCCACGGACTTCACCACCGAGATCCGCACCAAGGTCAACGGAAACGACGCCCCCGACATCGCGCTCTTCCCGCAGCCCGGTCTGGTCGGCGACCTGACCGAGTCGGGTGACACGCTCCCGCTCGACGACCTCATCGACGTCGACTCGCTCGACGACACCATGATCCCGGGCCTGATGGACTCGGTCGAGATCGACGACAAGACCTACGGCGTCCCGATCCGTGTCTCCATGAAGTCGCTGGTCTGGACCCCGAAGAACTTCGAGCAGTCCGGCTACAAGACGCCCACGACGTGGGACGAGCTGATGACGCTGCAGGACCAGATCATCGCGAAGGGCCAGACCCCGTGGTGCCTGGGCGCCGAGGCCGGCGCCGACACCGGGTGGGTCTTCACCGACTGGGTCGAGGAGATCGTCCTGCGCCAGGAGGGCCCGGAGTTCTACGACGACTGGGTCTCCCACGACGTCCCGTTCAACGACCCGAAGATCGTCCAGGCGATCGAGACCATGGGCGACATCATCAACAAGCCGAAGAACGTACGCGGCGGCGCCGACGGCACCCTGAGCGAGCCCTTCGGCGACTCCCCGCTCCCGCTCTTCGACCCGAAGCCGGGCTGCGAGATGCACCGTCAGGCCAACTTCATCACCACCTTCTTCCCGAAGGAGGTCCAGCAGGACCTGGCCGGCAACGTCGGCGTCTTCGCCCTGCCGGGCAACATGGAGGGCGGCTTCGAGGGCAACCCGGTGCTCGGCGGCGGTGACATGGCGACCGCCTTCACCAACGACACCGACGTGGTGGAGCTGATGGAGTTCTTCGCGTCGCCCGACTTCGGTGCCGAGTGGGCCAAGGCCGGCGGCTGGCTCTCGCCGAGCACGGAGTTCGACAACTCCAACTACGCCGACCCGATGTTCGGCGAGATCGCGACCCTGCTGCAGGACGCCGACACCTTCCGCTTCGACGGTTCGGACCTGATGCCCGCACAGGTGGGCGCCGGCACGTTCTGGAGCGAGATGAACGCCTACGTCGGAGGTGAGAAGAGCGCTCAGGAGGCAGCCGACGCGATCGAGGAGAGCTGGCGCGGATGAGCGATGATCCGTTCCTGAAGATCGTCAACGGCCTCCTCGCGATCGTCCTGGGTGTCGGCGGCACCGCCGCTCTCTACTGGCTGCTCAACTTCCTCTCGGGCCTGCTGCCCGGCCAGTGGGAGCGGCGGGTCAAGCCGTACGTCTTCATCGGCCCCGCCATCGTGGTGGTCACCGTGTTCCTGGTCTACCCGGCCGTGATGACGGTGATCTACAGCTTCGCCGACGCCAACAGCATCAACTGGGTCGGGTTCGAGAACTACACGTCGCTCTTCCGGGACGACGAGTTCATCGGCACGCTGGTCAACAACCTGCTCTGGATCCTCATCGTCCCGGTCGGCAGCGTCATCGTCGGCCTGCTCGTGGCGGTCCTGGCCGACCAGCTCAAGGCGTTCCCGGAGCGGGTCGCGAAGTCGGTCATCTTCATGCCGATGGCGATCAGCTTCGTCGGGGCGAGCACGATCTGGGGTTTCGTCTACGCGACCAGGTTCGCGCAGGGGGACAAGCAGATCGGTCTCCTCTCGGCGATCTCGACGAGCCTCGGCTTCGAGCCGGTCGCCTGGCTGCGCATCCAGACCGGAAACCTCAACGACCTGCTCCTGATCGTCATCATGATCTGGTTGCAGGCGGGCTTCGCGATGGTGCTGCTCTCCTCGGCGATCAAGAGCGTCCCCGACGACACCGTGGAGGCCGCGCGCATCGACGGTGCCAGCGAGCTCCAGATCTTCTTCAAGGTCGTCGTGCCGCAGATCTGGCCGACGGTGATCGTGGTCTTCGTGACCATCCTCATCCTGGTGATGAAGGTCTTCGACATCGTCTACGTGATGACCGGTGGCCGGTCCGGCACCTCGGTGCTGGCCAACACCTTCGTCCTCGAGCTCTTCGAGTTCGGCGACGCCGGTCGCGCGGCCGCGGTGGTCGTGGTCCTGATGATCGCGGTGATCCCGGTGATGATCTACCAGATGCGCCAGTTCAAGAAGCAGGAGGCCCGCTGATGAGGAACCTCACCCTCGGCAGCGTCGCTGTCCGCGTGGGCATCTTCCTGCTCTGCGTGCTCTGGTTCATCCCGACGCTGGGTCTGCTGATCTCGTCGTTCCGCGACGAGGCCGACGTGAAGTCGTCGGGGTGGTGGACGGTCATCACCGACCCGTTCTCCCAGTGGACGCTGGACAGCTACTCCCAGGTCCTCGAGAGCGGGATGGCCAACGCCTTCGTGAACTCGATCGTCGTCTCCGTCCCTGCGACGGTGCTGCCGATCATGATCGCCGCGTTCGCTGCGTACGCGTTCACGTTCATGCGGTTCCCGGGGCGCAACGTGCTGTTCATGCTGATCGTCGGGCTGCTGGTGGTCCCGCTGCAGGTGGCGTTCGTGCCGCTGCTCAACCTGTTCGGGACCTACGACCTCAACGGCACCTTCCTCGCGGTGTGGCTGGCCCACACGGCGTTCGGGATGCCGTTGGCGGTCTTCATCCTGCGCAACTACATGGCGACCCTGCCGCACGAGATCATCGAGTCGGCCGAGATCGACGGGGCGTCCCACTACCAGACCTTCTGGAGGCTGATCGTGCCGATGTCGGTGCCGGCGCTGGCCGCGTTCGCGATCTTCCAGTTCCTCTGGGTCTGGAACGACCTGCTCGTCGCGCTGATCTTCCTCGGCGCCGGCGACAACGAGGTCGTGACGATCACCCTGCGTGACCTGATCGGCGACAAGGGCCAGGAGTGGCACCTGCTCACCGCCGGTGCGTTCATCACGATGACGGTGCCGCTGCTCGTGTTCTTCTCGTTGCAGCGCTACTTCGTCCGCGGCCTCACCGCTGGGTCCGTCAAGGGCTGAGCTCCGTCCGCACACGGCGGGCGCCATGTCTCCTCGGAGGCATGGCGCCCGTTCGTGCTTCCCGGCGATCGGTCGGTGACCGGTCGGTGACACGGCGGATGTCGAGGCACTCCTGCAGCAGAGGGTGGAGGGCGGCGGATAGGGTCGGAGATGTGTCCGAGACATCTGCATATGCCCCCCGGTGGGCCGGCGTCGAGCAGATCGCTCTTCCCGAGACGGTGCGGTCGCCGTGGTGGCAGCTCGGGCGGCGGCTGCTGGCCGCGCTGGCGATCCTGGTCGGCACGGTCCTGCTGGTCTACCTCGACCGCGATGCGTACGCCGACAACAACGATCCCACGGGCCAGATCAGCCTGATCGACGCGATCTACTACACGACGGTGACGCTGAGCACGACCGGCTACGGCGACATCGCCCCGGTCGAGGCGCATGCGCGGATGATCAACGCGTTCATCATCACGCCGGCCCGCATCGCCTTCCTGGTGCTGCTGATCGGCACCACTCTCGAGGTCCTCACCAAGCAGGGCCGTGACCTGATCCGAGTCGCTCGCTGGAGGAAGAAGATGTCCCAGCACATCGTCGTCGTGGGCTACGGCACCAAGGGCCGCAGCGCCGTGGAGACGCTGCTCAGCAACGGTGCCGACCCCGAGGAGTTCGTCGTCGTCGACCCCGATCCGGTGGCGCGTTCGGACGCCCACTCCGACGGGATCGCGGTGGTCACCGGCGACGCGACCCGGCGCGAGGTGCTGATGCGAGCCGGCGTCAAGGACGCCGAGCAGGTCATCATCACCACCAACCGTGACGACTCCAACGTGCTCACGATCCTGACGGTGCGGCAGATCAACCCGGACGCGTGGATCGTCGCCGCGGCCCGGGAGCGCGAGAACGCGCCGTTGATGAAGCAGTCCGGCGCCGACTCGGTGATCACCTCCGCCGACGCGGTCGGCCGGTTGATGGGTCTCTCCACCATCTCGCCGACCCTGGGCTCGGTCATGGAGGACCTGCTCAACTCCGGTATCGGCCTCGAGGTCGCCGAGCGTGACCTGCTGGTCAACGAGGTCGGCAAGCAGCCGCAGCAGCTGGCCGACCAGGTGATCGCGGTCGTGCGCGACGAGAAGGTCTTCCGCTACTTCGACCCGGTCGTCGGCACCCTGTCGCGCGGGGACCGGCTGGTCGTCGTGCGGGCGGCGAAGGAGCTGCCCTGGGCGCCGCGTCCGGGGACGCACGGCGAGGAGACCGCTGACGCCTAGCCGGCGGAGCCGGCCGAGCCGGCTGAGACACCTGCCGAAATAGAAGTCAGCCGCTGGCGTCTCGGGTCACCAGCGGCTGACATGGAAGAGATTAGCCGACGCTCCGGCGACCTTCAAAGAGTTGATCTGCACTTTTATGAAGATAGCCCGAACGGGCTATGCCGGGTAGTTCGAGACGGCAGTGCGTGGCGGGTTCGAGGGCGACCGCCGCGCCTGGGATGATGTCCGCATGACCGAGGCGCCCCACAGCCCCGGGTCTGCCGACGGGCAGCCGGGACTTTCCGAGAACGAGAAGCGACTGCTCGACTTCGAGCGCTCCTGGTGGTCGGCCGGCACCGGCCGCGACGACGCGGTCCGGGAGCAGCTCGGGATGAGCGCGGCCGAGTACCACCGCGCCGTCAACGACCTGATCGACAAGCCCGAGGCGCTCGCCTACGACGGCGTCCTGGTGCGCCGGCTGCGGCGGCAGCGCGACGCGCGGCGTACGCAGCGCGCGAAGAACCCGCGTCAGTAGCCTTCTCGGGCCAGTTTCCATGGTCCGTCGGAACCATTTGCACACTTTTGCATTGCACGTGCTTGCACGGACGTGGATCTGTCGGCTAACGTTCTTCTTGTCAGCCGCTGGTGACCCGAGACGCCAGCGGCTGACTTCTATTTCGGGGCACGTCCGGACCGGCCGTGGCAGGCGAACGCCTCCGGCCGCAGATGCGAAAACTGACGCATCCGGTATGTGCCCGTGGGTATTCATATGTTGTCGTAAAAGCGACTCGATGCACTGCACGGTTATGAATCACTCACCTGATTGACCGGCTTCGAGTCCGCTCGCCACTGTCCATGAGTCAACATCGGCTGCTCCGCCTCGGCGGGGCCGGCTCAAGGAGAGTCTGCGTGAACAACAGACGCGTAGCGCAGGGCCTGACCATGGCCCTCATCGCGGCAGTGGCCGCCATCAGCATGCCCACAGGCGTGCAGGCGGCCACCGACCCCAAGCCCGGCAAGGGCGCCGTGGCATCGCAGGAGACCGACGACGGCCGCGCGGTCGTCAGTGGCAAACAGGCCAGGACCAAGGCGGAGAGGTCGGCCGCGGCGTTCGTCGCCGCCGACCCGGCGGCGCTGAAGCTCGGCACCGCCGACGAGGCGGTCAGGCTGAAGACGTACCAGTCCTCCGGACTGCAGTACGTCTCCTACGACCGCACCCACCAGGGCCTGCGCGTCGTCGGCGGTGACTTCGTCGTCGCCGCCGACGCCGAGGGCAACCTGCTGGGCACCTCGGTCGCCCAGGACGCACCGGTCGAGGTGGCCACCACGAAGCCCGCGATCACCGAGGCGAAGGCCGAGAAGGTCGCCCGGGGCAAGGTGACCGGGCCGGCCGTCGAGTCCACCGAGCTGGTCATCGTCCAGGGCGAGGCCGGGTCGGACCTGGCGTACGAGACGATCGTGACCGGCACCCGCGCGGGTGAGCCCTCGCGGCTCTCGGTCTTCGTCGACGCGGCCACCGGCAAGGTGCTCTCCACCAAGGAGCACGTCGTGCAGGGCACGGGCAGCTCGGGCTACTCCGGGACCGTGTCGATCCCGACGCAGCTCTCCGGCTCCACCTACTCACTGATCGACCCGTCCTCGACGACCCTGAAGTGCCAGAACGCGACCGGCAACGTGACCTACACCGGCACCGACGACTCCTGGGGCAACGGCGACCCGACCAACCGGGAGACCGGCTGCGTCGATGCGTTTTATGCCGCCCAGCAGGAGAAGGGGATGCTGACCTCGTGGCTGGGTCGCTCGGGCATGGACGGCTCGGGCGGCTGGCTCCCGGTCCGCGTCGGTCTCAACGACGTGAACGCCTACTACGACGGCACCCAGGTGCAGATCGGCCACTCGCAGTCCGGGTCGCGCTGGATCGGCTCGCTCGACGTCGTCGCCCACGAGTTCGGCCACGGCATCGACGACCACACCCCGGGCGGGATCTCGGGTGGCAACACCCAGGAGTTCGTCGCCGACACCTTCGGCGCGGCGACCGAGTGGTACGACAACCAGAGCGCCAACGACACCCCCGACTACACCGTCGGTGAGGAGGTCGACCTGGTGGGCGCCGGACCGATCCGCAACATGTACAACCCCTCGCTGGTCGGCGACGACAACTGCTACTCGTCCTCGACGCCGGGCGACGAGGTCCACGCCGCCGCCGGACCGGGCAACCACTGGTTCTACCTGCTCGCCGAGGGCTCCAACCCGACCAACGGCCAGCCGACCTCGCCGACCTGCAACTCCTCCACCGTCACCGGTGTCGGGATCCAGAAGGCGATGAAGATCATGTACAACGCGATGCTGCTGAAGACCTCATCGTCGTCGTACCTGAAGTACCGCACCTGGACGCTCACCGCGGCCAAGAACCTCTACGGCACCACGACCTGCACCGAGTTCAACGCGGTCAAGGCCGCCTGGAACGCCGTCTCGGTCCCGGCCCAGACCGGTGACCCGACCTGCACCCCGGGCGGCGGCAGCAGCCCCGTCACGGTGGCCTCGCCGGGCTCCCGGACCGGCACGGTCGGCACCGCGATCTCGTCCTTCGCGGTCACCGCCTCGGGTGGCACCTCGCCCTACACCTACACGGCCACCGGCCTTCCGGCCGGCATCTCGATCTCGACCTCGGGCACCGTCTCGGGTACGCCGACCACGGCCGGCACCTACACGCCGACGGTCACCGCGACGGACTCGGCCGGTGTGACCGGCTCGGTGCAGTTCACCTTCACCGTCTCCGGTTCCGGTGGCGGCACCTGCTCGGGCCAGAAGCTGACCAACCCGGGCTTCGAGTCCGGCGCGACCGGCTGGACCGCCTCCTCGGGCGTGATCGACAGCTCGACCGGCGCTCCGGCGCACTCGGGGTCGTACAAGGCCTGGCTGAACGGCTACGGCAGCACCCACACCGACACGCTGTCGCAGTCGGTCACCATCCCGTCCGGGTGTGCGGCCACGCTGACGTTCTGGCTCTACGTCGACTCCGATGAGACGACCACGACCTCGGCGTACGACAAGCTGACCGTCAAGGCCGGCTCGACCACCCTGGCGACCTACTCGAACCTGAACAAGGGTTCGGGCTACGTCCAGAAGTCGATCAGCCTCAGCGCTCAGGCGGGCTCGACACTCACCCTCACCTTCACCGGTACGGAGGACTCCTCGCTCGCGACGAGCTTCCTGATCGATGAC
Organism: Nocardioides sp. NPDC054178; assembly: GCF_055585005.1. Classification (NCBI taxonomy): domain Bacteria; kingdom Bacillati; phylum Actinomycetota; class Actinomycetes; order Propionibacteriales; family Nocardioidaceae; genus Nocardioides; species Nocardioides sp. NPDC054178. The sequence goes on from NZ_JBVJKY010000009.1 coordinate 302,558, forward strand.
ACGGCAGTGACCCTGTCGTAGGTCGAACAACGCGGCGCCCCCGCTCCCTTCGCGGGAGCGGGGGCGCCGTCGTTCGTACGTCAGTCGCGGGCCGTCAGGATCAGGGGCCCGTCCTCGGTGATCGCGACGGTGTGCTCCATGTGGGCTCCGCGGGAGCCGTCGGCGCTGCGCAGGGTCCAGCCGTCGGGGTCGGTGAAGATCTCGTCGGTGGTGTGCAGGAACCACGGCTCGATCGCGATGACGAGACCGGGCTGCAGCTTGAAGCCGCGGCCGGGGCGACCGTCGTTGGCGATGTGCGGGTCGCCGTGCATGGTGCGGCCGACGCCGTGGCCACCGAACTGGGTGTTGATCTTGAGGCCCTTCGCCCGCGCGACCCCGGCGATCGCGTGGGAGATGTCGCCGACCTTGTTGCCGACGCGCGCGGCATCGATGCCGGCGGCGAGCGCCTGGGTGGTGGTCTCGATCAGGTCGAGGTCCTCCTGGCGGGGCGTGCCGACGACGACGGAGAGGGCCGAGTCGGAGACCCAGCCGTCGACGCTGGCCGCGAAGTCGACGCTGAGCAGGTCGCCGTCCTGGAGTTTGTAGTCGAAGGGCAGACCGTGCAGCACACCGTCGTTGACCGAGGTGCACAGCACCTTGCCGAACGGCATCGCGCCGAAGCTCGGGTGGTAGTCGATGTAGCACGACTCCGCGCCGCGGTCCTTGATCATCTTGTGCGCCAGCTCGTCGAGCTCGAGCAGGTTCACACCCACGGCGGCGTGCTCGCGGAGTGCGGTCAGGACATCGGCCACGAATCGGCCGGCGGGCTTCATCTGCTCGATCTGGGTCGGGGTGCGCAGTTCGATCACAGGCACAGACTATCCTGAGAACCGTTCTCAGTAGAACTCAGGAGCGAGCATCCCGCAAGGCCGCCGCCTTCGAGGTCAGGAATCGGCGCTCGGCGAGGTTGGTGGCCCGCACCGAGGCGAGGTCGTACGCCGCGGCCGCACCCTCCAGATCGCCGGCGAGCTCCAGCAGGTGCGCGCGCACGGCGGGCACCCGAGGATGGTCGCCGAGGCTGCCGTCCGTCTCGCGCACGAGCTCGTCGAGCAGGGCGAGCGCGGGGCCCGGGCCGTCGGCGTACCCGACCGCGACGGCCTTGTTGAGCGTCACGATCGGGCCGGGCGCGACCTTCTCCAGCAGTCCGTAGAGCGCGGTGATCTGCAGCCAGTCGGTCTCCTCGGCGGAGGCCGCGCGATTGTGGAGGGCGGCGATGGCCGCCTGGATCTGGTAGGTCCCCGGGCGGCCGGTGCCGATGACGGTGTCGACCAGCGCGACGCCCTCACGGGTGGCCTCGGTCCGCCACCGGCTCCGGTCCTGGTCGGCCAGCGGCACCACCGCGCCGTGGGCGTCGACCCGGGCCGGCCGGCGGGCGTCGAGCAGCAGCATCAGCGCCAGCAGCCCGCCGAGCTCGCCGTGGACGCTCCCCGTCATCCGGGCGAGCGCGGTGCGGGCCAGGCGGGTCAGCCGGATCGCCTCGGCACACAGGTCGACCCGCTGCAGGTGGTCGCCCTCGGTCGCGACGTACCCCTCGTTGAAGAGCAGGTAGAGCACCTTCATCATCGCCGGGATCCGCGCGGCGAGGTCGGCGGCGCCGTCGATCCCGAGCGAGCGTCCCTTGATCGTCGCCTTGGCCCGGGAGATCCGCTGCGCCATCGTCTTCTCCGGGACGAGGTAGGCGTGCGCGATCTCCCGGGTGGTGAGCCCGCCGACCGCCCGCAGGGTCAGCGCCACCGCCGAGGCCGGGGTGAGGCTGGGATGGCAGCAGAGCAGGAGTATGTCGAGGGAGTCGTCGACTGCTGAAGCGAGGCCCGAAGCGATCGGATCCGCCGAGGTCTCCCGGTCGCGCCGACGTGACTCGCTGCGCTTGGCGTCGACGAGGCGGTGCATCGCGGTCGCGATCAGCCAGCCGCGCGGGTTCTCCGGGACACCGCGCTCCGGCCAGGTGCGTACGGCCTCGACCAGCGCCTCCTGGACCGCGTCCTCGGCGGTGTCGAAGTCGCCGCTGCGCCGGGTGACGACGGCGACGACCTGCGGCGTGAGGTCACGCAGCAGGTCGTCGGGCAGCGCCGTGGTCACTCGATGCTCGCCTCGCCGAAGGCGATCGTGTCCTCGACCGAGGAGCCGTCGGTGCCGTGGTACATCCGGCGCACCTGGATCGGCTGCTCGATCGGCCGCCCGCCCGGGCCGGGGGCGGCGGAGTAGAGCCCGGCGATCTCCAGGGCGCGCTCGCGGGTCTCGGCGTCGATGATCATGTAGCCGGCGACCCACTCCTTGAACTCCTGGAACGGCCCGTCCGTGACGGTCTTGTCGGTGCCGTCGGAGGTGACCACGAACGCCTGGTCCGGAGGCGTCAGCGCCTCGACGTGCACCAGCTCGCCGGACTCGGTCAGTGCCTTGTTGAGCGCTTCGTAGTAGCCCATGTGGCCCTGCACCTCCTCCGGCTTCCACCCGGCCATCCCGCCGGGAGTCTCGTCGTTGCCGCCTTGGTAGTCGAGGATCATCAGGTAGCGAGGCATGTCCTCACCCTTCCACTTCGGGCGCTCCTCGTGAGCGCCATTCACGAGAGGAACGGAGCCGGTCGCCGGATAACTACATGCTTTCGCCACAGACTTCGGCGTAGGTTTCTCGCCGTGCTGAAGGCCTATGACGAGCAGTTGCGAACCGATGCCGAGACTCCCGGGGCGGTGTCGGTGACCCAGCACGGGCCGCTGCGGCTGATCACCTTCGAGGGTGGGCGGGGCTTCGTCTCCTACCAGGATCTCGGTGGGGCCGACGAGGCCGGGATCGAGGCGCTGGTCGCGGCGGCGGTGGCCCACTTCGAGGCCGACCCGGCGATCGAGGAGGTCGAGTGGAAGACCCGCGGCCACGACGTCGCTCCCGGACTGCACGAGACCCTGGTCCGGCACGGCTTCGAGCCGGAGGATCCCGAGTCGATCATGGTCGGCGAGGCCCACCTCCTCGCCGTCGACGTCCCCCTGCCCGACGGGGTCGTCCTGCGGTCGATCACGACCGCGGAGGACCTTCGGGCCGCCGGCGTCATGCAGGACGGCGTCTTCGGGTCGCCGACCTCCGCGGGACGGTTGAACGAGATGGTGCGCCGGATCGCGGCGGGGGAGACCGAGATGTGGGTCGCCGAGGCGGACGGTGAGATCGTCAGCGCCGGCCGGATCGACCCGGTCCCGGGCACGGAGTTCGCCGGCATCTGGGGCGGCGCGACCCTGGAGGAGTGGCGCGGCCGCGGTATCTACCGCGCCCTGACCGCCGTCCGCGCCCGCACCGCCATCGCGCTCGGCAAGCGCTACATCCACAGCGACTCGACCGAGTTCTCCCGGCCGATCCTGGAGCGTTCTGGGCTGGTCAAGGTCGGCACCACCACGCCGTACGTCCGTCGCTTCGACTGATCAGTCGCCCGTGGCCGCCAGGCGGCGGATCGGATCACCGGCCAGCCAGGCGGCGATGTCCTCGACCGCGCCCCCGTAGAAGCGGCGGTAGTTGTCGTCGGTGACGTAGCCGAGGTGCGGGGTCGCGACCACGTTGGGGAGGTGGCGCAGCACGTCGTCGGCGGGAAGCGGCTCGATGTCGAAGACGTCCAGCCCCGCGCCGGCGATCGTGCCGGAGCCGAGGTGGGCGATGAGCGCCTCGGTGTCGACCAGCCCGGCGCGCGAGGTGTTGACCAGATGGGCGGTCGGCTTCATCGAGGCCAGGTCGGCGTGGCCGACGAGGTGGCGGGTGGTCTCCGAGAGGACGAGATGGACCGAGACGATGTCGCTGGTCCGGAACAGGGTGGCCTTCTCGACCGCGCGCACCCCGAGCGGCTCGGCACGCTCGGGGGTGAGGTGGGGGCTCCAGGCGATCACCTCCATCCCGAACGCCTGCCCGACGGCCGCGACCCGGGCGCCGATCTTGCCGAGCCCGAGCAGGCCGAGGGTGCGGCCGTGGAGGTCGCTGCCGACCGTCCGCTGCCAGGCGTGGCCGGTCGCCTCGGTGACGAGGTGGCGGGTCAGCGCGTGGATCAGCGCCCAGGTCAGCTCGACCGGAGGGTGCGGGCTCGACGTCGTGCCGCACACGGTGATCCCCAGCCGGGCCGCTGCCGCGAGGTCGATCGAGGCGTTGCGCATCCCGGTCGTGACCAGCAGCTTCAGGTCCGGGAGTCGTTCCAGGAGGGTGGCCGGGAACGGCGTACGCTCCCGCATCGCCACCACGATCTCGACACCGGCGAGCGCCCGGACCAGGGCGTCCGGCGCCAGATGCTCGGTCACCGCGGTGATCTCGACGCCGTCGAGAGAGTCCCACGCGGCGTACGTCCTCGCCACGTCCTGATAGTCGTCGAGAATCACGCAGCGCACGACCCCAACCTATCGACACGACCATCGGTCGCGCCGTTCTGCTGTGGGCAGATCTGCCTGCGGCAGATTCGCTGGTACGCGGCGGGGGAGTGCTTCAGAGTCGAGGACATGACTCAGACACCAGTGGCGGCCGGGCCGCTCGACGAGCAGCTGACGGCGCGGCTGCAGAACCAACGGATCATCGTGCTCGGCCAGGAGGTGGACGACGCGATCGCCAACCGGATCTGCGCGCAGCTGCTCCTGCTCAGCGCCGAGGACCCGCACCGCGACATCTCCCTCTACATCAACTCGCCCGGCGGCTCGGTGACGGCCGGGATGGCGATCTACGACGTGATGCACCTGATCCCGAACGACGTCTCCACGCTGGGGATGGGGATGGCGGCCAGCATGGGCCAGTTCCTGCTCACCGCGGGCACCCCGGGCAAGCGCTACGTCCTGCCGCACACCGAGGTGCTGCTGCACAAGGGGTCCGCGGGGATCGGCGGCTCCGCGGCCGACATCGAGGTGCAGGCTGCGCGGCTGGCGCGGATGACCGAGCAGATGCTGCGGATCACCGCCGCCCACACCGGTCAGAGCGTCGAGCAGATCGACCACGACTCGCTGCGCGACCGGTGGTTCACCGCCGAGGAGGCGCGCGAGTACGGGTTCGTGGACGAGGTGCTCGACGACGTGCAGTCGGTGACGCCGGTCCAGCAGCGCAGCGCCGCCTTCGGCCTCTCCACGGCGGGGGCGACCCGATGAGCTCCTACACGATCCCCTCGGTCGTCGAGAAGACCCCGCGTGGCGAGCGGGCGCTCGATGTCTACAGCCGGCTGCTCTCCGACCGGATCGTCTACCTCGGTACGCCGATCGACGACGGTGTCGCCAACGTGGTGATCGCGCAGCTCATCCACCTCGAGTCGGACGCGCCGGACACGCAGATCGAGCTCTACCTCAACTCTCCGGGCGGCGACCCGACCGCGATGTTCGGCATCTACGACACGATGCAGTTCCTGCGCTCACCGGTCGCGACCACCTGCGTCGGCCAGGCAGCGGGCTCCGCGGCGGTGCTGCTGGCCGCGGGCGATCCGGGCCGGCGTACGGTCCTGCCGCACGCGCGGGTCGTGCTGCAGCAGCCGGGCCAGGACGGTCAGCGGGGCGATGTCACCGACCTGCAGGTCGCGGCGAAGGAGATCGGCCGGGTGCGGGCCGAGATGGATGCGCTGCTGGCGCGGCACACCGGTCACGGCACCGACCAGATCCACCTCGACACCGAGCGGGACCTCGTCCTCGGGGCCGAGGAGGCGGTGGCGTACGGCCTGGCGGACGCCGTCCTGGAGAGCCGCAAGCTCACCTCGGTCTGAGGCTCAGGCGGCGAGAGCCAGGGGGCCGGAGGGGCGGGCGCCCGCGCGCAGCGTGCGGGTGACCCGCTCGGTGAGGTCGACCAGCCCGAGGCCGAGCGCGCCACCCACCGCCTCGAGCACCTCGGAGCTGGGCTCCTTGCGGCCGCGCTCGATCTCGGAGAGGTATTGCGTCGAGACACCGGCATCACCGGCGACGTCGGCCAGGGTGCGCTCCTGGCGGGACCGCTCCTCGCGGATCGCCCGGCCCGCGGCCTCACGCCACAGCGGCGCCGGTCTGTCGTGGTCCGGCAACGGATGGCCGGGAAACCTGATCACTTCGCCCATGCTCACACACTAGCGCTGCACGCGAGGCTCGGACGGGCCGTTCGCGCCGGGCGAACATGCGCCCCACCAGGGCTTATATCGGTCGAACGATAGATGATGGGGACTTGCCAGCGAGCCACGACACCCCGATAGTGGTCGCACAGTTTCGATCTTTGTGGGTCTACTGTGCACGACCAGAGAACTTGTCGAGTCGTTGGTATCACGGGGGAATCGTGTTGCATCGCAAGCAGATCGCCTTGGCTGGAATGGCAACGGGGCTGGCCATGACGAGCATCGGGATCGGTGGCCTGATCGTCGGCAACGCCGGGGCCGAGGAGCCAGGACACAGCTACGCCACGGACGAGTCCGGGATCAGCCTGATCTCGCCGGTCTCGCCGGTCGCGCCGCTGGAGAAGTCGTCCTCGACGCCGTCGCAGGCCGGTCCGTCCAGCCAGATGGGTCCCGAGAGCCAGGACCCCGAGGTCACCGAGCCGGTCCCGGCGAGCCCGCGGTCGGTCGAGGAGTCGGCCGACGGGTCGATGTCCCCGGTCCCGGCCCGACCCACGCAGGTGCCCTCGGAGCAGCGGCCCTCGGGCAGGCCGACGGCGTCGCCGAGCGAGCCCAGCGAGTCGCCGAGCGAGAGCCCGAGCGAGCCCAGCGAGTCGCCCAGCGACCCGAGCGAGTCGCCGAGCGAGCCGACCGAGTCGCCCAGCGAGCCCAGCGAGTCGCCGAGCGAGAGCCCGACCGACTGACCCGGGCTCCCGGAGCGCCGAACTGGATGCCCCGGGGAGGGTAACGCTCGAGGCCGTGCTGCCCTACGCTGTGCGCCACACCAGGCGCGGGGCGGTTACAGGGAGTCGAGTTGCAGAGCAAGCAGGTCGCCGTGGCAGGCATCCTGACCGGCGCGGTCATGACCGGACTCGGGGTGGTGGTCCTGATCGCCGGCTGGGCGCAGGCCGAGCGACCCGATCGTGACCCGGCCACGGGTGTCGAGGACATCGGAAACGCCTATCCCGACGTGGATCCGCTGCCGCCGCTGCCCGACGCGAAGCCGTCTCGGGTGCCCTCCCCGGGCTCGACCCCGCGTCCGTACGGCCCGGGAGCCGATCGAGACGGAACGGGGTACGAGCCGGGGGAGGCCGAGCCCTCGACGGCGGGCGGCCCTGACCGGCCGACGGCTTCGCGTGAGCCGGACGAGCCCGCCGAGACCGATGGCTCGACGCCCACCTCCGGACCCACGCGCACGGCGGACCCGGAGCCGAGTGCCACGCCGACCGAGTCCGCCGATCCGACCACGGACCCGACGCCGACGGAGACCGTGACCCCGCCTACGGAGCCGTAGTCACCAGCCCCGCTCGCGCCACTCGGCCAGGTGGGGACGCTCGGCGCCGAGGGTGGAGTCGTCGCCGTGGCCCGGGTAGAACCAGGTCTCGTCGGGGAGGGTGGCGAAGATGCGCTCCTCCACGTCGTCGAGCAGCTGGGTGAAACGTACGGGATCCTGCTGGGTGTTGCCGACGCCGCCCGGGAACAGGCTGTCGCCGGTCCACAGGTGAGGGCTGCCCTCGGGGTCGCGGTAGACCAGGGCGACCGATCCGGGGGTGTGCCCGCGCAGCGCGATCACCTCGAGGGTGCAGTCGCCCACGGCGACGGTGTCCCCGTGGGAGAGCGTGCGAGAGATGGGTACGCCGGTGGCCTCCGTGATCGCGGCGGCGTCGGGCTCGCCGGCGAGGGTGGCGGCGCCGGTTGCGGTGGCGACGGCGGCCAGGGCCCGGTGGTGGTCCCAGTGCTGGTGGGTGGTCACGACGGTGGCCAGGTTCTCGCCGACGAGGGGGAGCAGGGTCTCCGGTTCCGCTGCGGCGTCGATGAGAAGCTGCTCGCCGGTGGACCGGCAGCGCAGCAGGTAGCAGTTGTTGGACATCTGGGCGTCGACGGCGACCTTCGTGACGGTCAGCCGGCCGAGCTCGCGCACGTCGGCCGGGCCGCCCGGTTTCACCGCGCCTGTATAAGTGGTAGGGGCATCGCTCATACGCCTATGCAAGCACGTCGGACCCGACCAGAAGTAAAATGTCGGTGCTCCGTGAGAGGGTGCCATCTGGGAGTCTTCCCAGCGTCGTATGATGCGAACATCTGTTCGACGCGGTAGCGCGATGCGATAGCACTGGACGAGGAAAGAACGTGGCGGAGCAGCAGCTGATCATCCGGGGAGCCCGGGAGCACAACCTGAAGGACGTCTCCCTCGACCTGCCTCGGGACTCGATGATCGTGTTCACCGGCCTGTCCGGAAGCGGGAAGTCGAGCCTGGCGTTCGACACCATCTTCGCGGAGGGCCAGCGTCGCTATGTCGAGTCGCTCTCGGCGTACGCTCGACAGTTCCTCGGTCAGATGGACAAGCCCGACGTCGACTTCATCGAGGGGCTCTCCCCGGCGGTGTCGATCGACCAGAAGTCGACCTCCAAGAACCCGCGCTCGACGGTCGGCACCATCACCGAGGTCTACGACTACCTGCGTCTTCTCTACGCCCGCGCCGGTCGGCCGCACTGCCCGGTCTGCGGCGCGCCGATCGAGCGGCAGACGCCGCAGCAGATCGTCGACCACGTGCTCACCCTGGAGGAGGGCCGCCGCTTCCAGGTGCTCAGCCCGGTGATCCGGGCCCGCAAGGGGGAGTACGTCGAGCTCTTCAGCCAGCTGCAGCAGCAGGGCTACTCCCGGGTGCGGGTGGACGGCGAGACCTACCAGCTCGACGCGCCGCCCAAGCTGGAGAAGCAGAAGAAGCACACCATCGAGGTGGTCATCGACCGGCTCGCGGTCAAGGAGTCCTCCAAGCGGCGGCTGACCGACTCGGTCGAGACCGCGCTGGAGCTGGCCGGCGGCCTGGTCGTCTTCGACTTCGTCGACAGCGGCGAGCAGATGAAGTTCTCCGAGCGGATGTCGTGCCCCAACGACCACCTGCTCGATACCGACGAGCTCGAGCCGCGGTCGTTCTCGTTCAACTCGCCCTTCGGTGCCTGCCCGGCCTGCACGGGCCTCGGCACCCGGATGGAGGTCGACCCCGAGCTGGTCGTCCCCAACCCGGCAGCCACGCTCGCCGAGGGCGCGCTGCAGCCGTGGTCCCAGGCCCACGTCGCCGAATACTTCCTGCGCCTGCTGGAGGCGCTCGGCGGTGAGCTCGGCTTCGACCTGGACACCCCCTGGGAGGACATCCCGGCCGCCGGGCAGAAGGCGATCCTCGACGGTCACGGGCGCAAGGTGCACGTGGTCTCGGTCAACCGCTACGGCCGCCGCCGTTCCTACGACGCCGAGTTCGAGGGCGTACGCCGCTGGGTGGAGCGGCGCCACAAGGAGGCCGAGTCCGACACCACCCGGGAGCGCTTCGAGGGCTACATGCGCCAGGTGCCGTGCCCGACCTGCAAGGGCACCCGGCTCAAGCCCGTCTCCACCTCGGTGACCCTGGGGGAGCGGAGCGAGGGCGGTCTCAACATCGCCGAGCTGTGTGCGCTGCCGATCAACGAGGCCGCGGAGTGGCTCGACACGGTCGAGCTCAGCGGCCGGGAGCGGCAGATCGCCGAGCAGGTCCTCAAGGAGATCCAGGCGCGGCTGCGCTTCCTGCTCGACGTCGGCCTCGACTACCTCTCCCTCGAGCGGCCCTCGGGGTCGCTCTCCGGCGGTGAGGCCCAGCGGATCCGGCTGGCGACCCAGATCGGGTCGGGTCTGGTCGGCGTCCTCTACGTGCTGGACGAGCCGTCCATCGGTCTCCACCAGCGCGACAACCACCGGCTCATCGAGACCCTCGAGCGGCTCAAGCGGCTCGGCAACACCCTGATCGTCGTCGAGCACGACGAGGACACCATCAAGGTCGCCGACTGGGTCGTCGACATCGGCCCCGGCGCCGGCGAGCACGGCGGCCAGGTGATCCACTCCGGAACGGTCGAGGAGCTGCTCGCCAACGAGCACTCGGTGACCGGCCAGTATCTGGCGGGTCGCCGTGAGATCGCCGTCCCGGCCGTCCGCCGCCCCCGCACCGCCGGGCGCGAGCTGACCGTCCACGGTGCCAAGGAGAACAACCTCAAGGACATCGACGTCACCTTCCCGCTGGGGCTCTTCCTCGCGGTCACCGGCGTCTCGGGCTCGGGCAAGTCGACGCTCGTCAACGACATCCTCTACACCGCGCTGGCCAAGGAGTTCTACCGCGCCCGCACGGTCCCGGGCCGGCACACGAAGATCTCCGGCCTGGACAACGTCGACAAGGTGATCCACGTCGACCAGTCCCCGATCGGGCGTACGCCGCGGTCCAACCCCGCCACCTACACCGGCGTCTTCGACCACATCCGCAAGCTCTTCGCCTCCACCCCGGAGGCCAAGATGCGGGGCTATCTGCAGGGCCGCTTCTCGTTCAACGTCAAGGGCGGCCGCTGCGAGGCCTGCTCCGGCGACGGCACGATCAAGATCGAGATGAACTTCCTGCCGGACGTGTACGTCCCGTGCGAGGTCTGCCACGGCGCGCGCTACAACCGCGAGACGCTCGAGGTCCACTACAAGGGCAAGTCGATCGCCGAGGTGCTCGACATGCCGATCGAGGAGGCCGTGGAGTTCTTCGCCGCCGTGCCCGCGATCGCGCGCCACATGAAGACGCTGGTCGAGGTCGGCCTGGGCTACGTCCGGCTGGGCCAGCCCGCGACCACCCTGTCGGGTGGTGAGGCGCAGCGCGTCAAGCTCTCCGCCGAGCTGCAGAAGCGCTCGACCGGCAAGACGCTCTACGTCCTCGACGAGCCCACCACCGGCCTCCACTTCGAAGACATCCGCAAGCTCATCGGCGTGCTGTCCTCACTGGTCGACAAGGGCAACACCGTGCTCGTGATCGAGCACAACCTCGACGTGATCAAGACCGCCGACTGGATCATCGACATGGGCCCGGAGGGCGGCAACCGGGGTGGCACGGTGATCGCCGAGGGCACTCCCGAGACCGTAGCCGCGACTCCCGGCAGCCACACCGGTGGCTTCCTCGCCCCGCTGCTCGACGGCAAGGCCGCCGAGCAGCCGCCGGACAAGCCGGTGAAGGCGAAGGCCGCTCCGGCCAAGGCGACGGCGAAGAAGGCCGCAGCGAAGAAGACCGCGGCGCGGAAGAAGGTCAGCACCTCCTGACCCGAGATCGAGATTTGCCTGAAGGTTTGCGCTCGGCGGGCGACGTGCGAGGTCGACGTGCCTATTCTGGGCGGCATGAGTGAATCTCGAATCACCCGCCGGAAGGTCGTAGGCGGGGCCGCGGTCACGGTCGTCGGTGTCCCGCTCCTCGCAGCGTGCGGCGGCAGCGACTCCGGCGGGACCGGTGGCGGTGACTCCGGGTCGACGGGCGACGGCCCGCTCATCGCGACGAGCGAGATCCCGGTCGGCGGCGGAGTGATCGTCGCCGACCGCAACCTGGTGGCCACCCAGCCGACCGAAGGCACGTTCAAGGTCTTCTCCGCGATCTGCACCCACCGCAGCTGCCCGGTCACGAAGGTCGCCGGTGGCACCATCGACTGCCCGTGCCACGGCAGCCGGTTCTCGATCGAGGACGGCTCGGTGACCCAGGGCCCGGCGAACAGTCCGCTGGAGGAGGTCGCCTTCGAGGTGACCGACGGAGAGATCGTCCCCAGCTGAGAGGTCGCCTCGGCTGAGGCTCCTCGGGAGGCTCAGGTGCGCGCGAGCGCCTGAGCCCGCCACAGCTCGTCGCGCGGGGAGCGGCGGCGGTCGAGACGCGCATCGAGCAGCACCCGGGCCTCGTCCCAGCGGTCGGCGCGGAGCAGGGCGGCGATGCGCGCCTCCTCGATGATCTCCCGCTGCGCGTCGGAGCCGCCGAGGCGGCGGATCGACGGGGCGAGCGCGGCGAGCCGGTCGGCGGCGGCCGAGTTCTCGTCGCGGGCCATCAGCCCGAGGGCCTCGGCGAGCGGGGAGACGACGGTGGCCATGGTCGGGTGTACGTGCCCGGCGGCCCACGACCTCAGCTCGTCGAGCGCACCGGCGTCGCCGGTGGCCAGGTGGGTGACCGCGGTGTGCATCGCCAGGAACGGCGTGGCGGGCCGGGTCATCGTCTCGCGGCCGGTGACCCGCACGACCTCGGCGATGTCGGGCACGTCGCGAGCGCCCGGCGTGAGTGCCCAGCGGAAGAGCAACGAGCCGGAGTCGACCAGCGCCCGGCAGCCCAGCGCGTGGCCGGGCTGGAGCTGGGTCTGGTAGCGGCGGCGTACGGCATCCAGGTCGCCGAGCGAGAGCTCATGGAGCGCGGCGTGCCAGGAGAAGTGGGACAGCGAGTCGATCTGGGCACCGTCGCCGAGCACCCACGTCGACATCCACGCGAGACCCGCCTGGTGGTCGCCGGTCTCGTAGTGGGCGTGGGCACGGGCATGGGCGGAGTGGCCGGCCCCGGGCTCCACCGCCAGCGAGGCGCAGGAGAGCGACATCGCGTCGTCGAAGCGGCGCTGCTCCTGGCGTACGAAGGCCAGCAGTCCGGCGAACCACCAGTCGTCACCGTAGGCGGGCGCGGCGCGCTCCACGATCGCCCACGCCTCCTCAGGCACCTCGGTCGCCCCGGCGAAGGCGATCGTGGGCACCGCGGTCGAGAGCAGCAGCGCGTCTCGCGGGAAGGCCGCCAGATGGTCGATCAGCGGCCGCGGGTTGCCGCCGATGTGGGCGTCGACCGCGTGGACGTGGCTGCGCTCCCGCTCGGTCGCCCGCTGGGCGTGGAGCCGGGCCTGCCGCAGGCGCGCGTCGACGTCGACGGGAGCGCACATCTCGTGTCCGAGCAGCGCCAGCGCCGCATGTCCGAGCGCGAACGTCGGGTCGAGGACGATCGAGGCCGCGAAGGAGGCGAGGGCGCCGTCCCGTAGACGAAGCACATCGAGCAGCCCCTGGGAGTAGGACAGGGCAGCTTCGTCACTGGTGGTCAGCGCGTATCCGTAGCGGTCACGACAAGGCACATAACCATACTAGACCACTAGACTTTAAAACCCAGGTCTGGCGTGGCCGATTTCCCCAGACTCAGGGAGCCGGGAGCTCGCCGGAGCCCCGGGGAATCAGCCGAGCGCCGATGGTGACCGTCTGCGGCGGGCCCGCGGTGTCGCCGGCGATGCGCTGGAACAGGAGTCGCGCGGCGGCCGCGCCCATGGCGCCGGGGTCCTGGGCGACGACGGTGAGCCCCGGCTGGAGGAGATCGCCGAGCTCGACGTCGTCGAACCCGACCAGGGCCAGTCGGGTGGAGCGCCGGGCCAGCTCGCGCAGGACGCTGACGGTGGTGCGGCTGTTGCCGCACAGCAGCGCGGTCGCCGGCGAGGGCCCGGTGAGGAGCCGGTCCAGCGCGTCGGCGGTCGAGGCGGGCGAGGGCGGTGCCTGGGTGACGAGCTCCTCGGCGAACTCGATCCCGGCGGACGCCAGCGCCTCGCGGTAGCCGCGGAGCCGCTCGCCGGCGGTGTAGATCTCGGGTGCGTCGCCGATGAAGCCGATCCGACGATGCCCGTGGGAGAGGAGGTGCTCCACTCCACGCCGGCTGCCGCCGAGGTTGTCGGTGAGGATCATGTCGGCCTCGATGTCGCCGGGCGGGCGGTCGACGAAGACGACCGGGATGCCGGCTCGCATCTCGGGGAGGAGGTAGGAGTGGCTGGTGCCGGCCGGCACGACGATGAGGCCGTCGACGCGCCGCTCGCAGAACGCGAGGGCGAGCTCGCGCTCCCGGTCGGCGTCCTCGGCCGAGGAACCGGCGAAGACCATCGTCCCGTGCTGGCGGGCGACCTCCTCGACCGCGCGGGACAGCATCGAGTAGAACGGGTCGGCGACGTCCTCGAGCAGCAGCCCGACGGTGCCGGAGCGTCCCTGTCGCAGGCCGCGCGCACCGGCGTTGGGTCGGAACCCGAGCTGGGCGATCGACTCGAGCACCGCCGCGCGCAGGTCGTCGTTGACGTTGGACTCGCCGTTGACCACCCGTGAGACCGTCTTCAGGCTCACCCCGGCCGACGCCGCGACGTCCTTCATGGTCGGGCGGCGCTGCTGACGGGTCTGCTCGGACGAGGGTGATGCCACGTGCTCAGCGTAGACGCCGATCCGAGCGCGACAACGATGTCTCAATTCTTCCCGTGTGTCGGCACAGATCTCCGTTCTTCCCAAGACTCCCCGCGTAAATCCTTCGCAAACCTCGTTGACAACGTTGTCATCCCACGGTTCCATCTGGGATGGCCCCCATGTGAAGGAGATCACACCGATGCACCGTTGGGACGCACCACGCAGAACGAGAGGCCGGGCCCGCCTGGCCGCCATGATCGCCGCCACGGCGACGCTGATGGTCGCGATGAGCGGCACCGCACCCGCGCTCGCGACCCCAGGCGCACCTGACCCGACCGCGCCGAGGTCCGACACCGCCGACCCCCAGCGAGCCGCGGAGGGCGGTGACTGGGAGACCTCCTTCGAGGAGGACGACCCCCAGCCCAGCTGGGCCGACCTCGTCGACACCGACGACGACGGTGACCCCCGCACCGCGGGCGTCACCGGACCCGACCCCTTCGGCATCCCCGGCGACATCTCCGAGCACATCACCGGCGTCACCGCCAGCGGAGAGAACACCGGCTCGGGCGAGGGGGCCGCCGAGCTCGTCGACGGCGACATCAACACCAAGTGGCTCACCTTCGCGACCACCGGCTGGGTGCAGATCGAGCTCGACCAGCCCCTCAGCGTCGTCAGGTACGCCCTCACCTCGGCCAACGACGCCGCCGAGCGCGACCCCAGGGACTGGGTGGTCCAGGGCTCCACCGACGGTCAGGCCTGGACGACGCTCGACACCCGCACCGGCCAGTCCTGGGACGAGCGCTTCCAGACACGGGAGTTCGAGATCGCCTCCCCGCAGGCGTACTCCCACTACCGCATCGACATCTCCGCCAACCAGAGCGGCGGCATCATCCAGCTCGCCGAGTGGCAGCTCTCCGACGGCTCCGAGCCCCCGCCGCCGCTGAGGAACATGACCAGCCACCCCGACGACGGCCCCGCCTCGGCGTACGCCGCGAAGTCGAAGGTCGGCTTCACCGGAACCCACGCCTTCGAGTACGCCGGCAAGATCACCGAGGACAAGGGTCACTCCTACAACCGCGTCTTCGACGTCGACATCCCGGTCGGCAAGGAGACCGAGCTGTCCTACCTGGTCTTCCCGGAGTTCATCGAGGGCGACCTGAGCTACCCGAGCACGTACACGGCCGTCGACCTGGCCTTCACCGACGGCACCCTGCTCTCCGAGCTGGGCGCGCTCGACGCGCAGGGCTACGTACTGTCCCCGAAGGGCCAGGGCGAGTCGAAGTCGCTCTACACCAACCAGTGGAACAAGAAGACCTCCGTCATCGGCGAGGTCGCCGCGGGCAGGACGATCGACCGCATCCTGGTCGCCGTCGACGCGCCGAGCGGCCCGACGAAGTTCCGTGGCTGGTACGACGACATCGCGATCACCGCCTCCCCGGAGGAACCGCAGGTGACCAGCCGCGTCGACTACGCCGTCACCACCCGCGGGACCCAGTCGAGCGGGAGCTTCTCGCGCGGCAACAACATCCCGGCGACCGCGGTCCCGCACGGCTTCAACTTCTGGGCGCCGATGACCAACGCCGGCTCGCTGTCGTGGTTCTACCGCTATCACCAGGACAACGACGCCCAGAACCGGACCAGCCTGCAGGCGCTGACGCTGAGCCACGAGACGAGCCCGTGGATGGGTGACCGGCAGACCTTCCAGGTGATGCCGTCTGCGGCCGAGGGAACCGCCGACCCGGGACGCAACGCGCGCGAGCTCACCTTCGAGCACGAGAACGAGACCGCCCGGCCGTACTACTACAAGGTCGGCTTCGACAACGGCCAGAGCGCCGAGATCGCACCGACCGACCATGCGGCCGTGTTCCGGTTCACCTATCCCGGCGACGATGCGAGCCTGGTGTTCGACAACGTCAACAACGACGGCGGCCTGACCCTCGACCCGGCCGCGGGAACCCTGCAGGGCTTCACCGACACCCGCAGCGGCCTGTCCAACGGCGCCACCCGGATGTACGTCTACGCCACGTTCGACCAGCCGGTCACCGGCGGCGGGAAGTACGCCACCGGCGAGCGCCCGAACGTACAGGGCCATCTCGAGTTCGACGCCGGCGCGGACCGGACCGTGACGATGCGCATCGCCACGAGCCTGATCGGCATCGACCAGGCCAGGCGCAACCTCGAGCTCGAGGTCGCCGAGGACTCCTTCGACACGGTCAAGGAGAAGGCGAAGGCGCTGTGGCAGGACAAGCTCGACGTCCTCGACATCCAGGGTGCGACCAAGGACCAGAAGACGACCGTCTACTCCAACCTCGCCCGGCTCTTCCTCTACCCCAACTCGGGCCACGAGAACACCGGCACCGCCGACGAGCCGGTCTGGAAGCACGCCGTCCAGTCGACCTCCGGTGACACCAACCCGCCGGGGACCACGCCCACCCACACCGGGGCCGACATCGTGGACGGCAAGGTCTATGTGAACAACGGCTTCTGGGACACCTACCGCACCACCTGGGCGGCCTACTCGCTCCTGGAGCCGAGCCAGGCGGCCGAGATGGTCAACGGCTTCGTGCAGCAGTACAAGGACAACGGCTGGATCTCGCGCTGGTCCTCGCCGGGCTACGCCAACCTGATGACCGGCACCAGCTCGGACGTCTCCTTCGCCGACGCCTACGTCAAGGGGGTGAAGGGGATCGACGCCGAGGCCGCCTATGCGGCCGCGGTGAAGAACGCCACCGTCCGGCCCCCGGGCTCCGCGACCAACTCCAACGTCGGCCGCAAGGGCATGCAGACCTCGGTGTTCCTCGGCTACACCCCCGCGGCCGTGAGCGAGGGCGTCTCCTGGGGGCTCGAGGGCTACATCAACGACTACGGCATCGGAAACATGGCCGCGAAGCTCGCCCGGCGCGACGGGATCTCCGCCGCCGAGCGGAAGCGGCTGCGAGAGGAGTCGGAGTACTTCCTCAGCCGGGCCCGCAACTACGTCAACACCTTCGACACCAAGGTGGGCTTCTTCCAGGGCCGCAACGCCGACGGCACCTTCAAGAAGTCGCCGGCGGACTACAACCCGCTGGTGTGGGGCAGCGACCACGACTACACCGAGACCAACGGCTGGAACTTCGCGTTCCACACGCCGCAGGACGGCCAGGGCCTGGCCAACCTCTACGGCGGTCGCGGCGCGCTCGCGACGAAGCTGGACACCTTCTTCTCGACCCCGGAGACGGGGGAGTACCCCGGCTCCTACGGCGGCATCATCCACGAGATCCGGGAGGCCCGGGACGTACGCCTGGGGCAGTGGGGCTTCTCCAACCAGGTCAGCCACCACATCCCGTGGATGTACAGCTACACCGGCCAGCCCTGGAAGACGCAGGAGATCGTCCGCGAGACGCTGCGCCGGATGTACACCGGCTCCGAGATCGGGCAGGGCTACGCCGGTGACGAGGACAACGGCGAGACCTCGGCGTGGTACCTCTTCTCCTCGCTCGGCCTCTACCCGCTCCAGATGGGCAGCGAGAACCTCGTGCTCGGCTCGCCGCTGTTCACCAAGGCCACCCTCCACCTCGAGGGCGGCAAGGATCTGGTGATCAAGGCCCCGAAGAACAGCAACAGGAACATCTACGTCCAGGGCGTCGAGATCGACGGCAAGCGGTGGGACAAGACGTACGTCTCCCACCAGGAGCTCGCCGACGGCGGCACCATCGAGTTCGACATGGGCTCGAGGCCGTCGCGCTGGGGCACCTCGCCCGGCGCCGTCCCGCCGTCGCTGACCAGCGGCTCGGAGCCGGCCACGCCGATGGCCGACAGGTCCGGTGCGGGCAAGGGCACGGTGTCGGTGAGCGGCAGCGATGGCGAGACGCTCGTCGACGACGACTCCGGGACGCAGACGACGGTGGCCGGCGACGGCTGGGTGGAGTACCGGTTCTCCGGCGGCAGGCCGCCGGTGTCCTTCTATACCCTCACCAACGGCGCCGACGGTGGCTCGCCGAGCGGCTGGGTCGTCAAGGGGTCCGACGACGGCACCGACTGGAAGGTCCTCGACCGGCGCTCGGGTGAGCGGTTCGACTGGCAGCAGGCCACCCGGCCGTTCAAGCTCGGGTCGGCGTCGAGGTTCAGCCGGATCCGGATCGAGTTCACCGGGTCGGCTGCCGACCGGATCACGCTCTCGGAGGTGGAGCTGCTCGGCTAGCCGACCCGGGCACGTCGACGTACCGCCGGCCTGTCGGTCCTCGCCGATAGGCTGGCGGACGTGCCCGATCCGCAGAGCTATCGCCCCAAAGCGGGGGACATCCCCACCCAGCCCGGGGTCTACCGGTTCCGCGATCCCAAGGGGCGGGTGATCTATGTCGGCAAGGCGATCAACCTGCGCCAGCGGCTCGCGAACTACTTCCAGCCGATCCCCAGCCTGCACCCCCGCACGGCGACGATGGTCACCACCGCGGCCAGCGTCGAGTGGACGACGGTCAACAACGACATCGAGGCGCTCCAGCTCGAATACACCTGGATCAAGGAGTTCGACCCGCGGTTCAATGTGAAGTACCGCGACGACAAGTCCTACCCGTGGCTCGCGGTCACCGTTTCCGAGGAGTTCCCGCGGGTCATGGTCGGGCGCGGGGCCAAACGCAAGGGCACCCGATACTTCGGCCCCTACGGCCACGCCTGGGCGATCCGCGAGACCGTCGACATCCTGCTGCGTGTCTTCCCGATGCGCTCGTGCAGCAACGGCGTCTTCAAGCGCTCGCAGCAGATCGGCCGTCCCTGCCTGCTCGGCTACATCGACAAGTGCACCGCCCCGTGCGTCGGCAACATCTCCGCCGAGGAGCACCGCGAGATCGTCGACGACTTCTGCGACTTCATGGCCGGCCACACCACGACCTTCATCAAGCGGATCGAGAAGGAGATGTACGCCGCGTCAGAGGCCCTCGACTTCGAGAAGGCCGCGCGGCTGCGTGACGACCTCGGCGCGATGCAGCGTGCCCTGGAGAAGCAGGCCGTGGTGCTCGGCGACGGTGCCGACGCCGACGTCATCGCGCTGGCCGAGGACCCGCTCGAGGTCGGCGTGCAGATCTTCTACGTACGCGGCGGCCGCATCAAGGGCCAGCGCGGCTGGGTCGCCGACCGGATGGACGACGCCGACACCGCCGGCCTGGTCGAGCACTTCCTGCTCCAGCTCTACGCGGGCGAAGACGCCGAGGCGATCCCGCGCGAGATCCTCGTCCCGGCGCTGCCACCCGACCACGAGACCCTCGAGGAGCTCCTCTCCGACGTCCGCAAGGCGAGGGTCAGGATCCGGGTCCCGCAGCGCGGCGACAAGAAGACGCTCCAGGAGACCGTGGCGAAGAACGCCGAGCAGGCCCTGGCGCTCCACAAGACCAAGCGGGCCAGCGACCTGACCACCCGCAACCGGGCGCTGGAGGAGATCCAGGAGGCGCTCGAGCTCGAGGAGGTGCCGCTGCGGATCGAGTGCTACGACATCTCCCACCTGCAGGGCACCGAGATCGTGGCCAGCATGGTGGTCTTCGAGGACGGCCTCGCCCGCAAGTCGGAGTATCGCCGGTTCATCATCAAGGGCCAGGACGGCTCCGACGACGTCCGGGCGATGCACGAGGTGATCACCCGGCGGTTCAAGCGGCTCCTCGATGAGCAGTCGACCTCGATCGTGTCCACGGAGGTCGAGGGGGCGAACGGCCCGATGCTGGTCGACCCGGAGACCGGCCGGCCGCGGAAGTTCGCCTACGCACCGGGCCTGGTCGTCGTCGACGGCGGCGCGCCCCAGGTGGCCGCCGCCCAGCGAGCCCTGGCCGAGCTGGGCATCGACGACATCCCGGTCGTCGGCCTGGCCAAGCGCCTGGAGGAGGTCTGGGTGCCCGGCGAGGAGGACCCGGTCATCCTGCCGAGGTCCTCCGAAGGGCTCTACCTGCTGCAGCGGGTCCGCGACGAGGCGCACCGGTTCGCGATCACCCATCACCGCGGCCGTCGCTCGAAGTCGATGGTGGAGAGCCTGCTCGACGACGTACCCGGCCTCGGCGAGGTGCGCCGCAAGACCCTGATGAAGCACTTCGGCTCGCTCAAGAAGCTCCGGGCCGCGACCGTCGAGGAGATCGCCCAGGTGCCCGGCATCGGGCCCGGCACCGCGACCGCGATCAAGACCGCTGTGGAGCAGACGGCGAAGAATGGCAAGGTTAGCGCCATCAACGTCACCACCGGCGAGATCATCGAGGAGTAGGTCATGCACAAGGGGGAGGTCGTCGTCATCACCGGCATGACCGGTGCCGGGCGGAGCACCGCCGCCAAGGAGCTGGAGGATCTCGGCTACTACGTCGTCGACAACCTGCCGCCGAGCCTGCTCCCGCAGGTGGTCGAGCGGGTCGACGCGGCCCGGGGCCCGGAGCAGCCGGTGGCGGTCGTGACCGATGTACGTTCGGGGTCGTTCTTCGCCGAGCTCGAGGAGATCGTGGCGAAGGGAGCCACCGGGCGGCGTACGACGCTGGTCTTCCTCGACGCCGCCGACGACACGCTGGTCCGCCGGCAGGAGGCCGCGCGACGGCCGCACCCGATGCAGCGAGGCAACGAGCGGCTGCTGGACGCGCTGGAGCGGGAGCGGGTGGTGCTGGCCAGCCTGCGCGGTGCCGCCGACCTGGTCATCGACACGACCCAGCTCAACGTGCACCAGCTCACCGCGCGGATCGCTGAGGCGTTCGGCACTCCCGAGCGGACGACGCTGAAGGTGTCGGTGGTGAGCTTCGGGTTCAAGTACGGGATCCCGGTCGACGCCGACTTCATGGCCGACATGCGTTTCCTGCCCAACCCGCACTGGGTGCCGGAGCTGAAGGACGGCAACGGACGTGACAACCCCGACGTCGCCGCCTACGTCTACTCGCGCCCTGGTGCGGAGGAGTTCCTGAGCGGGTATGTTCCGGTGCTCATCGGAGTGACCAAGGGCTATCTCCACGAAGGAAAGAGGTTCATGCGCGTGGCGATCGGGTGCACGGGCGGCAAGCACCGCAGCGTGGCGATGGCGGAGGAGATCTCCAGGCGGCTGCGAGATGCCGGCCTGGATGCGAAGGCGATCCACCGAGACCTCGGGCGGGAGTGAGAGTGGCCGGGGCCGACCGACCCGGGGCAGAAGCCCAGGCCGTCGTCGCCCTGGGGGGAGGGCACGGACTGCACGCATCGCTGAGCGCGCTGCGTCTGCTGGTCGACGACCTGACCGTCGACCAGCTCACCGCGATCGTCACGGTCGCCGACAACGGCGGCTCGAGCGGCCGGCTCCGACGGGAGTTCGGTGTGCTTCCGCCGGGCGACCTGCGGATGGCGCTCGCCGCGCTGTGCGGCGCGGACCGCTGGGACGACACCTGGGCGCAGGTGCTGCAGCACCGCTTCGCCGGTGAGGGCGAGATGCGCGGTCACAACCTCGGCAACCTGCTGATCGTGGGCCTGTGGGAGCAGCTCGGCGACCACGTCGAGGCCCTCGACTGGGTCGGCCGCCTGCTGGGCGCCAAGGGCCGGGTCCTGCCGATGGCGCTGGTCCCGATGGACATCGTCGCCGACGTACGCGGCCTGGTGCCCGGGTCTCCCGAGGCCCTCACCTCGGTGCAGGGGCAGGTCGAGGTCGCCAGCACCGACGGGAAGATCGAGTCGATCCGGCTCATCCCCGACAACCCGCCCGCCGCTCCGGATGCGGTCGCGGCCATCTGCGAGGCGGAGTGGGTGTTCCTGGGGCCGGGCTCCTGGTTCACCTCGGTCCTGCCGCACCTGATGGTCCGCGCCCTGCGCGAGGCCCTGGTCGCGACCTCCGCGAAGATCGTCGTTGTGCTCAACCTCGGCGAGCAGCCGGGGGAGACGACCGGCTTCGGCCCCGCCGAGCACCTCTCGGTCCTCCTCGAGCACGCCCCCGACCTCCGCATCCACACCGTCCTGGTCGACTCCTCCCTCGACGGCCTCGACGAGCTGTCGCGGGTCGCCGAGAAGTGCGGCGCACAGGTCGAGGTCGCCGACGTCGCCGTCGGCGACGGGACCCCTCGTCACGACCCGGAGCGGCTCGCCGCCGCGTACGCGAGGGTGATCGGGGCGGGTTAGCGCGGCCTCTGGGGTGGAACCGATTCGAGGGTCGTTGACAACAATGAAAGACTCTCCGGCATGGCGATGACGGGACAGGTGAAGGCAGAGCTGGCCTCCACTCAGATCACCAAGACATGCTGCCGCAAGGCAGAGGTTGCCTCGACGTTGAGGTTCGCTGGGGGGATCCACATCGTGGCCGGCAGGATCGTGGTCGAGGCTGAGCTCGACACCGGTCTGGCCGCCAGGAGACTGAAGCGAGACATCGCCGACGTCTTCGGCCACGAGGCAGAGGTGGCTCTCATCCAGGCGAGCGGGCTTCGTAAGGGCAGCCGCTACATCGTGCGCGTGGTCAAGGACGGTGAGGCGCTGGCGCGCCAGACCGGCCTCCTCGACCAGCGCGGGCGACCGGTGCGGGGTCTTCCCCCTGCCGTCGTCTCGGGCGGGGCCTGCGACGCCGTCGCCGCCTGGCGCGGGGCGTTCCTGGCCCACGGCTCGCTGACCGAGCCGGGTCGCTCCTCCTCGATGGAGGTGACCTGCCCCGGCTCGGAGTCGGCGCTGGCTCTGGTCGGCGTAGCCCGTCGGATCGGCATCTCCGCCAAGCCCCGTGAGGTCCGCGGCGTGGACCGCGTCGTCATCCGCGACGGTGACGCGATCGGCCAGCTGCTGACCCGTCTGGGTGCCCACGAGTCGCTGATGGCCTGGGAGGAGCGCCGGATGCGCCGCGAGGTACGTGCCACCGCCAACCGGCTGGCCAACTTCGACGACGCCAACCTGCGCCGCTCGGCCCGTGCGGCCGTCGCTGCTGGAGCGCGCGTCGAGCGCGCCCTGGAGATCCTCGGTGAGGACATCCCCGACCACCTGCGCCAGGCCGGCAAGCTCCGGCTGGAGCACAAGCAGGCCTCCCTCGAGGAGCTCGGCCAGCTCCACGACCCGGTGCTCACCAAGGACGCCATCGCCGGCCGCATCCGCCGTCTGCTCGCGATGGCCGACAAGCGGGCCGAGGAGCTCGGCATCCCCGACACCGAGGCGTCGCTGACCGCGGAGATGCTCGCCGAGGACGCCTGAGGAGCGCTTCCCCATTCTCGACCCGGCCCGAGCCCCTCGTGTATCCGAGGGGCTCGGGCCGTTTGCTACTCGTCCGTCTTTTGGAACGATCCAACCCAGTCTCCCGCTGTTCAGAGGGGCTGGGTAGTGTCGGCGTCAGCGGGTGATCCCGCGCACAATCTTTCGACGCGAACCAGGAGTCCACGTGACAGTTCGAGTAGGCATCAACGGATTCGGCCGGATCGGCCGCAACTTCTTCCGCGCGGTGCGCGCCTCCGACCTCGACATCGAGATCGTCGGTGTCAACGACCTCAGCGACAACGCCACCCTCGCGACGCTGCTGAAGTTCGACTCGATCCTCGGTCCCCTCGGCGCCGACGTGTCCGCCACCGAGGACGCGATCGTCGTCGACGGCAAGGAGATCAAGGCGTACGCAGAGCGTGACCCGGCCAACCTCAAGTGGGCCGACCTCGGCGTCGACGTCGTGATCGAGTCCACCGGCTTCTTCACCGACGCGACCAAGGCCCGCGCCCACGTCGACAACGGCGGCGCGAAGAAGGTCATCATCTCCGCACCGGCGAAGAACGAGGACGCCACCATCGTCCTCGGCGTCAACGAGGGCGTCTACGACCCCGAGGCCCACACGGTCATCTCCAACGCCTCCTGCACCACCAACTGCCTGGCGCCGCTGGCGAAGGCGCTGCACGAGGGCATCGGCATCAACCAGGGCCTGATGACCACGGTGCACGCCTACACCGCCGACCAGAACCTGCAGGACAACATCCACAAGGACCTGCGCCGTGCCCGCGCGGCCGCGCTCAACGTGGTGCCCACCTCGACCGGCGCCGCCAAGGCGATCGGCCTGGTGCTGCCGGAGCTGAAGGGCAAGCTCGACGGCTACGCGCTGCGTGTGCCGGTGCCGACCGGCTCGATCGTCGACCTCTCCTTCGAGGCCTCGCGCGAGACCTCGGTGGAGGAGATCAACTCGATCATGGAGAAGGCCGCCGACGGGAAGTACCTCGTCTACTCGACCGACCCGATCGTCTCCTCCGACATCGTGACCAACCCGGCGTCCTCGATCTTCGACGCTCCGCTCACCAAGGTGATCGGCAACCAGGTCAAGGTCGCGGCGTGGTACGACAACGAGTGGGGCTACTCCAACCGGCTCGGTGACCTGGTGGCGTACGTTGGCGCGAGCCTGTGACCCAGCGACCCACCTCACAGGTTAGGGTCTAGCCCGTTATGTCTCTGAATCTCACGCAGCTCATCGAGCAGGGTGTCGCGGGCAAGCGCGTTCTCGTGCGCTCCGACCTCAACGTCCCGCTGGAAGGCACCACGATCACCGACGACGGTCGCATCCGTGCCTCGGTGCCCACGATCAAGGCGCTGGCCGACGCCGGCGCCAAGGTCGTGGTGGTCGCCCACCTCGGTCGCCCGAAGGGGGAGCCGGACCCGGCCTACTCGCTGGCGCCCGTGGCGGTCCGCCTCGGTGAGCTGCTCGGTGCCGAGGTCGCCTTCGCGACCGACACCGTCGGCGACTCCGCCAGCGCGGTCGTCGGCGGCCTCGCCGACGGCCAGGTCGCGCTGCTGGAGAACGTACGCTTCAACCCCGGTGAGACCAGCAAGGACGACATCGAGCGGGCCACCTTCGCCGCCGAGCTCGCCGCTCTGGCCGACGCCTTCGTCTCCGACGGCTTCGGCGTGGTCCACCGCAAGCAGGCCTCGGTCTACGACGTCGCCAAGCTGCTCCCGAGCGCACTGGGCGACCTGGTGGCCACCGAGATCGACGTGCTCAAGCGGCTCACCGAGACCCCCGAGCGGCCCTATGTGGTCGTCCTCGGTGGCTCGAAGGTCTCCGACAAGCTGGGCGTGATCGACAACCTGCTCGGCAAGGCCGACAAGCTGCTCATCGGGGGCGGCATGGTCTTCACCTTCCTCAAGGCCCAGGGCAACGAGGTGGGTCAGTCGCTGCTCGAGGAGGACCAGATCCTCACCGTGCTCGGCTACCTCGAGCGTGCCGAGGAGATCGGCGTCGAGATCCTGCTGCCGACCGACATCGTGGTCGCCGACTCCTTCGGCGACGAGGCCTCCGCCCGCGTGGTCGCGGCCAACGCGATCCCGTCCGAGTCGCTCGGGCTCGACATCGGTCCGGAGTCCGCGCAGACCTACGCCGCCGCGCTCGAGGGCGCGAAGACGGTCTTCTGGAACGGTCCGATGGGCGTCTTCGAGCAGGCTGCCTTCGCCGAGGGCACCCGCGCGGTGGCCCAGGCGCTCACCACGATCGACGGCCTCTCGGTCGTCGGCGGTGGTGACTCCGCCGCGGCGATCCGTCAGCTCGGGTTCTCCGATGACCAGTTCGGTCACATCTCCACCGGCGGCGGCGCCTCGCTCGAATACCTGGAGGGCAAGACCCTTCCGGGCATCGCCGTGCTCGAGGAGTCGACGCTGGCCGGGGGACTGGGCTGATGGCGGCCAAGAAGGCGGCCGCGGGGCGCACCCCGCTCATCGCCGGCAACTGGAAGATGAACCTCAACCACCAAGAAGCGGTGGTGCTGGTCCAGAAGCTCGCCTGGACGCTCTCCGACAAGCGCCACGACTTCGCTGCCGTGGAGGTCGCGGTCTTCCCGCCCTTCACCGACATCCGCTCGGTGCAGACGCTGGTCGACGGCGACAAGATGCGCATCACCTACGGTGCCCAGAACGTCTCGACCCATGAGTCCGGCGCCTACACCGGCGAGATCTCGGCCTCGATGCTGGCCAAGCTCGGCTGCTCCTACGTGATCGTGGGTCACTCCGAGCGTCGTGAGCACTTCGGCGAGACCGACGAGATCGTCGCGCAGAAGGCGAAGATCGCGCTCAAGCACAACATCGTCCCGATCGTCTGCGTCGGCGAGGGCCTCGAGGTCCGCCAGGCCGGCAACCACCTCGAGCACTGCACCGCTCAGGCCGAGGCATCGCTGGCCGGGCTCACCGACGCCGAGGTCGCGCAGGTCGTGATCGCCTACGAGCCGGTCTGGGCGATCGGCACGGGGGAGACCGCGACGGCGCAGGACGCCCAGGAGGTCTGCGCCGGCATCCGGGAGCGCCTGGAGAAGCTCTACGGAGCGGAGATCGCCGGTGGCGTACGCATCCTCTACGGCGGCTCGGTGAAGCCCAACAACGTGGCCGCGCTGATGCAGGAGGGCGACGTCGACGGCGCCCTGGTCGGCGGCGCAAGCCTCTCCGTGGAGGACTTCGCGGCGATCTCCCGTTACTACGACCTACCGGTGCTGTAGGTTTGCCGCTCTCCAGATAGGATTTCAGACGTGGAACTTCTCTTCACCATCATTCTGGTCATCGCGAGCGCGCTGATGATCCTGCTCGTGCTGCTCCACAAGGGCCGCGGTGGCGGACTCTCCGACATGTTCGGTGGCGGTGTCTCGAGCTCGCTGGGTGGATCCTCGGTCGTCGAGCGCAACCTCGACCGACTCACCATCGGCATCGGTGTCATCTGGTTCGCCTGTGTGATCGCGCTCGGCCTGCTGATGGCCTACTGAACCATTCCCCTTCAGCGCACGCGCGATAGCGTCTAAACTCATCGACGCTGGACGGAGATTTTGCCGTCCGATTCCCCCAAAGTGGCCTCTCGGGGCTGCGAACTTTAAGTTGAGAGAGGACACCGCAGCACCATGGCAGGTGGAGGGAACGCGATTCGGGGCTCCCGAGTCGGTGCTGGGCCGATGGGTGAGGCGGAGCGTGGCGAAGCTGCCCCGCGAAAGGCCGTCACCTACTTCTGCGCCAACGCACATCGCTCGGTCATCACCTTCGCCGTCGAGGCGACGCCACCGGACTCCTGGGACTGCCCCAAGTGTGGGCTCCCGGCTGGTCTGGACGAGGAGAACGCGCCCCCGGCGCCGAAGATCGAGCCTTACAAGACCCACCTCGCCTACGTGAAGGAGCGCCGCTCCGACGCCGAGGCCGAGGACATCCTGGAGGAGGCCATCGCCCTGCTCCGCTCCCGCCGCAAGTCCGGCGAGATCATCTTCTGAACACCCGCCGAGTCGGCTCGTTCTGACATGAATCGGTGCCGAGTCGGCTCGTTATGACGAGCCGACTGGGCACCGGATGTGGTCAGGACGAGCCGACTCGGCGGTTTCAGGCGGCCGTCGCGTCGGCAAGGCGCTGGTGGGCGCGGTCGCGCAGCCGCCGCAGTCGTACGCCGGGGTCAGCGAGTCTGCGGAACGTGTCGTCCTTGGTGAAGACCTCGATGAGCCAGCCGTCATCGATCATGTCGGCTCGCCGGCTCCGGTCATGCTCCAGCTGCTCGGGGGTGCTGTGCCATTCGGCCCCGTCGTACTCGACGCCGATCTTCAGGTGCTCGTTGCCGAGGTCGAGGCGTCCGAGGAACCGGCGTCCTCGATGGACCTCGAGCTGAGGTACGAGATCGAGGCCTCTCACCTCTTTCGACCAGATCCGCAGGACCGACTCCGGAGGTGACTCCGCTCGACCATCGGCGAGTGGTCCGACCGCTCTCAGCGTGGTGACGTACCGCTGTCCACGGAACCTGTTGATCCCGGCGAGGAACTCGCCAGGATCGTAGTGGCCGAGCCGATGCACCTGGTCGATCCCGGCGATGGCCCGTTCTGGCCACCGCACCCGGCCGACGTCCCAGGCGGTGCGGAGTGCGCTGGTCACCAGCAGACCGTCGATCTCGAGGATGTCGTCCTTGACGAAGGTGCGCTCGCCGCTGGCAGCGAGGTCGTTGCGCAGACGACCACGGCCGGCAGGAAGGAAGACCGAGAGAGGCTGCAGGTCGAGGTGCTCGCCCGGCGCGAGCATCATCTCGGCGCCGAGGAGCCAACCAGCATGCCGGTCGACCACCACGGCGTCCTCGGGAACGACGAGCTTGAGCCCCGCGACGCGCAGCGCGAGCGAGTCGCCCGCCTCTGTGGCCAGATAGACCCCCTTGATCAACCGCCGGATGAGTCCGAGGTGCACGAGCTCGCGCAGCTGTCGGTGGGTCACGCCCGAATCGAGCGCCATCTTCGTGGTGAACGGCAGGGTCGCGGCCAGCGGGAAGTCGGCGCCGAGCGTACGGGTGAATCGCATCTGTTCAATGTCCATGCGCCCAGCATGAGCGGGACCACCGACAATTCCGCCGAGTCGGCTCGTCATGACGAGCCGACTCGGCGCGGAATCCGGTCAAGATGAGCCGACTCGGCGGGGGTTAGCAGGTGGCGCCGAAGATGGAGTCGGCGTACTCGGGGTGGTCGATGAACGGGTTGCGGTTGTGCTGGTAGGTGGAGTAGATCGTGTTGTTGCGGGTGCGCTCGGCGGCGGTGACGGGGTCGGCGCTGTGCCAGGCCAGGAGGACGCAGACCTTGCCGAGGTAGCTGGTCGAACCGTTGACGGAGTTGTTGAGCTCGAGGTCGGCGAAGCCGTCGTCGCCGTTGTAGCGCACGGCCATGTAGAGGATGCCGCGGGCGAGGTCGCCCTTGACGCTGTCGCGCGGCTCGAAGGAGTCGGCGTCGCTCCAGCAGTCGCTGCACTCCGAGACTGCCGAGCCACCGAGGTCGAAGTCCTTGTTGCCGCGGGTGGAGTTGACGGTGACGTCCTCGGGCAGCAGGTGGTGTACGTCGGTGCCGGGGCCGTTGCTCGTGCCGAAGTCGCCGTGGCTCTGGGGCCAGGTGTGCTCGCGGTTCCAGTTGTTGGCGTCGCCGCCGTTGTTGGTCTTCGGTGTGGAGACTCCGGAGTAGAACTCGATCACGTTCGAGGAGTTGTTGGGGTCCTGGTCGAGCACCTTCAGCGCTTCCCAGACCGCGCTGTAGGACAGGGTGGTGTGGCCGTCGATGATGTTGTGCAGCGCCGACTTCAGTGCCGAGCCGGACAGACCTGTGGCCGAGTCGTAGTAGCCCGCCGGGATGTTGGGATCCGGGGTGGGGCTGGCGGTGGGGGTGGGTGTGGGGGCCGGCGTGGAGCCGGCGAACGCGAAGGCGGTGCCGTTCTTGTGGCCGGGATGGGAGAAGTACGCCGTCAGGGTGCCGGTGACATCGATCTGACGCCCCTTCAGGCTCGGGTTGGACCGCAGGCCCCACGAGCTGCGGAAGGCGTCGGGGATCTGCACGTAGAGCATCCTCGACGTGCTGGTCTCCGTGGCTGAGTCGGCGATCGCGAGGGCGTAGTCGTTGGGATAGCTGCTGGTCACGACGGTGTTGGTCGCGGTGGGCTGACCGACGACGTAGCCGCGTACCGTCGCCGTCGAGCCGTTCTGGGTGGCGATCGCCGTGGATACGGTGATCGTGGCCGCCTGGGCCGGGGCGGTCGTGATGACGACCGCCATGAAGCTCGCCAGGGCGAGGGCAACGAGGCTGGCCAGGGTGAGGCGCAGCCGCCGAGAGGCGCTGAAGGACATGCTCGGATGGTGGCAGCCGGCAGGTGCGCGCGGAACCCGATGCGGGAAAGATTTACCTGCAGTTAGCAACCTGGGTAACGGAGTTCCCGAGACATTTGCGCCGACTCGACGCGCCTGGGCGGGGCAGACGCGCCGGGTCGGCGGCGGTCAGAGCTTCGAGGCGGCGGCCCGGTCCAGGAACCAGGTCGTCTCGGTGGTGCCGGTGACGCCGGTGGCGGGGATCTCGGTGACCGGTGCGCCGGAGTGGGCCTTGGCCACCGCTTCGGCCTTGCCCTCACCGCTGACCAGGAACCAGACGGTCGTGGAACGGCGCAGCGCCTCGAACGTGAAGGTGATGCGCTCGGGCGGGGGCTTGGGGGAGCCGGTGACGCCGACGGCGATCGCGTCCTTCGCCTCGAGCTGCGGGAAGCCGGGGAAGAGGGAGGCGATGTGGCCGTCGGGCCCGACGCCGAGCATGAGGATGTCGAAGCCGCCGGAGCCGTGCCGGCGTACGTCCTCGGAGAACTGCGCCGCGGCCTCGTCGACGCTCAGGCCGGAGTCGGTGGCGGGCATCTCGTGGATGCGGTGGTCGGGCACGCCGACCTCGGTCAGGAAGGCGGCACGGGCCTGGCCGGCGTTGCGGTCGGGGGAGTCGGCGGCGACGTAGCGCTCGTCGCCGAAGAAGAACTCGACCGCGCCCCAGTCGACACCCGACTCGGGAGCGAGACGCGCGATCTCACGATGGATCGCCTCGGCGATGGTGCCACCGGTGAGTCCGATGGTGGGGACGTCGCCGGCCGCCTGCAGGTCGGCGAGGCGGCTGAGGAACTCTCCGGCAACGGCCGAGGCCAGCGCCTCGGCGGTCTCGTGGACCTCGATAAGTGACTCGGGATGACCGTCGCTGGTCACGTGCGCTTCTCTCTGTAGTAGGCGATGAGGGACTGGGTGGAGGTGTCCTGCTGTTTGGCGGTCTCGACATCACCGGAGACCGCCGGGCTGATCTGCAGGGCGAGCTGCTTGCCGAGCTCGACGCCCCACTGGTCGAAGGAGTCGATGCCCCACACCACACCCTGGGTGAAGGTGATGTGCTCGTAGAGCGCGATCAGCTGCCCCAGCACGTGCGGGGTCAGAGCCGGCGCCATGATCGAGGTGGTCGGCCGGTTGCCGGAGAAGACTCGGGCGTTGACGATGTTCTCCGCGGTGCCCTCGGCGCGCACCTGCTCGGCGGTCTTGCCGAAGGCGAGTGCCTGGGTCTGGGCGAAGAAGTTGGCCAGGAACAGCTCGTGCACGTCGATGTCGCCGTCCGCGAGCGGATAGGCGGGGTTGGCGAACGCGAGGAAGTCGGCCGGGATCACCCGGGTGCCCTGGTGGATCAGCTGGTAGAACGCGTGCTGGCCGTTGGTGCCGGGCTCGCCCCAGAACACCTCGCCGGTGTCGGTGCTCACCGCGGTGCCGTCCCAGCGAACCGACTTGCCGTTGGACTCCATGGTCAGCTGCTGGAGGTAGGCCGGGAACCGGTGCAGCAGCTGGGAGTAGGGCAGCACGGCGTGGGTCTGGGCGTCGAAGAAGTTGACGTACCAGACGTTGAGGAGACCCATCAGGGCCGGGACGTTCTGGGCGAGCGGGGTGGTGCGGAAGTGCTCGTCGATCGCGTGGAAGCCACCGAGGAACTCGGCGAAGCCCTCGGGGCCGACGGCGATCGCCAGGGACGTGCCGATCGCGGAGTCGACCGAGTAGCGGCCGCCGACCCAGTCCCAGAAGCCGAACGCGTTCTCCGGGTCGATCCCGAAGCTCGCGACCTTGTCCAGGGCGGTCGAGACCGCGACGAAGTGCTTTTTCACCGCGTCGGCGGCGTCCACGTCGTCGCCGAGCGCGTCGAGGAGCCAGGCACGCGCCAGCCGGGCGTTGGTCAGCGTCTCCAGCGTCGAGAAGGTCTTCGAGGAGACGACGAACAGGGTGGTGGCGGGGTCGAGCCCCTTCAGCTTCTGGGCGGCGTCGGTGGGATCGATGTTGGAGATGAAGCGGCACTCGATCTCGGGGTGACGGAACGGCTCCAGCGCCTCGTACGCCATCACCGGGCCCAGGTCGGAGCCGCCGATGCCGATGTTGACGACCGTGTGGATCCGCTCCCCGGTGACGCCCTTCCACTCACCCGAGCGGACCCGGTCGGCGAAGGCGTACATCTTCGCCAGGGTCTCGTGGACCTCGGGGACGACGTCGGTGCCGTCGACCACCAGGGAGGCGTCGGACGGGAGGCGGAGGGCGGTGTGGAGCACCGCCCGGTCCTCGGTGACGTTGATGTGTTCGCCTGTGAACATGGCATCGCGCCGCGCCTCCAGGCCGACCTGCTCGGCGAGCGTGAGGAGGGTGGCCAGGAGGTCGTCGGTGAGGAGGTTCTTGGAGAGGTCGACGTGGAGATCGGCCGCCTCGAAGGTGAAGCGTGAGGCCCGGCCGGGATCATCGGCGAACCACGAGCGCAGGTCGGGCTCGAAGCCTGCCCGCAGCTCGGTGAGTGCCTTCCAAGCGTCCGTCGTGGTCACGTCGACCGGGCCATCGCTCACTGCTTGACCGCCTCGATCTGGCCGACGACGGTGTCGACGAGCTCGGTCCAGGAGGCCTTGAACTTGTCGACGCCCTCGGTCTCCAGCACCAAGAAGACGTCGTCGATGTCGACCCCGACCGAGCGCAGCGACTCGAAGACCGCTGCCGCCTCGGCGCCCTTGCCGGTGACGACGTCGCCCTTGACCTCGCCGTGGTCGGCGAAGGCCTCCAGGGTCTTCTCCGGCATCGTGTTGACGGTGTCGGCGACGACCAGCTCGGTGACGTAGAGGGTGTCGGGGTAGTCCGGGTTCTTGACCCCGGTCGAGGCCCACAGCGGCCGCTGGGCGTTGGCGCCCTCGGCGGCCAGCGCGGCCCAGCGCTCGCCGGCGTGGACCTCCTCGAAGGCGGCGTAGGCGGCGATGGCGTTGGCCACCGCGGCCTTGCCGCGCAGCGCGGTGGCCTCAGGGGTGCCGATCGCCTCGAGCCGCTTGTCGATCTCGGTGTCGACCCGGGAGACGAAGAACGACGCCACGCTGCGGATCGTGGACAGGTCCTTGCCGGCCGCCTTGGCCTGCTCCAGACCGGTCAGGTAGGCGTCCATCACCGCCCGGTAGCGCTCCACCGAGAAGATCAGGGTCACGTTGACCGAGATGCCCTCGGCGATCGCGGCGGTGATCGCCGGCAGCCCCTCGAGGGTTGCCGGGATCTTGATCAGCACGTTGGGGCGGTCGACAGCGGCCCACAGCGCCTTCGCGGAGGCGATGGTCGCGTCGGTGTCGTTGGCCAGCGTGGGCTCGACCTCGATCGAGACCCGGCCGTCGTCCTTGGTCGCCTCGGCGACCGGCGCGAGGATGTCGCAGGCGTTGCGTACGTCCTCGGTGGTGAGGCCGAAGATGACCTCGTCGACGTTCTTGCCGTCGGCCACCAGCGAGCGCAGCTGCTCGTCGTAGCGCTCACCGTTGGCGATCGCGGCGGCGAAGATGGTCGGGTTGGTGGTCACCCCGACGACGGACTTCTCCTTGACGAGATCGGCGAGGTTGCCGGTCTCGATCCGCTCGCGGGAGAGGTCGTCGAGCCAGATGGATACGCCGGCCTCGGCCAGCGCCTTGAGACGATCAGACATATTTCATGCTCCCTTGTTGATGGCGGCGAGGCTCTCCTTGGCGGCCGTGACGACCGCCTCGGGGGTGAAGCCGTACTCCTTGAACAGCAGCGCACCGGACGCCGAGGCGCCGAAGTGCTCGAGCGAGACGATCCGGCCGGCGTCGCCGACGTACTCCCGCCAGCCCTGCTTCACGCCGGCCTCGACGCTGACGCGCGCCTTGACGCTGGGCGGGATCACCGAGTCGCGGTAGTCCTGGTCCTGGGCCTCGAACCACTCCAGGCAGGGCAGCGAGACGACCCGGGCGCCGATGCCCTCCTTCGCCAGCTCCTCGCGGGCGGCGACGGCGTACTGCACCTCGGAGCCGGTGCCGAGCAGCACCACGTCCACGGTCCCGGTGGGGGAGTCGAGGAGCACGTAGCCACCCTTGGCCACGCCGCTCGTGTCGGCGAAGCCATCCTTCCCGCGCGGGAAGGTCGGCAGCGCCTGACGGGTCAGGATGAGCGCCGAGGGGCGGTCGTGGTGCTTGAGCACCTCGAGCCAGGCGGCGGCGGTCTCGTTGGCGTCGGCGGGACGGACCACGTCGAGACCCGGGATGGCCCGGACCGCGGCGAGGTGCTCGACCGGCTGGTGGGTCGGGCCGTCCTCGCCCAGACCGACCGAGTCATGGGTCCAGACGTGGATCACCGGCAGCTTGGACAGGGCCCCGACGCGTACGGCGCCGCGCATGTAGTCGGAGAACTGGAAGAACGTGCCGCCGAAGGCCCGGGTGGGCGAGTGGGCCACGATGCCGTTGAGGATCGCGCCCATGGCGTGCTCGCGGATGCCGAAGTGGAGCACGCGCCCGGCGTAGGGGTCGCCCTTCCACTCGTGGGTGGAGCGGTCCTCGGGGACGAAGCTGGGCGCACCGGAGATGGTGGTGTTGTTGGAGCCGGCGAGGTCGGCCGAGCCGCCCCACAGCTCGGGCAGCACCGGCGCCAGCGCGTTGATCACCTTGCCGGAGGCGGCGCGGGTGGCGATGCCCTTGGCGTCGGCCTCGAAGAACGGCAGCGCGTCGGCGATGCCGTCGGGGAGCTCCCCGGCCTGCAGCCGCGCGAGCAGCTTGGCGCCCTCCGGGTTGGCCTCGGCCCAGGCGGCCTCCTGCTCACGCCAGGCCTGCTCGGCCTGCTCGCCGCGCTCGATGAGCTTACGGGTGTGGGCGAGCACCGCGGGGTCGACGTCGAAGGACTTGGCCGGGTCGAAGCCCAGCACCTCCTTGGTCGCGGCGACCTCCTCGGCGCCGAGCGCCGAGCCGTGGGCGGCCTCGGTGTTCTGCGCGTTGGGGGCGGGCCAGGCGATGATGGTGCGCAGCAGGATCAGCGACGGCTGGTCGGTGACCTCGGCGGCGGCGTTGATCGCGTCGTAGAGCGCCGGGACGTCCTCGGCGTAGCCGGTGCCGTCGTGGGTCCAGTCGACCTCCTGCACGTGCCAGCCGTAGGCCTTGTAGCGGGCCGCCACGTCCTCGGTGAACGCGACGTTGGTGTCGCCCTCGATCGATATCCGGTTGGCGTCGTAGATCATCGTGAGGTTGCCGAGCTTCTGCGTGCCGGCGATCGAGCTGGCCTCGGAGCTGACGCCCTCCTGCAGGTCGCCGTCACCGGCCAGCACGTAGGTCTTGTGGTCGAACGGGCTCGGCTGGTCGACCGGGGTGTCCGGGTCGAGCAGGCCGCGCAGCCGGCGCTGGGCCATCGCGATGCCGACGGCGTTGGCGACACCCTGGCCGAGCGGGCCGGTGGTCACCTCCACGCCGCGGGTGTGGCCGCGCTCGGGGTGACCCGGGGTCAGCGAGCCCCAGGTGCGCAGGGCCTCCAGGTCGCCGAGCTCGAGACCGAAGCCGCCGAGGTAGAGCTGGATGTAGAGGGTGACGCTCGAGTGGCCGACGGAGAGCACGAACCGGTCACGGCCGAGCCAGTCGGTGTCGGCCGGGTTGTGCTTCATCACCTTCTGGAAGAGCAGGTACGCCGCCGGGGCCAGGCTCATCGCGGTGCCAGGGTGGCCGTTGCCGACCTTCTGCACGGAGTCCATGGCGAGAACGCGGACGGTGTCCACGGCCTTGCTGTCCAGATCGGTCCACTCGAGTACAGGTTTGGTGCTCACGAGGTGCCTTTTCAAAATCGTAGAAATCCGCTGGGGACATTTCTTGGGCTGGCCGTGGGGGCTGCCGAATCCGAGCCTACTCACGCTCGGGGTTAGACTGCGAGCCGCATGCTGTGAACTGCTTGTACGAGCCGCATGTGACGCCTCAACCCGAACGAGAAGGATCTTCTCAGTGACGCACGTCGAACAGCCGGTCCCCGACCTCGACCAGCGTAGCGACCGCGCGTCAATGCGCGACGTCATCTCGGCGTACGTCTCCCTGACGAAGCCCCGCGTGATCGAGCTGCTGCTGCTGACCACCGTTCCGGTGATGTTCTTCGCCGCCCAGGGTGTCCCGGGCGTCGGCCTGGTCGCGGCCACCGTCGTCGGCGGGATCTTCTCGGCCGGTTCGGCCTCGGTCTTCAACTGCGTCTACGACCGTGACATCGACGAGCAGATGAGGCGTACGCGACGCCGGGCTCTGCCGCGGCACGTGGTCACCCCGCGGGCTGCCCTGGTCTTCGGGTCCGTGCTGGCCGTGCTGTCGGTGCTGGTGCTCGGGTTCTTCGTCAACTGGCTCTCCGCGGGCCTGTCGCTGGCCGCCAACGCGTTCTACGTCTTCGTCTACACGATGCTGCTCAAGCGGCGCACCACCCAGAACATCGTCTGGGGCGGCATCGCCGGTTGCTTCCCGACCCTGATCGGCTGGACCGCGGTCACCAACCAGGTCTCCTGGGAGCCGCTGATCCTGTTCATGGTCGTCTTCTTCTGGACCCCGCCGCACACCTGGGCCCTCGCGCTGCGCTACCGCGAGGACTACGCGCAGGTCGACGTGCCGATGCTGCCGGTGGTCAAGTCCGCCCGCCACGTGGGCGGCCAGATCGTGGCGTACTCCTGGATCATGGTCGCCACCTCGCTGCTGCTGTGGCCCATCGCCTCCACCGGCTGGCTCTACCCGGTCGCCGCCGTCGGCCTCGGCGCCGTCTTCCTCGTCCAGGCCCACCAGCTGCACGCGCGTGCAAAGGGCACCGAGGACCTCACCAAGATCCGCCCCATGCAGCTCTTCCACTCGAGCAACCTCTACCTGTCGCTCCTCTTCGTCGCTCTCGCTGTCGACCCGCTGATCCGCTGACCCGGCTCCGCCGAGGCGTCGGTTAGGTCGGGCGAGGCGTCGGTTAGGTCGGGCGAGGCGTCGGTTAGGTCGGGCGAGGCGTCGGTTAGGTCGGGCGAGGCGTC
>NZ_JBVJKY010000010.1:0-183999 GCF_055585005.1 Nocardioides sp. NPDC054178
AATACCCGGTCCCATCCCGAACCCGGAAGTCAAGCCCTTCAGCGCCGATGGTACTGCAACCGAGAGGCTGTGGGAGAGTAGGACGCCGCCGGACAAAATTTCAGGTAGAGGCCGCCCTTTGGGGCGGCCTCTACTGCTTTTTACTGACGAAATGATCTACTGGCGAAATGATCTGGGGATCTTTCGAAGTCGGCTGCAGTACGCAGCAGTGAGGATGGCAGCTATGGCTGACGAGCGCCGTAGCAACAGAGGCGGTAAGCCCGCCGGACGCCCCGGGCGTCCGAAGAGCTCTGGTTCGGGTTCATCCACCGGTGGCCGTGGCGGTCGCTCAGGTGATGGCAAGCCGAGCGCTGGTCGACCGAGTGGCGGTCGCCCGGGTGCCGGTCGGAGCAGCGACCGTCGTGATGGCGGTGGAGGTCGCGGAGGCGAGCAGCGTCGTGATGGCGGCCGCGGAGGCGACGAGCGTCGCGACGGCAAGCCGTCGTCGCCCGGCCGTGGTGGCCCGCGTGCCGGCGGCCGCTCCGACGGCCCGAAGCGTGGTGGCGGGAGCGACCGGAAGGGCGGTTACTCCAAGGACCGCAGCGGCAAGCCCGGTGGCAAGCCGCAGCGCCGCTTCGACGAGCCGCGCGAGGAGCGTACGGCCGATCAGCGGGCCTACGACGGTCCGGAGCTGCCGGAGGAGGTGACAGGCAAGGAGCTGGACCGAGCGATCTCGGCTCAGCTGCGAGGCCTGCCCGAGAAGCTGGCGGCGCGGATCGCGCGCCACCTGGTCGCTGCCGACATGTTCATCGACTCCGACCCCGAGCTTGCCTACCAGCACGCCAAGGCCGCCAAGTCGCGTACGCAGCGGATCGCTGTCATCCGCGAGGCGCTGGGCGAGGCTGCGTACGCTGCCGGCCACTACTCCGAGGCGCTCGCCGAGCTGCGCGCCGCCAAGCGGATGAACGGTGCGACGGCCTACCTGCCGATCATGGCGGACTGCCACCGCGCGCTCGGCCAGCCCGAGCAGGCGATCAAGCTCGCGCACAGCCCTTCTGTCGCGAACTTTGATGCGCCGGCGAAGGCCGAGATGACGATCGTCGAGGCGGGTGCTCGCCGGGACATGGGGCAGTACGACGCGGCCCTGCGGATCCTCGAGCAGTCGCCGCTCAACAACAAGAGCCGCGAGGCCTGGGTCGTTCGCCTGCGCTACGCGTACGCGGACACGCTCCAGGACGCGGGCCGCGACAAGGATGCGCTGACCTGGTTCCACCGCACCTACGCGATCGACTCCGAGGAGATCACTGACGCCGCGGCGCGGGCCGAGGCTCTCGAGAAGACGGTGGAGCGGGACTGACGTCCCCTCAGAACGCACCATCGGTGGCGATCGGCATCCGTGCCGGTCGCCACCGGCCGTTTTGCTTCGATACTGGAGATCCTGGGCCTGGTAGGTAAGAATGGGCAGCACAACTACATGCATGTGATCCACCGAAGTGTTTCCTTCACGCATGATCGAGCCCGCTGGGGAAGGCGTAGCTCGCGCCGCAACGAAGGAGATATTCGGTGACCACTCAGATCAAGGACCCGAGCGCCTCGCGTGGCATCGCACGAGGCGTTGTGTTCGTGCATTCGGCTCCCTCCGCGCTCTGCCCGCACATCGAATGGGCCGTCGCGGGGGTGCTTGGTGCGCCCGTGAACTTCGACTGGACGGCACAGCCCGCCCAGGCCGGCACCTACCGGGCCGAGCTCTTCTGGTCCGGTGCGGTCGGTTCCGCAGCGGCGATCGCGTCGGCGCTGAAGGGATGGACGCACCTGCGCTTCGAGGTGACCGAGGACGGCACGTCGACCTCCGAGGGTGCGCGCTACTCCTTCACTCCCGATCTCGGCGTCTTCCACGCCGTCACCGGGATGCACGGCGACATCATGATCCCGGAGGACCGGCTCAAGGCAGCGGTGGTCAAGGCCGCTCTCGGTGACACCACGCTCGAGCTCGAGGTCGACAAGCTCCTCGGGAAGCCGTGGGACGACGAGCTGGAGACGTTCCGGCACGCGGGGGAGGGTGCCCCCGTACGCTGGCTGCACCAGGTCGTCTGAGCGACCCTGTCGGCCGCAGAGCACGGCCGACCAAGACTGAGGCCCCGGAGCGTGAGCTCCGGGGCCTCAGTCCGTGTCCGACCGGTGTCGGTCAGAGTGGGATGTTGCCGTGAGCACCGCGGCGTACGCCGACGGTCTGGATCGCGTCCTCGAAGGCGGCCGCGATCGCCCCGCGGGTCGCCGACGGCTCGATGACTTCGTCCACAACACCGATCTCGACAGCCTTGTCGACACCGCCGGCGAGACGCTCGTGCTCGGCCGCGAGCTCCGCCTCGACCTGAGGACGGAGGTCGGCGGCGACCTCGGCGAGCTTGCGGCGGTGCAAGATGCGGATCGCGGCGACAGGGCCCATCACCGCGACCTCCGCTCCCGGCCACGCGAAGACCTTCGTCGCGCCGAGGGAGCGGGCGTTCATGGCGATGTAGGCGCCGCCATAGGTCTTGCGGGTCACCAGGGTGACCCGGGGGACGACGCACTCGCCGAAGGCGTGCAGGAGCTTGGCGCCGCGGCGGACGACCCCGTCCCACTCCTGGCCGACGCCGGGCAGGTAACCGGGGACGTCGACGACGACGATCAGCGGCACGCCGAGGGCGTCGCAGAGGCGTACGAACCGGGAGGCCTTCTCCGCGGAGAGGGAGTCGAGGCAGCCGCCGAGCCGTAGCGGGTTGTTGGCGACGACACCGACGGTGCGGCCGCCGAAGCGACCCAGCGCGGTGACGATGTTGGGCGCCCAACGGGCGTGCAGCTCCTGGGCGGTGCCCTCGTCGAGGATGTTCTCGACCAGCGGGTGCACGTCGTAGGCGCGCTTCTTCGATTCGGGCAGCTGCGCGGCGAGGTCCTTGTCCTCGACCGCGGCGACGTCGAGGCCGCCCTGGGAGCCGAGGAGGGAGGTGACCGTGCGGGCCTTGTCGAGCGCGTCGCGCTCGGAATCGGTGAGGATGTGCACGACGCCGGAGCGGCGGCCGTGCGGCTCGGGACCGCCGAGGCGCAGCATGTCGACGTCCTCACCGGTGACGGAGCGTACGACGTCGGGACCGGTCACGAAGATGCGGCCCTCGGGACCGAGGATGACGACGTCGGTGAGGGCGGGGCCGTAGGCAGCGCCGCCCGCGGCCGGGCCGAGGACGACCGAGATCTGCGGGATCTTGCCGCTGGCCTGGGTCATCGCGTGGAAGATGCGACCGACCGCGTGCAGGGAGAGTACGCCCTCGGCGAGCCGGGCTCCGCCGGAGTGCCACAGGCCGATGATCGGGATGCCGTCGGTCATCGCGCGGTGGTAGGCGTCGACGACCACGCGGCAGCCGAGGTCGCCCATCGCGCCGCCCATGACGGTGGCGTCCGAGCAGAAGGCGACCGCCCGGGTGCCGTCCATCTCGCCGACGGCGGCCAGCATGCCGGAGTCGTCGTCGGGGGAGATGAGCTCGACGGTGCCCTCGTCGAAGAGCGCCCTGAGGCGGGTCAGGGGATGACGGGGGTCCTGGTCGCGAGGAAGCTTCTGCTTCGTCGCGGGGGCAGGCGCCGGGGCGGTGATGGTCATCAGATGCTTCCGTAGACGACCGCGACGTTGGCGCCACCGAAGCCGAAGGAGTTGTTGAGGGCGGCGATGTCGCCGACCGGGAGGTCGCGCGTCTTGGTGGCGATGTCGAGCTCGACCGCGGGGTCGAGGTTGTCGAGGTTGATCGTCGGCGGCGACTGACGGTGGTGGATCGCCAGCACGGTCGCGACGGTCTCGAGGGCCCCGGCACCACCGAGCAGGTGGCCGGTCATCGACTTGGTCGAGGTGACCACGACGTTCTCGACGTGCTTGCCGAGGGTGGCGTGGAGCATCAGACCCTCGGCGATGTCGCCCTGAGGGGTCGAGGTCGCGTGGGCGTTGACGTGGGCGATGGTGCTCGGGTCGATGTCGCCGTCCTCGAGCGCGCGCTTGATGGCACGGCTGCCGCCACGACCCTCGGGGTCGGGCTGGGCGATGTCGTGGGCATCGGCGGTCACACCGGCGCCGAGGACCTCGGCGTAGATCCGGGCTCCGCGGGCCTGGGCGTGCTCGAGCGTCTCGAGCACGACGATGCCGGCACCCTCGCCGAGGACGAAGCCGTCGCGGCCGGTGTCCCAGGGACGGCTGACCGTGGTCGGATCGCCACCGTCGGGGCCGGAGGCGGTCTTGGACAGCGCCATCATGTTGGCGAACGCGGCCATCGGCAGCGGGTGGATCGCTGCCTCGGTGCCACCGGCGAGCACGACGTCGGCGCGGCCCAGACGGATCTGGTCGGCGGCCAGGGCGATCGCCTCGGAGCCGGAGGCACAGGCGGAGATCGGGGTCTGAGCCGCAGCGCGGGCGCCGTAGATCAAGGAGATGTTGGCTGCCGAGGCGTTGGCCATCAGCATCGGGACGGCCAGCGGGCTGACCCGGCGCGGCCCCTTGGCCAGAAGCGTGTCGTAGTTGTCGAGCAGGGTGGTGACGCCGCCGATACCGGTGGCGACGGCGACCCCGAGGCGCTCGCCATCGAGGCCGGCCTCGGTCGCGTTGCCCTCGAAGCCGGCGTCCTTCCAGGCCTCGGCCGCGGCGACCACGGCGAACTGCGCCGAGCGGTCCAGACGGCGGGCCTTGACCCTCTCCAGGACCTCGGACGGCTCGACGGCGACACGGCCGGCGATGCGTACGGGAAGGTCCTGGGCCCACTCCTCGGTGAGCTCGCGGATGCCGGAGCGGCCGGCGATCAAGGCATCCCAGGTGGTGGCGACATCTCCGCCGACCGGGTTGGTGGTGCCCAATCCGGTGACGACGACTCGGGTGCGGCTGCTCATGTGGTCTCCGTGTGAGGTGTTGGCGCGTTGGGTCAGGTGATGCAGGTCCGGCGGCTCGGCCTGGGAGGGTTGGCCGAGCCGCCGGGGCGCGTCAGGCGTTCGCGGAAGCCTTCTCGATGAAGCTCACCGCGTCGCCAACGGTCTTGAGGTTCTTGACCTGGTCGTCGGGGATGGATACGCCGAACTTCTCCTCGGCAGCGACGACGACCTCGACCATGGACAGCGAGTCGACGTCGAGGTCGTCGACGAAGGACTTCTCGAGCTGAACGTCGGCGACATCGATGCCGGCGACCTCGTTGACGATCTCGGCGAGGTCGGAGCGGATCTCTTCGGTGGTGGCCATGTGTGGTGCTTCCTCTCGGATTTTTGTGTGATGAAACTCTGGGGTGGTGCGGGACTACGGAACGACGACGACCTGGGCTGCGTAGACCAGTCCGGCGCCGAACGCGATGAGCAGGGCGGTGTCGCCCGACTCAGCCTGACCCTCCTCGATCATCCGCTCGAGGGCAAGTGGGACCGAGGCGGCCGAGGTGTTGCCCATGGTGGCGATGTCGCGGGCGATCTTGACCGACTCCGGAAGCTTCATGGAGCGGGCCAGGGCGTCGACGATGCGCATGTTGGCCTGGTGCGGGACGAAGCAGTCGAGCTCGTCAGCGGTGATGCCGGCCTTGTCGAGCGCCTCCTGGCCGACCTTGGCCATGGCGTAGGAGGCCCAGCGGAAGACGGGGTTGCCCATCATCGTCAGCCAGGGAGTCTCCTTGGCCTCGTTCGCCTCGAACCAGTCGGGGGTCTGGATGTGGTCGGCCTTGTCGCCCGAGGAACCCCACACGACCGGACCGATCCCGGGCTCCTCGCTCGGGCCCACGATCGCGGCGCCCGCGCCGTCGGCGAAGATGAAGGCGGTGCCACGGTCGTGCGGGTTCGTGATGTCGGAGAGGCGCTCGACACCGATGACGAGCACATGACGGGCGCTGCCGCCGCGTACGAAGTCGCTGGCCATCGCGATGCCGTGGCAGAAGCCGGCGCAGGCCGCCGAGACGTCGAAGGCGGCCGGGTGGTCGGCGCCGAGCTCGTCGGCGATCAGCGCGGCGACCGCGGGGGTCTGGCGCAGGTGGCTGACGGTGGCGACGATGACGCAGTCGATCTGGTCGATGCCGATCTTGGCGTGCTCGAGGGCCTTGCGGGAGGCGGCGACCGACATCATCTGCACGGTCTCCTCCTCGGTCGCCCAGCGGCGCTCGGTGATGCCGGAGCGGGTGCGGATCCACTCGTCGGAGGAGTCGATGAGGTCGACGATCTCGCTGTTGGGGATCACCCGGCTCGGGCGATAGCCGCCTACGCCGAGGATGCGGGCGTGCGGGGAACCTGTCGGGGCTGAGATCACGAGTGCTGGACTCCTGTCGGGTGCAGACGCAGCAGCGGCTGACCGGGGGAAACGAGGTCGCCGTCCTCGACGAGCCACTCGATCACCTCGCCGCCGTGGGCCGAGGTGATCGCGATCGTGTCGCGGAGGCTGGCGATGGCGCCGATCTCGGCGCCGGCCGGGATCACGTCGATCCCGGACACGGTCTCGGAGAGCTGGAAGGTGCCCTTGGTCGGAGACACGACCATGCGCCAGGTCGGCGTGGTCTCGATCGGGTTGGCCTCGCCGTGCTTCTCGACGAACGCACGGGCGTCCTCGAGCTGGTCGGGCGTCTTCAGGGCGAAGGTCTCGACGCCCTTGAGGGCACGCTTGGCGATCCCGGTCAGGGTGCCGGCCGGCGGCATCTCCAAGATGCCGGTCACGCCGATGTCGGACATGGTGTCGAGGCAGAGGTCCCAGCGCACCGGGTTGGCGATCTGGCCGACGATCCGGTCCAGCGCCTTGGCGCCGTCGTGGACGATCTGGCCGTCCTTGTTGCTGATCAGGCGCGTACGCGGGTCATGGGTCGAGACGCTCTGGGCCAGCCGGGCGAGGTGGCCGACGGCGGGCTCCATGTGCTTGGTGTGGAAGGCGCCGGCGACGCTGAGCGGCATCAGCCGGGCCTTGGCCGGCGGATCGGCGGCGAAGGCCTCGAGCTGCTCGAGGGTGCCCGCGGCGACGATCTGGCCGGGGCCGTTGTCGTTGGCGGGGGTGAGGCCGTGCTCCGCGATCTTGGCGAGGACTTCCTCGCGGTCGCCGCCGAGGACGGCGGTCATGCCGGTCGGCGTCTTCGCGGCGGCATCGGCCATGGCCTTGCCCCGCTCGCGGACGAGGACCATCGCCTGCTCGGCGCTGATCACGCGCGCGCCCGCTGCGGCGGTGATCTCACCGACGCTGTGACCGGCGACCGCACCGATCTTGGCGAACGCGTCGGCGGGCTGCGGAAACAGCTGCAGCGCCGCGACCAGACCGGTGGCGACCAGCAGCGGCTGGGCGATCTCGGTGGCGCGGATGGTCTCGGCGTCGGCATTGGTGCCGTAGTCGATCAGGTCGATGCCTGCGACGGTTGAGAGCCACTCCATACGAGCGGCGAAAGCGGGGTCCTCCAGCCACGGGGTGAGGAATCCTGGTGTCTGAGCACCTTGTCCTGGGGCGACAATGACGAGCACGGAATGATAGTCCCGTCTGGAGGGGGGTCGGATCACCTTCAGTGGCAACGAATATCTCTCCCGCAATCTTGTAGGGGTTCTACAACTTGCGTCGCTGCCAGGCCTAGTGGTCCTGTTGCCGGCCGAGAATCAGGGCGACCTGGAGGGCGAGAGCGTCGCGCGGGTCGGTCGGGAGGAACCCGGTGAGCTCCGCGACCTGCTTGAGCCGGTAGCGCACCGTGTTGGGGTGCACGAACAGCGTGCGACCGGTGGCCTCGAGGCCACCTCCGGCGGCGAAGTACGCAGCCAGCGTCTCGATCAGGGTGCTGCGGGCCTCCACCAGCGGCTGGTAGAGATGCTCGATCAGGTAGCGGTGGGCCCACGCGTCGCCGGCCAGGGCACGCTCGGGCAGGAACGACTGGCTGCGTGCCGGACGCGGGGCGTCGGGCCAGCCGGGCGCGGCCCGGTAGGCGGAGAGCGCGGCCCGGGCGGACTCGGCGGCGGTGGCGAGCCCGGCCGCCATCGGGCCGACCACGACGGGCCCGTCGGCGAACAGGTCGGCGATGCGCTCCGCGGCCTCCAACGGGTCCTCGATGCCGCCGAGCAGGGCGACGAGGCGGTCACCCTGGACCGCGCAGAGGGTGTGCAGGTCGTGGGCGCGGCCGCGGCGGCGTACCTCCTCCATGGCGACGTCGAGGCGGACGCCGTCGGGGGCGTGGCCCAGCACCGCGCACAGCGGCAGGTCGGCGTCCCAGCCCAGCGCGCTGGCCCGGGAGAGGACGACCTCGTCGGTCTCGGCGCGCAGGACGGCGTCGACCACGAGCGCCTCCAGCCGGGCGTCCCAGGCGCCACGCTGCTCGGCGGCACGGGCGTAGACCTCGGCCGTGGCGAAGGCGACCTCACGGGCATAGCGGCCGATCGCCTCGTGGACGTCGGCGGCGTCCTCGGGCCCGAGGAGGTGGTCGATGTTGGCCTCGACCACCTCGATGGAGAGGCGGACG
This sequence comes from Nocardioides sp. NPDC054178, assembly GCF_055585005.1. Lineage (NCBI taxonomy): Bacteria > Bacillati > Actinomycetota > Actinomycetes > Propionibacteriales > Nocardioidaceae > Nocardioides > Nocardioides sp. NPDC054178. The sequence continues at coordinate 8,430 of NZ_JBVJKY010000010.1, forward strand.
AGGTCCACGGTCTGCTGGAGCGTGATGATGCCGGTCAGCGCACGCGGTGCGACGCCGAACATCGACGCCGCCAGGTCGGGCTTGGCCGTGTCGGCGGAGGCGCCGCCGCCGTACCAGCCGACGAACTCCTTGATGCCGGCCTGCACGATCAGGCCGACGAGGGAGCGGTTCTTCGCGGAGAGGTCCTTGAACCACGGCATCGCGTCGTCCATCCGCGACGTGGCGGCCGTGGCCAGCCGGCCGGTCGCGCGCCGAAGCGCTGTCGCTGTCCGTCGACGTGTGTCGAGGCTCGCCTGATTGGTCACACTGCTGATCCTTCCACCTGGAGATGCGGCCGGGGGCCCGGAACTGTCGTTCCGAGCCCCCGACCTGACGGACTGACGCTCAGGCGTCTCCGCCCTCCTGCATGATGCCCTTCGTCGCCGTCGGGTCGTCGATGCGGTAGGTGTCGAAGGCCTTCTTCACCAGCGCGGCGTCGATCTCGCCGGCCTCGGCCAGGGCCTGGAGGGCCTGGACCACGACGGACTGGGCGTCGATCTGGAAGAAGCGACGCGCGGCCGGGCGGGTGTCGGCGAAGCCGAACCCGTCGGCGCCGAGGACGCGGTAGTCGTCGGGCACCCAGCGGGCGATCTGCAGCGGGACGGCCCGCATGTAGTCGGAGACCGCGATGACGGGACCGTTGGACGCCGAGAGCTTCTCGGTGACGTACGGCGTGCGCGGGGTCTCACCGGGGTGGTTGAGGCTCCACTGCTCGGCGTCGATGGCGTCGCGGGCGAGCTCGTTCCACGAGGTGACCGACCAGGTGTCGGCCTTGACGCCCCAGTCCTCCTCGAGGATGCGGGCAGCCTCCTCGACCCACGGGAAGCCGACGCCGGAGGCCAGCAGGCGCACCTTCGGGCCCTCGCCCTCGGCCGTCGAGACCTGGTGGATGCCCTTCAGGATCCCCTCGAGGTCGACGTTGTCGGGCTCCTTGGGCTGGCTGACCGGCTCGTTGTAGACGGTCAGGTAGAAGATGACGTTCTCGCCGTGCGGGTGCTCCTCGGTCGAGCCGTACATCCGCTCGAGGCCGCTCTGCATGATGTGGGAGACCTCGTAGGCGAACGCGGGGTCGTAGTGCACGACGGCCGGGTTGGTCGCCGCCAGCAGCGGGGAGTGACCGTCGGCGTGCTGGAGACCCTCACCGGTCAGGGTGGTGCGACCGGCGGTGGCGCCGACCAGGAAGCCGCGGCCCATCATGTCGGCCATCGCCCAGATCGAGTCACCGGTGCGCTGGAACCCGAACATCGAGTAGAAGATGTAGAACGGGATCATCGGCTCGCCGTGGGTTGCGTACGCCGTGCCGGCAGCGGTCGCCGAAGCCAGCGCCCCCGCCTCGGAGATGCCCTCGTGCAGGAGTTGGCCCTGCGCGGACTCCTTGTAGGAGAGCAACAACTTCCGGTCGACACTCTCGTACTGCTGCCCGCCGGGGTTGTAGACCTTCGCACTGGGGAACATCGCGTCCATGCCGAAGGTGCGGTACTCGTCGGGCGCGATCGGCACGATGCGCTTGCCGATCTCCGGGTCACGCATCCAGTCCTTGAGGAGCCGGACGGTGGCCATCGTGGAGGCGATCTTGTTCTTGCCGGAGCCCTGCTTGAGCTCGGCGTAGACCTTCTCGCCCGGCAGGGCGAGCGGCTTGAACTCGACCCGGCGCTGCGGGATCGGGCCGCCGAGCTGCTTGCGGCGCTCCATCATGTATTCGATCTCGGCCGACTCCGGACCCGGGTTGAAGAACGGGGCTGCCCCGGTCTGCTCGTAGGTCGCCTCGAGCTCCTTGTCGGAGATCGGCAGGAGCAGACGGTCGCGGAACTTCTTCAGGTCCGCCATGGTCAGCTTCTTCATCTGGTGGGTGGCGTTCTTGCCCTCCAGAGCGTCGATCGTCCAGCCCTTGATGGTGTGGGCCAGGATGACGGTCGGCTGACCGACGGTCTTGGTGGCCGCGTCGAAGGCCGCGTAGACCTTGCGGTAGTCGTGGCCGCCGCGGGGGAGCTTGCGGATCTGCTCGTCGCTCATCTGCTCGACCATCTTGCGCAGGCGCGGGTCGGAGCCGAAGAAGTTCTCCCGGACGTAGGCGCCGGTCTCGACCGAGTAGGTCTGGAACTGGCCGTCGGGGGTGGAGTTCATCTTGTTGACCAGGACGCCGTCGACGTCCTTGGCGAGCAGCTGGTCCCACTCACGGCCCCAGATGACCTTGATGACGTTCCAGCCGGCACCGCGGAAGTTGGACTCCAGCTCCTGGATGACCTTGCCGTTGCCGGTCACCGGGCCGTCGAGCTGCTGCAGGTTGCAGTTGACCACCCAGACCAGGTTGTCGAGCTCCTCGCGGGCGGCGACCCGGATGGCGCCGAGCGACTCGGGCTCACCCATCTCGCCGTCGCCGAGGAAGGCCCACACACGCTGGTCGGAGGTGTCCTTGATGCCACGGTTCTGCAGGTAGCGGTTGAACCGCGCCTGGTAGATCGAGTTGATCCCGGTCAGGCCCATCGAGACCGTCGGGAACTCCCAGAAGTCGGGCATCAGGCGCGGGTGCGGGTAGGAGGAGATCCCCTGGCCGACGCCGTGCTGCACCTCCTGGCGGAAGCGGAAGAGCTGCTCCTCGGTGAGCCGGCCCTCGAGGAAGGCACGCGCGTAGATGCCGGGGGAGGCGTGGCCCTGGATGAAGACCTGGTCGCCGCCGCCGGGGTGGTCCTTGCCGCGGAAGAAGTGGTTGAAGCCGACCTCGTAGAGGCTCGCGGAGGACTGGTAGGTGGCGATGTGGCCGCCCACCTCGAGGCCCTTGCGGTTGGCGGAGGAGACCATGACGGCGGCGTTCCAGCGGATGAAGGCCCGGATGCGTCGCTCGATGTCCTCATCGCCCGGGAACCACGGCTCGCGGTCGGAGGGGATGGTGTTGATGTAGTCGGTGCTTCGCAGTGCGGGGACGCCGACGGACTGTTCGCGGGCGCGCTCCAGAAGGCGCAGCATGACGTAGCGGGCTCGCTCGCGTCCGCTCGACTCGAGCATCGCGTCGAACGAGCCGAGCCACTCACTGGTCTCTTCGGGATCGATGTCCGGAAGCTGGGTCGGTAGACCCTCGTGGATTACGGTCGGCTGGGCGGGGGTCGGGCCCTGCGGACCACCAGTCGTCTCGGTGGATTCTTCGGTCACATCCTCAATGGTCGCACGCGGTCGAGAGCGGTTGCCCACCCGCGGTGGGTTACTGGACAGTAGGCGGTTTCTGCTGGTCAACCCCGAAAATTCCTTCGTACGCCGAGTTGCTACCCTGCGGCCGTGACCAGCCTGGATCGTGACAATGCCGCTGCCGACGTATTGGTGGTAGGCGAGGCACTGGTCGACGTGGTCACCACGTCCGACGGGGTGACCCAGGACCATCCCGGCGGGAGCGGCGCCAACGTCGCGGTCGCGCTGGGCCGGCTCGGTCGTCCGGTGCGCTACGCGGCCTCCTACGCCGACGACGCCCGTGGGCAGGCGCTGGCCGCTCACCTGGCCGGCTCCGGAGTCCGGATGGCGTGCGACCCGCACGTGCTGGCCCGGACCTCGACGGCGCAGGCCACCATCACGGCCGACGGGTCGGCGACGTACGTCTTCGACCTGGAGTGGAAGCTCGGCGAGGTCGCGGTGGGGACGCCGCGGTTCGTGCACATCGGCTCGCTCGCCCCGGTGCTCTCGCCCGGAGCCGAGACGGTCTTCGCGCTGCTCGACGGGCTCCCCGACTCCGTCCGGGTCCTCTACGACATCAACATGCGCCCCACCCTGACCGGAACCGGCCAGGAGATCGTCTCGCGGATCGAGCGCGCGGCGGCGTACGCCGATGTGGTCAAGGCCAGCGACGAGGACCTGGAGACCCTCTACCCCGGGCTCGGGCTCGACAAGGCGGCCGCGCGGCTGCTCGAGCTCGGTGCCGGTGCGGTCGCGGTGACCCGCGGCGGCGACGGCGCCAGCTGGATCACCGGCGAGGGGCGGACCGACGTCGAGGCCGAGAAGGTGACCGTCGTGGACACCATCGGCGCGGGCGACACCTTCTCCGCAGGCCTCGTCGACGCGCTCTGGGACGACTTCGAGCGCGACCGGCGCGAGGTGCTCGCCCACAGCGTCCGGGCAGCGGCGGTCACCGTCTCGCGCGCCGGTGCCAACCCGCCGACCCGGGCCGAGCTCGAGGGCTGACCCGAGGGCTAGGCGGCGAGACGCTCGGCGAGGGTACGTCCCAGCCAGGCCGAGGAGCGGACCGAGCTGCCACATCCGGCCAGGAGCAGGCCGGGTGCCGGCTCGTCGAGGACCAGCTTCTTCTGGGCCACGTCGACGCCCCACAGGATCTGCTCGACCTTGGCATCGCGAAGCCAGGGGAGTGCGGTGGCGAGGCCACGATCGAGGAGGGTCTCCCAGTGGTCGACGGGGCCGCTGAGGTCGTCGTCCTCGACGATGTCCTCCTGGCCGACCAGCACCCGCAGGTGCCCGTCGACCGACTTCACGAAGGCGTAGCCGAAGCCGTCGCCGACCGGCACGATCGTGTGCGGCATCCGCTCCCGCTCGGGCGGGACGGGCAGGTCGAGCACGAAGAGCTGGCGCTTCTCGAGCTCGGCCTCGGTCTGCGGGAAGAGCCGGGCGTTGGCGGCACCCAGCGCGAACAGGACCCGCTCCGCGCGGATCGTGCCGCGTGCGGTCTCAACCAGATGGCCCGAGCCGTCAGCACGTACGCCTTCGACGACGGCGCCGGGGACGACCTGTGCCCCGGCGTCGGTGGCCCGTTCCAGCAGGTGGGAGACGAGCCGGGTCGCGGAGATGTTGAGCGCCGGGATGTGCTCGCCGGTGTGGAGCAGGTGGTAGGTGTTCTCGATCGCGTCCAGGTCGACGCCCTCGGCGAGCAGGCCCTGGACGAACGAGGCGGTCTCGGCGGTCATCTCGCGCTTGACCGGGTCGGCCCAGGTCCACCGGATGCTGCCGCCGGAGTAGCGGTAGGTGGAGGCGTGGCCGGGGTCGTCGTCGGGGTCGTCGCTGAGCACCACGATCCGCAGCTCCGGTGACATCCGCGCCAGGAAATACGCTGTCGCGGCGCCGATCGGGCCGGCTCCGCAGATCGCCACGTCGGCCTCTACGAGAAGTTCAGCGGTCAGGTCGGCGGGGAGATCAGTCAACGAAGTCCTTCCGGGAGGTACATCAGGCCGGTGCGCGAATATGCGTCCAGAAGGCTATCGGCTGGGGTGCGCCCCGCGCTCAGCAACTGGTCCAGACAGTCGAGGTGACCGCTCTCCGGCACGCCGGCGAGCGCCCGGCGGGCGGCCGCGAGCACCTCACCGGCACCGGCGGCGATCTCCGGGTCGGCGAAGGCGTCGACAGCGGCGCGTTGGTGCAGATCACGACTGGGCCTGTCGGCCAGCCCGGGTAGGTCGTCGGCGAGGCAGACGCCGAGCGTCAGCGCCGCGCCGGCGAGCAGCAGGTCGCGGGAGAGGAAGGCGTCGTAGGCCTTGAACTCGATGCGTCCCTCCTCGCGCGGGATCCGCGGTGGGTGGACCATCGTGGGCTCGGCTCCCGCGGGCGGCTCGACGAAGCAGCGCGCCGCCACCCGTCGCCAGGTGCGCTCGTAGGTGCGCTTGCTGGGGCCTCGCCAGCGGGCGCCTGCGTGGAAGGGCGAGCTGAAGCTGAACGGCACCATGAACGGGCTGTAGTAGGTCAGCCGGCGGGTCACCTCGACGACCCGTTCCGCGGAGAGCCCGGGGAAGGAGAGGTTGATGTCGGGGCCGTAGCTCAGGTTGGAGACCTCGGCGTGGTCGTACTCCCGATGCTCGGCCCGCATCGTCCGCTCCCACTCGTTGAGCGGCGGGTCCAGGACGTACGCCTCGCGGACGGGGTTGAAGCCGACGATGCCCAGGTGCAGGCCGAGGGGCTCGAGACGCTTGGAGATGTCGTCCTGCAGGTCGGCGAGGCGGTCGGCGGCCTCGGTGATGCTCGTGCAGATCGGCGTGCGGATCTCCACACCCTTGACCAGCATCGTCGTGAAGGTGCCGTCGGTGCTGAACCGCTCGTCGCCCTCGAGGTACCAGTAGCCGCTCTTGATCCCCAGGTCACCGCGGACGAGGCCGTCGTCGGTGGTGCCGGAGCCGTCGGCCAGGGCGCGTTGGAGGGTGTGGAAGTCGAGATCCACGAAGTCGTGGAAGCTGCCCAGGTCGCGAAACGTGCCCGCGCCTACGTCGGGTGACTCCGTCACCAGGGCATACTCGAACTCGAACCCGGCGGAGTAGAGCACGGCGCAAACTCTAGGGCAGTCCGCGGGCCATCATCCGCATTTCTCGGAATTTAGGTTAGGCTCCCCTCATGTTTCGCGCGGTGAAGCCGGAGACCAAGCCGGAGACGCGGGTCGTGGTCACCTCGACCCGGCGTCTCAGTGCTGGGATGACCCGCGTCCATCTCCGCGCCGAGGACCTCTCCGCGTTCGAGGGCAGCGTGTGCACCGACCGGTTCGTCCGGCTGGAGATCCCGGTCGGTGACGGCTCGACCGTCTGCCGGACCTATACCGCGCTGGACCCCTCGGTCTCCGAAGGCACCCTGGCCGTCGACTTCGTGCACCACGGCGACGAGGGCGTCGCCGGCCGCTGGGCGGCCACCGCCGGCCCGGGAGACGTGCTCACCGTGCGCGGTCCGGGCGGGACGTACGCCCCGGACCCGGCGGCCGACTGGCACCTGCTCGTCGGCGACGAGTCCGGTCTGCCCGCGATCCGGGCGGCGCTGGCGGCGCTGCCGGCCGACGCCGTGGGCTACGCCGTGATCGAGGTGCCCTCCGCGGAGCATCTCCAGCAGGTCGAGAGCCCGGCCGGGGTCGAGGTGCGCTGGCTGGATGCCACCGTCGACCCGCCTCTGGAGACCGTCGTGCGTGAGCTGCCCTGGCTGCTCGGCCGCGTGCACGCGTTCGTGCACGGCGAGGCCGAGGTCACCATGCAGCGGATCCGGCCCTACCTGCTGCGTGAGCGCGGGGTGCCGCGCGGCGACCTGTCGATCTCCGGCTACTGGCGCCGCGGCAACAACGAGGACAGCTTCCGTACGTGGAAGCGCAGCCAGGCTGCCGACCGCCAGGTGGCGTACTCGGCTCGCTGAGTCCGCATCAGGCTCTCGGCGGGACGATCTCGACCGGCCCCTCGACCCGGGCTGCGACCCAGGCGCGGTGGAAGTCGCTGCCGGGGGCGACCTCGGCGCGGCGCTCGGGCTCACCGATGAGGTCGACGGGGCACTCGATCCGCTGACGGGCGACCGGCTCGGGGCGAGGACCGCTGTGCGCCGCGATCGCCTCGGCCAGCGCCTCGGCGACGGGCTTGCGCCGGTGGTCGACGGTGAAGAGGCCGAGGTCGTACTCGCGATCGGGGAAGTCGACCAGCGACCGGTCCAGGTCGTGGGAGCACCACCAGGTGATGCCGAAGAGCGCCGGGTTCTGGGCGACGTGGCCGACGGTGCCGGTGACGAACTCGCGCACGCTCTCCGGGGTGATCTCCGGCAGGGGAGCGCCGATCTCCTGGAGCCAGACCAGACGCCCGGGCTCGGTGGCGTACGCCGTGGCCAGCTCGACCAGGTAGTCGGCGTGCGTGAGCGTGGCCGGTCCCAGGGGCGCGTCGATCGCGCCGACGCCGTTGAAGACCCAGGAGTGCACGGTGCTGAGGTCGCCGAGCGTGGTGACGTCGGCGGGCCCGAAGGGGTGGTCGGGCGCGTAGAAGGCGTCGTCGAAGAGCGAGTGGAGGCAGAGCAGCCCCGGCGCCGCCTTGCGGGCGGTCTCGAGGAGCTCCTGGGCCCAGGAGCGGGACTCGGCGAGGGTGGTCGGGTTGGCGGGCCACAGGTTGTTGACCTCGTTGCCGAGGGTCAGCGCGAAGACGTTGTCCTGGGTGGCGACCGCGCCGGCGAGGGTGTCGACGTAGGTGCGCAGGCCCGCGCGCACCTCCGGGTGGCTGAAGAGCGATCGCTGGTGGTGGGTGAGCACCCACGAGGGCAGGAAGTCGAAGCTGGACAGATGGCCCTGGACCAGGTCGACGCAGACGTCGAGCCCGCGGGCCGCGGCCAGGTCGATGGTCGTGAGCACGTCGTCGACCGCCGAGGACCGGATCAGCGAGCGGTTGGGCTGGATCCAGGGCCAGACCGGGAAGATGCGTACGTGGTCGAGGCCGAGCCCGGCGAGGTCGTCGAAGTCCCGGGCGATCTGGTCGGCGTCGAAGTCGAGCCAGGAGTAGAACCAGCCGGACGAGGGCACGTGGTTGGCGCCGAAGCGCAACGGGGCGGGGGCCGGCGGCGTCGGTAGGGCTGGCACTCGCGCAATATAACCGCTCAACTAGGTCCCGATCCTCGACGAGCCACGACAGACAGGACGAGCGCTGATGCACGACGACGTACACCTCACCGAAGGCCGCGTGAGCCGGGTCCTCGCGGAGCGCCTGTGGCCGGCGGTCCACACCACCGCCGCTCCCGTGAGCGTCGAGTGGCACGAGCTGCCGGGGGAGCCGATCGCCCCTGCGGAGGGGCTGGCCCTGACGTACGAGCCCTTCGAGGTCGGCAGCGACTGGGGCCCGGCCTGGGGGACCGCCTGGTTCCGGGGCACCGGGACCGTGCCCGCGGAGTGGGCCGGCAGGCGGGTGGAGCTGGTCTGCGACCTCGGCTTCGACGTGAACAAGCCCGGCTTCCAGTGCGAGGGGCTGGTCTACACGCCCGAGGGCGAGCCGCTCAAGAGCCTCAACCCGCGCAACCAGTGGGTGCTCGTCGCCGAGGAGGCGAGGGGTGGCGAGGAGATCGAGCTCTTCGTGGAGGCCGCGGCCAACCCGGTGCTGCTCGACTACCACCCCTTCCTGCCGACCCAGGAAGGCGACATCCAGACCTCGTCGACGAAGAGGCTCTACACGACCCGGCGCATCGAGCTCGCCGTCTTCGAGAGGGACGTCTTCGAGCTGTGCCTGGACCTGGAGACGCTCCACGAGCTGCAGGTCGAGCTGCCCGAGGGGCCGCGGAAGTCGCGGATCCTGCAGGCCATCGACGACGCCCTCGACCGGGTCGACCTGCAGCGGATCCCCGAGACGGCGGCGTCGGCCCGCTCGGCTCTCATCGGGGTCCTCGAAGCGACCGCGCACGACTCCGCCCACCAGATCGCCGCGATCGGCCACGCCCACATCGACTCCGCCTGGCTGTGGCCGGTGCGCGAGACGATCCGCAAGGTCGCCCGCACCACCTCCTCGATGACCGAGCTGCTCGGCGAGGATGCCGAGTTCCGCTACGGGATGTCCTCGGCGCAGCAGTATGCGTGGCTCAAGGAGCATCGTCCCGAGGTCTACGCCAAGGTCAAGGCCGCGGTCGCCGAGGGCCGCTTCATCCCGCTCGGCGGGATGTGGGTCGAGTCCGACACCACGATGCCGTCGGGGGAGTCGCTGGTGCGGCAGTTCCTCTACGGCCAGCGCTTCTTCGAGACCGAGCTCGGGATCCGGTGCAAGGGTGTCTGGCTGCCGGACTCCTTCGGTTACTCGCCGGCCCTGCCACAGCTGATGAAGCGGGCCGGGTTCGAGTGGTTCTTCACCCAGAAGATCTCCTGGAACCAGGTCAACAGGTTTCCCCACCACACCTTCGAGTGGGAGGGCATCGACGGCTCCCGCATCCTGAGCCACTTCCCGCCGATGGACACCTACAACTCCCGGCTCTCGGGCGCCGAGGTCGCCAAGGCCTCGCGGCAGTTCCGCGAGAACCGGGTCGCCACCGGCTCCATCGCGCCGGTCGGCTGGGGCGACGGCGGTGGCGGGACCACCCGCGAGATGGCCGGCAAGGCCCGTCGGCTCCGTGATCTCGAGGGCTCGGCCCAGGTGTCCTGGCGCCACCCCGACGACTTCTTCGCCGAGGCTCGCCAGGAGCTGGCCGAGCCGCCGGTGTGGGTCGGTGAGCTCTACCTCGAGCTCCACCGCGCCACCCTCACCTCCCAGCACCTGACCAAGCAGGGCAACCGGCGCTGCGAGCACCTGCTGGTCGAGGCCGAGCTGTGGTCTTCGACTGCCGCGGCTCGTGGCCTGCTCGACTACCCCTACGACGAGCTCGACGCGCTGTGGCAGCAGGTCCTGCTCCAGCAGTTCCACGACATCCTGCCCGGCACCTCCATCGCCTGGGTCCACCGTGAGGCGGTCGCGCAGTACGCCCGGGTCGCCGCGGCCGCCGAGGCGCTGATCTCGCGGGCGTTGGGTGCGCTGGCCGGCGAGGGCACGGCCGCGCTGCGTGCCGACGGGCGCGCCGGGTCGGTCCTGGCGGCCGAGCCCGTGGCGGCGGTCTCCGTGGTCGAGCAGGACGGGACGTACGTCGTGGGGAACGGGGTCGTCGAGGTCACCGTCTCCGCCGAGGGGCTGATCACCTCGGCGCTCGACCTGGCGACCGGGCGCGACGCGATCCCGGCCGGGGCCGAGGCCAACCTGCTCCAGCTCCACCAGGACTTCCCGAACATGTGGGACGCCTGGGACGTCGACCGGTTCTACCGCAACCGGGTCACCGACCTGCGCGAGGTCACCTCGATCTCGGTGACGCCCGACGGGCTGGTCATCGAACGGCCCATCTCCGCCGACTCCTCGACCACGCAGGTGCTCTCGCTCGCTCCCGGCTCGCGGGTGCTCGACATCGCGCAGCGCACCGAGTGGCACGAGACCGAGAAGTTCCTCAAGGTCGCCTTCCCGCTCGACGTCAAGGCCGAGCAGACGCTCGCCGAGACCCAGTTCGGCTACCACCGCCGCCCGACGCACACCAACACCTCCTGGGAGGCGGCGAAGTTCGAGACCTCGATGCACCGTTGGGTCCTGGCCGAAGAGCCCGGGTTCGGGGTCGCGCTGGTCAACGACTCGACGTACGGCTTCGACGTCACCCGTCCTTCCGCCCTGACCACGGAGGTGCGGCTCTCGCTGCTGCGGGCGCCACGCTTCCCCGACCCGGAGACCGACCAGGGCGTGCAGACCCACCGCTACGGACTGGTCATCGGCGCCGACGTCGCGGCCGCGACGGAGGCGGGGGCCGCGCTCAACACCCCGCCTCGCCAGATCACCGGGGCAAAGGCCGTCGAGCCGCTGGTGACCGTCTCCGGCGAGGGCCTCGTGGTCTCGAGCGTGAAGCTCGCCGCCGACCGCTCCGGCGACCTGGTCGTGCGTGTCTACGAGTCCACCGGCGCGCGTACGCAGGGAGAGCTGCGCGTCGACGGGAGGTTCGGGCGGGTCGAGGAGGTCACGCTCGTGGAGGACCCGATCGCGGAGGTGAGCGCTGAGGGCGGAGTCGTCGCGCTCGGTCTCGGCGCCTTCGAGGTCCGCACCCTGAGGTTCCACCGCACCTGAGGGCCCCTCGTCCCCGCCGTCTGAGCAAACCCACATTCTCTGTCCGGTCGGGACTTCAGCGACCTGGCGCCGGGGAGTATCGTTCGCGCACGGACCGCGGCGGCCGGTCCTGGAGAAGAGGCGGCGTAGATGGGTGTCACGAGCGAGAGCGGGCGGATCGTCGCCGGAGGCCGGAAGGGTGCCTACGTACGTCTGGCCGAAGGCCCGCAGGAGCGCCACATCTCGCGCACGGACCTGGCTCGCAAGCCCGAGGACCTGGGCGAGCCGGTGCTGACCGTCGCGCACCTGTCCGACATGCACGTCTGCGACCACCAGTCGCCGGCTCGGGTCGAGGTCCTGGACCGGCTCATGGACCCCGACGCCGCGACCCGCGAGCTGATCGACGAGATCGGGACGTACCGGGCCCAGGAGCTGCTCACCGCACAGGTCGGCGCGGCGATGGTCGAGGCGGTCAACGAGATCACCGCGGGCCCCATCGGCGGTGGCCCGCTCGATCTGGCGATCGCGACCGGCGACAACACCGACAACGGGCAGTACAACGAGCTCGACTGGTATCTGACGCTGCTCGACGGCGGCCGGCTGACCCCCGACTCCGGCGACATGCTGCACTACGAGGGCGTCGCCGACCGCCCGGACAAGCGTTTTTGGCACCCGCAGGGCGAGACGTACGACATGCGCCGGGGCGACCACGGTTTCCCGCTGGTCCCCGGGCTGCTCAAGGCCGTGCGCCGCGCGATCGACTCACCCGGGCTGGAGGTGCCCTGGCTCGCCGTCAACGGCAACCACGACAGCCTCCTGCAGGGCACCGTGCCCGGCAACTCCGCCATCGGTGAGGTCGCGGTCGGCGATCTGAAGGCGATCTCCATGCCCGAGCACTGGACCGACGAGGCCAAGGCGAAGCTCATCGCCGGGCTGATCTCGGGCGACCCGGTGGCGCTCGGGATGCTGGGCGAGCTCGAGCCCTACGAGGTGACCCCCGACCGGCGCCGGCGGCAGACCACGCTGCAGGAGTTCATCGACTCCCACGTGCACGACGAGGCGAAGCCGCCCGGCCACGGCTTCCGGGCCGGCGGCGACCCCTACTACCGCTACGACGTCAACGACGAGGTCACCTTCGTCGTCCTCGACACGGTCAACCCGGCCGGCGGCTTCCAGGGATCGATCGACGCCGAGCAGCTGGAGTGGCTCGACGCCGTGCTCGCCTCCACCGACTACGACGAGCGGCTCGCGGTGATCGCCAGCCACCACGACGTGGCCTCGCTGGTCAACGACATGAGCGGCGCCGGCGGCGCGCGGCGGGTGCTCAGCGACGAGGTCGAGCAGACCGTCTCACGCCATGAGAGCGCCGTGCTCTGGCTCAACGGGCACACGCACCGTACGTCGGTGAAGCCTCGCGGATCGTGGTGGGAGGTCACCGCGCCCTCGCTCGTCGACTGGCCGCAGCAGGGCCGGATCGTCGAGCTCATCTCCGACGGCGACGTGCTCACCATCGCCACCACGATGCTCGACCACGCCGGTCCGGCGCGCTGGAGCGGCTCGATCGAGGAGGTCGGACACCTCGCCTCGCTCTCGCGTGAGCTGGCCGCCAACGACTGGCAGGGGCCGCAGGTGCCCCTCGCCGAGCACCCGTCGGCCGGGACGGCACAGGATCGCAACGTACTGCTCCACCTGCTCGATCCGAGGGCCTGAAAGGCCTCCGACACGCCGTTATCTAGCGAATGACAGGCGGGTGGGGTTGCGTGGACCAGCGTTGTCCGCTGGACTACCACCAACCAAGTTCATGCAAGCGGCGTGGACATCAAAGCTTTTGGAGGAAAGACACGTGAGCTCGACCGCAGCCACAGGGCCTGCGGACCGGCTGGGCCTCAAGTCCGGCATGGTCATCCAGGAACTGGGCTGGGACAACGATACTGATGACGAGCTGCGGGTCGCCATCGAAGACTCCGTCGACGCAGACCTGGTCGACGGCGACTACGGCAACGTGGTCGACGCCGTGCTGCTGTGGTGGCGCGATGACGACGGTGACCTCGTCGACGGTCTCGTCGACGCGCTGACCGACCTCGTCGGGGGTGGGGTCATCTGGTTGCTGACGCCGAAGGTGGGCCGCCCTGGTGCGGTCGACCCGGCCGACATCGCCGAGGCCGCGCCGATCGCCGGACTGTCCCAGACCACCACCGCATCTGTGAGCAAGGACTGGGCCGCGACGCGTCTGCTGGCGCCGAAGACCCCGGTCTGATGTCCGCGACTCCGGGCGCCGATCGTCTCGGGCTCCGTCTCGACCGGATCGCTGGACACGCGCAGGCGTCCTTGCGTGAGCCTCGTTAGACTCCCGACGGTGTTCTCGACTACGGCTGCCAAGGCACGCACCGCCGGATCCGCGGCGAAGATCCTGGCCGGCTCCGGCATCGTCCGGCCGGTCAACCCTCTCGGGCTCGCACGCACCGGTCTGGCGCTGGCGCGCTGGGGCACCGGGCCGGCCGGAGGGTTCATCGGCCTCGCCCACCGCTACCCGCGGCGCACCGCGGTCATCGACGAGCTGGGGTCGCTGACGTACGCCGACCTCGACCGCCGCTCCAACGCGATCGCCCGGGCCCTGGCCGCCCGGGGGGTCGGTGAGGGCGACGGTGTCGCGATCATGTGCCGCAACCACCGGGGGTTCGTCGACGCGACCCTGGCGGTGGCGAAGCTGGGTGCCGACGCGCTCTACCTCAACACCGCCTTCGCCGGTCCGCAGCTCGTCGGGGTGCTGGAGCGGGACAAGCCCGCCCTGATCATCCACGACGAGGAGTTCACCGGGCTGCTGTCCTCGGCGACCTCGGCCGCGCGGCTGGTCGCCTGGGTGGACTCCGACGACCCCGGCGAGACGCTCGAGTCGCTGGTCTCCGGCGACGCCCGGCCGGTGGCGCCGCCGAAGCGGCACGGGCGGATCGTGATCCTGACCTCCGGCACCACCGGGGCGCCGAAGTCGGCGCCGCGTCAGGAGGCCGGGATCGACGCCGCGGTCGCGCTGATGTCGCGGATGCCGATGAAGGACGGCTGGCGCTGTTTCATCGCCGCGCCACTCTTCCACACCTGGGGAATCGCCCACCTGCTCTTCGCCGAGCTGCTCGGCACCACGATGATCCTGCGCCGCCGGTTCGACCCGGAGGACGCGCTGGCCACCCTCGCGGAGACCGAGGCCGACTCGTTCGTGGTCATCCCGGTCATGATGCAGCGGATCCTGTCGCTGCCGGAGGAGACGCTGGCTGCGTACGACCTGGAGGGGATCGCCTCCAAGCTGAAGGCCGTCGCGTCCTCCGGCTCGGCGCTGCCCGGCGACCTGGCTCTGGAGTGGATGGACCGGTTCGGCGACAGCCTCTACAACGTCTACGGCTCGACCGAGGTCTCCTACGCCTCGATCGCCGACCCCGTCGACCTGCGCGAGGCGCCGACCTCGGCCGGCAAGGTGCCGTGGGGGACCCGGATGCGGATCCTCGACGGCGAGGGCGTTCCGGTGCCCGATGGCGAGGCCGGCCGGATCTTCGTCGGCAACGGGCTCCTCTTCGAGGGCTACACCAGCGGCGGCGGCAAGGAGGTCGTCGACGGTCTGATGGCGACCGGCGACGTCGGGCGGTTCGGGCCCGACGGCCGGCTCTACGTCGAGGGCCGCGACGACGACATGATCGTCTCGGGCGGCGAGAACGTCTTCCCGCAGGAGGTGGAGGACTGCCTGATGCGCCACCCGCTCGTCGCCGACGCCGCCTGTGTCGGGGTCGACGACGCCGACTTCGGGAAGCGGCTGCGCGGGTTCGTGGTCCTCGTTCCGGACGCCGACGGCGACCTCGACGGTGGCGTCGATGCGGCGTTGAAGGACTGGGTCAAGGAGAATCTTGCTCGCTTCAAGGTGCCCCGCGAGATCGTCGTGACCGACGCCCTGCCGCGCAACGCGACCGGCAAGGTGCTCCGGCGTGAGCTGGCGACCTGGGACACCGAGGCAGTGGGTTCCAACGGCGAGAGGGCGGCAGAGCAATGACTGGACTTCAGATCGGCGGTCCGGCTCCGGACTTCACGCTCCGCGACCAGTTCGGTGCCGACGTCACGCTCTCGGACTTCCACGCCAAGAAGGCGGTGGCGATCTTCTTCTTCCCGTTCGCCTTCTCCGGTGTGTGCACCGGCGAGATGAGCGGGCTGCGCGACCGGCTCGACGAGTTCGTCACCTTCGACACCGAGGTCCTGGCGATCTCGTGCGACCCGGTGTACGCGATCCGGCAGTTCGCCGACACCGACCGGCTGAACTTCCCGGTGCTCTCCGACTTCTGGCCGCACGGCGAGGTCGCCAAGGCGTACGAGGTCTTCAACGACCGCACCGGCGCGCCCCTGCGCTCCTCCTACGTCATCGACAAGTCGGGTGTCGTGCGGTGGTCCGTGCACAACGACAACGCCGACGGCCGCGACCTCGAGGAGCACCTCCGGCAGCTCCACGCGGCGGTCTGAGCAGGTAGTTTACGGGTCATCAAAGTTCCGTTAACAGGCTGGTTACATCGCTTTTCCTATGCCCGGGGCGGGATCTAACCTTGAGTTGTTGAGCCGCTGATGACCCGAGACGTCAGCGGCTCAACTTCCATTTCAGGGTTGGTACGTCGGCCCGGTTCGTCGGGCCCGCCCCTGATCGCGTACTCTTGGGGCGCTTCGGACGCATAGCTCAGTTGGTAGAGCGCCTCCCTTACAAGGAGGATGTCGGGGGTTCGAGTCCCTCTGCGTCCACCACATCGACGGCGGCACATCGCCTCCATGACAACCCCGGCGGGGCAGCTACCCGAGCGTGATGAGCGAGATCGCGGCGGCGGTGAGGACCAGGCCGGTGACCTGGAGGGTGCTGAGCCGTTCTCGTAGGACGATCAGCCCCAGGATGACCGGGATCGCCGGGTAGAGCGCGGTCAGCACCACGGCCAGCGAGAGCAGCTGCTGCTGAGCGGCGAAGCTGTAGAGGACCAGGGCGAAGGTGCCGAGCACGCCGGCACCAGCGGCGGGGGCGGTGATCTTCGGTGGGATCTTCAGTGCCGAGAGGTTGCCGATCAGCAGGGCCCCGATCACCGCGACGGAGGAGAGTCTGCTGGCGAGGACGGGCCACATCCCGGCGCTCGGGTCTGCTTGGGCCAGGGCCACGAACTGGAGGGCGAAGCCCACTCCTGCGATCAGCGCGTACGTCGTCCCGGCGGCGAAGCCGGCCGCGACCCCTGGCGTATCGGCCGTGGTTCGGGAGGTCAGCCACAGTGCGGGGAGGGCGAGGGCGATGCCGGCCCAGGCGAGCGCCGGGGGCCGGTCGCCGAAGACGACCACCGCGGCCAGTACCGGTAGTGCGACGGCGGTGACGTCGCTGACCGGCACCACGACGCTGAACTTGCCCATGCTCATGGCGCGGTAGAGGAAGGCCACGCCGATCCCGGTCCCGACTCCGGACGCCGTGCCCCACAGGATCGAGACGGCGTCGACCTGCGCGGCGGGAAAGAACGGGACGCACAACAGGATGAAGACGCTGCCGCCTGCCTGAGCGAAGAACGCGACGACCGTTCCGTCCGCTCGTCGGGAGAGCAGTCCGCTGAAGAAGTGGGTGAGCCCGAAGAACAGCGCTGCGCTCAGCGCGAGGATCTCACCCACGGGGGTCGGCCCGGCAGTCTCTCTCGGCCTGGCCCACCGGACAGATCGCATCGCCTGCGATGCAGGCCTGCCGGTCGCACAGCCGACACAGGCGATCGTCGTCTCCGGGCCGGTGGTGGAGCTCGGGAAGGAGCTTCATCAGCAGAGCCTCCAGCTGCTCCTGCTCCTCCGGTTCCAGGGTGTCCACGATCGCGTCGAGTGAACGCCGCCGGGCCTCGCGAAGATCCTGTGCGAGGTCACGCCCTCGAGCGGTGAGCGTGATCGCCACGTTCCTGCCTGCTCTCGGACCACGCTGGAGGAGGCCGTCCCGCTCCAGGCCCTCGACCATGCGTACGGCGGCGGACTGGGTGAGACCGAGTCGTCTGCCCAGCTCGCTGGCCCCGATCCCGCTGCTGTCGGAGAGCAGGATCAGCGTGGCCGAGGCGCTGTCGCTGAGCCTGGCTGCCTCGGCGAGGCCGGTGCGGATGTGGTCGCTGAGGCCCTGGGCGGCGGCGCCGAGAAGGTTCGCTGTCCGTGACCTATGCATGACTCATGCATATCTTGTCGTGATCCTCAGGTCAATCGGCTCGTCGAGGCTGGCGGGGGATGCTGGCGGGGTCAGCGGCGAGCTGCGTACGTCTTCGCCGGCGTCGGCGTCCTGACCTCGGCGTCGGCGTGGGGCAGGAGCGTGCGGGCGGCGGCGAAGGCGATGAGGGTGATCGCGATGACCATGCTCGCGGTGCCGGTCCAGCCGGTGGCGAAGGCGAGGCCGCCGACCCAGCCGAAGAGGCTGGAGCCGGCGTAGTAGAACAGCGTGTAGAGCGAGGTGGCCTGGGCGACGCCGCTGGTCGCCATCGGTCCCACCCAGCCCGACGCGATCGAGTGCGCGGCGAAGTAGGCCGTGGCGAAGAGCAGCAGCCCGATCAGGACCGAGGCCAGCCAGTCGGGGATCGTCAGCGCAGCTCCGGCGACCATGGTCAGCGACGAGGCCAGGAGTACGCGTCTGCGGCCGAAGCGGCCGGCGAGCGTGGCCGCCAGCCGGGCCGACACCGCGCCGGAGAGGCCGGCCAGGAAGATCACCGCAGTCAGTGCGGGCGGCAGGTCGAACGGCTCCAGCTCGAGCCGGTAGCCGAGGTAGTTGAAGACCGCCACCTGTGCGCCCATCAGGAAGAACCCCTGCGCGTAGAGCGCGAGCTGACCGGGGTCGGTGAGGTTGGCGACCATCCCGGCCCATACGCCGGCAGGTCGAGGCTGCCCCGTCGCGGAGCCGGGGCGCTCGCGGGGGAGGGTGGTGACCGCGACGACGGCGCCCAGTGCGCTGACGACACCTGCCACCAGAGCTGCCACGCGCCAGTCGCTCACGTCGGCGATCGGCGCGGCGATCAGCCGTCCGACCACGCCACCGAGGACCGTTCCGGAGATGTACGTCGCGCCGGCGGCCATGGCAGCGCGCGGGCTCACCTGCTCGCTCAGATAGGCGAGTGCGAGCGCCGGGGTGCCGCCCAGGGCGATGCCCTGCCCGACGCGGAGGAGGACGAGCACCGGGAACGAGGTCACGAAGGGGAGTGCCAGCCCGATCACGGCCGAGGCGACGATGGCGATCGTCATCGCCCGCCCGCGGCCGATCCGGTCGGCGACCCAGGGCCAGCCGAGCGCGGCGAGGGCGAGCCCGATCGTGGCCCCGGAGACGGTCAGAGCGGCCTGGGAGGCATCGACCTCGAAGTCGCGGCTGAGCGCCGGAATCAGTGCCTGGGGGTAGTAGAGCTGCACGAACGTCGTCATTCCGATCGCGACAAGAGCGATCAGCACGCGTCGATGTCCCGGGTCGGCTGCCTGTTCGCTCACCCTGGTCACGCTAGAAACTCTGGAACCGTGCGTCCAATGCATCGGTGATGCGCGAATGATGCTGATCTGCATACGATGTCGGAGTGGATGCCACCGCCCGAAACGTCCTGGCGATGCTCCCGGCCCTCGCCGCCCTGGCCGAGACGGGACAGACGCACGCCGCCGCCGACCTGCTGCAGATGCCGCAGCCCACGGTGAGCCGCATGCTCGCGCGCCTCGGTCGCGAGCTCGGCGTCGACGTGGTCGAGCGGCACGGGCGGGGTCTGCGGCTCACTCGGGCGGGGGAGGCGCTGGCCCCGCACGCCGCCGCCGCGGTCGCGGCGGCCACGGCGGGCATCGAGGCGGTCCAGGCCCAGGAGTCAGGCGCCCGCGGGCGGATCGCCCTCGCGTTCCAGAGCACGCTCGGCGAGCGGGTCGTGCCGGCGCTGGTCAAGGCGTTCCTCCAGGAGCATCCCGGCACGTCCGTCGACCTGATCCAGACCTCGCGTCCGCGGTGCCTGCAGGCGGTCGACGACGGCACCGCCGAGGTCGCGCTGATCTCGCCGCTCGAGGAGGGCTCCGGTATGCGCCAGTGGCGGCTGCACACCGAGCCCCTGGTCCTGGTCGTGCCGACCGGGCACCGGCTGTCGACACGTGCCCGGGTGAGCTTCGCGGAGGCCGGCGCGGAGACGTTCATCTGCATGAAGCGCGGTTATGGGATGCGTACGCTGCTCGAGGGGCTCGCCCAGGCCAGCGGCGTCACGCCCACCATCGGCTTCGAGGGCGACGACCTCGCCACGCTCCGAGGACTCGTCTCCGCCGGCCTCGGTGTCAGCCTGGCACCCCGTGACCCGCACGGGGCCGCGGGCTGTGTCGAGGTGCCGTTGACGGATCCCGAGGCCGTACGTCACATCGGTGCCTGCTGGCTCGACCGCAAGCCCTCGACGCTCGCGGCCGCCTTCCAGGACCTGCTCCGTCGCCGGGGTCGGCGGCTGACCGAGATCGGCCTTCGTCCCCTGGCCGGGTGATCCGCGCGTTTCCTCGGAGATTCCGTGCGCCGCTGGATCGGGCGGTGCCATCATGAACTGCATGGCAGGTCGGAACATCGCCGGACGACAGGACGCCTCGCCGCGGGGCTACTTCGACGGGACCATCGAGGTCCTCCACCATGACCTTGCCCTTCCTGAGGCCTCGGTCAGCCACACCGGCGGCCCCGACCGGGTCGACACCGACGAGCCCGGGACCGAGACCGAGTTCGACCCCGTACGCCGCGTCGGTTTCACCGCGCCGCTCCGGATCCGTGAACCGCTCCTCTGGGAGGGCGACCAGGCCTAAACCACTCGGTGTCCATCGGGCATCGACGCGCAGCGATCTCCGACAGTCGTCGCGATGCGGGCGACCTCTAGATGAACACGGCAAGCATCAGGATGATCGGCAAGGAGATGAGCGAGGCCAGGGTCATCGGGACGCTGTGGGTCTTGACGGTGCCGCGGGTCGTGAACCCGAGCAGCGACTGGAACATCCAGAAGAAGTTGCTGCTCACGTGCGGGACGAACAGGGCGCCGGAGCCGGCCGCGAGAGCGATCAGCGCGACTGGGGTGTCCAGGCTCCCGGCGATCGGAGCCAGGATGCCGGCGGCCGTGATACCCGCGACCGAGATGGATCCGAGCGCGAGGTGGAGGATGGCCGCGACGAGCCAGACCAGCAGCAGGGGCGGCAGGAAACCGGTCGAGAACGCGTCGCCGAGAACCTCTCCCATCCCGGAGCCTTCGATGACGAATCCGAGAGATCCGCTGATCCCGGACAGCACCAGGATCGGTCCGCACTGGGTGAGGGCGGTGCCGATGGCACCGCTGATCTCCCCGCGCTCACGGACCCGGCAGGCCAGGGCGTAGGCCAGGGTGGCGCCGAGGAAGAGGGCGACGATGGGGTCGGTGAGGAGGACGACGGCGGGAGCGTCGATGTTCGCGGCCTGGGCAGCGGCGCCACCTGCGATGAGCAGCAGGGCGACCAGGACAGGGCTGATGGAGGCCACCAGGGACAGCTCGCGCACCGGTGCCGGGGCGACCCCGACCTGGGTGACGACCCCGGTTCCGGCGCCACCGGACTCCGGGGTCGGCGAGACCGGGCCCTCGTGCTCCGGGCCCTCCGAGTCCTCCGAGTCCTCGACGTCGTCGGGCAGCTCGTCGAGCTCGGGCTCCCACTTCATGAACCGGAGCACGACCGAGAAGACCAGCATCGTGAGGACCGCGGTGGGCAGGCCCACGACCAGACCGAGGACGAACATCTGGCCCAGCGGTACGTCGAGGATGCCGGCGATGGCGAGAGCGGCGACTCCCGGAGCGACGAACACGAGCCCGACCTCGATCCCCGCGGTGAGCGAACCGCCCATGAGGGCGCGACCGCGGGGTCCGAGCTTGGGTCCGATCCGGCGAGCGAGCGGGGAGGCGAGGACCAGCAGCACATCGGAGTAGATCGAGGTGAACAGCGTGCTCAGGGCGACAGCGAAGACGTACGGCATGCTTCGTTCGCCGAACAGCCTGAGCATCGCCTCGACGATGCGCTCCATGGTGTTGGTGACGGTCAGGAGTGCGCCGATGATCACGCCGAAGGTGACCAGGATGCCGATGTCGGCCATCACGTCGGCGAAGCCGCCGGATATCGCCTCGATCGTGCCCTTGGCGCCGACCGAGGTGGTCAGGCCCAGATAGAGGGTGCCGAACAGCAGCGCGAAGACCGGTGGGAACTTCAGCCACACGATCGCGAGGACGATGCCGGTGATGGCGATCGCGGTGTTGGCGATGAGGAGTACGTCATGCGACACGATCTGCGCTCCTGGTAGTCGGCGACCGTGCGGTCACCAGGCGGGTGAGACCCCACCATCGTGACGAACGTCACCCCTGTGGTGTCCAAGACTCATTTGCAGCCTGATCGATAGGCTTGCGCTATCGTTCGAGCGTTGCTGCAGGTCAGCGATCAGGTCGAAGTGGAGATGGGTGTCATGGACGTACGGCAGCTGCGCTACTTCCTCGCCATCGTCGACCAGGGCAGCGTCCACCGTGCCGCCGAGCAGCTGTTCGTGGCTCAGCCGTCGGTGACCCAGACCATCCGCAGGCTCGAGGCAGAGCTCGGCACCGAGCTGTTCCACCGCCAAGGCCGTGGTCTCACGCTGAGCCCGTCAGGCACGGCCCTCGTCGCCCCGGCTCGAGAGGTCGTACGGTCCCTGGACGTCGCCCGCGAGACGGTCGCCGCCGTGGACGGCCTTCGGGGTGGCACGCTGCGCATCGCCTCGATGCCCTCGCAGGTCGTCAGCCCGTTGACCGGCTTGCTGGCGACCTTCGTCGAGCGCTATCCCGGGGTGCAGGTCGCGGTCGGCGCCGCGGCGCGGCCCGACGATGTCCGGGACGCGCTGCGTCGGGGCGCGGCCGAGATCGGTGTCGTCGCCACGGCCGGCCCGGCCGAGATGCTCGCCGATCTCGACAGGCTGCCGCTCGAGCGCCAGTCGTTCGTGCTGGTGGCCCGCTCGGATGCGGACCTTCCGGCGGGGGCGGATGACATCACGGTCGGTGAGCTCAGCGGTCTCTCGCTGGTCGCCGGCCAGCCCGGCACCGGCATGCGTCGCGTCGCCGATGCCATCGTCGCGGCCACGGACTGCCACATCGTGGTCGAGATCGAGCACCGGGAAGGGCTGCTCCCGCTCGTGCTCGAGGGCGTCGGCGTCGCCGTGGTCGCGGACTCCTGGCGACCGCTCGCCGATGCCGTCGGCCTCCGCGTGCGGCGACTGGCGGTCCAGGACCAGCTCGACGTCGCCCTCGTCTGGCAGCCCCACCGGCTCAGCCCTGCTGCCGCGGCGTTCGTGGCGTCGGCCGAGAACCGATAGGTCGATCCTATCGATCGGGCTGCAAACTGGTCTTGGACGTCGCTGAAGGCGTCGTTGTTCGATGGGTCGCATGACGACCAGCTATCGCATCGCCCTGATCCCTGGTGACGGTATCGGCACCGAGGTCCTGCCCCCGGCCTGCGCCGTTCTCGACGCCGTCGGCAAGCGCCACGGCCTGACCTTCGCCTACGACTCCTTCGACTGGTCGTGCCAGCGCTACCTCGACCAGGGGGCGATGATGCCCGCGGACGGGCTGGACCGGATCCGCAACCACGACGCCATCCTCCTCGGCGCCGTCGGGTGGCCCGGCGTACCGGACCACGTCTCGTTGTGGGGGCTCCTCATCCCGATCCGGCGTCAGTTCCGGCAGTACGTCAACCTTCGCCCGATCAAGGTCCTCGAGGGCGTGCCCAGCCCGGTCGCCAAGGCGACCAGCGAGGTCAGTTTCGTGGTGGTGCGTGAGAACGTCGAGGGCGAGTACTCCGAGATCGGAGGCCGGTTCAACCGCGGCTTCCCGGAGGAGATGGCCGTCCAGGAGGCCGTGTTCACCCGAGCGGGGACCGAGCGCATCCTGCGCTATGCCTTCGAGACCGCCAAGGGCCGGAAGGGCCGGCTCGTCTCTGCCACCAAGTCCAACGGGATCGTCCACACGATGCCGTTCTGGGACGAGATCGCCAAGGAGGTCGGGGAGCGGTATCCCGAGGTCAGCTGGCGTCAGGAGCACATCGACGCGCTGGCCGCGAAGGTCGTTCTCGACCCTGGCCGGTTCGATGTCATCGTCGGCTCGAACCTGTTCGGCGACATCCTCTCCGACCTGGCCGCCGCGGTCGCCGGCAGCATCGGCATCGCGCCGGCGGCGAACCTCGATCCCGAGCGTGAGTTCCCGTCGATGTTCGAGCCCGTGCACGGCTCCGCCCCCGACATCGCCGGCCAGGGAGTCGCCAACCCGATCGGTGCCATCTGGTCGGCGTCGATGATGCTCGACCACCTCGGCCACCCCGAGGCCGGGGCCGAGGTCCTGGACGCCTTCGCAACCGTCCTGGCCACCACCGACGCCTGCACTCCCGACCTGGGCGGGACGGCCAGCACGAAGGAGTTCACCGAGCTCGTGCTCGGCAACATCGCGAGCCGCTGATGCGTGTCCTGGTCGCCCCGGACAAGTTCAAGGGAACACTGACCGCCCTCGAGGTCGCCGCCGCCATCTGCGGCGGCCTCGAGGACGTGGGGCTCACTGCGACCGCCCTACAGCTTGCGGACGGCGGTGACGGGAGCGTGGCGGCGGCTCTGGCGGCCGGCTTCGACCGCGTCCCCGTCCGGGTCCGGGGCGCAGACGGCGCTCCGGTCGACGCGTCCTACGCCTACGACGGCCACACCGCTGTCGTGGAGGTCGCCAGCACCTGTGGCCTGGCGACGCTTCCCGCGGGGCAGCTGCGCCCGATGACGGCGTCGAGTCACGGCTTCGGGCAGGCGGTCGGTGCGGCCGTCACCGGCGGGGCCAGACGCGTGGTGCTCGCGCTGGGTGGCTCGGCGAGCACCGACGGGGGCATCGGGATGCTCGCCGCCCTCGGTGTGCGCCTGTGTGGTTCGGACGGCCGGGAGATCGACGCCGGGGGAGCCGGGCTGGGCCTGATCGCTC
This sequence comes from Nocardioides sp. NPDC054178, assembly GCF_055585005.1. Lineage (NCBI taxonomy): Bacteria > Bacillati > Actinomycetota > Actinomycetes > Propionibacteriales > Nocardioidaceae > Nocardioides > Nocardioides sp. NPDC054178. The sequence continues at coordinate 32,734 of NZ_JBVJKY010000010.1, forward strand.
GCGTGGACACCGATCGGATGATCGACCTGAGTGGAGTCGAGCTCGTCGTCGCCACCGACGTCGACAATCCGCTGCTCGGCCTGCGCGGCGCCGCCGCGGTCTTCGGGCCTCAGAAGGGCGCGACGCCAGAGGACGTACGGCGTCTGGACCTGGGACTCTCGTCGCTGGCGCGGGTGATGTCGGCCGCACCTCTGGCCTCGGAACCGGGGGCTGGTGCTGCCGGAGGACTGGGCTTCGCCTGTCTCTGGCTCGGCGCGACCCGGATCTCCGGAGCCGACTTCTTCCTCGATCTGCTCGACTTCGATCGGCACGTCGAGGGACACGACGTCGTCGTCACCGGCGAAGGACGCCTCGACCGACAGAGCCTGGGCGGCAAGCTGATCAGCGCAGTCGTACGACGGGCGGCCGGCCGCCCGCTGCACCTGCTCGTCGGCGACTGTGCGCTTCGGCCCGCGGAGACAGGGGCTCTCGGCCTCGCCGGCGTCGACGCGATCACGAGCCACACCGTCCGAGACACCCGCGAGGACCCCGACCTCTCGCGCACCCTCCTTCGCGAGCGTGCACGCGCGCTCGGACGCCGGCTCGTGATCGAGTCACATCAGCCATTTGGCTGATTCCTGCCTCAGCCTTGTTCGCGATGATCCGCGAAGCCGCCGCTGGTGGAGTTGGTGGCATGGCAGATTCTCTGGTTCGTACGCGGTCGGATACCCGTCCGCATCTCTCCGACAGGTTGACCTCGCGGCGGGGAGCATGGGTGGCGCTCGGGCTCGCGGTGGTGGTGATGGGGGTGCTCTTCGGGGCCTTCGCCGGGGCGGAGGCCCCGGCGAAGACCGGGGAGGCGCCGGCGGGCGCGGAGTCGACGCAGGTGAGCGAGCTGCTGGAGGAGTTCCCCGGGGCGGATCGGCAGTCCGTGCTCGTCGTCGCCTCCCGCGACGACGGCGGTGCGCTCTCCCAGGATGATCTCGACGGCCTCGAGCGGCTCGGCGGCCAGGTCGGAGCTCAAGCCGCGCCGGGCTCCGCCGGTCCGATGGTCAGCGAGGACGACAAGGCCGCGGCTCTCACCGTGCCGGTCACGGTCGGCGCCGACAACGCAGAGACATCGGAGGTGATCAAGGCGCTGCGTACGGACATCGCGGCGCAGGCACCCGACGGGGTCACCCTGCAGGTGACGGGCGGGCCGGCGTTCGGGGCCGATGCGGCCGCTGCCTTCGACGGCGCCGACGTCACGCTGCTGCTGGTGACGATCCTGATCGTGGCGCTGCTGCTGATCATCACCTATCGCTCGCCGGTGCTGTGGCTGGTCCCGCTGGTCGTGGTCGCCCTCGCCGACGCGCTCGCCGGGCGCGTCACCGCGGCGGCGGGAGAGCTGTGGGGCTTCGGGTTCGATGCCGGTGTCGTCAGCGTCCTGGTGTTCGGCGCGGGGACGAACTACGCGCTCCTGCTGATCTCGCGGTACCGGGAGGAGCTGCAGCGGACCGATGATGACCGTCTGGCGCTGAGCAGGGCCTGGCGGAAGACGGTGCTCGCGATCCTCGCCTCCAACCTGACGGTGGTGCTCGCCCTGCTGACGCTGGTCCTCGCCACGATCCCGATGACCCGTGGCCTGGGAGTTCCCGCGGCGATCGGTCTGCTCATCGCCGTCGTCGCGGTGCTGTTCGTGCTGCCACCGGCACTGGCGGTGTGTGGCCGTCGACTGTTCTGGCCGTTCGTCCCTCGTCCGGGTGAGTCACGCGACCAGGGCGGGGTCTGGCGCGCGGTCGCGGCGCGGGTCCTGAAGCGTCCGGTGGTGAGCCTGCTGGGCGGGCTCGCGCTGCTCGCGGTGATGGCCTCCGGCCTCTTCGGTACGTCGGTCGGGCTCGACCAGGTCGAGAAGTTCCGGGTGCAGTCCGAGTCGGCTGCCGGTCTCGAGACCCTCTCGGCGCACTTCCCGCCCGGTGCGGCCCAGCCGGCCTACATCGTCGCCGACAGTGCGGCCGCCGCCGAGGTGGCCGCGGCCGCAGGTGATGTGGAGGGGGTAGTGCGCGCCCAGCCGGCCGGGGTCACCGACGACGGGTCCTTGACGAAGATCATGGTGACCAGCGAATACTCGCCGGGCACCGAACGGAGTCTCGACCAGATCACCGAGCTGCGGGAGGCGGTCCACCCGATCGCAGGGGCGGATGCTCTCGTCGGTGGCGCGGTCGCGACCGAGCTGGACGCGCGCGACGGGGGCGAGCGTGACCTGCTGCTGGTCGCGCCGCTGGTGCTCGCGGCGAGCTTCCTGGTGCTCCTCGTGCTGCTGCGCTCACTGGTCGCACCGGTGCTGCTGCTTCTGGTGAATCTCGCCAGCGCGGTCGCCGCGATCGGCGCCGGGGCCTGGCTGAGCCGCGTCCTGTTCGATCAGCAGGCGCTCGACCTGCAGGTGCCGATCCTGGCGTTCCTGTTCCTGGTCGCCCTGGGGATCGACTACACGATCTTCCTCGTCCACCGGGCGCGCTCGGATGCGGCGCGGCTCGGCACCCGGGCCGGTGTGGTCGAGGCGGTCGCCCACACCGGTGGTGTGATCACCAGCGCGGGCATCGTCCTCGCCGGGGTCTTCGCCGCTCTCGGTGTGCTGCCGCTGGTCACCCTCGGGCAGCTGGGCCTGATCGTCGGTGTGGGCGTCGTCGTGGACACGCTGGTGGTGCGTACGGTGATCGTGCCGGCGATCTTCAGCCTGGTGGGCGACCGGATCTGGTGGCCGGGAACGTTGCAGGGTAGAGAATCGAGGCCATGAGCGTCGTACACGCGCCGTTGCGGCGGCCCGGCTCGGGATCGATCCCCGCCGGGCCGACCGTGCGGGCGATGGAGATCGGTCAGCACGTCATCGCCGTCGTGCTGACCGCGATCGGCGTCAGCAGGGCGATCGGCGACGGGGTGGCGGCTCCCGCCGCGATCGTCTCCGGGGCGGTGATCCTGCTCTGGCACACCGCCGGCACGGTCCTGCCCTCCAGGACGCGCTCGCACAGCCTCCCGGTGTGGTGGCTGCTCGGCTTCGCGGTGATCTGGATCGGCGCCGTCGCCGTCTCGCCCGAGTTCGTCTGGCTGGCCTTCCTGCTGTGGCTGCTCGCCGGGCACCTGCTGCCGCTGCGATGGGGGCTGGCCTTCTCGGCCGTCATCCTCGTGGTCGTGGTGGTCGCGCCGATCCTGCACCATGGCACGACCAGCTACGCGGACGTCTTCGGGCCGTTCATCGGGGGCGTCTTCGCGTTCGGCATCTCACGTGGATATCTCCAGCTGCTCCATGACGCCGCCGAGCGTGAGCGGCTGGTGACCTCCTTGCGGAATGCGCAGCGGGAGATGGCCGAGCTGCAGGACGAGCTCGCCCTCGCCCAGCGCCACTCGGGTGCGATCGCCGAGCGCACCCGGATCTCCCGCGACATCCACGACACCATCGCGCAGGCGCTCTCCTCGATCCGCCTGCTGACCCATGCCGGAGGCAGCCGCACCACGGATGCGGACGCGTCACGGACGTTCGCGCAGGTCGAGGCGCTCGCGGGCGACAGCCTCGGCGACGTACGCCGGATCATCGCGGCTCTGGCGCCCGCCGAGCTCGAGGACGGGGCGCTCGCCTCGGCGCTGCGACGCATGCTCGACCGAGCCCATGACGAGGCCGGCCTGCTGGTCGAGCTCCATGTCGACGACACGCTCCCGATCCTTCGGACCGAGGTCGAGGTCGCGCTGCTCCGCACCGCCCAGTCGGCGCTCTCCAACGTACGTCTCCACTCCGGTGCCACCCGGGTCGTCATCACGCTGACCGACGACCAGGATGCGGTACGCATGGACATCAGCGACGACGGCGCCGGGTTCGACGTCGCCGCCTGGGAGCGGGACGCCGGCATGGGGTCGTCCAGCTATGGCCTACGGTTCATGCGGGCCCGGCTGCGCGAGCTCGGCGGAGGGCTCGACGTGGAGAGCACACCGGGCGAGGGCACCGCGATCTCAGCACATCTCCCGATCCACGTCGAGGCGGTGTCATGACGACCACGGTGCTTCTCGTCGACGACCACCCGGTCGTACGCAGCGGGTTGCGGGCGGTCATCGACGCCGGCGACACGCTGCGGGTGATCGGGGAGGCTGCGACGGGGGAGGAGGCCATCGCCCTCGCCGGTGACCTCCGTCCCGACGTCGTGCTGTGCGACCTGCGCCTGGGGAGCGGGATCGACGGAATCCGGACCACGGTCGCGCTCCGCGCCCTCGATCCGGCGCCGGCGGTGCTGATCCTGACCACCTTCGACCGCGACGCCGAGGTGCTCGGCGCGATCGAGGCCGGTGCCGCCGGTTACCTCCTCAAGGACGTCGACCCCGAGGTCATCGTCCAGGGGATCCATCGCGCCGCTGCCGGTGACATGGTCCTCGCTCCCGACCTGGCCAGCCGGGCGCTCAAGGGCATGCGCAGCCCGCTGCCGCGGCTCACGGACCGGGAGATCGAGGTGCTGCGACACCTGGCGAGGGGCGCGACCAACAAGGAGATCGCGCGCACCCTCTTCGTCACCGAGGCCACCGTGAAGAGCCACCTCGCGCACATCTTCACCAAGCTCGACGTCGACAGCCGCTCCCGCGCCATCCACGTCGCGCAGGAGACCGGCCTGATCTGAGCGGCTCCGGGGCCGGGTCTCAGTGCTCGATGAGGCCCGACTGGTAGGCCCACACGGCGGCCTGGAGACGGGACTTGACGCCGAGCTTGGGCATCATCCGGGCCAGGTGGGACTTGACCGTGGAGACCTCGAGGACGAGCGCCTGGGCGATCTCCTCGTTGGACATGCCCTCGGCGAGGTGGAGGAGGATGTCGAGCTCGCGGGTGGTGAGGACCTCGCTGGCGCGTGCGGCGGTGACGGGCTGCGTACGCCTGCGGGTGACCACTTCTCGCAGGACCCGTCGGGTCAGCGAGGTGTCGAGGGTGCCGTGGCCGGCGGCGACGGAGCGGACGGCGGCGACGATGGCGTCGGGATCGGCGTCCTTGAGGAGGAAGCCGGAGGCGCCGGCCTCGAGGGCGCCGAAGACGTAGTCGTCGATGTCGAAGGTGGTCAGGACGAGCACCGGGATGGGGTCGGGGACGTCGGGGCCGCACAGCTCGCGGGTGGCGCTGATGCCGTCGCGGCCGGGCATGCGGATGTCCATGCAGACCACGTCGGGGCGCAGCGCGAGGGCCTGCTCGACCGCCTCCGCACCGTCCTCGGCCACCGCGACGACCTCGATGTCGGGCTCGGTCTGCAGCAGCGTACGCAGCCCGGCACGCACCAGCGGCTGGTCGTCGGCGACCACGACCCGGATCATGCGGGGATCCTGAGCCGGGTCTGCCAGCCGCCGTCGGCGGTCGGTCCGGCCTCGAGGGTCGAGCCGGTCAGGTCGGCGCGCTCCTGCATGCCGACCAGGCCCAGCCCACGGCGCTTCCGGGTGTGGTCGGGAGGCGTGGTGCGGGGCGGTCCGTTGCGTACCGTCACCACCACCTCGGCAGGGTCGCGGGAGTCGACGACGACCTCGCACCGGGCGCCCGGCGCGTGCCGGGCGGCGTTGGCCAGGCACTCCTGCACCGTGCGGTAGGCGGAGAGCTGGGCGAGCGGACCGACGCTCTGGTCCGCCCCGGGACCCAGCGTCGAGAACGACACCTCGAGCCCGGCACGACGGGCATCCTCGACGAGCGAGGGCAGGTGCGAGAGGCGTTCCTGCCCGCTCGCCTCCTCGGCCTGTCCGGGGCTGCGCAGGAGGGTGACCAGGCCACGCAGCTCGCGCAGCATCGCGGTGCTCTGGGTGCGGACCTGGCGGACGGACTCCTTGGCGCCCGCCGGGTCGGTGTCGATCTGCCGCTCGACCGCGCCGGTCATCACCGCGATCCCGGTCAGATGGTGGGCGGCGATGTCGTGGAGCTCGCGCGCCATCGCCGTACGCTCCTCCGCGATCGCGGCGGCGATCTGGGCGGACTGCTCGCGGTCGACGGCGAGGGCGAGGTCGGTCCGAGCATCCCGGGCGTCGCGACGTGCCCGGACGGTGGCGGCGAGCAGGGCCGGCGCGACGATCACGCCCGCGCCCTGGACCAGGCCGGCGAGGACCGCGGTGCCGGTGGGCACACCGATGCTCGTCTGGCTCAGGGCCGTGCCGAGCGCGACCAGCAGCCCGGCGCCGAACAGTGCCCCGACGAGGGCACGCATCCCACGGGGCAACGGCGTCGAGGTCACCGCCGACCACACCACGACCAGCACGGCCGCAGCGGCGAGGCTCGTGGAGTCACCCGCGCCGGTGAGCGCCAGCACGACCGATCCGGCGGCCACGGCCAGCAGCACCGGCAACGGCCGGGCGCGCCGTTCGAGGAGCAGCACGGCCTGCGCCGTGAGCACCACGAAGGCGAACCACCAGCCGCCGCTGCCGAGCGCCGGGCTCCCGGCGACCGAGGCGTCGGCCGAGTCGAGGCCCGGCGCGACCACCAGCAGCACCGTGGCGACCAGCCAGACCACGACGGGTGGGATCAGTCGCGGCGCCATCCGGGTCGTCTCCTCGTTCACGCCATCATCCTTTCCCGCAACCGGTCCCGGTCACCAGCATCTTTCGATGCAAGTACGAAGGTTCGCACCTTTGCCCGGCGCGACCGGGTCGCTCTGATTCCTAGGTTCAGGTCAGCAGATCGACCCATGCCGAAAGGGAACGACCATGACCACGACAACGACGACAACTCCGATAACCCAACCGGACCAAGGCCCACGAGCCTTCGTACGCCGCCACCAGCTCTCCACGTTCTTCGTGCTCGCCCTCGCCGCGAGCTGGCTGGCCTGGACACCGTACGTCCTGTCCGACAGCGGCCTCGGCCTCTGGGACCTCACCTTCCCCGGCGGCGTGATCGGCGGCCAGCTCCTCGGGATGCTCCCGGGTGCGTACCTCGGCCCCATCGGCAGCGCCGCGCTCGTCACCGCGATCGTCGGCGGCCGGGACGGGCTACGAGCCTGGGTGCGGGGGATGTGGCGCTGGCGGGCGAGCTGGCGCTGGTACGCCGGGATCCTGATCGGCGTGCCGGCCGCGATCATCGTCTCGCTCCAGGCCGCCGGGCACCAGATGGCGACACCGTCGCAGGCGTGGCTGATCGTGGCGGTGGCGTACGTCCCGGGGCTGTTGATGCAGATGGTCACGACCGGTCTCGCCGAGGAGCCGGGCTGGCGCGACTTCGCTCTGCCCCGGCTGCAGCGGAAGGTCGGACCGCTCGTCTCCGCGTTCGTGCTCGGTCCGATCTGGGCGCTGTGGCACATGCCGCTCTTCCTGACCGACTGGGGCGGCTGGCCGGAGGTCAGCTGGTTCGCGCCGCTCGTCTTCGCGGGCTTCTGCTTCACCTTCGGCATCGTGATGACCTGGGTCTTCAACCGCACCGGGCAGAGCCTGCCGCTGGCCATGCTCCTGCACGTCAGCGTCAACAACTTCGCCTCCGTGGCCTTCGCCGAGGTCTTCCCCGACGTCGACGCCGACCAGTTCCAGCTCGCGCTGCTGGTCGGGTCGGGCGTCGTCGCGACGCTGCTCGTCGTCGCGACGCGCGGGCGGCTGGGATACTCCAGCTGATCAGATCCGCTCGGCGACCGGCTCCCCGGAGGCTTCGGTCTCCGGGGCGCCGTCCTCGGCCGCGGTGAGCAGGAACCGGAGCCGGGTCAGCACCAGACCCGCGGTGAGGGTGCCGCCGATCACGACGACCGCCCACAGGTGGCCGAGACCGCTGCCGATGAGGGTGCCGGCCAGCGCCGGGCCGAGGATCTGGCCGAGGGTCAGGGTGAGACCGAGGGAGGCGTTGTAACGGCCCCGCAGGTGGTCGGGGGCGATGGTGTTCGCCAGGCCGGTCACGATCGGAGCCCACAGCGTCTCGCCGAGGCCGAAGATCGCGAGGCCGATCACGACGGCGGCGATCGCGCCGGCCACGGGCATCAGGTCGGCGGCCGCGAGCACGGTCCAGGCCAGCGACCAGGTCAGCACCGCGCAGGCCAGCGCGGTCGTGCGCCGCCACCCGGAGGTGAGCCGCAGCAGGATCACCTGCCCGCAGACGATCACCGCGGCGTTGGCGGCGAAGGCCCAGCCCAGGGCGGTCGCCGGCACCCCGGCCACGTCGACGGCGTAGGCGGTCGCGCCGGCCTCGAGCTGTCCGTAGCCGAAGGTCACCGCGAGCACGCCACAGGCGACCAGGGCCACCGCCCGCCTGTCGCGCAGGACCTCGCCCCAGGAGCCGGCGCTCGCGCGGTCCGGGTCGTCGTCGGTGGGACGGGCGGGGGAGCGGACCAGGAACGCCAGCACCGCGGCGTAGACGAGATAGGCGACGGCGTCGCACAGGTAGAGCACCTGGAACGTCTCGGGGCGGTCCACGTCGATGAGGAACGCGCTGACCAGGCCGCCGACGCCGATGCCCGCGTTCAGCCCCAGGAAGGCGAAGCCGTAGGCCCGCTCGCGCTCCTCGGCCGGAACCATCGCGGCCAGCAGGGTCGTCGTGCCGGGCCACAGCGGAGAGGCGCCCAGGACCACGCCGGCGAGCACCGCCATCGTCGGCACGGTCCCGTCGACGAAGCCGAGCGACCCGATCGAGACGGACTCCACGGTCAGCGCGGCCAGCAGCACCGGGCGCGGCCCGAAGCGGTCGAGGAGCGCTCCGACCCCGGGGGCGGCGACCAGGCCGACCACGCCCATCCAGGCGAACATCCAACCGGCGGTGGAGGACCCGAGGTCCTGCACCTGAGCCATGTAGACGTAGAGGAACGGGAGGGTCAGGCCGTTGCCGAGGGAGGCGAAGGCAAAGCCGGCGAGCACGCGGGTGGCCTGGGTGGGGGAGTGCGGCACGGGTGTGATCGTCCTCTCTCTGGCCCACCTGTCTGGCGGGAATACGTTTAGGGTAGCCTCACTTAGGTTCGCCTAACCTAATCCCCCCCGTGTCGAAGGAGACCAGTGAGCGCACCGCACTTGGAGCATCTGTTCCACCCCGACAATGCTCGTGAGTACACCAGCGGCATCACCGAAGCAATCCGGCTGCTCGTCGACCAGCTCGCCACCCTCGAGGGCCCCACCACCGGGATCTCGCCCGAGGCGGCCGCCGAACCGGTCGCCGAGGTCGACCTGGACAACCCCCTCGCCGATGGCGCCGCCGCGCTGGCCGAGGTCAGCAAGCTGTGGCTCCAGGACGCGGTCTGGTTCCACGACCCCTCCTATGCCGCGCACCTCAACTGCCCGGTCGTGATCCCCTCCCTCGTCGGCGAGCTGCTGATCGCGGCCGTCAACACCTCGATGGACACCTTCGACCAGTCGGTGGGCGGTACGTTCATGGAGCGCCGTCTCATCGACTGGACCGCGGCGCGCGCCGGCTACCCGGAGGCGACCCGCGACGGCATCTTCACCAGCGGCGGCAGCCAGTCCAACCTGCAGGCGCTGCTCCTGGCCCGTGGTGAGGCGGAGCGCCGCGGCGTACCTCTGGACCGGCTGCGCTTCCTCACCTCGGCCGACAGCCACTTCTCCATCGCCAAGTCCGCTCGGCTGCTCGGCATGGGCGACGCGGCCGCGATCGCGATCCCGACCGACGCCGAGCACCGGATGGACGTCGTCGCGCTGCGCGAGGCGCTCGACGAGTGCGTCGTCGACGGTCTCGTCCCGGCCGCGGTCGTGGCCACCGCCGGCACCACCGACTTCGGCGTCATCGACCCGCTGCACGCCATCGCGGACGCCTGCCAGGACTTCAACGTCTGGTTCCACGTCGATGCGGCGTACGGCGGCGGGCTGCTCGCCTCGCCGAAGTACCGCCACCTGCTCGACGGCATCGAGCGGTCGAGCTCGATCACCATCGACTACCACAAGACGTGGTTCCAGCCGGTCTCCTCCAGCGCCCTGCTGGTCCGCGACCGGGCGAGCCTGCAGCACGCCTCCTGGTACGCCGACTACCTCAACCCGCGGGAGTCGGAGAACCCCAACCAGGTCGACAAGTCCCTGCAGACCACTCGCCGCTTCGACGCGCTCAAGCTGTGGCTGACGCTGCGCACGATGGGCCCCGACCAGATCGGCGCCTACCTCGAGACCGTGATCGACCTGGCGCGCGAGGTCTACGACATCCTCAGCGTGCAGCCCGACATCGAGGTCATCACGCCCTCCCAGCTCTCCACGGTCGTCTTCCGCTACGTCGACCCGCACCTGGACGAAGACGCTCTTGGCGACCTCAACCGCCGCATCCGCGCCGAGATGTGGAGCGGCGGCCGCGGCGTCGTCGCCGCGACCAAGGTCGACGGCCGGCAGTTCCTCAAGCTCACCCTGCTCAACCCCAAGGCCACCGTCGCCGACGTGCTCGACCTCATCGAGCAGGTCCGTACGCTGGGCCGGGCCGTCCCGGAGGTCGTCCGATGACGACACATGACCTGATCGGCATCGGGCTCGGCCCGTTCAACCTCGGCCTGGCCGCCCTCGCCGACCCGATCGACGAGCTCGACTGTCTCTTCCTCGAGGGCCGCGACCGGTTCGACTGGCACCCCGGGATGATGCTCGACGAGGCGACCCTGCAGGTGCCGTTCCTCGCCGACCTGGTGACGATGGCCGACCCGACCTCGCGGTTCAGCTTCCTCAACTTCCTCAAGCAGACCGGCCGGATCTACCCGTTCTACATCCGGGAGAACTTCCTGCCCCACCGGCGTGAGTACAACCAGTACTGCCAGTGGGTCGCCGAACGGCTCGACTCCGTCCGCTTCGGCCAGCAGGTCACCTCGGTGGAGCACGACGGGGAGACGTACGTCGTCACCACCGCCTCCGGGGAGCGGCATCGGACCCGGCGGCTGGTGCTCGGGACCGGGACGACCCCACGAGTCCCCGAGTGCGCGGCCGAGGCCGTGGCCGCGGAGGGTACGGCGCTGCACAGCTCGGAGTACCTGGCTCGCCGCGACGAGCTCGTCACCCGGCGCAGCATCACCGTGGTGGGTAGCGGTCAGTCGGCCGCCGAGGTCTACCTCGACCTGCTGACCGCCCAGCCCGACCACGACTACCAGCTGGCCTGGCTGACCCGCAGCCCGCGGTTCTTCTCGATGGAGTACACCAAGCTCACCCTCGAGCTGACCTCCCCGGAGTACTCCGCCTACTTCCAGGCGCTGCCCGCCGAGAAGCGCGAGCGGCTCCTGAAGGCGCAGCAGAGCCTCTACAAGGGCATCTCGGGCGACACGATCGACGCGATCCACGAGGCGCTCTACACCCGCTCGGTCACCGAGGCGGCCGAGACCACGCTGCTGACCAACACCGAGGTGCGCGGCGTGACCCGCACCGAGGACGGTTATCACCTCGCTCTCCACCACGTGGAGCAGGAGGAGGACTACGAGATGGCGACCGAGGCGCTGGTCCTGGCCACCGGCTACCGCGCCGGCATCCCGTCCTTCCTCGAGCCCGTCCGGGACCGGCTCCGCCTCGACGAGCAGGGGCGCTACGCCGCCAGCTCGACCTTCTCGGTCGACACCGCCGACCGCGAGATCTGGGTGCAGAACGGCGAGGAGCACACCCACGGCTTCGTCGCCCCCGACCTCGGCATGGGCGCCTACCGCAGCTCGGTGATCCTCGCCGCCATCCTCGGCCGGGAGCCCTATCCGGTCGAGAAGCGGGTCGCTTTCCAGGAGTTCGGTGTGCCCGACCGCTTCAAGATTCAGCCCGGCGCCGGCCGGCAGACGGAGGAGAACCGATGAGGATCACGATCGAGCCGCTCGAGATCGAGGCCCACCTCGGCACCGTCCACGCCTGGGTGACCCACCCGCGCTCGGCGTACTGGATGATGCTGGACGCGACGCTGGAGGACGTCGCCGCGGAGTATGCGCGCATCGCCGAGCACCCGCACCACCACGCCTGGCTCGGCCGGGTCGACGGCGCGCCCGCGTTCCTGGTCGAGACCTACGACCCCGCGCGCAGCGAGCTCGCCGGCATCACCCACGTGCCCGACCTGGCACCTGGCGACCTGGGCATGCACGTCCTGGTCGCGCCGACCTCCGGTGAGGCCGTCTCCGGTTACACGACCCGGGTCTTCCGGGCGGTCATGCGGCACTGCTTCGCGGACCCGGGTGTGCGTCGCGTGGTGGTCGAGCCGGACGTACGCAACGAGGCGATCCGGCGCAAGAACACCGAGGCGGGCTTCGTCGAGCTGCGCGAGCTCAGCCTCGGGGAGAAGACCGCGATGCTCTCGGTCTGCACCCGGGAGATGTTCGCGGCCGCCCACCTGCGCCCGGAGAACCTGCGCGTCGCGCACCGGCACCTGGTCGCCAAGGCGATCGCGGAGTTCAGCCACGAGCGGATGATCGCGCCGGTGGCGACCGACGCGGGCTGGGAGCTGCACGGACCGTCCTCGACGTACGCCTTCACCGCCCGCCGCTTCCAGCTCGAGCACTGGGTGGTGGACCCGGCCTCGATCGTCCGGCGGACCGACGGCGAGGAGGCCGAGGTCGACGCGCAGGCGTTCGTCGCCGAGTTCGCGCCCGACCTGGGGATCCCGGACAAGCTGCTGCCGACCTACCTGGAGGAGCTGGCGGCCACCATCGCCTCGGCCTGCTGGAAGCTCGAGCACCAGACGCTGACCGCCGCCGACCTGGTCGACGCCGACCACCAGAGCGTCGAGGGCGCGATGAGCGAGGGCCACCCGGCCTTCGTCGCCAACAACGGCCGGATCGGCTTCGACATCGACGACCACGCCCGCTGGGCGCCGGAGACGAGCAACGACCTGAGCCTGCTGTGGGTCGCCGTCTCCCGGGACCAGTCCCACCTGGCCCTGGGCCGCGGCGAGGACGAGTCGCGGCTGTATGCCGCCGAGCTCGGCGAGGCGACACTGGCCCGGTTCGCGGCGAAGCTGCGCGGGCTCGGGCTGGACCCGGACGGGTTCCGCTACCTGCCCGTCCACCCCTGGCAGTGGCGCCACAAGCTGGCGGTCACCTTCGCCACCGACGTGGCCGCGCGCCGGCTCGTCCTGGTCGGCGAGGCCGAGGACGTCCACCGCCCGCAGCAGTCGATCCGGACGTACTTCAACACCTCGCGTCCCGAGCGGCACTACGTCAAGACCGCGCTGTCGATCCAGAACATGGGCTTCATGCGGGGGCTCTCGCCGGCCTACATGGCGGCCACGCCGGTCATCAACGACTGGGTCGCCGACCTGGTGGAGGGCGACGCGGAGCTGAAGGAGCGCGGCTTCGGGGTGCTGCGCGAGCTCGCCTCGATCGGCTGGACCGGCGACGTCTTCCATGCCCTGCCGAGCCCCTCGCCGTACCGGAAGATGATCGCCGCGCTGTGGCGCGAGTCGCCGGTGCCGCGGCTCGCCGAGGGCGAGCGCTGCGCGACGATGGCGGCACTGCTCCACCGCGACGCCGCCGGCGCCTCGTACGCCGCCGAGCTGGTGCGCGCCTCCGGGCTGCCGGCCCGGGAGTGGGTGCGCCGCTACCTCGACGCCTACCTGCGCCCGCTGGTGCACTGCCTGCTGGCCTACGACCTGGCGTTCATGCCGCACGGCGAGAACCTGGTGATGGTGCTGCGCGACCACGTCCCGGTGCGGATGTTCATGAAGGACATCGGCGAGGAGGTGGCGGTGATGGGTGACCTGCCGCTGCCCGCGGAGGTCTCCCGGATCCGCGGTTCCTTCCCCGACGACGTCAAGGCGCTGGCCGTCCACACGGACATCTTCGACGGGGTGCTGCGCTACGTCGCCGCGATCCTCGATGATGAGGGGGTGCTTCCGGAGACCGAGTTCTGGGCCGAGGCCCGGGCCTGCATCGTCGACCACGCCGCCGACCACCCCGAGCTGGCCGAGGCGGTGGAGCGCTACGACTTCCTCCGCCCGCGCTTCCGTCACTCGTGCCTGAACCGGCTCCAGCTGCGCAACACGCTGCAGATGGTCGACATCACCGACCAGGCCGAGTCGCTCATGTTCGCCGGCACTTTGGCCAACCCGATCGCATGAGCGGCCCATCACATGGGCTCAGCCGCGACGAGTGGGGCATCCCGCACGTGCGGGGTGCCTCGCTCGCCGAGGTGGCCCGGCTGCAGGGCCGGGCCACCGCGCGCGACCGCGTCTGGCAGCTCGAGATCGAGCGCCTGCGCGGCGAGGGCCGCACCGCCGAGCTGCTCGGCCCCGCTGGGCTGGAGTGGGACACCTTCGCCCGCCGTGCCCGGATCGCGGCGGTGGCACAGGCCGCCTTCGAGCGGCTCGACGAGGAGACGCGGCGGTTCCTGACGGCGTACGTCGAGGGGGTCCGGGCCGGGCTCGAGGAGACGTCGTGCGTCGAGCTCGACGGGCCCGACGGCCTCGGGCCGGCGCCGGGGACCTGGCAGCCGTGGACCCCGCTGGCGGTCTTCTGGGTGCAGCAGATCCTCTTCGGCTCGTTCCCCTCGAAGCTCTTCGGGGCGCGGGCCGCACGGGTGCTCGGTGTCGAGTCCGAGCTGTTCCGCACCGAGGGCCTGTCCGGTGGCTCCAACGCGTACGCCGTCGGCGGCGGACGTACGGTCTCCGGGGCGCCTATCGTGGCCGGTGACCCGCACCGGGTCTTCGAGGCGCCCAACGTCTACCTCCAGGTCCGGCTGGCCTGCACCGACCCCGAGGACACCTTCGACGTGGTCGGGATGACCTTCCCCGGCGTGCCCGGCGTGCAGCACTTCGCGCACGCCGGGCACGTCGCGTGGGGGATCACCAACGCGATGGGCGACTATCAGGATCTCTACCGTGTCGACCTGCGCCCGGGCGGTGACGTCGTGCGCCGGAGCGTGGAGACGGTGCTGGTCCGCGGGCAGGAGCCGGTCTCGGTCGAGGTCCTCGAGACCGAGCGTGGGCCGGTGGTCCTCGATGATCCGGAGGAGGGCTGGGGCCAGGCGCTGCGTACGCCCGGCCACGAGCTCGACGACCTCGGCTTCGGGGCGCTGCTGCCGCTGCTGCGGGCCCGTTCGGCCGCCGACGTCGAGGCCGCGGTGGAGCACTGGGTCGAGCCGGTCAACAACTGGGTGATCGCCGACGTCGCAGGCGAGGTCGTCCACACCGTCGGCGGCCGGGTGCCGCGGCGCGACGAGGCGGGGGAGTGGACCGGCTGGGTCGACCCGCTTCCGCGGCGTACGGCCCCTGCGGACGGCTCCGTCGTCACCGCCAACGACCGGTGCATGCCGGAGTTCGACGTGCTCGCGGCCGGCTTCGCGCCGCCGTTCCGGGCCGACCGGATCGGGCAGCTTCTCGACGATGCCGGACCGCTCGACGCCGAGCAGGCGGTGGCGGTGCTCGCCGACACCACCCAGACCGCCGGGGATCCGCTGCTCGCGCTGGTCCCGTCCGAGGTGTGGCCGCCGGCGCTGGACGACTGGGACGGTGCGATGGACAGCTCCTCGGGCGCTGCCTGGTACGCCGCGCTGCGGGCCGAGGTGGTCGACCGTATCTGTGCGGCACCGGTGCTCGCGCCGCTGCGGGAGCCGTCGGAGCACGGGCCGCTCTACGAGCCGTGGTTCAGCCTGCCCGCCCGGGTGGCCGGCGCGCTGCACGTCATCCTGGCCGCCGAGAAGCCGTTCGGGCTGGACCTGCGCGAGCTGGTCGCCGACGCGGCACGCGCGGTGCACGATCCGGTCGCCTGGCCGCAGAACCACCGCTTCTGGCCGCTGCACGCGCTGGAGCAGTTCGAGCTCCCGCACACCCGCACCGTCCCCGCCACCCCGCTGCCTGGCGACACCGACACGGTCCGCAGCAACGCCTGGATCCCGGGCACGGCCGTGACCGTCCGGGGCTCGGTGGCCCGGTACGCCTGGGACCTCGCCGACCGCGACAACAGCCGATGGGTCGTACCGCTGGGTGCCGGCGGCGATCCCGACAGCCCCCACCACACCGACCAGCACGACGCCTGGGCCGCCGGAGGCGCGGTACGCGTCGTCACCGACTGGTCCCTGCTCACCGAGGAGAAGACATGCCCCTGACAAGCCCGGCCCTGACCATCCGCGACCTGGATCCTTCGGCCGACCTCGATCTGCTGGACGGCTGGCTGCACGACGACCGCGCCCGCTTCTGGGGCATGGTCGAGAAGCCGCGCGAGGAGATCGAGGAGATCTACACCTGGCTGCAGGAGCAACCGCACCTGGCGGCGTACATCGTCGAGATCGACGGCGAGCCGGTCGCGCTCTTCCAGACCTGGGACCCCGAGGTCGACGAGCTCGGCACCTTCTACGACCGCCGTCCCGGCGACATCGGCGCCCACCTCTTCCTGGCCGACACCCCGGCCCGCAAGGGCCGGACCGAGGACGTCCTCGACTTCTTCATCCAAGAGGTCATCTCCAAGTCCGGCGCCCGCCGCGTCGTCGTCGAGCCCGACGCCACCAACGACGCCTCCCTCGCCCGGCTCGACGACTACGGTTTCGAACGCGGCCCCGTCGTCGAGCTTCCGCACAAGGTCGCCCAGTACGCCTTCCTCGACCTGCCCTGACTCACGACAGCTTCTCGGCGACCTGGTTGAGGTTGGCGCGGAGCTTGTTCCGGTAGGCGTCGTGCTGCTCGGGCAGCCGGGCGTCGCAGAACGCGGCCAGGTCGGGTCCGGTGACCTCGATGACGCTGCGTCCGGCGGCGGCCTCGGTCTCGAAGAGGTCGAGGATGTCGCGCAGGACCTCGACGATGTCCATGCCGTCACCGCTGGTGAAGCGCCACAGGTAGTTCTTCATCTCGCCATAGACGGTGCGGTAGTCGGCCGGGAGCTCGGCGGCGCGGGCTTCCATCCGCTTCCAGTCCTTCTTGTCACCGATGAGGCGGGTGAGGATGTTGTTCATGGTGGCGCTCCTTCTTCCGGGTTGTTTGCTTGGCCCCGGTTTGGGGCTGTGGAAGAAGCGTGCAGGCCTGACGTAGCGTCAAGGTCAAGCACCGATCCGAAGAAAGTTTCCGCCGGTCGTGGCCCTCAGGCCGCGAGGGTGTGGTCGAGGATCAGGTCGCGCAACCGGATCTCGGCTGGTGACAGGGGCACTGGGTCTGGCGCCCGGGTGTCGGGCGGTGGGTCCGGTTTCCAGGTGTCGGGTGGCGGGCTGGTGTAGGTGTGCCCGGTGGGTGTGGTCGTGATGATGCTGCCGTCTGGTTCTGCTCTGGCCCGCCAGTCGAGGGCCTCCTTGGCTTGGTTGCATCGCACGCAGAGACCTTGAAGGTTCGCGGCGCTGGTTTCGCCGCCGTCGGTGTGGCGTTGGATGTGGTCGATGTTGCGGATCGGGACGTCGCAGCCGTTGGTGCGGCAGGTCCCGCCGTCGCGGGTGGTGATGAACTCGGCGAGCCCGTCGGGGGCTTTGCGGGCGCGGGACTCCATTGCCACGAGCTGGCCGGCGGGGTCGGTGAACAGGCGCCGGAGGAACACCTCGGCGTCAGCAAGGGATTCGCGGGCCCAGGTTGCGGGGACGGGTCCGTAGCCCTCCACGAGGGCGGGCTGGTCGTGGGTGTTGGCGAGGGCTTCGGCGCTCATCACGATCTTGACCTCGATCCGAGGCTTCACACCGCCGGTCTCGCGGCCGGTGACGCGGTCGATGAGGGTGTCGGCCATGACCTGACCCCGGCTCCGCTCGTCACCGGCAGCCGCAGCACTCTTCGCGGCCTGGTCCAGGGCCGCGAAGACGGCGACTCCGTCCTTGACGGGGAGCAGAGCGCCGAGCCAGGTCATCGTGTCGGGTGCCGGCCGCAGGCTGACGCGGCGGTCCTTTTCGGCGTTCGCGGCGCGGGCGACGACGGATTCCTGGTCGAGGGTGATGGCGAGCTTCTTGGCGGCGTTCTCGAGCTGGCGCAGCCCCATCGCCACCGCCCGGGCCGGCTCTCCGGCAGGGCCGGTGGAGCAGAGCTGCTCGTCGATGGCGCGGCGGTCATCGAGGGAGAGGCAGGCGGTCTCGCGGGCGAGGATGGTGGCCTGCCACTGCGAGAACAG
This sequence comes from Nocardioides sp. NPDC054178, assembly GCF_055585005.1. Classification (NCBI taxonomy): domain Bacteria; kingdom Bacillati; phylum Actinomycetota; class Actinomycetes; order Propionibacteriales; family Nocardioidaceae; genus Nocardioides; species Nocardioides sp. NPDC054178. Next base: position 50,607 of record NZ_JBVJKY010000010.1, read on the forward strand.
CCCGGCCTTCATCAGCGTGAAGGTGTGCGGCATCTCCGCGATCAGGATCTTCGCGAGCCCGAGCAGCTTGGCGCCTTTCTCCGGGGAGACCCGGCGCGCCAAAGCGACCTGGGAGGCGACCCCCTCGCCCAGCTTCCGGGCAGGTACCCCAGCCTCGGATTGGCGTGCCCGGACGACTTCGTCGAGCCGTACCGAAGCCTCTGCCTGAACGGCCTCGGCGGCGCACTTGATGGCTTCGAGACGGCTGATCCAGTCGACCAGGTCCCCCTCGGACGCACCCGAAGGTGGCCCGTAGAGGAGGTGGTCGATGGTCTCGTTCATGCGCCTTATTATATGCGATCGAGCACGATAAGACGAACCATTTATGCTGGTCAGAACCAATGTACGCAGTCAGCGAACAAGACACGTGAACCCGCACCACACCCCTCGCCGCCGCCCCGATACAGGCGAAATCTTTTCTCGATCGGGTGCCGAGTCCAGGATGGCCGCAGGCCACCGGCGAAGCCGGCGGGCGCAGCCCGTCCTTGACGCGGCGCGCGATCGAGAAACACTCAAAGACCGGGTCGGCGGCGAACCCTAAAACGAAGAAGCAGTCGCCAACCGAGAAGTCCCGAGCAAAGTGACCGTGTTGGTCTCGACACGCCTTCGCCTAGCGGCTCCGGCGGCTCGACCAGCGGGAGCAAGCGGGGCACGCGGCTCGACCAGCGAGCCGAAAGCCACCTACGACCCAGCAACCATCGCCACAAGCCGCCCCATGGCCCCGAGCTCAGCGTCATGAACCCCCTCGTCAGGAACGATGACAAGAGACCACAGCCGACTCCCGACAGCAACGTTGCCGACGACGAGGTCCCCGTCATCGTGCGACTCGATGCACACGAACGCCCGATCGCCGACCTCGACAGGCGCAGGAGAGGAGATGCAGTCCTCCCGACTGGCAGCGAGCCCGGCAGAGACGGAGGTGTCGACGAGGGTCGTCACGAAGATCGCGCCCCGGTCGCTGGTGTAGGTGCAGACGTCCTCGTCGGCGGTGTGCGACCACGAACCAGGGATGGCACGCGCGACCTGGGCAGGTTCGAAGAGACAAGGCCCGGAGGCTTCGACGGGGGAGGAGGTCGAGGGGCTCGGCCCTGGGCTGCCGCTGCTGGGCTCCCCGGACCCGCAGCCCGCGAGAGCGGTCGCGGAGAGGACGGCCGCGACGCTCAGCAGCTTCCTCGACACGTACCTCTCCTCGGGATTCGGGGTTCTACGCAGTTTCTCAGGTCGAGCCCGGAAAAGGAGTCACGGGGGTTGCCTCGACCGGGCACAATCGCTCCCGTGACCTCTGACCTGGTGCAGGGAACCCATCACGACGACCACACTCGGGCCTCCATTCGGGAACGGCTCGCGGGACAGCATGTGCTGCTCACGGGGGTGACCGGGTTCGTGGGGGAGGCGCTGCTGCATCTGCTGCTGACCGAGGTGCCGGACGTACGTCTCAGCGTCCTGGTCCGGCCCAAGGGGTCGACGCCGGGAGCCGCGCGGATCGCGAAGATGCTGGCCAAGCCGATCTTCGAGTCCGTCGCGGACGCACAGGTGAACGTCGTGGAGGGCGATCTGTCGGACCCGCCGGCGCTGCCGGACGACCTCGACGCCGTGGTGCACTCCGCGGGCGACGTCTCGTTCGACCCGCCGGTCGACGAAGGCTTCGTCACCAACGTCGTCGGCGTCCGCGAGCTGCTCAGGCGGGTCGAGGAGTCGGGGCGGGACATCCACTACCTGCACGTCTCGACCGCGTACGTCTCCGGGCGGCGCCGGGGGCACATCCCCGAGGGCCCGGTCGATCATGACGTCGACCTCGAGGCCGAGCTCGCCTGGGGGCTCGCGCAGCGGGCGGCGGTCGAGGAGCGCTCGCGCGGTGTCGAGGTGATCTCCCGGCTGCGCAAGCAGGCCGAGCGCGAGCACGGGCGCGCGGGCCTGATCACCGCCGCCGCTGCCGCCGAGGAGGCGCGCAAGAAGTGGGTGAAGGACGAGCTCGTCCGGCTCGGCACCGAGCGGGCGCGGTCGCTGGGCTGGACCGACTGCTACACCTTCACCAAGGCGCTGGGCGAGCGGGTCGTCGAGGCCCACGCCGCGGCGGGGAACCGGGTCACGATCTTCCGCCCCGCGATCATCGAGTCGTCCCTCTCGCGCCCTTACCCGGGCTGGATCGAGGGCTTCAAGATGGCCGAGCCGCTGATCCTGGCCTACGGGCGCGGCGAGCTGCCGCTCTTCCCGGCGGCCGCGGACACTCCCGTCGACATAGTCCCCGTCGACCACGTCGTCGCCGCGATCGTGGCCTGCCTGGCCCACCCGCCGGAGCACGGCGACCGGGCCTACTTCCACCTCGCCTCCGGAGACCGCAACCCGGTGACGTTCGGGATGCTCTACGAGACCGTGCGGGCCTACTTCTCCAAGGAGCCGTTCGCGGCGGGTGACCGCGGTGCGGCCCGGCTGCCGGAGTGGACGTTCCCGGGCGGGGCCTCGGTCGAGCGGATGATGGCGACCGGTGAGAGGGTGCACAAGGTCGCCGACAGGCTGCTCGGACTGGCCCCGCGCAGCGACCGCACCCGCGGCTGGGCCCGCGACCTCGACCGGCAGGGCCGGCGGCTGCAGTTCCTGCGGCGCTACCTGGACCTCTACAAGGAGTACGCCCAGGCCGACCTCCGCTTCGTCGATGCCAACACGCTCGCGCTCTATCGCTCGCTGTCGCCGGCCGACCAGGAGACCTTCGCCTTCGACACCGGCGTGATCGACTGGCACGAATACCTCCACGACATCCACGTGCCGTCGGTGACCAAGCCGGTCCGTGAGCTCGACGAGCTGCGCAAGCTGCGGAAGAGGCCGGTCCCGGGCCGGCTCCCGCAGCTCAAGGACGGACGGGTCGCGGCCTTCTTCGACCTCGACGGCACCCTGATGTCCTCCAACGTGATCGAGACCTACCTCTGGCTGCGCCTCGGTGAGCTGTCGGGCACCCGGAAGGCCGCCGAGATCGCCCGGATGGCCGGCAAGGTGCCCAGGTACGTGTGGGCGGACCGTGCCGAGCGCAGCTCGCTGCTGCGTACGGTCTACAAGGAGTACGCCGGCGCGCGGCTCTCCGAACTCGACCAGATCGTCGACGAGCACCTGACCACGCACATCCTCGGGCGGCTGGCACCGGACGCGGTCCGGCGGATCCGCGAGCACCGGGCGGCGGGGCACGTCACGGTCCTGGTCACCGGCGCGATCCGCCCGCTGACCCGGCCGCTGCTGCCACTCTTCGACCACATCGAGGCGGCCGACCTGGCCGTCGACGACCGTGGGTTCTGCACGGGTCACCTGGCCGCCTCGCCGCTGGTCGGTGAGTCGCGCGGCGCGTTCGTCCGCGAATGGTCACGCCGCGAGGGGATCGCCCCGGCCGACTGCTTCGCCTACGCCGACTCCCACTCCGACCTCCCGCTGCTGGCGGCGGTCGGCCACCCGGTGGCGGTCCGGCCCGACGTACCTCTCTTCCGGCACGCCAAGAAGTCGCACTGGCCGATCGTCGACTGGGAGTCCCCGGGCCACGCGAGCCGGACTCTCGATCCGGTGGGACTGCGCCGATGAGGAGGCACTGATGCTCGCGCTCGAGATGTACCGCAGCGTCGCCAAGACGGCGGTCGGGAAGCTGGCCGGGCGGCACCTGCCGCTGCTGCTGACCGGGGCCGCGGCGCCGCTGCGGTTGGTGACGCTCGACCCGCCGAGGGTCGAGCACGAGGGGTGGGCGCGGCTGCGGGTCTCGCTCTCCGGCATCTGTGGCTCCGACCTGGGGATGCTGTCGGGAAGGACGAGCCTCTACTTCCAGCCGCTGGTCAGCCTGCCGTTCGTGCCCGGCCACGAGATCGTGGGCGAGCTGCTCGAGCCCTGCGGCGACCTGGCGGCCGGCACCCGCGTGGTCGTCGACCCGGTCCTGACCTGCGCCGCGCGCGGGCTGGAGGCGTGCGAGGCGTGTGTGCGCGGCGAGACCAACCGGTGCTCCCGGATCACGGTCGGCGACATCTCCTCCGGCCTGCAGACGGGTTTCTGTCACGACACCGGAGGCGGCTGGTCCCAGCAGCTCTCGGTGCACCGCTCCCAGCTCCACGTGGTGCCGGAAGGCTACTCCGACGAGCAGGCGCTGCTCGCCGAGCCGGTGGCCTGCGCGGTGCACACCGCACGAAGAGCCGCGGTCAAGCCCGGTGACCGGGTGCTCGTCTCGGGTGCCGGCTCGGTCGGTCTGCTGGCCACGCTGGCCCTGCGCGAGCTCACCGACGCCGGCGAGATCCTGGTCGTCGCCAAGCACGCTCACCAGCGCGAGCTGGCGCTGGAGTTCGGCGCCACCGAGGTGGTCGCGCCCTCCGAGACGCTGCGGAGAATTCGCCGTGCGACCAGCGCTTTCATGCTCGAGCCGGAGATGCTCTCGTCTCCCTACCTCCTCGGTGGCGTGGACGTGACCGTCGACGCGGTCGGCTCGAAGGAGTCGCTGCAGACCTGCCTGCACGCCACCCGCGCGGGTGGGCGGGTGGTGCTCTCCGGGATGCCCGCCTCAGCCGATCTGTCCGCGGCCTGGTTCCGGGAGCTCGAGATCGTCGGGACGTACGCCTCCTCGCGCGGCTCCGGCGACTTCGCCACCGCGCTGGACCTGGTGGGTCACGACGCCATGTGCCGCCTCGCCAAGACCGTCGCGCCCTACCCGCTCCACCGCTGGCGCGAGGCCCTCGACCATGCCCACTCAGCCGGTCGGCTCGGCACCGTCAAGGTGGCCTTCGACCCCCGCCGAACGAATTGAGCACAGCCGTCTTGAAGAAGGAGAGTCATCGATGACACGGCCAGGTTTCGTGCTGGAGGTCGACGACCGTACGCCGCCCCTGCTCGTCCACGAGGGGCTCGGGTTCCGGCTGGAGGAGTTCCCGCAGGGCACCCGGGTGGTCTACCCGCCCGAGTCGCTGCCGACGGTGCCGGACGTCGACGGGGCGATCCGGGAGGCCCTGGAGAACCCGGTGGACTCCGAGCCGCTGCGGGAGCTGATGTTCCCGGGGATGCGGCTGACGATCGCCTTCGACGACCTCTCCCTGCCACTGCCCACGATGAAGGCCCCCGACATCCGCGGCCGGATCATCGAGCAGGTGCTCACGATCGCGGCCGAGAAGGGTGTCGATGACGTCGAGATCATCGCCGCGCTCGCCCTGCACCGCCGGATGACCGACGCCGAGATGAAGCACATCGTCGGCGAGCGGGTCTTCCGCAGCTTCGCGCCGCAGGGGCTGCTCTACAACCACGATGCTGAGGACCGCACCAACCTCGAGCACATGGGCGTCACCGAGAAGGGCGAGGACGTCGAGATCAACAAGCGGGCGGCCACCTCCGACCTGCTGATCTACGTCAACGTCAACCTCGTCGCGATGGACGGCGGCCACAAGTCCGTCGGCATCGGGCTGGCCTCCTACAAGTCGATCAAGCACCACCACAACGCCAAGACGATGGTGCACTCGCGCTCCTTCATGGACCACAAGCACTCCGAGATGCACTCCTCGGCCTGGCGGATGGGCCGGCTGATCGGCGAGCACGTCAAGGTCTTCCAGATCGAGACGACGCTCGACAACGAGGTCTTCGGGAAGCCGTACGACACGCTGCTCAAGCGCGAGTGGGAGTGGTCGCTGCGCGACCAGGCGACGGTGCTCGGCCTGCGCCGAGGGCTCGCGGTCGCGCCGCAGAAGATGCGCCACAAGATGTTCCACGACCTGCGGTCCAACTACGGGCTGACCGGGATCACCGCCGGCGCCGTCGAGCCGGTGCACGAGCTCACCGTGCAGCGCGTCCACCAGCAGCAGCGGGTCAAGGTCGAGGGACAGTCCGACGTGATGGTGATGGGGGTGCCCTACCTGGGCCCCTACAACGTCAACTCGACCATGAACCCGATCCTGGCCGCCTGTATGGGGCTGGGCTACTACTTCAACTCCTACCTGCGCCGGCCGGTCGTGCGCGAGGGCGGCGTCGCGATCCTCTACCACCCGCTCGACGAGGGCTTCAACACCCTCACCCACCCCTCCTACGTCGACTTCTACGAGGAGGTGCTGGCCGACACCACCGACCCGGCGTTGATCGGCCCGAAGTTCGAGGAGCAGTTCGCCACCGACCCCTGGTACGTCCACCTCTACCGCACCTCGAACGCCTACCACGGCGTCCACCCGTTCTACATGTGGTACTGGATCGCGCACGCCCTCGACCACCTCGGCGACGTCATCTGGGTCGGTGGGAACCCCAAGGCCGCGGCCCGGATGGGCTTCCGGAGCGCCACCACGTTGCGGGACGCGCTCGAGATGGCCAGCTCGACGGTCGGCCCGAGCCCGTCGATCACCTATCTGCGCAACCCTCCGCACCTGCTGGCGGACGTTCGATGAGGTGGGTCAGCGCGTCGCGGGACAGCTGTAACACGCTGTTCGTAGGACTATCCGGTCGTTCTGATCGGGCGAATAGTCCTACGAACGACGTGTTACACCGCGAGGAGGCGACGCGATGAGCAGCTTCTGGAAAGAGACGGTCCGCGACGTACGCCTCATGAAGCGGGGCTGGCGGTGGGGGCACCGCGCGCAGGTGCCGCGGTCGGCGGAGCCGTTCGTGCCGCCGGCGACGACGACGGTCTTCGACAACGAGTGGTCGCGCAAGCCGGCCGCGCGGGCGGTCAGGGAGGTCGCCCAGGCCGGTCTGGAGGCGGTGTTCCGCTCCCAGGTGAAGACCCGGGTCGAGGGTCTCGATGTGCTCGAGAAGCTCGACGGGCCGGTGATCTTCGTGGCCAACCACGCCTCTCACCTGGACACCCCGCTGATCCTGCTGAGCCTCCCGGACCGGTGGCGGCGGCGTACGGCGGTCGCGGCCGCGGCCGACTACTTCTTCGACACCTGGTGGCGGGCGGTGGGCTCTTCGCTGGTCTTCAACACGCTGCCGATCGACCGCCGTGGGGGCGCGCTCGCGAACGCGCCCGGTGAGGTGCTCGCCGACGGCTGGTCGCTGGTCGTCTTCCCGGAGGGCACCCGGTCCAAGGACGGCACCGTCGGCCGGTTCCGGTCCGGCGCCGCCTACCTGGCCCTCGAGTACGGCGTCCCCGTCGTCCCGATCGCCCACCGCGGCACCTACGCGGCGATGCCGCGCGGGGTGAGCTGGCCCGGGAAGGACCGATCCGGGGGCCGTCGCCAGCTGACCGTACGTTTCGGGGAGCCGCTCCGCCCGGCCGAGGGCGAGTCGATGCGCGAGTTCGCGCCCCGGATCCGGTCCGCGGTCGCGCGGCTGCTGGATGAGGACGCCACCGACTGGTACGCCTCGATGCGCCGCGCCGCGGAGTCGCGCACGCCCGACCCGGCCGGTGAGGAGATCGCCGAGTGGCGCAAGGTCTGGGCGGCCACGGAGTCACCCGACCCCGAGCCCGACCGGATCAGGGCCTGGCGGCGCTGATCCGGAGCCGCTGAACCTGGTCAGGCCCAGCGCAGCAGCGCCGCCACCGGGGCGTCGCCCAGCACGCTGGCGGGCAGGACGGACACCTCCGCGTCGGTGAGGACCGCGGCGGCGATGAGCGCCTCTCCGGCCTCGACCGGACCGGAGACCGGGGCCTCGCCGAAGGTGAGCCCGGGATGGTCCGCCGGGTCGAGGGTGTGCCCGGCGATCGCGGCGGGGTCGATCAGCAGGGTCTCGACGCGGCCGGTGACGAAGGCGTCGGCGACGTCGCGGACTCCGGTGGCCGCGCGCTCGCCTCGGCCCCAGGCCTCCTCGAGGCGCCCGACCAGCGCTGTGCGCCGGCGGACGACCTGGTCGAGCAGCGCGCTGCGGATCGCGTCGTCGCGAGCCTGGTCGCCGCCGTCCTCGGCGCGCTGCCCGCTCGCCAGCTCGACGACCTCGGCGGTGAGCCCGGCGAGGTCCTCGCGCAGCCTGCCCACCGTGGTCGGGTCACCGCCGACGAGCACGAGCTCGTGGCCGTGGTCGCGGACCAGCCTGGTCACCTCCCCGGCCACCTTGTCGGCGTTGTGGCGCCAGACGTTGTCGGTCGTCTGCTGCATGCGGAAGCCCGCCCAGCCGACGTTGTCCTGGACCTTGTGGACGTGCTCGAGCTCGTCGCCGTCCACGGTGGTCGTGCTCGTGGGGTGCGGCAGTCCCGAGTCCCACAGCGAGATGTCGCCACCGGTGTGGTCGGCCAGGACCAGCACGAACGGCATCGAGGCCTCGCGTGCGGCGATCCAGGAGCCGAGGTCGGGCAGCGGGTCCCAGGTCGCGACCGGGTTCGGCACCTCGGCGACGGCCACCTGGTCGTAGGCGACCCCGTCCGGGGTCGCGACGACGACGCGAGCCACCGGTGCGGGCTGACGTACGTTCACGTCCAGCCGATCGGAGACCTGTGCCACGACGTCGGGCGGTGCGCCCTGCGCGGAGAGCTCCTCGCAGGCGGCCCGGACGCGCAGCTCCTTGGCATGGGCCGCGTTCTCCGAGTCCTGGCTGACATCGGCCAGCACAGTGGCGTACGGCCCCGGGCGGGTCAACAGGTTGGTGAATCCAGCGGTGTCCATACCTGTGTGGTACCCACCGGCGGGGGCTGTCACACGGTCCGGATCAACCGGCCTCGCAGGTCACCTCGGCGACGTGCCACTCCTCGTCCTTGCCCTCTCCGGAGCGGGTGACGGCGAAGGTGAACACCGACCGGCCGCCATCGGGGGTCAGCTCCACCGTGGCACCGCTCTCGGTGAGGTCGGTGGAGGAGATGCGTACCTTCTCCAGGTGGCCGCGGGCGTCGGCGGTCTTCTCGGTGGGCGGGGTCTGGACCGAGGGGCAGGCCCGGGCCCACTGCGCCACCAGCTCCGGGTCGGCCTCGACCGTGGTCCAGCTGGTCGTCCGGGCGAACCGGCTCGCGGCCGACTCGGCCTGCTCGGTGGCGTGCTCGCGGAAGCGTGAGCGCGAGTAGCCGTAGCCGGCCACCGAGATCAGCACCCCGACCAGGACCAGGACTCCGACCTTGAGCGCGATCTCGCGCCACTCGCTGCTCTGCACGGGACGTTCCTACCACCAGCGGCCCCAGGACCCGAACCGGCTCGCGGATGAGAGAGCTCTCATGGTCGTCTCACGATCACCTCACCGCGGGCCGAGATGGTTCTTGCATGGCGCCGGGAACACCCGGGGCAGAACCTGAAGGGACGAATCATGAAGAAGCTTCCGATGATCCTTGGTACGGGCCTGGTCGGCGTGGTCGCGGCCGGTGTGCTCACCTACCAGAGCGCTGCCGCCGTCGATGGTGACGACTACGCCAAGCGCGAGGAGAAGTCCAACACCCAGGTGACCACCGTCGACGATGACGACGACAACGACGCCGACGACGTCACCCGCGACGCCGCCGGCAACGACACCGTGACCAACGGCACCGGCGTGACCCGGGCGACCAAGGACAACACCCGCGACAACACCCGCGACAACACGCGGGACAACACGCGGGACAACACCCGCGACAACACGCGGGACAACACCCGCGACAACACCAACGACCGGACCCAGGGCTGAGTCGAAGGATGACCGACACCTGGGGCCTGGTCCAGGGTGACGCGATCACCCCCGAGCTGACCGCGATGCGGCTGCTCGGGGGCGGCTCGTCGTACGAGGCCTTCCTGGCCTTCGACGAGGTCACCTACGGTCCGGTCGTGGCCAAGGTGCTGCGACCGGGGCTGGTCGAGAGCGAGACCAGCCGGAACGCGCTGCGGCGCGAGACCGACGCGCTGACGAACCTGAGGCACCCCGTCCTCGTCCGCGGACTGCGCGAGGACCTCGACGGGGAGCGGCCCTATGTCGTGATGGAGCATGTCGAGGGCCCCCGGCTCTCGACACTGATCCGTCGCCACGGGCGCCTGCCGGAGCAGCAGTACCTGCCGCTGGCGCTCGACCTCGCCTCGGTGCTGCACTACCTGCGCCGCTCCGGCTGGGTGCACCTCGACCTCAAGCCGAGCAACCTGATCATGGGCTCGCCGGCCCGGCTGATCGACCTCTCGGTTGCCCGGCCGGTCGCCGAGGCCGCCGCGCTGCGCCACGAGATCGGCACCGACGCCTACATGGCGCCCGAGCAGTGCCTGCCCGGTGAGCGCGGCGAGGTCGGCCCCGCCTCCGACGTGTGGGCGCTCGGCGCGACCCTCTTCCACGCCGTCACCGGCGAGCGGCCCTTCGCCCACGGCGACCCAGACGCTTCGGACCGCGCCGAGCGCTACCCGCAGCTCGTCTCCCGTCCCGGCGCCCTCCCCAGACGTACGCCGCCCGAGATCGTCAAGGTGATCGAGGCGTGCCTCGCCCCGGCCGCCGGTGACCGCCCGGCCCCGGCCGAGATCGCCGAGACCGTCTCGCCTCCCGTCGAGCGCCTCCCGCGCGCCTCCCTGGGCGGCCTGCGGATCGGCTGACGTCTCAGGGCTGGAAGCGGTAGCCCATGCCGCGGACGGTCTCGACCCGGGCCGAGCCCAGCTTCTTGCGCAGGTAGCCGACGTAGACGTCGACGACGTTGGAACCGGGGTCGAAGTCCATGCCCCAGGCCAGGTCGAGGAGCTGCGCGCGGGAGAGCACCTGCCCGGGATGCCGCAGCAGCACCTCGGCCAGGGCGAACTCGCGCGCGGAGAGGTCGCTCTCGCGCCCGTCGACCCGGAGCCGCCGCGTACGCAGGTCCAGGCCGACCGAACCGGAGCGGAGCTCGCCCACCTCGGCGTCGGTGTTGTCCTGCTGCCGCAGGCGTACGTTGATCCTGGCCCGCAGCTCGGCGAAGCGGAACGGCTTGGCCAGGTAGTCGTCGGCGCCGCCCTCGAGGGCGGAGACGGTGTCGTGCACCGAGTCGCGGGCGGTCAGCACCACCACGGGCATCCGGGAGCCCTGGGCGCGCAGCTGGTCGAGGACCTCGAAGCCGTCGATGGTCGGCAGCCCGATGTCGAGCACCATCAGGTCGAAGGCGCCGCTGAGCGCCTCCTCGAGTCCTTCGAGGCCGTCGGCGACGGTGCTGACCTGGTGGCCGTCAGCGCTCAGACCCTTGGCGAGGAAGGCCGCGATGCGGTCCTCGTCCTCGACGATCAGGATGCGGGCCATGCCTCTCCTTCGGTGCGTGCGGGCAGGGTGATCGTGAAGCGGGCGCCGGGAGGCGTCGCGTCCTCGACACCGACCGAGCCGCCGTGGGCGCCGGCGATGGCGGAGACGATGGCGAGCCCGAGACCGAGTCCGGGCCGGTCGCCCGAGCCGGTCTCGGCGCCGCGGGCGAACCGCTCGAAGATCCGGTCCCGGTCCTCGGCGGGCACGCCCGGCCCGGTGTCGCGCACCCACAGTCGCAGAGTGGCGTCGACGGCCGCCGAGCCGACCGCGATCCGGTCGCCGGGGGCGGTGTGGCCGGCAGCGTTGTCGCACAGCTGCAGCATCGCCTGGGTGATCCGCTGCGGGTCCAGGCGCCAGGTGCCGGGGGTGGCCGCGTCGAGGTGCCAGTCGCGGTCGGCCAGGGCGCTGGCCTTGGCGAGGATGTCCTCGGTGAGGGTGTCGACGTCGACCTCCTCCAGGGTGAGGAAGTCGGGACGGTCGTGCTTGGCCAGCAGGATCAGGTCGCCGACCAGCCGGCTCATCCGGTCGATCTCGTCGAGCGCCAGCCGCCGGGTCTGCTCGACCTCGGCCGGGTCGGACTCGTCGAGGAGCTCGAGGTGGCCACCGATGATCGTCAGCGGCGTACGCAGCTCGTGACCGGCGTCGTCGAGGAACTGGCGCTGGTCGGTGAACGCCTGCTCCAGACGGGCCAGCATGTCGTTGAAGTTCCTGGTCAGGGCCGAGATGTCGTCGTTGCCGGACTCGGGCAGCCGGGCGGAGAGGTCGGTGGCGCTGATCGCGCCGGTCGCCTGCCGCAGCCGGGTCAGCGGCGCCAGCAGGCGCCCGGACTGCCAGGCCGCGACCAGGGTGACCAGGAGGGCGAGGAGGCCGGCGACGATCGTGTACGTGCGCATCGTGCTGCGCAGCTCGGCGCGGTCCTCGTCGAGGTAGGAGACGACCAGGAGGGCGCCCTCGGTCGTGCCCGTGGCGGTGTCCTGCCGAACGGGCTGGCTGGTGATGCGTACCTCGCCGTCGGCGGTGTCGAGGTAGGTCGTCCCGCCGTCGACGACGAGATCGGCGACGGCCTCCCGGAACCGCGCGGTGGAGATCAGCGGGTCCTCGGGGAACTGCGCGCCCGGCTTGCCGTCCACCCAGGCGACGAGGAGCTCGTCGTCGTCGGGGACGTTGCGGCGCAGGAACGTGAGCAGCAGACCCTCGACGTCGTACGGCGCCCGGGTCTCGGGGTCGATGCCCTCGGTGCGCAGCCGGGAGAACTCGTCGAGCTCCTGCTCCATCTCCCGCGTGGTCGCGGCATCGACGCGGCCGAGCTCGACGGCGTAGACGATGAGACCGGCCCCGGCCAGGGCGAGGGTGACCAGGAGAGCGACGGAGGCCGTGATCCGGGCACGCACGGAGAGCCCCCGGCGCGGCGGTGGCGGTGTGGTCCCGGGTGGCTGGGGGTCAGTCGTCGTCATGGCGGTCGTCGTGGTCATCGTCGTCGTCATCATCATCGTCGACGGGACCAGGGGTCACGACCGGGACACCCGAGGGATCCGTGCTCGGAGAGGATCCGGTGCTCGGCGCGGACGGCGTGGCCGACTGCGAGGGCAGCACGACGGGCTCGCGCGGCGGCGGGTCGTTCTCGGAGGCTCCCGCGAAGGAGCCGGCGAGGTAGACCCCGACCGCCACGAGGACGACCAGCGGGAGAAGGAACTTCAGGGTGCGGGGCATGACCCTTCGATAGTGCCTGACCACCTGTCCGATGTGGGGGTCCATGAGAGACCTCTCATGGATACAGTGAGGCAGGTCACCGCATGCATCTGGAGGTAGCCAGTGTTCGTTCCGTTCAGCGTCAACGACTTCATCGACCGCGCCGCTTCGGTCTACGGCGAGCGGGTGGGCATCGTCGACGAGCCCGACCAGCCGGCCGCCTCCCTCGGGGAGGTGACGTACGCCGAGATGAAGTCGCTCGCGAAGCGGATGGCGGCCAAGCTCGACGAGCTCGGCATCGGGGTGGGGGAGCGGGTCGCGATCGTGTCCCACAACTCCGCCCGGCTGCTGACCGCGTTCTACGGCGTCGCCGGCTACGGCCGCATCCTGGTGCCCGTCAACTTCCGGCTGCGCCCCGACGAGGTCTCCTACATCGTGGAGCAGTCCGGCGCCTCGGTGCTCTGGGTCGATCCCGAGGTCGACGAGGCGCTGAAGGACGTGACCGCCAAGCATCGGTTCGTGCTCGGCGACGACGCCAACCTCTACGCCGCGGAGGGAGCCGAGCCGCAGCCGTGGGAGCCGGACGAGAACGCCACCGCGGCGATCAACTACACCTCCGGCACCACCGCCCGGCCCAAGGGTGTGCAGATCACCCACCGCAACATCTGGACCAACGCGATGACCTTCGCGCTGCACGCGGGCTGCACCGACCGCGACGTCTACCTGCACACGCTGCCGATGTTCCACGCCAACGGCTGGGGGATGCCGTTCGCTGCGACCGGTCTCGGCATCAAGCACATCGTGCTGCGCAAGGTCGACGGGATGGAGATCCTGCGCCGCGTCCGCGACCACGGCGTCACCTACATGTGCGCCGCCCCCGCGGTGGCCGCCGCCGTGCTCGACGCGCTGCCGCAGTGGCAGGCCACCGAGGGCGAGATCCCCGGACGGGACAAGGTGCGGATCATCATGGCCGGCGCGCCGCCGCCCACGAAGACGGTCGTCCGCGTCCAGGAGGAGCTCGGCTGGGAGTTCATCCAGATCTACGGCCTCACCGAGACCTCGCCGCTGCTGACCATCAACCGCACCCGCGCCGAGTGGGACGACCTCGACCCGATGGAGCAGGCCGCGAAGCTGACCCGCGCCGGCGCGCCCGCGATCGGGGTGAGCCTCGACATCTCGCCCGACAAGGAGGTCCTGGCCCGGTCCAACGTGGTGCTCGAGGGCTACTGGGAGAAGCCGGAGGAGACCGAGAAGGCGCTGGCCGACGGCTGGTTCCACACCGGCGACGGCGGCAGCATCGGCGAGGACGGCTACCTCACCATCTCCGACCGCATCAAGGACGTGATCATCACCGGCGGCGAGAACGTCAGCTCCGCCGAGGTGGAGGACGTCCTCTTCCTGCACCCCTCGGTCGCCGAGGTCGCCGTCATCGGCATCCCCAGCGAGAAGTGGGGCGAGACCATCCTGGCTCTCGTCGTCCTCGCCGAGGGTGCGGAGGCGACCCAGGAGGAGCTGATCGCCTGGTGCAAGGAGCGGGCCGCCGGCTACAAGGCGCCCACGGTCGTCGAGTTCCGCGACACCCTGGCCCGTACGGCCACCGGCAAGCTGCAGAAGTTCAAGCTCCGCGAGCCCTACTGGGGCGACCGCGACCGCAAGGTCAACTGACCCGCCGAGTGGGCGGATCGGGACTCCTGGAGGAGGGTGTCGACCTCGGTCAGGAGGAGCTCGGTCGCGTCGTCGGAGGCCGGGGGTGGGACGTACGCGGCGAGGCGGCGGGGGTCGTCGGCGGGGAGCGAGGAGATCAGGATGCGGCGGGGGTGGGCGGAGCCTCCGGTGACGAGATACTTCTGCCCGGGACGTACGCGGCTCGCCTCCGCCTCCAGATCTGCAGCCGCCGCAGCGGTCGCCTCCGCCGCGGCTGAGGGTGTCTCCGTGAGCGCGGTGCGCACGATGCGGCGCGGGTCGTACCGGCGTACGTCCAGGGCTTCCAGCTCCTCGCGCAAGATCCCGATCTCGCTCTCGGCGCGGGCCTTGGAGGTGTCGACGAAGCTCCGGAAGGAGCGGATCAGCTCGGCGAGGCGGTGGGTGTAGAGCGGGAGCCGCTGGGGGCCGATCACGAGGGCGGCGAGGATCGCGACGAGGAACAGCTTCTCGAAGCTCAGACCGAACATGGCCGGCTCCTTTCGACATGGCGGTCATGGACGTGGGTGATGAGGACGGCGGCGGCGAAGAGCGCCGACATCGGCGCGGCGACGAGGAACATCGAGAGGACGTCGGCAGCCGGTGTCACCAGCGCGCTGAACAGCACGATGACGACCACGATGGCGCGCCAGCCGCGCCGCAGGGTCTGCGAGGAGAGCAGGCCGAGCAGGTTGAGCACGACCACGAAGACCGGCAGCACGAAGGCGACCCCGATCGCGAGGACCATCTTCATCACGAAGTCGACGTAGTAGCCGGCGTTGAGGATGGTGCTGTCCTCGACCGAGGAGAACCCGGCGAGCATCTCGACCATGTGCGGGAAGAGCAGGAACCCGAAGGCGCAGCCGGCGGCGAAGAGCGGGATCGCGGCCGCGAGGAACCCGAAGGTGTAGCGGCGCTCGCGCCGGGTCAGACCCGGGGTGATGTACGCGAAGAGCTCGGCCAGCCACACCGGGCTGGAGAGGATCACGCCGGTGAAGAGCGCGATCTTGAGCTTGAGATCGAAGGCGCCGGTGACGGTGTCGTAGTTGAGGCTGGCGTCCTGGGACTGCGCGATCTGCTCCACGGGTGCGCGCAGGACCTCCAGGATCTGGTCGGACAGCCAGAAGCCCACGACCACGCCGATGAGGAGAGCCACCGCCGCCCGGATCCCACGCCTGCTCGCTTCACGCAGGTGGCCGGCGACGGGCATGGTCCCCTTGGCGGTGACCGTCGGGGTGTCCGGTGCGACGGCGGCGGTGGTCATGACGCCCTGCGGTCAGCCACGGCCTCGACCGTGGCGGGCTGCGCCTCGGCGGCGTCGTGGGTCTCGTCCTTGAGGATGCGTACGGACTGGCCGACGCTGCGGGCGAGGGCAGGCAGCTTGGCCGAGCCGAAGACGAGCAGGATGATGGCGAGGATGACGAGGGCGTGCCAGCCCGTGAGGTTCTGCAACATGGTGTTCTCCTTGGTCGGTTGTCGGGGTCAGTTGGACGGCATCTCGGGCGGGGTGCCGCCGTCGCCGCCCTGGGGCGGAGCGCCGCCCTCGCCGCCACCGCCGCCGGGAGCGGCACCCATGGTGGCCTCGGTCGTCGTGTCGACGGCGACCGCGAGTGAACCGGTGTAACCGGACTCCGCGTCGCCCTCGAACGTGCCCAGCTCCAGCTCATAGCCGTCGCTGAAGACGTTGTCGGTGTCGAGCGAGACCTGCGACATGTTGTCCGCCGAGCCGTCGTAGGTGTCGAGCTCGTAGATCGGGGTCAGCATGTCCTCGGGGAACGCCACCTGGGAGGTCGCGATCGCGTTGTCGCCGGTGGTCGCCGAGTCGGCGTCGGGATAGACCTCGAAGTGCATGTGCGTCCAGCGGCCGGAGTAGCAGCCGGGGACGATGGTCTTGAAGGTCACCTGACCGTTGGCGTCGGCGACCTGGACCCCACGGAGGTACGTCTCGTCCTCGACGCCTTCGGAGTACATCGAGTACTGGCCCTGGGCGTCGCACT
Organism: Nocardioides sp. NPDC054178; assembly: GCF_055585005.1. Lineage (NCBI taxonomy): Bacteria > Bacillati > Actinomycetota > Actinomycetes > Propionibacteriales > Nocardioidaceae > Nocardioides > Nocardioides sp. NPDC054178. The sequence goes on from NZ_JBVJKY010000010.1 coordinate 67,070, forward strand.
GCCACAGGTAGACCGCGACGCCTTCGAAGGCCGCGTTGTCGTTGGCCATGTCCGTCACGGTGAAGGTGAACTCGAGCGGTACCCCGTCGACGGTCGTGCCGCCGTCCAGGCTGGAGGTGATGTCGCTGCGTACGATCCCGGACTCGGTCAGCACGTTGGTGCCGTTGGTCCCGTCGGCCGGGTAGGGGCCGTTGGTCTCCTGCGGGATCTCACCGTCGGAGGCCGTCGACGTCGTCGACCCCGCCGCGCCGGACCCCGAGGAGGTCGACCCCGAGCCCGACGAGCCCGACCCACAGGCGGCCAGGGCGGCCGCCCCGACGCCGACCCCGACGAGCCCGAGGACCCGGCGGCGGGTCAGCAGCGTCGAGATGTCGAAGCCGGCACCCTGGTCGACCACCTCCTCCTCGGGGCGGGACAGCAGGCGGCCCTCATAGGCGGGGCCTTCAGGGGTGTGCTCGGGTTCGGGTACGCGGCTCATCTGGTTCTCCTTGACGTCGGTCCTGGTGCGTTGACCTGACTCTGACGTCTGGATCCGTGAGGACCTCCTGCCCCGCCTGTGGGGTTCCTGTGAAAGCCGCCCAGGATCAGCCCAGGATCAGCCGAGGCCCGGACGCGGGGCGGACTGGAGCTGCGCCGCCTGCTCCTTGGACAGTTTCGAGGCGTAGCCGCAGTAGGTGCAGTCCATCCGGCGCGAGGTGCTGACGGGGAAGAGCGGGATGAAGAAGAGGGTGAACTTGTTGACGACCTCGAAGAGGCGATGGGCCGCCTGCTGGCGGCAGTGGGGACAGACCAGCGAGAGCGTGGCCAGCAGCCGCGTGTAGGTCTTGAGCCCGAAGATGATCATGACGACGAGTCTTGCACGCGATCAGAGCCGATGGACCTCGCGACCGTCGGCGTAGGTGTGGGTCACCCGGGTCCGGCCGAGGACGGTGGTGTCCGTGCCGAGGATGTCGTGGTCGACCACGACCAGGTCGGCCGCGTAGCGCACCTCGATCCGGCCCGTGGAGCCCTCGAGCCGGTTCAGATAGGCGGTTCCGGTGGTGTAGCCGGCCAGAGCCTCGGTGACCGTCAGCGCCTCCTCGGGCAGCAGCGGGGTGGCGTCGGAGGGCTGGTCGGGCGAGCGGCGGTTGACCGCGACGTGCATGCCGAGCAGCGGCGCCGGGTCGGAGACCGGCCAGTCGCTGCCGCACGCGATCCGGGCACCCGTACGCAGCAGCGACCCGAACACGTACTGCTGCTCGCGCGCGGCCGGTGGCAGGAACGGCAGGGTCAGCACCTCGACCGCCTCGTCCCGGCACGCCCACAGCGGCTGGATGTTGGCGGTGACCTCCAGGGCCGCGAACCGAGGGACGTCGGAGGCGTCGACGACCTGGACGTGGGCCAGGTGGTGTCGCAGACCGTTGGACCCGTTGGCCGTGCGCGCGTGCTCGATCGCGTCGAGGCTGTCGCGGACCGCCCGGTCACCGAGCGCGTGGATGTGGGCCTGGAACCCGTGGGCGTCCAGCGCCGCGACGTAGGTGGCCAGGGCGTCGGCCGGGATGAAGGAGAGCCCGCGGTTGTCGGTGGGCCGGCCGTGCGCGTCGAGGTAAGGCGAGAGCATCGCGGCCGTGTGCGTCTCGCAGACGCCGTCCTGCATCAGCTTCACGCTGCCGGCGTCCAGCCCCGCCCGAGCGGCCAGGGCGCGGCGCGAGACCAGCTCGGGCAGCTGCTCCAGGCCACGGTCGCGGTCCCACCACTGGGCGAGGACGACCTTCGCGGTGAGCTCGCCGGACTCCCGCGCGGCGAGATAGGTCGGCAGCGAGTCCGGCATCCCGAGCCCGTCGCCGACCAGCGCGTCCTGCCAGCCCACGATCCCGACGGAGTGGAGATGCCGCTGCGCGGTGAGCAGCGCCTCGGTCAGGTCGCTCGTGGTCGGGGCGGGGACCAGCGAGCCGACCAGCGCCATCGCGCCCTCGTGGAGTGCGCCGGTGGGCCGACCGGCGGCGTTGCGCTCGATGCGCCCGTCGGCGGGGTCGGGGGTGTGGGCGTCGATGCCGGCGATCTCGAGCGCGCGGCTGTTCACCCAGGCGGAGTGGTGGTCGCGGTTGGGCAGGAAGACCGGCCGGTCGGGAAGGAGCCGGTCGAGGGGCGCGGCGCTCGGCACCCCGCCCGGGAAGGAGTCCATCGACCAGCCGCCGCCGGTGACCCAGGCGCGATCCGGGTGGGCCGCGGCGTAGGACCCGATGGCGTCCAGGTAGCCCTCGAGCGTCGAGAGCCCGGTCAGGCCGCACTGGTTCATCTCCAGCCCGGCCTGGACCGGGTGCACGTGGGAGTCGTGGAAGGCGGGCAGCACCCACCGGCCCTCGAGCTCCTCGACGACGGTCTCGGGACCGACGAGCGCGTCGAGAGACGCGCCGACGGCCGCGATCCGCCCGTCCCGGACGGCGAGCGCCGCGTCCTCCCAGCGGCCCTCGCGCAGCACGCGGCCACCGCGCAGCAGCAGGTCCGCCGGGAGGGCGTGGGCACCCATCAGTTGACGGCCATGGTGTCGGTGACCGAGGAGCCCGAGCGCTTGAGCACCCAGGCCACCAGGCCGAGGACCAGGAGGGTGAAGACCAGCAGGATGGTGGAGACCGCGGCGATCTCGGGCTTGAGGCCCGAGCGGACCGAGGAGAGCACGTAGACGGGCCACGAGGTCGTGCCGGAGACGTTGATGAACGAGGAGATCACCGTGTTGTCCAGGCTCAGGGTGAAGGCGAGCAGCCCGCCGGCCAGGACCGCCGGGCCGACCAGCGGAAGGGTGATCTTGAAGAACGTCGCGACCGGCTTCGCGTAGAGGTCGGCCGAGGCCTCCTCCAGGGACGCGTCCAGCCCGACCAGGCGGGCACGGACGATGTAGGTGACGACCGCGGTCGCGAAGAGCGAGTGACCGATCACGAGGCGTACGTAGCCGTTGTTGAACGGCAGCAGCGACCAGTCCTGGCCGAGCGTCACGAACCAGGGGAGCAGCGCGATGCCGTCGACGATCTCGGGGGTCACCGAGACCAGCAGCAACAGCAGCGTGAAGGGGCCCGCCCACCGGCCGGGGAACCGGGCCATCGCGATCCCGGCCAGGGTGCCGAGCGCGCTCGCCAGGAGCGCGGCGATCACAGCGGTCTGCAGGGAGACCGCGACGGTGTGACGTACGGTCGGCCGTTCGATGATCGCGGTGAACGGCTGCAGGCTGAAGCCGTCCCAGGCGGTCAGCAGGCGGCCGCCGTTGAAGGAGTAGATGCCGATCACGATGATCGGGGCGAAGAGGAAGACGAAGACCAGCGTGGTCCACGCGCCGAGCGCGAGATTGGTCCCGGAGGGCCTGCTCATGCGGTCACCACCTCCTTGGTGGACAGCCTCGAGTCCGGAGGCGGGACGGTTCCGATGACCAGCTTGCTGCGCCTGTGCAGGAGCCAGCCCACGCCCCACAGCAGCGCGATGGCGAGGACGACGACGAGCATGGTGAGCAGGATGAGGACGACCGCCATGGCCGAGCCCAGCGCCCAGTTCTGCGCGGTCAGGAACTGGCTGGCGATCAAGGAGCCGACCATCGTGCCCTTGGCGCCGCCGAGGACCGCCGGGGTGACGTAGTCGCCCATCATCGGGATGAAGACCAGGATGACGCCGGCGATGATCCCCGGCCGCGCCAGCGGCAGCGTGACCTGGAAGAAGGTCCGCAGCCGGTCGGCGCCGAGGTCCTTGGACGCCTCGCCGAGCGCGCCGTCGACGCGGTCGAAGGCGACGTACATCGGCAGGATCATCAGCGGCAGATAGTTGTAGATCAGGCCCAGCAGCACCGCGCCGCGGGTGTTGAGCAGGTCGTGCGGGTCGGCGACCAGGCCGACATCGGTCAGGAACCCGGCCAGCGCGCCCTCGGAGGACAGGATCACCTTCCAGCCGATCGTCCGGATCAGGAACGAGGTCCAGTAGGGGACCATCACCAGGGCGACCAGCAGCCCGCGATGCTGTGCGGGGACCTTCTTCGCCATGAAGTACGCCGCCGGCAGCGCGATCAGCAGGCAGGCGACCGTCCCCAGCACGCTCATCCACAGCGTCGCCCGGAAGATCGTGAAGAAGGTCGGGCTGAACGCCTGGACGTAGCGGTCGAGCGACATCACCTCGTTGCTGTGGGTGCCGAACATCCCGGGCTTCTCGCCGAGGCTGAACCAGGCGATCTGCAGGAACGGCACCACGAAGAAGACCGTCAGCCACAGCCACGCCGGGACGGCGAGGACGAACCCGGGAAGCCGGCTGGACCCGCTCCTAGGCACTGGCGGCGGCCTTCAGCTTGTCGTAGACCTCCGTACGCCGGTCCTGAGCCTCGTTGACCGCGCCGTTCTTCATGGTGGCGAGCTGCTCCTCGGTGAAGAAGATCATCTCGGGCAGCTCGACCTTGCGCTCCTTGGCCAGCTCCTCGATGCCCAGCGCGCCGGTGTTGTAGCCGATGTAGTCCATCTCCAGGAAGGAGTTCTCCGGCTCCAGCACGAAGTCGAGGAACGCGTGCGCGGCCTCGGGGTGGGGCGCGCCGGTCGGGATGCACCAGTTGTCCATCCACAGCTCGGTCGTCGGGCCGGGCAGGACCCACTTCCAGCGGTCGGGCTGCTTGTGCTCGAGGATGCCGAGGCGGGAGTCGCCGTTCCAGTTCTGCATCAGCGCGAAGGTGTTCTGCTGCATCGCGCCGGTGGCCGGGTAGGAGTCGAAGCCGGCGATGTGCGGTGCCCACTTCTCGACCGCCTCGGCCTCGTAGGCGTCGTAGTCGGCCATGTCCTCGGTGTTCCAGTCGATGCCGTTGGCCCAGAAGTAGAGGCCGGCGACGCCCTGCGGGTCGTCGAGCAGCGAGGTGCGGCCCGAGGCCTCGTTCTGCATCGCGTCGATGAAGTCGTTCCACGTCACCAGGTCGCGCTTGATCAGCGTGGTGTCGTAGACGAACCCGGTGGTGCCCCAGCACTTGCACACGGAGTACTCGTTCTCCGGGTCCCAGTCCTGGCCGAGGAACTGCGGGTCCACCTTGGCCATGTTGGGGATCAGGTCCTTGTTGAGCGGGACGATGATCTCGTTCTCGATCAGCTGCGGGATGTAGACCCCGGTCGGCACCACGATGTCGTAGCCGCTGGTGCCCTCGGCCGCGACCAGCTTGGAGATCAGCTCCTCGTTGGACCCGTAGGAGTCGAGCGTCACCTTCGGGCCGGTCTTGCTGAACGCGTCGATCACCTCGGGGGAGTCGTAGTCGCCCCAGGTGTAGATCGACAGCGACTTCTCCACCGGCCCGCCGCTCGCGCCACCGCCCGGCTCGACCGCGCTGGAGGAACCGCCGCCCTCCGAGCCGCAGGCGCTCAGCGCGACGCCGGCACCGGCAAGAGCGGCCAGGCTCAGGAAGTGGCGCCGGGAGAGCTCCTGGCGGATCGCTCGCGCGCCGGCATGGCTGGCCAGGATGCGTACGTTGTTGTCCTTGTTCATCGGGGACTCCTAGCGGTGGTCTGGTGTGTCGAGGGGGAAGAGACGTACGTCCTCGGCGGCCCAGCCGCAGAGGACCTGGTCACCGGGGGCGAGCCGGGCGGCGCCGTGGGTGGGGCGGCGGACGAGGAGGCTCGTCTCCTCCGTCACCTTGACGAGGTACTGGATCACCTCGCCCAGCGGGGAGACCTGCAGGACCTCGCCGGCGACGGAGTTGAGGCCCTCGGCGACCGTGCCGGTCCCGTTCGCGGGCCCGATCGAGATCAGCTCCGGGCGGATCGCTGCCTGGTGGGGCTCGCCGGGCCTGCCGTCGGGCTTCGCGGGACCCTCGACGACCACGAACGGCGTCTCGACGGTGGTGCCGTCGGCGCTGACCTCGCCCTGCAGGAAGTTCTGCTGGCCGACGAAGCCGGCGACGTACGCACTGGCGGGCTGGTTGTAGACGGTGTCGGCGTCGGCCAGCTGCTCGATCCGCCCGGCGCGCATGATCGCGATCCGGTCGCTCATCGCGAGCGCCTCGTGCTGGTCGTGGGTGACGAAGACGAAGGTGATGCCGAGGCGGGACTGGAGGAGCTTGAGCTCGAGCTGCATCTCCTCGCGCAGCTGGCGGTCCAGGGCGCCCAGCGGCTCGTCGAGCAGCAGGACGCCGGGGCTGTTGACCAGTGCCCGGGCGAGCGCCACCCGCTGCTGCTGGCCGCCGGAGAGCTGGGTCGGTGAACGGTCGGCGAAGTCGAGCATGCGCACCATCCGCAGCGCCTCGACGACCCGCTCCCGGACCTCGGCCCTCGGGGTCCGGCGCTGCTGCAGACCGTAGGCGACGTTCTCCGCGACCGACTTGTGGGGAAACAGCGCATACGCCTGGAAGACTGTGTTCACGTCGCGCTGATAGGGCGCGAGCCTGACCACGTCCTTGCCGCCGATGACGATGCTGCCGGAGTCGGGCTTCTCGAACCCGGCGATCATGCGCAGCGTCGTGGTCTTGCCGCAGCCCGAGGGACCGAGCAGCGAGATGAACTCACCGGCCCGGATCTCCAGGTCGAGGCCGTCGACCGCCGTGGCCTGGCCATAGGTCTTGGTCAGGCCGTTGATCGTCACCGAGCCGGAGGATGGGTCCGGGGTAGCTTTCGTGGTCATCGCTGCTCCAGTCGATTGTTCACTTAGCGCTGCATTCCACCACAAGATTCCGGGAAAAGTACGGAATCGGTTGTAAAAGAACGGTTACGAACTGGATTCCGTGCTAGGTGCTGCCGCTGGGTGTGGGCCCGGTGGCGGGATCTAGGGTTTACACCATGCCGACCCCGCCGTCACTGTCTGCCGTCACCTCGTTGCTGGACGACTGGTATCCGCCCGCCACCGCCGACGACTGGGATGCTGTCGGGCTGGTCTGGGGCGAGCCTTCGCAGCCCGTCTCGAAGGTGCTTCTCGCCGTCGACCCCACCCTCCCGGTCGCCGAGGAGGCGGCCGCCTGGGGTGCGGACCTGGTCGTGGTCCATCATCCGCTCTTCCTCAAGGGGGTGCATGGCTTCGCGCCGACGACCCCCAAAGGGCGTACGCTCTCGACGCTCGTCTCCGCGCGGTGTGCCCTGCTGACCGCGCACACCAACGCCGACCAGGCGCTCGGCGGGGTCTCGGAGTCGCTGGCGCTCGCGCTCGGGCTGGGCTCGCTGCGGCCGCTGGTGCCGGGGCTCACCGACGAGGTCGGGACGGGCCGGGCCGGGACCGTGGAGCCGACCACGCTCGGCGCCTTCGCCGAGTCGGTGGCCGCCGCGCTGCCCGCCACCGCGGCCGGGATCCGGGTCGCGGGTGACCTGGACCGGCCGGTGTCCTCGGTGGCACTGTGCGGTGGTGCGGGTGACTTCCTGCTCGACCAGGTGGCTGCGTACGACGTCTACGTGACAAGTGATCTGCGCCACCATCCGGCCTCGGAGTTCCTCGAGAAGGGCGGTGCGCTGATCGACATCCCGCACTGGGCGGCGGAGTGGACCTGGCTGCCTGTCCTGGCGAGGCGACTTCGGGAGGCATTCGGAGATACGGTGGAGACCCGGGTCTCGGAGATCGTCACCGACCCGTGGACGCTGCGTCTGTAAGAACATCGTGTGTGAATAGCTGAGGAGAATCCGCTGAAAGCCGACCCGTTCGCCCAGGTGAAGCTGCTCGACGTCTGCGAGCTCGACTCGCGTGCGCTCCAGCTTCGCCACCGCCGTGCGCATCTGCCGCAGGCCGCCGTCGTGGCGGAGCTGCAGGCATCGAAGAAGACCACCGACGATGCCGTACGCGACGCCCGGGTCACCCGCGACGACCTCGAGCGCGTGCAGAAGAAGGCTGACGCCGACGTCGAGGCGGTCAAGACCCGCCGCCGGCGCGACCAGGAGCGGATGGACTCCGGAGCGATCAGCAGCGCCAAGGACCTCGAGCGCATGCAGCACGAGCTGGCCACCCTCGACCGCCGGATCTCGGTGCTCGAGGACGAGGAGCTCGAGGTCATGGAGCAGCTCGAGGAGGCTCAGGCGAACGTGACCCGGCTCGAGGCCGAGCTCGCCGAGATCACCGAGAAGCTCGCGGTCGCCGTCGACTCCGTCGATGTCGAGACCTCGAAGATCGACGGCGAGCTCGCCGGGGTCGCCGAGGAGCGGACGCCGGCGCTCGAGGGCATCCCCGAGGACCTCCTCGCCCTCTACGACCGGCTGAGCTCGAAGATGGGTGTCGGTGCCGCCGAGCTGCGCGCCCGCCGCTGCGGCGGCTGCAACCTCCAGCTCGACCCCGCCGAGATCTCCCGCATCCGCGGCCTCGCCGCCGACGAGGTCGTCCGCTGCGAGGAGTGCTCCCGGATCCTGGTCCGCACCGCCGAGTCCGGCCTGTGAGCACGTCGTCCACGTCGTCCGCCTCGCGTGGATGGAGTGCGGGGGCGGCCGCGACGACCCTTGTCCTGGTACGCCACGGCGTCACCAAGCACACGGCGTCCAAGGCCTTCTCCGGCGGGCTCGGCGGCGACAACCCACCGCTGACCCAGGAGGGCCGCGAGCAGGCGCTACTGACCGCGGAGTGGCTCAAGCCGCTCGCGCCCGCGGTCGACGCCGTGGTGACCTCGCCGGTCCTGCGGGCCGCCGAGACCGGTGAGATCCTCGCCGGCGCGCTCGGCGCCCGGCTCGAGGAGGAGCCGGCGTTCGCGGAGATCGAGTTCGGGAAGTGGGAAGGGCTCACCTTCGCCGAGGTCGCCGAGCGGTTCCCCGACGAGATGAAGACCTGGATGGGCGCGACCGCGGTCGCGCCGCCTGGCGGGGAGTCGTTCGACGCCGCCCAGGCGCGGGTGCTCGACGGGCTCTCGCGGGTGCTCGAGGCCCACGCCGGCCAGACCGTCGTGGTCACCTCCCACGTCTCGCCGATCAAGCTGATCGTCGCTCACGCGCTGGGCACCCCGATCAGCGGCGTCTTCAAGATGGAGCTCTCGCCCGCATCGGTGACCGTGGTCTCCTTCTACGCCGACGGCCGCGCCTCCATGCGCCTCTTCAACGGCCTCCCGGTCGCCCGCGACCCCTTCGCCACCGGCACCTTCTGACGCTGAACTGACGCCGAGTCGGCGCGTCTGTCCCGGATTCCAGCGCCGAGTCGGCGCGTCTGTCTCATCGTCGTGGGACAGACGCGCCGACTCGACGGTCCTGGATGGGACAGACGCGCCGACTCGGCGGGGTTCTTGTCAGATCTCGGTGACGATCACGTCTAGCTGGGTGCCCTTCTTCGTCGGGGCGCCTTCCTCCACGCTCCAGCCGAGGTCGCGGAAGGCTTCGGCGAGCTTGGCGGGGGTACGGGGGTTGGCGCCGGACTCGAGCAGAGCGCGGACGAGGCGGCCTTTGGTGGCCTTGTTGAAGTGGCTGACCACCTTGCGCTGCCCGTTGTGCTCGTGGAGCACGCGGACGGTGGCGGTGCGGGCGGGCACGGTGCTCGACCCTTCGGCGTCGGGGCGCCAGAACGCGGCGTACGTCCCGGACCGCAGGTCCACGAGCAGGCCGTCGCCGAGGGCCTCGGTCATCCCGGCGCCGAGGTGTGCGCGCCAGTGTGCCTGGATGCCGCCGATGCCGGGGAGGGTGGTGTCGCCCGAGAGACGGTACGCCGGGATCCGGTCGGCCAGGCCGACGAGGCCGAACACGGAGCTGGTCACCATGACCCGGCCGGTCGCGCGGCGCTTGGCGGCCGGCGACAGGGTCGCGGGGGAGAGGGCGTCGTAGAGGACGCCGGTGTAGATCCGGTCGGCGCGCGCGGTGGGGGCATCGTTCAGTCCGGCGTTCAGAGTGACGAGCTCGGGCTGGGTCTTCGGGATGCCGAGGATGTCGACGGCCTCCTCCGGGCGCGTGCTGCAGAGCTCGACGAGCGCGTCGATGACCTTGGCGCGGGCCGGGTTGAGCACCGGGAGGTGGAGGTCGTCGAGCGCGAGCGGGTTGCCGCGTACGGCCGCGGTCTTGCCCTCCGAGGGCGGCAGCAGGATCAGCACGGGACTATGGTGCCGCCCGGCGCCGGGATGGCCGAATCGAGGATTGGGTATCTTTCAAAGGGTCCGTGACCTGGGATAACGCGCGTGCCTACGTTGCCATCATGATCGTCCTGGCCGCCGAGCCCACCTCCGGGCCCAACCTCGGGGCCATCCTCCTCGTGGCCATCGTCCTCGGGGCGTTCTGGATGATCCAGGACCTCTCGAAGAAGTCCAGGGCCCGCTCGGAGCATCTCAGGGCGAAGCGGTCGCTGACCTCTTCCCAGCGCAAGGCGCTGGCCAGGATCGACAGGTCGGCGAAGGCGTACAACGGGGCCAAGAAGGACCTGTGGGGCCAGTTCGCGGCCTTCAAGGGCAACCCGAAGGCGTTCGGCAAGGACGCCGCCGCGCTGCACAAGGCGTACAAGGCCTCCAAGAAGAAGTAGCAACTACAGTTCGGCCATGGGCTCCGCACGCATCATCCGGGTGGCCAGCGCCGACGACGGTGTCGCCGCCGCCACGCTCCGAGACGGGATCGCCGCGCTCCAGGCCGAGCTGGGAGTGACCCCCGAGTTCCCGCCGGAGGTGGAGGCGGCCGCGGCCGCCGCGGCGGCCGCCCCGAGGCTTCCCGAGCTGGACCGCACCGACCTGCCGTTCGTCACGATCGACCCCGAGACGTCGATGGACCTCGACCAGGCGCTCCACCTGGAGCGCGACGGCGAGGGCTACGTGGTGCACTACGCGATCGCCGACGTGGCGGCCTTCGTGACGCCGGGCGACCCCGTGGACCTGGAGGCCAACAAGCGCGGCGAGACGCTCTACGCCGCTGACGCGAAGATCCCGCTGCACCCCAAGGTGCTCTCCGAGGACGCCGCCTCGCTGCTCCCGGACCAGGTACGCCCCGCGCTGCTGTGGACCCACCGGCTCGATCCGACCGGCGAGGGGACCGACACCGTCGTCGAGCGCGCGCTGGTGAGGTCGCGGGCCAAGCTCTCCTACGCCGGTGTGCAGAAGATGTTCGACGGGGAGGGGTTCGGCGAGGCCGACTACGCCGAGTCGCTCGAGCTGCTCAAGGAGATCGGCGAGAAGCGGATCGCCCTCGAAGCCGCCCGTGGCGGGGTGAACCTGCCGCTGCGCGACCAGGAGATCTCGGTCGAGGGCGATCGCTGGTCGCTGGAGTACCGCGACCTGCTGCCCGTCGAGAACTGGAACGCCCAGATCTCGCTGCTCACCGGCTTCGCGGCGGCGGACCTGATGGTCTACGCCCGCGTCGGACTGCTGCGTACCCTCCCCGAACCCGACCCCCGAGACGTCCAGCGCCTGCACCGCACCGCACGCGCGCTCGGGCTGGAGTGGCCCGCGGAGATGCTCTACCCCGACTTCATCCGCTCGCTCGACGGCAGGAACGGCAAGCACGCCGCGATGGCGATCGCGTGCACCCGGCTGCTGCGCGGGAGCGGGTACGCCTCGTTCAACGGCGAGCTTCCCGAGCTGACCGAGCACTCGGCGCTGGCGAACGAGTACATGCACGTGACGGCCCCGCTGCGCCGGCTGATCGACCGCTACGCCGGCGAGGTCTGCCTGGCGCTGTGTGCCGACGAGCCGGTTCCCGAGTGGGTCACCAGCGCGTTCACCACCCTGCCGGAGACGATGCGCTCCTCCTCGCGCGCCAGCGGTGCCTACGAGCGTGGCGTCGTCGACCTCGTCGAGGCCGGGCTGCTGTCCAAGCGGGTGGGGGAGACCTTCGCCGCGGTGGTGGTCGAGGTCGACGACGAGGACAAGCAGAAGGGCTCGATCACCGTCGAGGAGCCGGCCATCGAGGCCCGGGTCACGGGCGCGACGGCCCTCCCGCTCGGCGAGGAGGTCCAGGTGCGGCTGGAGACGGCCGACGTCGTCGCCCGGAAGGTCGGCTTCACCCTCGCCTGACCTCCCGGGCGTGCGTCGTTCGTCGGTCAGGAGATCAGCTCGTCGAGACGGTTGTAGACCTCGGCCGAACCCTCGATCACCCGGCTGTGCTCGCCCTCGATGGAGACGGGTACGTCACCTTGGACGGTGATGCGCCGCACCTCGCGCGGCAGCTCGTCGAAGTCGGCGACGGCGTAGTGCTGGGTGGCGCGGTTGTCCCAGATCGCGACGTCGCCCTGCTGCCAGTGCCAGCGGACGGTGTTCTCCAGGGCGGTGACCCGGTCCTGGAGGAGGTTGAAGAGGATCGCGCTCTCCTTCTGGTTCAGGCCGCTGAAGTGCTTGACGAAGTGGCCCAAGACGAGCGTGCGCTCGCCGGTCTCGGGGTGGATCCGGACCGCGGGGTGCTCGGTCCGGTAGATCGTCGAGACGAACTCCTCCCGCTTGCGTGCGGCCACGTCGTCGGTGGACGCAGCCTCGTCGGGGCGTACGTAGTCGTAGTCGTTGGAGTGGACCGCCCACAGGTTGTCGACCAGCGCCTTGAGCTGGGGGTGGAGCCGCTCGTAGGCGGTGGCGGTGTTGGCCCAGACGGTGTTGCCGCCGTACTCGGGGATCTCGGCACCGCGCAGGATCGAGAACGCCGGCGGCCGGTCGACGAAGGTGACGTCGGTGTGCCAGGAGTTGGCGGCCATGCCGCGGTTGGCCTTGAGGGTCAGGACGCGGGCGCTCCCGGTGTTCACGGTCGGGTGGGCGGTCGTCAGCGGGCCCAGGCGCTCGCCGAACGCGATCTGCGCGCGGTCGTCGAGATGGTCCTGACCGCGGAAGAAGACGACCTTGTTCTCCAGGATCGCGGACCGGATCTCGGCGATCGTCTCGGCGGGGAGGTCGCCGGAGAGCGTGACGCCGTCGATGCGGGCCCCGATCCGGCCGCCGACCTTGTGGACGGTGAGCTCGTTGACGGGTGATGCTTCGGTGATGGTCATGCGTGGTCTCCTCTGACGGCGTCGATTCGATCTGAATAAAGTCTAGTGAAATACATGACTTAAGACCACCGGTGTCTCACGAGATGTTTGGGCGCTCCGACCGGTGATGCCGATGGAGGCGGCCGATATCGTGCGCTCATGACGCTCGCCACACCCGAGACCGTGTTCACCTATGGCTCCCCGCAGCTCAAGTTCGGCACCGGCGCATCGGCCGAGATCGGCTACGACCTCGCGTCGCTGGGCGCCCGCCGCGCCCTCGTGGTCACCGATCCCGGCATCTCCGCGACCGGACTGCCGCAGCGGGTGGCCGAGCAGATGAAGGCGTACGACGTCACCGCCGTGGTCTTCGACGGCGTGCACGTCGAGCCGACCGACGAGAGCATGCGGGCGGCGGTGGAGTTCGCTCGCGAGAACGGGCCGTTCGACGCGATCGTGGCGGTCGGGGGCGGGTCGAGCATCGACACCGCCAAGGCGGTCAACCTGCTGATCACCAACGACGGTTCGCTGGAGGACTATCTGAATGCTCCGGTGGGCCGCGGGCTCGCGCCGGCGAATCCGTTGCTGCCGCTGGTCGCGGTGCCGACGACCACCGGGACCGGGGCGGAGTCGACCACCGTGTGCGTGCTCGACGTGCTCTCGCTCAAGGTGAAGACCGGGATCTCGCACGCGCGCCTGCGGCCGACGCTGGCCGTCGTCGACCCCGACCTGATGATGACCCAGCCGGCCGGGGTGACCGCCGCGTCGGGGATGGACATCCTGTGTCACGCGCTGGAGAGCTACACCGCGCGCCCCTACACCTCCTACGACCGCAAGGAGCCCGCCCAGCGGGTGCCCTACTGCGGCGCCAACCCGATCTCCGACATGTGGTCGGAGAAGGGCCTGTCCCTGCTGGCCGGCTCGTTCCGGCAGGCCGTCGCGCACGGCGACGACTCCCTCGCCCGCGGCGACATGGCGTTCGCGGCGACCTTCGCCGGCCTGGGCTTCGGCAACGCCGGGGTGCACATCCCGCACGCGTGCGCCTACCCGATCGCCGGGCGGGTGCGTGACTTCCACCCGGCGGACTACCCCGGGGACGAGGCGCTGGTGCCGCACGGGATGGCGGTGTCGCTGACGGCCCCGGAGGCGTTCCGCTACACCTTCGACGCCGCTCCCGAGCGACACCTCCGTGCGGCCCGGCTGCTGGCGCCGGGTTTCGACGAGTCGAAGGAGGAGCCGCGTGACGTGCTTCCTCGGGTGCTCGCCGACCTGATGCGCGACATCGGGATCCCGGCGGGGATCGGCGAGGTCGGCTACGTCTCCGCGGACATCCCGGATCTGGTCGAGGGCGCGCTCAAGCAGCAGCGGCTGCTCGCCACCGCGCCGAAGCAGCCGTCGGCGGAGGACCTGACCGGGATCTTCGAGAGGTCCATCACGCTCTGGTGAGGAATGCCCGGCGGGGCGAGGGCGTTTCGTTGGTTGTCTTCTTCAACCAAAACTCTTTCGGAGGTCTCCTCGGTGACGTCAGTCCCGCCGCGGCTCTTGCTCGCACTCGCCCTGCTCTCGGCATCCGCGCCGCTTGCGATCGACTTCTACCTACCCTCCTTCCCGCAGATCGGCTCCGACCTCGGCGCCGCTGCGAGCAACGTGCAGCTGACCCTCACCGCCTTCCTGATCGGGCTCGCCCTCGGGCAGATCGCCTGGGGTCCGATCTCTGACCGCTTCGGCCGGCTGCGGCCGCTGCTGATCGGCTCCGTCGTGGCCGCGGTCGCCGGCGTGCTGGCCGCGCTGGCACCGAGCGTCGAGCTGCTGATCGCGGCCCGATTCGTCCAGGCGCTCGCCGCCGCGGCGGGGATCGTGATGGCGCGGGCGATCGTGGCCGACGTGCTCCACGGTTTCGCCGCTGCCCGGGCGATGTCGATCATGATGTCGATCAGCGGGATCGCGCCGATCCTGGCTCCGGTGATCGGCGGCGCCATCGCCGGGTTCGTGCCGTGGCGCGGCGTGCTCGGGATCGTGGCCGCGATCGCGGTCGCGCAGGTCGTCTGCGTGCTGCTGGTCATCCGGGAGAGCCTGCCGGCCGAGCGCCGGACCGCCCGGGTCGAGTACGCGGATCTCGGGCGTCTCCTCGCCAAGCCCGCCTTCCTCGGCTACACCCTGACGCAGTCGCTCACGTTCGCCACCCTGATGACGTACGTCTCCTCCTCCTCGTTCCTCTACCAGTCGGTGATCGGCACGTCGGCGGCCGTGTACGGCATCGGGTTCGCCGTCAACGCCGCCTTCCTCACCGTCGCCGGGCTGGTCTCGGCGCGGCTGGCCAAGCGGCAGGTGCACCCGGCGCAGATCATCCGCTCGGCGCAGCCGGTCCTGGCCATCGGCGCGATGCTCGTGCTCGTCGTCGCGCTGCTGCCGGTGCCGAAGGCGCTCATCCTGCTGCCGATCCTGGTCGTCACCACCTGCGTCGGCCTGATCATGGGCAACACCGGCGCCCTGGCCATCGAGCAGGCGCGGCCCTCCGTCGGCGCCGGCTCGGCGCTGATGGGCGGCATCATGTTCCTCGGCGGTGGCCTCGCCTCCCCGCTCGGCGCCGTCGCCGGCGAGCACACCGCAGTACCCCTGGCCATCACCATGGTGGTCACCTCGGTCCTCGGCGCGCTCGCCTTCTCCCTCGCCCGCCGCTCCGTCGCCCGCAACCCCGAGTCCGAGGCGGCCTTCGCCACCGCCGCCTGAGCCGTCCGTCCTCGGCCGAGGCGTCGGTTAGGTCGGGCGAGGCGTCGGTTAGGTCGGGCGAGGCGTCGGTTAGGTCGGGCGAGGCGTCGGTTAGGTCGGGCGAGGCGTCGGTTAGGTCGGGCGAGGCGTCACGTACGTCGGGCGAGACGTCAGCTAGGTCGGGCGAGAAGTCTCCTAGGTCGGGCGAGAAGTCTCCTAGGTCGGGCGAGTGGGCAGCGCTGTGACGTCTCGGCTGACGTAGGTGACCCCTCGGTCGACGGCGGTGACTTCTCATTCGACGTACGTGACGTCTCGGCCGACGTACGGGACTTCTCGGCCGGCGAGGGTGACGTCTCGGCCGCCGAGCTGACGTCTCGCTCGACATACGTGACGCCTCGGTCGGTGGGGTGACGTCTCGGCCGACGTACGTGGCCTTTCGGCCAGCAGGCGTGACGCCTCGTCGGACGTACGTGACGCCTCGTCGGACGTACGTGACGCCTCGTCGGACGTACGTGACGCCTCGGCCGACGGGGGTGACGCCTCGGCCGGCGCGGGTGACGGCTCGTCCGACGTACGTGACGCCTCGGCGGCTGTGGTTCTCGGCGCTGACTAGGCTTCGCGGGGTGGAGTTCCGTGTTCATCAGCAGCGTGCGCTGTCCGCTCTGGGTGCGGCCTGGGAGGCGGGGCGGTCGCGGGCGTGGGTGGTGCTGCCGCCGGGGGCCGGGAAGACGCTGGTCGGGCTGGAGACGGCGCGGGAGGCAATCGAGGACCGGGCGAAGGTCGTCGTGCTCAGCCCCAACACGGCAATCCAGGGGCAGTGGCTGCGGCAGGCTGCCGCGCGGGGGATCGAGGCGTCCTCGTGGCGCGGACTGGACGCGTCGCTGACCTCGTTGACCTACCAGTCGGTCGCGGTCTTCGGCGATCCCGACGACGAGGCGGAGACCGGGGAGAGCCACCTGGCCAGGCTGCACGACAACGGCCGGGCGCTGGTCGCCGCGCTGCGAGGAGCCGGGCCGCTGCTGCTCGTGCTCGACGAGTGCCATCATCTGCTCGAGGTCTGGGGCGAGCTGCTGGGCGAGATCCTCCAGCTGCTGCCGGACGCGCGGGTGCTGGGGCTGACCGCGACTCCTCCCGAGGCGCTCACCAAGGAGGAGTCGGCGCTGGTCGCGACGCTGTTCGGCGAGGTCGTCTTCTCGACCTCGATCCCGGCAGTGGTGCGCGAGGGCGACCTGGCGCCGTTCGCCGACCTGGTCTGGCTGACCGCGCCGACGCCGGGCGAGCGGGAGTGGCTGCGGGGGAGCGCGGAGCGGTTCGAGGAGCTGCTCACCGCACTGACCTCGGCCGATCTGGGCAGCGTGCCGTTCCTGACCTGGCTGGACCGGCGGTTCGTGGCGCGGTCGGACGGTGCGCCCTCCTGGGCCGAGCTCGCCAAGGCCTCGCCCGACCTGGCCACCGCCGCCCTACGAGCCCACCACCGCGGGCTGCTCGCCCTGCCCGAGGGGGCGAGCCCGACCGAGGCGCACCGACGCGACCCGTCGGCCGAGGACTGGGTGATGCTCATCGGCGACTGGGTGCGTGGACATCTGGTGGCCTCCGAGGAGGCCGCCGACCAGGAGGCGCTGGCCGCGATCAAGCAGGCGCTCCCGGCGGTCGGCTACGCGCTGACCCGCCGTGGCATCCGCGCCGGTCGATCGCCCGTCGACCGGGTGCTCGCGCGCTCGCAGGCCAAGACGACCGCGACCGCGGCCATCGTCGATCACGAGCGGCTCGCGCACGGCGACTCGCTGCGGCTCCTCGTCGTCACCGACCACGAGCGGGCCACGGCCACGCTGCCGGTCGATCTGCGCGGGGTGATCGCCGAGCAGTCCGGCTCGGCGCGGGCGGTGCTCGCGACCCTGTGCGCGTCCCACGACGATGTCCTGCTGGTCACCGGCGCCACCGTCGCAGGTCCGCCGGCGACCCTCGCCGCGCTGGTGGCACACATCGCCGAGACCGACCCCGCTCTCGCCGAGGGACTGGCCGTCGAGAAGGCGGAGGCGTACGCCACGCTCGTGGGGCGTTGGAGCAGCCGGCAGTGGGTCATGCACGTGACCCGGTTCTTCGAGGCCGGCGGCTGCCGGGTGCTCGTCGGGACCCGTGGGCTGCTCGGGGAGGGCTGGGACGCCCGGTCGGTGACCGGGATCGTCGATCTCACCGCCGCCACGACCACCACCGCGGTCGTGCAGCTGCGCGGGCGGTCGCTGCGTACGGATCCGGGGCGGCCCGACAAGGTCGCGGTCAACTGGACCGTCGTCTGCGTCGAGGAGGAGCACCCGCGCGGCGACAACGACTGGAAGCGGCTGGTCCGCAAGCACACCGGCTTCTTCGGCGCCGACGAGGACGGCTCCGTCGTCGACGGCGTCGGTCACATCGACGAGTCCTTCTCCCCGTACGCCGCACCAACCGAGTCCGACTTCGACGCCGTCAACGCCCGCATGGTCGCCCGATCCGAGGACCGCGCCGCGATCCGGGAGCGGTGGCGGATCGGGGAGCCGTACGCCGACGTCGCCGGCCGCACCGTCCGGATCCGGCTGCGCAGGGCCGGTGTGCTGCGTGCGCCGGCGGGAGTCGTCCTCGCGCCACGCCCACCGGGCTTCCGGCTGCTCCAGGGGCGTGTCCCGGAGTGGCGGCTGCCGGCCAAGCCCGTCCTGGCGCCCGCGGTCCTGCTGACCATCGGCCTGGTCCTCGCCATCGTCTCGGGCGGCGGGATCGCTGCGGCGCTGGGTGGCGTGACTGGTGCGTTGTGGGCGCTGTGGGCGGCGTACGTCTATCGCGACGGCACCCGGATCGGGTCGGCGACCGAGCGTGGGCGCCGTCGCGGCGGCGGTCGCCGACGGGCTGCGCGAGACCGGCCAGACCTCGGTGGGCGCCGACGGGCTGGAGATCGCGGTGGACACCGACGGCAGCTACCGGCTCCACCTGGCCGGGGTCCCCGAGGAGGAGTCCGCGCTCTTCGCGACCTCGCTCGAGGAGGCCGTTGCGCCGATCGCCGCGCCCCGCTATCTGGTCTCGCGTCCGGTCGTGGGAGAGCTGGACACGCTCGAGAGACTGTGGCTGGGGGCTTCCGGCAGACACGGCGCGAAGGCCGAGGCCTGGCACGCGGTCCCCACCGCCCTCGGCCGTCGCGCCGCCGACGCGAAGGCGTTCCGCACCGCCTGGGAGCACTGGGTCGGCGGCTCCGGCCTGCTCTACTCCGGCTCTCCCGAGGGTGCCGGGCTCCTGGCCGTCCAGCGCGGCGCCGACCCCTTCGACGTCACCGCCGTGATCCGCCGCCACTGGTCCTGAAGCCGAGGCGTCACCCCCGTCGGCCGAGGCGTCACGTAGAACAATCGAGTTGTCAGTCGTGACGACGTACCGGAGTCTTGCCCGCATGGACTCGGACGTTCGCCACCTGCACGCGTCATCCTTCGGAGCCGCGGCGGACGCCTACGCCGCCCACCGCCCCGACTACGCCCGCGACGCCGTCCGGTGGGCGCTCGAGCCCGCTCCCGGACCGCGGGTCCTCGACCTGGGCGCCGGCACCGGGAAGCTCACCGCCACCCTGGCTGCGATGGGCCTCGACGTCACGGCCGTCGAACCCGACCGGGCGATGCTGGCAGAGCTGCGGCGCGGACTCCCGGCGATCACGGCGTTGCCGGGCAGCGCCGAGGCGATCCCGCTGCCGGACGCATCCGTCGACGTGGTCCTCGCCGGCAACGCGATGCACTGGTTCGACATGGCGCTCGCCGGGCCCGAGATCGCCCGGGTACTGGCACCCGGTGGCGTGCTCGCCGGGTTGTGGAACACCGTGGACGACGGCGTCGACTGGGTCGCCGGACTGGCCCGGATCAGTGGCCCCGCGGCGATCGGGCCTCGGGACACGCCAGCGAGCTGGCGTACCGAGACGGCGACCCTGCATCTGCCCCGGACCGATGCGCCGCCCCGGTTCGGCTCACCGGAACAGGCCGAGTTCGCGCACGGCCAGCTCCGAACCTCGGACTCGCTCGTCGCGACTCTCGGCACCCGGGCCGGGATGCTGGTCATGCCGGAGGACGAGCGGAAGGCCACGCTGGCCCGAGTCCGGGACTACCTCGCCACCAGGTCGGAGACGTCGGGAGAGTTCACCCTCCCGATGAGGACCTGCGTGCTTCGCGTTCGACGACTCTGACCCCCGGAGGTCAGCCGGCGATCGGGGTCCAGGTCGGGAACTTGGCGGTGCGGCCGTCGCCGGAGGAGCGGCCGGTGAGGCGGCGGTGGATCCAGGGGCCGACGAACTCGCGGTAGTAGGCCAGGCCCTGCTTGCCGGCCGCGGCCTCGAAGTCGAGGTCCCACCAGCCCTCGGGGACCTCGACGCCGAGCGAGTCCAGGACGCGGGCGGCGACCCGGTGGTGGCCGCGGGCGTTCATGTGGAGCCGGTCCTCGGACCAGAAGCGGCCGTCGGTGAGGGTGGTGTCGGGCCAGTTGTAGGCCCGTACGACGTCCTCGCGGTGGGCGACCCGCCGCTCGACCAGGTCGCAGAGCTCGTCGCCGCGCTTCTGGAAGATCTTGCCGAGCGGGAGCCGGGCCGAGGGGTTGGCGCCGGAGAGCAGGATCAGCGTGATCCCGTTGGCGTCGCAGGCCTCGAGCACCGGGTGGAGGAAGTCGGCGATCGCGTTGGCGTCGGCCTTCGGGCGGAGCATGTCGTTGCCGCCGCCGTTGAAGGAGAGGTGGGTCGGCTTCAGCGCCAGCGCGGCGGGAAGCTGCTCCTCGACGATCGGGCGGATCAGGCGGCCGCGGATGGCGAGGTTGGCGTACTCCACCGGAGTCCCCGACGCCGCCCAGCCCTGGGCGACCAGGTCGGCCCAGCCGCGTACGTGACCGTCGGGGGTCTCGTCGCCGACTCCTTCCGTGAACGAGTCACCGATCGCGACGTAGCGCACTGCCTCCACGAGTCCTCCAACCCCAGTCATCCAGCCCAGTAACCGCTGCCAGATCCATTGCCAGCCTTTGGATTCTAGTCCGTCCGGGGTCTGATCCTCACATCCGTCCCCGGGCTGACGTCGCAGCCGCCTCGGCTCCTCTACGGTGGGGCTGTGGAGGAGTTGGTACGCCCCTGGCGGCTCGGCCCGCGTGGGCGATGGTGGTTCGACGTCCTGCTCGCCGGCACCTTGTTCCTGATCATCCCGTTCTACGCCATCCAGGCGATGGTGAACGGCGGCGCGGCCAAGGACGTCTCGAGCAGCAGCCACGTCGCCGACCTGGTGCTCGTGGTGGTCCAGCTGGTTCCGCTGCTGTGGCGGCGCCGGCACCCGGTGATCGTCTACGCCATCGTGGCCGGTGCCTGCGGTCTGCAGGTGCTCCTCATCGACTACCCCCTGGTCTCGCAGGTCTCCTTCCCGATCGCGGTCTACTCGGTGGCGCGGTACGCCCGCCCGCGCTGGGGACTCGCCGCGCTCGCGGTGGGCCTCTTCGGCTCCGTCCTCGGCGCCTACGACTGGATGAACGCTGCCGTCCCCGACGGGGTGGTCCAGGAAAGCGTCGAGTGGAGCACGTACGTCCCGGTCGTCCTCTCGCTCGCCACCTTCCCCGTCGCCGCCTGGGCGCTGGGCGCGCTGGCCCGCACCAGAACGGCGTACGTCGACTCCCTCATCCAGCGCAACGAGCAGCTGCGGCGCGAGGCCGAGCAGCGCGCCGAGCTCGGGGCGACCCAGGAACGGGCCCGGATCGCGCGCGAGATGCACGACGTGGTGGCCCACGGACTGAGCGTGATCGTGGTGCAGGCCGACGGCGCGCGCTACGCGGCCGAGCAGGACCCGGCCCTGGCGCCCAAGGCGCTGGAGACGGTCGCGCAGACCGCGCGCGAGGCGCTCGCCGAGATGCGGCAGCTGCTCGGTCTGCTGCGCGACGGCGACACCCTGACCCGCCCGCAGCCCCGGCTCACCGACATCGCGACGCTCGTCGAGGAGACCCGGGCAGGTGGGATGGAGCTGGTCGCGACTCTTCCCGAGCCCGGCCTCGCGGTGCCCGAGGGGGTCGCGCTGACCGCTTTCCGGGTGGTGCAGGAGGCGCTCAGCAACGTACGCAAGCACGCCGGCCCGGGCGCCGCGGCCAGGGTCAGCGTGACGGCCGAGGGCGACGGCCTCGAGATCGAGGTCACCGACGACGGCCGGGGTGCCGCCGCGGACGCGAGCCGCTCCGGTGGCCTCGGCCTGGTCGGGATGGAGGAGCGGATCACCGCCCACAACGGAACGCTCGAGACCGGCCCGGCGCCCGGCGGCGGCTTCCGTGTCTACGCAAGACTTCCGCTATGACTGGCGCCGTGACGATCCGTGTTCTTCTCGTCGACGACCAGGAGCTCGTCCGCGCCGGCTTCCGGATGCTCATCGACTCCCAGCCCGACCTGACTGTGGTCGGCGAGGCCGGTGACGGTCGCGAGGCCGTCGCCGCACTCACCCAGGGCGGCACCGAGGTCGACGTGGTCCTGATGGACGTACGCATGCCCCGCATGGACGGCGTCGAGGCGACCGGTCTGATCGCCGGCCGCGAGGGCGCACCCCGGGTGATCGTGCTGACCACCTTCGACCTCGACGAGTACGCCTTCGCCGCGATCCGGGCGGGCGCCGCGGCGTTCCTGCTCAAGGACGCCCGCCCCGAGGACCTGCTCAGCGCGATCCGTACGGTGCACGCCGGCGACTCGGTCGTCGCACCGAGCACCACACGGCGACTGCTGGAGCACTTCGCCGCCTCCGCTCCCGCAACGGCCGGGCCCGCTGTGGAGAGGCGGCTGGAGGCGCTGACCGAGCGCGAGCGCGAGGTGCTCGCGCTGGTCGGCCGCGGCCTGTCCAACACCGAGATCGCCGAGACCTTCGTGGTCGCCGAGGCGACCGTGAAGACCCACATCGGCCGGCTGCTGGCCAAGACCGGTTCTCGTGACCGCGTCCAGCTCGTGGTGCTGGCCTACGAGACCGGCCTGGTCGGCCGCTGACCCCGGGGGACCGGGTCAGCGGGGGAGCGGATCAGCTGGTGGGCTCAGCGTGGTCGGTGGGCGTGTGGACGATGTCGAAGTAGACCGACGCGTCGTTCTCGTCGGGGAAGACGCGGTAGGTGAACTCCTCCTCGGTCAGCGTGACGATGTCCGAGTCCCGCTCGAACATCACCTCGCCGTCCTCGTCCTTGGCCACGATGTGGCGGGTCGTGCCGTCCTCGGTGACGGTCCAGTCGCCCTGCATCTTCGGGGCGTCGTCGAGGTCGTACATCGTGAACGTGCCGTCGGCATCGAAGTACGCCCAGCCGACGAAGGTCGACACGTTCTCGTCCTCCAGAGGTACGTCCTTCCCGTCCTGGTCCACCGCCCCGGTGGTCTCCCAAGCGGTCGAGGCCAGGATGTCGGACGGGGTGGTGGTCTGGGCCGAGTCGGCGGCCTGCTGGGACGTACCGGCCTGCTCGGAGCCGGAGGAGGCGTCGTCGGTCGCGCCGCACGCGGCGAGCACGGCCGCGGTGGCGAGGGCGGCCACGGAGGTGGCGACGAGACGGACGGGCTTGGTGGAGATCGAGAAGTTCTTCATGCCTCAACGATCGCCCGATCGTGGCCCGCAGCCATCTGGCAACGGGCCACGATCGGATAGCCGATCGGATGATGCCGTGCTCCTCCGAGAGGCCCCTACGACAGGTGATGCACCGGCGCCAGGTTGTAGACGGGCGTCTCGATCTCCTCGTACCTCGCCTTGAGCTGCAGCGCGAGATAGAGCGAGTAGTGGCGGGACTGGTGCAGGTTGCCGCCGTGGAACCACAGGGCCTCCTGCTGGGTCGGCTTCCACATGTTGCGCTGCTCGCCCTCCCACGGACCCGGATCCTTCGTGGTGTCCGAGCCCAGCCCCCAGCACTTGCCGACGCGGTCGGCGACGTCCTGGCTGATCAGGTCGGCGGCCCAGCCGTTCATGGAGCCGTAGCCGGTGGCGTACACGACGAGGTCGGCGGGGAGCTCGGTGCCGTCCTCGAGCACCACTGAGGACGTGGTCAGGTGGGACACCTGCCCCTGGGCGAGCTTGACCGACCCGTCGGCGACCAGCTCGGCCGAGCCCACGTCGATGTAGTAGCCCGAGCCACGACGGAGGTACTTCATGAACAGGCCCGAGCCGTCGTCGCCCCAGTCGTGCCGGAACCCGGCCTTCTCCAGACGATCGTAGAAGTCGGCGTCGCGCTCGGCCATCTGCTGGTAGAGCGGGATCTGGAACTCGTGCATGATCCGGTAGGGCAGCGAGGCGAAGACCAGGTCGGCCTTCTCGGTGGTCATCCCGGAGGCGAGCGCGCGCTCGGAGTAGAGGTCGCCGAGGCCGATGTCCATCAGGGTGTCGCTCTTCACGATGTGGGTCGAGGACCGCTGCACCATCGTCACGTCGGCGCCGTGCTCGAAGAGCGCCCCACAGATGTCGAAGGCGGAGTTGTTGGACCCGATCACCACCACCCGCTTGCCCTCGTACGCATCCGGCCCCGGGTGCTGGGAGGAGTGATGCTGTTCGCCCTGGAAGTCGGACATCCCGGGCAGGTCGGGGATGTTCGGCTTGCCGGACATCCCGGTGGCCAGGATGAGCTGCTTGGGGTGCAGCGTGATCTCCTCCCCGCCGCGCTCGACGGTGACCGTCCACTCCCCGTCCTCATCGGAGTAGGACGCGCTGGTCGCCGTGGTCGAGGACCAGTAGGGCACCTCCATCACCTTGACGTAGGACTCCAGCCAGTCGCCGATCTTGTCCTTGGGGGCGAAGACCGGCCAGTTGTCGGGGAACTTCAGGTAGGGCAGGTGGTCGTACCAGACCGGGTCGTGCAGGCACAGCGACTTGTAGCGCCCGCGCCACTGGTCGCCGGGCCGCTCGTAGCGGTCGATCACCAGCGACGGCACCCCGAGCTGCCGCAGCCGCGCACCGAGCGCGATGCCGCCCTGCCCGCCACCGATGACCACCGCGTACGGCTGCTCGGTCAGGCCCAGCGTCTCCGCCTCGGCCTGCCGCTTCTCGGCCCAGGTCACCCGGTCACGGTTGACGCCGTGCTCGGCACCCTTCGGGCGACGTTCGCCCCGGGGCTCCTCGTGGCCCTTGAGCTCGTAGAGCGTGGTCAGGAACGTCCACGCCTTGGGGCGGTCATCCTCCACCTTGAGCCGCAGCAGTCCGCGGCCACGCCCGATCGCGGTCTCGAACGTGAACCATGCCGTGGTCACGCCGTCCGCGGTGGCCTCCGGCTCCTCGAGCGCGAAGCCGGAGGGATCGACCCGTTCCAGCGTGGCCGAGAGCAGGTCGGTGACCCCGGTGGGGTCCTCGACGGTGGTGATGTTCCAGGAGAAGGCGACCAGGTCGCGCCAGAAGCTCTTGGTGGCGAACAGGTCGGCGGCCCGGGGGATGTCGCGTTCCTTCAGGGCGGCCTCGAAGTCGGCGAGCCAGGTCTGCGCCGGTCCGCTCTGGACGGCCGGGGGAGTGGGTTCGAGTGTCTGGGTCATGCCCCCAGCACACCGCCGCGCGGGCGCGGGAGAAAGGGTTGCAGCCGATTGCATGTGGCGCGGGTCACAGCGAGGACCTACCCTCGGAGTCGGAGGTGGACGCCAGATGACAGTGACCGGAGCAGTCCCGGCGGGAGCCGACCTGCCGCGCCTCGCCCGTGACCTCGTACGCGTCCACGACGCCGTCCTGTCCGGCGGCCGCCCACCGAGCACACCCCGGATCCTGGTCGAGCGCTCCTGGCGCCGCGTCATGAGCATGGGCCTGGAGCCCGGAAGCAGCAACGGCAGACGTACGCCCTCCGCGGCCGAGTGCGCGGCCAGGAGAGCCCGCTCGC
Organism: Nocardioides sp. NPDC054178; assembly: GCF_055585005.1. NCBI lineage: Bacteria > Bacillati > Actinomycetota > Actinomycetes > Propionibacteriales > Nocardioidaceae > Nocardioides > Nocardioides sp. NPDC054178. The sequence goes on from NZ_JBVJKY010000010.1 coordinate 92,387, forward strand.
CGCTGGCGATGGTGATCGACGACCTGCGCGCGGTGCTGACCTCGGCCGCGGATGCGGCGACGTACCTGATGGTCGTCACCGACGCCGAGGGCGTGGTGCTGTGGCGGGCGGGGTCGGCGCGGGTGCTCAAGATCGCCGACCAGCTCGGTTTCGTCGAAGGTGCGCTGTGGACCGAGCGCGCGGTCGGCACCAACGCCATCGGCACCGCGCTGGCCGAGGCGGCGCCCGTCGAGCTCTTCTCCGCCGAGCACTTCGAGCAGGCCCAGCATCCCTGGTACTGCACCGCCGCCCCGATCCACGATCCCCGCACCGGAGCCCTCCTCGGCGTCGTCGACGTCAGCGGTCCCGCGCTCACCCTGCACCCGGCGATCGGTGCCCTGGTCGAGAGCGCCGTGCGCCTGGCCGAGATGAGCCTGTGGCGCCGCCACCAGGAGTGGCTCGAGCGGCTGCGCCGCGAGACCGACCACGTCGTCTCCGGCGTCGAGGGTCCGCTGCTCGTCGTCGACGACGACGGCTGGGTCGCCCACCACGCCGGGATGGCCGCCCGCGACCGGATCTCGGCGCCCCGGCAGGACAAGATGCTGACCGTCCCCGGCCTGGGGTTGTGCCTGCCCGAGCGGGTCGGCGAGCGCGGCTGGCTCGTCCGGCCGACCTCCTCCGGCGCCTCCGGAGCGGGCAGCCTGACGGCCCGGCTCGACCCCGACGGCACCCTCGAGGTGGTCTCGGAGTCGGGACGGTGGCGCACCACCCTGACCCGCCGCCACGTCGAGATCCTCACCCTCGTCGACCGGGCCGGCCCCGCCGGACTCACCGCCCGCGGCCTCAGCGAGGCCGTCTTCGGCGACGCCGAGCACGTCGTCACCGTGCGCGCCGAGGTCTCCCGCCTGCGCCGCTCGATCGGCGCCCTGGTCGCGACCAACCCCTACCGGCTGGCCGAGGGGGTCACGCTCACCCGGGGATGACCCTGAGCCGACCCTTGCCGATCAGCCCCAGGTCGTACGCCGGGATCAGCCCCCAGCCCGATGTGCGCTGACGCCTCCCGACGAGAGGCTCTGGGGCATGACACAGACCTCTGTTCCCACGATGACGGCCGCCGCCCGAGCGGTGGGCCTGACCAAGACCTACGGCAAGGGTGCCACCGAGGTGCACGCGCTACGTGGCGTGGATCTGGAGATCCGCAGCGGCGCGTTCACCGCGATCATGGGCCCGAGCGGCTCGGGCAAGTCGACGCTGATGCACTGCCTCGCCGGGCTCGACCGTCCCACCGGAGGTGAGGTGATGGTCGCGGGCCAGCCTCTGCAGAACCTCAATGACGACCAGCTGACGATCTTCCGGCGGGAGAACATCGGCTTCGTCTTCCAGGCGTTCAACCTGCTGCCGATGCTCACCGCCGGGCAGAACATCCAGCTGCCGCTGGAGCTGGCCGGCAAGCGGGTGACCGACGAGACCCGTGCGCGGGCCCAGATGGTCGCCGACACCCTCGGCATCGGCAAGCGCCTGGGCCACAAGCCCTCCGAGCTCTCCGGTGGCCAGCAGCAGCGCGTCGCCATCGCCCGCGCGCTGGTCACCCAGCCCGCCATCCTCTTCGCCGACGAGCCCACCGGCAACCTCGACTCCGAGACCTCGGCCGAGGTGCTCGACCACCTGCGCCGCAGCGTCCGCGAGCTCGGCCAGACCGTGGTGATGGTGACCCACGAGGCCTCCGCCGCCGCGTACGCCGACGAGATCGTCACCGTGAAGGACGGACACATCGAAGGGGTGACGCGCTGATGCGGACGGTGCTGTTCGCATCCCTGCGGACCTACGCCCGTCGATACGCCGCGGCCGTGGTGGCGGTCGTCGCCGCGGTCGCGCTGATCGTGGTCACCAACGCCCTGACCTCCGCGACGAAGTCGGGCCTCTTCGCCGGCATCGACGCGCCGTTCCGCAACGCGGTCGGCGCGGTCGACCTCCCGAGCGAGGAGGTCACCGAGAAGTACGTCGACAAGGGCGGGTGGGCGCTCGCGATGTCGATGCAGCCGGTGCGCACCGAGACGACCATGCTCGGTCAGGACATCATGGTCGGCGCGGTCTCCACCGAGAAGCGCTGGCAGTGGCAGGATCTCGAGGACGGCCGGTTCCCGACCCGCGCCGGCGAGGCCGTCGTCGACGCCAACGCCGCCAAGACCAACAAGGTCGCCATCGGCGACACACTGAAGGTCGGCAGCGGCAGGACCGCGGTCGAGACGACCGTCGTCGGTCTGGTGGACGCCCCGTCGATGTGGTCCTCGCCGATCTATGTCACCTGGCCCGAGATGCAGGGCTGGGAGAGCCAGTACGTCCAAGCCGTCATGACCGCCGGCACCGGCTCCGAGGCGGACAGCTGGAAGAGCACCGACGACTTCCTCACCGACCTGCAGACCCAGCTCAACAAGGAGGTCGACGTCGTCGCGTACATGATCCTGATCTTCGCCTTCATCGCGCTGTTCGTCTCCGTGCTGGTCATCACCAACACCTTCTCGATCCTGTTCGCCCAGCGGATGCGCGACTTCGCGCTGCTGCGGGCGATGGGCGCGACGAAGCGTCAGGTCCTGCGATCGGTACGCCGTGAGGCGCTCGTCCTCGGGCTCCTGGCCTCGTTGCTCGGCCTCGTGGTCGGCGTCGTGCTCGGCTGGGGGATCGTCGCGCTGGTGCGGCAGCTCGCCGAGACCGCACCGCTGGGTGAGGTCGCCTTCGAGTGGCCGTGGCTCGTGGGCGCGTTCGTCCTCGGCGTGCTCACCACGCTGGTCGCCTCCTGGCTGCCGACGCGCCGGCTGATGCGGCTGAGCCCGCTGGCCGCGCTGCGGCCGCAGGAGGGCTTCGACGTACGCGGCGCGGGGCTGTTCCGGATCGGCCTCGGCCTGGTCGTGGCGCTCGCCGGCATCGCGACGATCTTCGTCGCCGTCGGCTGGGACGACGCGCAGACCGGGATGCTGATCGTGCTGCTGGGCTGCGGGGTCACCTTCCTCGGCGTGATGCTCCTCGGGCCCGCGCTGGTGCCGGGCCTGGTGCGGCTGGCCGGGTCGGCCCTGGCCCTGGTCGCCGGCTCACCGGCCAAGCTCGCGGCGGCCAACGCCGGGCGCAACCCGAAGCGCACCGCCGCCACCGCGGCGTCGCTGCTCGTCGGCGTCACCCTCACCACCGGTGTGCTGACCGGGATGGCGACCATCCGCGGTGCCACGCTCGACGAGATGGCCAAGCAGCACCCGATCGACATCGCGCTCCAGTCGGAGTCGAAGCCGTTGGACGACTCGGTGGTCGGGGACGCCAAGGCCGTTCCCGGCGTGGCCGACGCGGTGGCCGTGCCGGGTGCGGTGGCGACCGTGAAGTCCGACGGCAAGCCCGTCCCGGTCCCGGTCGTCGCTCCGCCCGGGGGCGACATCGCGCTCATGGACCTCACCGTGAAGCCCGGCACGATGGTGATCTCGCCGTTCGCCGCCTCGGCGTTCGTGGAGGACTCCTTCGAGGCCTCGGGGGAGAAGGTGACGCTGGTCGTCGGGGACCGGAGCGCGACGGTCACCCTGGACGTACGCGAGATCGATGGGGCCCCGCAGATCTCCGCCGCGACGCTCCGGGAGCTGAGCGCCGACCCGCAGACGTACGCCGTCTGGGTCCGTGCCGATGCCGGGGCCGACCCGGAGGATCTCGCGGGGACGCTCGGAGTGCTCGCCCCCGACGCGGAGCTCACCAACGGCAAGGCTCAGCGCTCCTGGGTCGAGCTGCAGCTGGATGTGTTCACCTGGGCGGTGATCGGGCTGCTGGCGATCTCGGTGCTGATCGCGCTGGCCGGCATCGCCAACACGCTGGGCCTCTCGGTGCTCGAGCGTGGTCGTGAGCACGCACTGCTGCGGGCGCTGGGCCTGACCCGGCGTCAGCTGCGGCGGACGCTGGCCGCCGAGGCGGTGCTGCTCTCGGCCGTGGCGGCCCTCGTCGGCACCGCGCTGGGCGTCTTCTTCGCCTGGGGCGGCAGCGAGATCCTGGTCGGCGACATGCTGCCCGACGCCACCTTCGAGCTGCCCGTGCTGCAGCTGGTGGCGGTGGTCGCGGCCGCAGGCCTGGCGGGCCTGGTCTCCTGCGTGGCGCCCTCCAAGCGGGCCACCAAGGTCAGCCCGGCGGAGGGACTCGCGCTGGACTGAGCGCGGATGGGAATGTGTTGGTCTCGACACGGACTCGTTCGTTCCTCACGAGTCCGGCTCGACCGACGGGGTGGCCCGTCGGTCGAGCCGCCGGAGCCGCTAGGCGGAGGCGTGTCGAGACCAACACGGTCGCCTACTTGTTCGTCTTCTCCAGGTCCTTGGTCTCCTCCTGAGCCTCCGCGCGCGCGGAGGCGATCAGGCTGGTGGTGACCGTGACGGCGAGGATGCCGACGATGATCACCAGGGAGAGCCAGGTCGGAACGACCGGGACGCCGTCCCAGTGGCCGTGGGCCCAGTGCAGGCCGAGCTTGACGCCGATGAAGGCGAGGATCGCGGCCAGACCGTAGGAGAGGTGGACCAGCTTGGACAGGGCACCCTCGAGCACGAAGTAGAGGGCCCGCAGACCGAGCAGCGCGAACGCGTTGGTGGCGAAGACCAGGTAGGGGTCGCCGGTGATGCCGTAGACCGCCGGCACCGAGTCGACCGCGAAGATGATGTCGGTGGCGAAGATGGCGAGCACCACGATGGCCATCGGCTTCAGTCCGATCTTGCGGCCGATGCGTACGGCGAGCATCTCCTCGGGGTCGACCTTCTGGTCGTGGCCCTGGACCGCCTCGATGAAGAGCTTCGCGGCGGTGATCAGCAGGATCGCGCCGAAGATCAGGAAGACGATGTCCCACTGGGACAGCGCCGCGGCGCCCAGGGCGATGAAGATGCCGCGCAGCACGAGCGCGCCGACGATGCCGAAGAGCAGCACCTTCTGCTGCAGGTGCCGTGGCACCGCGAACGCCGCGAGCAGCAGCATGAACACGAACAGGTTGTCGACGCTGAGCGACTTCTCGACGATGTAGCCGGTGTAGTACTCGAAGCCGGTCTGGCTGCCGTGGGCGTTCCAGACCCAGACGCCGAAGGCGAGCGGAAGCGCGATGTAGAAGGCCGACCACCCCAGCGCCTCCTTCATGGAGACCTCGTGCGGACGACGGGTCAGGAGGAAGTCGAGGGCGATCAGCACCACGACGGCGGTGATGGTCACGGCCCACAGGGTGGGTGTGCCGATGGTATCGAGCATGAAGGGTCCTCAGGCGTGTCGATGAACGTCTGAGGTCTCCCTCACCCCGGATCGGGGTGTCATTCCGGGACGGTGGTGGCACCGACGTACTGACCGGAATGAGCTTGGTGAGGTACTCCCCTCGAGGTCAAGCGTATCGGTAGCAGAGAAGGGGTACGCAAATCGCCCCCTCGAAGTCGGCCGCACACGACAATGGGGCGATGACGACGGAGTCACAGCTGTCCCTGGTCGACGACCTCGCCGCCCACGTCTCCGAGGTGGCCACCGACGAACTGTCCCGGCTGGCGGCCTCGACCGACCGGTCGGGCTCGGTCGCCGTCGGCCTGCCGCTGGCGGTGGTGCGCGCGCACGGCATCGAGGACGTCCAGGCGGCGATGCGGATCGCCTCGGCACACCGGGTGCCGGTCGTCCCGCGGGGTGCGGGCACCGGGCTGGCCGGGGGAGCGGTGGCCGGCGCCGGCCACCTCGTCGTCGACCTCTCCGCGATGGACCGGATCCTCGAGCTCGACCCGGTCGACGAGATCGCGGTCGTCGAGCCTGGCGTGCTCACCGCGCGGCTGGACGCGGCGGCGGCCGAGGTGGGGCTGCGCTACGCACCCGACCCGGCCTCGGCGGCGATCTGCTCGATCGGCGGCAACGTCGCCACCAACGCCGGCGGGCTGCGGTGCGTGAAGTACGGCGTCACCCGGGAGGCGGTCCTCGGCCTCGACGTGGTCCTAGCCGACGGCACCCTGATCCACACCGGCCGCCGCACCATGAAGGGCGTCGCGGGCCTCGACCTCACCGCGCTCTTCGTCGGCTCCGAGGGCACCCTGGGCATCGTCGTCGGCGCGACCCTGCGGCTCAGGGCGCGGCCGGTCTCCACGTCGACGGTGTCGGCTGCGTACGCCTCGGTCGAGGCGGCCGCTCGGGCCTGCGCCGAGATCGCCGCCGCCCGGCGGCTGCCGTCGATGCTGGAGTTCATCGACCGGCGCTGTCTCGAGGCGATCGACCGGTTCGCCGGCACCACCTACGCCTCCCGGGGCCACGCCTTGGTGATCGCCCAGGCCGACGGGCCCGCTGCCGAGACCGAGATCGCGGCGATCGCGGCCGTCCTCGGCAAGGAGGCGACCTGGATCGAGCAGGGCGTCGACGAGGAGTCCTCCGACCGCCTGGTCGAGGCCCGCCGCCAGATCCTGCCGGCCATCGAGACGGAGGGCGCCTTCTTCATCGAGGACATCTGCGTGCCCCGCTCCCGGCTCGCCGAGGCGGTCGAGCGGATCTCCGAGATCGCGGACCGGCACGGCGTACGCATCTACACCCTCGCGCACGCGGGCGACGGCAACCTCCACCCGGTCATCGGCTGGGACCCGTCCCCGGACGACGTCCCTGGTGTGATGCCGCCGGCGGAGACCGCCGCGGGGGACGAGATCTTCGGGCTCGCGCTCGAGCTCGGTGGCACCACCACCGGCGAGCACGGCATCGGCCGGCTCAAGCGCCCGTGGCTCGAGCCCGAGATCGGCGCCGGCTCGATCGACGTGCAGCACCGGATCAAGGCGGCGCTGGACCCGCTCGGGATTCTCAATCCGGGTGTCGGGTTCTGACTCCGTTGACGGTCTCGTGCTCCGCTTCGACCACGGCCATGACACCCTTTCCCCGTGCGTTTCGGAATTGCTGCTGTCGTCCTGTGTCTCGGTCTTGCGGTCACCCTGATCGCCTGCGGCGGCGAACCCGAGGCGGCCGACCCGACCTCGGAGCCGAGCGTCGCGACGGTCGTGACCGCCATCGAGGGCGCCGACGGCACCTCCGCGACCGCGGGCGGCTACACGATCGGTGACGTCAGCCTGCCCGCCGAGGCGGGCACCCCGGGGAAGGTGAGCTTCACGATCACCAAGGACGCCGGAGACCAAGGGCACAGTCCGGTCACCGACTACATCGAGGAGCAGACCAAGGACCTCCACCTCTACGTCGTCCGCGACGACCTGGAGGTCTTCCGCCACCTGCACCCCACTCGCGGGGAGGGCGGGGACTGGTCCGGCGACCTGACGCTGCCCGCGGGCGGCACCTACCGGGTGGTCGTCGAGTTCGCGGCCCGCACCCCCGACGGCAAGGGGGAGCAGGCGATGCTCGGCACGACGGCGAAGGTCGCCGGGGCGACCGAGGTGGACGTACCGGGCTCCGACGACGGCACCGTGATCGCGGCGCTGGAGGAGACCCCGAAGCCCGGGATCGACCAGGAGATCGGGGTGCTGCTCTCCGACCCGGCCGGCCGGCCGGTCAACCTCGGGACGTACCTCGGGGTCTACGCGCACGTGACCGCGTTCAGCCGCGAGACCGGCGAGGTGATCCACCTGCACCCGCTCGGCGGCCCCGAGAACGGCGAGGACGGCACCCGCCTCGGCATCCACGTGAAGCCGCCGAAGGCAGGTGACTACGTCTTCTTCGTGCAGGCGCGCGTGGACGGGATGGTCCACACGCTCCGGCTCCCCGTCACCGTCTGAACCTCACCGTCCGCATCACTGCCTGACGGGGAACTTCAGCACTCCCAGCGGGCTCTCGAACTCGCCCAGCCGGAGCCCGACGGTGGCCTCCCAGGTGCCGCCTTTGGGCAGTACGACATCGGCCTCCCAGGTGCCCGCGGCGACCGAGGTCAGCTCGAGGCTGCCCAGGTCGAGCTCGCCCGAACGCAGCTTGGCGGTCGGGACCGCCGAGGCCTCGACGGGCTCGCCGGCCGCGTCCTGGATCTGCAGCCGGAGCACGTTCGGACCCGGACCCGCCGGGGTCAGCGTGGCGTAGACCCGGTGGTCCTCGCCCAGCGCCGCGGCCTGGGTGTTGGTCTGCGCGACCGTGGCCGAGCCCGTCCCGGTCGAGCCGGCACCGGCCTGTGGGGGCTGGTCGACCAGGAAGCCGGTGACGCCGAGGACGACGACGAGCACGCCGGCCTCCATCAGCACCGCCCGGCGCAGCATCGAGCCGGCCTCGACGGTGTCGTCGTGGCCGGCCGCCTGACGTACGCGGGGCAGGACCAGCAGCCGGTTGCCGGCCGCCATCACCGCCACCGCGACGACCAGGGCGATCTTGGTCATCAGCAGGGTGCCGTACGTGCTGTTGAGCAGGTTGTCCCAGGAGCCGAGGATCCGCCAGCCCATGAGCACGCCCGAGACCGCGAGGGCGGCCAGCGACGCGGCGGCGAGGGTGGAGAACCGGGTGACGATCTCGGCCGCCACGGTGCCGCGCCGGGTGATCAGCGGCAGGGTCAGCGCGAGACCGACCAGACCACCGAGCCAGAGCGCGCCGGCGACGAGATGGATGACGTCGGTGGCGGTGACCAGCCAGGCGGGTACGACCGCGCGGGAGTGGCCGACCAGCGCCGGGGAGCAGATCGCGACCAGACCCGCGGCGGCGGCCAGGTGGGGCCGCTCGCGCAGCGCGAGCGCGGCCGCGATGCCCACGATCCCCACCAGCGCGCTGAGCCACTCCTTGCCGACCGAGGCCGGCGACCAGGCGTCGAAGGTGAGCATCGCGCCCGGCCCGCTCTCGCTCTGCAGCGCGCCGCTGGCCGGGGCGAGGGCCACCAGCGCCACCACGGCGACCATGCCGGCCAGGATCTGGACGCGCTGCACCCGGGCGACGGCACGGTCGGGGACGCGGTGCTCACCCACGATCACCGCGCGGAACCAGACCAGGCCCACGACCAGCAGCAGCGCGGCGTACTGGAGGAACTGGAGGACCCCGTGGATCACCGCCGTCGCCCGGGACGGCTCCGTGGACGGAGGTGGGGCGACGCTGAGGCTCGGGGCGCCGACCGCGAAGGTCAGCGAGCCCGAGATCGGGTGGCCGTCGGCCGACACCGCTCGCCAGGCGACGACGTAGGTGCCGTCGCCGAGGGTGCTCGCCTCCGCGAGCGCGACGTTCATCTCGGTGCCGCTCGCGCTGGCCTCGGAGGCGACCTCCTCACCCTTCGCGTCGTAGACCGTCACGCCCGCCGGCGGCAGCGTCACCGCCTCGTCGAAGGTGAAGGTGATCGTCTCCGGCGCCTTTTCCAGGACGGCTCCCTCCTCGGGGTCCGTGCCGATGAGGCTGGCGTGCGCCTGGGCGGGGGAGACGCTGAGCAGGACGGCGTACGCGGCGGCGGCGAGCGCCACCAGCAGCCGCCCCAGGGCGCGTCGGCCCAGCGCGCGCCGGCCCAGACCCTGGTCGAGGCCGGGCCGGCGCGTCAGGGGAGCACTCACGCCTTACGACGTCCCAGCGCGAGGGCGGTCGTGCCCGCGATCAGGCCGAGGATGCCGGCGCCGGCCCCGACAGCACCCCACAGGTTGTTGCTGTCGCCGTCCTCGACGTCGTCCGCGACCGGCTCGGCCTTCTCGCCGGCCGGCTCCGCGGAGCCGTGGCCGTGGCCGTCCTCGGCCTCCGCCGCGGTGACCTCGAAGGCCGGGGCCGGGCTCTCGGGCTCCTCCGTGGCGCCCTCGGGGGTCTCCTCGATCCAGGCGGTCTCGCCCTTCTCGCAGGTCTGCACCGTCGGGAAGGCCAGGGTGCCCTCCTCCTCCGGCAGCTGCACGGAGACCTCGAAGGCGTCGCGCTGACCCTCGGGCAGCGGGGTCTTCGCGGTGTAGACGATGGTCGCGTCGCGCTCGGTCAGCTCGTTGCCGTGGGCGTCCTTGATCGGCTCGGCGAGCTTCTCGGTGGTGACCTTCACGTCGTAGAACGGCTGACGCGTCGGGGTGACCGTGTTGATCCCCTCCGGCACCTGGATGGTGATCTTGTTGGTGGGGGAGCCTTCGCAGCCGTGGCCGACGCTGAAGGTCAGCACCGTGTAGGCGCCGGCGGCGGTCTCGGTCGGGGTGACCGTGACGTGCGCGGAGGCCGGAGCGGCGAGGAGGAAGGTGATGCCCGCGGCAGCGATGGCGGGCGCGCCGAGGCGCGCGAGGGTACGTCGAGACATGGTTGTTGCTTTCTGTGGAGTGTCTGCTGAATGGGCGTGTGCCCACGTGTCGGGTCGGGTCCTCAGGCGAGGACCGGCGGCCCGCGTCCAGCAGCGACGTACGTCCACAGGTCGGTGCGCAGCACCACCGGCTGCGCCTGGGTCGGCAGGCGGAACGGGATCGGGATCCGGGGCGTCGTCAGCGCCCTTGAGATGACCTGCCAGGCCCGGCGGTGCAGCAGCCACACGGCGATGGTGAGCACCGCCGCCGCGGTGTGCGCGACCAGCATCGAGGTGTCGCCGGAGCCGGTGCTGTGCGCGTGCGCCGTGGGTGCCGCGTACGCCTCGAACGCCTCGTGCATCCCCAGCTGCGCCGCTCCGGCAAGCACCGCCCCGACGGCGATCCCGACCCGTCGCTGAAGCACCACGACTCCGGCGCCGAAGGCAGCAAACCCGGTCGCCACCAGCCACAACGCATCCGGCAGCTCCCCGCCGCCGGCCAGGTGGGCCAAGCTCGACCCGGTGGTGATCTCCACCGCCGCGAGCAGCGCCAGCCACACGCTCCCGCGCGTCGGCCGCACCACCCTCAGATCCACGCCGCACATTGTCGCAGACCTGCCGAGCCGTCACGTACGTCGGCCGAGAAGTCGCCCCGGTCGGCCGAGGCGTCACCCCGGTCGGTCGAGGCGTCGCCCCGGTCGGTTGAGAGGTCGCCCCGGTCGGCCGAGGCGTCTCGTGCGTCGGTCGAGGCGTCACTTCGGTCGGCTGAGATGTCTCGTACGTCGGGTGAGGCGTCACCCCGGACGGCCGAGAGGTCACCCCGGACGGCCGAATCGTCATCCATTGACGTTTCGCCCGACGGGGCTGACGTTTCGCCCGACGGGGTTGACGTTTCGCCCGACGGGGTTGACGTTTCGCCCGACGGGGTTGACGTTTCGCCCGACGGGGTTGACGTCTCGCCCGACGGGGTTGACGTCTCGCCCGACGGGGTTGACGTCTCGCCCGACGGGGTTGACGTCTCGCCCGACGGGGTTGACGTCTCGCCCGACCCGGCTGACGCCTCGCCCGACCCGGCTGACGCCTCGCCCGACCCGGCTGACGCCTCGCCCGACCCGGCTGACGCCTCGGCGATCAGCGGAGGAACGGCGGCTCGGTCTTCTCCTCGACCTCACCGATCGTGACACCGGGAGCGAGCTCGACGAGACGGAGGCCGTCGGGAGTGATGTCGAGTACGCAGAGGTCGGTGATGATGCGCTGTACGACGCCGAGTCCGGTGTAGGGCAGCGAGCACTCGTCGACGATCTTGTAGGAGCCGTCGCGGGCGACGTGCTCCATCAGCACGACGACCTTCTTGGCGCCGTGGACGAGGTCCATCGCGCCGCCCATGCCCTTGACCATCTTGCCGGGGATCATCCAATTGGCCAGATCACCGGAGGCCGAGACCTGCATGGCCCCGAGGATCGCGGCGTCGATCTTGCCGGAGCGGATCATCCCGAAGCTGGTCGCGGAGTCGAAGAACGAGGCGCCCTTGCGTACCGTGACCGTCTCCTTGCCGGCGTTGATCAGGTCGGGATCGACGGCGTCCTCGGTCGGGTAGGCGCCGGTGCCGAGGATGCCGTTCTCGCTCTGCAGCACCAGCTCGACGTCGTCGGGGACGTAGTTGGGCACCAGCGTCGGCAGCCCGATCCCGAGGTTGACGTAGTCGCCGTCGGAGAGCTCCGCGGCGGCGCGGGCGGCCATCTCTTCACGTGTCCATGCCATGTCAGCGGACCGTCCTCTTCTCGATGCGCTTGTCGGCGGCCTGTTCGGGGGTCAGGGGTACGACGCGGTGGACGTAGACCCCGGGGAGATGGACGTCGTTCGGCGGGATCTCGCCGGGCTCGACGAGCTCCTCGACCTCCGCGATCGTGATCTGACCGGCCATCGCGGCCAGCGGGTTGAAGTTGCGGGCGGAGTCCTTGAAGAGGAGGTTGCCGTGGCGGTCGCCCTTCCAGGCGCGCACGATCCCGAAGTCGGCCACGATGGCCTCCTCCAGGACGAACTCACGCTCGCCGTCAGGCGTCTCGAAGGTCATCACCGGCTTCTCGGGCGAGGTCTTGATGACGTTGCCCGCGTCGTCGTACTTCCACGGCAGCCCACCCTGCGCCACCTGCGTGCCGACGCCGGTGCGGGTGTAGAACGCCGCGATGCCGGAGCCACCGGCACGCATCCGCTCGGCCAGCGTGCCCTGCGGGGTGAGCTCGACCTCGAGGTCACCGGAGAGGTACTGCCGCGCGAACTCCTTGTTCTCACCGACGTACGAGGCGACGACCCGGCGCAGGCGTCCGGCGCCGAGCAGCAGACCCAGGCCCCAGTCGTCGACGCCGGCGTTGTTGGAGACCACCTCGAGGTCGGTCACGCCGGCCTCGAGCAGAGCATTGATGAGCACCGAGGGGATGCCGCACAGCCCGAAACCGCCGACCGTGAGGGTCGCTCCGTTCGGGACGTCCGCGACCGCCTCGGCGGCTGAGGAGATGACCTTGTCCATGCTGATCAGTCAAGGATGGGTCGGCCGCTCGGTCAATAGGTGAGCGCAAGTTCACGCTCAGTCTTTCGATGACCGACCTCGCTGCCGCAGATGCGTTCACTCAGTGGACGTCCCTTATCGTACGTCTCATGGAACCCGGTCCGGGCACGACCCAGCCCAGCGTGATCCGCCGCAGCGCGCACCTGCTGCGACTGCTCGCCGCGCGCGAGCCGGAGGGTGCGACGACCACCCGGCTCGCGACGACCGCCGCCATCCCGCGCCCGACCGCCCACCGGCTGCTCAGCACACTCCAGGAGGAGGGCCTGGTCGAGCGCGACAACGACACCGGCGACTGGCACCTCGGCCCGGAGTGCTTCCTGCTCGGCGCCGCCGCGACCACCCGCCACGACATCACCCCGGCGGCGCGGGCGGCGGTCCTGCGCATCGCCCGGGAGACGGGGGAGAGCGCGTTCTTCTCGATCCGGCGCGGCGACGAGACGGTCTGCGTCCTGCGCGAGGACGGCAGCTTCCCGATCCGCTCGCACGTGCTCCACGAGGGGATCCGGTTCCCGCTCGGGGTCGCCTCGGCGGGCCTGGCGATCCTGGCGCTCATGCCCGAGCCGCGGCGCGAGGCCTACCTGGCCCGCACCGACCTCGTCCCGGCCTACGGCGAGGAGCACTCGGCGTCCGCTCTGCGAAAGCGCATCGCCGCGACCCGCGAGCGTGGCTTCGCCGTCAACCCCGGCCTGATCGTGGTCGGCAGCTGGGGCCTGGGTGCCGCGGTCTTCGACGCCCACGATCAGCCCTACGGTGCGCTGAGCATCACCGGCATCGAGGCCCGCCTCGCGCCCCCGCGCCAGGCCGAGCTCGGCCGTCTCCTCCTCGAGGCCGCCCATACGCTGACACGCTGACCACGACCCGCCGAGTCGGCGCGTCATGACGAGCCGACTCGGCAGAGATTTCGGTCAGGACGAGCCGACTCGGCGGTGGGTGGATGCGGTCATGATCTGGGCGAGCGCGGCGTCGGAGGCGAGCTGGGCGTCGCGGTCGTAGGTCGAGGTGAAGGCGAGGAGCTCGTCGGCTCCGGTGGCCTCGGACAGCTGGTCGAGACGGCGCCGGACGGTGTCGGCCGAGCCGGCGGTCGTCCGCGCGAGATGCGCGTCGACCCGCTCACGCACCTGGTTCGACCAGGTCTGCGACCGGATCGCCGCGACCGGCTCGAGCGGGCCGAACTCGCCGGTCTGCCGCGACCTGGCCATCGCCCAGGCCTCGGGCAGCGCGAGCTCGGCGGCCTCGGCGTCGGTGTCGGCGACGAGCACGTCGACGGAGATCATGACCGAGGGTTCAGAAGTCCGCGAGGAGGGCCGGAAGTCCTTCCGGTACGCCCCCAGCACCTCATCCAGCCGCGGGCTGTCCAGCACCGGACCGCCCAGGACCACCGGCAGCCCGAGCCGCGACGCGAGCGCGACCCCGCGCCCCGTCGCGAGCACGAACATCGGGATCTGCTGGGCGGCCGCCGGCCGCGCCGTCACCGCCGCGGTGCGGTCGAGGTAGCCGCGGAGCTCCTCGATGTCCTCGGCGAACGTGTCCGGGTCGTCGAGATCCTGCCGCAGCGCGCGGCGTACGGGCGCGGTGAAGCCGAGCGTGCGCCCCAGCCCCAGGTCGAGACGGCCCGGGTAGAGCGCGTCGAGCATGAGGAACTGCTCGGCGACGACCAGCGGTTGATGGTGCGGCAGCATCACCCCGCCCGACCCGAGCCTGATCGTGGACGTGTGCACGCCGAGCGCACCGAGCAGGACCGGCGGCGACCCCGACGCGATCCCGGCCACGGCATGGTGCTCGGCGACCCAGAACCGGTGGTAGCCGAGCCGCTCGGCGGCCACCGCCCGCTCGATCGTGTGGGTCAGCGCAGCGCCCTCGGCGTACCCCGCCCGGGTCCGGGACCGATCCAGCATGGAGAGCTTCACCCTCATCACAACGACGCGAGGGCCTCGCGCCTTCCCGACGGGAAGGTGTGGCGAAGAACGCACTCGACAGGCGTGCGATGCGGGACACACATCCGCTGTCGGAGCCGCCGGTCTCGGTACGCTGATGGCTTCGGCCACATGACGACAGGAGCGGCTGGGTAATGGATCAGGACGTGCTTCGGCACGCACCGCTTTTCAGCGAGCTGGACGACGAGTCGATGACGGCGCTGCTCGCGATGATGGGCCAGACACGCCTCAGGCGCGGCGAGGTGCTGTTCCACGAGGGAGATGCCGCCGACCGGCTCTACGCCGTCGTGGCGGGCAAGGTGAAGCTGAGCCGGGCCGCGGCCAACGGACAGGACAGCCTGCTGGCGATCCTCGGGCCTGGCCAGGTGTTCGGCGAGCTGTCGCTCTTCGACCCCGGCCGGCGCTCCTCGACGGTCACGGCCGTCACCGACGACGTCGAGCTGGCCTCGCTGTCGCACGACGACCTGCTGGGCCTGCTCGACGGTCGCCCGAGCGTGACGCGCGGGCTGCTCGCCCTGCTGTCGGGTCGTCTGCGCCGGGCCAACGACGTGATCGGCGACCTGGTCTTCGCGGACGCGCCCCGCCGGGTGGCGAAGGCCCTGCTCGACCTCGCCGAGCGGTTCGGTCAGGAGACCGAGGACGGCCTCCACGTACGCCACGACCTGACCCAGGAGGAGCTCGCGCAGCTCGTCGGCGCGGCTCGGGAGACGGTCAACAAGGCGCTGGCCGACTTCGCCGCCAAGGGCTGGGTCAAGCTGGAGTCACGCGGAGTGATCATCACCGACATGGAACGGATCGTGCGCCGCGCCGGCTGAGGCGCGGGCCGCGGTCAGCTCGTGACGGCGCCGACCGCGGCCGACTGCACGGTGCGGCGGTACTTGCCGAGCACACCGCGACGGTACTTCGGAGGCAGCGGCTCCCAGCCGACCTTGCGACGCTCCAGCTCCTCGGGGTCCACGTGGACCTCGAGGGTGCGGTTGAGGACGTCGAGGACGATGGTGTCGCCGTCGCGGACGAAGGCGATCGGCCCGGCGTCGACGGCCTCCGGGGCGATGTGGCCGACGCACAGGCCCGTGGTGCCCCCGGAGAACCGGCCGTCGGTGACGAGCAGGACGTCCTTCCCGAGACCGGCACCCTTGATGGCACCGGTGATGGCGAGCATCTCCCGCATGCCGGGTCCACCCTTGGGGCCCTCGTTGCGGATGACCACGACATCGCCGGCGACGATGCGACCCTCCTCGAGGGCGTCCATCGCCGCCCGCTCCCCGTCGAAGACCCGGGCGGTGCCGCGGAAGACCGTCTCGTCGAAGCCGGCCGTCTTGACGACGGCACCGTCCGGCGCGAGCGAGCCCTTCAGGATGGTGAGGCCACCGGTGCGGTGGATCGGCCGCTCGAAGGTGTGGATCACGTCGTCGTCGAGCGCGGGCGGGCTCAGCTCCGCGAGGTTCTGCGCCATGGTCTTCCCGGTCACGGTGAGGCAGTCGCCGTGGAGCAGCCCCGCGTCCAGGAGCGCCTTCATCACGACCGGGATCCCGCCGATCTTGTCGACGTCGTTCATGACGTACTTGCCGTACGGCTTGAGGTCGGCGAGGTGGGGCACCTTCTCGCCGATCCGGGTGAAGTCGTCGAGGGCCAGGTCGACCTCGGCCTCGTTGGCGATCGCCAACAGGTGGAGGACGGCGTTCGTGGAGCCGCCGAGAGCCATGACGACGGCGATGGCGTTCTCGAAGGCCTCCTTGGTCATGATCTGACGCGCGGTGATGCCCTTGCGCAGCAGCCCGACGACCGCCTCGCCGGAGCGGTGGGCGAAGCCGTCGCGACGTCGGTCCACCGCGGGCGGAGCCGCCGAACCGGGCAACGACATGCCGAGCGCCTCGGCGACAGCGGCCATCGTGTTGGCGGTGTACATCCCCCCGCAGGCGCCCTCGCCCGGACAGATCGCCTTCTCGATGCGGGTGACCTCGTCGCGGCTCATCTTGCCCGCGAGACAGGCCCCGACCGCTTCGAAGGCGTCGATGATCGTGACGTCGCGGCCGTCGAGCTGCCCGGGCATGATCGAGCCGGCGTAGAGGAAGACCGAGGCGAGATCGAGCCGGGCGGCCGCCATCAGCATGCCGGGCAGCGACTTGTCACAGCCCGCGAGCAGCACGGAGCCGTCGAGCCGCTCGGCGTTCATCACGGTCTCGACCGAGTCGGCGATGATCTCGCGCGAGACCAGCGAGAAGTGCATGCCCTCGTGGCCCATCGAGATTCCGTCGGAGACGGAGATGGTGCCGAACTCCAGCGGATAGCCGCCGGCCGCGTGAACGCCGTTCTTCACCGCCTTCGCGAGCCGGTCCAGGGACAGGTTGCAGGGCGTGATCTCGTTCCACGACGAGGCGACGCCGATCTGCGGCTTGGCGAAGTCGTCGTCTCCGAGGCCGACCGCGCGCAACATCCCTCGCGCAGCGGTGGCTTCCAGGCCGTCGGTGACGGCGCGCGACCTGGGCTTGATGTCAGGCGTGTCGGTGCTGGGCTGGTTCACATCTACGAGGCTAGCTGCTCAGCACGCCGGGACGGCGCGACTGTCGTCGATGTCCTCACACTTCGCCGTACGTCGCGGGCCGAGGCCGCTGGTCAGAGGCTGACCCGGACCAGCTGGCGCAGCCGGCGAAGACCCTCGGTGCTCGGCCGTTCGGCCGGGGCCAGGGCGTCGGCGAGGCGCTGCCGCACCGCGTCGGTCTCGAGCTCCAGTCCGATGGCCACGAGCTCGCTCGCCGGGCCGGGCGTCCGCGCCGCCGCGACATGGGCGCTGCGGCCGACCAGGTTCACCTGGTAGCTGCGCGGGCCCTGGCCGGTCGCGACGGCGACGGTCCCCTTGACCCGGTACGCCGTCGCCGGCGGCTCCTCGAGCAGGTCGACCAGCCGCGCCGGCTCGATGGTGCCCGGGGTCGTCACGGTGACGGCCCGGGCATGCTGATGGGCCTCGTGCGAGGCGGCCGCCTCGCGCAGCAGCGCCGCGATCGGCAGCTCGTCGGGCGGGTCCTCGGGCACCGCGGCGTCGTAGACGAGCCGCGGGTCGATGCGGCCGCCCACGGCGTACGCGATGTGGACCTCGGGGTTGTGCTCCCGCACGCGCCGCTCGATCCGGGCCAGGACCTCGTCCCGCTCAGGAGCCGGCACCAGGTCGGTCTTGTTGACGACGACCAGGGACGCGGCCGCGAACCTGACCGGCGCCGGGCCCCGGCCGTCGTCGAGGGTGTCGAAGTAGGCCGAGGCGTCGACGACCTCGATGAGCCCACCGCGGCGTACGCGCTCGACGCCGCTGAACCGGACCAGCCGGGCCAGGGTGCCGGGCTCGGCGAGCCCGCTGGCCTCGACGATGACGACGTCGAGCGCGAGCCGCGGGTGGGTCAGCTTCTCCAGCGCGTCGTCGAGACCGCCGGCGTCGGGCAGGCAGCACAGGCAGCCGCCGGCGATCGAGGCCGGCTCGTCGATCTGGCCGGTGACGAGGCCGGCGTCGACGTTGATGTCGCCGAAGTCGTTGACGACCACGCCCACCCGGGCACCGGGCTGGCGCAGCAGATGGTTGAGCAGGGTGGTCTTCCCGGACCCGAGATGGCCGGTGAGGATGACCACGGGGACCCGGGTGCTGGCGTTGGTCGGTGGCACCGCGCCATCGTAGAGCGGGTGAGAACAGTTCCCGTTAGTGGGTGTCGAGGTGCCCGGATCTTGACGGCCGAGGTGGCCAGACCTAGGTTTGCCGCACAACTTCACATCCGCCACTTGAACCGCAGCGGGAGAGTCCTTGCCCATCCCGGGTGAGGCGCCGAAGGAGCAAACCTCCCCAGAATCTCTCAGGCCCACTGACCGCTGTGGTGAGGCGACCTCTGGAAAGTCAGGATCCGACGGTCCTGCACCCACGGTGCAAACCGCCCCGACGTGGCGGTGAAGCTCTCAGGTAGCGATGACAGAGCGGGGAGGTCACCCGTCCACGGGTGCCGCTGTCGGCACCCACCAACAGGGAGCCTCCCGCACACATGACCTCACCCGTCGCTACCCCTCTGCATGAGATCCACCAGGCGCTCGGCGCCTCGTTCACCGACTTCGCCGGCTGGAGCATGCCGGTCCGCTACGGCTCGGAGACCGCCGAGCACCACGCGGTACGCACCACCGCGGGCCTCTTCGACCTCTCCCACATGGGCGAGATCGAGGTGACCGGCCCCGAGGCGGGACGCGCCCTCGACCACGCCCTGGTCGGCCGGCCCTCGGCGATCGGCATCGGCCGCGCCCGCTACTCGATGCTCTGCGCCGAGGACGGCGGCATCATCGACGACCTCGTCGTCTACCGGCTCGAGCAGGAGCGCTACCTGGTCGTCGCCAACGCGAGCAACGTCCACGTGGTCGCTCCGGCGCTGGCCTCGCGGGCCGAGGGGTACGACGCCGCGGTCCGCGACGCCTCCGCCGAGTGGGCGCTGATCGCGGTCCAGGGACCCGCCTCGGCTGAGATCGTCGCGGCCCTGACCGACCTCGACGTGCCCGCCCTGCGCTACTACGCCATCGACGCCGGCACGGTCGCCGGGGTCGACGTCCTGCTCGCCCGCACCGGCTACACCGGGGAGGACGGCTTCGAGATCTACTGCGCTCCCGCGGTGGCCGTCGCTGTCTGGGAGGCGCTCACCGAGGCCGGTACGCCGCACGGGCTCCTCCCCGCCGGGCTCGCCTGCCGCGACACCCTCCGGCTCGAGGCGGGCATGCCGCTCTACGGCCACGAGCTGACCCGCGACACGACGCCCTTCGAGGCCGGCCTCGGCCGGGTCGTCTCCTTCGACAAGCCCGACGGTTTCGTGGGGGAGGCCGCCCTGGCCGTACGCCGGGACGTTGGCCCGCGCAGCGTGCTCGTCGGCCTGGTGGCCGCCGGGCGCCGGTCCCCGCGGGCCGGCTACGCCGTGGTCGACCCGGCCACCGGCGACGAGGTCGGCACCGTCACCAGCGGCTCCCCGTCGCCGACCCTCGGCCACCCGATCGCGATGGCGTACGTCCGGCCCGATCTCGCGGTCGCAGGCACCAAGGTCCAGGTCGACGTGCGCGGCAGCCGCGAGGACGCCGAGATCGTCGACCTTCCCTTCTACTCCAAGAAATGAGCCGAGAGATGAGCGCAGCCATGACCAACCCGACCCACCTGTCCTACACCGCCGAGCACGAGTGGCTCGAGACCCGCGGCGACCTCGCCCGCGTCGGCGTCACCGCCTTCGCCACCGAGGCGCTGGGCGACATCGTCTTCGTCGAGCTGCCCGAGGTGGGCACCAAGATCACCGGGGGAGAGAGCTGCGGTGAGCTGGAGTCGACGAAGTCGGTCAGCGACCTGTTCGCGCCCGCCGACGGCGAGGTGCTCGAGGTCAACGCCGCCGTGGTCGAGGACCCCGCGCTGATCAACAGCGACCCGTTCGGTGCCGGCTGGCTCTTCGAGATGCGCATCTCGAGCACTGCCGACCTGCTCGACGCCGCGGCCTACGACGCGTTGATCGAGGAGTGACGTGACCGCCGAGGTCGCCGGCTCCACGGCCGTCGCGACCGCGTTGAGCGCCTTCGACCTCTACTCGATCGGGATCGGGCCGTCGTCCTCGCACACCGTCGGGCCGATGCGGGCCGCGAAGATCTTCGTCGACGGCCTCGTCGCGGACGGTCTCCTGGATGCGGTGAGGCGGGTGAAGGCCGAGCTGTACGGCTCTCTCGGAGCGACCGGCCACGGCCACGGCTCCGAGGGTGCGGTGCTGCTCGGCCTCGAGGGGGAGGAGCCGGCGACCGTCGACACCCGAGCCTCGTCCGCGCGGGTGGCGGCCATCCGCGAGGCCGGCGAGCTAGCGCTCGGCGGCCACCGATCGATCGGCTTCGACAACGCCACCGACCTGGTCATGCATCGGCGCAAGAGCCTGCCGGGCCACCCCAACGGCATGGTGTTCACGGCGTACGCCGCCTCGGGTGAGGTGCTGCGCGAGCGCACCTACTACTCCGTCGGCGGCGGCTTCGTGGTCGACGAGCACGCGGTGGGCGCCGCGCGGGTGGTCCCCGACCGCTCGCCCGTACGCTTCCCGTTCGCCACCGGTGCCGAGCTGCTCGACACCTGCGAGCGGGAGGGGTTCCGGGTCTCCGACCTCATGCTGGCGAACGAGCTCACCTGGCGTACGCACGCCGAGATCCGCGCCGGTCTCCTCGAGATCTGGCACGTGATGGCGGCCTGCGTGCAGGCCGGCTGCGACCGTGATCCGGTCACCGACGGCGTACTTCCCGGTGGTCTGCGGGTCCCGCGCCGGGCGCCGCTGCTCCACCGCGACCTGGCCTCCGGCGCCGGTGCCCAGGATCCCTTCCGGGTCATGGACTGGGTCAACCTGTTCGCCCTGGCGGTCAACGAGGAGAACGCCTCGGGCGGTCGGGTCGTCACCGCGCCCACCAACGGCGCGGCCGGCATCGTGCCCGCCGTCCTGCACTACTGGGTACGTTTCGTGGCGCCGCCGGCCGGCCTGGACGAGGCCGCGATCGAGGACGGCATCGTCCGGTTCCTGCTCACCGCGGCCGCGATCGGCATCCTGTGCAAGACGAACGCCTCCATCTCCGGCGCCGAGGTCGGCTGCCAGGGCGAGGTCGGCTCGGCCTGCGCGATGGCCGCCGGCGCCCTGTGTGAAGTCCTCGGCGGCACACCCGAGCAGGTCGAGAACGCCGCCGAGGTCGGCATCGAGCACAACCTCGGCCTCACCTGCGACCCCGTCGGCGGCCTGGTGCAGATCCCCTGCATCGAGCGCAACGCCATCGCCAGCGTGAAGGCCATCAACGCCGCCCGCCTCGCCCTCAACGGCGACGGCTCC
This sequence comes from Nocardioides sp. NPDC054178, assembly GCF_055585005.1. NCBI lineage: Bacteria > Bacillati > Actinomycetota > Actinomycetes > Propionibacteriales > Nocardioidaceae > Nocardioides > Nocardioides sp. NPDC054178. Next base: position 113,852 of record NZ_JBVJKY010000010.1, read on the forward strand.
CACAAGGTCAGCCTCGACAAGGCCCTGAAGACCATGCGCGAGACCGGCGCCGACATGAAGGTCAAGTACAAGGAGACCTCCCGCGGCGGCCTCGCGGTCAACGTCATCGAGTGCTGAGCCGTGACGGCATGACCTACGAGGTCAGCTCGGTCCGGGTCAGTCCTCGGCCGTGAGGATCTCCAGGGCTGTCGCGGCGTCGATCCGGTCCCGGCCGGTCAGTGCGGTCCAGGAGATGTCGTCCGGGGTGAGCCGGGTGCGCAGTGTCTGGAGCCGGGATCGGTCGGAGCCGGTGAAGCCCTCGCGCTCGGCGAACGGGTCCTCGATGCAGGCAAGGAGGGCCACGGCGTCGCGCAGGTGCCGGTCACGCTCGCGGGAGTCGGTCTTGTAGGCGGCGGCCTTCAAGATGAGTGCGCCGAACGCGCTGGGCACCGAGACTGTGGTGACGGTGCCGGGCTCGATCTCCACACGTGCGTTGATAGTGCGCCGCAGTGCTTGCGTGCCACCCTCGATGCGGACCATGTCACGTCCCGCGAGCCGCTCGGTGACCTTCGGAGCGTGGTGGTCGGAGACCAGGACGTCGACTAGGTCCTCCGGTTCCTGATCGTGACGGCTGGCGACCAGATCGATCTTGCTGGTACCGCGGTAGAAGCGGTGTGCGGTGTTGTCACGCGGATCGACGGCCGAACGCAGGTCGTAGCCGAGGGAACGCAGTGCGGTCGCGGTCTCGGAGGCGACGCCGCGGGAGGTCTCGATGTGCAGCACGATGTCGACATCGTTGGTCGGGCGTACGATGCCCAGGCCGTGGTGGATTGAGTGCAACTGGGTCATCAGGCCGCCGACCAGGGTCCACTTGTCGGTCGGCAGCACCGTGGCGATCTCGGCGACGTTCGGCCACGGGTCGGTCCATCCACCGACGGCGGTGGCGATATCGACGGTTGGGCGCTCGATGCCCGGGTGCTTACTGTCCGACATTCTCGCGGAACAACTCCAACCGGCGGATCAGAACTTGCTCTCCCACGCCCCGCTCGCGCGGGTCGAGGGAGGTGGCGGCGTCGACGGCGGCGAGCGTTCTGTTGAGGCGTGCCAGGTAGGTGATGAAGTCGATGTCCATCGTGGTGTAGCGCAGGGTGATGGACCCGGTGGTGTCCTCGCTCAGCCGATGGCGGCTCACGAGGTCGGAGAGCCGGTCTGCATGGATGTAGCCGTCGACGACGGTGTCGTCCTCGACGAGCCCCAGCCGCTGGCGGCCGGGGATGACGAGCTCCTCGCGGACGCGCCCGATGACGGAGCGGTGGCCGGACCACGTGGTGACCGTCGCGCGGTCGCGCAACCGGATCGCCAGTTCGGTCGGGTCGGTGATCTCCCGCAGGGTGGCGCGGAGCCGGTACTTCTGAACATCCCCGAGGTCCCTCGGCGCCGCGCCGGAGAGCATTGCGATCGCTCCCCAGGCAGTGCGCTCGGCCCAGGTCCGTGTCCGGCCCGAGCCGCGCTCGGCGCGATAGCGCTCTACCGATGTGCGGTCGAAGATGCCGCGGGCGACGCGGGTGATGGACCCCGTTTCGGCGAGGACGCGGACCTGGCGCGCTTCGACGCCCAAGAGGTTGGATACCTCTTGGGTCGTCAGGATGTCACCCCTGAGTGCCATAACAGAATACTGCCTCTTCCGGTTGTTATCTGTAAACCGGGAGCGTGGTCGGGATCTCAGGCGGGCCGGAGCACTCGCGCGACGAACGAGTCGAGGTTGCCGAGGAGCCGGTCGACCTTCTGCTCGACGCTGAGGGTCTCGTGGACGACGGGGGAATCGAGCTTGCGCTTGTTGCGCGCCTTGAGGGAGCAGTCGAGGTCGGCGCAGATGTAGGTGCCGACCGAGTTGCCGTCCTGCCCGGAGCGCCCGGCACGCGAGGCGACCAGCAGCGCGACGTCACCGACCGACGTACACAGCGCACACATCGTCTTCCGCGGCCCTCGCGTCTCGCGTGAGGCCCGCAGGGCGACCCCGCAGAGCCTGCGGTCGTGCTCGGTGACGAGGTAGTGGTTCTGCGGCGCCTTGGGGTCCTGCCAGCCGAGGTAGTCGAGGTCGTCCCACGGCCGTTCGGCCAGGTCAGCGGGCATGTTGAGGCGCTTGGTCGCACCCTTGGTGAGGTTGACGAAGCTGGAGCGTACGTCGGTCTCGGTCAGCGGCTTCATGCCAATCATGCTAGGTTTCCTACAACTATTAGGCAATTCGTTATTCGAGGAGAGTGCAGATGGGTCGTCCCGGGCTGAACCGGACCGCCGTGATCGCGGCCGCCGCCGACCTCGCCGATGAGCTCGGCTTCGACGCCGTCACGATCTCGGTCCTCGCCCGCCACCTCGGCATCAGGTCGCCGACCCTCTACTCCCACATCACCGGAGCCACCGACCTCCGCACCGCCGTCACCGCGTACGTCCTCGACGAGCTCGCCGACGCCACGAGCGCCGCCCTGTCCGCAGGCGAGGGCCGCGACCTCCTCGTCGCCTACGCGAACACCATCCGCGACTTCGCCCGCCGCTCACCCGGCCGCTACGACGCCACCACCCGCCAGCGCATCCCACCCGCCCCGGATGCGGATCCGGCCTCGCCCTCCCTGGAAGCCGCGATCGCCGCCGGCCGCCGCAACGCCGGCCTCGCCCTCACCGTTGTCCGCGGCTACGACATCCCCGAGACCGAAGAGACGTACGCCGTCCGCCTGATGTCCAGCCTCATCCACGGTTACATCACCCTCGAGCTAGCCGGCAGCTTCGCCCACAGCGAGCCTCCGAGCGAGACCACCTGGCCCGAACTCCTCGCCGAGCTGGATGGCACCCTCGGACGGATGGCGCTCGGTCGGCCCCACTGATCAGCCTGATCAGTCGGCGAGCCGGAAGGTCGTCCGGTAGGTCGTCGGAGTCACGCCCAGAGCGCGGTGGAAGTGACGGCGCAGCGTGGCCGCTGTGCCCATTCCGCAGCTGCCCGCGATCTGGTCGATCGAGGCGTCGGTACGCTCGAGGAGCTCCTGGGCGCGCGAGATGCGCTGGTGGTGCAGCCAGTCCAATGGCCCGGTCTGCAACTCGGCCTGCATCCGTCGGGCGAGCTGGCGGGTGCTGAGGCCCGCGTGGTCGGCCAGCTCGCGGACCGTCAGGGGCTGGTCGAGTCGGGCGCGCGCCCACTCCAGCGTGGCCGCGAGGCCCTCGGGAACGCGGGGCTGCGCGGGTGGGGTGATGAACTGCGCCTGCCCACCCGTGCGGTGGGCCGGGACGACCAGGTTGCGGGCGATCCCGTTGGCCGCGGCGGCGCCGAGGTCGCTGCGTACGAGGTGGACGCAGAGGTCGAGCGCAGCGGTCTTGCCGGCCGAGGTGAGCACGTCGCCCTCGTCGACGTAGAGCACGTCCGGGCGGACGTCGACCTGCGGATAACGCCGGGCGAGCTCGTCGGCGTGCAGCCAATGGGTCGTGGCGACCCGGCCGTCGAGCAGCCCGGCCGCGGCCAGCACGAACGAACCGGTGCACAGGGACGCGATCCGCGCGCCACGCTCATGCGCGCCACGCAACGCGTCGAGGAGCGCGAGGTCGGGATTGTCGTCGAGATCGTTCGAGGACGGGACCACGACGGTGTCGACCTCAGCGATCGCGTCGTACGACGCCGTCGGCAGCTCTGCCAGCCAGGGGTGCGATGCGCCGTCGGGGGTGCAGACGACGAGGTCGTACCACTCACCGCCTGGAGCGAGGTCGGAATGGTCGCCGCCGAAGATCTCGGCGGCGATCGCGACCTCGTAGAGCATCGAGGAGCCATGCAGGACGAGGGCAAGCCGGGGCATGTCGCAAAGTGTACGTAGTACGTCGTTTCAGACACTCGTGTGGTGGGACACCCCGCCCGAGGATGGAGCCATGAGCACAGACATGAGCACAGATGAGCAGGTCCTGGTCTATGGCGCCACCGGTCACACCGGGCGTTTCGTCGTCGATGAGCTGATGCGCCGCGGGCTGACCCCCGTCCTCGCCGGCCGCAGCGCGGAGCGTCTCGCCGACGTCGCGCCCCGCCATGCCGCCCTGGAGAGCCGAGTCGTCGGCCTCGACGACCCCGACCGGCTGCGGCACGCGATCGCGGGTGTTGCCGCCGTCATCAACTGCGCCGGGCCCTTCCTCGACACCGCGCTCCCACTGGCCCGGGCCGCGGTCGAGTCCGGTGCCCACTATCTCGACGTCACCGCCGAGCAGCCGGTCGTACAGGCGCTCTATCGAGATCTGGACGCTCGAGCCCGAGACATGGACGTCTCCGTGGTCCCGGCGATGGCGTTCTACGGTGGCCTCGCCGACCTGCTCGTGACCGCCGTCCTCGGCGGGTCGCCGGCCGACGAGGTCGAGGTCGCCATCGGGCTGGACCGCTGGTGGCCGACCGCAGGCACCCGGATCACCGGAGCCCGCAACACCGCGACCCGCCTGGTCATCCGCGAGGGCTCCCTGGTCCCGCTGCCCAGCCCCGCGCCGACCGGTGCTTGGTCCTACCCGGAGCCGCTGGGCGAGCAGTCAGTGGTCGAGCTGCCGTTCTCCGAGGTGATCACCATCAACAACCACCTCGACGTCCGTGAGCTCCGCTCCTACCTCAACAGCGCGCCGCTCGCCGAGCTCCGCGACGAGGCGACACCGGAGCCGACCGCCAGCGACGAGTCCGGACGCTCGGCCCAGCGGTTCGCCGTGGACGTCCGCGTACGTCAGGGCGCCGACGTCAAGCGGATCACCGCGACCGGCCGCGACATCTACGCCGTCACCGCGCCGATCGTGGTCGAGGGCGCCGTCCGGCTCCTCGACGGCCGCCGCCGTCGTTCTGGCGCCGGGGCGCCGGGGGAGATCTTCGACGCCGCCGATGTGCTCGACGCGCTCGAGCGTGACGGTCAGGCCATCATCGTCGAGACGTTCGGCACCCCGCTCCCGGCCATGGTCGCGAGTCTCCGCGGTTGAGAACCGGGTTGGCCGAGGCGTGCATTGTCCGAGGTTGGTCACCGAAACGACGTCGGGTAGCTGGTGATCAACTCAGCGGCCGTCCGGTCCACTCTCGTTGAGGGCTCTGATCCACTTGGGAAGCTCGGTGAGTGAGGAGATCCGGAGTGTCGCGATCTCGTCGGCAGCCGGGTCATGTTCCTGGATCACGCCCCACGGACCCCGGCGGATCAGCGCCGTCGCCATCCCGGACTCGGCGGCCGGCCGGATGTCGTTGTCGAGCCGGTCCCCGACGTAGAGGATCTCCTCCGCCGCGCACGGAGCCGCCTCGATGACGTGCTCGAAGAACCCCGGATCCGGCTTGCTCACACCCCAGTCGTCGGAGGTCGCGACCATGTCCACCGGAAAGCCCAGCTCCCGCAGGATCCGTCCCGCGCTCACCGTCTGGTTCCCGGCCAACCCCAACCACAACCCGTCCTCGCGCAGAGCCTTCAGAGCAGGACGTACGTCGGGATAGACGTCATCCTCCCCAAACCGCTCCGCCTCCCCGGCCTGCTCGCGCTTTCGCCGCTCCTCGGTCAGATCGAAGCCTGGCTGGAACACCTGGAATGCCTCGCGATAGTCCATCCCGCGAGCGATCACCGCTCCGAAAACCGCCGAGAACGTATGCCGCGGAACCCCCAGCCAGTCGGCCCATGTCCCGTACTCGCGGGTCTCGTCAACCAGACACTCGCCGACATCGAACACCACCGCCCGAATCATGGGTCGGGATCTTTCCACACGACCTGCGTAAGTTGCGGCGGATAGACACAGGTGGCTGCCAACGGCTCGTGCAGCAGACCCAACTGACCAAGGGCCAGCGGAGGAAGAAACGCCCGATTCGCCATGAGTGATCGAAAGCTCGGCCGGTCAAGGTCATAGCCAATAGGAATCGTCCATGTCGGAATCTGGATTCAAGTCTGACTTGATAATTCGCAGGTTCCGGGTCTGTTCTTCCCGCTTATCCACTTGGGATCGGGCGCGATTCAACGCTTCGCATTGAGCACCTGACAAGTAGAAGCGAAACGACTCCACTGTGTCCCAAGCTTCGTCGCAGTCCTTGAAATTGAGTGGCTCCGTCGAAGAAACCACGAGATAGCATTCAACAGCATCCGTAGCGATCTGCTTTTCGATGCGCGGATGCAGCTGCGGCAGAATATTGATCGCACCATCCGAGCTGTAGACGATTACGATCGCTGGGGGCCGCTCACTATCGAGGTATCGGATGGCATTATTGAAGCGACTGCCACGAGATGGATCTCCTCGGCCATGGGCGGTGCCATCGAGAATAACACCGATTGCATGACATAGGCCCTGTGGGTCAACAAGGATTGCGCCATCCATGTCCGTCAATTGTGTCAACAACTCGATCGTAAGCCGCGTCGGCTCAATAGACCACGACTGCGGCGATAGACGCTCGGCTTCCCCAGCAGCATCGCCCGAGATTACAAGCATCGCCCCATGCCTATGATTACCGGTGGCACGTGCGGCTTCGCGAAGAGCGTCATGGTCGACATCAAGGAAGAAGCGACTCGCGAGGTCTTCCAAGTATTCTTCATCAAGTACAGGCGTCGGCAAGCGCGGAATTCCGTCCTGCACAATCAGTAGTGCTTCGCCCGCATGCGAAAATTCCCAGACGCCTCGTGCTGTGAAGCTGACAGAGAACACCGTTTCGCTATCAACGTCATAGTCTGGCTTCACTACCCCAAGCCCATAGACTCTTTCGCCATCCGACAGTAGGTCCGATTGAGATCCGCTGGCCTCCAGAAGCTTTCGTACGGCCAGCACGTTACGCATCTTCACTGGGTGCTTCAGCCTAAGGAACACTTCAATAGCCGGATCGTCCTGCTGCGCGATGACCAATCGTCCCGCTCCTGGCCGCCCCTCATACGGCAGAGCAGAGAGACCGCTCATGAGCAAATGGTTCTCGCCACCAAACCAGAAACCAGCGCAATACAACATGGAGCGAACCATCGCTTCAGTCGCGCTGCGTATGAGCTCATCCACGCTGTCCGGAAAATAACCCGAACCAGCACCGGGAACATATAAGGTTCGAGTAGAACGGATAAGGATCTCCCGAATTACAGAATGCACCAGCGACTGATACACCTGGAAGCGATCGCGTTCCTCGGTCCTAATCTGAGGAACGCTGCTGAGAGCTGCCTTATCGACGCTTATGGCCGTGTGTACTTCGTAGTCGCCCACTCGGACTGATCCACTCGCAAAGAACCTTCTTCCTTGCTCTCGTGGCATCGCTTCAAAGGCCTCTTCGAGTGCTCTTGCGCGCATCCTGTCGCGCAGTTCTTGATGACGCAGTTCATGCACATGAGCAACGCTGTGGATCATATCTCGGTCAGGGTGGTTGTTATAAAGCTCAACCGCTCGCTGCCTTACTTGACCTAGGCCATCGGGCGAGTAAGGGCCATCTTCAGGTTCAATGCATACATCAAATTCATGTTCGCCAGCGGCTTTAAAACCAACGAGCACCACATCAGGATTCCCAGCGAATCCGATTGCTTCAAGGGCCATCTCGGCTCGAACCTTTACCGAGATTCTGAAGTGGGGTTGATAGGCCCACATAAACTGCCTGATGGCGCGCCCTTCTCTCATTGCCTATTCGCTCCTCAACAAATCATGGCCACCTCTTATAGCCGAGGCCCCCCGCAACTTCGCAATGAGAGGTCTCACGCAGCCCCTCCAAAGAGTTCTCCCGCCTCGGCGAAGTCATCGGCTAGCATCTTCTTGTTTCGCACTTCAAAGTCCAACTCGCCCTTGCTGTCGCGATCAGTCCAGTAGTGGCCTTTTAGGCGTCTCGCTGGGTTGCCTGACACGTCAAGAACGGTTGAACCATGGTGGATTCGACTGCGATGCTCGACACGCATATCAGGCTTGTTGAGATACAAATAGGTCAGCAGAAAAGAACCATCAACCTCCGACACCTTAGCCAAAGCAGATGTCGACTTCGACTCATTCGTCAACAACTTTACGGAAACTAGGGAGGCCGTCTGTTGCACCACTAGGTAGACGGTCTTAGGAGGTGGGTTGTTGCTTGTAACTGGATCAACCCAGAAGGACGTGAGCGTGCCTTTCCAGGTCCCGCGGAGATTACGCGGGATTCCTACTCCTGGGATTCGCTGAATCCAAGCAAGTCGCCATAGCCAGAAATCCCATACGTTGAACATGATCGTGCATACAAAGACGGTAGTCGAGAACAGCTTGAGCGTGCCCCAGTCGGGCCTTCCGTCATGCATCCAAGCAGTAATCGTGAAAACACCGACGACCACACCGACGATGGCGCGAATGACAATCGTCATTTTCACGAAGCATATCCCAGATAGTTCCAAGCAGCTTTCGCGAAATCACGCCCGTCTTGACGGTTCCAGTCCTGAGCACTGTGAAAGAGGTACTTGAGTCCGCTCACTTCTCGCCAACGCTCGGATTCGACAGTGGGCTCATCGCCGTCAAGATTTTGCCAGATGTGCAGGATGATCTCTTCGACGGTCTTCGTCCAACTCGACTCGAGGAAGACACTGTCTGGACAGTTGTACACAAGACATTCAACAAAGAAAGATGGAACCTCACGGTGGTCGCCTGACGCTACCATTACATTCTCGACGCGCTTCATGATTCGGACTGCCCGTTTGTAGTACTGTTTGGTGCGCGTGTTCTTCGCCCGACCATTCTCTAGTTGTTGCTTTGGATAGTTCACTAGAGAGTTGCCGTTCTTCTTGAAGACTTTTGCGCCCTCCCGGTAACTAGTGGCCGAGAAGTAGTACCGGTAGTCGAAGCAAGGCACGACATCGGCGTCCACCCTCGCGCTGCCGGAGTGGATGCGGAGTGCCGTCGATCCCGAGGAGTCGACTTGACCGGGAAACTTCGCTCTCAGCGCTGCCTCAAGCTCCAAGCGTAGTTTCGCCGGGGTCCAGATCCCTGTGTAGGACCCGCTCGGCGGTCGCGCGCCCTTAGTTCCCTCGTCCCAGTACACGGCCTCACCGCACTGCACGGAGATATCAACGTCGCTATCAGCCTTGACGTTGGTGTTGTTTGCGTAGGAGCCTTTGGCGTAAACGCTGAGGTCGCAGCCATCGAACGCAGCGTGCGCCTTAATGGCCTCGCGAATCATCCGCTCAGTGCGGTCTTGTTTATCTTGCTCCGTCGTGCTAGACGGTCCAGTCCAGCCGCTCAGCTTTTCTTCTAGCGTCACGCATTCTCTCCGTTAGATACTAAAATTGTAGGACTTATCGCCTTTTCCGCCAAGAGTCAATATCACACATCGCGCGGCATGGGATCGAGGATTGCGAATGCCCGACTAATAATACGCCATTGCGTCTGTTCGAGACGAGGTTTGGAAGCGGAGCTCCTGCATCCCAACCGACTCCGAGGTCAATGGGCTCTGACCCCGGGGCTCGCCTCTCGCCGCTGCGAGCTTTCGTTCCGCTTATTGAAGCGCTTCCAAGTTTCCTGGTCGGTGTAGTCCGAGGCGTTGAGCATATCGCGCGCCGCCTCGACGGCTCGTTTCAGATCATCCGTCATCTGAGCATTGTGGCAGCCGCGCGGCTGGACCGTCGTCCACCTCTGTTCCGCCTCGTAATCGGCGGATCCGTGTTTGAGCACGCGTCAATCTGGGCGATGTGGGGCAGGTGAGTCATCCCCGTCAGTCGGGCGCACGTCCCCAGGTGATGGCTTTACGTACGGCGGGGTCGAGGGTCTCGGCGAGGGTGATATCTGGGCGGGCGCCGAGGGCGCCGTTGATGCTGGAGAAGGCCGTGCGCAGTCCTGAGTAGATGGTCAGAGCCACGATCTGTGGCTCGCTGAACCCTGTGTCACGCAGACGCTGGATGTCTTGAGGCGTACTGCTGCCGGGGGAGCGGGCGACGGTGCGTGCCCAGGCGGCCAGGGCTTGTTCGCGGTCGCTGAACTGTTGGTCGTCGCCGGTAAGTGCGGCGATCGCGGTCGGCGGGCCGGCCCAGTCGGATAGGCGCTTGCCCCACGCGATCGCACAATAGGAGTCACCGATTGTCGCCGCTTGCGCGAGCACGATCACAGCCTTGTCGCGCGGGGTCAGTCCCGCGGCATCGGCCGCGGCGTCGAACAACTTCGCGAGTTGTTCCTCCGCCTCCGGCTGGTGTGCCCATACCCGGGTGAGGTCCCAGACATAGCCGTGATCAGCGATGTCGGCGGCGTACAGTCTTCCCTGCCCGGCGCTCGACGCAGGTTCCTCCAAGAAAGTCACGCGCTTAGCACATCGGCGGCTTGTTTACCTTGTGCTGCATTGGTGCTGAGCGTCCCCTTTGTTGGGGATGGAAGCCTGTATGTCAGGCGCGGGTGCTGTTGGGCTGGGCGATGGCTTGCGCAAGGGTTAGGCAGCGGTGCGCAGCAGCCTCCCTGGTGAGGGCAACCGATGTGAGCGCTTCCGCCCACCGTTCGTACTGGGAGACCTCGGTGGGGTCCGCAATCTCCAGGCTGCCGGCCTGGGTCTCGATGGTGACCACCCGGTCGCGCTGCACCCACCCGTGACCGAGGAGTACTGGGTACTGATCGAGCGGGATGATCCCAACGGTCGCCCGAGCATTGGTAGCCAACCCGGCCAGGTGCTCCAACTGTGCGCGCATAACTGTCGGCCCGCCGACGAGGGGGTGGAGCGCAGCCTCGGCGACGAGGACGGTGACCTCGCGTCCGGGCTCGTAGAGGATCGCCGAACGACGCATTCGGGTCGCGATCATTCTGGCCACGTCGTCCTCGCTCGCGCCGTGCTCGACGGGGCCACCGATCAGCTTGAGCAGTGCGGTGGCGTAGTCGGCGGTCTGGCACAGCCCGGGCACGCTGGTGGGGTGGTAGGTGAAGATCGTTGACGCGGCGTTCTCGGCTGCCGCGGCGGCCCGCTGCAACGCGGCCGCGCCGTCCTCATCTTGGAATGCGTCTCTGAAGACCGAGTACTCCCACGATGCGCGCTCCTGGATGGCGAGCAGCCGGTCAGCGTCGGCACCGACTGCTTTAGCCCAGGCTCGGACCTCGCCGGTGGTGGGCACCTGGCGGCCGGCTTCGATCTTGGAGATCTTCGGCTGCGACCACGGCTTGCCGGGCTGGTTCAGCTGCTCAGCGAGTGCAATGCCGGTCAGTCCCGCCTCGCGTCGCGCTGTCCGAAGCGCCTCCCCGAGCGCCTCTCGTGCTCGTCGGGTCGGGCCGCCCACGCCGCATCGTCTCCTCGATCATCGTTCGGTCGTCGTCGCGCCGTCAGCTCAGGCGTCGCGACCAAGATAGTCGTTCAAAGGCACGGCGGCTGCGAGCGCAGTGTCTCGCCATCGCCGGTATGTCTCGATCGACGCGGAGTCCAGGATCTGCGCGGCTCCATGGAAAGCACCGTCCTCGTCATAGTCCATCGCCCATGCGGTGCCGCTGGGCAGCCCGTCATCGATGAGCCAGAAGTCGGTATCCCGCGGCAGTCCTTCAGGCCACTGACCGCGAGGCACCGGGATCAGGCGGATGTCCTCGCCCGCGGCGTGGTTGCCTACGTATGCTGCGATCTCGTAGCGCAGGTAGTCGGTGACCGGTTCCTCGATGATGTGCACGCGTCGTAATGAGTGGCCCGCGCTCGCGTGCCGAGCGATCAGCGCGCGCCAGTCCTCCTTGCGACGTGGGTCGAGCTGCCCGGTGCGAAGGAATTCCTCGTACTCATCGCGTTCGGATTCGATGCTGTAGACCTGCAGTGTCTCGAGGCGGAACCACGACTCGTTCAAAGTCTGGAACGAATCGGCCCACGACGGTTTGGGCGCCGTCTTGTCTGCCCCCACGCCGGTCAGCCCTGGCCTTCGATGATTCGCGCTGCGCGGAGGATGACATCGGCAGGGATGGAGACGGCGTCCTCGTGATCGGGGAGTGTTCCGCCGAGCTCGGCCCGGGTGGCGGCGTCGAGCTTGTTGCCTTGGACGACCAGGACTCCTGGGTTGTCGGTCGTGTGCACCGACGGGCAGTTGGTGTCGTCGCAATGCTCGACTACCGCGATACGTGTGAGGGCCATGCCGAGTGCCTCCGTGTTCACGCTGATTCAGCCTGTTCTGAGTCAGCCTGCTGGCAGCAATCATGCTCTTGCAGGCGATGATCGCGCAAGCATGTTTCTTACATTTCGATTGATAATATGATTCACTGATGTCGCCCGGGGCGGCGGCTGGTCCAGCCAATCGGTCGCCCCGGGACCCATCACTCCAATCACTCGGGACGGAGCAACATGAGTTCCGCAGCCAGCGCCAACCCGCGCCCTCGACCGGGCCGCCCGCGCCTCACACCTCCTCTGCTCGCGGGCACTCCGCGGGAGCAGGTCCTCGACGCGGCAGCTCGGCTGTTCACCAGCAAGGGCTACGCCGCCACCTCGACCCGAGAGATCGCCGAAGCTGTCGGGATCCGACAGGCGAGCCTCTACTACCACTTCGCCGGCAAGGGCGAGATTGTCACCGAGCTGCTCGGCCGGACGATTCGGCCCACGATGGGGAGCGTCGCTCGGATCGAGTCGCTGACCGAGGATCCGGACACCGTCCTGTACCTGGTGGCTCTCGCTGATGTACGCACCCTAGCGAGCGTGCCCTACAACATCGGCTGGCTCTACCTGGCGCCCGATGTAGCCCAGGTTGAAGGGTTCGAGGAGTTCACCGCTGCCCGCGAGGAGCTAGCGGCCACGTACGCACGTCTAGCCGAGCGGACCACCTCGGTCGAAGCGTTGGCTCCCGTCGCGCCAATCAGGTTGGGTGAGAAGCTGGTCCACACGGTGGAAGAAGTGATTGGGCTCCGGAATGCGGGTCACCGGATAGAGACCGCCGATGCCGTCTGGATCGCTTCGTCGTGCCTGCGTCTGTGCGGCGTCGACAATGCTCGCATTGAGCTGGCTGTGAAGGCCGCCGAGAGGCTTCTGGCTCAGGTCGATGGCGGAGGCGGATAAGCGCTGACCACAGTCATTCACATGAGCGGATGGACGTGATACTCCCGCTGCGGTGAGCCGAACGCGAGCCCGTTCTCATCCAGGTTGTTCTGGATGACCAAGTAATCGTCGCCGAAGCCGATGCCCACGGCGACCATGCCGTTCGCCATGTCATGTCCTCGGTACTCCAGCAGGTCCACGGCAGTAACCATTCGTGATTGCAGTCGCGCGAGTTCGGGAACGGCATCGTCGCGCCAAGTGAGGTCGAAGTATGGGTCTGAGACCACGCGGAACGGATCGATGGTATTCCAGGTGATCGACAGGTCATCGAACTTTTGATGCTGTATCTCGAGTCGCTCGCCGGCAAAGTCGAGCACAACGGGGGCGTCGACGAACCACTCCTCGCCCTTCCGATCCCACAAGAGCCAAGCTCGAGTCAGAGATCGACCGCGAATGCGTCCGAGGCGGCTCCCGTTCGTAAAGTTGATGGCCCTGAGGCCGGATTGCCACGATGGCTGGTAATTGGCGATGCCGAAGTAGTCCGCTTGGCCCGGATCCGACTGGCTCAAACTGAGACTCCGATGCGTATCGCCAACTCGGTCGACAACGGGTAGGGCTTCTCGGTGGGACACGGCTGCTCGCCCGCGCGGATAGCGGACAGTTCGGCTGTGATGTCGCCGATGCCGACGATCCAGTCGTCGACGTACGCCGGGACGACCTCGGGGCCGAGGCCGATCTGCAGCGAACGGTGGGGGAGCGGTGCCCCTGACGGAGTGCGCTCGGGGTCCCATTGGATGCGAACCGGGCTGCGGCGCAGCGCTTCGCGCCAGGCGTCGCGGTCTGTGTGATGGTCGCGGTCGAAGTGGGAGGGGCACGCCTGGCTCAAGGCCGACTCAAATCCGGCGCGCGTGATGCGTATGGCGAGGACGCGTTCCTGGCCCGGCTTGGTCGCCCAGCCGCATCGGTACATCATCCACAGGAACGACGGCTTGATCCAGGTCATCCTGGTGACGCTGAACGGTGGTAGGAAGGTGCCGGCGGCGACGGCTGGGTCAGCGATCTCGGGCGAGTAGGCTTGGTAGACGGTGATGCTCTCGGCGTCGTACGTGGCTCTGATCTGGTGTATCGGGATACTCATACTGTCCTGAGTCTTGCGGTACGCGGCATCGACGCACAACAGGTTATGGGCTATCGAAGTGGGCTCCGTCGGGCCGGCGAGGTCAACCGTCCGTGTCAGTTGCCGGGCACGGCAATCGGCATACCGAGTGCCCAGTCGGGAGTGGCGGTGGTGAACATTTCGGGCGTGACCCAGGCTTCGAAGAGAGGTACGCCGTCCCATGCGCCGCCGCGGGCGATCGCGATGACCGCGTGTGGTCGGTCGAAGGAGACCTGGACGTGGTGGATCTTGCGCTCGACGTACTCGGGCATCGCGGAGCCGGCCATCCATGCCATCGCTGTCACCGCTGCCGCCTTGAAGCCGTTCTGGTCGTACGCGGCGGTCGCGTTCTGGGCGCAGCTGAACTCGATGCCGCCGTCCTGCTCGGGCAGACGAGCGGCGATGCCGGCGGCTACCGCCGCGACACCTGGTGCCGAGTCCAGCTCGTGGGAGGCGTCGGCGTTCCAGGCCGGGAGCCGGGTGGTGAAGACGACCGAGTTCGGCTCGGGGGCGTCGTACGCAACATAATCGCGCCGCTCGCGCTTGACCGTCCATGCGTGTCCGTCGGTGAGGTGCTCCGGGTGAGTCATATGACTCACGTCGCCTGCGTCGTACTGCTCGACGACCTCGGATACCGCTACCCAGACGTCCTCGGCAGGCACCTCTGGGGCTGCGATGACCGAGAAGACATCGACGTCGTCGCGGCTGCCAGGACGGGCCACGGCGACCGGTCCGACTGAGGTCTCGACGATGGCCTGGAGGCCCTTTCGAAGTACCAGGCGACCGTCCTTGATCGTGAGCGGCTCCGTCCACTCCGGCGTGGTGACCAGAGCAGTGGCGAGCAGCAACATGGTGTCGGCGCCGATCGTGACGGGCATCGACTGGATGAGCCCGCGGGTGTTCTCTGCCGCCCAGGCGTTCAGCGTGTCCTGGTCCGGCAACGGCTCGACAGCGACCGGCAGTGCCGTCGTCGGCTCGACCCAGTCGGCCAGCCACGCCCCGAGCGCCGCGGCGACGGTCGGGTGCGCCTCGGCGATGAGCTTCTCGGCGGTCTCGCGAGCCTCCTCAGGCGGCAGCCCGAGTGCTTCGGTGATGGCCCTGCCTTCGGCAGCGGGAGCGACCAGGGCAAGCAGGAGCCAGAGCCCGGTGTACGAGATCACCGGCGCGTCCGCGGTCCCGAGCTGCGTCCGGGCGCGGTCGGCGTACTGCCAGAGTTCTTTCACGTCGGGGAGGATAGCCGGGTTACATGGGTGGGTGGCGCAGTCGAGCAAGCGGGTGGCTCAGGGCAGAATCGAAGCCGGCGAGGGCCATGCGTACTGGAAGGACGCGTTTTCCTGGCATGGCGTGGTCGCCCAGCTGCAGCGACACATCGTCCACAGGAACCACGCACTGATGCGATCACTAGGCTTGCGGCGTGAAGGCGAGAGTAGAAGAGGGCCGGTTCGTCGAGCGGGAGACCGAGCACGGTACGGACCGACGGATGTTCGGGGAGTTCGTCGGGTCGAGCGGTGAGCTGGCTTCGTACGCCTTCGGGTGGACATCGGAAGCGGATGAGGGGCGGATCTCGATCGGTGTCGGGGCCGGGAGCGAAGGCGGCGGCACTTTTCATGCGGCTGTCCTCGAGCGTGACGGTCGCATCGGGTATGCGCTGATCGATGAGCCGTTCGAAGACGTGCCACAAGGAGGGCCGCATCTGACCGCCGCCGCAGCCCGTGCACACCGGGACATCGGATTCATGTGGACGGTGGTTGATGCCGTCATGGAGCTCGACAGGCGCGCGGTGTGGCTGCGCCACTGGCTGCGTCGAACGAAGATCATCACGACGGCATCGGTCCTGACGGGCGAGGAGCCCGCCCTCTTCGTCTCGCGCGATGCCGACGACGGCTTGTGGCAGCTGATCGGGGCGTCGAAAGCCACGATGGACAGCAGCCGGGTGGGACACCTCACCGATCTCGTGGACACGGACCCGACGCTCGTGGCTGTCCTGGACCTCGAGCCGGGCGAGAGCGCGATGCGCGAGCAGGCCGGTGGTCCGTGGGCTCGGTACGACGTCGAATCGCGCCCTTTGAACAGGCCGGGTGTGTTCCTGAAGGGATCGCGCTGATCCCGTATCAGCCGGACCTAGGAATGGCAGCATAGGCATCCCGTCACCAGGAGGCCCGATGCCCACCACCGCCACATTCGTCTCGCCGACCGACGGCACTGCGCTCGCGATCCGGACGTGGGGGGAGGAACTGTCCGCGCCGCGGGGCGTTGTCCAGATCGCCCACGGCATCGCCGAGCACGGGCAGCGGTACGACCGGCTCGCTCAGGCTCTCGTCGAGGCTGGGTACGTAGTGCGGGCGGTCGACCACCGCGGTCACGGCGGGTCCGTCGCGTCGGCCGACCAGCTCGGTCACTTCGACTTCGAGGCACTGGTGGCCGACGTCGCGGCCATGGGTGCCTCGCTGCGCGAGGAGTTCTCCGGGATCCCGGTGTTCCTGGTTGCGCACTCGATGGGATCCTTTGCGGCGCAGACGGTGATCGTGGACCGCTCCGACCTGTACGACGGCGTGGTGCTGTCCGGCTCGACCGCCCTCGACGTACTCGCTGGTGCGCTCTCGAGCGCCGAGGGTCCGGTCGGGCTGGAGGCGTTCAACGCCGGGTTCGAGCACCGGACCGGGTACGAGTGGCTCTCGCGCGACGAGGCCGAGGTCGACGCGTACGTCGCGGACCCGTTGTCCGGGTTCGATCTGCCCGACACCGCGGTGCCTCAGCTGTTCGCCGGCGCCGAGCGCCTGGCCGACCCCGCGGCCCTCGGCGCGATCCGCGCCGATCTGCCGATTCTCGTCGTCTCCGGCGACGCCGACCCGCTTGCGGGAGGTGGCGCCCTGGTCGAGCTGCTTGGGCAGCGTTACCGCGAGGCCGGGTTGAAGGATGTGACAGTGAGACTCTACACCGAGGCGCGCCACGAGATCTTCAACGAGACCAACCGCGATGCGATCACCGCTGACGTGATCGACTGGCTTACGGCTCACTCCTGACTGCCGCACGGTAGGGACAGATTGCTTCGCGAAAGCGAAACCATCTGTCCCGTCACAGCTCACCTCAGACGTACGGCCGCATGGCGTCGACGATGCGGGACCAGTTCTCGGCGCCATGGCCGCGGGAGCGGGCCGAGGCGTAGTGGGCCTGGGCGGCTCGGGGGAGGGCGGCGTCGGTGCCGGCGGTCTCGCTGGCCTCGACGAGGTGGTCAGGTTAGAGACCGCCAACGCGCCACCGTCTGCCGCCCAATGACGGCCTTCCTCGTCGCTCGTGCATAGCGGGCGTGTACGAGGCGCGCCACTTTGACGGTGGAGAGGAGACGCTCTCCAGAACAGCTACTGCGACGTCTTGGGGGCTCCTGTCGATGAACGGAAATGTATCGCGCTCGATCGACTCATAGAACTCTAAGAAGCCGGAGGCAAGGTTGCCGGTCTGCTGAAATGCGGCTGCATGTTGCCCGAGCACGCCGTGCGACGTCTAGCCAAATTCACATACCAATCCGTACGCCGTCGGAGAGTGGCGTCCATCGGGTCAGAAGGGGTATGCGGCGAAGCCTTGTTGTCCCTCCCACGATGTCCTCTTCTTCGACTGTCGGTTCATGCTGGTGGTATCCGGCGCGGCGCCTCTCCGACCGCCGGCCTTGCGGGGAGTGGTTCCGACTGCAACGTCAAAGCTTGATCATGACTAGAACCGTCAATCCCGGGCGCGCTCGCATGCGCGTCATCGACCCTCCGGAGTGACATGAATCCACGCTCCTCGGTCGATTCCGACTCCGCCCAACCGATCGGCCAGCTTCGCTCCTTGTCAGGGTTTGGAATTATGCGAACCTCAGTAAGGCTGTCTGTCGACTCGTCACCGACGGACTCTCCCGATGAGGACTCGTCGGGTCGAATGGAAACGCCTCGGAAGTCAGCCGCGCCGTAAAATTCGCAGCCTGTGAAATCAGGCGCCCCAAGAATGGTTGCCTTAGCGAAAATTGCCCCGGCGGCGAAGGAAACATCGTCTACGAATCGACAGGCCACAAAATCTGGCCCACGCCGGAATTCGCTGCCTTCGAAGGACGACTGATCGAAGAAGGTCGTTCGCTGGAAGGAGGACTCCCCGCTGCACTTGAGCCCTCCTAGATACGCGGTTCCCTTGAATACGGCGTCCGCGAACGAGACGTCGCCTTCGAACTGAACGTCCTCAAAAACTGCGGGTCCGTCAAAGGTTGTGCCTCGAAAGTAAACTCCTCCTACACCGGTTGGACCTCTTGTTCCCCAGGGAATTCCGACGAAATCGCATCGAACGATAAAGCAGTTGTGGAGGGTTGCATTGCTGAAATCAGCGAGTCGAAGTCGGCAATTCTCGAGTGAGAAACTCCGGAGGTCTGCTCCTCTTAGGTCCAGATCTGCAGATTCCCAGAACGATGTCGGCTGCTCGCTTATCCACGTCGGCCAGATTAGGTGTTCAGTGATTATTTGCTGTGCAGTTCTGCGCACCTCGCGTTCTTGTGGTTGGTCCTCGTTGTTCATTCGCAAGTACGCACAAAGAACGTCCAGGATGGTCTGACGGTGTTGCTTGTGTGTCTGAGCGACCCTTTCGAGGGCGTAGAGACCGGCCAAGCGGACAGCCGCGCTGTCATGTCCCAGTTGGTCTGCGGCTTTCGTATATAGGTCAGTGACTCGTCGCTCGGTCGAGTCGAAAACCAAGTGCCTCTGTGCATGCTCGCTAAGCCACTGCCTCCGTAGACCGAGAAGAACTGCCGCGGCACCGGCGGCGCCGGCGCCTACGGTGAGGGCTGTCTTCAGAGCCTCCAGTCGCATCGCTGCTCGGTCGCCTGCGTTTGGGGCAGTCTCCGCGACGGCTGTGAGAAGACTAGCCGTCGCCCAAGCCGAACCCGCAATACCAATGAGCGCTATCGGAACCCACCACCAAGCGATGATAGGCATGGGCGCGTCCGGGTCCAATGGACGCCGCGGTAGCACACAGATAACGCCGAGCAAGGTCAGTGCTGCAGCGATCGCCAGACCGAGTGCATTCCACGGCATATACGGTCCCAGTGACCCGCTAGATCGCTGAAAACTATACCATGTCGTAGCTGCTCCAGCGGCGAAAAGGAGTCCGCCGATCACTTGGCGAAAAGGCATGATCTATTCAATTCCCACGTAGATGCACTGTTCTGACCGCTTCGCGGGATACCTGCCCCTCCCGCCATCTTGCTACAACACGGACGGTACTCCCAGAGTTGCCGAAACTTGGAGTCGGGATAAGCAGCCAACTCATCTCGGAGTGAGGCGGAAGATTGAAAGGCTCGGTCGGCGGTTCTGGAAATGCGAACCGGGTGTCTCCAACCGGCTCTACCCGGAATGTAAGGTCTTCGGCGGCGATTGATCCAGCGTTTGCCACGACTAGATCGTTCGAGACCGCTCGATAAAGCATCTTGCCGTGCTTGTCGAAACCTCTCGGCTCACGCTCGTGCACGTGAGAGAACCTGAGTTCCGCGCCAGTCGCCAGGTTTGGTTGTTGTGCGGGAAGTTCGGACCATCGAAAATCCTCGATGTCCGCTTCGACTGCCCTTACCACCTGAGTCGCTAGATCGGTGAGGTCGGCATACCTTCCCATTACACCCCGGCCCTCCATCTCCGCTTGGAAAGCACGAAGTGCCTGAATCTGATTCGGGTCAACGTCGCGTGGTAGTAGTTCTTCGGAGAAATACACGTGAACAGGCTTGCCTGCATCGACTGCCCGATTTATCTCTTCTGCGGTGCCTGAGACATCAACGCCGGTTTCCGTTCCAAGACGACTGTCAAAGAAGGCTAAGACAATGTCGGCGCGGTCAACGGCCTGACCATTTAGCAGGGCTTGTGGTCTGTCGCCGACTTTGGCGACTGCGTGTCGCTCCCACATCCAGGGAAGCACTGCGACCCTGTCTCGGCGTCCGCGAGTGACCGTCCAATCGACCAGAGCATCGCGCACGACTGCTCGCTCCTCCACGGCGTCGCTTGGTGACGCGATTAGCGCAAGAATGCCATTCATGAGCTCCGGCATGGTGCCTCCACTTTGTCGGCGATCTCTTGAAATTGACCACGCGGTGGTCGTATGGAGGATACCGGTATCCGAACGTGGTACGGGGCCATGCGCCGAGTCTTGCACCAATCGCCTCCTGGATCACATGTCCGCTCATGGTGATCGCTTGTCAGTCCGCGAGTGCGTTCCGATTGGCGCCGGACCAGGCAATACGGTTGCGGAATCACGCTCGGACGCAGCCTTGAACCCTGTGTCGCGCAGGCCTTGAACGTCTTGCGGCGTGCTGCGGCGTGCTGCGGCGTGCTGCGGCGGGTGAGGTCCAGACGTAGCCAAGTTCAGCGACGTTCGCGGCGCACAGCCTCTCCTGCTCGGCGCTGGGTGCAGGTTTCTCCAAGATGTCACGCGCTGAGCACATCGGCGGTTTGCTTACCATGTGGTGCATTGGTGCTGCACGTCCCCGTGTTGGGGATGGAAGCTGTGACTGAGGCGCGGGTGCTCTTGGGCTGGAGGATGGCTTGCGCGAGTGCTAGGCAGGTCGGAAGAGTTCGAGCGCGATGCTCGAATTCCGCTAGCACGTGCTCGGAGGCGTACGTGACGATGACTGTTCCCGGTTCACCTGACTGAAGGGGCGTGAGATGAGTCGGACCTCGTTCGTGAGCAAGCTTCGAGACCAGGTCATCCGGCCGCTGATTCACAGCGCGCTGGTGGAGCAGGAGATCCCCCACGTCACAGTCGCGGTCGTGGTCGGTACCGAGTTCAACAACTCTCTCCGAGAGCATTGGGAACAGCCTTGGAGGTATCCCGAGGACGGGCACGAGTACGTCTGGGCGTACGTCACGTATCTGCCCACGAGCGAGCGTTCTGGCTGGCGGTTGGGGCGCTCGGAGGACCTTCACGATCCAGCCGCGCTGGTGAATGCGCTCTGGCAACTTGGCTCGGACTTTGAGGACTGGGTCTGTGAGACGACGTTCGCGTGGGGCGAGGAGCGCCATGCCCGGGTTCCGAAGATTCGAGATCTGCCTGAATGGTTGATCACCGGCGCCTGAGGATCCAGGCGCCGGCGATCACCTCAGACGTACGGCCGGATGGCGTCGATGATGCGGGACCAGTTCTCGGCGCCGTACCCACGCGAGCGGGCCCAGGTGTAGTGGGCCTGGACGGCGCGGGGGAGGTCGGTGTCGATGCCGGCGGCCTCGCTGGCGGCGACGAGGTGGTCGGCGGTGGCGCCCATCATCGTGACGGTGCTGAGGTGGCCGGGGTGGTGGCCGGCGTCGAGCTGGGTGCCGAGGTCTTCGCCGGCGGCGAGCATCGGGGGGATGCCGGCGAGGGTCTGCATCAGCTCGGGCAGAGCAGCAGAGGGCTTGATGCCGCCGGTCTCGAGCAGCGCGACGGCGTGGAGGAGCGAGGAGAGGGAGGTCAGGAAGATGTCCAGGTTGGCCTGGTACATCAACTGGGCGAGCCCGGGGTCCTCGCCGAGGTAGCGGACCGACCCGATGCGGGCGAGCGCGTCCTCGTGCCGGGACAACACGGAAGCGGGACCGCTGATGTAGACGTACGCATCGGGGGTGCCGACCATCGGGGCCGGGACCATCACGCCGCCGGTCAGGAAGTGCGCGCCGTGCGAGGCCGCCCATTCCGCACCCCGGCGCGTCCCGTCCGGCGACTCGGAGCTGAGGTTGACGATCGTGCGACCCTCGAGCTCGAAGGTCGCGGAGCCGAGCACGTCGTACATGGCCTGGTAGTCGGTCAGGCTGAGGATGACCAGGTCGCTGGCCGCGACGGCCTTCGCGGGGGAATCGGCCAGCTGGGCGCCGGCGGCCACCACCTCCGAGGCGCGCGAGGCGGTGCGGTTCCATACGGTCACCGGATGTCCGGCGGCGAGCAGGCTGTGGACCATCGCCTGACCCATGGGGCCGAGGCCGATGACGGTGACGGCGGTGAGAGGTTGATTCATGAAGGCAATCCTCGGCCTTTACGTACGATGGCGGGAGTACCCACTATTTACTGGGGTACTTACCCAAAGGTGAGTGAGGAAACCCGATGGCGAAGCCCCGAAGCGGCCCCTACATCTGCGGCATCGACGCCGCGCTCGACGTGGTCAGCGGCAAGTGGAAGGGGCTGATCCTGTGGGAGCTCGACAACTACGGCGTACGCCGCTTCGCCGAGCTCCGCCGTGGCCTGCCCGGGGTCAGCGAGAAGATGCTGACCCAGCACCTGCGCGAGATGGAGCACGACGGGCTGGTGCACCGGGAGGTGTATGCCGAGGTGCCGCCGCGGGTGGAGTACTCGCTGACCGATCACGGCCGCAGTCTCAACGCCGCGCTCGGGCCGCTCGGTCGCTGGGGCATGGACCGGATCGCCCGCGAGCGGACCGAGCTGGTCGAGCACCGCGACGCGGGACTGCTGCCCCGCCCCTAGCAACAGGCCGTCAGGCCGACCGGACCTCCGACCCGGCCGCCCGCGTCGGCAGGCCCGCGGAGGCCAGCAGGGCCAGCTTGTCCGCGTCGGCCGAGCCGGCGTCGGGGTGGTAGACGACGAGCATCAGGTCGTCGGTGCCGTTGATCGTCAGCCGCTCCCGGTTGAGGGTGATCTCGCCGACCTGAGGGTGGTTCATCCTGATCGGGCCGCCGGTCTGGGCGCGTACGTCATGGCGTGCCCAGAGCTGCCGAAAACGTGGGCTGGCCAGGGAGAGCTCGCCGATGAGCTCGATGAACCGGGGGTCGTCGATGTCGGTGCCGACCGCCTGGCGCAGGTTGCCGACGAAGCACTCGGTCATCGACTCCCACTCCGGGTGGAAGGCCTGCTGGCCCGGGTCGAGGAACTGGTCGCGCAGCTGGTTTCCACCCGGCGCGAGCCGTGGCGAGAGCGCACGCGCAAGAGCGTTGGCGGCCAGGATGTCGAAGTAGCGCCCCTCGATGAACGCGGGCTGCACCATCGCGTCGAGCAGCTTGAGCGCCCCGGGCGGGACCGTCTCCTTGCGGCGCCGCCGACGGCGGCGAGGCCCCTCGGTGACGAGCGACATCATGTGGGCGGTGTGGTCGTCGTCGAGCTGGAGCACGCGGGCGATCGACTCGAGCACCTGCGCCGACGGGTTGCGGTCGCGGCCGCGCTCCAGGCGCAGGTAGTAGTCCGCGCTGATCCCGGCCAGCATCGCGACCTCCTCGCGGCGCAGCCCCGGGACGCGACGTACGCCGACCGCCGGGATGCCTGCCGCCTCCGGGGTCACCAGCGCCCGCCTGGCCTGGAGGAATGCGCCCAACGGGTTCGTCGCCTCGCTCATACCCTCCAGCCTAGGTCGGCGCTGAGCAGACAGCGGGGGTCCTGTCAGGCCCCGGTCTGACCAGGGCTCTGGGTGGTTGCGCCCAGCCCACCTAGCGTCGAAGACGGCCCGATCGGGCCGTCCGACGAAAGGGAAGACAACGCAATGACCGTCGCACTCATCACCGGCGCCAACAAGGGCATCGGCTTCGAGACCGCCC
Organism: Nocardioides sp. NPDC054178; assembly: GCF_055585005.1. Lineage (NCBI taxonomy): Bacteria > Bacillati > Actinomycetota > Actinomycetes > Propionibacteriales > Nocardioidaceae > Nocardioides > Nocardioides sp. NPDC054178. The sequence goes on from NZ_JBVJKY010000010.1 coordinate 137,403, forward strand.
GCCAGCTCACCGAGGCCGGCTACGACGTCTACCTCGGCGCACGCGACGCCGAACGAGGGGAGAAGGCGGCCGCCGAGCTCGGTGCGCGCTTCGTACAGCTCGACGTCACCGACGACGCCTCCGTCACCGCCGCGCTGGCGACCATCGAGGCCGCCGAGGGTCGCCTCGACGTACTCGTGAACAACGCCGGCGTCCTCGTCGCCGACCCCCTCGACGGTCCCACCGCGTTGCGGGTCTTCGACATCAACGCGGTCGGGATCGTCCGGGTCACCGAGGCCGCCCTGCCGCTGCTGCGCCGCTCGGAGAACCCGCGCGTGGTCAACGTGTCCAGCAGCCTCGGCTCGTTCTGGGCCAACACCACCCCCGGCCGGGTCGAGCAGGGGATGTTCCTGCCGCTCTACGCCGCGTCCAAGGCCGCCGCCACCATGCTGACCGTCCAGTACGCCAAGGCGTACGACACCATCAAGTTCAACGCCGTCGAGCCCGGTCCCACGGCCACCGACATGACCGCCGGCTTCGGCATCGAGGACATCGCCAGGCCGCCCGCGGAGAGCGCCCGCACCGTCGTACGCCTCGCCACCCTCGACCTCGACGGCCCCACCGGGACACTCCAGGACAAGGACGGCCGGCTCGCGTGGTAGTGGTCACATGCGTCGGTTATCGGCCGTTCGCGATTTGGGCGGGAGAGCAGAGCCTTGTGAACCTGAGGTAATGAGTGAACTGAAAAGTGAGGCCATCGCCGGCGATCCCGGCGATCGGTCTTTCCTCGTCCAGCCGCGCGTACTGGCCAACCTGTTCGGCGTGGAGCTGTGGGAGCGGTTCAGCTTCTACGGCATGCAGGGCATCCTGGCGATCTACCTCTACTACTCCGCTGCCGAAGGCGGCCTCGGGATCAGCGAGACGGTGGCGCTCGGCATCGTCGGCGCCTACGGCGGCGCGGTCTACCTCTCGACCATCATCGCGGCCTGGATCGCCGACCGTCTGCTCGGCGCGGAGCGTACGCTCTTCGCCTCTGCCTGGCTGGTGGTCTTCGGCCACCTCGGCCTCGCCCTGATCCCCGGCATCCCCGGAGTCGGGGTCGGGCTGGTGCTGATCGCGCTCGGCTCGGGCGGGGTGAAGGCGAACGCCTCCTCCCTCGTCGGCACCCTGTACGCCGCGGATGACGAGCGCCGCGACGCCGGGTTCTCCCTCTTCTACCTGGGCATCAACCTCGGCGCCCTGGTCGGTCCGCTGTTGACCGGCCTGCTGCAGAAGCAGTGGGGCTTCCACGTCGGCTTCGGGCTGGCCGCGATCGGCATGATCTTCGGTCTGATCCAGTACGCCCTGGGCCGCAAGGCGCTCCCGGAGACGAGCCGCGTCGTCCCCAACCCGCTGCCCGCCTCCGAGCGTGGCCGCTGGATCGCCATCGCCGTCGCCGCTGTGGCGGCGATCGTGGTGCTCTGCGTGACCGGCGTGATCACCGCACCGCGACTGGCCAACATCGTGATCGGCATCAGCGCGGTCGCCGCGGTGGCCCTCTTCGCCGTCATCCTCTCCAGCCGCCTGATCTCCTCCGTCGAGCGGAGCCGGGTGTGGGCGATGGTGCCGCTCTTCATCGCCTCGGCGGTCTTCTGGTCCCTCTACCAGCAGCAGTTCACCGTCATGGTGGTCTACTCCGACCAGCGCCTGGACCGAGACATCTTCGGCTGGGAGATGCCGGTCTCGTGGGTCAACTCGATCAACCCGGTCTTCATCATCCTGCTCTCCGGCGTCTTCGCGGCCCTGTGGACCAAGCTCGGCTCCCGTCAGCCGTCCACGCCGGTGAAGTTCGCGATCGGCACGATCCTGATGGGCGTCGCCTTCTGGGTCTTCCTGCTGATGCCGAGCGGTGAGCACACGGTGCCGCTGATCGGCCTCGCGTTCATCCTGCTGCTCTTCACCCTCGCCGAGCTGCTGCTCTCCCCGGTCGGTCTCTCGCTGGCCACCAAGCTCGCCCCCGAGCGGTTCCGCACCCAGATGATGGCGCTCTTCTTCCTCTCCGTCGCCCTCGGCACCGCGATGTCCGGTCGCCTGGCCGAGTTCTACGACGTCAGCGACGACAGCGGTTTCTTCTGGTGGGTCGGCCTCGCCTCGGTCATCGTCGGTGTCCTGCTGCTCATCGGCAACCGGCCCATCCGCCGGCTGATGGCCGGGGTGCACTGACCTCCACGACGTACGCGGCCCACCCCCGTGTCCCGGGCGAACGAACGTTCGTTCGCCCGGGACAGCGGCCACCCGGCCGTGGTGGGCCTCACCGGACCCATGCCCACCTAGGGGTGTGGGTCAGGCGTTCTTCCGGCGACGGGTGAGGAAGGCCCCGGCGCCCCCGATGCCGGCGAGCAGCCCGCCGACGGCGAGGAGCGCTCCGTTCGGACCGCCCGTGTTCGGCAGGTTCCCAGCCAGACCGGCATCGATCCGGGTCGGGACCTCGGCGTCTGCCTTGGTGCTGGCCTTGGTGCTGGCCTTGGTGCCGGTCTTGGTGCCGGTCTTGGTGCTGGCGTCCTTGACGACCGTCGCGCACTTCTCGGAGGTGTCGGTCTTGGTCTCGTAGACAGCCGGGATGACGACCGTGACCGACGAGGCAGGCGAGTCCACCACCGTGACGTCCGATGCCGGGCTGTCCTCCACCGTGCGGGTGTCGACCCGGTCCCAACCCTCAGGCTCGTCGGCGGTCCAGGATGCGTCGGCCAGGTTCGTGGTCGGCTCACCGTCTGTGACGAAGTAGAGCGTGACGTCGGGGTCGGTGTAGGCCTCCTTCGTGATCACGGTCTGCTCGTACTGTTCGCCGATCTGGGACAGGTTCAGCGGGTTGTCGTCGCCGTCCTGGCCGTCCTCATCGGCCGGGGTGTCCGACGTGGTGGTCCAGGTGGTGAAGTGGTCCCACTGCCACGGGCCGAAGACGGCAGGGGTGGCCTCTGCGAGAACGATGGTCTCGGTCCAGGCTTCCTTGTCGACGATGGTCTCGGTCCAGGCCTCCTTGTCCACGATCGTCTCGGTCCAGGCTTCCCTGTCGACGATGGTCTCGGTCCAGGCCTCCTTGTCCACGATCGTCTCGGTCCAGGCGTCCCTGTCCACGACGGTCTCGGTCCAGGCCTCCTTGTCCACGACGGTCTCGTCCCACGCCTCCTTGTCCACGACGGTGACGGTCTCGGTCAGGTCGCCCTCGGCGAAGCGGACCCAGCCCTTGTCGCCGTGCTCGTCCTCGCCGTTCCAGTCCGGCGTGGTCAGGTAGCGGACCTTGCCGGTCTGCTTCTGCCTGTAGGCGTAGCCGCTGTCCTTGATGCGAGTCTCCTCGTGGGTGACGGCCTCGTGGTGGACGACGTGTGTCTCGGCGGGGTGCTCGACCGTGTGGGTCTGGGCCGGGTGGTCGACCGTGTGGGTTTCGGCCGGGTGCTCGACCGTGTGTGTCTCGGCGGGGTGCTCGACCGTGTGGGTCTGGGCCGGGTGGTCGACCGTACGGGTCTCGGCCGGGTGCTCGATGGTGTCGGTCACCGCGTCGGTGCCGGGCGTGTAGGTCCGGGTGTAGACCGAGTTGCGGAACTGATCCTCGGTGACAGCCTCGTGGCTCGCACCCGTGACCACCGTCGAGAAGCGGGACTCCTCGTGGGACACCGCGTCGGTGTGCTCCACGTGCGTGACCGCAGGCGTGACCTCGGTGGCCTTCTTCTCGTCGGCGACCTTGACCTGGGAGGTCACGGTGGTCGTCGTGCAGTCCTGTGCGGCCTGAGCCCCAGGGGCTGCCACGACCGTGGCGACTCCGGCAACGGCTACGGCCGCGAGGCCGATCTTGGTGGAGCTGTGCATGTTCATGGGTCGGTTCCTTCATGGCGTGTTGTGGTCCGTGCCCGTGTGAGCAGGCAGGGCTGAGCTACCCGAGACCGGGCGGGCGGACAGGGGGCCTGTCACGGTCGGCCTGGGTCGAGCTCGGGTTGATCGTGGAGACCTCTTGAAACCGTGGAGCAGGTGCGGCGCGTGGGCCGCCTCGGTCAGGCCTGTGAGAGGAGGGTCTCCCGGCGCTGGCTCAGCGGGTTGAGAGAGTTGTCTTTGCCTCCCCAATATTGGGGTCGACGGGACCTTCGCCCCTGACTTTCCCGCCCAGGAATGGGACCTAGTCCCTGACGGGTTCGCCGCCGACGGTCGTTCGGCGAGCGCGGCGGAGTGGCCACGCACCGCTGTCCCGGGCGAACGAAAATTCGTTCGCCCGGGACAGCGGCCACTCGGTCGGGAGGATCCTCACCAGTTGTAGTCGAGGAACTTCCCGTCGAAGGTGACCACCACCCGGTCGCCGCCGGGATCGGCGCGGCGGGCGATGTCGACCTTGAAGTTGATCGCGCTCATGATGCCGTCGCCGAACTCCTCGTGGATCAGCTCCTTGAGGGCAGGGCCGTAGACGGCCAGGGCCTCGTGGAAGCGGTAGATCGTCGGGTCGGACGCCACCCCGGTGGCCGCGCCACGGTAGGGCTGGACCTGCAGCGCCTCGACGACCTCGGGCTCGAGGCCGAGCAGATCGCCGGCCGCTTCGGCCTCGGCGGCGCTCATCGGGTGCTGGCCGAGGAGGGCGGCGGTGGTCCACACCGGGGCTCGGCCGACCCGCTCGGCGATCTCGGCCCAGGTGATCCCGGCGCGCAGCCGGGCGGAGGTGACCGCCGCGGCGGCCTCGGACTTGCTCAGGATGGGCTGGGTCATCTGCTCAGGCCTCGCTCACGACGGTCGACTTGGTAGGCGTCACCGGCTCGGGACGCGCACGCTCCGAGCCGGTTCGGTGGTGGGTGGCATAGATGACCAGACCGACGAAGGTAAGGCCACCGACCAGGTTCCCGAGGACGGTCGGGATCTCGTTCCAGATCAGGTAGTCGCCGACGGTGAAGTCGCCGCCGAGCATCAGCCCCGAGGGGAAGAGGAACATGTTGACGACCGAGTGCTCGAAGCCGAGGTAGAAGAAGACCATGATCGGCATCCACATCGCGATCACCTTGCCGGGCAGGCTGTCGGACATCATCGCCCCGACCACGCCGGTCGAGACCATCCAGTTGCACATCACGCCGCGTACGAACAGGGTCAGCATCCCCGCGGCGCCGTGGTCGGCGTACCCCAGCGTCCGGCCCTCGCCGATGGCGCCGATCGCCTGGCCGACGGCATCGGGCTCGACGGAGAACCCGTAGGTGAAGTAGATCGCCATCATCACCGCCGTGGTCAGCGCGCCGGCGAAGTTGCCGACGAAGACCAGGCCCCAGTTGCGCATCATCGCGCCGAAGGTGACGCCGGGGCGCCGGTCCAGCCAGGCCAGCGGGACCAGGGTGAAGACGCCGGTCAGCAGGTCGAAGCCGAGCAGGTAGAGCATGCAGAAGCCAACCGGGAAGAGCACGGCGCCGATGAGCGGCTCGCCGGTCCTGGCGCCGATGGTGACCGCGAACGCGGCCGCCAGCGCCAAGATGGCTCCGGCCATGTAGGCACGTATCAACGTGTCTCTGGTCGACATGAAGACCTTGGACTCGCCAGAGCTGATGATGCGGCCGGCGAGCTCCTTCGGGCTCACGTAGGACATGGGTCGCCTCCTGGGGACGAGGTGGGCACGTACGACTGGAACCTCGGGTCGCCGTTGACCCACGCCCATGCCATCACCGGAGGCGACCGCAGGAGTAGGCCATCCGCGCACGATCCGCGGCGATCTGCGCGACACGGGACCGGGTTAACCGAAGCGATACAGGCAGGCGAACAAGGCCGAAACCGGGTGAGGCCAACCTGGATCGGATGGAACCGCTCGACGACGACCTGCTGGCCGCGGTGGTCAACGTGACCCCCACCGCGCTGTGGGTGATCGGTGCCGACGGCACCGTCCAGCTGGCCAACCAGGCCGCGCTGTCCCTGCTCGGCTACAGCTCGGCCGAGGAGATCATCGGCGCTCCCAGCCACGAGACGCTCCACGACCACCGCCCCGACGGGACCGCGTACCCCTCCGAGGCCTGCCCGATCCTCGGCCGCCCGGGATCGTCCACCCACGCGGCGCCGGAGTGGTTCTTCACCCGTCAGGGCCGACCGTTGCCGGTCGCCTGGTCCACCCGCGCCGTCGGTATGGCCGGGGCCAGGCTGCTCTCCTTCGCCCTCGCCCCCGATGCCCGCGATTACGCCGGCTTCGCGCTCGACGAGGTCGAGGAGGTCGACATCACCACCCGCGACGCCCTCCGCGCGGCGGTGGACCGGCGGGTCCGCGAGCGGTTCCGGGACCCGGAGTTCACCGCGGCCGCCCTCGCCGCGGAGCTGCATCTGTCCGTACGTTCGGTCCAGGCTCTGCTGGCCGAGGACGGTCGCTCGCCCGCGGCCGAGATCCGACGGGCCCGCCTCGAGTTCGCCGGCGCGCTGCTCGCCCGCGGCGCCGCGGTCTCCGACGCCTGCCGTGCCAGCGGGTTCAGCGAGGTCGGTACGTTCGGCCGCGCCTTCCGCCGCCAGTACGGCCAGGCGCCGAGCTCCTGGGCGCGCGCCGCCGGGTAGTCACGCAGCGCTCGTGCGCCACGCCCGACGTACGGTCGCGGCGTGCCCGCAGCTCGCCCTCCGGTTGACCGACCACGCCTTTCGATAAAAGTGCAGGCAGAAAGGCATGTCGCGTCGGTAGCATCGTAAAGGTGACCGCCGCATCGAGCTGGAGAAGCCAGGCATTGCGGCTGCTCGGCGAGGTGGTCCGGTTCGTTGCGGTGGGCGGTCTGGCGACCGCGGTGTCGTTCGTCGGCTTCAACGCGCTGGCCCACGGCATGCTCGTCGGTACGGCTCCGCTGCGGGGCTATCCGATCGTCGCGTACGTGCTGGCCAACGTCGTCGCCGGAGTCGTGGCGTACGTCGGGATGCGGCTGTGGGCCTTCCGGGAACGTGAGGCGAGCGATCACGTGACCGGTGTGGTCAGGTTCTTCGTCCTCGGTGCGCTCACGATGGCCATCCCCGTCGTGTGCCTGTGGATCAGCCGCTACGGCCTGGGGCTGTCCAGCCCGATCGCGGACAACGTGTCGGCCAACGTGATCGGGCTGGGGATCAGCACGGTGACGCGGTTCTGGGTGTTTCGCCGGTTCGTGTTCGACCAGCCCGTGGCCCGCGAGCCGTGGGGACCAGCGGCGTGACGACCCGAGACGGCAGGTGCTCCCGTGGCACGTGGTGACCACATCTTCGTCCGCCGGGGCCGCGGTCGCTACTACACCCACCACGGCATCGACGTCGGCGACGGGACCGTCATCCATTACACGGGCACGGCGGCCACCGGCCGCCGCGTCGAGAGGAGCTCGCTCGAATCCTTCGCCGATGGCGAGGAGGTATTCCTCCGCTCCTACCGCAGCCGACTGCCGACCGAGGAGATCATCAGCCGAGCAGAGTCTCGCCTCGGGATGAGCGGCTATCACTTGGTCAGGAACAACTGTGAGCACTTCGCGACCTGGGCCTCGACCGGCTCGGCCGCAAGCCGGCAGGTGCGCAGCTGGGCCGTGGCGGCGCCGGGCGCGGTCGCTTCGCTCGCCATGGCCCAGACCATCGGAGTCCACATGGCCCTCCTGGGAACCGTGAGCATGTGCGCCTACGCTCTGCGTAGCCTGTGGCACCGCCGCAGCCGCTAGCAGACGACGGTGCCGGCCGGCGAACGATCGAGATCGTCCGCCGGCCGGCTGTCCGGCCCGAGGCCTACTCGAACGGGTCGAAGTAGGCGACCGTGGTCGCGTCGAGATTGCTGTCGAGACCGGCGGGGTCGAACGAGACGGTGCTCACCCCGGTGACGTACACGCGTCGCTTGCCATCGGGCCCGCGGTCGATCGCCACGCCGTTCGCGCCGTCCGGCGCGGCCGTCGCGTCGTAGGCCGCCGACCACGCCTGCTCGCCGTCGGCCATGTCGTAGGCGATGGTGGTGTAGTCGTTCTTGGTCTCCGAGTCCGTCGTCTCGCCGGTGACGACCGCGTGGGTGCCGTCCTCGGAGATCGTGACCCCCCAGGCGATGTCGGTGCCGTGGGCCGAGCCGTCATGGCTGGCTGCCCAGACCTCGCCGCCGGTCGCGACGTCATAGGCGACGGTGGCGTAGTCCATGGCGTTGGCGCCGTCGACGTTGCCGGTCACCACGATGGTGCTCCCGTCGGGGGAGAGCGCCGTGGACTGGGGCGTGTCCGTGCCGGCCCCACCGTGCTCGGCCGACCATCGCTCCTCGCCGGTGGCGAGGTCGTAGGCGACCGTGCTCCAGTCGGTCTGGCGGTCGGTGTTGCTGACCACACCGGACACGATCGCCGTGTCACCGACGATCTGGATCTCGTCGGAGATGTCGATGAGCCCATCGGTTCCGTTGCGCAGGACGTCCCACAGCTGGTCGCCGGTCGCCGCGTCGTACGCCACGGTGCCCCAGTCGGTGAGACCGGTGCCCTCGCCCCGGCTCTGACCGGTGACGACGATCGTGCTGCCGTCCTCGCTGACAGCGATGGCCCGGGCGTCGTCGGTGCCGTGCACCGGGTCGTCGTACCGAGAGATCCACAGCTGCTCGCCGGTGGCGGCGTCATAGGCGACCGTGGCGTAGTCCAGCTCGGTCTCCGCGACGGTCTGGTAGCCGGTGACGTAGATCCGCGTGCCGTCGGGGCTGACCACCAGGTCGTTGACCGTGTCCCCGGCCTGGCCGGGACCGTCGAGCCTGGTGTTCCACCTCTCGGCGCCGGTGGCACCGTCGTAGGCGATGGTGACGAAGTCGCCGCCGCTCGTCCCGGCCACGTAGACCGTGTCGCCGTCAGGGCTCATGCCGAAGCCGCCCGGCTCGTCCGACCCGCCGTTCGAGCCGTCCCACTGGACCTCCCAGAGCGGGTCGCCGGACTCGGGGTCGTAGGCCGCGGTGAGGAAGTCGGTCACCAGCGTGCCTGCCACCGGCGGGGAGCTCAGGCCGCTCATGTAGAGCCGCGTCCCGTCGGGGTGCAGGAGCAGGTCGTTGCCGGAGTCGGCGGCCGTGCCGAAGGCGCCGCGGGCGCCGTCGTACCGGGTCGCCCAGTCCTCCTCGCCCGGACGCTTGGCGCGCAGCACGATGGGGGAGCGGACCGTGTGCGACCCGTCGGTCCAGGACAGCTGGCCGCCGAGGTAGCGGAACAGCTCGGCGTCCTCGAGGGTGAAGGTCGCGGTGAAGGTCGCGCTCTCGCCGGGCTCGATCGTGAGCGTGCTCGGCTCGATCTCGACATCGACCCCGTCGAGCCCGGTCACCGATGCCTTGTACGTCGCCTTCTTGCGCCCCACGTTGGTCACGGTGCGGGTCACGGTCTCGGCCTCGTCGAGCAGGCCGATCCCGATGGACGGCGTGTTCAGGTCGCTCGGGTCGAGCGAGCGGCCGGCAGCCTCCAGGTCGTCACAGGTGCTGTCGAGCACGCCGCTGGTGGATCCGCACAGGAAGGCCAGCCAGTCGTTCGTGCCGCTGTCGTAGACGAGACCGGGATCGGCCGCGGAGTTGGGCTGAACGTGTCCCGCGCCCTGCTTGAAGATCACCCCGGCGTCGGTGGCCGCGCCGTCGCGTACGTCGGACCCGGTGGTCATCAGCGCCGACTTGATCGCCATCGGCGACCAGGAGGGATGCAGGTCGCGCAGCAGCGCAGCGATACCGGCGACGTGCGGCGCGGACATGGAGGTGCCGCTCATCAGGTTGAAGTCCATGCCGCCCTGTCCCGGGGGAGCGACCGCGGCCAGGATGTCCTGCCCGGGGGCGATCACGTCCGGCTTGAGGAGGTCGCCGTTGCCCGCCACGAGCGGGCCGCGGGAGGAGAACTCGGCGGTGTAGGGCGCCTCTCCGCCTCGCTGGATGGTGGCGGCCTCGATCGTCGCCGTGGCACCCGAGGTGGCGGCGTACGCGCTGATCGCACTCCACTCGGTGTCGGCCAGGTGCACCGTGGGGACCGAGTGGAAGTCGGAGTTGAGCGAGTTCTCGTAGGCGTTGACGAAGATCATCCCGACCCCGCCGGCCTCGGCGACCGCGCGGCTGGAGTTGATGCGCGCGATGTCACCGCCGCGCTGGCACAGGACGATCTTCCCCGCCACCTTGGCCGGGTCGAGCGCCGGCTTGCCGTTGTTGTCGCTGGCCGGGTAGCAGCGTGCGCCGGCGGCGATCGAGACCCCTGAGAGCCGGGCCGCGGCGCCGGTGATGAGCGGGGCCGGACCGACGCTCTCGGTCGCGACCGAGGCGCCGGCGTAGCGGCTGCCGTTGCCCAGCGTGGTCGCGCCGGTGGTGGTGCGGTCGTGGGTCCCCGCGGCGACCGTGGTCAGCCACGGCCCCGGGTGGGCGACGGTGGAGTCCGTCGGGCCGGAGTTTCCGGCCGAGGCCGACACGAAGATCCCTGCCGCCGCGGCGTTGAGGAACGCGACCTCGGTCGGCTCGAGGAAGTCGGTGCTCGACCCGGAGACCGAGTAGTTGATGACGTCCACGCCATCCGCCACGGCCTGGTCGATGGCGGCGACCATGTCGGAGGTGTAGCCGTTCGCTGTGCTGCCGTCCTCGGCCGACCACAGGGCCTTGTACGCCGCGATCCGTGCCCGGGGCGCGATGCCGGTGATCTCGCCGAACGCCGACGCGGCTCCGGTCACCTTGACGCCGTGGTTGCCGCCGGAGGTCGACGCGGTGTGGGTGCCGTGCCCGTTGTAGTCGCGCGGTGAGCTGAACTCCCAGGGAAGCTGCTCGGCGATGCCCGCGTCGCCTCCCCAGCCCTCGTTGAAGTAGCGAGCCGTGACCAGCTTGCTGTTGCAGTCGTTGGCGTCCCAGGAGTCGTCGCCGACGGTCTCGGCCGACGCGCAGGTGCCACGGAACCCCCTCGGCTTGCCGAGGTAGACCTTCTTGCCCGCCTTGTTGCGGTCCGAGAAGCTCTTCGACTCCGGCCAGATCCCGCTGTCGATCACGCCGATGACGACGTCCTCGCCCGCGCCGTCGGAGTGCTTGCCGCCGTCGGGTCCGCCGAGCTTGGCCCACAGGCCGTCGCGGGCGTCGAGGCCGAGGAAGCTGGCCGTCGAGGAAGTGTCGGCCTCGACCTCGGTGTCCTCGTGGACGGCCACGACGTCGGGCTGCGCGGCGAGCTCCGCGGCCTGGTTGCCGGTGAGGTCCGCGGTGAAGCCGTTGAAGGAGTAGACGTACTCCTGGGTCGGCTTGCCGCCCTTGACCTTGGTCAGTGCCGAGCGCTGCCGCCCGCGCAGGTGGTCGGCGTAGTCGACAGACGCGCTGGAATCCGGGTCGACCTTGGCGCCCTTGCCAGGTCGTGTCGCCGAGAGGCCCTTGACGTCACCGTCGTAGGTGGCGACCGGGTCGAGCGCCATCTGGACGATGTACGTCCCGCGCTCGTCGCCCTTCGCCTTGGCCGCGGCGACGTCGGCCGCCTTCGTGACCTCGACACCGCCGTCGCCGCGGCTCAGCGCGCCGCTGGTGGGGCCGGCGCTGTCGGCGGGCTCGGTCGTCTCGGCCGGCTCGTCGGCTCGTGCATCCGGTGCCATCGTCGTGACGAGGACCGTCGCGGCGGCCATCGCCAGCGAGTGACGGGCCCACCGTCGGATCGGGGGTTTGTGCTGCATCATCTGCTCCTCGCGTCCTGCTTCCACGACAGGTGGAAGGGGTGCGATGGAGGCTATGGGCGGAAACCGTACGGACACATCCGTGACCTACACTGAGGATTGCTTCGAACAGTGGGAAGGACGCTTGATGAGCACTCCCACATCCCCGGTCCTGGTCGGCCGGGATGCCGAGTTGTCCCAGGTCAGGACGGCGATCGCGGCGGCGCCGGCCATCGTGGTCATCGAAGGCGAGGCCGGGATCGGCAAGAGCCGCCTCGTCCACGAGCTCCTCGCCTCCGACGCCGGTGACGCGCTGTTCCTGGTCGGGCACTGCCAGCATCTCCTGGACCCCTTTCCGCTGGGACCGGTGGTCGACGCGCTGCGCGGTCGGGGCGACAGGATCGAGACGGCGCGGCTGAGCCCGGTCGTCGGGAGCCTGGGCGCCCTGGTCCCGGAGATCGCCGACCGCCTCCCGCCTCCACCGGAGCCGCTGACCGACCAGCACGAGGCGAGGCATCGGACCTTCCGGGCGGTGACCGAGCTGCTCGGGCATCTGGCCCCGGGCGTGCTCGTCCTCGAGGACCTGCACTGGGCCGATCGCGTCACCCTCGACTTCCTCGCCTACCTCGCCGCGCATCAGCCGCCGGACCTCTCGATCGTCGTCACCACCCGCCCCGAGGCGGGAGCCCTGCCGGTGGGTGAGGCCTTCGCCCGGGCGGTGGCGGGACCCGCGCTGACGGTGACCCTCGGCGAGCTCGGGCCGGCATCGGTCGGCGCGCTCGCGCGGTCGATCCTCGACGCGGACGTGCCCGAGGAGACCGCAGAGGCGCTCTGGGAGGTGACCGGTGGCGTCCCGTTCGTCGTGGAGGAGGTGCTCCGCACCATGCTCGAGCGACAGCCCGCCGCGGAGATCCCGAGGCATCCGGACGCGATCGCCGCGCTGTCGGTCTCGACCGCTCTGCGCGATGTCGTACGTGAGCGCCTGGCCGCCCTCGACGCCCTGGCCGCCGAGGTGCTCGGCGCCGCCGCAGTCGCGGATCTCACGGTCGACGCCGGCCTGCTCGCCGAGGTCACCGGCTACAACCTGCGCAAGGTCGCGCGAGCCCTCGACGCTGCGTACGCGATCGGTCTGCTCCACGACCACGAGGGGCGGAGCAGGTTCCGCCACGTCCTCGCCCAGCAGGTGATCTATGACGAGGTGCCGTCGCCGACGCGTCGCTGGCTGCACCTGCGCATCGCCCAGGTCCTGGAGGAGTCCGAGGGCGCGTCCCGGTCGGCGAGGATCGCTCACCACTACCAGCGGGCCGGTCGTCCCGCCGAGTTCGTACGTCATGCCGAGGCCGCCGCCGACGAGGCGGTCGGGCGGGGAAACGATGCCGCCGCCGCGGACCTCCTGCGCCAGGCCACGGCCGACATGGCGAGCCTGTCGCCCGAGGCCCGGGTACGCCTGGCGACCAAGCTCGGCCGGGCCGCGGTCGACGGTCTCGCCCAAGCCGAGGCGATGCCGATCCTGGCCAGGCTGCTCGAGGACGGAGGTGACCTTCCCGCGCTCGCCCGGGGTGAGCTCCGGTGGGCGTTGGGCAGGCTCCAGCGACAGCAGGGGCACGCGCGCGACGGCTTCCGCACGATCGAGCGTGCCGTCGCCGACCTCGACGGACGCCCCGACCTCCAGGCGCGGGCCCTCGCCGTGCTGGCGGTGCCCGAGACCGTGGTCGACGTCTCGATCACCACCCATCTCGACCGCTGCGAGCAGGCCGAGGCAGCGGCCGAGCGGGCGGAAGCGGCCGATGTCGGCCTCTCGGTGCGGATCACCCGCGGGTCGCTGCTCCTGGAGCAGGGACGACCGCAGGCCTGGGACCTGATCGACGCCGTACGCCGCGATCCCGTGCTGCTCGCCCACCCACGCGAGCACGCCCGCGCCGCGGTGAACTGGGCCCAGGGCGCCCTGCACGGCGGTCACCTGCGACGCGCCGACGAGCTTCTCGCCGAGGGGCGCGCCGTCGCGGAGGCGGCCGGGTTCGAGCGTGTCGCGGAGGTCTATGTCCTCGTCGGCGCGATGGCCGACTACGAGAACGGTCGCTGGGACGGTCTGGCCGAACGCGTACGAGACCTCGCCGTGCCGGGACTCGGCTTCGGAGCGGCCTCGCTCGACGCGCGCCTGCTGCACGGACTCGTGCTGGCCGCGACTGCGACCGGGACCGACGCGCGCGAGCAGCTGGCCGGTGTGATCGCCGACTGCGAGCGGGTCGGCTCGGTGTGGCCGCTCATCCCCGCCCAGGCCGCGTTGTCCCGGCTCCTGCTCTCCACCGGCGATGCGCACGGCAGCCTCGCCCAGGCGCGGGCCGCGGTCGACCAGGCCGGTCGCAAGGGCCTCCACGTCTGGGCGGCCGCCCCGATGCTCTGCCTCGTCGATGCGGCCGTGGCGATGGGGACGGTGGCCGAGGTACGCGCCGAGGTGGCCGACCTGGCCGGCCACCTCGGCGATGTCGACGCACCGGCCGCACTCGCGGCGGTACGGGTCTGCGAGGCGATGGTGGCCCAGGCCGACGGCGACGCGGCGGCCGTCGAGCGGCTGCTGGCCTCCGCGCGCCACACGGCGGCGGCCGCCGGACTCGTCTACGTCGCGGCACAGGTCGAGGAGCGGCTCGGTGACTGGCGATGTGCGCTCGGGGCCGACGCCGGCCCGGAGCTCCTCGAGGGTGCGTTGCGCACCTATGGCGGACTGGACGCCCGGCGTGACATCGCCCGGGTCACCCAGCTCATGCGCCGCCACGGGGTGGCTGTTCCCTACCCCTGGCGAGGTGGGCGCCGAGCGCTCGGCACGGATCTCTCCGATCGGGAGCGGGAGATCGCGCTGCTCGCCGCCGAGGGGCGTACGAACCGTGAGATCGCCGCCGAGCTGTTCCTCTCGCCCCGCACCGTCGAGACGCACATCTCTCACGCACTGCGCAAGCTCGGCCTCCGCTCGCGCGAGGAGCTGCGACGAGACAGCAGCATGCTCCGCCAGGACGGCGAGGTGGCCGGCCCCTGAGCCGGATCGCGAACGCGACCGTGGTCTGTGGACATCCGGCGTAGCCTGGGAGCATGAGCGCGGACGACGACCTGTACGCCGAGATCCCATCCCTCGATGAGCGGTCCCGGCGAGCGCTCACGGTCGCCGAGAAGTGGATCGGCGACGGCATCGAGGGCGTCGCGATCGGTGCCGCCGAGGATGGGGGACCGGCGGTCGTGGTCTACGCCCTCGACCCGGCCTCGGCGACGGTGCGGGCCCTGCCCCAGGAGTGCGAGGGCCTACCGGTGCGCGTGGAGACCGGAGACGCCTTCGGCACCGAGGACTGAGGGCATCTCCGGACCCTGGCGGCCGATCACGGCCAGACGCGCACCTGAAGGGCGAGCTGGACCAGCGCGATCGGGTTGAGGATCGTCGCCACGCTCGATCCCGCGAAGAGCAGCCCGACCGGGTTGTTCTGCAGGTCGAGCACCATCGAGCCGGAGTCGCCTCCGGCCGACATGTTGGTCGTGATGATCTGGTTGCAGAACTTCGCGACCCTCCCGCCGCCGTAGTTGACGTTCACCGTCGCCGCGATCGCGGTGACCCGGCCGGTGGTGAAGTTGGTCGTACGGCCGGTCTTCTTGAGGAGCATCCCGACGGTCGCGGCCTTGGCAGCGGTCGCCGGGTAGCCGTTCCAGTAGACGTCACGGTCGATCATGTGGAACGGCACCTCCGCGACCGCCGCATCCACGGAGTTGCACGTGCCGTCGAACCTGATCGGCACGAACCGGGCCAGCCGGCCGATCACGTCCGCCGGTGCCGTTCCGCCGTCGAACGGGCCGGGCTGCAGGATCGGGTCGCCGACGTTGGCGTTGTTGGAGTTGGCGAGCACGTGGTTGTTGCTCAGGATGTAGTAGCGCGGCGGGATCCCCGGGACGGGACTCAGGTCGTACGCCCCCGCACCGATGGTTCCCGCGGTGATCTTGAAGTGTCCGACGCTGAAGCCCGGCCGAGCCGGACGGATCCGGAGCGCCAGGGTCTGGGCGTCGACCTCCTGGGTCTCCATCAGCTGGTCGCTGCCGCCGGCGAACAGGTGCCCCACCTCGAGGACGTCGGTGGGCTTGCCGTCGACCGTCTTCGGGATGGTGTCGGCCCGGCTGACCAGGTCGGTCGGCATCTTCTGGCTGACCAGCACCATCACGCTCGGCGTCTCGGTCTGCTCGCCGCCCTTGATCTTGAGGCCGACCCCGACGCCGACCACGTTCTCCCTGCCGAGCAGGCCCTCCTCGGCCGATGCCTTCGAGGCGGCCACGGCCGTGAGCTCCTCGGGCACCGTCTCTGACTGCGCCATGAACAGATCTTCGTTGTCCATGTTCATTCCCCCTGCGGACTTCAGGTTCCGGACCATCCAGAACGACAACCGAAGCCCTACCTTCGAGGAGGGTCGACCGCAGGCTCTGATACGCGGGGCGGTATTCGGTGCGCGGCCACGACGCAGAAGGCCGCGACGCAGGAGGCCGTGACGGGGGAGCGGCTCAGGTGCGGTTCGGGTCGCCTCGGGTGACGTCGACGTACTCGATGTCGATCGCCGAGAGGTCGAGGCCGGGAGCCGGGCCGAGCAGGCCCCGGACGATCTCGAGGATCTGCGGGCGCAGGGTGTCGGCGAGCGGATGGAGCTCGACGCCGTACCTGGCGACGAGGCGGATGCCGATGCCGCTCAGGCGGCCCTCGTCGACGTGCAGGTCGATCGTCTCCGGCGCGTGGGTGGGGTGCTCCTGGAGCAGCCGGCGCAGCGCCGCGGTGACGACGCGGGCGGAGACGAAGGTCTCCGAGCCCTGCTCGTCGCGCGCGGGCGTGCCCTGCTCGGTGAAGGTGAGGATCGGCTCGGACGGGACGACGATGGCGCGGACGCGCGACATGATCGAGCCGGCCAGCTCGACCCAGCCGGCGGGCTCCTCGGCACGGGCGGCGCGGATGGCGCGGCCGAGTGGGCTGGGATCTAGCGCCATCGGGCCATCCTCTCCGCGAGTGTGCGTCGTCCGCGGTACAGGTGTCCACGGACGGCGCCGATCGGCATGGCCAGAGCGATGGAGATCTCCTCGTAGCTCATCTCTTCGACCTCCCGCAACAGCCACGTCGCCCGTTGGTGCCACGGCAGCTCGTTCAATGCTAGCTGCAACGCCTCCAGAAGCTCGGCGTCCAGAACAGACTGCAGAGGGTTGTCCCTCGCGGCCGGGGCCAGCCGGGACATCAGCCCGTCGTCGATGGGCGTCGCGCGCCGGTTGCGCTGCAGATCGGCCGCGCGACGGTGGACGAGACGGATCAACCAGGTGCGGAGCGAGGAGCGCCCCGCGAAGCCCGACAGGCTCCGCCACGCCGAGACGAACGCCTCCTGGGTCGCTTCGGCGGCGTCGCTGGCGTCGCCGACCAGGTGCAGGGCGTACCGATACATGGCCGGGCCGTGACGATCCACGATCTCCCGGAAGGCGTCGTGATCGCCCAGGCGGGCCGCGCGCACCAGCGCCTCATCCGTCGCCGATGGCTCAGATGACGCCTGCTGTTTCGACATTGCCCCCGAGTTCCTCCTCTGCTGCCCCACGAGAGCAGCGTCCGGATAGGAGAGTTCTACCATCCCGGCGCAAAGAGATGTGACTTAGAACACACCACAATTTCTGTGACATATCGGCCCGAGGCTGCGACCAACCGACGTCAGAACGACCCAACACGATCAGGAAGGTGCTTCTCATGGCGCAGACGAAGTCGGAGACCACGAGCTTGTCGACCACGGGGACAGACTCGGGTGCTCTGGTGAGCGAGTACGGGCGTACGTCGATCTCCGACACCGTGGTCTCGAAGATCGCGGGGATCGCTGCTCGAGAGATCAGCGGCGTGCACGACCTCGGCGGCGGGGCGGCGCGTGCGGCCGGCGCGATCCGCGAGCGGATCCCCGGCTCCCGCACGAACCTGGGCCAGGGTGTGGCCGTGGAGGTGGGGGAGCGGCAGGCGGCCGCCGACCTCGACATCGTCGCCGAGTACGGCACCTCGATCCCCGACCTCGCGACCGCGATCCGCCGCAACGTGAAGGCGTCGGTCGAGCGCATGACCGGGCTCGAGGTCACCGAGGTCAACATCACCGTGCACGACGTCTTCCTCGAGGACGAGGCACGCGACTCGGACCCGGACGCCGGCCGGCGGGTGGAGTGACCATGGACGCCGACCCCGATCCACTCGACGGCGCCGAGCCCGAAGCGGTGGACGTGGTGGCGGCGGCCGTGCTCGCGGTGCCCGGTGTCCACGACCTGCATGCCGGTGTCGCCGGCGAGGTGGCCACCTACCTCCCCGGACGCAGGGTCAACGGGATCAGGATGCGCGAGCCCGGCTGCTCGGTCCACGTGGTCCTGGACTGGGGAGCACCCGTCCTCGGCACCACCGACGCGGTGCGTGCCGCGGTCCGGCCGTACGTCTCGGGCCCGGTCGACATCACGGTGGAGGACATCCTCCCGCCCGGCAGCACACTCTGAAGGAGAACACGTCATGACCAACTCGACACTCGGCCTGGTCGCCGGACTGTTGCTCACGATCGCGATCGTCACCGGCGGCCTCATCGGCCTGCTGCTGGCCGTGGTGCTCGGCGGCGCCGGCTACCTCATCGGTGGCCATGTCGACGGCGAGCTCGACCTGGGCAGCCTGCTGCGGGGACGCCGTGATTGAGACCCCGACGCGCCCGCTGCCGACCGATGACGGCAGGCACGACCCCGACCTCGTCGCGGACCGGGGCACCCTGGACGTGCGCAACCGGGCCCTCCAGCGGATCGTCGAGCACCTCGTGCTGCAGGTCCCGGGGACGGTGACGCACCGCAGCACGCTCGGCCGCATCACCGGCATGGCGCTGCCCAAGGCCGACATCATGACCGAGGGCCGCGCCGCCCGGGTGAAGGTCGACATCGCGATGGCCTGGCCCGGCAACATCTCGCAGGTCGCCACGGCCGTGCGGGACACCGTACGCCAGGAGGCGTTCCGCCTCTCGGGCATCCAGATCCGCAGCGTGGACGTCACCGTGCACGCGGTCGACCCGGCGGCCGCCGACGACACCGTCAGGAGGGTGGAATGAGCACGAACACCGTCGAACAGAGCGAGCGCGTCGCCCGTCCCGCGCCGCCACGCACGCCGCCACGCCGCGCACCCCTGGCCGTCCCGACGGCCACCGTGCTGGCCCTCGTGCTGGTCGCGCTCGCCGTGGTCGCGGTCCGGGACCTCGCGCTCAGCCAGGGATGGGCGGCCGGCGCGCCGCTGGTCCCCGACCTGGTCGAGGGGCTCGACGGCGTACGCGCGTCCGTGGGGCTGGCGATCGGCGGCGGGGTCGTCGCGCTCGTCGGGCTGGTGCTGGTCTGGCTGGGGCTGAGGCCCGGCCGGCGTACGCATGTGCGCGTCGCCGGCGATGCCGAACTGTGGCTCTCGCCCGGCGCGGTCGCCGCCGTCGCCCAGGAGACCGCCGACCGGCTCCCCGGCGTCGTCTCGGCCGAGTCGTCGCTCAGGTCCCGGCGCCGCGTCGTCGTCGACATCGTCGTCGCCGCGCGGACCGGCCCTGACGGTCCCCAGGACGCGGCCGCAGTGGCCGAGCACGTGCGTGCCGTCCTCGACGACGAGATCGGCCGGCCGACCGGAGCCGGCATCAAGGTACGAGCCACGGAGGTTCCCCGATGACTCCCCGCATGATCAGGACCGACCGCGCACTGACCCTGCTCGTGGCGCTGCTTCTGCTCGCCCTGGGTCTGCTGGCCGTGGACTGGCACTACCGATGGGTCCTCAGCAGCTACCCGACCGAGCTGTCCACCCAGCCGGCGCGAGAGGTCGCGACCGCGAGCTGGTTCCCCTGGGTGCTCGCCGCGGCGGGCATCGTCGTGGGGTTCCTCGGCCTGGTGTGGCTGCTGGCGCACCTGCGGCGGCGGGGCCCCTCGACGCTGCGGCTGCAGGCGAGCGATGAGACCGGTCGCGTCCAGGCCGACCTCCGCTCGATCGCCGATGCCGCCGCCGCCCGGCTCCAGAGCATGGCCGCCCTCACCGGCGTCACGGGGACGGTCGCCACGATCCGGTCGCGTCCGGTGATCCTGCTGCGTGGGCGGATCGACCCGGTCGCCTCGGTCGCGTCGCTCACCGAGGCCGCCGAGCTCTGCGCCCAGGACGTCGCGGCGGCGTTCCCCGACCAGTCGATCAGCTGCCGGGTGCTGGTCGACTCGCCACGGCGCGGCAAGGGCCGGCAGCAGTCCCAGATGCGCGTGCGCTGACGTTCGGAAGAAGTCCGCTCGATGTCCCTGAGGGCGGCGCGACCCCGCGGGGGGTGGGGTCGAGCCGTCGCCAGGGACATCGACGTGGATACCGGGCGTCGGCAGCGCTCAGGAGGGCCGGGAGGCGTCGGACACCACGACCTCACGGCGCCACACCGCGACCGCCACGGCGCCGAGCAGCACCGGCAGGCCCACGGTGAAGACCCGCCACACGATCAGCCCGGCGACGGCCGCGGCCTCGATCTCGCGCCCGCCTGCCTCGACCAGGGTGGCGAGGATCAGAGCGTCGACGATCCCGATCCCCCAGAGCGGGAAGACCGTGAACGGGAACGCGAACAGATAGGCCACCGCGATCCACACGAAGCCGACCTCGTTCGTCGAGACGCCGACGAAGCGCAGGCACAGCGTGAGGGTGACGAGGTCGACGACCATCATGCCGACCTGGGAGAGCACGGCCAGGGGGAACCCGCTGTGGAACCGCTCGGCGATGTCGGCACGGAAGCGCTGGCAGGCATCGGCCCAGCGCTCGGGGTCGACCGCTCTGCGGAAGCGGCGCACGATCAGTCCGGCGCGGGTCCCGACGGTGCGCGCGAGCCGGTCGCTGCGTACGACCATCAGGACGGTCACGAGGATGGCGATCGCGACCGCGATGCTGAGCAGCTCGAGCCACCGCAACGACGGGGACTCGCCGAGGGCCAGCAGCATGACGAACCCGAGGAGCGGGGCGGAGAATCTCGCGATGTAGAAGGTCACCGAGTTCATCACTGTGCCGGCGAGGCCCGCGGCGGGGCTGACGCCCCACGACTTGAACATCGAGACCCGGAGCGCGATGTCACTCGGTGGCGGGGCGATGAGTGACATCAGCGTCGCGCCGAGGTCGTTGATGGTGGCCCGGTAGAACGTCACGCCGCGGATGAAGAACCTCAGCGGCATCGCCAGCAGGATCTGGCGAACCAGCACGACGACGAGCAGCACCACGGGGTGCCACCAGCTGAGATGGGTCAGCGCATCCCAGGCCGCCGCCCAGTCGACCTGCCCGACCAGACGTACGATCGTGACGGAGCTGAGCACCGCCACGACCAGCAGGACGATGCGCGTGATCCAGGCGCCGCGTCCGGGGTGGGCGGTGCTGACGTCGGAGCTTTCCGGGGTGCTCACTGATCGGCGGCTCAGAAGTCCACGGGATCACGGCTGATCGGGCAGGTCATGCAGTGCCCGCCCCCGCGACCGCGGCCGAGCTCGGCGCCCACGATGGTGATCACCTCGACCCCCGCCTTGCGCAGCAGCGTGTTGGTGAGCGTGTTGCGGTCGTAGGTGAAGACCACACCGGGCTCGAGCGCGACGGCGTTGTTGCCGCTGTCCCACTGCTGTCGCTCGGACTGGTAGACGTCACCGCCGGTGTCGATCACGCGGATCTCGGGCAGCCCGAGCGCCCGCGCGACGACGTCGACGAAGGCCGTGTCGCCGTGGTCGATCACCTCGACCCCGGGTGCCGTGTCGGAGGGCACCAGGGTGAAGGTGTGCACCGCGTCCATGATCGTCGGATAGAGCGTGACGATGTCGCGGTCGACGAAGGTGAAGACCGTGTCCAGGTGCATGGCGGCGCGCAGCTTCGGCATCCCGGCGACGATCACCTTCTCCGCGGCTCCCTGCTCGAAGAGGGCCTTGGCGACCTGGGTGATCGCCTGGCGAGAGGTGCGCTCGCTCATGCCGACGAGCACGACCCCGTTGCCGACCGGCATCACGTCGCCACCCTCGAAGCTGGCCTGCCCCCACTCCTGCTCGGGGTCGCCCCACCACACGGTCGAGCCGACGTAGTCGGGGTGGTGCTGGTAGATCGCCTTGTAGAGGAGCGTCTCGTCCTTGCGGGCCGGCCAGTAGAGCGGGTTCATGGTGAGCCCGCCGTAGAGCCAGCAGGTCGTGTCCCGGGTGTAGAGCGTGTTCGGCAGCGGCGGCATCAGATACTCCCGGGCACCGGTCGACTCCCGCGCGAGGCTGAGGTAGTCGGAGCGGAAGTCGTCGGGAAGGTCGTTGGTCGCGAGGCCGCCGATGAGGAACTCCGCCAGCTGCCGGTCCGAGACCGACTCGAGGTAGGTGCGGGTGTCGTCGACCAGCCCGAGACCGACCTGGTTCGGCACGATCTTGCGGTCGAGGATCCAGTCCTTGGCGCCGGCGACCGCGAGCGTCTGGGCCAGCAGGTCGTGCAGCTCGACGACCTCGACACCACGCTGGGTCAGCTTGTTCACGAAGTCGGCGTGGTCGCGCTGGGCGTTCTCGACCCACATCACGTCGTCGAAGAGGAGCTCGTCGTTGTTGCTGGGGGTGAGCCGGCGGTGGGCGAGGCCGGGTGCGCAGACGAGCACCTTCCGGAGCCTGCCGACCTCGGAGTGGACGCCGTACGCGGACTTCTGCTCTGACATGAGATGCCTTTCGGTTGAGGATGGAGATCAGAGGGAGATCCAGCCCGTTGACAGGCCGAAGACGCCGAGCGCCGCTCCGACGAGGATCGCGCCGAACAGCGCGATCTCGGTGGGGCTGAAGATCCTGCGGCCACGTTCGCTGCGGGCCTTGATGTAGAGCAGCGACGCCGGCGCGAGGATCAGCGTCATCAGCAGCACGAACTTCAGCCCGGCGGCGTCGAAGAGGAACATCGTGTAGGCCGTCGCGATGCCGGCCACGATCGTCTCCTTGCGACGTACGCCTGCCGGCACTCCTTCGTACGCCTCGCCGGTGATGCCGAGCTTGAGCGCGTACGCCGCGGCCAGCAGGTAGGGCAGGATCGCCAGGCTCGTGGCGAGATCGAGCATGAAGTTGAGCGCGTCGTTGACGAACAGGGTGAGGGCGAGGAGTCCCTGGACGCCCAGCGACGTCACCACGAGCGCGGCGATCGGGGTGCCGTTGCGGTTCTCCTGACCCAGGAAGGCGGGCATGTCGTCGGAGCGGGCCGGGATGTACATCACCTCCGCGGCCATCAGCGTCCAGGCGAGGTAGGCACCCAGGACCGAGACGATCACCGCGACACTGATGAACACCTCGCCCCAGTCGCCAACCACCGACTCGAAGACCCCGACCATCGACGGCTGCCGGGTGTCGGCCAGCTCGGGCTGGGGGACGACGGAGTAGCTGGAGAGGGTGACGAGCGCGAAGATCGACAGCACGCTGAGGAAGCCCAGCACGGTCGCCTTCCCGACGTCCTCGCGCCTCTTGGCGTAGCGGGAGTAGACGCTGGCGCCCTCGATGCCGATGAAGACGAAGGTGGTGATCAGCATGGTGTTGCGGATCTGCTCGTCGAGGCTGCCGAGATCGCCGTAGCCGGTGGCGACCCAGTTGTCGGCGAAGACGCCGGCGTCGAAGGAGATGAAGAGCACCACGATGAACACCAGGATCGGCAAGACCTTGAAGACCGTGACGATCCGGTTGATCACCGCGGCGTCGCGGACGCCGCGCGCGATCAGATAGTGGAAGAGCCACACCCCGACGGTCGAGAGTGCGACCGCGAGCACGGTGTCGCCATCACCGAAGCCGTCGAAGAACGCCCCGATGGTGGCGCCGATGAACACCCAGTAGAAGGTGTTGCCGGCCACCGAGCTGGCCCAGAAGCCGATCGCGGAGTTGAAGCCCGCGTAGTCGCCGAAGCCGGCCTTGGCATAGATGAAGACCCCGGAGTCGAGCTCGGGCTTGCGGATCGCGAGGCTCTGGAAGACGAAGGCCAGCATGAGCATCCCGGCGCCCGCGATCGCCCAGGCGATCAGCGAGCCGAGGATGCCGGTGGCGACGCCGAACCGGGCCGGCAGGGAGAAGACCCCGGCGCCGACCATGCCACCCACGACCATCGCGGTCAGGGTGGGAAGACTCATCTTCGCTGCGGCGGGTGCTTCGGTGGTGGCAGCGTCAGAACTCATTCTGGCTCCTGGTTTCCTCGGCGGGGTGAGACCAGCTGTGGGCGGCAACCGCGGGCTGCCTCACAGTCCCGGACGGGACCATCCCCCTCGATCCGACGTCGGATCCGATCCGTCCACCTCACCCGGAACGTGTGATCCGCCGCGGATTCTCCGGCGCAACCCTGGGATGGTCCGGCGAAGGGAGACGACGATGGGTTTTCGAGACCGACGCGAGAAGCGCCAGGAAGAACGTGAGGCCTTCGGGCGCGGCGGGAGCGCCCACCGCTTCCAGATGCGTCAGAAGATGATCTCGATCGGTGACGACTACTGGATCGAGAACGAGGACGGCGAGCGTGTTTTCCGCGTCGACGGCAAGGCGCTGCGGCTGCGGGACACCTTCGACCTCGAGGATCTCGATGGCACCAGGATCTGCCGCATCCAGACCAGGGTCCTGCACATCCGCGACTCGATGGCGATCGAGGACGCCGACGGCGAACAGGTCGCCCTCGTGCACAAGGCGCTCATCTCACCCCTGCGCGAGCGCTGGAAGGTCGACCGCGAGCACGGCGAGGACTGGACGGTCCAGGGCAACATCGTCGACCACGAGTACGACATCGAGGCCGACGGACGCAAGATCGCCGAGGTGTCCAAGAAGTGGTTCCGCCTCCGGGACACCTATGGTGTCGAGGTCGCACCCGGCGAGGAAGCGGCGCTCGTCCTGGCGGTGACCGTGGCGGTCGACGCGATGGTCCACCCCACGAAGTGACGCGGTCGACGTGCTGCGAGGGCAGCTGCGGGCGCCGTTCGCGCCGACAGCCGGCGTGGTGGTGCTTCTCTGGGCGTCGCTGACCCCGTCGCTGATGCCGCGGACCGCGCTCTTCCAGGCGCTGCTCAGCGCGCTGTGCATGCTGGCCGGCTACGGCGTGGGCGCCTTGGCCGGGTGGCTGGTCCGCAGCTGCGGTGGCCGGTTGACCGGCCGGGCGCGGGTGGTCGCGTGGCGGGTCCTGGCCGTCGCCGCCGGCCCCGGCACCCTGATCGTGCTGGGGCTGTCCCTGCGGTGGGAGAACCAGGTACGCGACCTGGTTGGTGTCGACCGGGTGGGCCCCCTGCACCTGGTGCTCGCCGTGCTCGTCACCGCGGTGCTGTTCGCGCTGCTGATCGCGCTGTCGCGGGGGATCAGGGCGCTGGGGCGCTCGATCGGCCGGTTCCTCGGCCGCTTCCTTCCCGCGGCCGCATCGACCGTGATCGGCGGCCTGATCGCCGCGGTCCTGCTCTACGAGCTGGCCATCGGGGTGGGCGGCGACCGGCTGCTGGGCGCGCTCGACGCGAGCTTCGCCGCGATCAACGAGGAGTTCAGGACCGACGTACCGACGCCCACGGCGCCGGAGCTCACGGCCGGTCCGGCCTCGTCGCAGGAGTGGGAGGACCTGGGCCGCCAGGGACGGGTGTTCATAGCCAGCGCACCGACCGCCGCGGACATCGGGGAGTTCACCGGGGAGCCCGCCCGGCAGCCGGTGCGCGCCTACGTCGGGGCCGGCCACGAAGGCGTCGACATCCGCGACGAGGCGACGGCCGCGGTGGCCGAGCTCGACGCGCTCGGCGGCTTCGACCGCGCGGTGATCAACGTGGTCACGGGCACGGGCAGAGGCTGGGTCAACGAGAACCAGGCCCAGGCGCTGGAGTTCATGTGGGGTGGCGACACGGCGACGGTCAGCCTGCAGTACTCCTACCTCCCGAGCTGGATGTCCTTCGTCCTGGACCGCCAGCGTGCGCAGGATGCGGGCCTGGCACTCTTCGACGCCGTGTACGGACGCTGGCTGGAGATCCCGGAGGCCGAGCGTCCGCTGCTGGTGGTGAGCGGGGAGAGCCTGGGCAGCTTCGGCGCCGAGGCCGCCTTCAGCGGCGCTCAGGATCTCGCGACCCGCACCGACGGCGCCCTGTTCGTGGGGCCGACCGCCGACAACCGGCTCTGGGACCGGTTCACCGGGGAACGCGACCGGGGGACCTCCCAGGTGCTGCCGGTCCTGGACGAGGGCGAGATCGTCCGATTCGCCGACCGGCCCGAGGAGTGGGAGCTGCCCGAGGCCTGGAACGGCACCCGGATCGGGTATCTCCAGCACGCCAACGACCCGATCACCTGGTGGTCGCCGGCGGTGGCGCTGGAGCGCCCCGACTGGCTGGAGGAGGAGCCCGGCCGCGGCGTCTCCCCGAACGTACGCTGGATCCCCGGGGTGACGATGCTGCAGCTGGGTGTCGACCAGTTCTCCGCCAACTCGGTGCCCCCGGGGCAGGGCCACCAGTTCGGCACCGCGCCGGTGAATGCCTGGGCGGCGATCCTGCCGCCCCCGGGTTGGTCCGATGAGCGCACCGACGAGCTGGCCGCGGTGATCGGCCGGCGAACCTGGCTGAGCTGAGGCCTGGCGTTGTCGGATCGCCTGGTCAGACGTGGGGCAGCCGGCTCAGGACCGCACGGAGAGGTGGCCACCGGTCGCGACCTCGGCGGGTCACGGCATAAGCGCGCAGTCGCACTCTGGGGTCGGTCAGCGGCCGCACGGTGACGCCTCGCCGAGAGGTGCGTCCGCGCGGCAGCAACGCGAGCCCGTGACCGGCGAGGATGAGATCGTCCACGAGCTCCAGGGCGTCGACGCGGTGGACGACCCGGGGCGTGAATCCGGCCATCGACGCCAGCATGCGCAGCACCTCTTCGTCGGCGGTGTGGCGCGAGTTCACGATCCAGTCCCGGTCGGCGTAGGTCGCGAACGGAGCGCGCGGCTCCTTCGTCGGCACGCCGAGGCCCCATTCGACCTCCCACAGCGCCACGGTGTCGTGGTCGCCGCGCCAGGAGGCGGGGGCGACGTTGTAGTCGTAGACCAGGGCGAGATCGATGTCGTCGCGCGCGAGCAGGGCCAGCGCCTCGGGCGGTTCGTGCTCGTGCACCCGCACCTCGAGGCTGGGGTGAGCGCGCCGGAGACCGTCGATCGCGGGCATGAGGGAGCGCCGGATCGCGGTGGCGAAGCCAGCCACCTTGAGCACGCCGACCGGCTCCGCGTCCGGGGCGAGATCGAGACGAGCGGCATCGACCGCCGCCAGGATCGTGACGGCGTGCTCGGCGAGACGGTGGCCCGCTGGAGTGAGGCGTACGCGCCGCCCATCGGGCTCGACGAGGTCCGTTCCGACGTCCCGTGCGAGCGCCGCGATGGCCTGGGACACGCTGGAGGTGCTGGTGCCGATCTCGGCGGCGACCTCATGCATCGAGCCGAGGCGAGAGAGCTCGAGCAACATCCGGAGCCGACGTACGTCCACAGGCCTCATCGTTTCGGATCTACGAACATAATGTCCAGCAATGTCACGTGGACACGAACGGATCTCATCGGTTCGACTGAGTGCATGACCACCACAGCTCCCCACTCCGCCCGCGCCGGCGCCTCCATGGCGATGGCGGCCATGCTCTGCGTACAGCTGGGTCTCGCGGCCTCGGTGGGCCTGATCGACCAGCTCGGTGCGGCGGGCGTCGCCTGGCTGCGCCTGTTCTGGGCGGCGCTGCTGCTTCTCGTCCTGGTCCGGCCGCGTCCCTCGGTGTTCGGACGCGAGACGCTGCTGGCCGGTGTCGCTCTCGGCGTGGTCACCTCCGGCATGACCCTGCTGTTCATGGCGGCTCTGACCCGGCTCCCGCTCGGCACGGCCGCCGCGCTCGAGTTCCTGGGACCGCTCGGGGTGGCCGTCGTCCGCAGCCGCGGCGTCGCCCGGGCGTGGGCGATCGTGGCAGCCGGCGGGGTGCTCTGCCTGACCCAACCATGGGAGGGCACCGTAGACGTGGTGGGTGTCGCCTTCGCCCTGAGCGCGGCCGTGTGCTGGGCGTCCTACATCTTGTTGACCCAGAAGATCGGCGATGCGGTGAGCGGCATCGGTGGCCTCGCGATCTCCATGCCGGTCGCGGCGGTGGTCGCCTCCGTCGTGGTCGGTCCCGGCATCGTGGGACAGCTCACGCCGGAGCTGGTGCTCACCGGTCTGGGGCTGGCCCTGCTGGTGCCGGTGGTGCCCTTCGCCCTCGAGATGATGGCGCTACGTCGCCTCGCCGCCGGTGCCTTCGGCACCCTCATGGCGCTCGAGCCGGCGCTCGCACTGGTGATCGGGTTGGTCGCCCTCCATCAGGTGCCCGACCTCATCGCCGTCCTCGGGATCGGGCTCGTGGTGGCAGCCGGCGTAGGAGCAGAACGTGCGGGAGGCCGCGGTCCGTCCGGCCCGACGGACGAGACTCTCACGCGGAGACACGAGGACGTCGCTCCAGTGCCGCTGGGGTGAGCCGCTCCGTCGTCGCACTCAGCCCTGGCTGATCAGGGCCTGGGCGACGGTGCGTACGCGGTCGATGGGGACGGCGAAGCCGATGCCGATGTTGCCGCTGGGGCCGCCGAGGGTGGCGATCGAGGTGTTGATCCCGACGACGCGGCCCTGGAGGTCGACCAGGGGGCCGCCGGAGTTGCCGGGGTTGATGGCGGCGTCGGTCTGGATCATCTCGGGCCTCGATCCGGACGAGCGGTGTGGCGAGCTGACGATGCCGGAGGTCACGGTGCCGTTGAGGCCGAGGGGCGAGCCGACGGCGATCACGGGCTGCCCGATCCGGAGGTTGCCGCTCTGGCCGATGGTGGCGGCGCGTACGGCACCGGGGTCGGTCGCGATCACCGCGATGTCGTTGCGCTCGTCGCTGCCGATGACGCGGCCCGAGGCGGTGCTTCCGTCGGCCAGCACCAGGCTCACCGAGTCGGAACCCTGGACGACGTGGGCGTTGGTGACCACGTGGCCGACGCCGTCGATCGCGACTCCGGAGCCCGTGCCGCGGCCGGCGCGGACCTGTACGACGCTGGGCAGGATGCGCTGGGCGGCGGCCTCGGTGGCGTTGGCCGGCGCGCCTCCCGGTGGCACCGGGGCCGGCGCGGCGATGGTGCCTGCGGTGGGCTCGCGGTCGGGGGCGAGGAGGGTGATCGCGCCGCTGGTCGCCGCACCCGCGACGACGGCCGCCGCCAGGGTGAGGGTGATCGTGCGCGTACGTCGGGGTCGCCTGGTCAGGGCGGCGGGCGGTTCCGGGGCAGTGCCGTTCGGCCGTCCCGGCGGAGAGGCCACGTCGGAGGCACGTGGTGGGGCGACCAGCCGCACCCTGCCGTAGCGGTCACGCACCACACGTCGCGCCGGAGGGGGCGCCGACAGGGGAATCGGGCTCGGCGCGGCCGGTGGTGCCGGCGCGGGTGCGACTGGTCGGATCGGGGGTGGTGGTGCGGGCTGGAGCGGGCGGAGGGCACGGGCGGGCGGCGCGGAGATCGTCCACCGTTGGGGACCGGTGGGGCGGCCGAGACCGGACCCGGGCGCTGCGGTGTCGTTCATGAGAGTGCCTTCCTGTCCTGGACTTCGGGGTGCCTAGATGAGCCGGGCGAACCAGCGCAGGGAGAGCGCAGCGGCGACGAAGGCGAGGACCATGGCGCCGATGACGACCCAGACGGTGATCTCGCGGAATTCGACGTGGTAGCCGACGAGGGTGCCGATGTCGTCGTAGACCTCGCGCAGCTCGTCGGCGCTGGAGGCGCGGTAGAACTGGCCGCCGGTGGTGTCGGCGAGCTCGCGCAGCGTGTCCTCGCGGACCTCGACCGACTGTCCGCCGGGCAGGGCGGCGCTGGCTCCTTCGGTTCCGTAGGCGATGGTCGAGGTGGGCAGTCCGGCTTCGCGGGCGGCCTCGGCCGCGGCGAGCGGGCTCCGTCCGGCGGAGTTGCCACCGTCGGAGAGCAGTACGAGGTGGGCCGGCGACCCTTCCTGGGTGTCGGACTCCTCGGAGCCGTCGGAGCTGTTGGGTGAGGGCGAGGCGGACGGACCGAGCCCGGCTTCCTCCAGGATCTGGCGCAGGTCGTTGATCGAGGAGTAGACGGCCTCCCCGATGGCGGTGCCGCCGTCGGGCGGTCCGAGACCCTCGATGCTGCGGGCGACCAGGGCGTGGTCGGTGGTCGGGCTGGTGACCACGCGCGCGCTGCTGGAGAAGCTGACGAGCCCCACGTTGTAGCGGGCCGGCAGCTGGTCGATGAAGCTGACGGCGGCTGCCTTGGCTGCCTCGAGGCGGTTGGGCGGCATGTCCTCGGCCGTCATCGAGGCGGAGGTGTCGATGGCGACCAGGATCGTGGCGCGTTCGTACGGCACCTGCGCCCGGACCTGGGGCTGGGTGGTGGCCACCGCCAGCAGCGCCAACGCACCGACGACCAGCCCGGCGGCCAGGTGGCGGCGCCAGCGGGGGCGGTGGGGGACGAGGCGCTCGAGCATGGGCGCGGTGGCGAACCTGAGGGCGTACTTGATCCGGCGGCGTTGCATCACCAGATAGCCGACGGCGAGCAGGGCGATGGGGATCAGCGCGAGCAGGAACAGGGGCTGGGTGAGTCTCATCGAGCTCCTTCCGATCAGTGGGTGGCCGAGCGTGAGCGGGGCGGCCGGGGGTGGCGTGCCCGGCGGCGCAGCATGCGGATGAGCAGGCGTGCCCAGTCGTCGTCGGTCGAGACCCGCAGGTGGTCCGCGCCGGCGACCCGGACGGCCTCGGCGTTGTGCTCGCGCAGCGATCTCATCGCCTGGGCGTACGCGGCACGCAGGCGCGGGTCGGAGGTGTCGGCCTCGTGCTGTCGGTTGCTCTCCGGGTCGAGGATCGTGACGTGGCCGACGGCGGGCAGGTCGAGCTCGCGAGGGTCCACGATCTCCACGACGATCACGTCGTGGCGCGCGGTGAGCCGCCGCAGCGCCGACTCCCAGTCGAAGGGCCGTTCCCAGGTCCCGTCGGTGGGCAGCAGGTCGGACACGATCACCCGCAGCCCCGGGATCCGGGCACGTCGGGCCAGCTCGACCAGGGCCGTCGCGAAGTCGCCGCCGGTGCTCGTCGCCTCCGCGGTGCGCGGCGAGGGTGGCTCCGTGGTCAGCAGGCGCCGAGCGACCCGGCGCCCCGTGGTGGGCGGGCGCCAACGTACGCCGCCGGCATCGAGGATCCCGAGGCCGACCCGGTTGCCGGGGCCGTCGGCCACGATGCCGATCGCGGAGACGGTCGCCTCGGCGACCTCCACCTTCTCGGCGAGCGCGGTCCCGAAGGCCATGCTGGGGGTGCGGTCGACCAGGACCCAGGTCTCGAGCTCGTGCTCTGCCTGGGTGAGCCAGACATGCGGCTCGCCCAGGCGGGCGGTGGCGTTCCAGTCGATGCGGCGTACGTCGTGACCGGGGGAGTAGGGGACCAGCTCCTCGGCGTCGCTGCCCGGCCCGAGCCGCAGCCCGGCCGACTCGCCCTGGAGCAGCCCGCTCACCCGGCGCTGGACGGTGAGGTCCAGCCTCCGGAACGCACTCTCGGGCGTACGCGGTGCCCGGTTCACGAGGCCAGCTCCGCATCGGCGCCCGGCTCGGCGGTCTCGACGTCGTCGTCGCTCGGCGTCGCCCGCGGTTGCGGGACGACGGCGAGGACGGCGTCCACGACGGCGCGGGGGTCGACCCCGTCGGCCTCGGCGTCGAAGGTGAGCACCAGCCGGTGGGCGAGGATGTCGCCGGCCAGGTCGGCGACGTCGGCAGGCAGCACGTAGTCGCGCCCCCGCAGCAGCGCCAGGGCGCGGCCAGCGGTGACGAGGCCCAAGCTGCCGCGGGCGCTGACGCCGTAGGCGAGCAGGCCCTCGAGGTTGTGCAGTCCATAGGCGTGCGGCGTCCGCGTCGCCATGACGAGCCTGACGGCGTACTGCGCGACGGTGTGATGGACGAAGACCTGGTCCGCTCGTGACTGCAGGTGCCGCAGGGCGGTGGCGTCGAGGATCTGCTCGGCGCGCGGCGGCCGCGAGCCCATCCGCTGGATGATGGTCATCTCCTCGAGCTCGTCGACGTGGCCGACGTCGACCTTCAGCAGGAACCGGTCGCGCTGGGCCTCGGGCAGCCGGTAGACGCCGTCGTTCTCGATCGGGTTCTGGGTGGCGAGGACGAGGAACGGGTCGGGCAGGCGATGGCTGGTGCCGCCGATGCTGACCTGCCGCTCGGCCATCGCCTCCAGCAGTGCCGACTGCACCTTGGCCGGGGCCCGGTTGATCTCGTCGGCGAGGACGAGGTTGGCGAAGACCGGCCCCAGCTCGGTGTCGAACTGCTCCGCCGAGGGACGCCAGACCCGGGTGCCCATGATGTCGGAGGGCATCAGGTCCGGGGTGAACTGGAGCCGGGCGAACGAGCCGCCCACGACGTCGGCCAACGTCCGCACCGCCAGGGTCTTCGCGACGCCCGGCACCCCCTCGAGCAGCACATGGCCGCGGGCGAGCAGCCCCACCAGCATCCGCTCGATCATCAGGTCCTGGCCCACGACGACGCGCTTGACCTCGAACAGCACGCGCTCGAGGACGGCGCTGGTCCCGAGGTCGGACCGGATCGGCTGGCTGATCGGCTGCTTCTGCTCTGGCTCCCGCATGTGGGCCCCCTGGATGGATGAGTCCTGGATGGATGTTTCCGCTGAGGACCGATCACATCGGAGCAGGGCGAAAACCAGCGGAAACGGCACCGAAAGCGATCCGAAAGCGCGGGGCGGAACCGATACCGAGCGATGACGTCCTACGCATGGGCACCGGCCCGGCCGCGCGCTACCGTTCTTGAGCGTGAGGGTCTTGATCGTCGAGGACCAGGCGGGCCTGGTCAGCGCCCTGCGCGTCGCGCTGCAGCGGGAGGGGTACGCCGTCGACGGGGCCGGATCGGTCGGCGACGCGCTGCAGAAGCTCGGCGTGAACGCCTACGATCTCGTCGTCCTGGACATCAACCTGCCCGACGGCAGCGGCTTCGAGGTCGCCGCGGCGCTGCGTACGGGTGCGGTGGGGGTTCCCGGGGAGGAGGCCCCACGGATCCTGATGCTCACCGCGCGCAACCGCCTCGACGACCGGGTCCGCGGCCTCGACGTCGGGGCCGACGACTATCTGACCAAGCCGTTCGAGCTGGCCGAGCTGACCGCGAGGCTGCGGGCGCTGCTGCGCCGGCCCAGCAGCGACGGCACCGCCGTGCTGACGCACGGACCGATCCGGCTCGACACCGCCCGTCAGCTGGCCCGGCGGGGCGACCGCGAGCTCGGCCTGACGCTCAAGGAGTTCTCCGTCCTGCGCTATCTGATGACCCGGCCCGCCTACATCGTCTCGGCCGAGGAGCTCCTGGAGCACGTCTGGGACGAGAACGCCGACCCGTTCACCCAGACCGTTCGGGTCACCGTCGGCACCCTGCGCCGCAAGCTCACCGTCGGCGAGGAGGCTCCGGCCCTCGAGACCGTCGTCGGCCGCGGCTACCGGCTCCGCGACCTGCCCGAGCTGGAGCGGGGCGCGACCGCATGAGTGAGCGCTCGGGTCGGTTGTCACGGGTGCCCCGCTGGCTCCGAACCGTGCGGGTGCGCCTGACCCTGACGTACTCCTCGCTCCTGTTCGGGGTGACCGCGCTGCTGCTCGCCGGGGTCTATCTGGCGCTCTCCAGCAGCATCAGCGCCGCGCCGCTGGACCCGGTGACGGTCAAGAAGTTCGAGACCCAGGACGGCCACATCGTCTACAAGCCGGGGCAGGAGTTCCAGGCCGCGGACTTCGCCGATGTCCAGGAGGCGGTCAACTACGCCTCACTCCAGACGCTGCGCAACTACTCGATCATCGCGCTGGTCGTGATGTTCGTCCTCAGCCTGGCCATCGGCTGGTGGGTGGCCGGGCGTGCGCTGCGCCCGGTCGGCGCGATCACCCGCACCGCCCAGGAGATCAACGCCTCCGACCTCACCCGGCGCATCGGCGCGACCGGACCGCACGACGAGCTGCGTACGCTCGCCGACACCATCGACTCCATGCTCGCCCGGCTCGACCGGGCCTTCTCCGACCAGCGCAGGTTCGTCGAGGACGTCTCCCACGAGCTGCGCAACCCGGTCTCCCTGATCCACACCAACGTCGAGGCCGTCCTCGCCAACGACCGCTCCACCATCCCCGAACGGCGCGAGGCCAGCCTCGTCGTGCTCCAGGCCACCCGCCGGATGCGCCGCCTCCTGGAGGACCTGCTGGCCATCGCCCGCAGCCGCTCGGAGGCCTTCACCGACCGCCAGGTCGACCTGGCCGGCGCTGTCACCGCGGCGGTTCGGGAGTACCGGCTCCCGGCGGAGGCACGCGGCCTCAGTGTGGTCGAGCGCAGCCACGGCGGACCGGTCGTCGTCGGCGACCCCGACGCGCTGCAGCGCGTGATGGCCAACCTCCTGTCCAACGCCGTCAGGCTCGCCCCGGCCGGCTCCACCCTCACGGTCGGCATGGGCAGCCGCGACGGCTGGGCCTGGGCCGCGGTCGCCGACGAGGGACCGGGGATCGACGAGGCGAACCAGGACCGCGTCTTCGACCGGTTCTACCGGGGCAACGGTACGTCCGGCGACGACGCGGTCGTCGACGGCTCGGGCCTGGGCCTCTCCATCGCCCGCCAGATCGCCGAGAGCCACGAGGGCCGGCTCGTCCTGGTCAGCCACGGCTCGGCCGGGAGCACCTTCGTGCTCTGGCTTCCCGACCACGCGATGAACCGATCGGCCGGGCGCACCGACGCGCCACCGGAAGGTGACCCGCTGCTCGGCTAGTGGCAGAGGTGCCCCGACAGTGCCTCCCTCCGGGCGGCGTACGAACCTACCGTTTGAGGAGTGAGCATGAGAACAGCATCGACGTGGCGCGGCGTACGAGCTCTCGCCCCCGTGGTTCTGCTCGGAGCCGTCACCGGCGCCTGCATGAACGTCACGGTCCAGGTGGACCCGGCGCCCACGCCGCCCACCCACCCGACGACCTACTACGGCACCGTCGAGGAAGCCCGCTGGTCCACGACGTACGCCGAGGACCCGACGTACGCGACATCGGACGACTGCTGGGCGAGCTGAACCGTGTCGCCGCCGGTGTGCGCTAGCGGCTCCCGAGCAGCTGGCGAGCCATCACCACGCGCTGGATCTGGTTGGTGCCTTCGTAGATCTGGGTGATCTTGGCATCGCGCATCATCCGTTCGAGGGGGAAGTCCTGGGTGTAGCCGGCGCCGCCGAGGAGCTGGACGGCGTCGACGGTGATCTCCATGGCGGTGTCGCTGGCGAAGCACTTGGCGGCCGCTCCGAAGAAGGACAGGTCGGCGGCGTGCCGTTGGGACTTCGCGGCGGCGACGTAGACGAGCTGGCGGGCGGCCTCGAGCTTCATCGCCATGTCGGCGAGCATGAACTGGATCCCCTGGAAGTCGGCGATGTGCTTGCCGAACTGCTGGCGTTCCTGGACGTAGGCCAGCGCGTGGTCGAGGGCGCCCTGGGCGATGCCGACGGCCTGGGCGGCGATGGTGATGCGGGTGTGGTCCAGGGTGCGCAGGGCGAGCTGGAGACCGGTGCCGGGCTCACCGATGATGCGGTCACCGGGCAGGTAGACGGCGTCGAACATGAGCTCGCAGGTGGGGGAGCCCTTGATGCCCAGCTTCTTCTCGGGCGCGCCGATGGTGAACCCCTCGTCGCTCTTCTCCACGACGAAGGCGCTCACGTTGGATCCGCGCCGGCCGTTCGGATCGGTGACGGCGAGGACGGTGTAGTAGTCGGAGACGCCGGCGTTGCTGATCCAGGACTTCTGGCCGCTCAGCACCCAGTGGTCGCCGTCGAGGACGGCGCGGGTCTTCATGGAGGCGGTGTCGGAGCCGGCCTCGCGCTCGGAGAGGGCGTAGGAGAACGTCGAGGTGCCCGCGGCGAGAGGCTGGAGGTAGCGCTGTTTGAGGTCCTCGGAACCGGCGAGGATGAGCGGGAGGCTGCCGAGCTTGTTGACCGCCGGGATCAGGGAGGAGGAGGCGCACACGCGCGCGATCTCCTCGATGATGATGCAGGTCGCCAGGGCATCGGCGCCCTCGCCGCCGTACTCCTCCGGCACGTGGGCCGCGTGGAGTCCGGAGGCGACGAGCGCGTCGTAGGCCTCGGTCGGGAACCGAGCGGCCGCGTCGACCTCTGCGGCGTGCGGAGCGATCTTGTTCGCCGCGATCGCGCGCACGGCCTCACGCAGGTCGAGGTGGTGGTCGGCGAGCTCGAGGTAGGGAAAGTCGTCGGTCATGGTGGCTCCTTGACGGATCAGTAGTGGTAGAAGCCGCGGCCGGTCTTGCGGCCCAGCAGACCGGCGTCGACCATCCGCGCGAGGAGGGGCGGCGGGGCGTAGAGCGGCTCCTTGAACTCCTCGTAGAGGGACTCGGCCACGGCCTTGGTCGTGTCCAGCCCGATGAGGTCGGCGAGTGCCAGCGGTCCCTGGGGGTGGGCCGCGCCGCGTACGAGGCCCTGGTCGATGTCCTCGGCGGTGGCGAACCCGGACTCCAGCATCCGGATCGCGGAGAGCACGAACGGGATCAGCAGCGCGTTGACCACGAAGCCCGCCCGGTCCTGGGAGTCGATGGGGTGCTTGCCGAGGTCGTCCTCCACGAACGTACGCACCCGGTCGGCGGTCTCCGGCGCGGTGAGCAGGCTGGGCACGAGCTCCACGAGAGAGAGCACCGGGACCGGGTTGAAGAAGTGCAGCCCGATCACCTGCGCAGGCCTCTCGGTGGCCACGGCGAGCTTCATGATCGGTATGGAGGAGGTGTTGGAGGCCAGCACCGCCTCGGGATCGGTGACGATCGAGTCGAGCCGGGTGAACAGCGCCGTCTTGGCTGCTTCGTCCTCGACGATCGCCTCGATGACCAGGTCGCGGTCGGCGAGGGCTTCGAGGTCGCTGCTGAGGGTGATGCGCTCCAGCACCTCGGCGGCCCGGGCGATCTTGCCGCGCTGCTCGGCGCGTTCGAGGGAGGCCCGCAGGCGCTCGTGGCCGGCCTCGGCGGCCGCGGGGTTGGCGTCGATGAGGACGACATCCTTGCCCGCGCGAGCGGCGACCTCGGCGATGCCGGCGCCCATCAGTCCCGCGCCGACGACGCCGATGTGGTTGAACCCAGTCATGTGCAGCCTCCCGTTGTTGGTACGCAGTACCTTATAGACGGAACTTCGTACCATCAAGTACGTTTCGGGTCATGAGCGAGAAGCCTCGATCGGCCACGACGAAGGACCGCCTGGTCGCCGCGGCGTTCGAGCTGTTCGAGGAACGAGGGTTCGACGCGACGACCGCCGAGGACATCGCGCGTCGAGCCGGCGTCGGCCGGACGACCTTCTTCCGCGCGTTCGGGTCCAAGGACGACGTGATCTTCCCCGAGCACGACGAGCTGCTCGGTCGCATCGACCAGCGTCTGGCCGCCGCGACCCCGGCCACGCGAGCGCTCGCGCTGAGCGAAGCCACCCGCGTCGTGCTGCGGCACTACCTGGACGAGGGGGAGCTGGCGCGGGCGCGCTATCGCCTGGTGGGTTCGGTGCCCGCCCTCCGTGCCCGTGAGACGGGTGGCATCCAGCAGTATCAGCGGCTGTTCGCACGCTGGCTTCGCGCGTGGATGTCCGACCTGCCCGACGGGCAGCTGCGCGCCGACCTGCTGGCCGCCGACCTGGTCACCGCCCACAACTTCGTGCTCCGCCGCTGGCTCCGGGACCAGACGTCCGACCCCGAGGGCGAGCTCGACCAGGCGATGCGGGTGGCCCTCGAGCGCTATCAGCCCGCCGGCCTCGAGCCGTCCTCGACCGTCGTCGTGCTGCGCACCTCGGCCACGCCCGCGGCCATCCAGGCGCAGCTGCAGCCGTTGCTCGACGACGAGGCGCCGTGAGCTGAGCCGAGACTCCGGCGGAGGGGTCGCGTCTCGGCGCCTGGCCGGGACGGGCGTCTACGCCGGTGCAGACAGCGGGCCGTCGTCGAAGCCGAGGAGCTCGCTGGCGTCGCGTGCCGCCTGGATCACCGGGCCTACGAGCTCGTCCACGGCCTCGGGCGTCACGCGTTGTGTCGGGAAGCCCAGGCCGATGACGGCGGCGAGGCCTCGCGCGTGGTCGAAGACGGGAGCGCTGATCGAGGCGACGTCGGGGTGCCGTTCGCCGAACGCGGCGTAGTAGCCCTGCTCGCGCGCGGTGGCGACCTGCTCGTCGAGCAGCTTCATGCTGTCAGGGGTGCTGGACGTGAATGTCGCCAGCTCGCCGCTCTGCTCCAGATCCTTGCGGGCCTCGGGGTCGAAGGCGAGGAAGATCTTGCCCGGAGCGCCTGCGTGGATCGGCATGACCATGCCGACCATGAAGGGCCGGATGACGACATGACGGGTCTGTGCCACGGCGACGACGGTGCGGTGGATCCCGTCTCTGACGTAGAGGCACGCGGTCTCGCCGGTCTCGTCGCGGAGTCGCGTCAGGATCGGCTGGACGGCGCGCACCACGTCGAGACCGAGGGTGCCCGGCGCGGCCCAGCGGACCAGGGCGATGCCGACGCGGTAGCGGTCGCCGTCGCGGTCCAGGAAGCCCTCGTTGGTCAGGTCCTGCACCAGGCGCTGGCAGGTGCTCGACGGCAGACCCGTCGTGCGCAGGATCTCCTGGAACGTGGGCTCGGGGTTCTCGATCGAGAAGCAGTCGAGGATCCGGACGATCTTCCCGAGCACCAGCGTCG
Organism: Nocardioides sp. NPDC054178; assembly: GCF_055585005.1. Classification (NCBI taxonomy): domain Bacteria; kingdom Bacillati; phylum Actinomycetota; class Actinomycetes; order Propionibacteriales; family Nocardioidaceae; genus Nocardioides; species Nocardioides sp. NPDC054178. The sequence continues at coordinate 175,606 of NZ_JBVJKY010000010.1, forward strand.
AGGACTTTCGGTCGTCTGCGGTCATGCCACGGTCCACCCTTCCAAGGTGAGTCAACAGCCCACATCGTAGGGCACGTGCCCACGATCTGGGTCGGAGTGGTTGACATCACGCGCGTGCAACCTGCATCGTGGGTTCCGAACCCATCATGTGGGTTCTCCATCCCTACAACACGTTTCGGAGTGACAGATGACGACTGGAGTCGCGAATTCAGCTGGTCGGGAGCCGCAGGCAGCCCCTGACAGCTCTCGGATCGGGCTGATCGTGCCGAGCTCGAACATCACCATGGAGACCGAGCTTCCGGAGCTGTTCCGCCGGCAGTCGCTGGCCACCGGGCACCGCTACACCTTCCACTCGGCGCGGGCGACGCTGAAGAGCGTCACCAGGGAAGAGCTGCTCGCGATGGTCGACAAGGCGGCCGACTGCGCCGTTGCCGTCTCGGACGCGGACGTCGACGTCATCGCGTACGCCTGTCTGGTCGCGGTGATGGCCCAGGGGCCGAACGCCCACGTCGGCTCGGAGGAGGTCATTCGAGAGGCGGCGGCCGGCAACGGCCTGCCGGCAGCCGTCACCAGCAGCGCCGGCGCGCTCGTGCGTACGCTCGAGGCCATCGGCGCCCGCAAGGTCGCGATGGTCGCGCCCTACATGAAGCCGCTGACGAAGATGGTGGGCGACTACATCGAGGGCGCAGGCTTCACGGTGGTCGACGCCACCAGCCTGGAGGTCTCGGACAACCTCGCCGTGGGCTGCCTCGACCCGCGCAACCTGCCGGCCATCGCCCGCGAGCTCCGTCACTCCGAGGCCGACGCCCTGATCCTGTCCGCCTGTGTTCAGATGCCGTCGCTCGACGCGGTCCAGGCGGTGGAGGACGAGCTCGGTCTACCGGTCATCACCGCCGCGACGGCCACCACGTTCGAGATCCTTCAGGCACTGGGTCACCAGCCGGCCATCAGCAACGCAGGGCGGCTGCTCGAGGGTTCGCTCGTCGCGGCAGACGCTCGCACCAGGTGAGGCGAGTGCCGTCATGACCCTGTCCCTCGTCGCCTTCCTCGTCCTGATCGCGGCCTTCGCCGTGGGCTGCTTCACCCGCATCAACGCCGGCCTCCTCGCCCTCGTGGCGGCCTTCGGCGTCGGCACCCTCATCGGCGGGCTCTCGCTGGACGATGTGATGGCCGGCTTCCCGACCGAGCTCCTGCTGATCCTCGTGGGCGCGACCCTGCTCTTCGGGATCGTCAAGCAGACCGGCACCATCGACCTGCTCGCCTACTGGGCAGAACGACTCGCCAACGGTCACCGGCTCCTCGTGGCCGTGCTGATGTTCCTTCTCACCGCGCTCCTCGCCTCGGCGGGGGCGTTCACCCCGGCCGCCATCGCCATCGTCGCGCCCGTCGCCCTGGCGCTCGGAGCCCGGTTCGGGATCAGCACCCTCGCGATGGGCCTCGTCGTGATCCAGGGGGCCAATGCCGGAGCCTTCTCCCCGGTCAACCCGTTCGGTGCGCTGTCCAACGTCATGCTGGACAAGGCAGGGTCACCGGACAGCACGCTGAAGCTCTACCTGTACTGCTTCGTCTTCAACGCCGTCCTGGCGGTCATCGCCTACGCCGGCGTCCAGGCGATCGTTCGCCGCCGCGCGGCACGGGCCGGGGCCCGCCCGGGTGCCGAGCGAGGTGAGCTGCACGCACCGGGGTCGTCCACGGACGAGCTCGGCGGCGGAACCGCGGGTGGCGTGCTCACCGAGGCCAGGACCGAGGTCGTGCCCCAGAAGGTGGAGGTCACGCCGATGCGCGTCCTCAGCCTGGTGAGCCTCGCGGCGCTGCTCGTCCTCACGACGGTCTTCGGGCTCGATGTCGGCGTGGCGTCGATCGCCCTTGCCGTCGTCCTCATCGTGGTCAACCCCGATGTCCAGCAGCGGACCATCGACAGCATGCCGTGGTCGGCGATCCTCCTGGTGACCGGGATCGTCACCTATGTCGGGATGCTCGAATCGGTGGGCGCGCTCGCGGATCTCCAGGCGGGCATCGAGAGTCTGGGCAGCGGCTCCATCGCGGCGCTCATCACGAGCTACGTGGTCGGTCTCATCTCCGCCTTCGCCTCCACCACGGGCACGCTCGGCGTGATCAGCCCGGTCGTCGTGCCGATCGCCGCGGACCCCACGCTCACCGCGCTCGGCGTCGTCACGGCGATCTCCGTCAGCTCGTCCGTGGTCGACACCAGCCCGATGTCGACGAGCGGCGCGCTGCTCATGGCCAGCGCGCGGCCCGAGGAGGAACGACTGTTCTTCAGGTCGCTCCTGCTGTGGGCGGTGCTGATGATCGCCGTGGTGCCACTCGTCGCCTGGCTGGTCTTCGTGAAGCTCGGCATCGGGTAGACCACGACGCAGGCGGGGACCCACGACCTGGGTCCCCGCCCGCGCCGGGGCGGAGCCGGACCCTGGCGCTCAGCGCCTGGCCAGGACGAGTGCGTACGCCTCCTCCGGATCGGTCCACCAGCGAAGGTCGCCGAATCCCGCCGCAGCGAGCTCGCGAGCGGCGCTGCTTCGGCGGAACTTGCAGGACAGCTCGGTGAGGAGCTCTTCGCCCTCGTCGAACTTGATGACGAGGTCGAGCTCGCTCAGCTCCACGCGGGCGGAGTCCTGGGCGACCAGTCGCATCTCGATCCGCTCCTCCTCGGTGTTCCAACGCGCCAGGTGCCGGAACCCGTCAGGGTCGAAGTCGGCGCCCAGGCTCCGGTTGAGGACGTGCAGCGCGTTGAGGTTGAACTCGGCGGTCACACCGGCGGCATCGTCGTAGGCGGCGACCAGCTGACCGGGGTCCTTGACCAGGTCGAGCCCGAGCAGGAGACCTTCCCCGGGCTGCATGGCGTCGGCGACCGATCGCAGGAATCGTTCGCGTCCGGGGCGGTCGTAGTTGCCCAGCGTGCTGCCGAGCAGCGCGATCAGCCGCCGTCCCGGGGTCGGCAGCTGCTGGAGATGCTGGTCGAAGTCGGCGACGACCCCTTCCAGCACGAGCCCCGGCCTCTCCTCGGCGAGCGCGTCCATCGCCTGGGTGAGCGCGCTGGCACTGACGTCGACCGGGACGTACGTCGTCAGCCGGCCGGTCCGGGCCAGCGCATCGAGCAGGAGCCGGGTCTTCTCCGAGGAGCCGGACCCGAGCTCGAGAAGCACCTCGGCCTCGGAGGCCTCGGCGATCTCTTGCGCATGCTCGGTCAGGAGCGCCCGTTCGGTGCGGGTCGGGTAGTACTCGGGCAGCCGGGTGATCTCCTCGAACAGCTCCGAGCCACGCTCGTCGTAGAAGTACTTCGGTGGCAGCCACTTCGGCGACGCGCTCAGGCCGGTGCGCGCGTCCTCCGCGAGGCTGCGCCGCAAGTCCTCGGCGGTCAACAGGGTGGTGGTCCGGCCGTCGCTGTCGAGGGTCACGCGAGGTTCTCCTTCGGTTGGTGATGAGGTGTGTCCAGCCGCCACCACGTCGGACCGCACGGGCTGAGGACCCCGATGGTGCGCGGTGGGATCGGGGTGGACGGCGCGCCCGAGAGCGGACGGCTGCTGACGACGTACTCCCAGGACGCGGGCTCGACCAGGTGGCAGCCCTCGTCACCGGTCAGCAGGGCGAGGTCCTCGCCGTCGCTGAGGAGGACCGAGAAGCCACCGACCTCCAGCTCGTTGGCGAGCTGGACGGCCGCCGAGCCGATCGGCAGGCCGTCCTGCTGGGCCTTGTCGAGGATGAGCGTCCACGAGGCGTCGATGGTGCCGCTGACGGCTGCGGTCCACGGACCGAGTCGCAGCGGAGCCGGGCAGCCGTCGTGATGTGAGGCCCACTCGGCGTGGGTCGGGGGCGGCCCGAGGACGCCGCGATGGGCACACGTGATCGAGGCCGACCAGGTCACGCACGGCGCCCGTCGTCGGCGAGCCGGAGCCCGGTGAGGGGCCAGCGCGCGCCGGGCGGGAAGAAGTTGCGGTAGGAGGCCCGGGTGTGGCCCGGCGGGGTGAGCGCGCAGCCGCCACGGAGCACCATCTGGCTCGACATGAACTTCCCGTTGTACTCGCCGATCGCGCCGGCGGCAGGGTGGAAGCCCGGGTAGGGCAGGTAGGCCGAGGAGGTCCACTCCCAGCAGTCCCCGAAGAGCTGGCGCAGGCCACCGGTCGCGGGCCCGGCCGCGCGGGGGTGGAAGCTGTCCCGGTCGGCCAGGTTGCCGGCCACCTCATAGGTCCGGGCGGCGTGCTCCCACTCGGCCTCGGTGGGCAGGCGCTTGCCGGCCCAGGTGGCGTACGCATCGGCCTCGTAGTGGCTCAGGTGGCAGACCGGCAGCCCGGGATCGAGCGGGGACGTGCCGTGCAGGGTGTGCTCGAACCACTCCCCGTCGGCCTCGCGCCAGTAGAAGGGCGCCTCCCAGCCCTCGGCGTTGACCCGCGCCCAGCCGTCCGAGAGCCACAGCTCCGGGCGCCGGTAGCCGCCGTCGGCGATGAACTCCAGCCACTCGCCGTTGGTGATCAACCGGTCGGCGAGCCGGTACGGCTCCAGCCACTGCTGGTGTCGTGGCAGCTCGTTGTCGAAGCAGAAGCCGCCGCCCTCGGAACCGATCTCGACCAGGCCGCCGTCGAGATCGACCCACCCCAGCCGGTCGGTCCCCCCGCCCGCGACCGACCGCCCCGCGTACGTCGGCTGCAGCGGGTTGAGCGAGAGCACGTGCTTGATGTCCATCAGCAGCAGCTCCTGATGCTGCTGCTCGTGATGGAAGCCGAGCTCGATGGTCGGGGCGAGCTTGGCGAAGGTGCCCTCGTCCACGCGGTCGAGCAGGTCCCTGATGCGGTCGTCGACGTTGCGCCGGTAGTCGCCGACCTCGTACGCGCCGGGGCGGCTGATCACGCCACGCATCGGCCGTGAGTACCGCGGCCCGACCTGCTCGTAGTAGCTGTTGAAGAGGAACCAGTACTTGTCCTGGAACGGTGTGAAGCCGGGCTCGTTCTCGGCCAGCACGAAGGTCTCGAAGAACCAGGTCACGTGCGCGCGATGCCACTTGGTGGGGGAGACGTCCGGCATCGACTGGACGGTCTGGTCCTCGGGGGAGAGCGGTGCGGCGAGGCGTTCGGTGTCGGCCCGGACTTCGTCGAAGCGGGCGATTGCGGTGGTCGTGTCCATCTCACGTCTCCTGTCGGAGGGTCGGGTACGCCAAGTGCTACGAACCACTCTGCCTGGTCGCCCAACCCGCACCACGCGATTCAGCGGTTGCCGCGCACCGGGCCCGGTATGGGCCCGGTGCGCGACAACCGCTGTCGCCGTTCGCGGATCAGCAGACGGCGTCTGCGGATGAGTCGCAGGCGCTGAGAATCCGCTTGGTGACCTCGTCGACCTCGCCGAGACCGTCGACCTCGACGATGAGGCCTCGCTCGCGATAGGCGCCGATGAGCGGCGCGGTCTGCTCGAGATAGATCTCTTGACGGCGCCGGATGATGTCCTCGGTGTCGTCGGCGCGGCCCTCGATCTGGGCACGCTGCAGCAGGCGCGTGACGACCTCGTCCTCGTCGACGAGGAGGCTGATGACGGCGTCGAGCTCGTGCCCGGCGGGCTCGATCATCCCGTCGAGCTCCTCGACCTGGGCGAGCGTGCGGGGATAGCCGTCGAGAAGGAATCCGCTGGCCGCATCGGGCTCGCCGATCCGGTCGCGCACCATGTTGTTGGTGATCTCGTCCGGCACGTACTCGCCGGCGTCCAGATACCGCTTGGCCTCCAGGCCGAGCGGAGTCGCCAGCGATACGTTGGCGCGGAAGATGTCGCCGGTGGAGATGGCCGGGATGCCGTAGTGCTGGGCGATGTGCTTGGCCTGGGTGCCCTTGCCCGCGCCCGGCGGGCCCATGATGATGATCCGCATCAGATGCCTCCCGCGGCCCGGTGATCGCCGGCCGCATGCTGGGCGCAGGACCGGCACGTCTCCGGAGACGTCATGTCGACGGGAAGCTCCCAGAACGTGAACCAGAGCGCGGTCGGCTCTCCGCAGGCCGTTCGTTGGGATCCGTTCCTTCGGAGGTGGACGGTCCCCCATGGCAGGCGGTGGCGAGAGTGCCGGGGCTGTGTCTGCGGCGCTGTCACGAGCCACTGCATGCCCACGTTGCTACGTGACTGGGACCTGGGGAGAGTCGCAGGCGCTGGTGTCATCACGGATCCCTTCGGCTACTTGATCTCGGCGATGACTGCCCCGTTGGCGACGGTCTCGCCGACGGTGGCGTTCAGGCCGGTGATGGTGCCGGCCTTGTGGGCCTTGAGAGGCTGCTCCATCTTCATGGCCTCGATGACCACGACGACGTCGCCCTCGGCGACCTCTTGGCCTTCCTCGACGGCGATCTTGACGATGGTGCCCTGCATCGGGGAGGTGACCGAGTCACCCGAAGCGGCCGCGCCGGCCTTCTTAGCCGACCGCTTGGGCTTCTTCGCGGCACCGGCGCTGCCGCCGGCCGCGAGGCCACCGAGTCCGGCGGGCAGGGAGACGGTGAGGCGTTTGCCGCCGACCTCGACGACGACGGTCTGACGCTCGCCGGCCTCCTCAGCCTCGCCCGAGGCACCGGCGTAGGGGGTGATCTGGTTGTCGAAGTCGGTCTCGATCCAGGTCGTGTAGACCTCGAAGGAGCCGTCCGCTGCGGTGTAGGCCGGGTCGGTGACGACGGCCTGGTGGAACGGGATGACGGTGGGCATGCCGTCGACCTTGAACTCGTCCAGCGCGCGACGCGAGCGCTCCAGCGCCTGGGTGCGGTCGCGGCCGGAGACGATCAGCTTCGCGATGAGGGAGTCGAAGGAGCCCGGGATGGTCTCGCCCTTCTCATAGCCCCCGTCCAGGCGTACCCCGGGCCCGGCCGGGGGTGCCCACTCGGTCAGGGTGCCGGGGGCGGGCATGAAGTTGTTGCCGCCGTCTTCGGCGTTGATGCGGAACTCGATGGAGTGGCCGCGGACCTCGGGGTCGTCGTAGCCGAGCTCTTCGCCGGCGGCGATGCGGAACATCTCGCGGACCAGGTCGAGGCCGGTGACTTCCTCGGAGACGCAGTGCTCGACCTGGAGGCGGGTGTTGACCTCGAGGAAGGAGATGGTGCCGTCGGCGGCGACGAGGAACTCACAGGTGCCCGCGCCGACGTAGCCGGCCTCGCGCAAGATGGCCTTGGAGGACTCATACAGGCGCTTGTTCTGCTCCTCGCTCAGGAACGGTGCGGGTGCTTCCTCGACCAGCTTTTGGTGGCGACGCTGCAGGGAGCAGTCGCGGGTGGAGACCACGACCACGTTGCCGTGGGTGTCGGCCAGGCACTGGGTCTCGACGTGGCGGGGCTTGTCGAGGAACTTCTCCACCAGACACTCCCCGCGACCGAAGGCACCCACGGCCTCGCGGACCGCGGACTCGTACAGGTCGGGGATCTCCTCCAGGGTGCGGGCCACCTTCAAGCCACGACCGCCGCCACCGAAGACCGCCTTGATCGCGACCGGCAGGCCGTACTCTTGGGCGAAGGCGACGATCTCGGAGGCGTCCTTGACCGGGTCCTTGAGCCCGGGCGCCAGCGGGGCGCCGGCCTTGAGCGCGATCTGCTTGGCCTTGGCCTTGTCGCCCAGGGCATCGATGGCTTCGGGCGAGGGACCGATCCAGGTCAGGCCGGCCTCGATCACCGCGGTGGCGAAGTCGGCGTTCTCGGCCAGGAAGCCGTAGCCGGGGTGGACCGAGTCCGCCCCCGAGCGGCGGGCGACATCGATGATCTTCTCGATCGACAGGTACGACTCCGCAGGGGTGGCTCCGCCCAGGGAGTAGGACTCATCGGCCAGGCGCACGAAGAGCGCGTCACGGTCGGGGTCCGCATAGATCGCTACGGAGCCGATCCCGGCGTCCTTGCACGCGCGGATCACGCGAACAGCGATCTCACCACGGTTGGCGATCAGGACCTTGGTCAGTTCAGGCACGGTGTTCTGCTTTCTACGACGTTCAGTTCGGAAGAGCGCTGGCGCGCCAGGCGTTGGGGCCGGGGTGGAGCGGGGTACGCGGCTGCGGGGTGCTCCACAGGGAGCGCGGCTTCTTCTTGGGTGCCTCGCCCGCCCCCAGCGCGGAGAGGACGGCCACCACGGCCGCGATCTCGTCTGGACTGACGTGTGCCGCGTCTGGGCTGGTGACCCGCAGCGCCGGGCATAGGGGACCAGACGCTGCGGGTGACTGGGGAGAGCCGGCGTGAGCGGCAGTGGATGAGCCGGTCACAGCGGGATGTTGCCGTGCTTCTTGGCGGGGAGGGTCTCGCGCTTGGTGCGTAGGAGGCGGAGGGCGCGGGTGACTTCGGCGCGGGTTTCGTGGGGTGGGATGACGGCGTCGATGTAGCCGCGTTCGGCGGCGATGTAGGGGTTGGCGAGGGTGGTTTCGTACTCGTCGATGAGCTCGGCGCG
>NZ_JBVJKY010000011.1:0-179200 GCF_055585005.1 Nocardioides sp. NPDC054178
CCCCCCCCCCCCCACCCCCCCCCCCCGGGGTGGGGGGTCTCCCAGCGGGCCCCCGGGCGCCCCCCCCCCCCCCCCCCCCCACCCCCCGCCCCCCGCGGGGGGGGGGGGGGGGGGGGGCGGGCGGCGGGGCGCCCCCCCGCCCCCCCCCCCCCCCCCCCCACAGCTGCCTTCTCGACGCGATCTGCCTCAGCGGTAGTCGTCGGGGAGCTGCGAGCCGATCTTGACCTGCGGCTTGGGCAGGCGCAGCGGGCGGATCTGGATGGCCCGCATGATCGCGTAGTAGGTGGTGCCCTTGAGGTCGTCGTCGGGGAAGCGGCGCCTGAGCTCTTTGCGGAGCAGGAAGCGCAGCGCGATCAGGTTGACGACCACGGTGGCCATCACCACGAGCGTGAAGAGCTGGGAGTACATCGCCAGCTCCACGCTGACGTAGGGCACCACGAGGGCGATGATCAGCACCGGCAGCACGATCTCGGCGAAGGTGAACCGCGCGTCGATCCAGTCGCGGATGAAGCGCTTGACCGGGCCCTTGTCACGCAGCGGCAGGTAGCGCTCGTCGCCGGTCTTCATCGCCTGACGCATCTTGTCGCCCTGCTCGGAGCGCTGGGCGCGGTTGGCGGCGTTGATCTCCTTGCGCGTACGCGGCTGCTTGAGGCGCGCCTTGCGAGCCGCCTCCGCCTCCTTGCGCGAAGGGGTCGGACGACCCTTGCCGATCTCCTTGACCGGGTTCTCGGGCTCGACGACCTGCTGGGCGGGGGACTTGCGACCGAACAACTTAAGTGACCTCTTACCTGTTGGCTGGGACACATACAGGATATCCCGAGCGGCCGTGACAGCGAGTTTTGTGGACCCGGCCTAAGGTGAGAGGCAACACTTGTCCTAGGACGACGAGAGTCCAGCGGCAAGCGACGACGCGGGGCGGCCGGCGGTCGGCCGCATATGAGAGGCGTAAAGGGAACCGATGAGTGTGATGAAGCGGCTGAGCCTGGTCTTCAAGGCGAAGGCAAACAAGGCGCTCGACAAGGCCGAGGACCCACGGGAGGTGCTCGACTACAGCTACCAGAAGCAGCTTCAGATGCTGCAGCAGGTTCGCCGCGGCGTCGCGGACGTCGCGACCAGCCGCAAGCGCGTCGAGCTGCAGATCAACGGGCTCAAGCAGCAGTCCGACAAGCTCACCGGCCAGGCCCAGAAGGCCATCGAGATGAACCGCGAGGATCTCGCTCGCGAGGCGCTGACCCGCAAGTCCGGCCTGACCAGCCAGATCAACGATCTCAACACGCAGCTCGCCACCCTCCAGGGTGAGGAGGAGAAGCTCACCCTCGCCCAGCAGCGGCTGCAGGCCAAGGTGGAGGCCTTCCGCACCAAGAAGGAGACCATCAAGGCGACCTACACCGCCGCCGAGGCGCAGACCCGGATCAACGAGGCCGTCTCCGGCATCGGTGAGGAGATGGGCGACATCGGCATGGCGATGCAGCGTGCCGAGGACAAGACCCTCGAGATGCAGGCTCGCGCCGGTGCGGTCGACGAGCTGCTCGCCTCGGGTGCCCTCGACGACCTGACCGCCGGTCCGTCCGACGACATCACCCGCCAGCTCGACGCGCTCAGCTCGACCAACGACGTCGAGGCCGAGCTCGCCGCCCTCAAGGGCCTCAACGCTCCGCAGCAGACCCAGGCGCTGCCCGGTGCCGACGCCAACGCGCCGGTCATCGACGTGGAGTCGACCGAGAAGAAGGCCGAGCAGTGATCGTACGCATCCTGGGCGAGGGGCAGTACGACCTCGACGATGCCGCCGTCGACAAGCTCAACGAGCTCGATGCCGCGGTCGAGACCGCCTGCAAGGGCACCGACGAGGCCGTCTTCGACGCCGCCCTCGCAGCGCTGCTCGATGGCGTGCGCTCGCTGGGCACCGCACACCCGGTCGACGCGATCGACTCCTCCGACCTGATCCTCCCCGGACCCGGCTCCACGCTCGCCGAGGTCTCCGAGATGCTCGGCGACGAGGGCCTCATCCCCGGTTAGAACACGGCAAGAACATGTCACGCTTCCAAGGTGATGCCGGGCTGACCGTCCGGATGACCACGGTGATGTTCCTGCTCGGCGCGCTGTTCGTCGGGCTCATCGTGGCGCTGATGTTCGTCATGCCCGCGCAGTGGGCGCCGATCATCGGGATCGTCGGGCTCGGCATCGCCTGGTGGCAGTGGTACTCCTCCGACACCCTCGCGATGCGCGCCATGGGCGCGCGCGAGGTCTCGGCCCAGGAGGCCCCCGAACTGCACGCGATGATCGACCGGCTGTGCACGCTGGCCGACATGCCGAAGCCGCGGGTCGGGATCGCGCACACCGACATGCCCAACGCCTTCGCCACCGGCCGCTCGCCGAAGCGCTCCGCGGTCGTGGTGACCACGGGCATCCTGCAGCGGCTCAGCGCCGAGGAGCTGGAGGGCGTGCTCGCCCACGAGCTCTCCCACGTCGCCCACCGCGACGTGCTGGTGATGACGGTCGCCTCCTCGGCCGGCATCGTGGCCGGGATGCTGAGCCGCGGCTCCCAGTACGGTGCGTACGCAGGTGGCGGCCGCCGCGACAACAACAACGGTCTCCCGGTGTGGCTGGTGGTGCTGCTGGTCTCGCTGGCGGTCTACGCCGTGTCGTGGCTGCTGCTGCGGATGCTGTCGCGCTACCGCGAGCTGGCCGCCGACCGGGCCGGCGCGCAGCTGACCATGAAGCCGGCGGCGCTGGCCAGCGCGCTGCAGAAGATCACCGGTGAGATCTCCGCGATCCCGAGCCGCGACCTGCGGTCCTCGCAGGCGCTGAACGCGTTCTTCATCGCGCCGGCGATCAGCGGCCAGTCGCTGCGTACGCTCACCTCGACGCACCCCTCGCTGGAGCAGCGCCTGGAGCAGCTCGCCAGGATCGAGGCCGAGCTCGGCCGCCCGGCGCAGTAGGGTCAGCCCCGTGGGTTTCTGGGATGTCATCACGGGTCGTTCGCGACCGAAGCAGGCCAACCTCGACGCGCTGTTCGCGGTGCCGACCGCCGCCCTCACCATGCAGACCTCGCTCGGGCTGGTCCCGACCGGCGACGGAGCGGTCTGCTACCGGGCCGCGGCCGGGGCAGGGTTCGCCGGCACCCAGAACGACATCGTCGCGCTGCTCGGTGCCTCCGAGAACGCGCCGAAGGTGACCACGAGCATCGACGAGTTCGGCTTCACCTGGCTCAGCGTGGACCATGAGTCGCTGGACCCGGCCAACCCCGACATCACCGGCCTGGTCACCGACCTCCACGCGGTCAACACCACCCTGGAGATGAACGGTTTCGGCCCGGGTCTGCTCTGCTCGCTGATCGCCTTCAGAGGGGCCGACGGACGTAGCGTCGGGCTGATCTACCTCTACAAGCAGGGCACGTTCTACCCCTTCGTCCCGACCGGCCCGCAACAGCGCGACAACCTGCTCGAGATCAACGTCCGCACCGCGATCGAGGGGGACCTTCCGGTCGAGAAGGACCTGTCCCGCTGGCTCGCGCTCTGGGGCGCCCCCGGGCTCTGAGATCGACATGGAACGCGGACTGAGCTTCGGGGCGGTCGCCGAGGACTACGAACGGTTCCGCCCCGGCTACCCCGCCGAGCTGGTCTCGCTGGTGAGCGAGGTCGCCGACGGCCCGGTTCGCCGGGCGATCGAGATCGGTGCCGGCACAGGGAAGGCGACCCGCACGTTCGCGGCCGCCGGGATCGAGGTGGTCGCGACCGACCCCGACGCCGACATGCTCGCCGTGCTCCGGCGCGAGTGCGCCGGCCTGCGGGTGAGGACCGTGCGTGCTGCTCTGGAGGAGCTCGATCCGTCCGCCTACGAGCCGTTCGACCTGCTCTACGCTGCCGCCGCCTGGCACTGGACGGTGCCGGCGACCCGGTGGGACCTGGCCACCGCCCTGGTCCGCGACGGGGGAGCGGTGGCCTTCTTCGGCGGCCCGTTCGTGCTGGCCGACGCCGCGGTCGCGGCCATTGAGGACGAGACGATCGCGGCGTACGCCCCGGAGGGCCGACACCTGCCGCCGCCCTCCGCGGTGGATGCCCCGATGCTGTTCCCCGGGGACGAGATGCTGGCCGATGACCGGCTCAGCGACGTGACTCAGCGGGAGGTGCCGCGCCGGTTCACCCTCGCTCGTGCGGACTACCTGCGCCACCTCGACACCATCTCGGCGGTCCGGATCCTGCCGGCCGCCGACCGGTCCGCACTCTTCGCCGACCTGGCCGCGGTCCTCCCCGAGCAGGTGGAGGTGCGTGCGGACCTGATGCTCCACACCGCCCGCCGCGCCGGCGCGAACGCGCCGGATTCACAGGCTCCGCACAGCCCGAGCCGACCTCTCGCATAGCCACGCTCACGACAGTCCTCTCGTCAGACCTCGGCGCCCCGCCGGGGTGGAGGAGAGAGGCAGTGTGGTGCGCAAGAGACTCACGGAGCGGTGGCGGAGGCTGGGGCGTACGGCCCGGGTCCTGCTCGCCGCCGGGGTGGCGGCAGTGGTGGTCGGTGGCGGGGCGGGCGCCTGGGCGCTGACCCGCGAGGACCCCGCGCAGGCCCAGACGATGACGGTGCAGGCCACCTCGGGGACCGTGAAGCAGACGGTCTCCGCCAGCGGCACCGTCGAGGCGGCCGAGACCGCCGACCTGACCTTCGAGGTCTCGGGCACCGTGACGAAGGTGCACGTCGCCGAGGGCGATGAGGTCACGAAGGGTCAGGCGCTCGCCGAGGTCGACGACGAGTCCTTGATCGCGTCCCGCACCGCGGCGAAGTCGGCGCTGGCCGCGGCCGAGGAACAGTACGAGGCCGACCAGGACTCAGGTGCCTCCGACGTACAGCTCGCCTCCGACGAGGCCGCCGTGGTCGCTGCCGAGGCCGACCTGGACAGCGCCCGCGAGGCGGTGGAGGACGCCGTGCTGCGCGCCACCATCTCCGGCACCGTGACGGCGTTCGACATCGAGGTAGGCGACACCGTCGGTTCCTCGTCCTCCAGCAGCTCGGGCTCGGGCGACAGCGCGGCGGGAGGCGGCGCGAGCATGCCCGGAGCCACCGGATCGGGATCGGACTCCTCGAGCGACGCCGGCTCCAGCGACTCCAGCGGCACCGTCACGGTCGTCTCCACCGACTCGTTCGTGGTCGAGGCGACCGTCAGCGCCGACGACGCGTCGACGGTCAAGAAGGGTCTCCAGGCCACCCTCACCCTCAACGGTGCCGAGGAGGACATCTACGGCACCGTATCGACGGTCGGGAAGGTGGCCGAGTCCAGCTCGACCGGTGCCGCGGTCTTCCCGGTGACCATCGCGGTCACCGGAAAGGTCGAGGACGTCTATCCCGGCACCAGCGTCACCGCCGCGATCACGGTCGAGCAGCGCGAGAACGTGCTCACCGTCAGCAGCGCCGCCATCCAGACCGACGGCGACAAGACGTACGTCGACAAGGTCGTCGAGGGGAAGGCGGTCAAGACCGAGGTGACGATCGGCGAGGTGTACGGCGCCACGACCGAGATCACCAAGGGCCTCGAGGACGGCGACAGCGTCGAGATGCAGGGGTTCACCAGGCCCACCGGCGGTGGTGGCGGTGACGAGGGCGGCCAGCGTGGACAGGGCGGATTCCCGGGTGGCGGAGAGCTCCCCGAGGGCTTCCAGGGCGGTTTCCCCGGTGGTGGCGGATTCTCGGGCGGCGGTGGCCAGTGAGCACGCTCGGTGTGACCTCCGAGACCACCGACGCGGTGGTGTCGCTGGAGGGCGTACGCAAGACCTACCACTCCGGTTCGATCGAGTTCGAGGCCCTGCGCGGGGTCGACATGCGGATCACGGCGGGGGAGTACGTCGCCGTGGTCGGACCATCAGGCTCGGGAAAGTCGACGCTGATGAACATCCTCGGCTGCCTCGACGTACCGACGCAGGGGAGCTACCACCTCGGCGGCGAGGACGTCTCGACGATGTCGGAGACCGAGCTCGCCCACGTCCGCAACCGCCGGATCGGCTTCGTGTTCCAGCAGTTCAACCTGCTGCCGAGCCTGGCGGCGTGGCGCAATGTCGAGCTGCCGCTGGTGTACGCCGGCATGAGCAGGGCCGAGCGGCACGAACGCGCCGTCGAGGCACTGACCAGGGTCGGCCTCGGCGACCGGGTCGAGAACCGTCCCGGTGAGCTCTCCGGCGGCCAGCAGCAGCGCGTCGCGGTCGCCCGGGCCCTGGTCACTGAGCCGGACATCATCCTGGCCGACGAACCCACCGGCAACCTCGACTCCGGCTCGACCACGGCCGTGCTCGGGCTTCTCGACGAGCTCCACGACAGCGGCCGCACGATCGTGCTGATCACCCACGAGCACGACGTCGCGGCCCGGGCGAGCCGGAACCTCACCATCCGCGACGGCCTGATCACCGCCGACGACCTGGTGGGGGCGGTGTCATGAGCTGGGGGGAGACCTTCCGCACCGCGTGGGACGCGGTCCGCTCACACCGGCTGCGGTCGATGCTGACGATGCTCGGCATCGTGATCGGCATCGCCTCGGTCATCCTCACGGTCGGGCTGGGTCAAGGCGCCCAGGACCAGGTGAAGTCGCAGATCAGCGCGCTCGGCAGCAATCTGCTGATCGTCTCGCCCGGCTCCTCGACCGACTCCTCCGGGGTACGCGGCGGATTCGGGTCCGCGTCCACGCTGACCCTCCAGGACGCCGACGCCATCGCGGACGACGAGGCGGCTCCGGACGTGAAGGGAGTCGCCCCGGTGACCTCCACCAACGCCCAGCTCGACACCAGCACGACCAACTGGACCACCTCGCTGGTCGGCGCCACGACCTCGTGGCCCGACGTACGCAAACGGGACCTCTCCTCGGGGCGCTTCTTCACCTCCCAGGAGGTCTCCCAGGGCGCGAAGGTGGTCGTGCTCGGGTCCGACACCGCCTCGGAGCTGTTCAGCGGACCGAGCAGCCCGGTCGGGCAGACCGTGAGCGTCGGCGGCACCCGGCTGACGGTGATCGGCGTGCTCGCCGCGAGCGGATCCTCCTCGTCGGGCTCGACCGAGGACGACACCGCGGTCACCCCGATCAGCACCGCGAAGGCCCTGACCGGCTCCTCCAGCTCGAGCGTCTCGACGATCTATGTGGAGGCCTCCTCGGAGGAGGGCCTCTCGGCTGCGTACCAGGAGATCAACGCGCTGCTGCTCAACCTGCACGAGGTGAGTGCGGCCGATGCCGACTTCACCATCTCGTCGCAGGACTCGCTGGTCGAGACCGCCAACGCCACCAACGAGACCCTCACGGTCCTGCTCGGCGGCATCGCGGCGATCTCGCTGCTCGTCGGCGGCATCGGCGTCATGAACATCATGCTCGTCTCCGTCACCGAGCGGATCCGTGAGATCGGGCTGCGCAAGGCGCTCGGCGCCACCCCGGCGGTGATCCGCAACCAGTTCCTGGTCGAGGCGTCCCTCCTCGGCCTGGCAGGTGGCGTGGTCGGCATCATCATCGCCTCCCTCGGCGCCTGGGGCCTGCCGGATCTGATCGGCCAGCCGGTCTCGCTCTCCCTGGTGGCGACCGCGGCCGCCTTGGCCACCTCCCTCGCGCTCGGCATCGGCTTCGGGGTCTATCCCGCGACCCGTGCCGCTCGCCTGACCCCGATCGACGCACTCCGCAGCGAGTGACGCACCCATCTCGATGTACGAAGGAACTCTTGTGAAGCGCATCTGTTTGGCAGCCATCGCCGTGGGCGGGCTGTTCATGTTCACGGCCTGCGGCTCCGACGACACGGCCCAGGACGCGTCCGGCGGCACCAGCCAGGAAGGTGGCCGGCAGGGTGGCGGCCAGGGCGGCGGGATGCCGGGCGCCTCCGGCACGATCGCCGCGGCCGACGGCTCCACCCTCCAGGTTCAGGGCAGCGACAGCCAGACCGCCGTGACCTACACCGACAAGACCGCGATCAGCCAGCAGGTCACCGGGAGCCTCTCCGACATCAAGGCCGGAGTGTGCGTGATGGTCACCCCGGCCGACGGCTCGGAGAGCTCCGACACCGCGGTGAGCGCGGGCTCGATCCGCGTCACGGAGAAGACCGACGGCTCCTGCCAGGGCGGCTTCGGCGGCGGCCGTCCCTCCGGGATGCCCGAGGGAGGGATGCCGTCCGGGATGCCCGAGGGGGAGATGCCCTCGGGTGCGCCCGAGGGCGGGATGCCTTCAGGTGGTCCGGGAGGCGGTGGCGGGTTCGGCACCTCGGGTGAGGTGACCGCCGTCTCCGGCGACACGGTGACGGTCGCCGCGACGAGCTTCGACCCGCAGGCCGAGGAGGGTGCCGAGCCGGAGACCACGACGGTGACCGTGACCACCACGGGCGCGACCACGGTGACGACGACCAAGACCGCCGACGCCGCTGCGCTGAGCATCGGTCGCTGCGTCACGGCCACCGGCACCGCGGACGACACCGGCGCGGTGAGCGCCGAGCGGATCGAGGTCTCCGACGCGGTCGACGGCGAGTGCTCCACCGGCTTCGGGCGCGGTGGGTTCCCGGGTGGCGGTGGCGGCGGTTCGCAGGACGGGGCGTCGTCGTGAGGCGGCCGGCCGCACGCTGGGTCAGAGCCACCTCGGGGGTGGCGACGCTGGCCGTCCTCGCCGGCTGCGGCTACGTGGCGTACGCCGCCTCGACCGATCCCGCCGACGGCTACCGGCTCGCGTCGGCCTCGACCGGCGACGTCGAGCAGACCCTCTCGCTCACCGGGACGGTCGCGCCGAACGGCCGCGCCGACCTCAGCTTCGGCACCAGCGGCACCGTGGCCGCGGTCGTCGAGGAGGGCGCCACCGTGAAGAAGGGCCAGGTCCTGGCCGAGCTCGACACGACCTCGCTGAAGAAGAGCCTCAAGACGGCCAAGGCCTCCCTCGCCTCGGCCAAGGCACAGCTGGCCTCCGACAAGGAGGCCCAGGCCTCCGGCTCCACCTCTTCTTCCTCGAGCACGGCCACCGAGTCGAGCGCCACGACGTCCGGCTCGTCCGACTCCTCGGGCGGTGTGATCGCGGCCGTCTTCACCGGCACCTCCGGCACCGTGACGACGGTCAGGGACAGCGACGTCGTCGCGCAGATCAAGGCGCTGCAGACCGAGGTCATCGATGCCCAGACCGCGGTCTCCACGGCCGGGCGCGAGCTCGAGGACGCGCAGGCCGACCTGGCCGCCGCGATCGACAAGCTCTCCGCGCTCGTCTCGAGCGGCGGCACGCTCGACGACGGTGGAGCCCTCGCCCAGGCACTGAACGACGCCAAGGCCAGCTGCACCTCGACCGACGAAGGCTCCTCGGAGACGTGCACCAGCAACCTGAACGACGCGCTCGCCGCCCAAGGCTCGGCCAAGGGCAGCGTGCAGGACGCGATCGGTCGGCTCGGCTCCGCGCAGGAAGCCGTCGGCCGCGCCAAGGAGGCGCTCTCGGGCGCGAAGGGAACGCTCGCCACCGCGATCGATGATCTCGACGCCCTGCTCGCCTCGGCGTCCGCCGGAGGATCCTCCGGTGGCGGGTCCTCGGGTGGCGGGTCCTCGGACGGAGGGACCGGAGGCGGTGACGGGGGTTCCTCCGGCGGCGCCAGCGGAGGAGCCCCGGAGGGTGGCCAAGGAGGCGCCGCGGGTGGATCCCCAGGAGGCGCCGGCGGCAGCGTCGAAGGTCAGAGCGGCGCGGGTACGCAGCCTGAGGGCATGACGGGCCAGGGCAGCTCGGAGAGCGGCTCCGGTAGTGCGATGGGTGGTGCGACGGGTGGCGCCGGCCAGTCGGTCACGGCGGCGACGATCGCCCAGGACCAGGCCGAGATCGACCGGGCGAAGGTCGACGTCATCGATGCCAAGGCAGCGCTGGCCGCCGCCGTGATCAAGGCGCCCGCGGACGGCACGGTCGCCGCTGTGGACGTCACCGACGGGTCCTCGGCGAGCGCCGGTGCGGCTGCGGTCACCGTGATCGCCGAAGGCCTGACGAGCGTCGAGCTCGACGTCACGAGCGCGCAGCTGGGCAAGCTGCAGGTGGGGCAGACTGCCACGGTCTCGCCGGCCGGTGTCGACAAGGATCTGCCCGGCAAGGTCACCCTGCTCGGCAAGGTGCCGGACACGTCCTCGGGCAGCAGCACCTTCTCGGTGACCGTGACGCTCGACGAGGAGGGCCTGGACCTGCTCGCCGGCAACACCGCGACGGTGGAGGTCGTCCTGGGATCCGCCGAGGACGTACTCACCGTTCCGGCATCGGCCGTCTCCAACGGCGCCGTGACCGTGCTCGACGCGGACGGGAACCCCCGAAGAGTACGCGTCACCACCGGCCTCACGGGCCGGACCACGGTCGAGGTGACCGACGGGATCGAAGCCGGCGACGAGATCGTGCTGGCCGACCTCTCGACCGCGCTGCCGACCACGGACGGCTCCTCAGAGGGCGGCGGTGGCGCGTTCAGCACCGGGGGCGGTTCAGGGGTATTCCCGGGTGGCGGCGGGGGAGGTGGATTCCCCGGTGGCGGTCCGCCGTCCAGATGACACGCACAGGAGCCACACAGGATTCACACAGCCTCTCGGTGCAGGATGAGTGACATGACCGCCGCCACCTCCGACATGACCCGCCTCGACGGGTCGCCCCTTCGAGTTCTCGTCGTGGACGACGAGGTCAACATCGCCGAGCTGATCATGATGGCGCTGCGCTACGAGGGCTGGGAGGTGGCGGCGGCACACACCGGCACCAAGGCCGTCAACGCCGCCCGCGACTTCACGCCCGACGCGATCGTGCTCGACTGGATGCTGCCCGACTTCGACGGGCTCGAGGTGCTGCGCCGGGTGCGGTCGACCAACCCGGCCGTACCCGTCCTCTTCCTCACCGCCAAGGACGCGGTCGAGGACCGGGTCGCCGGGCTGACCGCGGGCGGTGACGACTACGTGACCAAGCCGTTCTCGCTCGAGGAGCTCGTCGCCCGGCTGCGTGGGTTGATGCGGCGGGCCGGCGCGACCAGGGTCGAGGAGCACTCGGTGATCCGCGTCGGCGACCTGACGATGGACGAGGACTCGCGCGAGGTCCACCGTGACGGAGAGGAGATCACCCTCACCGCCACCGAGTTCGAGCTGCTCCGCTTCCTGATGCGCAACCCCCGCCGGGTGCTGTCCAAGGCCCAGATCCTCGACCGGGTCTGGTCCTACGACTTCGGCGGCCAGGCCAACGTCGTGGAGCTCTACATCTCCTACCTGCGCAAGAAGATCGACGCCGGGCGCGAGCCGATGATCCACACCATGCGCGGCGCCGGCTACGTGCTGAAGGCCGTTGAGTGAGCAGGCGGCTGAAGCGACTGGTCGCGCCGCTGAGCTCGCGCCTGGTCATCACCGCGGTCTCCCTGGTGCTGGTCGTCTCGCTCCTGATCGCCACGTTCGCGACCATCGCGCTGCGGGAGACGTTGACGGACCGGCTCGAGCGGGACGTGCAGGAGATGGCGCGGGCGGTCAAACGACCGGGACCCATGGGTATGGCCAACATTCCGCCGGACGCGATTCGTGCGATCATCCCGGCTTCCTCCGCTGCGGAGAGCCAGGTCGGAGGCTTCGACCCGGACTCGGAGGAGGAGCTGTCGGACGCCGACGTGGCGGTCCTGGAGAACGTACGCGTCGACGCCCGCCCACACCGTGTCGAGCTGCCGGGCCAGGGAAGCTACCTCGTGATCGCGGAGTCGGGATTCCTCGATACCGGTGAGCAGGCGGTGCAGGTCGTCGGGATGTCGACCGACGAGGTGGAGAACACCATCGAGAGCCTGATGTTCTGGGAGGCCTTGCTGACCCTGCTGGGCGTCCTGGCGGCCGCGGGCGCCGGCTACGTCGTCGTACGCCGCCAGCTCAGCCCGCTGCGCGAGGTCGCCGCCACCGCGCACACCGTCGCCGCGCTGCCGCTCTCCTCCGGCGAGGTCTCGGTGACCGAGCGGGTGCCCGAGCGACTCACCGACGAGGACACCGAGGTCGGCCAGGTCGGCGCCGCGCTCAACTCGCTGCTCGACCACGTCGAGACCTCGCTGGCCGAGCGTCACCGCAGCGAGCAGCAGGTACGCCAGTTCGTCGCCGACGCCTCCCATGAGCTGCGCACCCCGCTGACCACCATCCGCGGCTACACGGAGCTGGCCCAGCAGCGGCCCGAGGCCGTCCCCACCGCGCTCGGCAAGGTGGAGGAGGAGTCGCTGCGGATGACCGCACTGGTCGAGGACCTGCTCCTGCTCGCGCGCCTGGACCAGGGCCGCCCGCTCGCCCGTGACTCGGTCGACCTGACCCGGCTGCTCCTGGAGGCCGTCGACGACGCCCGCGTCATCGACCCCTCGCACACCTGGCGGCTCGAGCTGCCGGCCGACGCCGACGCCGAGGACGCCGAGGTGATCGTCACCGGCGACGCCCAGCGCCTCCACCAGGTGATCAGCAACCTGCTCACCAACGAGCGCCGGCACACGCCCGCCGGCACCACGGTCACCGTCCGCGTACGTCCTGACGGCTTCGACGTCCACGACGACGGCCCCGGCTTCCCGCCGGCCCTCGTCCCGCGCGCCTTCGAGCGATTCACCCGTGCCGACGAGGCCCGCCAGCGCGACGGCGGCGCCGGCCTCGGCCTCGCCCTCGTCCACGCCATCGTCACCGCCCACGGCGGCACCGTGCAGCTCGCCAGCGAGCCGGGCGACACCACCATCGCCGTACGTCTCCCCGCCAGCTGACCCCTCCCGAGACGTCGCCCGCGTCGGCCGAGAGGTCGCCCGCGTCGGCCGAGAGGTCGCCCGCGTTGGCCGAGAGGTCGCCCGCGTTGCCCGAGACGTCACACGCGTCGGCCGAGCTGGCAGTTCGATGCCGTCTCGGCCGACCGGAGTGACGTCTCGGCAGACATGGTGACGTCTCCGTCGACCTAGGTGACGCTTCGGCTGGCCGGGGTGACGCCTCGGCCGACCGGGGTGACGCTTCGGCCGACGGGGGTGACGCTTCGGCGGTCTGTCAGTCGTCCTGAGTCTTGCCCGGGAGGTCGAGCATGCGCTGCAGGGCGAGCTTGGCGTAGTGCTCGGTGTCGGGGTCGACCTCGATGCGGTTGATGACCTGACCCTCGACGAGGGACTCGAGGGCCCAGACGAGGTGGGGGAGGTCGATGCGGTTCATCGTCGAGCAGTAGCAGACGGTGCGGTCGAGGAAGACGATCCGCTTGTCCGGGTGGGCGTTGGCGAGGCGCTTGACCAGGTTGAGCTCGGTGCCGACCGCCCAGGCGGAGCCGGGAGGAGCGGCCTCGATGGTCGAGATGATGAACTCGGTCGAGCCCACGAGGTCGGCCTTGAGGACGACCTCGTGCTGGCACTCGGGGTGGACCAGGATCTGCACGCCCGGGATCTCGGCGCGCAGGTCGTCGATGGTGTCGGGGGAGAAGCGGCCGTGCACCGAGCAGTGGCCCTTCCACAGGATGATCTTGGCGGCCTTCAGTTCCTCGGCGGTCACGCCGCCGCCGGGCTTGAGCGGGTCCCAGACCACGCAGTCGTCCAGCGACATGCCGAGCTTGAGCACGGCGGTGTTGCGGCCAAGGTGCTGGTCGGGGAAGAAGAGGACCTTGGCGCCCCCATCGGATTCAGGCTTCTGCTCGAAGGCCCACTCCAGCACGGCCTGCGCGTTGGAGGAGGTGCACACGACGCCGTCGTGGCGTCCGCAGAACGCCTTGATGTCGGCGGAGGAGTTCATGTAGGTCACCGGTACGACCTGCTCGGCGACCCCGGCCTCCGAGAGCGCCTCCCAGGCCTTCTCGACCTGGCCCAGGCGCGCCATGTCGGCCATCGAGCACCCGGCAGCGAGGTCGGGGAGGATGACCGCCTGCGAGGGCGAGGTGAGGATGTCGGCCGACTCGGCCATGAAGTGCACGCCGCAGAAGACGATGTACTCCGCGTCCGGCCGGGCAGCGGCGTCGCGCGCGAGCTTGAAGGAGTCCCCGGTCACGTCGGCGAACTGGATGACCTCGTCGCGCTGGTAGTGGTGCCCCAGGACGAACACACGCTCGCCGAGCTTCTCCTTGGCGGCGAGCGCGCGCTTGACCAGGTCGGGGTCGGAGGCCGCCGGCAGGTCACCGGGGCACTCGACGCCACGCTCGGAGTTCAGGTCGGTGCCGCGCCCCAGGGGGAGCAGCGGGAGGTCGACAGTCGTCATGATGACGATAATACATGTCGAGGACTCGGCTCTCCGGTGGCGTGGGTCACATGGTGGTACCGATCAAGCACGCAGCGGGCGCACGGCGTCCCAGGCGGGGTCGGTGTCGACCCGGGTGACGACGTCGCCGTGGGCCCAGCCGCCGACCGTCTCCTCGAGCCGTTGCGGCGCGGAGGTGGTGGGGTCGACGTAGGCGTGGAGAAGGCGTACGCCGTTGGTGGTCTCGTGGGCCACGACCCGGCCGTCGGGGCCCAGGGTCGAGGTGAGCCGGTCCTCGAGCTGGCCGAGCTCACGCAGGGCGTCGGCCGAGGGCAGGCCCCGCTCGGCGAAGCCGACGTAGGGGACCATCACGCCGACGTGATGGGTCAGGTTGGGTGCGGTGACCGGGTGCAGCGGGACGACCGCGCTCGCGATCACCGGCCCCTGCGGGCTCTCCCCGTGCAGCAGCACCCAGGCCGGGTTGCCGTCGGGGTCGACGTACTCCTTGCGGAGATTGCGTACGGCGACGCGCAGCCCGTCGAGGCCGAAGCCGTCGCGGGGCCGGGCGGTGGTGGTCTCGACCTCGCCGATCCACAGCTCCGTGCTGGACTCGCCCAGCGCCGTGTCGAGGGCGTGGAAGGCGACCTGGAGCCGGGCGTCCTCGGCGAGGTCGGGGAAGGTCGGGTGGTAGAGGGCGAGGTCGAAGTGGGCGCCGCGCTGCCGCGCGCCGACCAGCACGTCGGCGAGCCGGATCGCGGCGCCGCCGGGAGTGGTGAGCACCGCCTCGACCGGGTCGTCGAGGGGCGGGCGCTGGTCGCTGAACTCCCAGGGCGAGACACCGTCGGGCTCGGGAGCGGCGAGCAGCCAGCGGCGAGCCAGCGCACGATGGTCCGGGTTGCCGCCGGCCGAGACGACCAGCAGCCGCCCGCCCAACGGCCCGGGGCCGACCTCCCAGCTCAGGCCCGCCTCCATCGCGTCGACCCGTCTGGCCAGCACCGCGACGAGAGCCTGCTGGTCGTCGGCGTCGAGCGCCGCACCGCAGGCCAGAGCGCCCTTCTGGGCCCACCAGCTCCAGAACGCGCTGATCCGCCTGCTCTCTGAGTCACCGGCCCGGCGACGCCCGAAGATCCGCACGAAACGACCTTAACGCGACGCATGCTGAATGGTTACGACACCGAAAACCTCGGCGGGAACACCCACAGCTTCCGTGCGCGGGTAGGTTTCGGCCATGCGAGTGCTGATCGCCCCCGACAAGTACGCAGGCACGCTCACCGCCTCCCAGGCGGCCGCCGCGATCGCGGAGGGCTGGCGGCGTACGGCACCCCGGGACGAGCTCTCGCTCGCGCCGATGGCGGACGGCGGCCCGGGATTCCTCGAGCTGCTGCACGAGGTCCTCGGTGGCGACCTGCGCGAGGTCGAGGTCAGGGGCCCGCACGGTGAGCCGGTGACCGCACAGGTGCTGGTCGACGGCGAGACCGCCTACCTCGAGTCGGCTCAGGTCGCCGGACTGCACCTGACCGGCGGGAAGGGGGCGGAGCGGGCCAGCTCGTACGGCGTGGGGCAGCTGCTCCTCGCCGCCCGTGACGCCGGAGCCGGCACGGTCGTCGTCGGCCTCGGCGGCTCCGGCACGAGCGATGGGGGAGCGGGCCTGCTCGCCGCGCTGGGCGCCACCGCGGACCGGCCGCTCGATGCCGGCGTCGCCGGGCTCGAGGGCGTCACCGAGGTCACGCTCCCCGAGCCGCTGGGCCTCGAGATCGTGATCGCCAGCGACGTGGACAACCCGCTGACCGGTCTCTTCGGCGCGGTCAAGGTCTACGGCGCGCAGAAGGGGCTGGCCGAGGAGGCCATGCCCCGCTGGGACGGCGCCCTCCAGGACCTGGCCGCCGCCACCTCACGGAAGACCGCGACAGAGAAGGGCGCCGGGGCGGCCGGTGGCATGGGGTTCGCGCTGCTCCTCCTCGGCGCCACCCGGCGCCCGGGCTTCGACGTCGTCGCCGAACTGCTGGGCCTGCCCGAGCTGGCCGCCGGGACCGACCTGGTGATCACCGGTGAGGGTTCCTTCGACCCGCAGAGCGCGGCCGGGAAGGTGCCGGCCGGGGTGGCCAGACTGGCCGAGCAGGCGCTGCGGCCCTGCATCGTGCTGGCCGGCAGGGTCAGCATGAGCGGGCGGGAGATGCGTACGCTCGGCATCGACGCCGCCTACTCGCTCATCGACAGCGTGGGCGAGGAGCAGGCGCTCGGGCAGGCGTACGACTCCCTGGCCCAGGTCGCCGCCAGGGTGGCCCGGACGTGGTCCGCCGACCATCGGGAATAACCGAGGATGTGCGACGATTGACCCTGAGACACACCCGCACCCACGCACAGGGAGCCCAGCTACATGACCGAGCAGACGACCGAACGCCGCGCCGACTCCATCAACCTGAGTGACGTTGCCGCCGCGAAGGTGAAGAGCCTCCTGGAGCAGGAAGGCCGCGACGACCTGAGCCTGCGCATCTCCGTGCAGCCCGGTGGCTGCTCCGGCCTGCGCTACCAGCTCTTCTTCGACGAGCGCACCCTCGACGGTGACGTCGTCACCGACTTCGACGGTGTCTCCGTCGTGGTCGACCGGATGAGCGTCCCCTACCTCAACGGCGCCATGATCGACTTCGTGGACAGCATCGAGAAGCAGGGGTTCACCATCGACAACCCCAACGCCACCGGCTCCTGCGCCTGCGGCGACTCGTTCCACTGAGTCCCACGACGTCAGCAGCCCCTGCCTGGTAGGCAGGGGCTGCTGGTATTTGGTGGCCTCCTCGTTGCGGGAGGCCCAGACCGATCAGGTCAGGGCGAGGCCGTCGGCGACGTGGCCGCAGCTCTCGAGCAGGGCGGCGTCGCGCGGCTCGCGGGCCTGCATCCGCACGACGGGGGCGGGGCGGGCGGCTTCGCGGGCCCGGGGCGCTGGCAGGCGCAGCGCGCTGTCGGCGGCGGCACAGTCGGCGCAGAGCTGCGCGGGGCTGTCGAGGTCGTCGTACGGAACGCGCATGTCTGTCATGCAAACGACGGTAAGCACTACCAATCAGTAGCAGAAGGCCGACTCGGCGGTAATATTCACCTCCTGTCCACGGCCGAGCCTTAACATCGCCCGCGCTCTCGCCGGTAGGGTTCCGCGCATGTCCGGTTCACTCCTGATCGCAGGCTCCATCGCCACTGACCACCTGATGAGCTTCGGTGGAAAGTTCGCCGATTCGCTGGTCGCCGACCAGCTCGACAAGCTCTCGGTGAGCTTCCTGGTCAACGACCTCGAGATCCGCCGTGGCGGTGTCGGCGCCAACATCTCCTTCGGCCTGGCCAACCTCGGCCTCGCGCCGGTGCTCGTGGGCGCGGTCGGCGAGGACTTCGCCGACTACCGCTCCTGGCTCGAGCGCCACGGCGTCAACTGCGACCACCTCCGCGTCTCCGAGACGCTGCACACCGCGCGGTTCGTGTGCACCACCGACACCGCGATGGCGCAGTTCGCCAGCTTCTACCCGGGAGCGATGGCCGAGGCGCGCGAGATCGAGCTCGGCCCGATCGCCGAGAAGGTCGGCGAGCCGGCGTTCGTGCTGATCGCGCCGGACGACCCCGACGCGATGAAGCGCCACACCCAGGAGGCGCGCCAGCGCGGCTACACCTTCATCTCCGACCCGAGCCAGCAGCTCGCGTTCGGCGACGGTGAGCTCATCCGCGAGCTGGTCGACGGCGCCGCCTACCTGTTCACCAACGAGTACGAGTCGCACGTGCTCCAGCAGAAGACCGAGTGGTCCGCCGACGAGGTCCTCGCACGCGTGGGCACCCAGGTCACCACGCTCGGCAAGGACGGCGTACGCATCCAGCGCAAGGGCGAGGACGCGATCGAGCTGCCCGCAGCGAAGAACGTCGACGCGGTCGAGCCCACCGGGGTCGGCGACGCCTTCCGGGCCGGGTTCCTGGCCGCGCTGGCGTGGGACTGCGAGCTGGAGCAGGCCGCCGAGGTCGGCTGCGTCCTCGCCGCCTACTGCGTCGAGACCGTCGGCCCGCAGGAGTACTCCTTCACCGCCGAGGAGTTCGTCGCCCGGGTCCGCGAGTCCTACGGCGACACCGCCGCCGACCAGATCGCCCCGCACATCAAGAACTGATCCGAGTCAGCTGAGGCGGCGTATCCGGTAGACGGGTACGCCGTCCTCTGCTTCCACCTCGCCGACGAACTCCTGCCCGCGCATGCGAGCCCAGGCGGGTACGTCGTGGTGGGCCGCGACGTCGTCGGCCGCGACGGCGATGACCTCGCCGACCTGGACGTCGCCGAGGTGGCGGCCGAGCTCGATGATCGGTCGCGGGCAGGCCTGGCCGCGGCAGTCGAGGATGACAGCCGGCGCGCTCACAGTCCGGCCTCCGCGCGCAGGTCCTTGACGATCCCGGGCAGTGCGTCGAGCACGCGCTCCACATCCTCTCGCGTCGTGTCGCGGGTCAGCGACAGCCGAACGTTACCGTGTGTCAGCGCTCCCATGGCAGCCAGTACGCGAGAGGGTTCGCGGGTGTCCGAGGTGCAGGCCGAGCCGCTGGCGACACCGGCGCCGATGCGGTCCAGCGCGGTCACCAGCGCCTCGCCGTCGACGTACAGCGCCGAGAACGTCACCAGGTGGGGGAGCCGGCCCTCGTCGGGCCCGGCGACGTCCACGTCCGGGATCTCGGTCCGGACCCGTTCCCTGACCAGCGCGACCAGCTCGTGCTGGCGGGCATTGACCTCCTCGCGCTCGGCGACCACCGCCTGGAGCGCCGCCGCGGCCGCCAGTGCCCCGGGGATGTTCGTGAACCCCTGATCCGTACGCGACCACTCATCGCCCGGGAACGGCCAGCGCCACCGGGCCGACCTGCGCACGACCAGCACGCCCACGCCGCCGGGGCCGCCCCACTTGCGGGCGGAGCCGGCGATCACCTCTCCGACCGCGGGCAGCGGGAGCCGCCCCATGGAGGCGCCGGCGTCGACGAAGAGCGACGCCGGGCCGAGGGTGGCGGCGACCTCGTCGAGGGGCTGGAGCGTGCCGACCTCGTGGTTGGCCTGCTGGACGGCGACCACGTCGACCTCTCCGGCCGAGACGGCCTCGCGCACGGCGGCCACCTCGACACGTGCCTCGCTGTCGACGGCCAGCTCCGTGACGGGGGAGCGCTGCGCCCATCGGGCGGCGTCGACGACCGCCTGGTGCTCGACGGCACTGTGACCGATGCCACGTGATCCGAGCCCGAGCACGCCGGCGTGCACGGCGGCGGTCCCCGAGGATGTGAAAAGCACCTCATCGCGACGCACTCCCAACGCCTCGGCGACGACCTCGCGGGCGTTCGCGAGCAGCAGCCCCGCGTTACGGGCCGGCCGGTGGAGGCGGCGGGGGTCGGCGTACCCCTGATCGGCCGCGGCCAGAAGCACTTCCCGCGCCGCGGGATGGAGCGGTTCGGCCGAGGCGGCGTCGAGGTAGGTGAAGCTGTCGGTCACAGAACCCAACGGTAGCCAAGGGCGACATGAGGAACCCCTGAAGATGATTCCCGAGCTGCTCGCGGTAGTCTGCCGACATCTGAGTGTTCGCATGAGAGAGAGGCTCGTAGTGGGTCTGCACTTGCCAGGGGCCGGATCGACTCCGTCCCACGCCCGCGCCCGACGTGGTGCGCTGGTGGCGACGCTGACGGCCGGCGCCCTCCTGCTGAGTGGCTGTTCGGACGAGGCGGCGCGATTCGGCTTCCCGGAGCCACGGTCCGAGCAGGGGGAACACAACCTTGCCCTGTGGCAGGGCGCGTGGATCGCCGCGCTGATCACCGGTGTCCTGACCTGGGGGCTCATCTTCTGGGCGATCTGGCGCTACCGGCGCCGCAGCGACGCCGACATCCCGGTCCAGACGCGTTACAACCTGCCGTTGGAGATCTTCTACACGATCGCCCCGGTCCTGATGGTGATCGTCTTCTTCGACCACACCGTCAAGGTTCAGAACGAGATGCTGGACGACGGCAACCCGACCAACGTGATCGAGGTGACCGGCCAGCAGTGGCAGTGGACCTTCAACCACGGCATCGGTGAGCCCGACCTGAGCGCGGACGACAACCTCGTCGACGACGAGTTCGCCTACGACAGCTACGGCTACGTCGTCGGCACCGGCTCGCACATCCCGACGCTGGTCCTCCCGGAGAAGACCACCACGCGGTTCAACCTGCGCTCGGCCGACGTCATCCACAACTTCGGTGTCCCGGAGTTCGGTATGAAGATGGACGTCGTCCCGGGTCGGGTGAACCACTACTCGATCACCACGAAGGAGGCCACGGCCACCTTCGACCCGGGTGCCGAGGACCTCATCGACGGCACCACCTTCCGGGGTGCCTGCTACGAGCTCTGCGGCGTCTACCACGCCCGGATGATCTTCAAGGTCGCGATCCTTTCCGAGAGCGACTACAAGTCCTACGTCGACACGCTGGCGCAGAACGGCTTCGAGGCCGAGCGTCCGCTGCTCGGTGGTGGCAAGTCCACCCGCCCCGCCGACGACGTCGCCGCTCACAACGAGGAGGAGGGCGAGTGACTGCCACCGCTGCACCCCCAGTCGCCGGCGGCCGCAAGCCGCTCGGCACGCTGATCTACCAGCTGCTGACCACCACCGATCACAAGCTGATCGGCAAGATGTACCTGGTCACGTCGTTCTTCTGGTTCCTGGTCGGCGGCCTGATGGCGCTGCTGATGCGTTCGGAGCTGGCGTTCCCGGGACAGCAGGTCGTCAACGACGAGCTGTTCAACCAGCTGTTCACGATGCACGGCACGATCATGCTGCTGCTCTTCGCGACGCCGCTGTTCTTCGGCTTCTCCAACGTCATCATGCCGCTGCAGATCGGCGCTCCTGACGTCGCCTTCCCGCGACTCAACATGTTCAGCTACTGGCTCTACCTCTTCGGTGGTCTGATCGCGGCCAGCGGCTTCTTCACCCCGACCGGCGCGGCCGACTTCGGCTGGTTCGCCTACACGCCGCTCTCCAGCGCGCAGTACTCGCCGGGTGTCGGTGGCGACCTGTGGATCATGGGCCTCTACATGAGTGGTCTGGGCACGATCCTCGGCTCGGTCAACTTCATCACCACGATCATCTGCATGCGGGCGCCGGGCATGACCATGTTCCGGATGCCGATCTTCACCTGGAACACCCTGATCACCGCGCTGCTCGCGCTGATCGCGTTCCCGATCCTGGCCGCCGCGCTGCTGATGCTCGAGTCCGACCGCCAGTTCGGCTCCCACGTCTTCGATGCCGCCCATGGTGGCCCGATTCTGTGGCAACACCTGTTCTGGTTCTTCGGTCACCCCGAGGTCTACATCATCGCGCTGCCGTTCTTCGGCATCATCTCCGAGATCCTCCCGGTCTTCAGCCGCAAGCCGATCTTCGGCTACGTCGGTCTGGTCGCCGCGACCCTCGGCATCGCGATCCTCTCGGTGGCGGTGTGGGCGCACCACATGTTCGTCACCGGCGCGGTCAACCTGCCGTTCTTCTCCGGCATGACGTTCCTGATCGCGGTGCCGACAGGCGTGAAGTTCTTCAACTGGATCGGCACGATGTGGGGCGGATCGGTCAGTTTCGACACCCCGATGCTCTGGTCGATCGGCTTCCTGACGACCTTCCTCTTCGGTGGTCTGACCGGCATCATCCTGGCGAGCCCGCCGCTCGACTTCCAGGTCTCCGACTCCTACTTCGTGGTCGCGCACTTCCACTACGTGGTCTTCGGAACCGTCGTGTTCGCGATGTTCGCCGGCTTCTACTTCTGGTGGCCGAAGATGACCGGCCGGATGCTCGACGAGCGCCTCGGCAAGGTCCACTTCTGGCTGCTGTTCGTCGGCTTCCACGCGACCTTCCTGGTCCAGCACTGGCTCGGTGTCGAGGGCATGCAGCGGCGTATCGCCGACTACCTGCCCAGCGACGGGTTCACCTTCCTGAACCAGTTCTCGACGGTGGGCGCGTTCCTGCTGAGCCTGTCGATGCTGCCCTTCTTCTACAACCTCTACGTCTCCCGCAACGCCCCCAAGGTCGAGGTGGATGACCCCTGGGGTTGGGGTCGCTCGCTGGAGTGGGCCACCGCCTGCCCGGCGCCGCGCCACAACTTCGTCTCCATCCCGAAGATCCGTTCGGAGTCCCCGGCCTTCGACCTCCACCACCCGGAGATCGCCGCGCTGGAGCACGACGAAGACGATCTCGTCTCCACCAGCCCCAACAAGGAAGGCTGAGCCCGATGAAGTCTGAAGCCTGGATCTTCGTGGTCTGCACCGCCTTCATGGTGCTGGTCACGCCGGCCTACTGGTTCGTCACCTCGGCCTCCGAGGAGGGCGGCGACTGGACCGGCACCTCGGCGCTGGTGATGTGCACGCTGCTGTTCGCGATGATCACCATCTACCTCGGCTTCCACGCCATGAAGATGGACCCGCGTCCCGAGGACCGCGAGGACGGCGACATCGCCGAGGGCGCCGGGGAGTACGGCTTCTTCCCGCCGTTCTCCTGGTGGCCGCTGTGGGCCGCGCTCACCTTCGGCCTGGTCGTTCTGGCCGTCGCGATGGCCGCCTGGTGGCTGGTCATCATCGCCGCCGTGCTCGGCATGCTGGCCACCGCCGGCTGGAACTTCGAGTACTACCGAGGCGAGTTCAAGCACTGAGCAGCTGAACGTACGAGGGGCCCGATCCGGCAGGATCGGGCCCCTTGTCACGTCTTGGCCACCTCTTGGGGATGCCCGGTAGGGTTAACGCGCCCGCGCCCGGTTTCGGGGGCCGGGATACAACATCAGGTCTGGAGCAGCCGCACCGTGTCAACGCAGTCACCGTTTCACCGCCCGTCCCTGCTCGCCCGTCGTCGGGTGCTGTTGACCACCGCGACCGCGGTTCTTGCCCCGGTGCTCGTCGCCTGCGGGGCCGACTCCGGTTCCAAGGAGCCCAAGAAGCCGGCCGAGCCGACGGTGCAGATCACGCCCAACATCGAGAACAACGCCACCGGCGTCGCGGTCGACAAGGTCGTCAAGGTCGATGTGGCCAAGGGGCGCCTCGACGAGGTCATGCTGACCGGTGCCAAGGGCACCAAGGTGCGGGGCACGATCACCGAGGACGGGCTCAGCTGGAGCGCGGGAGAGGTGCTCGAGCCGACCGCCTCCTACACCCTCTCGGTCACCGCCACCGGTGATGACGGGCTGGAGCAGACGAGCGAGGTCAAGTTCTCCACCGAGGATCTCGGCCTGGACCGCCAGACCTTCCCGTCGATCGCACCGCTCGACGGCGAGACGGTCGGCGTCGGGATGCCGATCATCGTGACGTACGACCTGCCGGTGAAGAACAAGGCCGCCTTCGAGAAGAAGATGATCGTCGAGTCGACCCCGAAGCAGGAGGGGTCGTGGTACTGGGTGAGCGACAAGGAAGTTCACTACCGCCCGCGCGACTACTGGCAGGCCAACTCCACGATCAACGTGAAGCTCAACATCAACTCGGTCCCCGCCGGTGGCGGGATCTTCGGCCAGAAGGACCGCGAGATCACGTTCAAGACCGGTGATGCCCACATCTACCGGGCCAACGCGCAGACCCACCAGATGGAGGTCTTCAAGAACGGGCAGAAGATCCGGACCATCCCGATCACGACCGGCAAGGAAGGGTTCATCACCCGTAGCGGCGTGAAGGTGATCATCGAGAAGTTCAAGCGCAAGACCATGAACTCCGAGACCATCGGGATCAACCAGGGCGACCGGGAGTACTACAACATGGAGGGCGTGAAGTGGGCCATGCGGCTGACGTTCTCCGGTGAGTTCATCCACGGCGCACCGTGGTCGGTCGCGCAGCAGGGCAACGCCAACGTCTCCCACGGCTGCACCGGGATGAGCGACGAGAACGCCAAGTTCCTCTACGACATGACCCGCCGCGGTGACGTCGTCGAGACGGTCGGCACCAACCGCCAGATGACCTTCGGCAACGGCTGGGGCGACTGGAACACCTCCTACGAGGAATACCGGGCGGGGTCTGCGCTCGCCTGAGTCGGCATTGTGCACTGCAGCAATTAGCGTGCGACATCATGCGGTTGATGCTTGCTTCCGTCCGTGGCTTTACTTACTTTCCACCTAATACGTAATCGCTTTGCGCAGGGCTGACCCCGACGGCCCGCGCTCTGGAAGGTGGACTCCTTGCCTCGGCCTGTGCTGGTGCTCGACCTGGACGGCACGGTGTGTCTCGGAGACACGCCCGCGCTCCTCTACGCCACCCGGGTGGCAGACCTCACCGACGCCCCTGAGGCGCTCCTGGAGACCACGGCAGCCTTCCTCGGGCAGAGACTGCCCGAGACCGCCCCGAAGACGCTCACAGGCGCTCAGGACGGCTATGAGGCGGTCAAGATCCTGGGCCTGGCGGCCGGTGTCTCCGAGGAGCAGCTCAGCGCTGCGTACGTCTCGAGCCGGGCGGCGATCAGCGAGGAGCCGGGCGACATCCGCACGCCCGAGGGGCTGGTCGACCTGCTCGGCGGGATCGACGCGCACCGGGTGATCCTGACCAACTCGCCCGGCGGGAGCGGGCTGGACGCGATCCTGGACCACCTCGGCGTACGCGACGTGGTCGACGAGGTGTGCACCGACGCGCTCAAGCCGACCCGGATGAAGGCGCACCTGGACTCCTTCCTCGACCGCGTCGGTGCCGCCGACACACCGGAGTGGTTGATGTCGGTCGGCGACATCTGGCGCAATGACCTTGCTCCCGCCGTCGAGCGTGGTTGTGTTGCTGCATACGTTGACGCCCTCGACCGCCGACAGGGACCGGCCCATGTTCGTGCAGGATCGTTCGTGGACCTGTACCCCGCAGTCTCGGACTGGTCGAGTGACCCGTCATCCTTCATAGCAGCTCACCCCCTCAAGGAGTCTGTCCAATGTTGAGAACCCCCAGGAACCGGTTGCTGGCGGTCGGTGCCGCCGCATCGCTCGCCCTCTCGCTCGCCGCCTGCGGCGGTGAGGACAGCACCGCGCCCGCGGAGGATCCCGAGGAGATCGTGCTGTCGCTGGTGCCCTCCGGCGACGTCGACTCGATCACCGAGAGCGCGAAGGGCCTGGAGTCGTTCCTCAGCGAGAAGATCGGGATCCCGGTACGCGCCGAGGTGACCGAGAGCTATGCCGCCGCGATCGTGGCGATGAAGGCCGACCAGGCCCAGGTCGCGATGCTCGGCCCAATCGGCATGGTCCAGGCCGAGGACCAGGCCGGTGCGGTGCCGGTCCTGCAGTCGGTGCGCTACGGCGCGGGGACCTATCACACCCAGTGGTTCACCAACGACCCCGAGACCTACTGCGCCGACGAGGTCACGGTGGTCGAGGGGTTCAAGTACTGCAACGGCACCGATGCCGCCAAGACCGGCCCCGTCGGCGAGGAGGCGATCGCCAAGATCAAGCCCGGCACCTCGATCGCCTTCGTCGACCAGGGCTCCGCCTCGGGCTACTACTACCCGGCCACCCAGTGGGGTCAGGTCACCGGTGGCGACGCGCTGGTCGACCTCGACGCCCAGTTCGCCGGCGACCATGACGCCGCGGTCCTGGCCGTGGCGCGCGGTGACTACCCGATCGGGGTGAGCTTCGACGATGCCCGCGAGGAGGTCGCGGCCGACGAGCCCAAGGTCGCCTCCGACGTGGTCGTGTTCGCCTACTCCACCGAGATCCCCAACGACGGCATCGTCGTCGCCGCCGGCCTGTCCAAGGAGCTGCGTACGAAGGTGACCGACGCGTTCACCGCGATGGCGAAGGACCCCAAGGGACTCAAGACGCTCGAGGCGGTCTACGAGATCGAGGGTCTCGAGAAGGTCGACACGGCGGCCCTGAAGAAGGCGAAGTCCGTGGAGGAGAACTTCGGCGAATGAGTGGCGGGCACAGCATCGTCTTCGACGACGTCTCGGTGGTCTACCCGAACGGCACCCGCGGCCTGGACAAGGTCTCCTTGACCATCCCGGCGGGGGAGTTCGTCGTGGTCGTCGGGCTCTCCGGAGCCGGTAAGTCGACGCTCGTCCGCACGATCAACGGCCTGGTGCCGGTCACCTCGGGATCGCTGTCGGTGGGCGGGACCGAGGTGGCCACGGCGCGCGGGCGCCGGCTGCGGCGGCTGCGTGCCGAGATCGGGATGATCTTCCAGGGGTTCAACCTGGTGACCCGTCGCTCGGTGATGGGCAACGTGCTCACCGGGAGGCTGCACGCGCAGTCGTGGGTGCACTCGGCTCTCGGGCTGCACACCAAGGCCGACAAGGAGATCGCCTTCGAGGCGCTGGAGCGCGTCGGGATCGTGGAGAAGGCGTGGGTACGCGCCTCCCAGCTCTCCGGCGGGCAGCAGCAGCGGGTCGCGATCGCCCGGGCCCTGGCGCAGCAGCCGTCGGTCGTGCTCGCCGACGAGCCGGTCGCCTCCCTGGACCCGCCGACGGCCAACCTGGTGATGCGTGACCTGCAACGGATCAACCGCGATCTGGGTATCACCACTGTGGTCAACCTGCACTTCCTCGATCTGGCGCGGCGCTACGCCGACCGGATCATCGGCATGCGCGCGGGTGAGGTGGTCTTCGACGGCCCGGCGACCGAGGCCGACGACGCCGTCTTCGAGAGGATCTACGGCCGCTCGCTGACGGCCGAGGACGTCCTGGCATGAGCGAGCGCAAGCGAGCGAAGCGAGCGACCGTGAGCCTCAGGCCGCCGCGTCCGTATTCTCCGCCCCTTCGTACGGGGACGGCGGCATGAGTCAGGCCACGCTCGACCGCCCCGGCGGCTCGCCGAAGCAGGTACGCCCTGCCCAGCCGCCGCCGAGCCCGCTGCTCGTCGGCGGCATCGTCGGCGCTGTCGCGGTGACCGTGGTCGCGGGTTGGGCGATCGACTTCTCGCTCACGCCGGTCATCGAGAAGTGGCCGATGCTGGTCATGATCCTCGAGGAGGTCGTGCACCCCGAGTGGGCGGAGATCACCGACCCGTCCTCGCGGCTGTGGACCGCGTTGAAGGAGACCGCGGCCATCGCGATCATCGCGACCTTCGTGGGCTCCCTGATCGCCCTCGGCGTGGCTCTGCTGGGCTCCAGGGTGAGCGCGCCTCCGGCGATCTACCGGGTCACCAAGTCGGTGATGTCGGTGATCCGGTCGCTGCCCGACATGGCCTACGCACTGGTCTTCGTCGCCGTCGTCACCGGCCCGCTCCCGGGCATCTTGGCGCTGACGATCTTCAACGTCGGCATCGTCGCCAAGCTGACCGCGGAGAGCATCGACGCCGTCGATCCCGGCCCGCTGGAGGCGCTCGATGCCGCCGGGGCCACCCGCTGGCAGCGCGCCCGCGTCGCGATCGTGCCCGCCGTGCTGCCCAACTACGCCTCGTACGTCCTCTATGTCTTCGAGCTCAACATCCGCGCCTCGGTGGTGCTGGGCGCGGTCGGCGCCGGTGGGGTCGGGCAGCTGATCATGCTCTACTTCAACCGGGCCGACTATCCCCGGCTCGCGGCGGTCGTGATCGTCATCTTCGTGGTGGTCATCGCGATCGACCTGTTCTCCCAGCTCCTGCGCCGGAGGCTGGTATGAGGCCGAAGCCACCGCCGAAGTGGCCCTACACCGTGGCCGGCCTGGCGCTGATCGGCCTCGTGCTGGTGGCCGGCTGGTCGCTGGACGACGCCAAGTGGGGGCGGCTGCCCCAGTTCCCCGGGGAGATCCTGCAGTACGCCGGCCAGATGCTCGACGGCGTGCTCACCTGGCCGGGAGCGCATCCCGAGGGCCAGGCCGACCCGGAGCTCACCTATGGGGACTGGTGGCTGCAGTCGCTGAAGCTGATGGGGGAGTCGGTGGCGCTCGCCTGGATCGGCACCTGCGTGGGGGCGCTGTTCTCGTTCCCGCTGGCCTTCCTGGCCGCCTCCACCACCGCGCCGCTGTTCCTGCGGGTGCCGGTGCGGCTCTTCTTCAACGCCATCCGCGCGGTCCCGGAGATCCTGCTCGCGGTGATCGTGATGCTGCCGCTGTTCGGGCTCAACCCGATGGCCGGGGCGATGGCGATCGGCATCCACTCGATCGGCTCCCTCGGCAAGCTGACGCTGGAGAACATCGAGGCGGTCGATCCGCGCCCCGTCGAGGCCGTGACCGCGGCCGGTGCGACGTGGTGGCAGCGGATCCGCACCGCGGTCATCCCGCAGATGATGCCGGAGACCGTCGCGTTCTGGCTCTACCGCTTCGAGGTGAACATCAGGGCAAGCGCAATCCTCGGCGTCGTGAGCGCCGGTGGAATTGGTGCGCTTT
Organism: Nocardioides sp. NPDC054178; assembly: GCF_055585005.1. Lineage (NCBI taxonomy): Bacteria > Bacillati > Actinomycetota > Actinomycetes > Propionibacteriales > Nocardioidaceae > Nocardioides > Nocardioides sp. NPDC054178. The sequence continues at coordinate 28,365 of NZ_JBVJKY010000011.1, forward strand.
TAAACCGTGTCCTTCGGGGCAGAGAATGGGAGTGGGGTGGAATCATGCTAGCTGTGATCATCATCGTGACGATCCTGGTCGACCAGGCGTCAGCAGCACTGCGTCACCGGATCCTGCACGGCGCCGAAGCCGCGGTGGCGGCATGACGAGTGCGCCGGTTCTTCCAGCCATCCGAGCCGCGATGCCGCGGCTCAACCCTTCCGAGCGTGCGGTCGCCGAGGTCGTGCTGACCCGTTCGGAGTGGGCCATCGAGGCGACCACCGCCGAGATCGCCGCCGAGGCCTCGGTCTCGACCGCGACCGTGGTCAGAGCCGCGCAGAGACTCGGTTTCCGCGGCTTCCCGCACCTCAAGGTGCTGCTGGCGCGCGACCTGGGCACGGCCAAGACCGAGACCACCGAGGGCGGCAGCCCGCTGACGGTGGTGCGCTCGTTCTTCGCCGACATCGCCGACTCCGCCTCCGACATGGTCGGGCTCCTCTCGGAGGAGCAGGTGACCCGGGCCGTGGACCTGCTCGCGGAGGCGCGCTCGATCCTGGTCGCCGGCACGGGGGTCTCCTCGCCGGTCGCCCAGGACATCGCCATGAGACTGGCTTCCCAGGGCCTGAGCACCGTGGCGCCCGGCGATCATCTCGACCAGCTCATCCGGGCCCGTCTGCTCCAGCCTGGCGACGTCTGCGTGGTCGTCAGCGGCACCGGTGCCACTGCGCCCACCATCCAGGTCGCCCAGGCGGCCGTCGCCGGGGGAGCGGTTGTGGTCGCGCTGACCTCGTTCACCGGCACCCAGCTGACCAAGCTCGCCGAGGTCGAGCTGGTCACCCCGCAGGGCGGTCGCGCCGGTTTCCGTCAGGAGCTCGACTCGATCATCCGGATCCCGCAGCTCATCCTGGGCAACGCGCTCGTCGCCGCGGTGGCGGCCCGCGACCCGGAGGCCGCGGCCAACGTACGCGCCCGGGTGCTCGAGGTCGTCGGCGGCGAGCTCGACCCGCAGGGCTGAACCTCTAGAGGTACGCCGCGAGCAGCTCCGCCTCCGTGCGGAGCTGCTCGGCTTTTTCGCCCGCGCCGTGGGACTCCAGGTCCGTCGCGGCGCTCAGGCGCTCGGCCTGCTCGCCGGTGATGATGCCGCGGATGTCGTCGTCGCTCAGGTCGCGCCTGGCGGCCTCGGTCGCGCCCACGCCGATCGCGGCGCCGGCGATCGGGCCATCGCCCGAGAGGGCGGTCTCCACCACCGGCAGCGCCTCGGCGTTGGCGATGGCAGCCAGCGTCGAGCGGAGCACGGCTGTCGCGGCCGTGTCACGGGCCTTGCGGGCGGTGAGGAGGTCGGCTCGGAGGCGAGCCTGGAGGCCGGTCATGTGCCGGACTCTAGGGTCCGCGTCCCGACGCGGACAACCGGGTTTCGGCCCGGGGAACCCCAGAAACGCACGTGGCGCCGTCCCCGGAGGGAACGGCGCCACGTGGCGTACGAGCCATGATCAGTGGCTGAGAGGCTCCTCGATCGCCGAGTGGCGGTGATCGTCGAAGTCGTGACCGTCGACCTGGTGACCCTCGTGGGCGGCCAGGGCGTGGGCCTCGTGCTCGGCGTGGTGGTGCGCCTCGCTGAGCTCCTCGGGGGTCGGCTTGTCCACGTCGTGGTCGTAGTAGAAGGCCCGCAGCTTCGCGCGCAACGACAGCTTGCCGTTCTTCTTCAGCTCCGGCTCCTCGCCGGCCCGGCCGCGGTCGCGGACGGTCATGGCGTAGGCCTCGTCCTCGGGAAGCGGCAGGTGCTTCTCGTGGTAGGCGCCCTCCGGCGTACGGATGACCGTGCCGGTCTCGTAGCCGTGCAGCAGCCGCTCGTTGTCGTGACGCTGCAGCGAGATGCACCAACGACGCGTGATGATGAACGCCACGATCGGACCCAGGAACACGAACGCCCGCAGGAAGTAGGTGATCTGGTTGATCGAGAGGTCGAACTTGATCGCGATGATGTCGTTGCCGCCCGCGGCCCAGAAGCCCGCGTAGAACGTCATCAGCGCGACGAACGTGGCGGTGCGGGTGGGAGCGTTGCGCGGGCGCTGGAGCAGGTGGTGCTCGCGCTTGTCGCCGGTGATCCAGGACTCGATGAACGGGAGCATCAGCACGACCATCCAGGCCGCCATCGGCAGCACGATGACCGGGAAGAAGATGTTCCACGACCAGGTCGAGCCCCAGAAGTGCGACTCCCAGCCCGGCATGATGCGCAGCGCGCCGTCGGGCCAGCCCATGTACCAGTCAGGCTGCGAGCCCGCGGTGACCTTGGTCGGGTCGTAGGGGCCGAACTTCCACACCGGGTTGAGCGAGAAGAAGGCACCGAGCAGGGCGGTCACACCGAAGGTGATGAAGAAGAAGCCGGTCATCTTGGAGATGTAGTTCGGCACCATCGGGTAGCCGACGACGTTCTTCTCGGTGCGTCCGGGTCCAGGCCACTGGGTGTGCTTGTGGTAGATCAGCAGGATCAGGTGGGCACCGATCAGCGCCAGCAGCAGCGCCGGGATCAACAGCACGTGGATCGTGAACAGGCGTGGAATGATGTCGTCGCCTGGGAACTCGCCTCCGAACAGGAAGAACGAGATATAGGTCCCCACGATGGGGATCGCCATCATGAACCCGTCCGCGGCCCGGATGCCGGTGCCGGAGAGCAGGTCGTCGGGGAGCGAGTAGCCGGTGAAGCCCTCGAGCGTGCCGAGGAGCAGCAGCGTCGCGCCGATGACCCAGTTGATCTCACGCGGCTTGCGGTGCGCGCCGGTGAAGAAGACGCGCATCATGTGGATCATCATCGAGGCGATGAACAGCATCGCCGCCCAGTGGTGGACCTGGCGCAGCAGCAGGCCGCCGCGTACGTCGAAGGAGATGTCCAGCGTCGAGGCCATCGCCTCGGACATGTCGATGCCGCGCAGCGGCGCGTAGGAGCCCTGGTAGGTGATCTCGGCCATCGAGGGCTTGAACCACAGGGTCAGGAAGACACCGGTGAGGAGCAGGACCACGAAGCTCCACAGCGCGATCTCACCGAGCATGAAGGACCAGTGGTCGGGGAAGATCTTGCGGGAGAGGAACTTGCTCAGGCCACCGACGCCGAGGCGCTCGTCGGCCCAGTTGGCGGCCGCGCCGGCCTTGGTCGGCTTGCCTGCCGGGGCAGCGGCGTTGGTGCCGTTGCTGGCGGCAACCTTGGACGTGTCGGTGCTCACTGTCCGCCCTCCTTGTAGCCGTACTGCTCAGCATCGGCGGCGTGGTCCTTGGACCAGTCGTCGAAGATCTCGTCGATGTCGTAGGTGTTGCGCTCCCAGAAGCTGACGCCCACAGGCTCAGGGTAGTCCGAGAGAGCAACCAGGAACCCGTCCGCGTCGACGCCCAGGGGCAGCTGAGGCAGGTGCCGGCCGGCCGGACCGAAGATGACCTTGCCGTGGTCGGCGAGGTCGAAGGTCGACTGGTGGCACGGGCACAGCAGGTGGTGCGTGGTGCGCTCGTTCAGCGAGATCGGGCAACCGACGTGGGTGCAGATCTTGGAGTAGGCCACGATGCCGTTGACCGACCAGTTGCGGGTCACGTCGTTGTCGATGTCGTTGGGGTCCATCCGCAGCAGGATGGTGGCCGCCTTCGACTTGGCGATCTGCAGCGGCGCGCCGTGCAGGCTGCCGTCGAAGATCGTCGCCGGCTCGGCGTTGACCAGGTCACCGATCTCCAGGTCGCCGGGGCGGATCGGGGTGCCGACCACGTCGCGCACGACCCGCACGCCGGCATCCCAGACGGTGTGCTCGAGGCCGGCGCCGGGGTAGGGCTGCTCCTCGGTGATCTGGGCGTTGGTCTGACCCAGGTCGCGGAGCATCACGATCGCGGGCAGACCGAGCAGGGCGGCCGAGCCGATCATCGCGTTGCGGATGAAGGGGCGGCGGGCCATGCCGGACTCGTGGAGCGCGGCCTTGAGCTCGGCGACCGCGGCCTCGCGGGTCGCGGGGGAGGAGGCGGCCGGGTGGCGGTCCTCGGTGTGCTCGATGTCGACGACGAGCTTGCGGGCCCACTGGATGACGCCGATACCGAGGAAGAGGAGAGCGAAGCCGAGGCTCGCTCCCAGCGCCAGGTTGGAGGCGCCGTAGCCGGCCCAGACATCACCGTCGTAGCCGGGCTCGACGGTGAAGTAGGCCACCACGAACAGCACCGAGCAGATCGCGGACAGACCGAAGAAGAGGCTCACCTGGCGCTCAGCGCGCTTCTCCGCCTTGGGGTCGACGTCGGTGGGACGCCAGTGGTGCTCGTGCACGCCCGGGTCGGGCAGCAGCGCGTCGGTGTGCGCGTTGAGCTCGGGGTGCGAGTCGTCGTGCTTCTCGATCTCGCTGAGGTCGCTGCTCACTTGGCAGATCCCTTCTTGGTCTGGTTGGTGCGCGTGGTGTGCGCGGCGATCCAGATGGCGAAGGCCACCAGGACGCCGAGTCCGACGACCCACGCGACGATGCCCTCCGTCACCGGGCCGAGCGCGCCGTTGTTGAAGCCGCCGTAGTCGGGCTGCTCCTTCATCGACTCGATGTAGGCGATGACAGCCTTCTTCTCCTCCGGGCTGATGTTGCCGTCGGAGAAGGTGTCCATGGACTGCGGACCGGTCAGCATCGCCTGGTAGATGTGCTTCGGGTCGGTGTTGAGGATGCTCGGAGCCTCACCGCCGCGCGGCATCGCGCCGCCGGCACCGGTGAAGTTGTGGCAGGCGGTGCAGTTGGTCAGGAAGATCTGGCCACCGAGGGCGACCGCCGCCTCCCGCTCCTCCTCGGACTCGAAGGTGTCCGGGTCGTACTGCTCCGGCTCAGGGACGGCCGGGCCGGGGCCGAGGCTGGCGACGTACGCGGCCAAGGCGTCGATCTCGTCCTGGTTGAAGCTCGGGTCCTTGACCTCGACCTGGGCGCCGGGCTGGGCCATCGGCATCCGGCCGGTGCCGACCTGGAAGTCGACGGAGGCGGCACCGACACCGATCAGGGACGGGCCGTAGAGCTTCCCGTTCTGGGTGGTGATGCCTTCGCCGTTGGAGCCGTGGCAGGTGGAGCAGTTGATCATGAAGAGCTCTTTGCCCTCGGCGACGAGAGCAGCGTTGTCCTTCTCCTGCTCGGCCTGGGAGGCCGGGGCGAGCGCGGCGTACGCGCCGCCGGTGCTCAACAGGGCGACCAGGAGCACGGCGGCACCGGCCAACGGGCGGCGGCGATGCCGCGACAGTCGACCGACGGAGCGGTTCAGTAGACGCACATTCAGTCCTTGGTCACTTGAGGAGGTAGATGGTCGCGAACAGGCCGATCCACACCACGTCGACGAAGTGCCAGTAGTAGGACACGACGATCGCGGAGACGGCCTGCTCGTGGGTGAAGCGCTTGGCGACGTAGGTCCGGCCGAGCACGAACAGGAAGGCGATCAGACCGCCGGTGACGTGCAGACCGTGGAAGCCCGTCGTCAGGTAGAAGACCGAGCCGTAGGGGTCGTCGGGGCCGGTGATGCCGCTGTTGAGGGCGATGCCCTCCTGCACCAGCGCTGCGTACTCGGTCGCCTGGCCGGCGATGAAGACCGCGCCCATGAGGTAGGTGAGGATGAACCACTCACGCAGGCCCCACAGGCGGACCGCGAGCAGGGAGCCCTTGCGCCCGACCTGGCCGCGCTCGGCGGCGAAGACGCCGAACTGGCAGGTGAACGACGACAGCACGAGGATGGTCGTGTTGACCGCCGCGAACGGGATGTTGAGCCCGTCGGTGTTGGCCTGCCACTGCTCGGGGCTGACCGCGCGGATCGTGAAGTAGGCCGCGAACAGCGCCGCGAAGAACATCAGCTCGCTTGCGAGCCAGATGATCGTCCCCACGCTGACCATGCTCGGACGGTCGTGATGCCCGTGCAGGCGGGCTGTTGGAAGAGTCGATACTGTCGCCACGTCCGCCATTATGTCCTGCCCGTTTCCCAGAGTCTTCTTGGGACCCTGTGTGTCGTGTTTCAGGGCGCTGCTACACCTTGAGACACCGCGGGGGTTCCAGGTGTGACATGTGCCCGCAGGGCAGGGTGTTGGCGCTAGCATCTGGGTGTGACCGACACCACCCCGAATTCACTGAAGATCCTCGTCTACAGCGACGACATCGACGTACGCAAGCAGGTGATCCTCGCTCTGGGGCGCCGTCCGCACCCCTCCCTGCCGGAGGTGGAGTACGTCGAGGTGGCCACCGAGCCGGCCGTGCGTGCGCAGCTCGACGCCGGCGGTCTGGCGCTGGCCGTGCTCGACGGTGAGGCCGCCCCGGCCGGCGGGCTGGGGATCGCGAAGGCGGTCAAGGACGAGGTGCCGGACGCTCCGCCGATCGTGGTGCTCATCGGTCGTCCTCAGGACGCGTGGCTCGCCACCTGGTCGCGCGCGGAAGCCACCGTGTCGCACCCGCTCGACCCGTTCGAGCTGGCCCGGACGGTGGTGGGACTGCTGCGGCCCGTTAACGTTGGCGCATGAGCGAGCGCCAGCGAGCGACAATCGAGGCCAGGCCGTCGCGTCCGTATCCTTGCCACTCTGTGACGGAGGCGACGGCATGACGTCCGCGCCCAACTCCTGGCCCGAGGTCCTCACCACGCTGGTCGCCGGACGGTCCCTGTCCGCGCACCAGGCGGCGTGGGCGATGGGGGAGATCCTCTCGGGAGAAGCGACGCCCTCGCAGATCGCCGCCTTCGCGGTGGCGCTGCGCGCCAAGGGTGAGACCGTCGACGAGCTCGCCGGCGTCGCCGACGGGATGCTGGCCAAGGCCAACCCGATCTTCGTGCCCGGACGCGTGCTCGACATCGTCGGCACCGGTGGTGACCGGTCCTTCTCGGTCAACATCTCCACGATGTCGGCGATCGTCGCGGCCGGTGCCGGGGCCAAGATCGTCAAGCACGGCAACCGGTCCGCCTCCTCCAAGTCGGGGTCGGCCGACGTGCTCGAGGCGCTCGGCATCCGGCTCGACCTCGACCTCTCCCGGGTCGGCGAGGTGGCCGAGGAGGCAGGGATCACCTTCCTGTTCGCCGCGGCCTTCCACCCCGCGATGCGTCACGCCGCCGCCGCGCGGCGGGAGATCGGCATCGCCACCGTCTTCAACCTGCTCGGTCCGCTGACCAACCCGGCCCGCCCCGCGTCCTCCGCGATCGGCTGCGCCGACGCCTCCGCCGCGCCGGTCATGGCCGGCGTCTTCGCCCGCCGTGGTGTCGACGCCTGGGTCTTCCGCGGCGACGACGGTCTCGACGAGCTCACCACCACCACGACCTCGCACGTGTGGATGGTCTCGCAGGGTGTCGTGACCGAGGCCAGCGTCGAGCCCCTCGACCACGGCATCGGCCGGGCCACCGCCGAGGACCTGCGCGGCGCCGACGCCGCCTACAACGCCGCCGTCGTCCGCCGCCTGCTGGCAGGGGAGAAGGGCGCCGTACGCGACGCGGTGGTGCTCAACGCCGGTGCTGCCCTCGCCGTCCACGACGCCGGGTCGGGCAGCATCGACGAGCGGCTCTCCGGCGGCATCGCTCGGGCTGCTGACGCCATCGACTCCGGGGCTGCGCAGAGCGTGCTCGACCGGTGGGTCGCTGCTACGTCGCGCTGAGGTAGAGGATCACGCGCCGAGTCGGCGCAACTGCACGCTTCGCTCGCTTCGCTTCGCTCCAAGGCGTCAAGATGCGCCGACTCGGCTACACGGGACGGGCTTCGCCCGTTAGTCGAGGCCGATCGAGAAGGCGGCTTCCAGGTCGACCTGGGAGTAGGTGCGGAAGGCGATGTGGGTTTCGGTCTCGAGCACGCCGGGGACCTTGTTGACCTTGTCGGCGACGACGGTGGCCACCTCCTCGTGGGCACGGACGCGCACCAGGGCGATCAGGTCGATCTGGCCGGTGACGGAGTAGACCTCGCTGACGCCGTCGATGGCGGCGACAGCCTCGGCCACCTCGGGGATCTGGGAGACCTCGGCATTGATGAAGACGATCGCTGTGATCACGCAGGTCACGTTAGCCGATCTGCCTAGAGTGCCGCTGCCCGCCGGGCCGCACCGCCGACCGGACAGGTCCACTCGCCCTCGATGTGGGCCAGGCGGACGCCCGGGGACTCCAGCCAGCGCAGCACGAGCTCGGTCTCCTCGGCGCTCGCGGCGGGCACCGGACCCGGCGCGTCCAGGACCGTCTCGGCGCTGAGCTGGAGGTCGGCGACGTAGGCGTGCGCGTTGGCCTCACGCGGGATCACCCCGGCCCCGGCGAGGCGCCCGTGACGGACCACGTGGACCGCCCAGCGGCCGTCGTCCTCGCGGCGGATCGCGGTGAGGTCGGGCAGCCGGGTCAGGCCGGTGAGCCGTTGGGTGCGCGCGGCGGCGCGCAGGTAGGAGGTCAGCCGGTCGCGGTGGACGGCCGCCTCCTCGAACCGCTCCTCCTCGGCCAGGCCGGTGAGCCGCTCGGTGACCGTGTCGACCACCTCGTCGGGCCGGTGGAGCAGCGACTCGCGCACGCGCGAGACCAGCGCTGCGTACGTCTCGGCGGGGACGCTCTGGTCGCACGGGCTCAGGCAGCGGTGGAGCTCGGCGAGGACGCACGGGGTGCGCAGCGGCAGCACCGGGAGCCGGTCGGCGCACTGCCGGATCGGGAAGGTGTCGTGCAGCGCCTGGAGGGCCTTCTCGGCGACCTTCCGGGAGCCGAACGGGCCGAGATAGTCCGCGCCGTCGTCGAGCACCTGCTTGACCAGCGACAGCCGGGGCCACGGCTCCTGGGTGAGCTTGACGAAGTGCATCTTCTCCGGGCGTCGCGAGCGTCGGTTGTAGGGCGGCTTGTGCTCGGCGATGAGCCGCAGCTCGCGCACGCCCGCCTCCAGCGCCGTCGCGCACTCGATGCCTTGCACGGTCGCGGCCAGCCCGACCATCTCGCCCATCCGGGAGCGGGTCTCGGAGGCGGTGAAGTAGGTGCGCACGCGCGTGCGCAGATCCTTGGAGGTGCCGATGTAGAGGGCCCGGCCCTTGTCGTCCTTGAATAGGTAGACACCGGGAGCGTGCGGCAGGTCCTCGGCCAGATGGCGCTTCTTGCGCTGAGCGGTGGTGACCTTGGCCGAGAAGACGGCCAGGTCCTCGAGGGTCTGCACGCCGATGTTGCCGAGGCGCTCCATCAGGCCGTGGAGCACGTCGACCGTCGCCCGGGCGTCGGAGAGGGCCCGGTGGTTGGGGGTCGTGGGGGAGCCGAAAACCCGGGCCAGCGAGCCGAGCTTGTGGTTGGGCGCCTCGTCACGGGTGACCACCCGGCGGGCGATCTTCACCGTGTCGAGCACCTCGAAACGCGGCCAGGGCCGCTCCTGTTTGGCCGCGAAGTGCTTGAGGAAGCCCACGTCGAAGGGGGCGTTGTGGGCGACCAGCACACAGCCCTCGGCGAACTCGAGGAACGCCGGCAGCACCGACTCGATGGTGGGGGAGGAGGCGACCATGGAGTTGGTGATCCCGGTGAGCACGGCGATCGAGGGCGGGATGCCGGTGTGGGGGTTGACGAGGGTCTGGAACTCGCCCAGGACCTCGCCGCCGCGCACCTTCACCGCGCCGATCTCGGTGATCATGCCGCCGTTGTCGGGACTGTTGCCGGTCGTCTCCAGGTCGACCACGCAGAAGGTCAGGTCACGCAGCGGCCTGCCGAGCTCGTCGAAGCCCCGCTGGGCCTCCCAGCCACCGGTGGCCTGCTCGCGCTGGCGACGCGCCACGGCCCGCGCACGCATCTCCTTGCGCGCCTCACGCACCGCCGTACTACTACCCATGCGAACACATTAGCGAGTGCCACCGACAGTCCTTCGCCACTAGGGTGTGGCGCACCTGACATGGGAGGTGGGGGTCATCGCGGCGAGAAACGGCGGCAACGACGGGTCCTCGGGAGGCAACGAGGACCGTCCCTGGGCGCGCTGGTTCGCTCGCTCGGGCTCGTTGCAGGTCGAGCCGGCCGAGGCCGGTGAGCAGGCCAGGACGCTGCTGAGCGAGGACGGACAGACCGCGGCGCTGCGGTTCAACGAGCGTGTGCTCGACACGCTGACCGGCGATCTGGCCGGCCTGGTCGAGTACGTCACCGTGCTCGACGGCGCCAAGGCCGAGGAGGTCCTCAACACCCAGAAGCTGATCGACCACGCCTTCGCCCGGGTCTCCGGCCAAGGTGTCGACCGGTTCGTCGCCTGGCTCGCGGAGCTGCGTACCCAGGGCCATCCGGCGATCGCGGTCCAGGCGCTGCATGCCTACGGCAGGCTCGCGGACGGCGACCTGGCCGCCGTGGCGACCTCGCTGGAGTCCGCCGCGGACCGGGTGATCCTGATCGCCGCCGCCGCGCTGCACCGGCCGCCCGAGGACGCGGCCCGGCTCGCGATCGAGACCGAGCACGACGCCTCGATCGCCCACGCCGTCATCCACGACGTGCTCCGTCAGCGGACCGTCCCCGACATCGCCCGGTTCCTGCGGGCGCTGCAGCTGCTCGGCGCGCGGGACCTGGTCAACGACACCGTGAAGCAGTTCGCCGCTCCTGCCAGCGGTCGCTCCAACCTCGACAAGGCCCTGCTCTACGTCGCGCTGGCCGCCAGCCCGAGGCTGCGGGAGATCGCGCTGGACCTGCTCTGGCGCACCCTCGGCGCGATCGGCGACCTCGGCCGGGCGCCGGGTCCGGCCCAGCAGCAGGATCTCGTCGCGGCGTTCTGGGAGCTTTGCCCGGGCGGCCGTGTGCTCGAGGACTGGTTCAAGGTGCGCCTCGACGGCACCGAGAACGCCGAGGAGGCGCGCGAGCACGTGGTGGTGCTGCTGCTGCGGGGCAGCCGGGGGCCCGGCCGGGACAGCCTCCTGGCCGCGATGGCCGCCGACGCGACGCCGATGAACCTCAAGCGCATCTGCGAGACCCTCATGGAGGAGGGCGACGAGGCCCAGGCGGCGATGCTCGTGCGCGCGCTCGCCCACAGCGGCCACATCGAGCGGCTCGGCGACTTCCTCGACCGGTGGTCGTGGGCCCAGCCGTCCGCCGAGACCACCCGGAAGCTGCTCGGTTGGGTGCTCACCCCGACGGGCGCCGACCGCGAGCCGATGGGCTCCGCCGTCGTGGAGGGCATCGCCGGCTACCTCGCCGACGGCCACGGCCGGACGCTGGGCGAGGAGCTCCGGCGGCAGGCCGCGACCCTGGTCAGGCTCCGCCCGGCCGAGGAGATCGTGGGTCTGCTCGGGCACGTACCCTCCCGGGTCGGGAGGCGGGGCCGCTCGGCCGTCGCCGCCGACGTCGGCTGGAGGCTCGCCGAGGACCTGCTCGTCTACCCGGCGCCGACCGAGGAGACGTACGTCGCGTGGTACGCCGAGTGTCTCGCCGCCCTCGAGGCGGCCGGCTTCGCCGATGCGGTGCGCAGCTCCTGGCACCACCTCGCCGACGAGGCGATCAACCGTCGTGGCGCCGGGCCGACGATCGCCGAGACCGCCCACCAGCTCCTGCGCAAGGAGCTCGCCGACACCGCCGACAGGCTGCTGATCCGCTATCTCGACCAGGCGCAGAGCGTCACGCCCACCGACATCGTCGGCATCACCACCCGGCTGCGACTCCACCGCTACCCGGAGGCGAGTCGCGCCGGCGTCCTGCGCCGCTCGGTGGGGCGGTGGCAGGACCGGGCCCGCGTCGATGCCGTCGTGGACGCCCTGATGGCCGCCGGCCAGGAGGAGGAGGCCGAGTGGGTCAGGGCCGGGTCGACGTGAGCCGGGTCTGCCTGAGGTAGCGGCGCCCGGCCCCGACGAGAAGCATGAAGGCGCCCGAGGCCACGATCATCACCAGGGCACGCAGGCTCCACACGCTCCAGACGGAGTCGTCGTCGATCCGGTGGCGCACGGCGCTCAGCAGCGTCAGCGCGACCAGATACAGCGCGAGCACGGCGAACGGGCGGTTCGCCGGGTCGCGGGAGAACAGCCTCGCGCCATGGTTCTTCGCGTCGTACCAGCCCAGGCCTGGGACACGGAGATGGTGGAGCCAGGGGAGCACGAGAAGGACGAGCGACCCCCAGCCGATGACCGCCACGCCCTTCCACACCCGGTCCCACGCGGACTCGTTGACGACCAGCGCGATGACCACGAAGGCTGCGTACGCCGCGACCGGGAGGAGCCGCTGGGCCCCCGTCCCGAGCAGGTCGGCGCGCACGGCCAGGACGACGCAGGTGACGGCGTACAGGATCAGGATCGGGATCGTGTTGAGCACCGCCAGGGTCTGCCAGTCGCCGCCCACGGCCACCAGGACCACCAGCGCCAGCACCAGGTTCACCAGCAGGATCAGCCAGAAGGAGTCGCCGGTGCGGCCGGGCAGCCGGGAGGCCCGCGGCTCGTGCAGGCCGCTGGGGACGTACCTCTCCGCGCTGAGCGCGTAGACCTCGCGGCTGAGGGCGTAGGTGAACACGATGCCCGACCCGATCGGGGCCAGGATCGCGGCGAGGCGGACCAGCACGACCAGCCAGTCCAGGGGCGCCCCGGCCAGGGTGGCGGCGTCGGTCAGGCGTGCGTACGAGGTGCCGTGCTCGGCGCCGGAGGCGGCCATGTGCTCGGCGTAGACCAGCTGGAGGGCGGAGTAGAGCAGGAACGAGCCGACGACCGTGCCGTAGACCGCCCAGCGCACCCGCCTGGCCACCTCGCGACGGCCGCCCCGGACCTCGCCGGTGACGTCCAGGGGCGCCTGGAAGCCGATGTAGGCGTAGATCACGCCGCTGGTGATCAGCGCGCTCAGCACGCCGGTCGAGGTGGGCCCGGCGGCCGGTCCGGGGCCGCTGAGCGGCGCGGGGACCGCGAGCGCCAGGCACACCACGAAGATCACCGGAATGGCGATCTTGAGCAGCGTCAGGGCGGCGTTGGTGCGCAGGACGAGCCGTCGGGGCAGCAGGACGAAGGCGATGATCGCGGCGGTCACCGCGACCGCGAGCGCGGAGCCGGTCCGGGTGAGCCCGTCCTCGCCGGCCAGGGCGGGGACGACCTCGGCCAGCCCGTTGACCGCGGCTGCCGCCTGGGCGGCCGGGTTGATGGCGTAGGAGATCCACAGGGAGGCCGCGAGGATGACCACCACCAGCGGGCCGAAGGCGTCGTGCGGGTGGAACAGCAGCCCGCCGGTGCGCTGGGAGATGAGGCCGAACTCGACCATCACGACCGCGATGGTGAGCATGAGGACGCCGCCGGCGGCCCAGCCGAGGAGCGCGGCCTCGCCCAGGCTCTCGTGGAGGCCGGGTACGGCCAGGAGCCAGCCGGACCCGATCACGCCGCCCGCGGCGAGACCGACGACCTCGACGAGGCTCAGCTTGTCGCCCTGCTCGGCGGGTCGCTCGTCGCGCTGGTCCGGTCTGGGCTCGTCGGGCGCCACCACCTCGACCGGCGTGACGGGTGTGACGGGCGTGACGGGCTCGGGGCCCTGGGGAGCGGCGGGAACCTGCGCCCGCCGCATCGCCTCGAACGCGATCGCGGTCATCATGCCGCCGACGGCGGCGATCCAGAAGCTCGACTCGTGCATCAGGTCACGAAATCCCGGCGACTTGAGCGCGTTGAGCTGGACGCTGCCGTAGATGGACATCACGAATCCCGCGGCGCACAGGATCATCCTGGCGATCGCGCTGAGGGTGTGCCGCACGCGCTGGTCTCCCACTCCCGATGATTCGACGTCGAGAGAACCTATCGAATCAGGCGGTGCGGCGCAGGAAGCCGGCTGGATCAGCCGAGCAGGGGCGAGAGCGAGGAGAGCGGGACGGTGCGCGCGCCGGCGCGGCGTACGTCCTTGACGACCTCGGCGTCGTCGGTGGCGACCAGGATGACGCGGCCGGAGGGCTCGGCGTCGACGAGGTCGCGGATGACGTCGTCGGCGATGACGCCCTCGGGGGAGAAGAGCACCTTGACGCCGCGAGGAGGCACGGCCGTGGGACGTACGGATGCGGAGTGGGCGTCGAAGACGACGGTCGTCTCGGCGCCGGTGCGGGCAGCGATCGGGGCGATCGCCCGCAGCAGCCGCAGCCGCTGGGCATCGAGCGCGGAGTCGGGCCACAGCGCCTTGGAGACGTTGTAGCCGTCGATGATCAGCCGGACCCGCGGCATCGCCAGGAACTGCTCGAGGTGGGCGCTGCTGGTCACCCCGGCACCGGCGGCGGCGTCCGCGGAGGTCAGCTCGGCCTCCACCCGCTCACCCGGAGTGCCGGTGACCGGCGGCAGCGCCAGCTCGCGACGCAGCCCCCCGGCCGCGTCGAGCAGCGTGTCGAGCAGGAACCGGGCGCGCAGCGAGGCGTCCTCCCGGTCGGTCTTGGACGTACGCCGCTCGGCGGCGGCCTCGCGCTCGAGCTTGTCGATCTGGCTGCGGAGCTGCCGCAGTTGGCGGTCGCGCGCGGCGAGCTCGTCCTCGGCGCGGGCGAGCGCAGCGCGGGTCTCGGTCAGGGCCTCGTCCAGCCCCGTGCCGGCCTCGCGTGCGGCGGCCCGGGCCTCACCGAGCTTGCGTCGCAGGAGGGTGTTGTCGGCCTTGAGGTCGTCGAGGCGGGCCTTGCGGTCGGCCCGCACCTCACGGATCTCGTCCTCGGCCGCGGCCAGCTTGCTGCGCAGGCGGGCCACCTCGGCGTCGACCGCCGGCACCGCGGCGGCCTCCAGCCGGTCGAGGGCCTCCTTGAGCGAGACCTCCCAGGCGTCGGGGCGGAGGAGCCAGACGACCGCGGCCGCCTCGGTCGGGTCCTCGGGTAGCACGACGTCGTCGGGGGAGCCCTCGGTGACGTACGCCGGGCGCAGCTGACTGCCGACCTTCTCCCGGACCTCCTCGTCGCTCTCGAGCACCGAGGCGATCATCGCGCCGCCGGCCTTGGCGCGCCGGGCGGGCGCGAAGTCGGCGATTCGCTTGAGCGCGGGCGGCAGGCGCACCACGTCGGGAAGCACCCCGGCCGTGAGCGCGACGATGCGCCCCCGGACCGTGTCGGGGAGCGTCGCGTACGCGAAGACCTCCATGTGCCAAGTGTAGGGACCCGGTCCGCGATCGCCGCCTCGAATACCGTGCTGCGATGGTGGTGACACGCCGGACGCAACCGGACGAAAGCAAAAATGTCGGTGCTCGGTGAGACCGTCACTCACATGACGACGAGAATCGACTGTGACACCTGCCTCGTGCGGGGACTGGCGTGCCACGACTGCGTGGTCACCGTGCTTCTGGGGCCGCCCCCGGAGCTGACCATCGAGGACGACGAGCGCCGGGCGCTCGACGTGCTGGCCGAGGGTGGCCTGGTCCCGCCGCTGCGCATGGTGGAAGGTATGTAGCCGAACTTTTGGGCGTGGGTGGTTGGCAGGTGGGGGATGCCGTCGGCTAGTGTGCGCAGGAACTTGGCGCTCGTGGGAGTGGGTCAACCGGCCCACGCGGGTGTCGCGCTTAGTCCAGGCCCGCTTCGGGGCGGGCCAGGAGCCGGGGAACCACACCGATCATCTGGGGTGTATCCGCCGCAAGAGCGATCTGGGAGACCAGATCGAGGAGCGGTGGTAAGGCAGGTCGTGCCTGAACCCGTCAGCTCACCCGGTAGGCGTCTACGACTACACACAAGGAGACCGTCCGCTCGTGACACGCGACCGGAAGCGACTCATTGCCGGAGCAGCCGGCATCGCCGCCATCGGAGTCGCCGGGATCATTCCCGCAGCGACCCCCGCCCAGGCAGAGCCCGACATCGACGACGTTCGCAAGAAGGTCGACAAGCTCTACACCCAGGCCGAGGCAGCCAACGAGGACTACAGCAACGCCAAGCTTCGGCTCCAGGACCTCAAGGACCAGCTCGAGGACCTCAACGCCGACGAGAAGCGTCAGAGCAAGGAGCTCGACAAGATCCGCGCCGAGCTCCGTGACTCCGTGCTGCGGCAGTTCGAGGGCTCCGACGTCTCTGCCGTCGGCCAGGTGATCACCTCCGAGGACCCGCAGGAGTTCCTCGCCGGTCTCTCCACCGTCTCGTCCTACAACGCCCTGCAGGCCGACCTGCTGGCTCGGTACAACACCGAGGCGGAGGCTCTCCAGGTGCGCCGCGAGGCCACCGAGGACGCCAAGTCCCAGGTGGCCAAGGTCAAGACGACCATGCAGCAGAAGAAGAGCGAGATCGACAAGAAGTACGAGGCGGCCCAGGCCGAGCTCGACGAGCTGGAGGCCGATGAGCTGGAGGAGTTCCAGTCCACCGACACCAGCATCCCCTCCAACCTGCCGCCGCCCTCGGGCCGCGCCAAGGTGGCCGTCGACTACGCCCTCGCCCAGGTCGGCGACTCCTACGTCTACGGCGCCACCGGCACCGAGTCGTGGGACTGCTCCGGCCTCACCATGGGCGCCTGGGGCCAGGCCGGCGTCTCGCTCCCGCACTCCTCCTCGGCGCAGTACAGCAGCGGACCCCAGGTCTCGCGTGACCAGCTCGCCCCCGGCGACCTGGTCTTCTACTACAGCCCGATCAGCCACGTCGGCATCTACATCGGCAACGGCATGATCGTGCACGCCTCCAACCCGAGCACCGGTGTGAAGGTCTCCCCGATGGACGAGATGCCCTACACGGGCGCCGTCCGCCCGGGCTGAGTTGACCGAACACCCCGAAGAGGCCGATCGTTCGCAGGTGCGAACGGTCGGCTCTCTTCTTTCCCGCCTCCGGGCTCACCCCGCCATCATCGGGGCCGGGCTGGTGCTGGTGATGCTGCTCGCCGGGTTCGTCGGCTGGCGGCTGACCGGCGGTGGCGAGTACGTCGCGCCGACCCCGACCACCGCGCCGGTCGTGCGCGCCGACACGGAAGGCGCACGGGCCTCGCTGCAGGCGCTGGTCGAGGACGTACGTGACGGGGCGGAGCCCGACGGCGAGGACGCCGCCGCAGTGGCGGTGAGCAACGCGCACGCCATCGGCATCGAGGACGTCACCGCGAGGTACGTCGCGGAGTCGGGCAACGTGGAGCCGGACGGCGCCTGGACGGCCGACGTCGAGATGTCGTGGCGTACTCCTGGCGACCCGGTGCTGACCGAGGAGCTGAAGGTCGGCTTCGATGCCGAGGGTGCGATCACCGGGTTCTCGGCGGCCCAGGGGACCCGGATGCCGCTGTGGCTCAGCGGACCGGTCGAGGTGCGTCGCACCGGCTCGACCCTCGTGGTCGTCCAGGCCTCCGCCGAGGTCGCCGACCGCTACGCGGAGCTGGCCACCACCGCGGTCGCCGGGGTCCGCAAGGTGATCCCCTGGAAGGACCCGCGACTGGTCCTCGAGGTGCCTGCGGCCGGGCTCGACGCCGCGCTCGGCACGCAGCGGGGGACCTACGCCGCCGTCGCCGCGGTGACCGCGACCGTGGACGGGTCCACGAAGGTGGGCACCCCGCTGCACGTCTGGGTCAACCAGGGCGTCATCGGCGGCCTCGACGCCCCTGGCGCCCAGGTCGTCATCACCCATGAGGCCACCCACGCGGCCACCGATGCCGCGACCAACACCCGACGGCCGATGTGGCTGGTCGAGGGCTTCGCCGACTACGTCGCGCTCCGCGACACCGAGCTGCCGCTGTCCAAGACCGCCGGCCAGATCCTCGCCCAGGTCCGCGAGAACGGCGCCCCCGACCACCTGCCGGGCAAGGCCGAGTTCAACACCCGCTCGGAGCACTTCGGCGCCGAGTACGAAGCCGCCTGGCTCGCCTGCGAGGTGCTCGCCGAGGCCGGCGGCGAGCAGGCGCTGGTCGACCTCTACGAGGAGACCGGGCGCGGCATCGGTCTGGAGAAGGCGCTGCAGGCCGGCTTCGGCTTCGGGGAGGACGAGCTGACCGACCGCTGGCGGACCCGTCTGTCAGAATCGGCTCGATGACGGGGGCAGAAGTGGTCACAACACGACGCGTGTCCTGGGTGGTTCTCCTTCTCGGGGCGGTCGCGTTCGTGGTGCTCGCCTGGGCGCTGATCCCGTGGCACCCCTACCCGGGCGGCGCGCTGGACCTGCCCGACGAGCGCGAGGTGTTCACCCCCGAGGAGCTCGAGCGGATGCTGGCCTACTCCGGCACCGCTCGCTGGATCAGCCGCGCCTCGCTCGTCGTCTCGCTGGTGGTCGCCTGTGTGCTCGGGTTCACCCCGCTGGGTCGGCGCCTGGTCGCGCGGCTGCGCGGGCCGTGGCTGCTCCGGGTGGTGCTCGCGGTCGCCGTGGTCACGCTCGTCGGCTGGGTCGCGACGCTGCCGTTCGGGGTGGCGATCCACCGCCTGCAGATGCGCTACGGGCTCTCCCGGCAGGCATGGGGCCCCTGGCTGGGCGACTCGCTGCTGAACCAGGCCGTCGGCATCGTGACCACCTCGGCGGCGCTGCTCGCCCTCTTCGCCTGCATCCGTCTCGGCCGGCGCTGGTGGCCGGCCGTCGCCGCCGCCCTGGTCGCGGCCCTGGTGGTCGTCGGCTCGTTCGTCTACCCGGTGGTCATCGAGCCGCTGTTCAACGACTTCGAGCCGCTGCCGCGCGGCCAGTTCCGCACCGAGGTGATGGCGATCGCCGAGCGTGAGGGGGTCGAGCTCGACGACGTCCTGGTGGTCGACGCCTCCCGGCGTACGACCTCGCTCAACGCCTACGTCACCGGCTTCGGCTCCACCCGCCGGGTCGTCCTCTACGACAACCTGGTCGACTCCCAGCGGGGCGCGGCCGCGCGCGGTGCGGTGCTCTCCGTCGTGGCCCACGAGCTCGCCCACGCCAAGCACGACGACGTCCTGGTCGGCACCGTGATCGGCGCCGCCGGCGCGGTCGCCGGGGTCGGTCTGCTGGGCCTGCTGCTGTCCTACCGCCGCGAGGACGAGTACGCCACCCCCGAGGCCGTCCCGATGCTGATGGCGGTCTTCGCGCTGGCGAGCGTGCTGGCGATGCCGATCCAGAACGGCCTCAGCCGGCACGTCGAGGCTCGTGCGGATGTCGACGCGCTCCATGCCACCGGCGACCTGGAGTCGTTCATCCGGCTGCAGCACGACCTCGGCGTACGGGGTCTGTCTGACCCGTCGCCGCAGGCTTGGTCGCAGTGGTGGTTCGGCTCCCACCCGACGACGTTGCAGCGGATCGCGATCGCTCACCGCGTTCTCGACTGAGAAAAGAAGGCCGAGTCGGCTTGTCCTGACGAGAATCCTCGCCGAGTCGGCTCGTCATAACGAGCCGACTCGGCAGAGATTTCGGTCAGGACGAGCCGACTCGGCGTCCTGAGTTCTACTTGCTGTACAGCGCGTCGACCTCGTGCGAGAACTCACGCATGACCACGTTGCGCTTGAGCTTGAGGCTGGGGGTGAGCTGGCCACCCTCCTCGGTCCAGGAGTCGGGGATGATCACGAACTTGCGGATCGACTCGGCCTTCGAGACCGCCTTGTTGGCGTCGTCGACGGCGCTCTGGACCACGGCGCGCAGGTCCTCGTCGTCGACGAGGTCCTCGATGTTGCCGGACTTGCCGTTGGCCTCGGCCCAGGTGGGCAGCGCCTCGGGGTCGATGGTGACGATCGCGCCGATGAACGGCTGACCGTCGCCGACGACGATGCACTGGTCGACGAGCACGTGGGCGCGCAGGCGGTCCTCGAGGACGGCCGGGGCGACGTTCTTGCCGCCGGCGGTGACCAGGATCTCCTTCTTGCGGCCGGTGATCTTGACGAAGCCCTCGTCGTCGACCTCGCCGAGGTCGCCGGAGTGGAACCAGCCGTCCTCCGTCTTGGCCTCGGCGGTGGCGGTGGGGTTCTGCCAGTACTCCTTCAGCACCTGGCCGCCCTTGAAGAGCAGCTCGCCGTCGTCGGCGACCCGCACCGAGGTGCCGGGGATCGGCCGGCCGACGGTGCCGATCTTGAACGCCTCGGGCAGGTTGACGGTGAGCGCGCCGGTCGTCTCGGTGAGGCCGTAGCCCTCCAGGACGGTGACGCCGATGCCCCGGTAGAAGTGGCCCAGGCGGTCGCCGAGCGGCGCCCCGCCGGAGATCGCGTAGGAGCAGTTGCCGCCGAGCGCGGCGAGCAGCTTGCCGTAGACGAGCTTGGAGAACAGCTTGTGCTTGGCGGCGAGCAGGAACGGCGCCTTGCCCGTCTCGGTGGCCCGGGAGTATTCGATGGCGACCTCGGTGGCCAGGTCGAAGATGCGGCCCTTGCCGTCGGCCACGGCCTTCTGCGAGGCGGTGTTGTAGACCTTCTCGAAGACTCGCGGCACGGCCAGCACGAAGGTCGGCCGGAAGGTGCCGAGGTCGGCGACGAGGTTCTTGATGTCGGGGGTGTGGCCCAGGCGGGTGCGGGACGTGATGCAGCCGATCTGGATGATCCGCGCGAAGACGTGCGCGAGCGGCAGGAACAGCAGCGTGCTGCGGCCCTCGATGTTGAACAGGCCGTCGAGCGAGTCGACGACGACACCGAGCTCGAACATGAAGTTGCCGTGGGTCAGCACGCAGCCCTTCGGGCGGCCGGTGGTGCCGGAGGTGTAGATCAGCGTCGCGGCGTCGTCGGGGGTGACCGCGCTGCGGCGGGCCTCGAGCTGCTCGTCGGTGATGTCGGCGCCGAGCTTGACCAGCAGGTCGACGGCGTTGTCGTTGAGCGACCACACGCTGTTGAGCGCGGCGCAGGACGCGCGGACCTCGCTGATCCGGCTCATGTGGCCGGCGTCCTCGGCGATGATCGCCACGGCGGCGGAGTCCTGGAGGATCCACTCGATCTGCTCGGCCGAGGAGGTCTCGTAGATCGGCACCGTCGTCGCGCCCGCGAACCAGATCGCGTAGTCGATCAGCGTCCACTCATAGCGCGTCTTCGAGAGCAGCGCGACCCGGTCTCCAGCGCCGACACCCGCCGCGATCAGTCCCTTGGCGACCGCCGAGACCTCAGCGAGGAACTCGGACGACGTCACGTCGACCCAGGAGCCGTCCGCGCCGGGCCGGCTGAGGACGGCGGCATCGGGCGCCTCGGCGGCGTTGCGGACGACATCGTCGCTCAGACTGCCGGTGGGGGGAACAACGTACGTCGCGGGCGTGGAGAACTCGCGCACAAGGGCCTCCGCATACTGATGGTAGGTGGGTACGAACCGGAGGTTACCCCCGTCACAGCCCGACCATTTCACCGGGATGCTATCCGGTACGCTCCATGGCACCTAGCAAGTCAGGGAGTGAGGACACCACCGATGGCCGATCAGACCACCTCGACGATCGTGATCGAGGCCGCGCCCTCGGCAGTGATGGCGGTGATCGCGGACTTCAAGTCCTATCCGGCCTGGGCCAAGGGCATGCAGGAGGTCAGCGTCGTCGAGACCGGCGTCGACGGGCGTGCCGAACAGGTCCGGTTCGTGCTGGACGTCGCGCCGATCAAGGACGAGTACACCCTGGCCTACGACTGGGACGACGACCGCCAGGTGACCTGGTCCCTGGTCAAGGGCAACCTGCTGCGCTCGATGGACGGCGCCTACGTGCTGCGCGACCTCGGCGGGCGCACCGAGGTCACCTACCGGCTCGCGCTCGACCTGAGCATCCCGCTGATCGGCATGCTCAAGCGCAAGGGCGAGAAGGTCCTGATCGACACCGCCCTGCGAGGCCTCAAGCAGAGAGTCGAGAAGCAGGGCACGCCTTCGTGAGAATTCTTCTCTTCACCGGCAAGGGCGGCGTCGGCAAGTCGACCGTCTCGGCCGGCACCGCGGCGCTGTCCGCGGCCCGCGGCCTGCGCACCCTGGTCCTCTCCACCGACGCCGCCCACTCGCTGGGAGACGCGTTCGGCGTCTCCGGTGAGCACGGCGCGCTCGGCTCCGAGCCCGTCCAGGTCGCCGAAAACCTCTATGTCCAGCACGTCGACGCCCAGCGCCGCTTCGAGGAGTCGTGGGCGGAGGTGCAGGGCTATCTGCTGAGCGTCCTGGACACCATCGGGGTGGACCGGATCGCGGCCGAGGAGCTGACCATCATCCCCGGTGCCGAGGAGGTCTTCGCCCTCCTGGAGCTTCGCCGGACGGCGGTCTCAGGCGAGTGGGACACGATCGTGGTCGACTGCGCCCCGACCGCCGAGACGCTGCGGCTGCTCGCCCTGCCCGAGGCCCTCGGCTGGTATCTGGAGCGCATCCTCCCGATGCAGCGCTCGATGGTGAGGGCGCTCAAGCCGGTGCTGACCAAGGCCGCCGGGGTGCCGATGCCCGGCGACTCCGTCTTCGACGCCCTGGTCCGGCTCCACGACGAGCTCGCGGAGGTCCGTGCCCTGCTGTCGGGCCCCGAGGCCTCCGTACGCATCGTGCTGACCCCCGAGCGGGTCGTGCTGGCCGAGGCACGACGGTCCTGGACGACCCTGTCCCTCTACGGCTACCGCGTCGACGGTGTCGTCGCCAACCGGATCTTCCCGGCCGGCGGCTCCGACGACTGGCGCGCCGGCTGGGTCAAGGCCCAGGACGACGTGCTCGGCGACGTCGGGGCCTCGTTCGAGGGGCTGCCGGTCTGGCGCTCGTTCTACCGGCCGACCGAGCCGGTGGGGGTCGAGGACCTGCGCGAGGTCGCCGAGGCCGCGTACGCCTGGTCCGGCAGCGTCGACCCGCTCGCCGCCCCCGAGACCGCGGCTCCGTTTCGCATCGAGACCACCGGCGAGGCCACGATCGTCCATCTGGCGCTGCCCGGGCTGGCGCAGTGGGTCGAGCGTGACCAGGTGCAGCTGGGCCGCAACGGCGACGAGCTGGCCATCACCGTGGGGGCCTACCGGCGCCTGCTGACCCTTCCCGCCGCGCTCGCCCGGATGAGCGTCAGCGGGGCGCGCGTCGAGGGTGGCGAGCTGCGAGTAACGTTTTCTCGCCAGACGACGAACACCGAGAGCGAGTAATCGTGAGCCAGCAGCGCCACGAGTGGGCCGACGAGCCGTTGGGATCGACCGCCGAGGAGCTCGGCCGGTTGATGGAGGCCATCGGGGAGTGGGCCAAGGACTCCCGGATCGGCCACTTCGCCGAGGGGCTCGGGGAGCATCTCGATACCGGGGCTCCCGAGTGTGCCTACTGCCCGCTGTGCCGTACCGTACATGTCCTCCGGGAGTCGAGTCCGGAGGTCAAGGTGCACCTGGCCAGCGCTGCCGCATCGTTGATGCAGGCCGCGGTCACGGTGCTCAACGCGGCGGCCACGAGTCCGGGTGCTGGCCCTAGTGAAGACGAGGATGCACACGGTGATGGCGTGCGGGCTGAGGAAGATGCGACCCGGGACCGGGCGCGACGCTCGGAGAAGGTCGACCGGATCGATCTCGACGGCTGGAGCTGAGGCATGACGACGACGAAGAAGCTGGCCTGCGGTGTCGACGTCGGGGGCACCAAGATCCTCGGCGGTGTCGTCGACCACGACGGCACCATCATCGAGGACCACCGCGTCGAGTCACCGGCGAAGAGCCCGGAGGCGATCGAGGCCGCCATCATCGAGGTGGTCCAGGAGCTCAAGACCCGCCACCCGATCGAGTGCGTCGGCATCGGCGCCGCGGGCTACATCGATAAGGGCCGCTCGACGGTCATGTTCGCGCCCAACATCGCCTGGCGTGACGTACCGCTCAAGGAGCGCCTGGAGAAGGTCCTCGAGCTCCCGGTCGTGATCGAGAACGACGCCAACGCGGCCGCGTGGGGCGAGTTCGAGTACGGCGCGGGTGCCGAGGTCGACAACATGATGCTGGTGACCGTCGGCACCGGTGTCGGCGGCGGCCTGGTGCTCGAGGGCGAGCTCTACCGCGGCGCCTTCGGCGTCGGCGCGGAGATCGGTCACATGCGGGTCGTGCCCAACGGCCACCTGTGCGGCTGCGGCAACCGCGGCTGCTGGGAGCAGTACGCCTCGGGGTCCGCCTTGGTGCGCAACGTCCGCTCCGCCGCGCGCGGAGGGTCCCTGCTGGCCCGCGACGTCCTGGACCGTGCCGAGGGCGACCTCGAGAAGATCAAGGGCCCGCTGATCACCGAGGCAGCCCGCGACGGGGACGCCTTCGCGATCGAGGCGCTGACCGACCTCGGCATCTGGCTCGGTGAGGGGATCGCCTCGATCGCCGCCGTGCTGGACCCGGCCGTGGTGGCCATCGGCGGGGGAGTGGCCGAGGCCGACGACCTGCTGCTCGGCCCCGCTCGGCGTGCCTTCCAGGCTCAGCTGACCGGCCGTGGACACCGGCCGATGCTCGACGTCCGCAAGGCGACGCTCGGCAACCAGGCCGGTCTGATCGGCGCGGCGGACCTGGCTCGGAAGTGAGTCACCACACGTGAGTCTGCACATCGGTGTCGACATCGGCGGCACCAAGGTGCTCGCGGCGGAGGTCGCACCGGACGGTGAGGTGCTCCGCACCGCCCAGCGCAGCACGCCCGGACGCCGGGTCGAGCTCGAGCTGGTGGAGGACGCGCTGACCGAGGCGGTCACCGAGGTGGCCGACGGCCGCCCCGTCGCCGGCGTCGGCCTGGCCGCCGCCGGCTTCGTCGACGCGGCCGGGGAGCGCGTCATGTTCGCCCCCCACCTGCCCTGGCGCGGCGAGCCGACCCTGACCAGGCTCTCCTCGCGATGGGGCACCCGGGTGGCGCTCGACAACGACGCCAACTGCGCCGCGCTGGCGGAGCTGGAGCTCGGCGCGGCCCGAGGAGTCGGCTCGGCCCTGCTCATCACGCTCGGCACCGGCATCGGCGGCGCCGTGGTCCTCGACGGCCGGGTCGTCCGGGGCCGCAACGGCATGGCAGGGGAGTTCGGCCACATGCAGGTCGTGCCCGGCGGGCTCCCGTGCGAGTGCGGCCTCACCGGCTGCTGGGAGCAGTACTCCTCCGGCAACGCGCTGGTCGCCTTCGTGCGCGCCCGTGTGGAGACCGAGGAGTACGCCGGCTGCGCGCTCGACGAGCTGGCCGCGGGTGACCCGCTCAAGATCACCGGCCCGGCGGTCACCGCCGCCGCGGCCCGCGGCGATGCGCTCGCGCTGGCTGCGTACGAGTCGGTGGGGTCGTGGCTGGGGGTCGGGATGGCCGGCCTGGTGGCCGCCTTCGACCCCGGGCTGTTGGTCGTCGGCGGGGGAGTCTCCACGGCGGGCGACCTGCTGCTGGCGCCGGCGCGCACGGCGTTGGAGGGCTCGCTCGTGGGCCGCCTCCATCGCGAGGTGCCGCCGATCGTGGCGACCGCCTTCGGTGCCGAGGCGGGGGTCGTGGGAGCGAGCATCCTGGCCCGCCGCCTGACCGGCGAGAGCTAGACGCGGGCGCCGTCGTCCCACGGGTCGCGCGGCTCGGACGGCATCGTCATCAGCAGGTAGACGAAGCCGGCCAGGAAGGCGGCGACCAGGCCACCGATGACCCAGCTGCTGAACTGCCGGTCGGTGATCTGGGTGATCACGATCAGGAGCAGCACGGCGACCGGTGCGCCGAGCACGCCGATCCAGGCGAGCAGGCGGGCCGGGGTCGGCTTGGGCAGCGGCGGCGGAGGCGGCGGGACGTAGCCCTCCTCGTCGTCGCGCCACATGTCGTCATAGGGATCCGGCTCGTCGACCGTCTCGACGATGTCGATCCTCTTCTCGAAGAGATCGCGGGCGACGGGCTCCTCCTCGAGGGCGGGCCGCTCGCCGTAGTTCTCGACGATCTCGCGCCATGCCTCGTCGTCCGACGGCTGGCTCTCCGAGGGCACGGAGGCGTCGTCGGAGGCCCCGGTCGCGTCCTCGGGCCGGTCGTCTCGATCGCTCACGTCGCCACCTCCGTAGCGCAAGCGCCAGAATACGGACGCGGCGCCGTGTTTTTTCCTCGGTTCCCTCGCTGACGCTCGCTCACTCCTCCAGCCTAGCCGGATCTCATGACAGGGCGCGGGAGTAGAAGTACCTGTCTCGTTATAGGCTCACCGGTCGAAGGCAATCAGGGAGGCGATGGGGTGTCGACGAAGCTCTTCTACTCGTTCTTGAAGTGGGTCGCGATCGGCCCGCTGCTGCGAACCGTTTTCCGCCCGACCTGGGAGGGTGTCGAGAACCTCCCGCGCAAGGGACCGGCCATCCTGGCCAGCAACCACCTCTCCTACGCCGACTGGCTCTTCATGCCGCTCGGCTCGCCGCGGATGGTGCGCTTCGTCGCGAAGGCGGAGTACTTCACCGGCACGGGCCTCAAGGGCTTCCTGCAGCGCGCGTTCTTCAGCGGCACCGGGAACGTCCCGATCGACCGCTCCGGCGCGACCGCCGCCGAGGGCGCCCTGATCGCCGCCAAGCGGGTCCTGGGCGAGGGCGAGCTCTTCGGGATCTACCCCGAGGGCACCCGCTCCCACGACGGCAAGCTCTACCGGGGACGTACGGGCGTGGCCCGGCTCGCCCTGGACACGGGTGCGCCGGTGATCCCGGTCGCCGTGATCGGCACCGATGTGGTCGCGCCTCCGGGCAAGAAGTTCGGCAAGATCGTGCACCCGCGGGTGATCTACGGCAAGCCGCTGGACTTCTCGCGTTACGAGGGCATGGCCAACGACCGCTACATCCTGCGCGCGATCACCGACGAGATCGTCTACGAGATCCTGAAGCTGTCCGGCCAGGAGTACGTCGACATGTACGCGACCGAGGCCAAGAAGCTGGCCGACGGCGAGAAGCCGGCGAAGAAGCGTTCGCGGCCTACCAAGGACGTAGCCTGACGATCCACTCGTCCCACCCGTTCCCGACGCCGGAGGATCCGGTACGCCGGTGGCGCGGTCGTCTGGGTGGGCGGGTCTCGCTGTGGACCTCCGGCTCCGCCGGTTCCCGGGCCGGGCTCACGGTCTCCTCGCTGATGGTGGCCAACGGGGCACCCGGGGCCGTCCTCGGCCTGCTCGATCCCGACTCGGACCTCCGCGACGAGCTCGAGGAGACCGGTGTGGGGGTCGTGGCGCTGCTCCACTGGCGCCATCGAGACCTCGCCGAGGCGTTCGGGGGCACCGCTCCCGCTCCGGGCGGCGCGTTCCGGTCCGGGTCGTGGGAGACGACCGAGTTCGGCCCTCGGCTCGCCGACGCGCCGACCTGGGCGGGCGTACGCCTGGTCTCGCTGCAGGAAATCGGCTGGTCTGCGCTGGCGACGTGCGAGATCGTGTCGCTCGAGGTCGGTGACGACGCCGACCCGCTGGTCCACAGGCACGGGAGGTATGAACGATGATCGAGGGCTA
Source organism: Nocardioides sp. NPDC054178 (assembly GCF_055585005.1). Classification (NCBI taxonomy): domain Bacteria; kingdom Bacillati; phylum Actinomycetota; class Actinomycetes; order Propionibacteriales; family Nocardioidaceae; genus Nocardioides; species Nocardioides sp. NPDC054178. The sequence continues at coordinate 55,352 of NZ_JBVJKY010000011.1, forward strand.
CCTGCGGCGGCTCGGCTTCGAGGGGCGGCCGGAGGCGACGTACGAGACGCTGGTCGATCTTCATCATCGCCATCTCGACACGCTTCCCTACGACAACCTCTCGATCATGCTCGCGGCCATCGGCGCGACCGGTGCACCGCACTCCGTCGACCCGGGGGAGACCCTGGAACGGGTCGCCGCCGGCGGCAACGCCGGCTACTGCTTCCACCACAACGGCCTGGTCGCGCTCGTCCTGGAGGAGCTCGGGTTCGAGGTCGTACGCCGCCCCGGCCAGCTGATCGAGACCACCGGCCCGAGCGGGGAGCTGGACCACCTCGCCTTCGAGGTCCGCGGGCTGCCGACGGCCGACAACCCGGACGGGCGCTGGTGGCCCGATCTGGGCTTCGGCGACGCCTTCCGCGATCCGCTGCCGCTGGTCGAGGGCCACTTCCGGCAGAACGGCTTCGTCTACCGGCTGGTGCGGGTGGGCGAGGACGGGTGGACCTTCCACCACGATCCGGCAGGGTCCTTCCACGGCAACCTCATCCGTGGTGAGGTCGGCCCGGACGAGGTCGCGGGTCGTCACCCGGAGCTCTCGACCCCGCCGGGGCCCTACACGAGCAAGCTGGTCGTGCAGCGACGCGACGCGACCGGTGCCGACACGGTCCGCTCGATCCGGCACACCCGGATCGGCGAGGGTGCGCTCACCCGCGAGCTGCGCGACTTCGCGGAGTGGTCGGCTGCGCTGGAGGGTCTCGGGCTCTCGTTGACCGGGGTCGAGGAGGACGCGCTGCGTGAGCTCCACAAGCGACAGGCCGCGGACTACGACGAGTGGCTGCTGACGCGATAGCCGCGGACGTGCTGAGATGGCGGACATGAGCGACGACGCACCCGACCCCGAGCTGCTCGACATCGCGGCCGAGCTCTACGGGCTGCCGCTCGCCGACTTCACCCCCGCGCGCGACGCCCGGGCCAAGGAGCTGAAGGGCACCCCTCTGGCAGGCCCGGTCAAGGCGCTGAAGAAGCCCGCGACCGCGGCCTGGGTGGTCAACCTGCTGGTGCGCTACGAGACCGAGCAGGTCGAGCAGGTGATCTCGGTCGGGGCGCTGCTCCGCGAGGCGCAGACGGGCATGGACGCCGCCCAGCTGCGGGAGCTCACCAAGCAGCGGCGCCAGCTGACCGCGGCGGTGACCACCCGTGCGCGAGGGCTGGCGCGCGAGCACGGTCTCCGGGTGACCGAGGCGGTGGCGACCCAGGTCGAGGCGACACTGACCGCGGCCATGGTCGACGAGTCCGCCGCCCAGGCCGTACGCAGCGGCCTGCTGGTCTCCCCGCTGTCCGCCACCGGCGTCGACGCCGTGGACGCGGCTGGGTCGGTCGCCCTGGCCCAGGCCCTGGGCTTCGAGGTCCCCGAGGTCGTCCCGCCGCCCCCGGAGCCGCTGCGCGCGGTCCCGGACCTGCCCGACACGGCGGCGCTCGACGAGGCCCGCGAGGCGCTGGAAGAGGCGGAGTCGGCGCTGTCCGGTGCCGAGGCTCAGCGGGACAAGGCGATGTCGGCCTTCAAGGACGTCGAGGCGAGGTCGCTCCAGGTGAAGTCGGAGATCGAGGACCTCCGCCGCCGGCTGGCGGACCTGGAGGCGGCCGCCGTCGACGTCGACGACGAGCTCACCGAGGCGGAGGAGGAACGCGATGCCGCCGAGTCGGCGGTCGCGGAGGCGGTCGCCGCGCGGGACTCCGCGGCCGCGGAGGTGGAGCGCCTCGACGGCTAGGCCGGCAGCGCCCATGGACGCCGTCATTGTCTAGTCGTTCGGTCGACTATTCTGGCCGGGTGACCGAGACTGCCACCGACTCCGCCCTCTCCGCGATCTCTGCCATCTCTGCCCGCTACCGCGACCCTGCGCTCGCCGCCCTGGCGACGACCAGCTCGGTGATCGAGCACCAGCTCGGGCACCGGTCGGTGCGCTCGTTCCTCGGCGACCCGGTCACCGATGACCAGCTCACCGCGATCGTCGCCGCGGCCTCCTCGGCGCCGACCTCGTCCAACCTGCAGACCTGGAGCGTCGTGGCGGTCCGGGAGCCGGCCCGCAAGGCTCGGCTGGCCGAGCTCGCCGGTGACCAGGCGTTCATCGAGGCCGCGCCGCTCTTCCTGCTCTGGGTCGCCGACCTGAGTCGCGCCCGCGGCCTGGCGACCGCGGCCGGGACCCGGGTCGAGGCGACCGACTACTTCGAGTCCACGCTCCTCGCGGTCATCGACGCCACCCTCGCCGCCCAGAACGCCATCGTCGCCGCCTCCTCGCTCGGCCTCGGCACCGTCTGCGTCGGCGCTGCCCGCAACCACCCCGAGGAGATCGCGGCCGAGATCGGCCTGCCTCCCGGCGCGTTCGTCGTGCTCGGCCTCGCCGTCGGCGTACCGGACCCGGCCGAGCCGGCCGGGGTCAAGCCCCGGCTTCCCCAGTCCGTCGTCCTCCACCACGAGACCTACTCGCCCCCGGCAGCCGATGATCTCGCGGCGTACGACGAGCGGCTCGGTGGCTACAACGCCACCTACGGTCTCGGCGGCGACTGGTCCGAGCGCGTCCTCGCCCGCCTCGTCGGTCCCGCGAGCATGGCCGGCCGTCATCGCCTCCGCGCACAGCTCGAGCGTCTCGGCTTCCCCGGTCGCTGACTCAGATCTGCTTCCGCATCCGGACCAGCGGGACCGGTGCGCCCCCGCGGTCGTCCGTGATCCGCTCGACCGGCTCGAAGCCGTACGCCCGGTAGAGCGGTTCGCCGGAGAGTGTCCCCATCAGCTCGACGGAGGTGAACCCCTCGGCCGCGGCTGCGCGTTCGCACAGCTCCAGGATGAGCCTGCCCACGCCGCGCCGGGCGAAGGCCGGGTCGGTGTACATCGCCCGCACCCTGGCCGGGTCGGTGGCCGGGTCCAGGAGCGTCGGCTCGCGGCCGGGGGTGTGGTCGCCGCCGTAGAGCGTCGCTCGCCTGCTCCAGCCGCCGCAGCCGGCGATCTCGCCGTCCTCCTCGACCACGAAGTAGGTGCCGTCCTCGATCAGCTGGGTGTCGATGCCCATCACCGTCCTGCTCGAGACGATCTGCTCCGGCGTCAGGAACCCCTTCTGGAGCTCCGCGATCGAGGTGTCCATGATCGCCGTCAGCGCGGGGATGTCGTCGGGTGTCGCCAAGCGGTGGGTGAAGGGCACGGCGCGAGCCTGCCATATCCGCCCCTGAGGGTCGCCGAGGCGGGCGAGGCAGGATGGGCCATCCAGAACGGCAAGCGAGTCCGCGGGCACGCGCTGGCCTGGCACTCCCAGCAGCCGGGCTGGATGCAGAACATGGAGGGCAGCTCGCTCCGCAACGCGATGCTCAACCACATCGCCGGCGTCGCGGGCCACTACCGGGGCAAGATCTACGCCTGGGACGTCGTGAACGAGGCCTTCGAGGACGGCTCCTCGGGCGCCCGTCGCAACTCCAACCTGCAGCGCACCGGCAACGGCTGGATCGAGGCAGCCTTCCGTGCCGCCCGCTCCGCCGACCCCAACGCCAAGCTCTGCTACAACGACTACAACACCGACAACTGGAGCCACGCCAAGACGCAGGCCGTCTACGCCATGGTCCGCGACTTCAAGTCGCGCGGCGTACCCATCGACTGCGTCGGCTTCCAGGCCCACTTCAACTCCGGCAACCCGGTGCCGAGCAACTACCACGTCACCCTGCAGAACTTCGCCGACCTGGGTGTCGACGTACAGATCACCGAGCTCGACATCGCCGGCTCCGGCACCTCCCAGGCCGAGCAGTTCCGTGGCGTCACCCAGGCCTGCATGGCTGTCACCCGCTGCACCGGCATCACCGTCTGGGGCGTACGAGACACCGACTCCTGGCGCGCCTCGGACACCCCGCTGCTCTTCGACGGCTCCGGCAACAAGAAGCTCGCCTACGGGTACGTCCTCGACCAGCTCAACACCGCAGATGGCTCCACGCCGCCGGCTGGGAGCTGTTCGGTGACCGTCACCCGCACCGAGTCCTGGGCTGACCGGTTCAACACGGTCTTCACCGTCAGCGGTGCCGACAGCTGGGTCGTCCGGATCAGCACCGGTTCGGGCCAGAGCCTGCAGAACTCGTGGAACGCCAGTGTTTCCGGGACCTCGGGGACGCTTACTGCCACGCCCAACGGCAGCGGGAACCAGTTCGGGATCACGCTCTACTCGGGTGGGAACACCTCTACGCCTACTGCTAGCTGTACTGCTGTCTGATCTGGGTTGAACGGGGCTTGGGCCATGGATCCGTGGCCCAAGCTCCGCTTGCTCCCGGTGGTCGGGCCGCTTCCCCCCGCTGGTCGAGCCGCCGGAGCCGCTAGGCGGAGGCGTGTCGAGACCAACACGGTCGCTTCTGGGATACCTCGCTTAGTGACTGTGTTTTCGTTTCGGGGTTCGCCGCCGACCCGTTCTTTGAGTGTTTCTCGATCGGGCGCCGCGTCAAGGACGGGCTTCGCCCGCCGGCTTCGCCGGTGGCCTGCGGCCATCCTTGACTCGGCACCCGATCGAGAAAGATTTCGCCTGTAGCGGGGCGGCGGCGAGGGGTGTGGTGCGGACTCACGTGTCTTGTTCGCTGACTGCGTAACTTGGGTTTGACCAGCCTAAATAGGTCGCTTGCTGGTGCTTCCTCGCATATAATAAGGCGCATGAACGAGACCGTCGACCGCCTCCTCGCTGGGCCACCCTTGGGTGCGTCCGAAGGGGAGCTGGTCGACTGGATCAGCCGTCTCGAAGAGGTCAAGTGCGCCGCCGAGGCCGTCCAGGCAAAAGCTTCGGTACGGCTCGACGAAGCCGTGCGGGCACGCCAGTCCGAGGCTGGGGTTCCTGCCCGGAAGCTGGGCGAGGGGGTCGCCTCCCAGGTCGCGCTGGCGCGCCGGGTCTCGCCCGAGAAGGGCGCCAAGCTGCTCGGGCTGGCGAAGATCCTGATCGCCGAGATGCCACACACCTTCACGCTGATGAAGGCCGGGCTGTTCTCCCAGTGGCAGGCCACCATCCTCGCCCGCGAAACCGCCTGCCTATCGGTGGAGGACCGGAGGGTCATCGACCACGACCTCTGCGCCACCGGCCCGGACGGAGAACCGGCCCGGGCGGTCTCGATGGGGCTGCGGCAGCTCGAGAACGCCGCCAAGAAACTCGCCATCACCCTCGACCAGGAATCCGTCGTCGCCCGCGCCGCGAACGCAGAGAAGGACCGCCGGGTCAGCATGCGCCCGGCACCCGACACGATGACCTGGCTCGGCGCGCTACTCCCCGTCAAGGACGGGGTCGCGGTCTTCGCGGCACTGGACCAGGCCGCGAAAAGCGCGGCGGCGGCTGGTGATCAGCGGACCCGGGGTCAGGTCATGGCCGACACCCTCGTCGACCGGGTCACCGGCCGCGAGAACGGTGCGAAGCCTCGGATCGAGGTCAAGATCGTGATGAGCGCCGAGGCACTCACGCATGACGGCGATCAGCCGGCACTCGTGGAGGGCTACGGCCCCGTCCCCGCAGCCTGGGCCCGCGAATCCCTTGCTGACGCCGAGGTGTTCCTCCGGCGCCTGTTCACCGACCCCGCCGGCCAGCTCGTGGCAATGGAGTCCCGCGCCCGCAAAGCCCCCGACGGGCTCGCGGAATTCATCACCACCCGCGACGGCGGGACCTGCCGCACCAACGGCTGCGATGCCCCGATCCGCAACATCGACCACATCCAACGCCACACCGACGGCGGCAAGACCAACGCCACGAACCTGCAAGGTCTCTGCGTGCGATGCAACCAGGCCAAGGAGGCGCTCGGGTGGCGGGCCAGACCGAGACCGGACGGCAGCATCATCACGATCACACCCACCGGTCACACCTACCTCAGCCCACCACCCGACACCTGGCGACAGGATCCACCGCCCGTGACTCGGGCACCAGGCTCACCGCCCGAGACCCGCATGCCGGACCCACCATCCCTGTCACCAGCCGAGCTCCGGCTGCGCCACGTACTGCTCGACCACACCCTCGCAGCCTGAAGACCACGCCCGGCGGAAACTTTCTTCGGATCGATGCTTGACCTTGACGCTACGTCAGGCCTGCACGCTTCTTCCACAGCCCCAAACCGAGGGCCCAAGAAACCACCGGAAGAAGGAGCACCACCATGAACAACATCCTCAGCCGCCTCATCGGCGACAAGAAGGACTGGAAGCGGATGGAAGCCCGCGCCGCCGAGCTGCCGGCCGACTACCGCACCGTGTATGGCGAGATGAAGAACTACCTGTGGCGCTTCACCGCTGGTGATGGCATGGACATCGTCGAGGTCCTGCGTGAGGTCCTCGACCTGTTCGAGACCGAGGCCGCCGCCGGCCGTGGCGTCTTGGAGGTCACCGGGACCGACCTGGCGGCGTTCTGCGACGCCCGGCTGCCCGAGCAGCACGATGCCTACCGGAACAAGCTCCGCGCCGACCTCAACCAGGTCGCCCAGAAGCTGGCGTGAGGCCTGACGGCAGACCTCGGCCTCAGTCCTCGGCGGGGACGTCCTCGCCGGAGGTGGGGTCGTAGAGGTAGACCTGCTCGCCGGCGCGGGGGTCGCGGGCGGTGATCACGTGGAAGGTGGGGGAGGCCGGGTCGGCCAGGTCGATGACGGTGGCGCCGGCACCGAGCACGCCGCGTACGAGATGTGGGGGTGCGGTGGTGTCGATGCGGGTGACGACGCCGGGGGTGACCCAGACCGGTATGCCGGCGAGGAAGCCGCTGACCTGGAAGTGGAGGTGTCCGGTGAGGATGGCGCGTACGTCACTGCTGCGCACCACCCGGCCGAGGGCGGAGATGTTTCGGAGGACGACGTCGGCGACGTAGGGCACCGAGGCGAGGTGGAGGGGCGGATGGTGGAGGACGAGGACCGTTCCGTCGCGTGTCGGCGTGGCCAGCTCGTTCGCGAGGCAGGCCAGCTGATGCTCGTCCAGGAAGCCGTGGGTCTCGCCCGGGACCAGACTGTCGACGGTGATGACCCTGAGCTCGCCGAGGTAGCTGACCGCCGCGCACAGGTCGGACTCCGGATCCAGGAGCCGCCCGCGGTCGCTGCCGTCGGCGTCGAGATGTCCGCTGCCGAGCACCTCACGGAACGGCCCGCGGGCGTCGTGGTTGCCGGTCGAGTAGAGGTGCGGGATGCCACGCTCGGCAGCGAACGCCCCGACCCTCTCCAGGACCGACCGGCAGCCCGCGGCCGAGCCGTCGTCGGCGATGTCGCCGCTGACCACGACCGCGTCCAGGCCGGGCAGATGGCGGGCGTCGTGCAGGATCGCCTCGAGCGCGGCCACGGCGTCGACACCGTCCATGTCGGCGCTGCTCGCGGAGACATGGGTGTCGGAGAGATGCAGGATCCGGGTCATGTCGTGAAGGCTGACATGAGGACCTCGGCGACGCCGTCGTTCTCGCTGAGGACGGCGACGTCGAGGTAGTGGGCGTCGACCTCGTCGCCCACCTGGGTGAGGTCGACCTGGACGCAGGCGACGGCGTCGGCGGTGCAGCCGGTCTCGCCGAGCACCGGGGAGCCGGGGAGGCGGGCGAGCCAGGTGTCGAGCTCGGTCCGGGGGATCGTCATCGCGCCCTCGAACTGCCAGTCCTGGAAGCCGATGTAGGTGCAGCTCGCGGCCGAGGTCCCCTCGGGCAGGTCCGGCGCTCCGACCGCCTGCGCGAGGTCGAGGCAGTCGGCCGGCACGTCGTCGGCGGCCTTGCGAAGGTCGGCGCCCACCCAGACAGTCAGCACGCCGGCGCCGACCAAGGTCAGAACCACGAGCACCGCACCTGCCACGAGCGCCCAGGCCCACCACGGAACCCCGCGCCGCGGGGCGGTGCTCATGCCCACTGTCGGGAACGCTCGACGGCCCGGCTCCAGGAGGCGTACGCCTCGTCGGCCGCATCGCGACGCGACGCATCGGGGGAGAAGGTGCGGTCCAGGGCCCAGGTCTCGCGGATCTCGTCGAAGGAGGACCACACCCCGACCCCGAGGCCGGCGAGGAAGGCCGCACCGAGACCCGTGGTCTCGACGTAGCGGGGCCGGGAGACGTCGACCCCGAGCTGGTCGGCCTGGAGCTGGCACAGCAGGTTGTTGGCGGCCGCGCCGCCGTCGACGTTGAGCGAGGCGACGGGCGTGGGCATGGTGGCCATCACGTCGCGTACCTCGAAGGTGATCGCCTCCAGGGTCGCCCGCACGATGTGGGCACGGGTGGTGCCGCGGGTGATGCCGATGATGGTGCCGCGGGCGTCGGGGTCCCAGTGGGGCGCACCGAGGCCGGTCAGGGCCGGCACGAAGACGACCCCCTCGGACGAGCTGACGGTGCGGGCCAGGGCCTCGGTCTCCGCGGCCGAGCCGATGATCTGCAGGCCGTCGCGCAGCCACTGCACCGCGGCGCCGGTCACGAAGATGGAGCCCTCGAGGACGTAGGTGACCTCTCCCGAGGGTGACATCCAGCCCGGCGAGGTGAGCAGCCCGGACTCCGACCGCTGCGGTGTGGTGCCGGTGTTGGTCAGCACGAACGAGCCGGTGCCGTAGGTGCACTTGGAGTCGCCCACCTCGAACGCGGCCTGCCCGAAGAGCGCCGCCTGCTGGTCACCGGCCACCCCGGCGATCGGCAGCGAGAGGTCGAGGAACGAGCGCGGGTCGGTGACCACGCCCTCGCCCCAGTTGGGGCCGATCTCGGGCAGCGCGTCGCGCGGCACCCCGAACAGGTCGCACAGCTCCTCGGACCAGTCGTTGGCGGTGATGTCGAACAGCAGCGTCCGGGACGCGTTCGAGACGTCGGAGACGTGGTGGAGGCCGCGGGTCATCCGCGCGATCAGGTAGGAGTCGACGGTGCCGATCGCATAGCGCCCCGACTCCACGTGCGTCCAGGTGTGCGGCTCGTTCTCGCGGATCCAGGCGAGCTTCGTCGCGCTGAAGTAGGGGTCCAGGCGGAGCCCGGTCAGCTCCCGCACACGGGCGTCGTGCTCGGCCATCGAGGAGCACATGGCGGTCGTCCGCCGGTCCTGCCACACGATCGCTCGCCGCGGCGATCCCAGCGTCTCCCGGTCCCACAGCACGACCGTCTCGCGCTGGTTGGTGATCCCGATGCCGACGAGGTCGTCGCGGCCGTGGGCCGCGAGGACCGTACGGCACGCCTCCAGGGTGGCCTGCCAGATCCCCTCGGGCACGTGCTCGACCCAGCCCGGTCTGGGGAACTGCTGGTCGAACTCCTCATACCCCCGAGCCGCGACCTCGCCCTTGTCGGTGACGATCAGCGCGGTGACTCCGGTGGTGCCGGCGTCGATGGCGAGGATTGAGCTCACTTCGGGGTCCTGACGATGTCGAGGATGCGCCGGTCGATCCAGGACAGGTCCTCGGCCACCCGCATCTCGTAGTTCTCGGTGGCCACCCAGGCGAGGAAGCCGGTGGCGCCCTGCGCCGCGGCGTACGTCTCCACCTCGGCCTCGATCTCGGGGGTGACCTGCACCTTCTCGGCCTCGGTGGACGCGGTCAGGTAGAAGTCGCTGAGGTCCAGGAGCCGCTTCAGCTCGGTGATCGGCGCCGCGTGGTCATCGACCCGGAGGTCGGCCGCGATGTCGTCGTTGCCGCCGTAGCCGGCCTCCTCGCGCACGACCAGGAGGGCCGCGCTCTGCCGGCCGCGGCTGTCGCCGCCGGCCTCGTCGCCCGCGGCGAGGGCCGCCAGCAGGCGGTGCTGCAGCGGCTCCTCGGGGGAGGAGGCGAGCCAGGCGGCCTCCATCGCCTGGACCACCTCGGGGCCGGTGAGGATGTTGCCCTGGATCGCGTACGCCCCGTCCGCGGTGGAGCCGGTCCGGCCACCCGCCCAGGCGAAGCAGGACGACCCGGTGTGGGAGGCCGCGTTGCCGTCCACGTCGACGATGCCGACCTGGCGGTGGTCCCGGCGCTCGTCCTCCTCCAGGAGCCTCTCGAGCGCGACGGAGGCCGTCGCACCCTCGTCGAGGTGAGCGAGCGCGAGACCCTTGTAGGCGACGTTGGCCTCGGCCTGGGTGGCGATGGCTCCGACCCCGGCGACGGCAGCCGGCACGGCCGACCCGACGGCGAGGAACTTCGAAGCGACGGCCACACCCCAGGTGGGCTCCCCGGTGCCTGGATCAACTGCTCTGGCGACGATGGAGAAGGTCATGCCGCGACCCTATCCGCGAAATTTCGTCCGGTTACGGCGTGTTTACGAATTGTCGTACACCTGACGGCGAGCTTGGGCTTTGATGGTCGGATCAGTTCATCCCTTTTCGAGCACCTGTCTCGAAATCCTTACCAGGAGGAACCATGAGCAACCTGGCGCAAGAGGAGACACCGGAACTCAAGAGAGTCATCGGCCCCAAGCTCCTCCTTCTGTTCATCGTCGGCGACATCCTCGGCACCGGCGTCTACGCTCTGACCGGCTCGGTGGCAGGCGAGGTCGGGGGCGCGGCCTGGGCCCCGTTCCTGGTCGCCTTCGCCGTGGCCACGATCACCGCCTTCTCCTACCTGGAGCTGGTGACACGGTTCCCGCAGGCGGCCGGCGCTGCGCTCTATGCGCACAAGGCGTTCGGCATCCACTTCATCACCTTCCTGGTCGCCTTCACGGTGATGTGCTCAGGCATCACCTCGGCGTCGACCGCCTCCAACGCGTTCGCGGGCTTCCTCAACGACGGGCTCGGGCTCGACGCGGCACCGGGGAGCCTGACCCTGGTCCTGATCGCGCTCGGCTTCATGACCCTGGTCGCGCTGATCAACCTGCGCGGCGTCGGTGAGAGCGTCAAGGCCAACGTCGTGCTCACCCTGGTCGAGCTCTCCGGTCTGCTGCTGGTCATCTTCGTCGGTCTGGCCGGGATGTTCGCGGGCAAGGCCGACTTCTCCCGGGTGATGATCTTCGAGAGCGCCGAGGGCAAGAACGCCTTCATGGCGGTCACCGCCGCCACCACCCTGGCCTTCTTCGCGATGGTCGGCTTCGAGGACTCGGTCAACATGGCCGAGGAGACCGAGAACCCGCGCCGTGACTTCCCCAAGATGATGCTCACCGGTCTGGGCATCACCGGGCTCATCTACGTCCTGGTCTCGATCTCCGCGGTCGCGCTGGTCCCGGTAGGTGATCTGACCGACCCGGAGAAGGGCTCGGCCCTGACCCAGGTGGTGGCCGCCGGTGCCCCCAACCTGCCCTTCGACACGATCTTCCCGTTCATCGGGATGTTCGCGGTGGCCAACTCCGCACTCATCAACATGCTGATGGCCTCGCGCCTCGTCTACGGCATGGCCAAGCAGCTCGTCCTGCCGCCGGTGCTCGGCAAGGTGCTCCAGGGGCGGCGTACGCCGTGGATCGCGATCCTGTTCACCACCGCGATCGCCTTCGGCCTGATCATCTGGGTGGTCAACGCCAGCGGGTCCGAGAAGGGCGCCGAGACGGTCTCGCTGCTGGGTGGAACGACGTCGCTGCTGCTGCTGTGCGTCTTCACCGTGGTGAACATCGCGCTGCTGATCATCCGTCGCCGTCCGGCGGCGAACCCGGACTACTTCAAGGCGCCGGTCTGGATCCCGGTGGTCGGCGCGGTCACCTGTGCCTACCTGGCGGGTCCGTGGGCACGGAGCGCCGAGCAGCAGGACCAGTACAAGGTCGCCGGCGTGCTGCTCGTCATCGGCATCATCCTGTGGGCCCTGACCCGGATCTTCTACAAGCCCGAGGGCGGACACTTCCAGGACATCGAGCACATGGACCTCAACCCCGAGGACGACAAGTAGCCAACCGATGTCGGCCAGGGCCGGCGTACGTTCTCCTCAGGACGTACGCCGGCCTCGCCGTGTCTGAGATGACTTCGTAACAACCGGGTGAGCCGCGTACCCTGAGGCTCGTGAACGACGCCTTCCCCTCCCTCGAGCAGCTGCACGCCATCGGAGCCCTTCAGCAGCCGACCTATTCCGACCCGGTCGCCCTGGCCGCGGCGGTCGAGAAGCTGAGGAACCAGCCGCCGCTCGTCTTTGCGGGGGAGTGCGACCAGCTCAAGAGCTCGATCGCCGCCGCCGGCCGCGGCGAGGCGTTCATCCTCCAGGGTGGCGACTGCGCCGAGGTCTTCGCCGAGGCGACCGCCGACAACACCCGCAACAAGCTGCGCGTGCTGCTGCAGATGGCCGTGGTCCTGACGTACGCCGCCTCCGTCCCGGTCGTGAAGATCGGCCGGCTCGCGGGGCAGTACGCCAAGCCGCGCTCCTCCGACATGGAGACCCGCGACGGTGTGACCCTGCCGGCCTACCGCGGCGACGCCGTCAACGGCTTCGAGTTCACCGCCGAGTCCCGCATCCCCGACCCGCAGCGGCTGCTGGACGTCTACCACGCCTCCTCCTCGACGCTGAACCTCGTGCGCGCGTTCACCACCGGTGGCTACGCCGACCTGCGTCAGGTGCACACCTGGAACTCCGAGTTCGTCCGCAACTCGCCCGTCGGCGCGAAGTACGAGGCGATGGGCTCCGAGATCGAGCGCGCCATCGCGTTCATGGAGGCCATCGGCGCCGACCCGGAGGAGTTCCACCGGGTCGACTTCTACTCCTCCCACGAGGCGCTGCTGCTCGAGTACGAGCACGCGATGACCCGCATCGACTCGCGCACCGAGACGCCCTACAACGTCTCGGGCCACTTCGTCTGGATCGGTGAGCGCACCCGTCAGCTCGACGGCGCCCACGTGGAGTACTTCCGCCACCTCAACAACCCGATCGGCTGCAAGCTCGGCCCCACCGCGACCCCCGACGACGCGCTCGCGCTGGCCGCCAAGCTCAACCCGAAGAACGAGGAGGGCCGGCTCACCTTCATCACCCGCTTCGGCGCGGGGAAGGTGCGCGACGGGCTGCCCGGCCTGGTCGAGAAGATCACCGCCGAGGGCGTCAACGTCACCTGGATCTCCGACCCGATGCACGGCAACACCTTCTCCACCTCCAACGGCTACAAGACCCGCCGCTTCGAGGACGTCCTCGACGAGGTCCAGGGCTTCTTCGACGTGCACCACGCCCTCGGCACCGTCCCCGGCGGCATCCTGGTCGAGAACACCGGCGACGACGTCACCGAGATCATCGGCGGCGGCGAGGAGCTCGACGAGGCCGGCCTCGTGCACCGCTACGAGAGCGTCGTCGACCCGCGCCTGAACCGTGTCCAGTCGCTCGAGATGGCGTTCCAGGTCGCCGAGATGCTCCGCAACAAGTAGCCCGCCGGACGCAGAGCGGCGCGCCCTGCGGAACAGGACGCGCCGACTGCGGCGATCGGTCAGCGAACCCTGACCGTGAACGTGGCCGTGCGACCGTCCGAGGTCGTCACCGTGCCGTGATAGGTGCCCGGGCGCGCGTAGCGGTGCGACGCGCTGATCCGGTAGACACCCGCCGCGTGGAGCCCGTCGCGTGGGGTGGTCGTGGTGAAGGTCGCGGGTACGTCTGCGGTGCCGTCACCGAAGCGGACCGTCGCGCCGAGCGCGCCCGTGAGCGCGGAGCCGCCCAAGCCGTCGGCGTCGTCGACCGCGTCGACGGCGACCGTGGATCCGTCCGTCTTCGTGCCCGGTGCGGCGAGCAGACCGACCGCGACGGTGGCCGAGGAGCCGCGGCGTACGACTGCATCGGTGCCGGTCACGGCGGTGGACCAGGCGGCGTGGGGGCCGTCGTAGAAGTTGGTGCCGGCGGTGTTGAGCCGGGTGCCGACGTCGGCGACCCGGCGGGCGAAGTCGGCGCCGTCGCGCTGCGACTCCTGGGTCCAGCCGACCTCGCCGTGCGCGAGGGCGCGCGGGAACATCATGAACTCCGCGTTGCTCACGCCACGGACGGTCTCCGACCACAGCGGCGCCTCGGTGCCCAGGATGTCGGCGTCACCGACCCCGGGGACGACGTTCTCGGGGCTCCAGGCGTAGTAGTCCGGGAAGTCGCACGAGCCCGAGCACGCCCAGGACAGCCCGATCGGCGTCTTGGGGTTGTACTTCATGTCGAGATACGACTTGTTGCCCGGTGAGACCAGCAGCTTGGCGCCGTCCTCGGTGATGGCGCGCTTGGCGAAGTCGGTCGAGCCGGCCCAGTACTGCACCCCGTCGCCGGGAGTGAGGGTCGTCTCCGAGTATTCGTTCCAGCCCAGCGTCTTCTTCCCGAGGTCGTGCACGATGTCCACGGCCCGCTTCTCGAAGTCGACGTAGCCCTGGTGCCCGTAGCGGGCGGTCATGGCGTGCGACTCGTCGCCACCGATGTGCAGGTAGTCGCCGGGGGTCATCTCGGCCAGCTGCGCGAAGACGTGCTGGACGAAGGTGTAGCTGACCTCGGCGTACGGGTCGAGATAGGAGTAGCCGACGTCGATCGTGCTGTTGACCGGCGCCACCGGCTCCGCGGCGGTGCCGGTGTGGCTCGATCCCGCGGTGTTGAGCTGCGGGATCGCGTGCAGCGCCGCGTTGGTGTGGCCCGGGATGTCGACCTCGGGGACGACCTCGATCTCGCGCTCGGCGGCGTAGGCGACCAGGTCGCGGAACTGGTCCTGGGTGTAGTAGCCGGTGTGGCCGTCCAGGGGCTGATAGGAGTTGGAGGTGACCGCCGTGCCGCCCGACTCCCGGGTCAGCGCCGTGTAGTCGATGTCGTCGCCGGCCGCGCGCCCCTCGTTGGTGATCTGGATGCGCCAGCCCTGGTCATCGGCCAGGTGGATGTGCAGCACCGACAGCTTGGCGGAGGCGGCGGCGTCGATGATCTGCTTGACCTCCTCGACGGTCTGGAACGACCGGGCGACGTCGAGCATGATCCCGCGATAGCCGAACCGCGGCGCGTCGAGGACCTTCACGGCCGGCACGCTCCAGGTCTGGTGCACGCGTACGGGCGAACCGGCGAAGGCCGGGAGCAGCTGGCGCAGCGTCTGGGTGCCGTTGAAGAGCCCGTGCCGACTCGCCCCGCTGATCCGCAGGCCCGAGCGGCCGGAGGAGAGGGCGTACGCCTCGGGGTTGCCCGCCACCTGGCCGTAGTCGGCACCGGGGTCGATGACCAGCTGCAGATCGGTGGGCTTCGGGTGTGCGGAGACGACGGGGAGGGCATAGCCGGTCGATGTACGGAGCGTGGTGGCGAGCAGGCGCCCGACCGATGCGGCCTCACCGCGGGCGACGATGCGCGCGCCGGGGGTGAGGACGAAGTCGGGGCCGGACTGCTCGGCGACCTGCACCGGGAGGGGGACCAGACCCGGGACGGGGGTGTCGGGAGCGGAGGTGGGGGTGGAGGCGGTGGCCGACGGGGCCGCCATGGTGACCAGGCAGCCGGCGAGGGTCAGAGCGGCGGCTGCGGCGAGTATCGAGCGAGACATTCAACATTCCTCTCTGCCGCGAAGACGCGGCGAGTATCAAGAAGTTGTGCTGCTCCCGGCGAGCGTAGTGACGCGCTCGCGCACCCGACAGGGTTTTCGTAAATTCGCTCAACAAATTAATTCTGGCCCGAGGCTTCAGCTCCTCGCCCAGGCGAGCTGCATGATCTCGTCGCCGTCGTGGAGGGTGCTGCGGTTGTCGGTGTCGGTGAACCCGGTGCGCTCGTAGAGACGCTGGGCGCGGCGGTTGTCGGTGCGGGTCCAGACGCTGAGGCCCTCCCAGCCGCGTGACTGGAGGTCGCGGATCATCTCGGTCGCGACGTGGGATCCCCAGACCGCAGGGTCGACGAAGACCATCGAGATGTGGCCGTAGCCGGGCAGCGGTACGCCGTCGACGAGGTAGGTCTCGGCGACCAGCATCCCTGCCGGACGGGTGCCGTAGTGGGCGAGCAGCGCGAGCTCGGCCGCGGCGAGCTTCTCCCGGACCCGACGGACCCGGGCCTCGGTGGCGGTGCGGCGGCGGGCGACGTTGGCCGCCCGCCAGACGTCGAGCGCAAGGGCGCGCTGCTCGTCGCTGTCGATCTCGGCGACGACGATTCTCGGCATCTGGGCGGCCCGACGCTACAGCGTCATCAGCCAGATGCCGAGCACGAGCATCACGATCATGAAGATCGCGCCCACCCACAGCAGCACGATCCAGGTGGACGGGTTGTCCTCGGCCTCGGCGGACATCAGCGAGGAGACGTACTCCTGCTGGGCGCCGTAGTCGCCGAAGTCCTGCTCGAGCGGCTCCGGGTCGCCGGCGTAGCCGTAGCCGGCCTGCCAGTCGCCGGCCCCCTCGGTGGCATAGGCCTCCTCGGGGTAGCCGGTCGCGTAGGCGGGCTCGGGGTCGTAGACCTGGCCGGCCGGGGCGTCCTGCTCCTCAGGCGGGGCCCAGTGGCGGGCCTGCCCGTTGCGCGAGGCATCGACGAGCGCCCCCGAGGGCTGGACGAAGGGCTGGTACGCCGCCTCGACCGTGACCTCGGAGACCGGCTCCGGCTCGGGGACAGGCTCGGGCCCGGGAAGGGGCCCCGGCTCCGGGGTCGGCTCGGGGACCGGATCCGGGCCGGGAACGGGCTCGGGCTCCGGGACCGGCGTCGGCTCCGGGAAGGGCGAGGGGTCCGGGACCGGCGACGGCTCGGGGTCGGGGATCACGGCCTGCTCCGCGGCGGCCGGCTGGTGCGCCGGCGGGGGAGAGGCCGGCGGGGGACTGGCCGGCGGAGGAGTGGCCGGCGGCGGGGCGCTCGGCGGTGCGTACGCCGGACGGACCGCGGTGGTCCCTTCGGGCTCGTCGTCGGTGTCGAGCTTCTCCTCGACCGAGGGCGCCTGGCGCCTCGAGGTGCGCTCGGTGGGCTCGTCGTTGCCGGTCGTGGTGTGCGCCGAGGACGCCGGACCCGGCACGGTGTCATCGCCGTAGGCGCTGATCCGCGGCAGGCTCAGCGAGGTCTGCTCCGCCTCGGGCACGTCCTCGACGGCCTCCGGGGCGAGCGCCTCGACGGGCTTCCGGATCACGGTGGACTCGTTGGGCTCGTCGAGATCGTCGACGTCCGCAGCAGAGTGCACGCCTTCGGGCTTCGCGTCAGAACTGGACACGGGTGGCGTCCTTTCCTCTACATCGGTGGAGTCAGCCTCGGCTGCTTGGTCGGGCTCCGTGGCGACCTCGAGGCCACACATCGGACAGGCCGGCTCATCGGACAGCCGGTGTCCGCACTGTGCGCAGCTGGTCATGCCACCCCCATGGCGTCGAAGATCACTCCCGTGCGTCCCCAAGCCTAGGTCACACGCCTTGACGCCGGGCCGATGCCCGCAGATCGCGGAGGAGCCGGATATCGGGGTTGTCCGCGTCGCGAGAGCCGGGGGTCTCCAGGATGAAGGGGACCCCTTCGGTCGCCGGGTGCGCGAAGAGCTCCTCGAAAGCGGTGGTGCCGATGTGGCCACGACCGATCTGCTCATGACGGTCCAGGTGCTTGCCGCGTACGTCCTTGGAGTCGTTGGCGTGGATCAGCCGGAGCCGCTCGGGCCCGCCGATCTCGACGATCCGGTCGACACAGGCGGTGGCACCGCCCGGCTCGTCCAGCGGGGCTCCGGCGGCGAAGACATGGCAGGTGTCCAGGCAGATCCCGGCCTTGGGGTGGAAGTCGACGGCCTCCAGGTAGGCCGGCAGGTCCTCCACGCCGGCGCACAGCGAGCGTCCCTGGCCGGCGGTCGGCTCCAGGAGCAGCCAGGGAGCGTCCTCGGCCGAGATCTCCTCGAGCACCGGCAGCAGGGCTTCGCGCACCTGCTTCATCGCGGCGGCGTACCTCTCGCTCGCGTCCCCGTCGGGGGAGACGAAGGAGCCGGTGTGGACGACGACCCCTTCGGCGCCGATGTCGGCGGCGCGGCGGAGGTTGTGGGCGACCACGGCCGCGGACTTCTCGTACGTGGCCTGAGTGGGCGAGCCCAGATTGACCAGGTAGGGGGCGTGGACGAAGGCGCGCATCCCGCGTCGTTCGAGCTCGGCGCGGAAGGCCTTGTCCTCGGCGGGCTTTCCTGCCGAGAGCGCCCAGCCGCGCGGGTTGCCGACGAAGATCTGCAGCGTCTCGCCGCCGACCGCGTCGGTGTTGGCGAGGGCGCCGGCGACGAGGCCCTTGCCGACCTGGACGTGGGTGCCGATCGGGTTGCGGTCCATAGGAGTCAAGGTCAGTTCAGCCAGATCGTGATCTCGGAGCCGTACGGCGCCTCGCCCTCGGCGGGCTCCTGGCGGGTGACGTAGCCCAAGCCGAGGTTGATGCCACCCTCCTTCTCCTCCTTGACCTCGAACCCGGCGGCCTCGAGGGTCTGCTTCGCGGTGTCCTTGTCGTTGCCGACGACGTTGGGGACCGCGACGGAGTCGGGGCCCTTGGAGACGACGAGGGTCACGGTCTCCCCGCGAGGGACGGTGCCGGAGCTGGGGTTCTGGCTGAGCACGGTGCCCGGCTGGATCTCCTGGCTCTCCTCCTCCTCGATCTCGACCTCGAGACCGTCGGCTTCGAGAGACTTCTTGGCGCGCTCGGCGCTGCGCCCGGTCCAGTCGACGATGGCGACCGGTGCCGGGCCCTTGCTGATCACGAGCACGATGGCCTTGCCGGGCCGCACCAGGGTGCCGGCGCGGGGCTGGGAGTTGATGACGTGGCCCTCGGGGACGTCGTCGTTGAACTTCTCGATCGGATCGCCGACGCTGAGGCCGAGGTCCTGGATCTCGTCCTGGGCGTCGTCGGCGAGCATGCCCTTGACCTTGGGCACGGAGTATTCCTCGATGCCCCGGCTCACGCTGATCTCGACCGTCGATCCGGGCAGCGCCTTGTGGTCGCGGCCGGGGTCGGAGTCGATCACCACGCCCTTCTCGACGGTGTCGGAGAACTCGGTGTTGGCCGAGACCTCGAAGCCGGCCTCCTGCAGCTGGGTGGTCGCCTCGGCCTTGCTCAGGCCGGCCACCGAGGGCACCCGCTCGTAGCGGCCGTCGATGAACCACCACATCCCGGTCGCCACCAGCGCGACGGCCACCACGGCGGCACTGATCGCGATCGGGCCCTTCCAGGACCCCGGCATGCTCCAGCGCTGCTTCGGCTGCGTGGGCGTCGGGGCGATGCGTACGTTCTCCTCGGGCTCGCTCAGCGAGAGCCGCGCGCCCGCGGGGAGGCCGACGACGCCCGGAGGCGGTCCCGGCGGGCCCGGGGGACGGCCCGGCGGCGGACCGGACGGGCCACCCGGACCGCCCGGACCGCCCGGGCTCAGGCCGATGGCCGGCAGGACCGCGGTCGACTCGGCGCTGGACTCGTCGTGGGCCCGTGCCGGGCTGTCGGCAGCCGCCTGGGCGCCCCTGTCGGGTGCGCCCGCCGTGGGGAGCGCCAGGTCGGCGGTGAGGTCGGGATCGTCGAAGATCCCTGCGGAGAGGGTGGCCATGACCCGGTTGACCATGCGCAGCAGCACGCCGGCGTCGGCCGGGCGCAGCTCGGGATCGCGGGCGGTCGCGCGGGCGACCAGGGCATCGACGTATCGGGGGATGCCGGGCGCGGCCTTCGAGGGCGGCGGTACGTCCTCGTGGACGTGCTTGTAGGCGACCTCGACCGGGGAGGGGCCGCTGTGCGGCTTGCGGCCGGTGAGCAGCTCGTAGAGGACGACGCCGGCGGCGTAGACATCGGTGCGCGGCCCGGACCGGGACTCGGTGACCAGCTCGGGCGCGAGGTAGGAGACGGTGCCGACCAGGTTGCCGGTGGTGGCGTCGTTGGAGTTGTTGTTCATCACCCGGGCCAGGCCGAAGTCGGCGACCTTGACCCGCTGCGAGATCGAGGCGGCACCGGTGGTGATGAGCACGTTCTCGGGCTTGATGTCGCGGTGCACGATCCCGATCGCGTGGGCCGCGGTCATCGCGCTCAGGATCGGCTCGATGTAGGCCAGCGCCTTCGCCGCGCCCAGCGGAGCCTGCGAGGCGATGGTGTCGCGCAGGGTGTGACCCTCGATGTACTCCATCGCGAGGAAGGCGACGCCGTCGTCCTCGTCCTGGTCGTAGACGGCGACCACGTTGGGGTGGGAGAGCTTCGCGGCAGACCTGCCCTCGCGTACGAACCGCTCGGCGAAGTTGCCCTCCTCGTCGAGGTCCTGGTGCATGACCTTGACGGCGACGATGCGGTCCAGCCGCATGTCGTGGGCGACGTAGACCGTCGCCATGCCGCCCTTCGCGACCTTCTCGACGATCCGGTAACGCATCCCCAAGACCTTGCCCAGAAGGGGGTCGGATGCGGTAGCCGAGCCTCCGCCGTGGCGTCCGATGACGCCGTCACGGGGGTCCGCCTCACTAGCCACGCGATACTCCTGTCTCCGGTTGGAGAAGTATTCCGGACCGGGCAATGGTACGGACCAGCGGGGCCCCCTCACGACTTTCCGGACCGGCTACCCGGGCCGGTAATGTGATCGTTATGAGCGAGATGCGGCTGGCGGAGCAGGATCTGGGTGTCCTGGTTGAAGAGTGGATCGACTGGGCCACGGCCGCGTCGCTGCTCGGAGTGACCGTGGGGAAGGTCCGCACGATGATCCGCGAGCACGAGCTCGCGGCGGCCGTGCCCCCGGGGGTGAAGGGCCAGCACATCCCGGCCCTGTTCATCCAGGACGGCCTCCCGGTCAAGGGTCTGAGCGGCCTGCTGCACGTGCTCCACGACGGCCGCTACGACGACCGCGAGATCATCGCCTGGCTCTTCCTCGACGACGATCTTCCCGGCCGCCCGATCGACGCGCTTCGGGAGAACCGCGGGTCGGAGGTCAAGCGCCGGGCCCAGGCCATGGCACTGTAGGACCACCCGGTCCGTACGTCTCGGAGGAGTCTCGTGAGGTCGAAGTCTGCCCTGGTCGGCCTGCTGCTCGCCGTCCTGATGGCGCTGGTCGCCGGGTGCTCAGGCAGCTCGGCCGGCGACCCGGGATCGGGTGGCGGCAAGAGCGGCACCGACCCCGAGAGCGGGCTGGCCTGGATCGCGGAGTCCGACCTGCCTCCCGAGGGGGTGGAGACGCTGGAGCTGATCGACGCCGGCGGTCCGTTCCCCTACCCGGGCAAGGACGGCAGCACCTTCGGCAACCGCGAGGGGATCCTTCCCGACGAGGCTTCGGGCTACTACGCCGAGTACACCGTGCCGACGCCCGGCTCCGAGGACCGGGGCGCGCGGCGTATCGTCACAGGCGAGGGTGGGGAGTTCTACTTCACCGAGGACCACTACGAGTCGTTCTCACGGATCGACCGGGGGTGATGGGTAGATGAGCGGACTCGCAGGACTTCTGGCCGGAAAGGTCGACCCGGGTGTCTACCGGTGGCACACCGAGCTGGCCGCGGCCGACCTCGCCGAGTCGGTGACCGGCGCCGGCTGGTCGCTCGCGCAGGTCGCCGACGTGGCCGAGACCAAGGACGAGGTGCTCGGCGCCCTCGGCGCCGCGCTGGGGTTCCCGGCCCACTTCGGCCGCAACCTGGACGCGCTGTGGGACTCGCTGCGTGACCTCTCCGCGCCGACGGTGCTGCTGTGGGAGACGTGGGGGATCGCTGCGTACGCCGATCGTGCGGGCTTCGACAAGATCATCCGGGTGCTCCAGGAGCGGTCCGCGGAGATCTCCGAGGACCGGCCGGCGTTCGCCGTGCTGCTGCGCGGGGACGGTCCCGACACGGACCTCGACGACCTGGACTGATCACCCGACGTTGACGGTGCGGGTGGGGTAGCCGGTGGCTCCGTCGGGAGCGGGTGGCACCTCGTTGCCGGTCTGCGGAGTGCCGGTGCGGTCGTAGGCCCTCGCCTGGATCCGGTGCTCGCCCTCGGTCGCGTCCCAGCGGTAGGTCCACTGCCGCCAGGTGTCGATGCTGTCCTCGGCGGCGAGCTTCGCGGGCTGCCAGGGGCCGTCGTCGATGCGTACCTCGACCTTGCTCACGCCGCGGTGCTGGGCCCAGGCGACACCGGCGACGGTCACCTCGCCGGGCATCGTGTCCTCGCCCGGGAGGTCGATGCGGGACTCGGTCTTGATCGGTCCCTCGGCGGACCAGCCGCGGTCGGTCCAGTAGGCGCGGAAGTCGGCGAAGCGGGTGACCTCCAGCTCGGTGAGCCACTTGGTCGCCGAGACATAGCCGTAGAGGCCGGGGACGACCATGCGGACCGGGAAGCCGTGGTCCTGGGTCAGCGGCTCGCCGTCCTGGGCGATCGCGAGCAACGCGTCGCGGCCGTCGGTGAGGGCCTCGAGCGGGGTGCCGATGGTGATGCCGTCGGCGCCGGTCGACTTCACCGCGTCGGCGTCGGGGGAGAGGCCGGCACGCTTGAGGACGTCGCGGATGCGTACGCCGGTCCAGGTCGCGTTGCCGATCAGGTCGCCGCCCACCTCGTTGGAGACGCAGCAGATCGTGACGCGGCGCTCGTAGAGCGGCATCGCGAGTAGGTCCGCATAGGTCAGCTCGATCGGGTCGTCGACCAGGCCGTGGATCTTGAGCCGGTAGTCGGCGACGTCGACGCGTGGGGTGAGCAGGGCGATGTCGATGCGGTAGAAGTCCTCGACCGGGGTCAGGTGGGGCGTCAGCCCGTCGATCCGGAGCTCCGCGCCCGCCGGAAGGGACGCGGCGGGGGAGACCGCTGCGGGGATGGGCACCCGCGTCGCCGGGTGCCGGCGCCCGGTGACCACCTTGGCGCCGACACCGCCGGCCGCACCCACCGCGGTCACGGCCGCCGCGGCGACCAGGAACCGGCGACGGTCGAAGCCGTCGGGCGCCTCCGCCTCGCCGTGGGTGTCGTCGGGCTCGCGCAGCGGTCGGGTCAGCAGGAGCAGCGCCACGATGCCGACCACCAGGCCGACCACCAGCGCGATGATGCCGACTTCCGGGCTCGTGGTCCCGCCGTCTGCCCGGTCGGCCCGCAGAGCGGCGATGTCGACGGCCCCGAGGATCACCAGCATCCCCGCGCCGAGGGCGGGGCGGCGTACGGCCAGGGCCCCGGCGACCCCGAGCAGGACCAGCGTGACCAGCCCGACGCAGGTGAGCAGGATCGGCTTGTCGGCGGTGCCGAAGGTGGCGACCGCCGCCTCCTTGAGCCAGCGCGGGGTGAGGTCGATGACCCGATCGCCGAGGGCGAGCAGGGGCGAGGCTCCGCCGGCGAGGGCGGCCACGAGCTCGGCGACGCCGAGGCCGAGCACGCCGGCGGCGATGCCCGCGACGGGGCCGTACGGAACGCGTGGTGCCGAAGCGGTGCCCGAAGCCTTCTGCTCGGCGAGGGTGCGGGATGTCATGCTGTGGGTTCGTGGCCGATCGTTGGTCGGATGGGACCAATCCTCCCACTCTTCGGCTGCGAACCCGAGATGAGATCACTCAGGTGTCGGAAGGGGTGTCGTGCGGCGAGCGTTGCGGGTCGTGGGCGAGGAGTCGTCACCGGACCCCGAGGAGGACCTGGACCCGGCGGCGGTGCTCGCCGCGGTCGCCGGTGGCGACCTCGACGCCTTCGGTCGGCTCTACGACGACCTGGCTCCGCTCGTCTTCGGCGTCGCCCGGCGGGTCGTGCGCGACCCCTCGCGCGCGGAGGAGGTGACCCAGGAGGTGTTCACCGAGCTGTGGCGCCAGGCGGCCCGGTTCGACGCCTCGCGCGGCTCGCTGCGGACCTGGGTGCTGACGATCGCGCACCGCCGCGCGGTCGACACCGTGCGCTCCTCGCAGGCCTCGCGGGCACGGGAGGAGCACGTCGCCCGGCGCGAGCCGGTCGACGTCGCCGGTCCGGAGGAGGCTGTCGTCACGGCGGCGGAGCACGAGGGCGTACGCCGCTGCCTGGACTCCCTCACGCCGCTGCAGTCCCAGGCCGTGCGGCTGGCCTACTACCAGGGCTTCACCTATCCCGAGGTCGCCGAGCTGCTCGGGCGGCCGCTGCCGACGGTGAAGTCGCGGATGCGGGACGGGCTGATCCGTCTGAGGGACTGTCTGGAGGATCGCGATGATGCCTGACGCCCACGGTCTCGTCGGGGCCTACCTCCTGCACGCGCTGGAGCCCGGTGAGCGAGCAGAGGTCGAGGCGCACCTGGCCGTGTGTGCCGACTGCCGCGAGGAGGTCCACTCGTTGCGCTCGGCGACCGCGTCGCTCGCCGGTCAGGTCGCCGAGGCCCCTCCGGCGTCGCTGCGCGCGCGGGTGATGCGTACGGCCTCGCAGACTCCGCAGCTCCCGCCCGTGGTGGTGGCGGCCCGGCGCCGTCGTCGTCGGCTCGCCGGGCTGGTGGCCGCGGCCGCCGCCCTGGTCATCGGTGCCGGCGTGACGATCGGGGTGGTCGTAGGAGACGACGACCCGCCCGCGACGACCGCCGCCGAGGTGATGTCGGCCCCGGACGCGCGGATGCACAAGGAGGAGACCTCCGGCGGCGAGCTGATGGTCGCGATGTCGCAGGAGATGGACATGGTCGCCGTCGACACCACCCGCCTCTCGCGTCCTGAGGGGATGACCTACCAGGTCTGGTGGCACACCGATGCCGGCATGGAGTCCGCCGGTGTCCTCGACGAGGAGATGGCCGTCGCGGTGCCCGTCGAGGACGGCGACCTCATGGTCACCATGGAGCCCATGGGCGGCTCCGACGAACCCTCCGAGAAGGTCCTCTTCCACATGCCCGCCGAGCGCCTCTGACTCAGACGGTGCGTTGGGTGGCGGCGGTGGCGAGGGCGCGAAGGATCTCGGCGGCGTGGGCGTCGAGCACGCCCGAGGACTTGGCCTCGTCGAGGGCGGTGAGGCCCTGGTCGGCGAGCTCGGTGATGGTCTTCTCGACCTGCTGCTCGGCGCCGGAGGAGGCGATGATCGTACGCAGCTCGGCGACCTGGTCCGCGGTGAGCGGCCGGCCGAGGGAGCGGTCCAGGAGGTCGGCGTCGGCCGAGGGCGAGGCCGTGAGCGCGAGGGCGACGAGGACGGTGCGCTTGCCCTCCACGAGGTCGTCGCCGGCGGGCTTGCCGGTGACCGAGGGGTCGCCGAAGACACCGAGGAGGTCGTCGCGGAGCTGGAAGGCCTCGCCGACCGGGAGGCCGTAGGCCGACAGCGCCTCGATCTGCTCCCGGGAGGCCCCGGCCAGGGCGGCACCGACGTGGAGGGGGCGCTCGACGGAGTACTTGGCCGCCTTGTAGCGCACCACCTTCATCGCCGCCTCGACGTCCGCGGCGCCGCGCGCCTGGACGGTGATGTCGAGGAACTGCCCGGCGATCACCTCGCTGCGGGTGTGGTCGAAGACCGACAGGGCGGCGGACGTCTCGGCACCCCCGAACCCCGAGGTACGCAGCAGCTCGTCCGACCAGGTCAGCAGCAGGTCTCCGAGGAGCACGGCAGCGGCATCGCCATAGGCACGGGACCGGCCCGGCCAGCCGGCGGCGGCGTGGTCGGCCTCGAACGCGCGGTGTGCGGCCGGTGCGCCGCGCCGGGTGTCGGAGTCGTCGATGACGTCGTCGTGGACGAGGGCCGAGGCCTGGAGCAGCTCGAGCGCCGCGGCCGCCCGGACGAGCGACTCCTCCTCGGCCGGCGAGGGGGAGGGGCGGACCGCGTGGAAGCCCCAGAGGCAGAACGCGGCCCGCAGCCGCTTGCCTCCGGACATCGACTCGCGGGCCCGGCGCAGCAGCGGTTCGACCTCGTCACCGAGCGGAGCCAGTCGCTGGGACTGCGTCTCGAGAAAGGTGTCCAGGGCCCTCTGGACGCGACTGCGGAATTCATCGGCGTCCCACGTTTCATTCACTCTCCGAGCCTAGGGCACTCACTACGATGGCCCGATGGTGACTGGACGTGGACGCTCCCTCGCGGAGCTGATCAACCAGGGCGAGCGCTCGTTCTCCTTCGAGTTCTTCCCGCCCAAGGACGAGGCCGGCGAGGAGCAGCTGTGGAACGCCGTGCGCGCCCTGGAGCCCTACCGTCCGACCTTCGTGAGCGTCACCTACGGTGCCGGCGGCTCCACCCGTGACAAGACCGTCGCCATCACCGGCCGGATCGCCGCGGAGACCGAGCTGCTGCCGGTCGCCCACCTGACCTGCGTCGGCCACACCCGCGAGGAGGTCGCCGAGATCCTGGACTCCTACGCGGCGAAGGGAGTCGCCCATGTGATGGCGCTGCGTGGCGACCCCGCCGAGGGGCCGCGCGCCGAGTGGACCCCGACCCCCGGTGGTCTCGACTACGCGATCGACGTGGTGAAGCTCGCCCGTGAGCGCGGCGACTTCCGCATCGGTGTCGCGGCCTTCCCGGAGGGCCACCCGAGTGCGGAGTCGCTCGAGGCCGACGCCGACGTGCTGGTCGCCAAGGCGAGGGCCGGTGCGGAGTTCGCGGTCACCCAGATGTTCTTCCGGGCGGCCGACTACTTCGGCCTCGTCGACCGGGTCCGTGCCCGCGGCGTCGACATCCCGATCCTGCCGGGGATCATGCCGATCCTGAACCTCGCCGCCATCCGCCGGCAGAGCGAGCTGATCGGCGCCGAGGTCCCCGAGGAGATCGTGGAGCGCCTCAGCGCCGCCGGTCCCGAGCCCGCCGCCATCCGTGCCGAGGGCATCGCGGTGGCCGCCGAGCTGTGCCAGGAGCTCCTCGACGGCGGCGCCCCCGGGCTGCACTTCTACACGCTCAACCGCTCCCGGGCGACGCTGGAGATCTTCGCCGAGCTCAACGTCACCGTCTAGGTCGCGCTCACTTCTCGGCAGGTCCGATCGACTGCGCGACCAGCGCGGAGGACAGCCCGGCGAATGGCAGCCCGGAGCCCGGCGTGGCGTGCGCGCCGGCGGCGTAGACGTTCGGGAGCGGGGTGCGCGGCCCGAGGCGCTGGAACACCGTGCCGCGCCCGGCCCACTTCACGCCCAGCGGGGACCCGCGCCAGCGGCGTACGAGCTCGGCGGCGCCCAGGTCGACACGGTGCACCACGTGCTCGCGCAGATCGACCTTGTGGCGCGCGAGCGCCAGCAGGACGTCCTCCATCAGCTTGCCGTAGGAGTGGATCGTCCAGGCGTGCTGCCCCTCGGGGGCGAGCCCGCGGGTGCGTACGACCAGGGTCGGCTCACCGTGGAGCACCAGCTCGTCGGGGAGGCCGAGGAGATGCTCGGGCAGCGAGGAGAGCCCGAGGTGGAACGTCATCGGCGGGATCGCCGGCAACGTGCGGTCCACCAGCGGCCGCAGGGCCGGCAGCGAGCGCGGGTCGAAGGCGACCACGACCGCGCCGTCGGCACCGAGGTCGATCTCCCCGGCCGTGGTCGCCACCGCGACCGCCCGCCCGTCGCGGACGACGATGTCCTCCACGCGGGTCGCGGTCTGCACCGAGACCCGGCGGGTGGCCATCCGGGCGGCGAGCACCTCGGCCACCACCCCCATCCCGCCCTCGACCCGCCAGGCGCCGAAC
This sequence comes from Nocardioides sp. NPDC054178, assembly GCF_055585005.1. NCBI lineage: Bacteria > Bacillati > Actinomycetota > Actinomycetes > Propionibacteriales > Nocardioidaceae > Nocardioides > Nocardioides sp. NPDC054178. Next base: position 82,515 of record NZ_JBVJKY010000011.1, read on the forward strand.
CGCTGCTCGAGATAGGCGGTGAGCCCCGCCCAGGCAGGTACGTCACGCAGCTCCTGCCCCGCCGCGACGAACGGGTGCGCCGCGACCAGCCGGAGCCGCTCGTCCTTGAACGTCTTGCGCAGCCGCTTGTGGAGGGTCTCGCGCGACCGGAACCGCTCCGCGACCGCCGAGGGCAGCGCCGAGGGCTCCCACGGCACCTCGAAGTAGTGCTGGCGCAGCACCTCCCAGTCCTCGCTGAACCGGGCGACGTAGTCGGTCCACAGCCGGCCCATGCCCGGGCCGAGCTCGTCGAAGGCGGCCAGCTGGGCGCCCCGGGTGCCGCCGGGCACCGAGACCGCTGTCTTGTCGGCGAACCGGTGCTCGCGGACGACGTCCATCGGCACCAGCTCGAGCTCACGCTCCGCGGGCCGCCCGGACTTGCGGAACAGGTCCCGCATCACCGCGGGCAGCAGCGTCGAGGTCGCCGAGGCGTCCCAGGTGAACCCCTCCTCACGCACCGGCACCAGCGCGCCGCCGAGCTCGCCGGAGGCCTCGAGAAGGGTGACCGAGTGACCGAGCTTGGCCAGCCGCGCGGCGCTGGCCATCCCGGCGTACCCGCCCCCGAGGACGACGACGCGGGTCACGGGACCGGGTAGGGCAGGGTGTCGCCGCCGGAGGGCCCGTCCGGCGGCGGGGCGCCCCGTCTTCCTCGCCGGGTCAGCCTGCGCCAGCCTCCGCGAACGGTGCGGACGATGAGATACACCAGCACCAGCCCGGCCACCAGCAGGACCGCGGCGACACCGGCGGCGGCCAGCGGGTGCTGGGTCGCGAACCAGACCACACCGAGGACGAGCCCGTCCTCGGCCAGGCTGACCACCGAGTTGGAGACCGGCTCGGGGGAGGTGTTGACCGCCAGCCGCTCGCTGGCCTTGACCAGGTGGGACATCAGCGCCGAGGTGCCGCCCACGACGCCGGCGACGGCCGCGTTGAGCGAGTCGGCCTCACCGGCGAGCAGGACGCCGATCACGGCGCCGATCGTGGGCCGGATGACCGTCGAGATCGAGTCCCAGGTGGAGTCGATGTAGGGCACCTTGTCGGCGACGAACTCGATCGCGAACATCAACCCTGCGGCCGCCAGCACCGGCCAGGTGCCGAGCACGTCGGGGATCTCCTCGGCCCCCGTCGTACGCTGCACGACGCCGAGCACCAGCACGACCAGGTAGGCGTTGATGCCACTGGCCCACCCGCTGGAGAAGGTCAGCGCTAGAGATTCCATGGGGACATCTTGGCGTACGCCACCGACGACGCGGACCCGGCCCGAGACCGAGCGCACGCGATCCCGTATTTACCTCCGTTGTGTCCCGTACGGCAGAATGGGCTGATCAACGCAGAGTTCCCCCCACGTCGCAAGGAGACCGGATGACCATGACGACACCCGACGAGAACGAAGGTGTGGTCGTGAGCGAGGACCCGGAGGTCACCGTCGAGGTGGCAGCCCTGGCTGCCGAGCCCGTGCCGCGGGAGATGACCTGGGCGGTTCGGCTGATCGTCGGTCTGATCGCGTTCAGCGCCGTCGTGGTCGTGGTGATGGTGCTGCGTTCCGACGACCTGGTGCGCGCGTGGGCGGAGGGCAACGCCTCGGCCAAGCGCATCCTGGAGACCGAGGGGCTCGAGGCACTCATCAACCCGCCCAACGACAACCGGGTCAGCGCGCCGGCGTTCATCGCCCCGGCCATCACCCTGTTCGGCGTGATGGCCTGCATGCTGGGCGTGCTCACGGTCTTCCTCCGCAACGGCTTCGAGTGGGCCCGCATCGTGATCTCCTTCCTGGTGTTCATCTCCGCGGTGGCCAGCGTCGGCGGCATCCTGACCGGCCCGCCGGTGCTCATCAGCGTGCTCACCGCGATCGCGATCGTCATCGCGGCGGTGCTGCTGGTGGTCATGTGGCTGCCGGCCAACACCCGCTACATCCACCCGCCGCACCGCATCCGCGGCGCCGTCGCCGACGACTGAGCGACCGCAGCACCGATCGACACGCCCCGCCACCGAAACGTCTTGTGACTGTCGGTGGCGGGGTGTAGTTTGATCTTCGTGTTCGAACAAACGTTCGAACACCAGGCTCTGGCGGGCGTCGTCCTCGACCCCCGACGCCCGTCGGAGCCGTCCACTGCGGGGTCGACCTTGAGCGAGAAGGACGACCCGATGCATCTGCTGCCGGCGACGACGCACAGCTACCTCTTCCGCGCCACCGAGACCCTCGCGGAGGCCATCGTGGCCGACGACGTGCCGAGCAGGTACGCCATCGCCCACGTCGCCGCGCTCCAGGCCGCCGCCGCGCTGATCGCTGCCCGCACCGACCCCGTCGAGGCCGCCAGCCGCGCCGGACGCCGTCGCCCGTGGAACGCCTGGGTCCGCCTCAAGAAGGTCGCGCCCGAGCTCTCCGAGTGGGCCGACTACTTCGCCGCCGGCGCCGCCAAGCGCGCCGCCGCGGAGGCCGGCTCGATCCGGGCGGTCACCGCGGAGGAGGCCGACGAGCAGGTGCGTGACGCCGACCGGTTCCTCGCCGTCGTCGAGGAGTCGCTCGGGCTGATGGCCCACACCTCGCAGGCCACCCGACTCCGCCACGACCGCCTCGTGGGCTGATTCAGATGCCGTGGACACAGGGCCTACGCTTGGCCCCATGTCAGCTGGCTCCGCTTCCACCAGTCGTCGGGCAGGCGCCCGGACCGTCGCCGTCTGGGACGCGCTCGACCCGGTCCTGGCCGGAGGCCCGCTCGACGTCCTCGACATCGGCGGCGGCACCGGCACCTCAGCCGTACGCGTCGCCGGGCTCGGCCACCGGGTCACCGTCGTCGACCCCAGCCCCGACGCGCTGGCCGCGCTCGACCGTCGCGCCCGCGAGGCCGGCGTCTCCGTCGACGCCCGCCAGGGCGACCTGGCCGCCCTCTCCGAGGTGGCCGACCCCGGCGGCGCCGACGTGGCGCTGTGCCACGGCGTCCTCGAGGTCGTGCCCGACCCCGCGGCGGCGCTGGCAGGGATCCGCGAGGTGCTCCGTCCCGGCGGCACCCTCAGCCTGCTGGTCGCCCAGCGCACCGCTGCCGTCCTCTCCCGCGCTCTGGCCGGCCACTTCGCGCAGGCCGCCGAGCTCCTCGACGACACCGCTCCGCAGGGGCGCTCCGGTCGCCGCTTCGCCCTCGACGAGGTCACCGGCCTGCTCGAGTCGGCCGGCTTCGAGGTCGGGGACGTCCGTGGCGTACGCGTCTTCGTGGATCACGTTCCGGGGTCGCTGCTCGATGTCGACCCTGCGGCGACGTCGGCTCTGGTCGATCTCGAGCAGCGGGCTTCTACGCGGGCTGATTACTTGCCGTTCGCGACTCAGCTGCACTTGCTCGCTTCGCTTCGCTGAGGGCTCGCTTGTCCGCGTCCTGGGAGGGTCGGGGTGACCTCCTCCGCTGGCGCTCCGGAGGTCACCCCGATCCTCCATGTCGACATGGACGCCTTCTTCGTCTCGGTGGCGATCAGGCACCAGCCCGAGCTCTGGGACCAGCCGGTCGTCGTCGGGGGACATGCCAGGGGAGTGGTGACCTGCGCCAACTACCCGGCGCGCGCCTACGGGATCCGTGCCGCGATGCCCGGCTCGATGGCGAGACGGCTGTGTCCTCAGCTCGTCTCGGTCCGTCTCGACTTCGGTGAGGTCGCCGAGGTCTCCCACCAGGTCCGCGAGATCTTCCGCCGCGCCACCCCGCTGGTGGAGGTGGTCAGCGTCGACGAGGCGTTCCTCGACGTACGCGGGGCGACCAGGCTCTTCGGCAGCCCCGAGCGGATCGCCCACCGGATCCGGGGCCAGATCGCCGAGGAGCTGAGCATCACCTGCTCGGTCGGTGTCGCGCCGACCCCGAGCGTGGCCAAGGTCGGCAGCCGCAAGGCGAAGCCCGACGGCGTCGTGGTCGTCCGGCCCGAGGAGATCCCGGGCTTCCTCCATCCGCTCGACGTCGGTGAGCTCTACGGGGTCGGGCCGAGCACCCGGACCCGGCTGCGGCGGCTCGGCTTCGAGACGGTGGGTGACATCGCCCGCACGCCGGTGCCGACGCTCCACCAGATCCTCGGCCCACGCCTCGGCGGCCACCTGCACCGGCTCGCCACCGGCACCGACCGGCGCGAGCTGACGGGGCGGCTGGGCCCCGACCTCCCGGACCGGTCCACGGGCGCCCAGGAGACCTTCGGCCACGACCTGAGCGACCGCGAGGACATCGTCCGTGAGCTGCTGCGCCTCTCGGCCCGCGTCACCCGGCGGATGCGGCGGGCCGGCACGGTCGGGCGCACGATCGCGCTGACGGTCCGGTTCACCGACTTCAAGACCATCTCGCGCTCCCGCACGCTGCCCGACCCCACCGACGTCACCCAGGAGGTGCACGACACCGCGGTCCGTCTCTACGACGAGCTGGACCTGCGGGGCCGGGCTCTGCGCCTGGTCGGGGTCCGCGTCGAGCACCTGGTCGCCCGCGAGGGCACCGAGAGACAGCTGGTGCTCGGGGAGCGGGAGCGGGGCTGGTCCGAGGCCGACCGCGCCATCGACCTGGTCGCCGAACGCTTCGGATCCAGCCTCGTCCGCCGCGCCAGCCTGCTCGATCAGGGCCGGGGTTGACGCAACTGCCGGTTCCCTTGACACAATCGGACCAGGTTGTGCCATGTGGCAGAACGTCAAGGGGCAAGAATTTTCTGGGCTTACTACCGCCTTCAGGGTGGCCAGCCTAGACTTGGAGTACCCCAACAGGACATGGGAGGTACGGTGCCACTCTCGGAAGAGGAGCTTCGCCTGCTCGAGCAGATGGAGCGCGCGCTCTCGGCGGAGGACCCGAAGTTCGCCTCCGCCCTCCGAGGCACGGCCCTGCGCCGTGCCCAACGTCGACACGCGGTCATCGCGGGCATCGTGCTCGCCGGTGGAGTCGCGTTGCTGATGACCGGTGTGATCTCACGGATGTGGATCGTCGGGGTGGTCGGCTTCCTGGTGATGCTGGCTTCGACCTCCGTGCTGCTCACCGCTCTTCGTGGTGCTGCCGCGGTCGAGGAAGAGGACGGGGACCGCACTCCCCGCAGCTCGTTCTTCGACCGGGCCAGCGAGCGCTGGAAGCAGCGCCGCCGCGACAACGACCTCTGAGAGGTCCCGTCCCTAGGACGAGATCAGCTCCCGTTCGGACCGGGCAACCGGTCCGTCGGTGGCTGGTGCCGAGGGGCGGCGGAAGACCGATGCCGGCCACAGGCGTGCCCGGCGCCGGGCCCGCCTTTCGGCATGCTCCCTGAGCGCGGCCGAGACCAGGCGTACGTCCTCCGCGACCGCCGTGTCCTCGCGATGCTCCGCATAGCGGTTGCGCTCGACGGCGGTGACGATCCGCTGCAGCGCGAGCATCGGCTCGCGCCCCTGCAGATGCGGGGCCAGGCTGGTGGCCTCCTCCCGCGGTGAGCGGGTGCCGGACCAGGGCAGACCGAGGTCGATCGCGGTGTCACCCAGCTCGCGCCAGCCGGCCTCCGCGCCACCCCCGAGCCGCGTCGTACGCCGCCGGCGCCGGATCACGGCCGGCGCCGCCAGCGCGATCAGGCCGACGACGGTGATGATCCCCAGACCGGTCCAGATGGCGCCGGCGTCGGACTCCTCGGCGCCGGTGTCGGCGACCTCGGGCGTGTCGGGCTCCTCGCGCTGCGGGCGGTTGGGCACGGGCGCGATGCTCGTGCCGGCGCTCGGCACCGGAGCCTGCGGCTCGTTGCTGGCGTTGCTCAGCGCACCGGTGGTGTAGCCCGGCTCGCTGGTGTCGGCGGCCGCCGGGGTCGGCTCGAAGCGGATCCAGCCGATGTCCTCGAACCACAGCTCCGGCCAGGCGTGCAGGTCGCGGCCGCGGAACTGCCACACCCCGTCCTCGTCCTGGTCACCACCCAGGAAGCCGAAGGCGACCCGGGCCGGGATGCCGACCTCGCGGGCGAGCACGGCCATGGCCGTGGCGTACTGCTGGCAGTAGCCGACCTTGTTGTCGGTCAGGAAGTCCAGCAGGGCCGCGCTGTCGGTGCCGACGTCGCGCTCCAGGCTGTAGGTGAACTCGCCGCTGTGGCGGAACCAGTTCTGCAGAGCGACCGCCTTGGCGAACGGCCGGTCCTGGCCGGCGGTGCGCTCGAGGGCGATCTCCTCGATCCGGTCGGGGAGCAGCGGCAGGTCGGTCATGCCCGGCGGGGCGCCGACCCCGGGCTCGCCGGCGGCGAGGAGGCGCTCCTGGGACGGCTCGACGGGAGCGGCGGTCATCCGCCAGCTCTGTCCGGCGACGGTCTGGTCCCTGCCCTCGGTGGACATGAAGTCGAGGGTGTCCTCGTCATAGCGCCACGGCCCCCGGGCCGTGACCTCGAGGGGGTAGGTGAAGATCGGGAGCCAGGTCGACTGGAACTTCGCGCTCGCCCTGAGCTGGTAGGTCGTGGGTTCGCCCAGCAGGCTCGGGTCGGACATCGGCGGCTCGAAGGTGGCCACGCCGCTGTGGTCGGACGGCACGTCGCGGTTGCCGGAGGTCCACTCGGTGCCGGTGAACTTGGTCAGGACTCCGACCCGCAGATAGGACGGCGGCGTCTCGGTCTCGCCGTAGACGGGCGTCACCGACACCATCACCTGGTCGCTCTGGCGGCGAAGGTCGTCGTAGAGCCCGACGGTCGGGTTGATGACCCGCAAGGGGCCGTCGCCGTCGCCCGGGCCCAGGCCGGGAAGGGACACGTTCGGGCTGGGCAGCCATGCCGGGGTGAGCAGCGCGATCATGACCGCGGAGACGCCGATCACCGCCGGCCCGGCGGCGGGCACCACCGGGAGGTCCTCGTCGAGGCGCCGGCCCCAGCGGCCGAGCTGCTGGGCGCGGTCGAGGCGCAGCATCACCAGGAACGAGGTCGCGGTGAGGGCGAAGACGACCCAGGAGACTCCGCCGCCGCCACCGGCGCCGATGATGCTGAACGGCACCGTGAAGACGCCCAGCACCACGAGCCCCATCATCGGCGGCCGCCGCAGCGAGACGGCCAGGACGTCGGCCAGCAGCACCGCCGCGACACCGCCGGGGATGAGATAGGGCGCCACATCCTGCCCGGACATCGGCAGGTCGAACGGGTTGAACGCGACGTACGCCTCGGTCATCTCGGCCGCGACCCGGGCCCGGCCGCCGCCGGTGATCGGGAAGGGGTGCTGCACGACCAGGAGGCTGGTCGCGATCGTGCCGAGAAGCGTCTGCAGCAGGACCACGACCGAGCCGTGCACGCGCAGCAGCCGCGCGGAGACACCGGTGCCGACCACGAGCAGGCCGGCGACCAGGATCGGGCCGAGGTAGGGGAACCGGGCGTCCGTGAACGAGCCCCACGAGGAGAGTGCGAACAGGACGGTCGCGAAGCTGGCCAGGGGTACGGCCATCGCGGGCACGACGCCGCGGGCGTCTCGGGAGACCATCATCGCGCTGCCCCCGCTCCCGCCGCCGCGCCCCGGGTGCCGAGCTCACGCCAGCGGGTGGCCACCGAGTCGCCGACCCTGAGCTCGACCGCCTTCCAGCCGTGCTGGACGAGCAGCGGTACGCCGCTGGGCCGCTGTTGCTCGGGCGCCAGCTGCACCGCGCTCCAGCCGTCGACGGCGAGCGAGAAGGCGAGTGCGGCCCCGGTGTGGTGGCGCACCCGGCGCAGCACGCCGGCGTCCTCCTCGTCGAGGGAGCCGAGCACCGCCACGGTCACCCCGCCCTGTCCGGCCTCGCCGATCCAGGAGGCGTCGATGCGGTGGTGCGAGACGGTCTCGACCACGGCGAGCGCCTCCAGCAGGGCGGCCGCGTCGGCCTGGCCCTCGCGGTCGTGCCAGCCGGCGTCGAGCGCACCGCCGGCTGCCGATGCCGAGCCCGCGGCGATCCCGCTCCTGGCGGCGCCGGGGGTGGCGCCGCCCGAGGTCACCAGCCGCACCGAGTAGCCGGCCTCGACCAGGTGCACCGCGACCGAGGCGGCGACCACGACGGCATGCTCGAAGGAGGAGCCGGCACCCTGGCCGCGGTGGACCGAGCGGCGGTTGTCGAGGAAGACCGTGGCCCGGGCCTGCCAGGGCTGCTCCTCGCGGCGCACCATCAGTTCGCCGAGGCGGGCCGAGCTGCGCCAGTGCACCCGTCGCAGCTCGTCGCCGCGGCGGTATTCACGCACCGTGACGTCCTCCGCGCTGCCACCGAGGAACGCCCTCGGCCGGGAGTCGCCCGAGGCGGTGGCGTTGCCGGTCAGGTGCGTCGCGGGCAACGGGAGCACCCTGGGCGTGACCGTGAACGGGACCGTGGACTGGAAGGCGCGGTTGAGCTCGACCAGGCCGAACGGGTCGGCCACCGTCACGCGCATCGGGCCGATGTCGAAGCGGCCCCGGATCTCGGAGCGGATCTGGTAGCCGAGCTTGTGACGCCACCCGAACCCGATCCGGTCGACCACGAAGCGCGGACGCCCACCCAGGGCGTAGGGAACCGTCTCCTCCAGCAGCAGGGTCCCGGTGGGGATCCTGCCCTCGTTGGCGATGGTGAGCTCGACCTTGGCGGGCTGGCCGGCCTCGGTCAGGTGCGGCTCGATGTGGCGGACCAGCGCGAGCCGGTAGCGGCCCCAGGCGGCGACCACCGCAGTCACCAGCGGCAGCGCGACCAGCAGCATCCCGATCCGGGACAGCGTCGACTGGTCCAGCAGGATCCCGCAGATGATCGCGGTGATCCCGGCGGCCAGGAAAGCCCGGCCCCGGACGGTCAGTCCGGACAGTGCCTCGCGCATCGCGCCCCTCCTAGCAGTCGGCCCGAGGATCAGGTCTGTGGCACCGGCACGGTGGAGACGACGGCCTCGAGGATGTCGGAGACCGACCGGCCGTGCATCGCCGCGGAGGCGCTGGAGAGGAGACGGTGGGCAAGGACCGGACCGGTCAGCCTGCGTACGTCATCGGGGAGGACGAACTCGCGTCCGTGCAGTGCGGCATGAGCCTTGGCGGCCCGCAGCAGGTGGAGGCTCGCCCGCGGCGACGCGCCCAGGGCGAGCTCGTTGTTGGTGCGGGTCGCCGCGGTCAGGGCGACGGTGTAGCGGCGGACCGCCTCCGAGACGTAGACCTGGTTGACGACGCCGACGAGCTTGCGGATCTCCACGGCGTCGGTGACCGGGTCCAGGTCGTCGAGCGGGTTGCCCGCGCTGTGGTTGGCCAGCATCGCGACCTCGGAGCCGACCGGCGGATAGCCGACCGAGACCCGCGCCATGAACCGGTCGCGCTGCGCCTCGGGGAGGGCGTACGTCCCCTCCATCTCGATCGGGTTCTGGGTCGCGATCACCATGAACGGCGACTCCAGCTGGTAGGTCACGTTGTCGACGGTGACCTGGTGCTCCTCCATGCACTCCAGCAGCGCCGACTGGGTCTTGGGGGAGGCGCGGTTGATCTCGTCGCCGACCACGATGTTGGCGAAGATGCCACCCGGGCGGAACTCGAACTCCCGGGTGTTCTGGTTGAAGATCGACACCCCGGTGACATCGCTCGGGAGCAGGTCGGGCGTGAACTGGATGCGGCGCACCGAGCAGTCGATCGAGCGCGCCAGCGCCTTGGCGAGCTGGGTCTTGCCGACCCCGGGCACATCCTCGATCAGGAGGTGTCCCTCGGCGAGCAGCACGGTGAGCGTGGAGTCGACGACGTCGGTCTTTCCCTCGATCACCTTCTCGATGCTGTCGCGAATGCGGCCCGCGACCCGCACCAGTGTCTCGATCTCTGCCCCATTCGATGAGGCCTCCAACGGCGTCGTCACGTCGCGTCCTTCCGACTCACCCTGCTTATGGGAACACCGTACGGGGTAGCGCCTACGGGCGTCTGCGGCATTGACCCGACTGTGACCCGCAAGGGGTACGTCAGCGGCCTCCGCCGCATGCGACGCGGGGGAGCGGGCCGTGGTGGGAAATCACCTCGTGGGGGAGCAAGGTGGTTTGAATGTGGGGGATTGTGGGGTACGGTGGGGCAAAGTGGAGGAACGATCCACGTTGAGCAGACCGCGGGGGCGAGCACATGTTCTTCATGGGCACGTACACGCCGAAGCTCGACGAGAAGGGCCGGATCTTCCTCCCCGCAAAGTTCCGAGATCGACTGGCGGAGGGGGTTGTCGTGACGCAAGGTCAGGAGAACTGCCTCGTGGTGTGGCCCGAGGACGTCTTCATGCAGGAGGCTCAGCGGGCCCAGCAGACGCCGCTCACCTCTCGGGACGCACGTGACTACGCCCGTGTCCTCTTTGCGGGGGCCGAGCAGACGACACCCGACAAGCAGGGCCGGATCGGCATCCCGCCGCTCCTGCGCGACTACGCCGGGATCGTCAAGGACGTGGTCGTGATCGGTGTGATGGACCGGATCGAGATCTGGGACCCGGCCAAGTGGGCGGAGTACTCCGCGGGTGCACAGGCCAAGTTCGCAGACCTCGACGAGTCGACGGACTGATAAAGGGACAGATCGATAAAGCGACAAGCAGCGTGAGCTGATCAGAAGCAACACAAGTCAACAGCGGATCCGCAGGACGAGGTCTCAGTCCCGCTCCAATCCTCCAGCCATCCGGGGCACCTTCCCCGGCTCCGGACGGCACGTGGCGGTGACGGAGCGGGCATGAGACCTGGCTCTGCGGATCCGTGGCGTTGTCAGCCCGTGGCTCTGCCAGAGGCGGGGGAGAACACACACCAGACGAAGCCGTGCGATGGGGGTCGAGGCGGTGACGAACCAGAAGCACGTGCCGGTGATGCTCGACCGCATCGTCGACCTGCTCGCGCCCGCGCTCGCCGATGGTGGCGTGCTCGTCGACTGCACGACCGGTCACGGCGGTCACACCGAGGCCGTCCTCGAGCGGATCCCCGGATCGCGCGTGATCGGCATCGACCGTGACACCTATGCCCTCGGCATCGCCGGGGAGCGGCTGGCCCGCTTCGGCGACCGGTGGACAGGCGTCCACGCGGTCTACGACGAGATCCTCGACGTCGTCGCCGGGCAGGGCCTGGACGAGGTCCAGGCGGTGCTCTTCGACCTCGGCGTCTCCTCGATGCAGCTCGACCAGCGCGAGCGCGGCTTCGCCTACGCGGAGGACGCACCGCTCGACATGCGGATGGACGCCACCCAGGGTCAGACCGCGGCGGACGTCCTCAACACCTACTCCGCGGCGGACCTGACCCGGATCCTGCGGGACTACGGCGAGGAGAAGTTCGCCAAGAAGATCGCCTACGCCATCGTCAACCGACGCGAGAAGGTGCCGTTCACGACGAGCGGGCCGCTGGTGGAGCTCCTCTACGCCGAGATCCCCGCACCTGCCCGTCGCACCGGCGGACATCCGGCCAAGCGCACCTTCCAGGCGCTGCGGATGGAGGTCAACGACGAGCTCGGGGCGCTACGTCAGGCACTGCCGGACTCGCTGGAGGCCGTCGGTCTCGGTGGCCGGGTGGTGGTCGAGTCCTACCACTCGCTCGAGGACCGGCTCACCAAGCGGGCCTTCGCCGAGGCGACCAAGCTGGACGTACCTCCCGACATGCCGGTGGTGCCGCCGGAGGCCGAGCCGTCCTTCCGCCTGCTCACCCGTGGTGCCGAGCAGGCCAACGCCGAGGAGATCGAGGAGAACCCGCGCGCCGCCTCGGTGCGACTGCGCGCGGTGGAGCGCACCAAGCCCCGAACCAACCGTCCCAAGACCACTGGAGCAACCAGATGAGCATCGCCGCCGCGCCACAGGCGCCCGGGCGCAGCCCGGACCGGGCCACCGAGACCCAGACCCGGCTCACCGCCGTCCCGGCGCCGCTGCCTGCCCCGATGGCCCCGCGGCTGCCGTTCGTCGTGCTCGTCTCCATGCTGCTCGTCGGTGGCGTCGTGGGTCTGCTCGTCTTCAACACCTCCATGCAGCAGTCGGCCTTCCAGGAGCAGCGGCTCCAGGAGCAGGCGACCACGCTGGCCGCCCGCGAGCAGGCGCTCGACGGGGAGCTGAAGAAGATGGAGGACCCGCACAAGATCGCCGCCAAGGCGAAGGATCTCGGCATGGTCATCCCGCAGAACGCGGCCATGCTGCGGGTCCCCGAGGCGAAGGTCGAGGGCGAGGCGGCTCCGGCCGACCGTTCCGCGACGCCGCCGCTGCACCCGAAGGTCGCCAAGCCCTACAGCGTGCTGGTCGCCGAGCAGAAGGCGGCCGAGGCCGCCGCCGCGAAGAAGAAGGCCGAGCTCGCCGAGAAGAAGCGTGCTCAGGAAGAGGCGGAGAAGCAGGCGGCCGAGGAGCAGCAGCGTACGTCCTCGGGCGAGGCTCGGTAGGGGAGCGCGATGGCCCAGCGACAGGTCAAGCGGCAGGTCCCCCGGCCGGCGCGACGCCCTGTTGCGCGGTCCACGCCGAAGGCGACGCAGCGACGCGGGCCGGTGCACATCCGGCTCCGCGTCGGCTTCATCCTGGTGGCGATGGTGCTCTCGGTCTTCGGGGGCCGGCTGGTGCAGCTGCAGGGCATCGACCCGCACTCGTACGCCGCGATGGCGGCCGCCGAGAACGTCGTCGATGTCGTGCTGCCCGCCGAGCGCGGCGAGATCCTCGACCGTGACGGCGAGGCGTTGGCCGACTCCTCCGACGGGCTGATGGTGCTGGCCGACCCGAAGCAGACCAAGAAGGACGCCCCGGCGATCGCCGCATTCCTGGCCAAGGAGCTCGGGGTCGACTACGCCTCGGCGCTGGCCAAGCTCCGCAAGGACGGCAGCCGGTTCCAGTACATCAAGCGTCAGGTGCCCGCGACCCAGGCGACCGCCGCGGTGGAGAAGGCGAAGAAGGAGGGCTACCAGGGGCTGTGGACCAGCCGCGACCCGCTGCGCAACTACCCCAACGGCGACGTGGCGGCCAACCTGGTCGGCTTCCTCGGCAACGACGGCCCGCTGGCGGGTCTCGAGGCCGCCTTCGACAAGCACCTGGCCGGCAAGGATGGTCATGCCGAGTACGACGCGACCAGCCCGGTCAGTGGCACCCGGATGCCGCTGGGCACCAACAACCGCGTCGACCCCGTCGACGGCAACGACCTGACCCTCACCATCGACCGCGACCTGCAGTACTACGTGCAGCAGACCCTGATGGACGCCGTGCAGAAGTCGCGTGCGGAGTCGGGGATGGCGGTGGTCATGGACACCCAGACCGGTGAGATCCTGAGCCTGGCTGACTACCCGACCTTCGATGCCCGGGACCCGGCGGCCTCGCCGAAGTCGCTGCGCGGGAGCAACGCGCTCTCCAACGTCTACGAGCCCGGCTCGGTGCAGAAGGTGCTCACCGTCGCCGGCCTCCTCGACCAGGGGCTCGTCTCGCCCTCGACCCGGCTCAAGGTGCCTGGTTCCTACCGCTCAGGCGACGCCGACATCCACGACTGGTACGAGCACGGCATGGAGAAGCTCACCCTGGCCGGGGTGATCTCGAAGTCCTCCAACATCGGCACCGTCATGGCCGCGGACAAGTACGCCGACGGCCAGCTGCGCGACTACCTGGCCGCCTTCGGCCAGGGCCGGCGCACCGGCCTCGGTCTCGACACCGAGTCGGCCGGTCTGCTCGCCTCGCCGGAGACCTGGAACCCGGCCGACGAGGACCGCATCGACTTCGGCCAGTCGATCTCGGTCAACGCCGTGCAGATGACCGCGGCGCTCAACACGATCGCCAACGGCGGCGTACGCATCGACCCCAGCCTGATCGCCGGGAGCGCCACCAACAACTCCGGCGCCGAGGTCGGCACCGACACGGCGCAGCGCACCCGCGTGGTCTCCGAGGAGGCCGCCGCCCAGACGGGGGAGATGATGGAGCGGGTCATCAACGACCCGGTCAACGGCACCGCACCGCAGGCTGCCGTCGAGGGCTACCGCGTCTCCGGCAAGACCGGCACCGCGCAGCGGGTCAACTCCGAGTGCAAGTGCTACGACGGCACCACCACCGTCTCCTTCGGCGGTTTCGCCCCCACCGACGACCCGCGGTTCACGGTCTACGTGGCCATCCACAACCCGGGCAACGGCGGCGGCGGTGGCACCGTCACCGGCCCCGTCTTCTCCCAGATCATGTCCTTCGCCCTGCGCCGCTACGGCGTCCCGCCGACCGGCACCGAGCCGTCGAAGATGCCCACTGGTTGGTGAGCCCGCGGGGTAACACGGTGTTCGCACGGGTAGCAGCGGGCTACAGCACGCTGCTACCCGTGCTGACGCCGTGTTACCGCGGCTGGCGATGCATAACATAGGTATGTTATGTTTTACCTGTGAGTATGGCTTCCGGACGTGATCTCTCGCTCGCCCTCGAGAAGGTGGTGCGACTGGTGCGCGAGGTGTCGACCGCGGGCGACATCTCGCCGACCGCGGCGACGGTGCTCGGTGTGCTGGCCCGGACCGGGACGCAGCGGGTCACCGACCTGGCCAGGATCGCCGGAGTGTCCCAGCCCGCGATGACGCAGCTGGTCAACCGGCTCACCCAGCAGGAGATGCTCGCTCGGGTCGCCGATGACGCCGACCGGCGGGCGGTCCTGGTCGAGATCACCGACGCCGGGCGAGAGGTCCTCGAGACCAGGCGCGGGCAGCGAGCCGGTGTGCTCGACGCCGCCCTGGCCCGGGTCTCCGCGGAGGACCGTGCCGCCATCGCGGCGGCGCTGCCGGCCCTGGACCGGCTCGTCGACGCCGTGCTCGATTCCTGACGCGCCGGCCTGCCGGCGACGCGTACCACATCCATGTCTGAGAAGAGGCAAGAAGTATGAGCTCCCACCCAGGGGCAGCTGCCGCAAGTCCGTTCAAGCAACCACGCGCCGTGTGGGCGGTCGCGTTCGCCTGCGTGGTGTCGTTCATGGGCATCGGGCTCGTCGACCCGATCCTGCCGGTGCTCGCCGAGGAGCTGGCGGCGACGCCCGCGCAGGTGTCCCTGCTGTTCACCAGCTATCTCGTGGTCACCGCCGTGGCGATGATCGGCGTCGGCTGGGTCTCCAGCCGGATCGGCGCGAAGTGGACGCTGATCCTCGGCCTGGTGCTGATCGTCGTGTTCGCCGGACTGGCCGGGACCGTCGACGGGGTCGACGGCATCGTCGGCTTCCGGGCCGGCTGGGGCCTGGGCAACGCGCTGTTCATCTCCACCAGCCTCGCCGTCATCGTCGGCTCGGCGACCGGTGGGTTCGCGGGAGCGATCATCCTCTACGAGACCGCGCTCGGCCTCGGCATCGCGGTCGGCCCGCTCCTGGGCGGCGTCCTCGGTGGCATCTCGTGGCGGGGCCCGTTCTTCGGTGTCTCCGCGCTGATGGCGATCGCGCTGGTCGCCACCCTGGTCTTCCTGCCGCCGACGCCCAAGCCGGAGAAGAAGGTCACCCTGCTCGCCCCGCTCGCCGCGCTGCGCCACCGCGGGCTGCTGACCATGGGCATCATGGCGCTGCTCTACAACTGGGGCTTCTTCACCCTGCTCGGCTACGCGCCCTACCCGATGGGGCTGCACGACCCGCTGCAGCTCGGCTGGGTCTTCTTCGCCTGGGGCATCCTGGTCGCCGTCTTCGCGGTGTGGGGCGCGCCGTGGGCGCAGCGCCGCTTCGGCACCGCGCCGACCCTCTACGTCAACCTGCTCGGTCTCGGCATCCTGCTCGCCGTCATCGGCCTGGGCGTCTCCTCGCCGACCGTGGTCATCGTGGCGGTGATCCTCTCCGGCATCTTCGTCGGCCTCAACAACACGCTGACCACCCAGGCGGTCATGCTGGTCTCGCCGGTGGAGCGGCCGATCGCTTCGTCGGCCTACGGGTTCGTACGCTTCATCGGCGGTGGCCTCGCGCCGTTCGCGGCGGGCAAGATCGCCGAGGCGACCGACCAGTCGGTGGCCTTCTACGTCGGCGCCGCCGCGTTCCTGATCGCGATCCCCGTCCTGGCCAGCGGCCACAAGCTGATCACCGCCGCCGAGTCCGGTGAGACCGCCGAGCCGGTCGCGCCGACGCTCGAGCCCGTCGGGCCGGTCCGCGGTGAGGGCCGGCCGGTGCTGGTCGCCGTCGGCGCCACCCTCGACGCGGACGCGGTCGTCGACCGGGCCGCCGAGATCGCCGCCGCCGAGGGCGCGCCGCTGGAGGTGGTCCACGTCCGCGAGACCGAGGTCGTCGAGGAGCTGGCGATCGACGCGGAGGAGCCGGAGACGGCCGCCGCGACCGTC
The DNA here is from genome assembly GCF_055585005.1 of Nocardioides sp. NPDC054178. Lineage (NCBI taxonomy): Bacteria > Bacillati > Actinomycetota > Actinomycetes > Propionibacteriales > Nocardioidaceae > Nocardioides > Nocardioides sp. NPDC054178. The sequence continues at coordinate 98,654 of NZ_JBVJKY010000011.1, forward strand.
CGCGCCCACCTGGACCGTCTCGCCGCCCGCGGGGTGACCGCGACCGGCCTGGTGCTGCACAGCGTCGGCGACCACGCCAGCGCCGGGGTGGAGCTGGCCAGGTACGCCACCGAGGCCCGGGTCCGCACGATCGCGCTCGGCTCCTCGCCCCGCGGCCGTGCCGCGCAGCTCGCCGACGGTTCGATCACCTCCGCGGTCGTGCGGAACGCCGGCGTACCCGTCGTGCTCGTCGTTCCCGGCCAGGAGCCGCACGAGCTCAGTGCCGCGGCGCTCACCCAGCTGCGCCACGCCTGAGGTCGGCCCGGCGGGACCTGGTCCCGCCGGGCGGATAACCTTCGGCAGGTGAGCAGTGCGTACGAGACGGCGGATCCCCAGAGCCCGACCCGCCCGCGAGTGACCGAGCCGGTGAGGCTGGCCGACCTGGCCGGCGAGTTCGGCCTGGAGGTGCGCGGCGAGGCCCGGGTCACCGGGGTCACGCTGAGCTCCCAACGGGTGCTGCCCGGTGACCTCTACGCCGCGCTCCCCGGCAGCCGGGCGCACGGCGCCGGCTACGCCGCGGGGGCCGTCGAGGCTGGAGCGGTCGCCGTGCTCACCGACGCGGCCGGTGCCGCCCAGCTGGAGGCCCAGGGTCTCGCCGAGGTGCCGGTGCTGCTCGTCGAGCAGCCGCGCAAGGTGCTCGGCGCGCTCTCGGCACGCGTCTACGGCAACCCGTCGGGCAGGCTGCGGCTGATCGGGGTGACCGGCACCCAGGGCAAGACGACGACCACCCGGCTGGCCGAGAGCGCGCTGCTCGACGCCGGCCACCGGGCCGGCGTCATCGGCACCGTCGGCACCCGGATCGGTGGGCGCGACGTCAAGACGCCGCTGACCACGCCCGAGGCTCCCGACCTGCACGGTCTCTTCGCCCGGATGGTCGAGGAGGGGACCGAGGCGTGCGCCATGGAGGTCTCCTCCCACGCCCTGGTGATGGGCCGCGTCGACGGCGTCGTCTTCGACGTCGCCGTCTTCCTCAACCTGGGCCGCGACCACCTCGACTTCCACGAGACGGTGGAGGACTACTACGCCGCGAAGGCCGACCTGTTCACTCCGGAGCGGGCGATGTCGGGCATCGTCAACATCGACGACGAGCACGGCCGCCGACTCGCCGCCGAGGCGACCATCCCGATCCTCACCTACGCCCTGCACGACGACGCCGCCGACTGGCGCGCCACCGACGTGGAGCTGCGCCCCGACGGCTCCAGCTTCACCGTCCACGGCCCCGACGGGCTCTCGTTCCCGGCCGCCAGCCCCTTGGCCGGCGACTACAACGTCAGCAACACCCTGGCGGCCCTGGCGAGCATCCACCACGCCTACCAGACTGCGCACGATGCCTCGGGCTCCGCTTCGGCAGACGTCGTACGCAGTGTCGCCACCGCCCTCGCGAAGGGCTCGGGCGTCCCGGGACGCCTCGAGCGGATCGACGAGGGCCAGCCGTTCACCGTCGTGGTCGACTACGCCCACAAGCCGGACGCGGTCGAGGCCGCGCTCGGCACGCTCCGTCCGCTGACCGAGTCCCGGCTGATCGTGGTGATCGGTGCCGGGGGGGACCGCGACACCGGCAAGCGGCCGATCATGGGGGAGATCAGCGCGCGTCTGGCCGACCACGTGATCGTCACCGACGACAACCCTCGCACCGAGGACCCGGCGAGCATCCGGCGACAGGTGCTGGAGGGCACGACCGGCGGGAGCGCGGACGTCGAGGAGATCGGTGACAGGCGGGCCGCGATCGTCCGCGCGATCAGCCTCGCCGAGCCCGGCGATATCGTCGTCGTCGCAGGTAAGGGGCATGAGACGGGCCAGGAGATCAACGGCGTCACGCACCCGTTCGACGACCGCGAGGTCGTGCGCGCGGCGTTGGCGGAACAGTGATCGATGCGCTGATACGGCGGGGTGCCGCAGAGCCGGCGAAGCCGTAGGGAAGAATGCCCGGGGCCGGTGTCTTCGCTATGCACACCGGCCCGGGGGCAAGGACCAGGAACGGCATGGCAAGGAAGGCACCCGGCTGACATGAGAGCGATCTTGCTGAGCGGAGCGATTGCGCTTCTGTTCTCGCTGCTCGGCACCCGATTTGCGATCGTACAGTTCACGAAGTTGGGCTATGGCCAGGAGATCCGCGAGGACGGGCCGACGACCCACCGCACCAAGCGCGGCACCCCGACCATGGGTGGCGTCGCGATCGTGATCTCGGTTGTCGTGGGCTACTTCGCGGCCAAGCTGCTGACCGGCGACGCCCCGAGCGCGACGGCCTACCTGCTGCTCTTCCTCCTGGTGGGTATGGCGGCGGTCGGCTTCGTCGACGACTTCATCAAGGTCTTCATGCAGCGCAACCTCGGTCTGCGCGCGTGGTCCAAGATGGTCGGGCAGACGCTGGTGGCGGTGGGCTTCGGCGCGGTGGCGATCCACCCCGGCCTGGCCAACGCCGACGGCATCACACCCGCGGCCGACCAGCTCTCCTTCATCCGCGACTTCGGACCCCACTTCCTCGGCGGCGACGGCATCCTGTTCTGGCTCGGTGGCGCGCTGCTGCTGGCCATCTTCTGGATCATGGTCACCGGCACGTCCAACGCCACCAACCTCACCGACGGCCTCGACGGTCTGCTGGCGGCCTCCTCGGCGATCGTCTTCGCCGCCTACACGATCATCTCGATCTGGCAGAACAACCAGCGCTGCGGCCGCCCGAGCGTGGAGATCGGCACCTGCTACGAGGTGCGCGACCCGCTCGACATGGCGATCCTCGGCGCCGCGATCAGCGGCGCGTGCATCGGCTTCCTGTGGTGGAACGCGAGCCCCGCGAAGATCTTCATGGGCGACACCGGCTCGCTCGCGCTCGGCTCCGTGCTGGCCGGCTTCGCGATCCTGTCGCACACCGAGTTCCTGCTGATCATCCTCGGCGGCCTCTTCGTCATGGAGACCTCGGCGGTGATGCTGCAGGTGGGCTGGTTCAAGCTCTCCCGGCGCCTGACCGGAACTCCGAAGCGGATCTTCCGGATGACACCGATCCATCACCACTTCGAGCTGCTCGGCTGGGAGCAGGTCACCGTGGTCATCCGGTTCTGGATCATCACGGGCCTGTTCGTGGCCGCCGGCCTGGGAATCTTCTACGCCGAATGGGTGGCGACGATCTGATGGACCTTGACAACCTCGACAAGCTCGGTCGCAACGACTCCTGGGAGGGCGTGAAGGCGGTCGTGGCCGGCTTCGGCGTCTCCGGTTTCGCCGCCGCCGACAACCTCACCCACCTGGGTGCCTCGGTGATCGCTCTGGACGAGTCGCCGGGCGACGAGGAGCGTCAGGAGAAGGCCAAGCTCCTCGGCATCCTGGGTGCCGACGTACGCCTCGGCGAGGGTGCCACCCACGTGCTGCCCGACGACGTCGACGTCGTGGTCACCTCTCCCGGCTGGCGGCCGACGGCTCCGCTGCTGGCTCAGGCGCGCGAGCGCGGGATCCCGATCTGGGGAGAGGTCGAGCTGGCCTGGCGGCTGCGCGACCCCGACAACGCCGCCCCCTGGCTGGCGGTCACCGGCACCAACGGCAAGACCACGACCGTGCAGATGCTCGACAACATCCTGCGTACGGCTGGGCTCCGCTCCGTCGCCGTCGGCAACGTCGGTCTGCCGATCGTCGAGGCCGTGATGGACCCCGAGCCCTATGACGTCTTCGCCGTGGAGCTCTCCTCCTTCCAGCTCCACTACACCTCCTCGATGGGCGCCGAGGCCGCCGTCGTGCTCAACATCGCCGAGGACCACCTCGACTGGTACCCCTCGATGAAGGAGTACGCCGCCGACAAGGGCCGCGTCTACGAGGGCGTCGAGCGGGCCTGCGTCTACAACGTCGCCGACGAGGCCACGATGCACCTGGTCGAGGAGGCCGACGTCGTCGAGGGCGCCCGCGCGATCGGCTTCACCCTCGGCACCCCGGCGGTGGGGCAGCTCGGGATCGTCGAGGACATCCTGGTCGACCGGGCCTTCATCGAGGAGCGGCAGACCTCCGCCGCGGAGCTGTGCCAGATCTCCGACCTCGCCTCCTCCGCACCCCACTACGTGCAGAACGCGCTGGCCGCGGCCGCGCTCGCCCGGGCGCACGGGGTCTCCCAGGCCGCCGTACGCGACGGGCTGAAGTCGTTCCGCCCCGACGGTCACCGCATCGAGGTCGTGGCCGAGTCCGGCGGCGTCACCTGGGTCGACGACTCCAAGGCGACCAACCCGCACGCCGCCCAGGCCTCGCTCCAGGCCTACGACCCGGTGATCTGGATCGCCGGCGGGCTGGCCAAGGGTGCCCGCTTCGAGGACCTGGTCGCCTCCATCCACGACCGGCTGCGGGCCGTCATCCTGATCGGCCAGGACCGCGACGTCATCGCCTCCGCCCTCGCCGCCCACGCCGGTGACCTCGAGATCGTCGAGCTCGACGACCCCGACGGCCAGGCCGCCCTGACCGAGGCCGTCGAGATCGCCGCCGCCCTGGCCAAGCCCGGCGACACCGTGCTCCTGGCCCCCGGCTGCGCCAGCCAGGACCAGTTCCGCGACTACAAGGCCCGCGGCGAGGCCTTCGCCGAGGCCGTACGCCGCCAGCTCTAGCGTGGGGCGACACGCGGGGCAGATGCACCGCGATCGCGGAGACGGCGGCGAGAATGTAATGGACGTACGTCGCACCGCAACTGGGAGGTAGGCCGTGACGACCACCAGCCCCGACCAGACCGGTCCCGGCCCGGCGGAGCCGGCCAAGGCGTACCCGAAGTCGGTCCTGGGCTATCTCAAGGCCTGGTTCCACGCGCTGCGGGTGGCGCTGAACCGGCCGCTGGCCGCCTACTACCTGCTGCTCACCAGCACCGCGCTGCTGCTCACCATCGGGCTGATCATGGTGCTGAGCGCCTCGAGCGTGTGGGCCTACCAGTACATGGGCAACTCCTACGCGATCGTCGGGCGGCAGGTGCTCTGGGTGATCATCGGCATCCCGTGCGCGTTCATCGCCTCCAGGATCAGGCCGAAGCACCTGCGCCGGCTGGCGTGGCCCGGATACGTCGTCGCCTGCGTGCTGCTCTTCCTGACCATCTTCCTGGGCCACGACGTCAACGGCCAGCAGAACTGGATCGGCGCCGGCCCGATCAAGATCCAGCCGTCCGAGATCGCCAAGCTCGCGATCGTGCTGTGGTCCGCCCACGTCTACGCGCTCAAGGACCGCCGGCTCGACAGCCTCCACGAGGTGCTGATGCCGGTCCTGCCCGGCATCGCGGTGGCCACCGGGCTCGTCCTCGCCGGCAAGGACCTCGGCACCGCCCTGGTCTTCTTCGCGATCGTGCTCGGGATGCTGTGGGTGGTCGGCGCGCCCGGGCGGCTGTTCGGGATCGCGATCTCGATCATCGGTGTCTCGGTGCTGTTCCTGATCAGCACCGACACCGAGCGGCTTGCCCGGCTGACCAGCTTCGTCGACCCGTTCAAGGACTACCACGGGCAGGGCTGGCAGCCCTCCCACGGTCTCTACGCGCTCAGCTCGGGCGGCGTCCTGGGGCAGGGGATCGGGGCCTCGCAGCAGAAGTGGGGCGACCTGCCCGAGGCCCACACCGACTACATCTTCGCGGTGCTCGGCGAAGAGCTCGGCCTGGTCGGCACCCTGCTCGTCGTCGGCCTGTTCCTGACCCTCGCCTTCGCGCTGGTCAAGGTCGCGCGCCAGACCGACCGGCCGTTCGTACGCTACTTCAGCTTCGGCGTGCTGGTCTGGCTGCTGGGCCAGATGATCATCAACGTGGGCATGGTGCTCGCGCTGCTGCCGGTCATCGGCATCCCGCTGCCGCTGGTCTCCTACGGCGGCTCGGCGCTGATCCCGTCGATGGTGGCGCTGGGCGTCGTGATCGGCTTCGCCCGTCGTGAACCCGCAGCGGCGGCGGCGCTGAAGCAGCGTAAAGCCTTGGCAAAGGATCGCGCGCGCCAGGCAGCCGCCTACCGATCCGCTCAACGCACCAGATAAGTTCTGACGCATCATGAAGGCCCTCCTCGCCGGCGGTGGCACCGCTGGACACACATCCCCTCTGCTCGCCACGGCTGACGCCCTGCGCCGTCTCGACCCCAGCGTGGAGGTGACCTGCCTCGGTACGCCTCGCGGCCTGGAGAACCAGGTGGTCCCCGCCGCGGGCTACCCGCTCGAGCTGATCCCGCCGGTCCCGATGCCGCGCCAGCTCAGCAGCGACCTGCTGAAGGTGCCGGCCAACCTCAAGGGCGCGGTCGACGCGACCTACGAGGTGCTCGACCGGGTCCGGCCCGACGTGGTCGTCGGCTACGGAGGGTACGTCTCGATGCCGGCCTACCTCGCCGCGAAGCGGCGCCACATCCCGATCGTCGTGCACGAGGGCAACGCGATGCCGGGTCTGGCCAACAAGGCGGGTGCGCGGGTCGCCGACCGGGTCGCGGTGAGCTTCCCGGACACCAAGCTGCCCAAGGCCGAATACATCGGGCTGCCGATCCGCCGGATGATCTCGACGATGGACCGCTGGGCGCTGCGCGCCGAGGCGCGCAGCTTCTTCGGCCTCGACCAGCACCGCCCCACGATCGTGGTCACCGGCGGCTCGCAGGGCGCCCGGACGATCAACGAGTCGGTCTCCGGCGCCTACCGGGCGCTGGCCAGCAACGGCATCCAGGTGCTCCACGTGATCGGCCCGAAGAACGAGCTCGCCTCGCCCGGGCCCGGCTACCACGTCCTCAACTACGTCGACCGGATGGACCTCGCGCTGGCCGCGGCCGACCTGATGATCTGCCGCTCCGGCGCCAACTCGGTGATCGAGGCGAGCGCCGTGGGGGTCCCGGCCGTCTACGTACCTCTCCCGATCGGCAACGGCGAGCAGTCGCTCAACGCACGTGCCGTCGTCGACGCCGGGGGCGCCGTGCTCGTCTCCGACGCCGACATGAGCGCCGCGTGGGTCACCAGCCACGTACCCCCGATCGTCACCGACCGCGCCCGGCTCGAGGCGATGTCGAAGGCCGCCAGCGACCTGGTCCCACGCGACGCCGACGAGCGGTTGGCACGGATGATCTTCGAGGTCGTCGCAGGAGGTAAGTCATGAGGGTTCCCGTTCCTGAGCACATCCTTCCGGCCGAGCAGCTGGGCAGGGTCCACTTCATCGGCATCGGTGGGGCGGGCCTGTCCGCGATCGCCCGGGTCATGCTGGCCCGCGGGATCGAGGTCTCCGGCAGCGACGGCGCCGACTCCTCGATGGTCGCGGCGCTGCGTGAGGAGGGCGCGACCGTCTACGTCGGTCACGACGCCTCCCAGGTCGACGGCGTCGACACGCTGATCGTGTCCACCGCCATCCGCGAGGACAACCCGGAGTACGTCGCCGCGGTCGAGAAGGGTCTGCGGATCTACCCGCGCTCGGCCGGCCTGGCCTCGGTGATGGAGGGCCGCCGCGTCCTCGCCGTCGCCGGCACCCACGGCAAGACCACCACCACCTCGCTGCTGACCGTCTCCCTGCAGGCCGCGGGCGCCGCACCGACCTACACCGTCGGTGGCGAGCTGGCCGCCTCGGGCACCAACGCCGCCGAGGGGGCGGGCGACCTGTTCGTCGCCGAGGCCGACGAGTCCGACGGCGCGTTCCTGGTCTACAAGCCCTACGCCGCGGTCGTCACCAACGTCGAGGCCGACCACCTCGACCAGTGGGGGACCGAGGAGGCCTACCGCGAAGGTTTCGCCCAGTTCGTGGGGCGGCTGGCTCCCGACGGGTTCCTGGTCGCGGTCATCGACGACCCCGGCGCCGCCGACCTGCGCCACGTCGCCCACTCGCTCGGCCGCCGCTTCATCGGCGTCGGTGAGTCGGAGCTGGCCGACGTACGCGCCGTCGACGTCGTCCTGGAGGGCACCACCTCCTCCTTCACCGTCGTCGACGGGCTCGACGAGCTGGGCCGGATCACCCTGCAGATCCCGGGTCGCCACTACGTCGCCGACGCGTTGGCCGCGCTGACCGTGGGGCTGCGCCTGGGTCACTCCTTCGACCTGCTCAAGGCGGGGCTGGAGTCCTTCACCGGCACCCGGCGGCGGATGGAGCGCAAGGGCGAGGCCGCAGGCGTACGCGTCTACGACTCCTACGCCCACCACCCCTCCGAGATCGCCGGCGACCTCGTCTCCGGCCGGTCCGTGGCCGGGCAGGGGCGGCTCATCGTCGCCTTCCAGCCCCACATGGTCTCGCGCACCCGGATCTTCGGTGAGGAGATGGGCCGCGTGCTCGGCGCCGCCGACGAGGTGGTCGTCCTCGACGTCTATCTCGCCCGCGAGGACTACGACCCCGAGGTCACCGGCAAGCTCGTCGCCGACGCGGTGCCGCTGCCGCCCGACCGGGTCGTCGCCGTCGCCGGGCTCGAGGAGGCCGCCGCCGAGCTGGCCCGCCGCGCCCGTCCGGGTGACCTGGTTCTGACCCTCGGGGCAGGTACCGTGACCGAGGTGGGCCCGATGGTGCTCGCCAGGCTACGTACGGCTGAGCAGTAACGCTGGGGGAGGCGGGTATGCCGGAGAAGGGGTCGGGCGTGGAGACCGAGATCGCCGAGGCCCTGGAGATCGCCCGGTCGGCGTCGGGGGAGCACGAGCTCGACCTCGACGCGGAGGAGGGCGCGGCCGAGGCCGAGGCCGACTCGAGCGCCGAGTCGAGCAGCGACCCGGGGGTCGATCCGACGACCCTGAAGAGCCGCAAGGCGTTCGCCCGGCGCCAGTGGCGCCGGCGCTGGCTGGCCTGGCGCTACCTCATCGTCGGCACCCTGGTCATCGCCCTCCTGCTCGGCGGGATCTGGGCGGTCTACTTCTCCACCTGGCTCCAGGTCAAGGGCACCTCGGTGCACGGCTCGATGAAGATGACCAGCGCCAAGCAGGTCGTCGAGTTCGCGGCGGTCCCCGTCGGGGAGCCGCTGGCCACCGCCGACCTCGAGGCGGTGCAGGTGCGCGTGCTCAACGGCCTCTCGATGGTGCGCTCGGTCAACGTCTCGCGCGAGTGGCCCGACAAGATCCGGGTCGACGTCACCGAACGTACGCCGGTGGCCGTTGTCTCCATCGGCGGCCGGCTCCGCGCGCTCGACGAGACCGGCACCGTCTTCTGGGACTACAAGAAGGCGCCCTCCGGCCTGCCGATGGTGAACACCGTGACCGGCACCAACTCCGACGCGCTGCGCGAGGCCGCCGCGGTGGCCTCGGCGCTGCCCGCGGACCTGGCCAAGAGGGTCGACCACGTCGAGGTCACCACCGTCGACTCGATCTCGCTGGAGCTGCGCAACGACAAGCGGGTGGTGTGGGGGAGCAGCGCCCAGTCCGACACCAAGGCCGACGTGCTGGTCGCGCTGATGAAGGCGGAGCCCGACGTGGCCCACTACGACGTCTCGGTGCCCGGCCAGCCGGTGACCAGCAAGAGCATCGGCTGATCCGCCACGGCGCTTCCCTACCGGACGGCAACGGATCGGCACAACTGATCTGCGTCCGCGTGTCGCGCCAGTTTGAGGACGTACGTCTGCCTACTGTTCTGAGAACGGCGAGGTTGACATAACTATAACCCTCAGGTTGAGGGTCAGGGTTGAGAACCCGCCGTCAGGACCAACCAGCGATCGAAGGGGCGACCACCGTGGGAGCTGCACAGAACTATCTGGCGATCATCAAGGTCGTCGGCATCGGTGGCGGCGGCGTCAACGCTGTCAACCGGATGATCGAGGTCGGCCTCAAGGGGGTCGAGTTCATCGCCATCAACACCGACGCCCAGGCCCTGCTGATGAGCGACGCCGACGTCAAGCTCGACATCGGTCGCGAGCTGACCCGCGGTCTCGGTGCCGGCGCCAACCCGAGCGTGGGGGAGAGCGCCGCCGAGGACCACGCCGACGAGATCGAAGAGGTCATCAAGGGCGCGGACATGGTCTTCGTGACCGCTGGTGAGGGTGGCGGTACCGGCACCGGCGGCGCCCCCGTCGTGGCCCGGATCGCCCGCTCCCTCGGTGCTCTGACCATCGGTGTGGTGACCCGCCCGTTCGCCTTCGAGGGCCGCCGTCGCGCCAACTCCGCCGAGGAGGGGATCAGCAAGCTCCGCGAGGAGGTCGACACCCTCATCGTCATCCCCAACGACCGGCTGCTGTCGATCTCGGACCGCAACGTGTCGGTGATGGACGCCTTCCGTCAGGCCGACCAGGTGCTGCTCCAGGGTGTCTCCGGCATCACCGACCTGATCACCACGCCGGGCCTGATCAACCTCGACTTCGCCGACGTGAAGTCGGTCATGTCCAACGCCGGGTCGGCGCTGATGGGCATCGGCTCGGCCCGCGGTGACAACCGCAGCGTCGAGGCCGCCGAGATGGCCGTCTCCTCGCCGCTGCTGGAGGCCTCGATCGACGGCGCCCACGGGGTCCTGCTCTCGATCGCGGGCGGCTCCGACCTCGGTCTCTTCGAGATCAACGAGGCCGCCGCGCTGGTCGCCGACGCGGTCCACCAGGAGGCCAACATCATCTTCGGCGCGACCATCGACGACGCGCTCGGCGACGAGGTCCGGGTCACGGTGATCGCGGCCGGCTTCGACGGCGGCATGCCCAAGCGCCGCGAGGGTGCCTCCGCGCTCGGCAGCGTCCAGGGCCGCTCCACCGGCTCCCAGTCCGCCGACAACGGCGAGACCGCCGCGGTGGCCACCGCCGTCGCGACCCGCCGTGCCGAGGAGCCGGAGGAGACCCCGGCCGCGCCGGCCAAGCCGGCCCCTGCCCCCGCCACCCCTCCGCCCGCGGCGCCGCCGGCCGAGCCCGCCCCGGTCGCCAAGAAGCCCGCTCCGAGCGTCCAGTTCAGCGATGATGAGCTCGACGTTCCCGATTTCCTCAAGTAAGCACAGCCTCAAGTAAGCACAGCTCGAAGTAGGTCCTTCTTGTATTCGTTCCGAGCCTCAGCAGGCCTCGTCGACCTGGCGTTCACCGACAGGTACGGCGGGGTCAGTCTCGCTCCGTACGCCGAGCTCAACCTGGCGGTCAACGGCTCGGACTCGGCGGAGGCCAAGGCCGAGAACCATCGGCTGCTGCTGGCCGACTTCGCCGACGGTGCGCCCTACGCCGACCTCTACCAGGTCCACGGCAACGCGGTCGTCGACGCGGAGTGCGGCACCCGCCCCGAGGCGGACGGCATCGTCACCACCGAGCGTGACCTGGTGCTGCTGGTCCGCACCGCCGACTGCGTACCCGTGCTGTTCGCGGACGAGGCGGCCGGGGTCATCGGTGCCGCGCACGCCGGACGCAAGGGGATGGCGGTCGGGGTCGTGCCCGAGACCCTCGCCCGCATGCGCGCGCTCGGCGCGACCCGGATCACCGCCTGGGTCGGACCGCACGTGTGCGGCAAGTGCTACGAGGTGCCTGCCGAGATGCAGGAGGAGATCGCCGCGGTCGAGCCGGCCACGCGCGCCACCACGAGCTGGGGCACCCCGAGCCTCGACGTCGGCGCCGGAGTGCTGGCCCAGCTGGCCCGCGAGGGTGTCGAGACGGTCGACGCCAGCCGCTGCACCCGCGAGTCCGAGGACCTCTACTCCTACCGCCGTGACGGCGCCGGCATGTCGCTGGGCGCCCTGATCCGGCTGCGTGGTGCCTGATGGCCGCTCGCGCCGATGAGATCGCCGCGGGGCTCGCCGAGACCCGCGAGCGGATCGCCGCGGCGGCCAAGGCCGCCGGACGCCCCGCCGAGGACGTCCATCTGGTGGTGGTCACCAAGTTCTTCCCGGCCTCCGACGTACGCATCCTGGCCGGCCTCGGCGTCACCGACGTCGGTGAGAACCGGCACCAGGAGGCGGCGGCCAAGGCGGCCGAGTGCGCCGACCTCGGGCTCCGCTGGCACTACATCGGCGGTCTCCAGTCCAACAAGGCGGCCGCCGTGGCCGGCTACGCCGACGTGGTCGAGTCCGTCGACCGCTCCTCGCTGCTGCCCCGGCTCAGCCGCGGCGCCGGAGAGCGCGGCCAGATCCTCGACGTGCTCCTGCAGGTCTCTCTCGACCCGCCCGGACGCGAGGGCCGTGCCGGGACGGATCCCGGTGACGTACGCGACCTGGCTGCTGAGGTCGTGGCGACCGACGGGCTCCGGCTGCGAGGCCTGATGGCGGTCGCGCCCCTCGGCGAGGACCCGGAGCAGGCTTTCGCCCGGCTGGCGCGGATCCGAGAGGACTTCCTGGTCGAGTATCCCGAGGCGACGGTGCTGTCGGCGGGGATGAGCGGCGACCTGGAGCAGGCGATTGCCCATGGCGCGACACACGTACGTGTCGGGTCTGCGGTCCTCGGAGAGAGGCCAACTGTCAAGTAATGTCTCGGACAGCAATACTTTGGGGAAGGTGGGAACATGAGCGGCGCGATGCGCAGGTTCGGTGAATACCTCGGCCTGCTCGAGGACACCGGTTACGACGACGATGTCTACGAGGGCGACGACGACGAGACCCGCTCCCACGAGGCCGTCAAGGCGCCGGTGCGGTCCAAGCAGTCCCGTCCGGCTCCGGTGGCCGACCTTTCCGAGCGGCGACGAGCAACGGTGGTGCCCGCGGTGACCGAGCTTTCCAAGATCATCACGCTGACCCCGACGTCCTACAACGAAGCGCGTCAGATCGGCGAGAACTACCGCGACGGCACGCCGGTGATCATGAACCTCACCGAGATGAGCGATCCGGACGCAAAACGGCTCGTCGACTTTGCGGCCGGCCTGATCTTTGCTACCTATGGGAACATCGAGAGGGTCACCAACAAGGTGTTTCTTATCTCACCTGCGAACGTTTCGGTCACGGCTGAGGCCAAGCAGAGGATCGTTGAGGGCGGCTTCTTCAACCAGAGCTGAGGCCTTCGACACCTGCTCGTAGGTGCCTGGATGCGGTCCGCGTCTGGCATGTCTACGGACAGGCGCTAGAGTTTCGACAGCATTACCTGATGCCGCCCCCCGGCGGTGCAGTCCGTACGTCTGAGTCAACCGAGTAATGAATGGGTGAGGTCATGCCGCTGACGCCAGAGGACGTGAGCAACAAGCGCTTTACTCCCGTCCGGCTCCGCGAGGGCTACGACATGGGCGAGGTGGACCAGTTCCTCGACGAGGTCGAGGCCGAACTGGCACGTCTCACCCGGGAGAACGACGACCTTCGCGGGAAGTTGGCATCTGCGCAGTCGGGTGGGGGTCCGTCCTTCCCGATGGCTCCCGAGCCGCCTGCTCCTGAGCCGATGCCGGCGCCTGAGCCGGTCTCGCACCAGATGCCGATGTATCAGGAGGCACCGCAGACCGGCGGCATCGAGACGATCCGGGTCGAGACCGTGCCGGAGGCGTCCAACGCCGCCGCGCGCCTGCTCGAGCTGGCCACGCGCAACCACGACGCGCTCATCGACACGGCCAAGAACGACGCCGACAAGATCGTCGGCGAGGCCCGCACCAAGGCCGAGCGCCTCGAGGCCGAGTCGAAGTCGAAGGCCGACCGCATGGAGGCCGACGCGCGCACCCGTGCGCAGATGCTCGACAGCGAGACCGCCGAGCGTCGCCAGCAGCTCTTCGGCGAGCTCGAGCGTGAGAAGGACAACCTGACCACCGAGGTCGACACCCTGCGCAACTTCGAGCGTGAATACCGTTCCCGCCTGAAGAGCTACTTCACGCAGCAGCTCGACGCGCTCAACAACTCGGCTGAGTCACAGGCGCCCGTGATGGCGGCCGCCGTCAACGAGTCGGGCCCGGCGCCCAAGCGTCTGCGCTCCATCCTGGGGGAGGACGAGGGCTAAGCGCCCTCGTAGTCAGGCTTCCATCGGCCGGTCCCGCGACGCGGGGCCGGCCGATGCGCATGTCCATGCCCCATAACGGGTACGGCACAGAAACGCGTTGTAGCAGGTGAGACGGGTCCTGTACGTGGATTGTGCGGTTTTTCCGCGCTGCGGACCAATATCCGTGGAGTTTCGGTGTGTTAGTTGAGTGGAGCCGAATCCCGGGCTACATTCCGGGCACGCACTCCGCACCGACTCGGCGGCGCGAAGTGACGGCAGGAGAAAGGGGACTCCATGTCTGTACCGAAGAGGTGTCGCGCCAGCGCGGCAGTTGGGCGCGTCCAGGTGACGACGCCCGAGCTTTCTGGGAATACCAGCTCCTACGTCACGGCTTCCACGTCGGTGGCCGCGGCGAGCGCCTAGCCAAACCTGACCACCGTGCGGCCCGGAGGCCGTGTCTCACACCAGAAAGCGAGTGCCGTGCCTAAGAAAGCAACCAAGACCGTCGTCTCTCCTGACCAGCTGAAGGTCAAGGACGGCGAGGACCCGTGGACCAAGGATGAGCTCAACGAGGTCATCGACGAGCTTCACGAGATGAGGGCTCACAGCCTCGAGGTGCTCACCGCGCTCGAGACCGAGCTCTCCGGCCTGATGAAGGACTCCGGTGACGGCGCCGGGCAGGACCAGGCCGACATGGGGGCGACCAGCTTCGAGCGCGACCACGAGCTGACCGTGGTCAACAGCGAGAAGGACAAGCTGGCCCAGATCGAGCGCGTCCTGGGATACCTCGAGGACGGCTCGTACGGCATCTGTGAGTCGTGCGGGGAGCCGATCGGCAAGATGCGGCTCATGGCGTTCCCGCGTGCCACACTGTGCATGACATGCAAGCAGCGCGAGGAGCGTCGCTGAGCGACGCACATACCGGTCCTGAGTCCGACGTGCGCCCTGTTCGATGGGCTGAGTTCGCGACCGTCGCAGTGTTTCTCCTGGTCATCGACCAGATCACGAAGCTCTGGGCGGTCGCGACGCTCGTTCCCGGGCGGCCGCAGGAGCTGATCGGATCGGTGCTCCAGCTCAACATCATCCGCAACCCGGGCGCGGCCTTCTCGACGGGGACCGGCCACACCTGGGTCTTCACGACGCTCTCGATCGTGGCCACGATCGGCGTGCTCTGGTTCGCGCGCCGGGTGCGCCACCGGGGCTGGGCCCTCGCGCTCGGGATCCTGGTCGCCGGCATCAGCGGCAACCTGATCGACCGGCTGCTGCGTGAGCCGGGCTTCTACGTCGGGCACGTGGTCGACTTCCTGCAGCTGCCCAACTGGCCGATCTTCAACGTCGCCGACATGTGCATCAACGTGGCCGCGGTGCTGATCGTCATCCTCTCGTTCAAGGGGATCGGGCTCGACGGGTCGGTCGACGGCGGTGCCGCGGACGAGTCGGACGAGTCGGACACGTCGGACGAGGCGTCGAAGGACGAGTCCGAGGGCGAGAAGAAGTGAACTTCGGTCACGCCGACCAGCGCACGCTGCACGTTCCCGACGGTCTGGAGGGGGAGCGGGTCGACGCCGCCATGGCGCGGCTGTTCGGCCTCTCCCGCACCCGCGCGGCGGAGCTGATCTCCGAGGGCCTGGTGACCGTGGACGGCTCGGTCGTGGCCAAGAGCGACCGGGTCAGTGCCGGGTCGATGCTCGACGCGACGATCCCCTCGCAGGCCGACCCTCTGGAGATCAAGCCCGAGATCGTCGAGGGCATCAAGATCATCTACGACGACGACGCCTTCGTGGTGATCGACAAGCCCGTCGGCGTGGCCGTCCACCCCTCGCCGGGCTGGCAGGGGCAGACCGTCGTCGGTCACCTCGCCGCGGCCGGTTTCCGGATCTCCACCTCGGGGGCCAAGGAGCGCGAGGGCATCGTCCAGCGCCTCGACGTCGGCACCTCGGGCGTGATGGTGATCGCCAAGTCCGAGCACGCCTACTCCGTCCTCAAGAACGCGTTCCGGCAGCGTACGGTCGACAAGACCTACCACGCGCTGGTCCAGGGCCACCCCGACCCGCTCGAGGGGACGATCGACGCCCCGATCGGACGCAACCCGAAGTACGACTACAAGTTCGCGGTCCGCGCGGACGGACGTCCGTCGGTGACCCACTACGAGACGCTCGAGGCGCACCGGTTCGCCTCGCTGCTCGAGATCCATCTCGAGACCGGGCGCACCCATCAGATCCGCGTCCACATGTCGGCGCTGAAGCACCCCTGCGTCGGCGACCTCACCTACGGCGCCGATCCCGCCCTGGCGCGAC
This sequence comes from Nocardioides sp. NPDC054178, assembly GCF_055585005.1. Lineage (NCBI taxonomy): Bacteria > Bacillati > Actinomycetota > Actinomycetes > Propionibacteriales > Nocardioidaceae > Nocardioides > Nocardioides sp. NPDC054178. Next base: position 114,678 of record NZ_JBVJKY010000011.1, read on the forward strand.
GCGTCGGGGTCGAGCGGCAGTGGCTGCACGCGGTGAAGCTCGGCTTCGAGCATCCGGAGACCGGTGAGTACGTCACCTTCGAGTCGACCTACCCCGACGATCTCCAGCACGCCCTCGATGTCATCCGCGACTCCGACTGAGGCGGTGCTCCGTCCCGCGGAGCCCGAGGACATCGCCGAGATCGTGCGCACCTACGTCGATGCCCGTGCCGCCGCGCCGATGCCGGTGCCGATCTACCCCGAGTCGGACATCCGGGAGTGGCTCGCGGTCAAGGTCCTGGCGCCCCAGACGGGGTCGCAGGTGTGGGTCGCGGAGGTCGCCGGTGTCGTCTCGGCCTTCGTCGCCTTCACCCCGACCTGGCTCGACGACCTCTTCGTCCATCCGCGCGCCCAGGGCACCGGCCTCGGCACCATGCTGCTCGATCTGGTCAAGTCGCTGGTCCCCGACGGCTTCGGCCTGTGGGTCTTCGAGATGAACACCCCCGCGCGAGCCTTCTACGCACGCCACGGCCTGCGTGAGGTCGAGCGCACCGACGGCTCCGCCAACCAGGAGAAGACCCCCGACGTACGGATGTCCTGGCCCTAGCCGAGACGTCGCCCCCGCCGGCCGAGAAGTCGCTTCTGGCGGCCGAGACGTCAGTTCATTTGTCCGAATCGTCCGTTGTGGCGACCGAGTCGGCCCCGATCCGAGGCGTACGCCGCAGCCACGGGTCGGCGAGGATCATGCCGACCGGTGGCCCGACGAGTATGAAGATGCTGCGGAATGCGTCGGGAGGATCGGCCATTTCGACGCCGGGCATCAGTCCCAGAAGAACCGCCGCGAGCATGAGAAGGCTGAAGCCAAGGAGCCGATCGGAGGGGTCGTTGGCGCGTACGACCTGCCACAGGGCTCCGATGGCGATCAAGGCCAGCGCCGCAAGTGATGTGGATTGCGACTCCGAGAGCCACTGCGGGTCGGCGAGATGGAGCCCGAAGGTGACCAGGATGACCACGATCAAGACCCAGCGGACGCGGGTCGTGTCCGGCTTCGATGCGGAGTCAGAGGGCTGCGGCACGGCGAGAGTGTGGCATGCCGATGACCGGCGCGTTGGCAGAACAGTCGAGGCGTCATCAGCGTCGGCCGAGATGGCACGTCGCTGCCTACTCGGCCGACGTAGGTGACGCCTCGGCCTGCAGAACTGACGTCTCGGCGGCGATGAGGGCGATCTCGGCGGGGCCGACGCGGCAGCAGCCGCCGACGTACGCGGCTCCGGAACGGACCCAGGAGAGGGCCTCGCCGGGGCGGAAGTGCGGGGTGCCGGTCCAGGCGCCGTCGGCGTAGGTCTCGCCGGTGTTGGGGTAGACGACGGCGGGCTCGCCGGTGGCGGTGGCGAGCTGGACGGCGGCGGGTACGTCGGCCGGGTCGCAGCAGTTGACGCCGACCGCGACCACCGAGCGGATGTCTGCGGCCAGCGCGAGCGCGTCTGCCAGGGGCTGGCCGGCGCGGGTGCGGGGGCCGGCACAGGAGTAGGAGAACCACACCGGGAGGCCGATGTCGTCGAGGAGGTCGACGAGCACCTCGGCCTCCTCGATGTCGGGGATGGTCTCGACCGCGATGAGGTCGGGGTCCTCGGTCTCGAGCAGCGCCAGCCGGGGTGCGTGGAAGTCACGCAGCACGCTGGCCGAGACGCCGTAGCGGCCGCGGTACTCGGACCCGTCGGCCAGGTAGGCGCCATAGGGTCCGATGGAGGCCGCGACCAGGCGTCCGGGGGCCTCCTGGGCGACCTCGCGCGCGACCCGGACGCTGCGGCGCAGCAGCTCGGTGGCGTACGTCTGGCTCATCCCGGCCCCCACGAAGCCCGGGACGCTGGCCTGGTAGCTGGCGGTCGTGGCGACGTCGGCGCCGGCGGCGAAGTAGGCGCGGTGGACCGCGGCGATCTCGGCCGGCGACTCGTCCAGTAGCCGGGCCGTCCACAGGGCGCCGGAGACGTCATGACCGCGTGCTTCGAGGGCGTTCGACAGGCCGCCGTCCAGGATTGTCACCACAAGTCGAAGATATCCCCTCGGGACCCTCGGCCCGCCTACCGATCTTGTCGGTGGTGCCAGATAGTCTGTAGTCCTTCCCCCAGGTCGTCCGTTTGCGCGGGCTCCTGCGCCCGCTCCATCCGTTCGACCTCGAGGAGGGCTCCACGCCAATGGCGGCCGGCTCCAAGGACTCTTTCGTCCACCTGCACGTCCACACCGAATACTCGATGCTGGATGGTGCCTCGCTCCTCGATGGTCTCTTCAAGCGGACCAGCGAGCTCGAGATGCCGGCGATCGCGATGACCGACCACGGCAACATGCACGGGGCCTACGACTTCTGGAAGAAGGCGAAGGCCCACGACGTCAAGCCGATCATCGGCATCGAGGCCTACATCACCCCGAACACCCCGCGCTCCGAGCGCAAGCGGGTGCGGTGGGGCAAGGGCGATGCCGCCCAGGAGGGCGGCGACGACGTCTCCGGCGGTGGCGCCTACACCCACATGACGATGTGGGCGGAGAGCACCGAGGGGATGCACAACCTCTTCCGGCTCTCCAGCCGCTCCAGCCTGGAGGGCTACTACTTCAAGCCGCGGATGGACAAGGAGATCCTCGCCGAGCACTCCAAGGGGATCATCGTCTCCACCGGCTGCCCCTCGGGCGCGATCCAGACCCGGCTGCGGCTGGGTCAGTGGGACGAGGCGCTCAAGGAGGCCGGCGAGCTGCAGGACATCTTCGGGAAGGACAACGTCTTCCTCGAGCTGATGGACCACGGCATCTCCATCGAGAAGCGGGTCCGCGACGACCTGCTCAAGCTCGGCAAGACGATGAACATCCGCCCGGTCGCGACCAACGACTCCCACTACAACAACCCCGAGGACGCCGCCGCCCACGAGGCGCTGCTGTGCGTCCAGTCGGGCAGCCGGATGACCGAGCCGCCCTACTCCAAGGGCGGCAAGCGGTTCGCGTTCGAGGGCAGCGGCTACTACATCAAGACCGCTGCCGAGATGCGCGAGCTGTGGGGCCAGCAGGACCTCATCGAGGCCTGCGACAACACCCTGCTGATCGCCGAGCGCTGCGATGTGCAGTTCACCGAGTCGACCGGTGGCTACATGGCGCTCGCCGACATCCCCGAGGGCGAGACCGAGGAGTCGTGGCTGCGCAAGGAGACCTGGCGCGGCATCGAGCTCCGCTACCCGGGCGAGAAGACGACCCAGGAGGTCCGCGACCGCGTCGAGTTCGAGATCGACGTCATCCTGCAGAAGGGCTACCCGGGCTACTTCCTGGTGGTCGCCGACTTCATCCAGTGGTCCAAGGACAACGGCATCCGGATCGGACCGGGCCGTGGTTCCGGTGCCGGCTCGATCGTGGCGTACGCGTTGCGGATCACCGATCTCGACCCGCTCGAGCACGGACTCTTCTTCGAGCGGTTCCTCAACCCCGAGCGTCCCTCGATGCCCGACTTCGACATCGACTTCGACGACCACCGACGCGGCGAGACGATCAAGTACGTCACGGAGAAGTACGGCGCGGAGAAGGTCGCCCAGATCGCCACCTTCGGGCGGATCAAGGCCAAGCAGGCGATCAAGGACGCCGCTCGGATCCTCGACCACGGCTTCGCGATCGGTGACCGGATCACCAAGGCGCTGCCGCCCGACGTGATGGGCAAGGGCGTCCCGCTCAAGGAGCTGTTCAACCCCGACCACAAGCGCTACGGCGAGGGCGGCGACTTCCGGGCCCTGCACGACACCGACCCCGACGTCCGCAAGATCTATGAGACGGCGCTCGGCCTCGAGGGCCAGATCCGCCAGACCGGCATCCACGCGGCGGGCGTGATCATGGCCTCCGAGCCGATCATCGACATCGTCCCGCTGATGGAGCCCAAGCAGGACGGTCAGGTCGTCACGCAGTTCGAGTATCCGACCTGTGAGTCGCTCGGCCTGGTCAAGATGGACTTCCTGGGCCTCTCCAACCTCCACACCCTCGAGGACGCGCTGGACAACATCCGCGCCAACCGCGACATCGACCTGGTGCTCGAGGACGTCCCCTTCGACGACAAGCCGACCTACGAGCTGATGCAGCGTGGCGACACGCTCGGCGTCTTCCAGCTCGATGGTGGTGGCATGCGGGCGCTGCTGCGCTCGATGCTGCCCGACCGGTTCGCCGACATCACCGCGGTCTCCGCGCTCTACCGGCCGGGCCCGATGGGTGCCGACTCCCACAACAAGTACGCCCACCGCAAGAACGGCCGCGAGCCGATCGTGCCGATCCACCCCGAGCTCGAGGAGCCGCTCGCGGAGGTGCTGGGGGAGACCTACGGCCTGATCGTCTACCAGGAGCAGGTGATGTCGATCGCCCAGGTCCTGGCGGGGTTCTCGCTCGGACAGGCCGACAACCTGCGCCGGGCGATGGGCAAGAAGAAGAAGGCCGAGCTCGACAAGCAGTACGCCGGATTCCAGGCCGGCATGCTGGAGCGTGGCTACTCCCAGAAGGCGATCGACACGATCTGGGAGATCCTGCTGCCGTTCTCCGACTACGCCTTCAACAAGTCGCACTCGGCGGCCTACGGCGTGGTCACCTACTGGACGGCCTATCTGAAGGCCAACTACCCGACCGAGTACATGGCCGCGCTCTTGACCTCGGTCAAGAACGACAAGGACAAGATGGCGATCTACCTCAACGAGTGTCGCCGGATGAAGATCGCGGTGCTGCCGCCCGACGTCAACGAGTCCGCCCACGACTTCACCGCGGTCGGCACCGACATCCGATTCGGCCTGACCGCGGTCCGCAACGTCGGCGCCCAGGTGGTCGACGGGATCGTCGAGGCACGCACCTCCAAGGGCCGCTTCGAGGACTTCAACGACTTCCTTTCCAAGGTGCCCGACCGGGTCTGCAACAAGCGCGTGATCGAGTCGCTGATCAAGGCCGGCGCCTTCGACGACATGAAGCACCTGCGCCGCTCGCTGGTGGCGATCCACGAGACCGCGGTGGACCAGTACGTCGACATCAAGCGCAACGAGGCGATCGGCCAGGACTCGCTCTTCGGCGGGCTCGACGAGGCCGACGGCGGTGACTTCGGGATCTCGGTGACCATCCCCGAGATGGACGAGTGGGACAAGATGACCCTGCTCGGACACGAGCGCGAGATGCTCGGCCTCTACGTCTCCGACCACCCGCTGATGGGCCTGGAGCATGTCCTCGCCAACGGCACCGACTGCACCATCGGTCAGCTGATGACCGACGAGTCCCGGCCGCACAACACCACCGTCACGGTCTCCGGGCTGGTCACCAACGTCAACCGGCGCATCACCAAGAAGGGCGACGCCTGGGCGACGGTGACCCTGGAGGACCTCGAGGGCTCGGTCGAGGTGCTGCTCTTCCCGTCGTCCTACCAGCTGGCCGCGCCGCACCTGGTCGAGGACTCGATCATCCGGGTCAAGGGCCAGCTCTCCCGCGACAAGGACCAGCCCGAGCTGCGCGGCCAGGAGGTCACCGTCCCCGACCTGACCGGCGGTCCGGGTGCCGCCGGGGGACCGGTGGTGATCTCGCTGCCCTCGACCCGGTGCACCCCGCAGGTGATCGCGTCGCTGCGTGACGTACTGACCACCTATCCCGGAGTAGCCGAGGTCAGGCTACGGTTGATGACACGGGACGCGACCCGGGTCATGAAGCTCGATGACCGGCTGCGGGTGGCACCGACTCCCGAGCTGTTCGCCGACCTCAAACACCTCCTCGGACCAGGATGCCTGACAATCTGATCGTGCCGCCGCCGCCCAGTCTCTACGCGACCAGCGGCCGCTCCACCCGCCCCGACCTGTCCCGCCCCGTGCTGGTCCAGGTGGCCATCATCGTGGCCGCCTTCATCGTCGGCGGCCTCGCCGCGGGTCTCGCCGCCGCGACGCTGTGGACCCCGCCGACCGGGATGGTGCTCGAGGGCAAGTGGTACCGGGGCCTCATCTCGATCGACCCGCCCGCCATCGGGCAGAACATCGACCAGGCCGTCTTCGCCGCGACCGGCTGGTTCTCGGTCTGCGCGATCGTGCTCGGCCTGCTGGTCGGCATCGCCGCGGCGGTCTGGCTCAACCGCTCCGAGCTGGTCACCCTCGCCGCGCTGGCGGTCGGCGGTGCGATCGGTGGCGGCCTGATGCTGCTGGTCACCTCGTTGCTCTCGCCCGAGGACCCCAACGCGCTGGCCAAGGGCGCCGCCGACGGCACCGTGATCCAGGACAGCTTCCAGCTGGCCTCGCCGTGGCTGGTCCTGCTCGTCCCGGGCTCGGCGATGCTGGCACTGATGGTGATCTTCCTGATGTGGGCGCCGCACCCTCGCGAGGACCATGAGCTCGAAGGGCAGCAGGTCGGGACCGAGCGGTAGGTCCGGCGCGGCTATCTGGCGATGGGGGCCGTGGTGGCGGAGGTGATCGTGATCAGGTCGGTGGGGTCGAGCTCGATGTCCAGGCCGCGGCGGCCGCCGGAGACATAGACCGAGTCGTACGTCGTCGCGGACTCGTCCACCACGGTCGGGTGGGGACGCTTCTGGCCGACGGGTGAGATCCCGCCGGCGACGTAGCCGGTCGCGCGCTCGGCGGCGCTCACCTCGGCCATCTGCGCCTTCGAGCCACCCAGTGCACGGGCCAGCGCCTTGAGGTCGAGCTGGCCGGTGACGGGGACGATGCCGACGACGAGCTTGCCGTCGAGGGACGCCATCAACGTCTTGAAGACCCGCCTCGGCTCGACCCCGAGGGCCTCGGCGGCCTCCAGGCCGTAGGACTCCGCGCGCGGATCGTGCTCGTAGGGGTGCAGGGTGTAGTCGATGCCGGCCCGGGTGAGGGCGAGGGTCGCCGGCGTGCCTCCACCGGCCCGCTTCCCGGCTTGTTTCTTGGGCATCAGTTGGGAGACCACTTCGTGCGGGCGACCTCCGTCGCGGGCAGCGAGGGGATGACGTTCATCGCCTTGAGCTCGGAGCGCAGCAGGTCGGTGACCATGCCGAGGCGTACGCCGGCGTCGGGCGCCTCCAGGAGCGCCTGGCGGTCGGGCATCGGCAGGGGAGTGGTGGCCGAGATGGTCCAGGAGAGGAACTCCGGGTCCTTGGGGAGCGAGCCGGTGAACGGGTCTTCGCGGAACTCCAGCAGCGCCGCCCGGTAGGCGGTGAAGGTCGCTCGCGCGGTGTCGACGATGGCGTGGGGGACCGCGACGTGATCCTCGGGGAGCTCCTCGACATCGGCGACGGGGAAGTCGCCCGAGCTGACCAGGCTGTCCATCCGGATCCGGTCGACCGCGAGCACCTCGAGGTCGAAGGAGCCGTCCTCGTGCCGCTCCACCTCGGTGATCAGCAGCTTCACCCCGACGCGGTAGAGCGACTGGGCGCCGGTCTCACCGACCTCGTACCCCTCGCGGATCGCGACCGAGCCGAAGTGGCGGTCCTCCTCCTCCTGACGGAGCAGGTGGTGCACCATCGCGCGATAGCGGTCCTCGAAGACTCGCAGCGGGAGCGTCACGCCGGGAAACAGGACCGCGTTGAGCGGAAACATGGGTAGTCGCTGGCGCTCGTTCACGGGACCAACCTATGGGGCCCGCGGGCGTGTGCGCCCGCGAACCCCACAGTGTGTCCCTCCCGCGACTGGCCCGAGCGGTCAGCCGTCGTACGCCGCCCGGTCGATCTTGGTGTGGTAGCGCTGTCCGGTCGCCGCGCCGAGGAGCGCGCCGGCGAGCATCACGACCAGAAGCACGACGCCGGCGACCAGCGCACCCCAGCCGAGCTGGTCGGTGCTCAGACCCACGTTGGGCAGGTCGACCTGCTGCATGATGTCGTAGCGCGAGCCGAAGACGGCGCCCACGACGGCCGCGATGATCATCACCGCGATGGCCACGATCCACACGCCCAGGCCCTGACGACGGGCGTCGAAGCGGGACATCCGGCCGGCGACGTAACCACCGGCGTAGTAGCCGATGAACATCACCACGGCGAGCGTGATCGCGGCCGCGATGCCGGCCGAGTCGGCCATCGACTCCAGGTCGGTCTGGGTCCAGTTCTGGTCGGCACCGACGGCCGAGGCGACGGCGCTGATGACGGCACCGAGCAGGACGGTGACGCCGACCGCGACGAGCCAGCCGAAGAAGCAGGCGCCCCAATTGATGCCGCCGTAGGTGTCGTGCAGAGCCGCATGGCGCCCGTCCTCGACGTGGCGGTGGTGCTCGACGTCGGTGGCGGCGGGGGCCCCGGCGTACGGACGATTGACCTCGTCGGTGGCCCGGTGCGGGCGCTCGACGTTGTCGTCGTGGCCGACGACGGCGGGGCCGCCGGGGTAGGCATCACGCGTCTGGGCGTGGTTCACGTCGGTCTCGGGGTAGCTCTCGTCGGCATGCTTGTCCTCGCGGTGGAAAAGTCCAGGGCGTGCCATGGCGATCCTCCTTTGGTGGGTCAGTCCTCCGGGTACCCGGATCGGGGCGCCGTATGCGTCTCCCGGCCGCGTCCACGTGGCGTCGGCAGATCGGCTCCGGAGCCCGGCCACTCGTAGACTTGAGGCATGATCCGCCGCATCGACCTGAGAGGTGCCGACAGAGGCTCCGCTTCGACCATCGACTACCGCGCCGCCGTGCCGCGCGCCGAGTTCGACATCGAGGCGGCCACTCATGCGGTGCAGCCGATCATCGACGCCGTCCGCGAGCGCGGCCAGGAGGCGATCGCCGAGTTCTCCGAGAAGTTCGACGGCGTGCGCGTCGAGGACATCCGGGTTCCGGCCGCGGCGCTGACCAAGGCCCTCGACGAGCTGGACCCGGCGATCCGGGCCGGTCTCGAGGAGTCGATCGCCCGTCTGCGTACGACCTGTGCCGCCGAGCTCGAGGAGGACGCGGTCACCGACCTGGCGCCCGGCGCCCGGGTGACGCACCGCAAGGTGCCGGTGGGGCGCGTGGGGCTCTACGTGCCTGGGGGCCTGGCCCCGCTGGTCTCCTCGGTGCTGATGAACGTCGTCCCCGCCCAGGTGGCCGGGGTGCCCTCGATCGCGCTGGCCTCGCCGCCCCAGAAGGAGTTCGGCGGCCTTCCGCAGCCCACGATCCTGGCCGCGTGCGCGCTGCTGGGCGTGGACGAGGTCTACGCCGTCGGCGGCGCCCAGGCGATCGCGATGTTCGCCTACGGGGTCGAGCCCTGCGAGCGCGTCGACATGGTCACCGGACCCGGCAACATCTACGTCGTCACCGCCAAGCGCCTGCTCAAGGGCCAGGTCGGGATCGACTCCGAGGCCGGACCGACCGAGATCGCGATCCTCGCCGACGAGACCGCCGAGGCCGCCTATGTCGCCGCCGACCTGATCTCCCAGGCCGAGCACGACCCCCTCGCAGCCTCGGTGCTGGTCACCGACTCCGAGACGCTCGCCGCCGATGTCGAGGCCGAGCTCGACAAGCAGGTCGCCGCGACCAAGCACGTCGAGCGGATCCGTACGTCGCTGACCGGCCCCCAGTCGGGCATCGTGCTCGTCGACGACATCGACCAGGGCGTCGACGTCGTGAACGCCTACGCCGCCGAGCACCTCGAGATCCACACCGCCGAGGCCGCCCGGGTCGCCGGCCGGATCCGCAACGCCGGTGCGATCTTCGTCGGCTCCTACGCCCCGGTCTCGCTGGGCGACTACTGCGCCGGGTCCAACCACGTGCTGCCCACCGGCGGCTGCGCCTGCCACTCCTCGGGTCTCTCGGTGCGGGCCTTCACCAAGTCGATCCACGTCGTCGACTACTCCCGTGAGGGTCTGGCCGCGGTCAAGGACCACGTGGTCACCCTCGCCGAGGCCGAGGACCTGCCGGGTCACGGTGCCGCTGTGTCGGTGAGGTTCTCGTCGTGAGCTGGCCACCGATCCGTGCCGAGCTCGCCGGGATCGAGCCCTACGGCGCGCCGCAGCTGGACGTCCCGGTCCAGCTCAACGTCAACGAGAACCCCTACCAGCCGTCCGCGGAGACGGTCGCCGACATCGCGGCCAGTGTCGGGGAGGCGGCGCGCACCCTCAACCGCTACCCGGACCGCGAGTTCGTCGCGCTGCGGGAGGGGCTGGCCGCCTACCTCCGCTCCGACGTCCCGAACGCGCAGATCACGCCCGAGCAGGTGTGGGCGGCCAACGGGTCCAACGAGGTGATGCTGCAGCTGCTGCAGGCCTTCGGTGGTCCGGGCCGCACCGCGATCAGCTTCGCGCCGACCTACTCGATGTATCCGGAGTACGCCCGCGACACGAACACCGAGTGGGTCGTCGGTCACCGCGAGAGCGACTTCGCGATCGACCTGGAGAAGGCGCGGGCGCTGGTCGAGGAGACCCGGCCCCACGTCGTGCTGCTGCCCAGTCCCAACAACCCGACCGGCACCGCGCTGCCGCCGGAGGCGGTCACCGTGCTGTGCGAGGCGGTCGGCGACGGCGGCATCGTCGTGGTCGACGAGGCCTACGGCGAGTTCCGGCGGACCGGGGTGCCCTCGGCGCTCGAGCTGCTCGCCGAGCACCGCAACCTGGTGGTCACCCGCACGATGTCGAAGGCGTTCGCCGGAGCCGGGCTGCGGCTCGGCTACCTGGCGGCCGACCCGGCGATCTGCGACGCGATCCGTGTCGTACGCCTGCCCTACCACCTCTCCGCGGTCACCCAGGCGGCAGCGAGCGCGGCGCTGCGGCACGCGCCGGAGCTGCTCGGCTACGTCGCCTCGCTGCGCGAGGAGCGCGACGCGCTGGTGGAATGGCTGCGTGAGCAGGGCCTCGAGGTCGCCGACTCCGACGCCAACTTCGTCCTCTTCGGGCGCTACGCCGACCGGCACGCGGTCTGGCAGGGCCTGCTCGAGCGCGGAGTGCTGATCCGCGAGACCGGGCCCGACGGCTGGCTGCGGGTCTCGGTGGGCACCCCGCAGGAGATGGACGCCTTCAAGCAAGCTTTGACCGATGTGAACGGAGCACGCGCATGAGTTCGGCACGGACCGCCCGGATCGAGAGGCAGACCTCGGAGTCGAAGGTGATCGTCGAGGTGAACCTCGACGGCACGGGTCGGGTCGACGTCTCGACCGGCGTCGGCTTCTACGACCACATGCTCACCGCCTTCGGGCGCCACTCGCTGGTGGACCTGACGGTGCACGCCGACGGCGACGTGCACATCGACGCCCACCACACCGTCGAGGACACCGCGATCGTGCTCGGCCAGGCGCTGCGCGAGGCGCTGGGTGACAAGAAGGGCATCCGTCGCTACGGCGACGCGACCCTCCCGCTCGACGAAGCCCTGGTGCGGTGCGTCGTGGACGTCTCCGGACGGCCCTACTCGGTCCACACCGGCGAGCCGGAGGGACAGCAGTACGTGCTGCTCGGCGGCTCCGGGGTGCCCTACCTCGGCTCCCTGACCCAGCACGTCTTCGACTCCATCGCCCACCACGCCCACCTGACGCTCCACGTCAACGTGCTCGCCGGGCGCGAGCCGCACCACATCGTGGAGACGCAGTTCAAGGCGTTCGCGCGGGCGTTCCGCGACGCGATCGCCTACGACCCGCGCGAGACCGGGGTCCCGTCGACGAAGGGTGCCCTGTGAGTGCTCCGTCGGTGGTGGTGCTCGACTACGGATCGGGCAACGTACGCTCCGCCGTCCGCGCCGTCGAGCGGGCCGGTGCCTCGGTCGAGCTGACCGGCGACCTCGACGCCGCGATGGCGGCCGACGGCCTGCTCGTGCCCGGCGTGGGTGCCTTCGAGGCCTGCATGAAGGGCCTGCGGGCGATCCGCGGCGAGCGGATCATCGCCCGGCGGCTCGCCGGCGGCCGTCCGGTCATGGGGATCTGCGTCGGCATGCAGATCCTCTTCGAGACCGGGATCGAGCACGGTGTCGAGACCGAGGGCTGCGGTGAGTGGCCGGGCGTCGTCGAGCGGATCCAGGCACCGATCGTGCCCCACATGGGCTGGAACACGGTCGACGTCCCGTCCGGGACGACCCTGTTCGCCGGGGTCGAGAAGGAGCGGTTCTACTTCGTGCACTCCTACGGCGTGCGCGACTGGACCCTGGTCACCAACGACCGCACCGTCGCGCCGCTGGTCACCTGGGCCGAGCACGGTGGCGACCGGTTCGTCGCGGCCGTCGAGAACGGCCCGCTCAGCGCCACCCAGTTCCACCCGGAGAAGTCCGGCGACGCCGGCGCCGCGGTGCTGCACAACTGGGTGCAGTCGCTGAAGGGCGCCTGAGGGGTGGCTCAGACCGGAGCCCGGGCGAAGGCCCGTGCCGAGCGCGAGCGGTTGGCCGCGGAGGCCGCCGAGGAACGAGCCGCCCGGGCCACCCGGTCCGCCGAGCGCCGCGCGCGGCGCGAGCGGCTCGTCGGCTGGGTTCCGGCTCGCCGGTCCCGACCGCTCAGTGCACTCGCGGAGCGCCGGCGGCGCAACGTACGGATCCTGATCGTGGTCCTGCTCCTGCTCAACGCGCTGGTCTACCTCGTCACCGAGGACGTCGGCACGGTGGTCTTCGCGGCCATTGCGTCGGTGCTGGTCGCGCCGGTGGTCTACACGCTGCTGTTCCGCAGGTAGCCGATCCGCCGCTGCGGTCGGTCACAGCCCGATCGTGGCGAGGTAGAGGTCGCCGAGACCGCCCGCGCCGAGGATGGACGCCCAGGCGGCCACGAGCATGAACGGACCGAACGGCACCGCGGTCTTGCGGTGTGCCCCGCGGCCGAGGATCAGGGCGATGCCCGCGGCCGCCCCGAGCAGGAAGGCACCGAAGGCAGCGGTCAGGAAGACCCCCCAGGACAGGTAGGCGGTCATGCCGCCGACCACCCCGGCGAGCTTGACGTCGCCGAAACCGATCCCGTTGGGTGCGACGAGCGCGATGCTCATGAAGAAGCCGAACAGGACGAGCGCCCCGATCCCGGCTCTGCTCAGCGCCCCGGTGTCCGCGCCGAGGACGAGGAGGGCCGCGAGGAGCGGGTAGCTCGGGAGCACGATCGCGTTCGGCAGCCGCCGCACGTCGAGGTCGATGAGCGCGAGCGCCATCGCGATCGCGGCGAAGACCAGGTACGCCGCGAGGAGGGAGGGCCGTTCGGCGAACCGGAGCCCGGCGACCGCGAACAGCGCCCCGGTGCCCGCCTCGACCAGCGGGTAGCGCGGGCTGATCGGGTCGCCGCAGTCGTAGCAGCGTCCGCGCAGGAGCAGCCAGCCGAGCACCGGGATGTTGTACCGGGCCCGGATCGGCGTACGGCACCGCGGACACGCCGAGCGCGGGCGCACGACCGAGACCCCACGCGGGACCCGGTGGGCCACGACGTTGAGGAAGGAGCCGACCGCGAGCCCGTACGCGGCGCAGACGGCGGCGACCAGCACCGCGGTCGCCCCGGTCATCGGGTGTGGCTCCAGCTCAGGACGCTGACCTGGCGTCTGCCCGGCACCGGAGAGCCGCTCGGGTCCCAGAGCTGGACGCGTGCGGTGAGCGCCAGCCGCCCGGGACTCGCCGGACAGGTCGCGGAGTCCGGGCACACGTACACCTTGAGCTGGACCAGGGTGCCGTTGAACCCCCAGCCCGGCGAGTTGTCGGGGAGCTGGATCACGGCGTCGTGGAAGGACGGGTTCCCCTGGGTGGAGAAGTCCAGCGAGCGGGAGATGACGCCGAACCGGAACACCTCGGCCTGCTGCAGGTTGCTGAGGTTCAGCTGGATGCGGGTCACCGGGGTGTAGGTGGTGCCCTGGACGTAGAAGACGCCGTGGTAGCTCCCGCCGGAGGGGCCGACGCCGATCAGGTTGCAGCCGCCGCCGAGGCTCAGGCAGTTGCCCGCCCCGAGGCCGGCGTCGGTCTGGGCGCGCAGCTGCGGGACGTAGAGCTCCAGTTCGAGGCGTACGGCATCGAGCTCGACGTTCGCGGCGGCGCCGAGGTTCTTGGCGATGGTGGCGGTGAAGTCGACCTTCGCGCCGGTGTAGCCGTTGGTGTGGACGGCCCGCTGCAGGGCGTTGAACAGGGTCGGCTGCTGGGTGCGCAGGTCGACCGTCTGGGTGGTGAGCGTGCCGGGGCGGTCCAGGTTGAAGGAGCCCAGAGTCGTGCCGCCGGCCGGGGTGAGGGTGATGGTCGACGCGGTGCCGGCATTGGCCTGGGAGGCCTTGTGCCGCACGAGGAGCCGCGCCTGTTTGACCACAGACCCTCTCGGGATCGTCCCCGGCGGGGCGAAGCCGTTCATCGTGAGGGTGCGGGAGACGGCGTTGGCCCCTCCGTTGGGCCGGAACCAGGTCGCTGAGCCGTTGCCGGTGTCGCGGAGCGCGGCCGCGCTCGCCCCGACGAAGGTGTTGTCGCTGCCGGCGGGGGTCACGCTCGGCGTACCGCTGGTGGTCAGCGGGTCCCCGTCGTCGCCGGGCGCCTCGGTGAGCGAGGTCATCGTGGAGGTGCCGGTCTTGAGGCCGTAGAGGGCGATCGGGGGCCGGTCGCTGTGGTAGCTGCCGCAGATCTCTACGTTCGCGTTGCCGTCGACCCGCAGGCGGCTCTCGCCGCCGAAGACGAACTGGACCCCTTGGGTGCTCACGTCGTCGATCGGGTTGCGGCAGTTCCCGTCGGCGGGGAAGCGGGGGTCGGTGAGGCTGTCGCCGACGGGGTCGCCGGCGATCAGGCCGCCGACGCTGACCTTCCACTCGCTGCCACCGCCACCGCTGGTGTCGCTGTCGTACATCGGGTCGGTGGTGCTGTTGTGGAAGTCGAAGTAGTAGGTGCCGGGCTGGAACCAGAAGACACTGTTGCGGCAGGAGTTCTTGTCGGTCAGGTTGTTCAGCGCCGCGGCGTCGTCGTAGTAGCCGGGCTCGAAGGTGACGACCGCGGGGCAGCTGGTCGGTGGGGTCCGCAGCGGAGGTACGCCGCTCCCGGCCAGGCTCGGGTCGCTGAGGTATCCGGGGTCGGCGACGGTGCCGGCGCCGCAGTCGACCAGCGGCGCGTGGAGGGCGGAGACGGGTGAGCAGCCGGTGTGGGCCCGGATGGAGGTGCTGCCCACGATGTCGCCGTTGCTCACCGAGATGTTCGAGTTGGACCAGATGCCGCCGTGCACCCGCAGCGTGTTGCCGCCGCTCGCGCTCGAGGCGAGTCCGGTCTCGCCGCCGGTGCCGAGGGTCAGGATGGCGTTTCCGGGCTTGTTCTGGTTGGTGATCGGCACCGGTGAGCCCTGGGCCCCGGTGGAGTCCTCGGCGACGCACTCGACCCTCGCCGAGGTCGGTGCGTCGCCGCTGGCGACCGACGCGGGGTAGAAGCCGGGGAGGTCGAGGGCGTCGACGGCGTCGTCGGTGGGGTCGCCGTCGGTGTCGGTGTTCGCGCCGAAGCAGCCGGTGCCGTCATCGGAGTTGTCGAACGCCCAGTCGGCGGGCTCGGCGGCGGTCCCGCCCCAGTGGCCGGTACGCAGGTCGTTGATGGCGATCTGGGCCGCTCCGTCGGCGGCGTAGGTGGACCCGGCCACCTCGCGCAGCGCCACCGTGGCCCGCAGCGAGCCGTCCCCGCGTACCAGCACGGTGCCGACGACGAGCGCCACGGTCGTGACGATGATCAGCGCGAAGACGAGGATCGCTCCGTCGTCGTCCCGCAGGCGTGGGCGGATCATGTCTGTCTCCGTTCGCCCAGGAGGGTTGCGGCGTAGGTGGGCAGGTCGATGCCGGTGCTGTCGTGGATGGACAGCGCGAGGGTCACGACCACGGGTACGTCATCGCCGGCTCCGGTGCAGGACGTGCCGGCGCCGGCGGCGTTCGCGCACGCCAGGACGGGAGCGGCGGCGAGCCGGTCGGCGACCTCGACGGTGGCGGGCCGGCTGCCGCACCGTACGCGGTAGAGCCGGCCGCCCTCGGCGGACGGCTGGTAGGCGTAGGTCACCTTCACGGTCGCGCCGGGGTCGGTGGAGGTCAGCGAGTCGTGCTCGGTCCAGGCCAGCGTCACCACCGGCGTCGCCCCGGCCGCGTGGCCGGCCAGGGGGCAGGCGGGGAGGTCGATCGACCGGGCCAGCGGGAAGGTGTGGCTGGCGGTGTCGTAGGTGGAGGAGCGTACGCCGATGCTGGCCACGTCACGCTGCCAGTAGGCGGAGACGAACTGGACGTCGTGCGACTCCGAGAGCCGTGCCTGGGTGTCGACCGTGGTGCGGAGGTAGCTGAGCACCACGCCGGTCAGAGCGGTGACGACGACACCGACGATCGCGACGGTGACGACCATCTCGATGAGGGTGAACCCGGCCTCCTCGGCGGGGTCGGGACGGCGGCTCATCCGCACACCGTCATCGTCGGGCCGCACGGTCTGCGCAGCATCACGGTGAGCCGTTCGGCCGCCCGGCCGTCGGCGGCGGAGAGGGTGATCTCGATCTGCTGGACGCCGGTGTCGTTGCCTGAGCAGGCGCCGGCGGCGCCCCCGTCGGGCGGGACGCGCCGTGCCGCCGTCTGCTCGGCGGTGTAGCCCGCCGGCACCGAGAACCCGACCGTGGCCGGGCTGTAGTCGTCGGCTCCGGCACACGGCACGTAGCGGCCGGCGGCGGAGGCGACGTAGTCCTGGATCGACTCCGCGTAGCTGCGCGCGTAGGCGCCGCCGGTGGTCTGCTTGCGATGGATGTCGGAGGAGGTGATGCCCATCTGGAGTCCGGTGACGACCGCGACCCCGGCGATGCCCAGGATCGAGACCGCGACCAGCATCTCCACCAGCGTCTCGCCCCGGTCGCTGCGTCCTGGCAGGTTCACGTCCGGCCCCTCACATCTCGACCTGGGTGAACACGCCGTACATGGCGGAGACCAGCGCGACGGCGACGAACCCGACCACGAGCCCCATCGTGACGATGACGATCGGCTCGAACAGCGCGGTGAGCTTGGCGATCTTGTAGTCCAGCTCGGTCTCGAAGTACTCGCCGGTGACCTCGAGCTGGGTGTCGAGGGAACCGGTGTCCTCGCCGACCCGCAGCATCTGCGTGGCCGTCGCGGGGAACAGGCCGGTACGAGCCAGCGGCCCGGCGATCCCCTGCCCCTCGAGCATCTGCTCGGCCACCGCACCCAGACGCTTGACGTAGACGCGGTTGCGCAGCGCGTCGGTGGTGACGGCGAGCGACTCGGTCAGGTTGACGCCGGCACTCACCATCGAGCCGAGCACCCGGCAGAACCGCTCCACCAGGGCGTACGTGATGGCCTCGCCGAGCACCGGGATCCTGAGCAGCAGCGCGTCGCGGGCGTACTTGCCGCGCCTGGTCCGGGTGATCGCGACGTAGAGCAGGCAGACCGCGCCGAGGGCCAGGGCCAGCGCCCACCACCAGTGGCCGAGGAAGTCGGTGATGGCGAGCAGGATCCGGGTGGGCAGGGGAAGCGTGGCGTCGAGGTCGACGAAGAAGTCCTCGAACCGTGGCAGCACATAGACGGCGAGCACCACCACGGTCACCACCGACATCGCGGCCACCACGAGCGGATAGGTCAGCGCCGACTTGATCTTGCGGCGGGCCTGCAGGTCGCGCTCGATGTAGCGGGAGAGCCGCGCCAGGACGATGTCGAGCTCCCCGGTCGACTCCGCCGAGCGCACGATGCTGCGGTAGAACGGCGCGAAGACCTTCGGGAACTCGTCGAGGCAGTCCGAGAACCGTTCGCCGGAGCGCAGGCCGTCCTCGATCCGGTTCATCATCCGCCGCAGCGAGGAGTTCTCGCTCTCGGCGCCGATCGTGTGCACCGCCTCCAGGATGGGCAGCCCGGCGCGGAGGAATGCCGCGATCTGCCGGGAGAGGTGCATGACGTCCTCACGCTTGATGCGCGGCCCGGAGATCTCGTACTGCCACAGGCTCTTCTTCTCGCTCACCCGCAGCTGGTGCAGCTGCTGGTCGTAGAGGGTGACCTCGGCATCGGACCGGCTGGGGGCCTTCTGTGTTCCCCTGACCGGACGGCCGTCGGTGGTCACGCCGACATAGGCGTACTTGGGCATGGTCAGACTCCTGCGACGTAGATCGAGCGCATGACTTCGGCAGCGGTGGTCGTGCCCTCGCGGACGAGCCGGACCGCCTGCTCCTGGAGGGTGCGCATGCCCTGGCTGCGGGCGAGCTTGCGCATCTCGTCGTGCGGTGCCCGGTCGATGAGGAGCTCTCGCACCTCGTCGGTGACGGTCAGCAGCTCGTAGACGCCGATGCGGTCGAGGTAGCCGGTGTGGGCGCAGAGGTGGCAGCCGGTGCCGCGAAGGAACCGGTCGGCGGCGGGGTCGGCCTCCGGGTCGCCGAAGCTGCGCAGGAAGGCGAGCTCGTCGGGGGAGGGCTGGTACGGCTCGAGGCAGCTCGTGCAGCTTCGGCGGACCAGGCGCTGGGCGAGGACCGCGGTCACCGAGGAGGCGATCAGGAACGTCTCGACCCCCATGTCGACGAGCCGGTAGAGCGCCGAGACCGCCTCGGTCGCGTGCAGCGAGGAGAGCACGAGGTGGCCGGTGAGGGCCGACTGGACCGCGATGCGGGCGGTGTCGACGTCTCGGATCTCGCCGACGAGGATGATGTCGGGGTCCTGGCGCAGGATGGACTTCAGGCCGTCGGCGAAGGTGATCCCGGCCTGCTCGTTGATCTGGATCTGGTTGATCGAGTCGAAGGTGTACTCGACGGGGTCCTCGATCGTCATGATGTTGCGCTCGGTCGTGTTCACCTCGCCGAGCGAGGCGTACAGGGTGGTGGTCTTGCCACCGCCGGTCGGGCCGGCGCAGATCACCATCCCGAAGGGGGCGTGGATGAGCTGCCGGTAGCGCTCGGCGACCTCGTCGGGCATGCCGAGCTGCTGCATCTGGAACAGGGAGCGGGACTTGTCCAGGAGCCGCAGGACGATCTTCTCCCCGCCGACGACGGCGGTGGTGGCGACCCGGATGTCGACCTCGCGGCCCTCGACGACCATCGAGATCTGGCCGTCCTGGGGCCGGCGCCGTTCGACGATGTTCATCCCGCCGAGGATCTTGACCCGGCTCACGACCGCGGGACCGATCGATCCGGGCAGGTCCAGGACGTCGGTGAGGGCGCCGTCGATGCGGTAGCGGACCCGGACCCGGTCTCCGTACGGCTCGATGTGGATGTCGGAGGCGCGGTCGCGCAGGCCCTGGGTGATGACCATCTGCACGACCCGGACGACCGGCGCGTCCTCGTTGGCCTGGGCGCCGTCGAGGCCGGCCGCCTCGCGGCGCAGGGCGTCGCGGGTCTCGAACGCCTGGACCTGGCTGTCGACCTCCCGGGTCGCCTTGTAGGCGCTCGCCAGGGCCAGGTCGAGGGCACGGTGCGTGGCGACGAGCCCGACGACGGGTCGGCCGACGGCGGTGCTCAGCCGACCCAGGTGCTCGGGCGAAGGGTCCACGACGGCCAGGACGACCCGGCGCTCGTCGGCCGCGAGGGGCACTGCTCGCAGCGTACGGGCCTGGTCGGCGCCGAGCAGCGCGACCGCGTCGGGCTGCGGGGACGTACGCCGGAAGTCGATCGTCTCGGCGCCGTAGTGGCCGGCGATCGCGCGGGCCAGGTCCTCGTCGCTGATCGCCCCGGCCGTGATCAGCCTCTCGGCCAGGGTGGCGCCGCCGGCTGAGCTGCGGGCGGCGTCGATCTGGTGGGGAGCGAGCCGGCGCGAGGAGATCAGCAGCGCGGCGAGCCGGTCGTCGGCGCCGACCTCGGTGGCCGGGGTGGACGGTGCGGCCGGGTCGTCGCGGCGCGGCGTGCGGATCCTCATCGGGTCACGCTCCTGAGCGAGGTCGCGTACCTCGGCCGGGTCTCGACGTCTTGCGGATAGAGGCTGCGCGCGAGCGCCTCCTCCTCGGCCACGGTGCCCTCTTGGACCAGCCGGGAGAGCGACTGCTCGAGGGTGAGCATCCCGTCGCGGGAGCCGGTGACGAGACTGTTGCGCAGCTGGTGGGTCTTGCCCTCCTTGATCAGGTTGCGCACCGCGGGGGTGGCCACGAGCACCTCGTAGGCGGCCGTCATCCCGCCGCCGATCTTCGGGATCAGCCGCTGGTAGACGACGCAGCTGAGCGCGGCGGCCAGCTGGACCCGGATCTGGGCCTGCTGCTCGGCGGGGAAGACGTCGATCATCCGGCCGATCGACTGGGCGGTGTCATTGGTGTGGAGGGTCGCGAAGACCAGGTGACCGGTCTCGGCGACGGTGAGCGCGAACCGGATCGACTCCAGGTCGCGCATCTCGCCGACGAGGAGCACGTCGGGGTCCTCGCGGAGCACGCTGCGCAGCGCGTCGGGGAAGGTGGCGGTGTCGGTGCCGACCTCGCGCTGGTTGACCGCGGCGACCTTGTGGTCGTGGACGTACTCGATCGGGTCCTCGACGGTGATGATGTGGCAGCCGCGGCTGGTGTTGATCAGATCGATGAGCGAGGCCAGCGTGGTCGACTTGCCCGACCCGGTCGGGCCGGTCATCAGGATGAGGCCCTGGTGGCGCAGCGCCAGGGCGCGCAGCGCGGGCGGCAGGCCGAGGGCGTCGGGGGAGGGGATGGTGCGCGGGATCATCCGCAGCGCCACCGCGGTCAGGCCGCGCTGGGTGAACGCGTTGCCGCGGATCCGGGCGTGCTCGCGCCACGAGAAGGAGAAGTCGTACTCGTGGCTGCTCTTCCAGGCCGTCGCCTGTGCAGGGGTCAGGACCTCGGCCAGCAGCGCATCGGTGTCCTCGGCGGTCAGTACGTCCGTGCCCGGAGCGGCCGTGAGGGTTCCGTCGATCCGCAGCATCGGAGGGAGGCCGACCGAGAGGAGCAGGTCGGTGCCGCCGGCCTGCCAGACGGCCGCGAGCAGCTGGTCGACCCGGCTGTCGGGGTGGAGGGTGGTCTGCATGGGGTGGCCCCTGGTTTCTTGGAGGAGGAGGTGGTGCCGGGGGAGGGCCGCTGTTTCGCGGCCCTCCCGGGCGGCTGGGGTCACTAGCAGGTGGTGGCGCCGGCGGGCATTGCGCCGGTGCCGTCGACCGTCGTGGCGTTGTCGATGGTCGAGGGGCCGTTGGGCTCGCTGCGCAGGAAGTTGCCGACGAGGTCGCCGACGGTCGTGGGGTAGCGGTCGTTGTCGGCCCGGTAGGCCTCGATCGCGGTCTCGACGGTGCGGACCTCGGCCTGGCAGGCGGCCTTGGTGCCACGGTCGCTCATGCCGTTGACCGAGAAGACCACGACCCCGGCGAGGACGCCGAGGATGAGGATGACGATCACGAGCTCGATGAGGGTGAATCCGCTGTCGTCGCGGCGGGCCTGACGGACGCGGGTGAGGGTGTTGTGCAGCATGGCTGGGTTTCCTTTGGATGGAGGCTGTTTGGTCGGCAGGCCCGAGTGCCGATAGGAATTTCAACCGCGCGCGTCAACCCGTAAACCGGAAGAAATAGGCCGTATACCCAATCAAGGGGAGGCATTCATTGGCGACCATCTGTATCCACTTTCAAAGCCATACATACCCACGGGGGCATACGGTGCCGGGGTTGTCGCGAGTGCGTTCCTCTGCTGTGTTTCACCAGGTCGGAGTCCGTTTTCGAGGTCGAACGGCTGCTCTGTGCGCTGCGGCTGGCTAGGGTGAGCGGATGGCGGTGAAGGCGACCTGGACCGACGAAGACCCGAAGGCCTTCGTCGAGGGCGTCACGGCCCCCGGAAGACGTCGAGACGCGCTGCGGCTGCTGGAGCTGATGGGGCGGGCGACCGGTGTCGAACCCCGGATGTTCGGCTCCGCGATCGTCGGCTTCGGGACGTACCACTATCGCTACGCCAGCGGCCACGAGGGCGACGCTCCGGCCGCGGGCTTCTCGCCGCGCAAGGCCGCCTCGGTCGTCTACCTCAACGACGGCACCGGGTCCCACGAGGAGCTCCTCGCCGGCCTAGGCCCGCACACCACCGGCGTCGGCTGCCTCTACCTCAAGAACCTCGACGCGATCGACCTGGAGGTCCTCGAGGAGATCGTCCGCCGCTCCTACGCCACCCTGACCCACGACACCTACGGCAAGCGCGCCGCGGAGGGAGACACCCAGTGATGCCCACCGGCACCAACCTGCTCGGCCTGGTCAAGCACAACGCCCTCTCGGACGCCCGCTACGTCGGCGAGGTCTTCGACCGCACCCCGCCGATCGACCTCCCGCCCTGGGACGCCGACGGGTGGTGGGACGCCACCCATCGGGCCACCGAGCACGAGAGCCGCGCCGACGTCCTCGACCTCTACGCGCTGGTCGGCGCGCACGTCGACGCCACGATCGAGGCGCTCCCGATCGATGCCCCCGGCTACGTACCGTGGTGGGAGGAGCGGGTCATGCTCTTCAACATCATGGCCGCCCGCCTCTGCGACGCCACCCGTCACGCCGGCCACGCCGACATCCTCCGCGAGAGCATCGACGGCTCCGTCGGCGTCAACCGCGAGAGCGCCTGAGTGCCGTCGCCGAGGGTGCACGGCTGGGCGATCCCGGAGCGGGAGTACGCGCGGCAGGAGGCGCGCCGCGGCAGGCGCCATGCCTACCAAAGCCTCGACCCGACTCGGACCGCGCTCCTCGTGGTCGACCTCGTCCCGTTCTTCTACGAGGCGAACGCGACGTGCCGTGCGATCACCCCGAACGTACGTCGGCTCGCTGATGCTCTGCGTGGGGCCGGCGGCGTCGTTGCCTGGGTGGTTCCCGGCGACCCCGGCCAGCCCGCGTGGGCACGGGAGTTCCTCGGCGAGGATGTCGCCGAGATGTTCCGACACAGCGGCGGCACCGGGCCGATCGAGGATCGGCTCGGCCCGGGTCTCGAGGCACGCGAGGGAGACCTTCTCGTCGAGAAGACGTCGACCAGCGCTTTGTTCCCGGGCAGCTCGACATTGCACGACCAGCTTCGGGACGGTGGCATCGAGAATGTCGTCGTCACCGGCACGCTCACCGAGGTCTGCGTCGCCGGCACGGCGCGCGACGCGGCGACGCTGGGATACCGAACGATCCTGGTCGCCGACGCCACCGCGGGCCGCAACGACGACTCCCACAACGCGACCCTGACGACCATCTATCGGACCTTCGGCGACGTACGCAGCACCGAAGACGTACTCGAACTGGTCGCTGCAGGCGTACCGTCGTGACATGACCGACTACGAGGTCGCCAGGTCCGCGGTGCTGCCGTGCGACATCGGACGCGTCCACGGGCTGCTCGACGACTTCCACGAGTGGCCGGCCTGGTCGCCCTGGGAGGAGCTCGACCCGGACATGACGCGCACCTACTCGGGCGCGGAGTCCGGTGTCGGCGCGCGCTATGCGTGGTCGGGCAACAAGCGCGCGGGCGCAGGCGCGATGGAGATCACCGAGTCGGGGCCCGAGCACGTCGAGGTCGCGCTGGAGTTCCTCAAGCCGTTCAAGAGCCGGAGCACGGTGAGCTTCGACCTGGCCACCGTCGCTGACGGTACGCGGCTGACCTGGACCCACACCGGGTCGGTGAGCGGTGTGATGGGGCTGATGCTCAGGTTCTACTCGATGGAGAAGGCGATCGCGCCCGACATGGAGAAGGGGCTAGCCAAGCTCGCGACCGTGGCCGCGCGCCCTGCCGACGCCGACTGATCGGCTCCACCTCGCGCGGCTATCGGTCGGCGTCCTCGCCGTAGATGTTGCGATCGTCCGGGTCGATCGAGCCCGTGACGTGGCGGCTGAGGCCGGTCAGCTCGGCCTGCGCCGCCAACTCCTCGTTGCCCTCCCACTGGAGCGGGATCTCGGTGACGGCCGCTCGGTCGAACTCGATGATGCGGCCGTTCGTCATCCAGCTGTAGTCCGACCGGTACGGGTCGTCGACCACGCCGGTCAGCCGATCGCCGTCGACCTCGATGACCTTCAGATAGGGAACGTCACTGCGCCAGGCGTCCACCGGTTCGGACGATGTGCCTGTGCCGTCAAGTGAGGGCGCCTGGACCTGGATGCGCACGATGTTCCCCAGCCCGATCGACTGCCTGATCTGCGGATCCAGCTGGCGCCCCGACCAGTCGTTGATCTCCTCAGGGAGCGGGAGAAACACCTCGAACTCGTCCGACACAGGCATCAACCTAACCCCGCCCGGGCGTGGAACCGGTCCGGAGCGCGCCCGGAATCTGGTTGTGCAAGCCTCGGACCACGTCCTACGTTGCCGGCCATGACACCTCGGCGCTTCGGGATCTGCATCGATGCCAACAATCCGGAGCGGGTCGCGGAGTTCTGGGCGGCGGTGCTGGGTCGGGAGATCGAGACCGCGGACGAGGAGATCAGGCTGCTGCCGCGGGCGGAGGCGGACCTCCGGATCCGGTTCGTGCCCACGGATGCGCCGAAGACGCTGGCGAACCCGCATCACCTGCATCTGACCAGCACGCTGCCGGATGACCAGCAGCGGACCGTGGACCGGCTGATCGGTCTCGGGGCGACGCATCTGGACGTGGGGCAGCTGCCGGACGAGGACCACGTCGTGCTGGGTGACCCGGAGGGCAACGAGCTCTGCGTGATCCCGGCCGGCAACAGCTGGCTCGCCGGCACCGGGTTCCTCGGCGAGGTCGCCGCGGACGGGTCGCGGGAGACCGGCGTCTTCTGGAGCGCAGCGCTCGGCTGGCCGCTGGTCTGGGACCAGGACGGCGAGACCGCGGTCGCGACCCCCTCGGGCAGCGCCAAGGTCGCCTGGGGCGGGCCGCCTCCCGTTCCGCGCGGCCCGCGGGACCGATTCCGCTTCGACCTGATCGCGCCCGAGGACACGGGTCCCGCCGCGGAGATCCGACGCCTCGTCGAGCTGGGTGCGACGGTGGTCGCCGAGATCGGCAGCGACGGCCGCTGGGCGCGGATGACCGACCCGGATGCGTACGAGTTCGAGGTGCTGGCGCCCCGGTAGGCGTGCTGCTTCGTCAAGGTATGCAGCCGAAGTGCCGCTTCCCGTGCGGAGTTCCGCGAGGGATGTGTTGCTTCGCCTGCATACCTTGATGGACAAACCGTCTCGCACCCGGACGGCGGGGCAGGGGTGACGACGTACAGAACATAGGATCGTCACCATGGGTGACTACCTCGAGCTCCTGCCGGCCGTCGATGTGAAGGGCGGGCAGGCGGTGCAGCTGGTCCAGGGCGTGGACGGGTCGGAGAAGCGGTTCGGCGATCCCTACGAGGCCGCGCTGAGGTGGCAGGAGACCGGCGCCGAGTGGATCCATCTGGTCGACCTCGACGCCGCGTTCGGCCACGGCAACAACCGCGAGATCCTCGCCGGGATCGTCGGCAAGCTCGACATCAAGGTCGAGATGAGCGGTGGCATCCGCGACGACGCCTCGCTCGAGGCCGCGATGGCGACCGGCTGCCGCCGCGTCAACATCGGCACCGCCGCGCTGGAGAACCCGGAGTGGACCCGGCAGGCGATCGCGACCTACGGCGACCGGGTCGCGGTGGGTCTGGACGTACGCGGGCGAACCCTCGCCGCGCGCGGCTGGACCAAGGAGGGCGGCGACCTCTACGAGACGCTCGCCCGCCTCGACTCCGAGGGCTGCGCGCGCTACGTCGTCACCGACGTCAACAAGGACGGCATGCTCCAGGGTCCCAACCTCGACCTGCTGCGCGCGGTCTGCGAGGCCACCGATCGCCCGGTCGTGGCGAGCGGGGGAGTGACCACGATCGACGACATCGAGGCGTTGATGGGCCTGGTCGAGGTCGGCGTGGAGGGTGCGATCGCCGGCACGGCGCTCTACACCGGCTCCCTGGACCTTGCCGACGCGCTCGACCTCACCCGTGGCCGGCCGCGTGGGGACCAGTCATGAGCCTTGCCGTACGCGTCATCCCCTGCCTCGACGTCGACGCCGGCCGCGTCGTCAAGGGGATCAACTTCAAGGAGCTGCGCGACGCCGGTGACCCGGTGGAGCTGGCCGCGACGTACGACAAGGAAGGCGCCGACGAGCTCACCTTCCTCGACATCTCCGCCTCCCACGAGGGGCGCGCGACGACGCTGGAGATCGTGACCCGCACCGCGGAGCAGGTCTTCATCCCGCTCACCGTCGGTGGCGGGATCCGCAGCGTCGACGACGTGGACCGGATGCTGCGTGCCGGCGCGGACAAGATCGCGGTCAACACCGCGGCCATCGTCCGTCCCGAGCTGATCGCCGAGATCGCCGACCGGTTCGGCAACCAGGTGCTCGTGCTCTCCGTCGACGCCCGGCGGGCGCCGGGCACCGACTCCGGCTTCGAGGTCACCACGCATGGTGGTCGCAAGTCTGCCGGGATCGACGCGATCGAATGGGCCGCGAAGGCCGTCGAGCTCGGCGCCGGCGAGATCCTGCTCAACGCGATGGACGCCGACGGCACCGAGGACGGCTTCGACATCGACCTGATCAAGGCCGTACGCAGCGAGGTGACCGTCCCCGTCATCGCCTCCGGTGGCGCGGGTAGGGCCGAGCACTTCCCGCCCGCTGTGGAGGCCGGTGCGGACGCCGT
Source organism: Nocardioides sp. NPDC054178 (assembly GCF_055585005.1). Classification (NCBI taxonomy): domain Bacteria; kingdom Bacillati; phylum Actinomycetota; class Actinomycetes; order Propionibacteriales; family Nocardioidaceae; genus Nocardioides; species Nocardioides sp. NPDC054178. The sequence goes on from NZ_JBVJKY010000011.1 coordinate 140,977, forward strand.
TCTCGCCGCCACCATCTTCCACTTCGGCAAGGTGCGGGTCGGCGAGGTCAAGCAGGCGCTCTCCGGGGCCGGCGCGCCGGTTCGCTGACGGACGTGCGCTGGTTGCTGAGTGGGTAGCCCGGCAGGATCCCGTCTCGGCGGAGAGGTCGTGGCCCGCCGAGGTCGGGATCGTCGTCGCGCCGGTGCCTAGCTCAGCAGCGCGTTCGGGATCTGCCCGTGGCGTACGCGCTGGGGGTGGTTGCCGACGTCGAGGTAGGCGAGCTCCTCGCCGGTGCGGAAGTCGATCACGGCGACCGCGTCGGCATCGGAGAGCGACGCCCAGCAGGTGTTGCCGAGGCCTTCGGTGGTCCAGTAGGGCTTGCCGTAGTAGTGGCCGGTGGTGTTCTCGTCGAGGATGGTGTGCTCGCCGGTGGAGCGGTCGACCATCGCGACGTAGTCGTCCATCGTGCCCGCCGCGCAGAGCGTCTGGCCCGTGGGGTCGATCGAGAGGCCGTGGTGGGCGGAGTCGTTGACGTAGAGCTCACGCGGCAGCTGGGTGCGCTTGGGAAGCGGGATGACTCGCGTGACGGCGCCGGTGCGGGGCTCCTCGATCGAGCCGGTGGAGTAGCCGACCTTGCCGTCGATGTCGGCCGCCTGGGTGTCGAACTCGACGAGGCCGTGCAGGAACGACATCTGGAAGTAGATGAACCGCTCGCCCGGCGCGACCGCCATGGGACGTACGGCTGAGGAGATCGAGGGATAGCCGGCCTCCTCCAGCTCCTTGCCCATCTCCCAGCGCTGGGAGACCTCGAAGCTGGACTCGTCGACGATCTCGAACCAGCGGTCGCCCTTGATCGCGTCGTGGATCGGGCCGATCTTGATCGGCGGGAGGAGGTCGGTGCCGGGGATGGTGCCGAGGCCGAGCTGGTCGAGGTTGATCAGCGGCAGCGAGGCGAGGGAGATCTCCTTCTGGTCGCCGGGCAGGTACACGCGCCCGATGGAGGCGTGGAAGATCCGCGATCCGTCCTCGGAGTAGTTGTTCTCGTGGGGAGTCTCGCCCGACTCGAACGTACGCAGCCGCTCGCCGGTCCGTGGGTCGCCGGCACCGCCCATCCAGTACTCGTGCACCGAGCGTGAGGTCGAGTCGGAGACCAGCAGCTTGGTGCCGTCGGGGGAGAGGCCCATGTGGTCGGTGCGGTGGCCGTCCATCTGCTGCTCGACCACGACGGAGTCCGCAGAGCCCGCGAGCGCCTTCTCGATGTCGATCCAGACCACGTCGGCCAGGCTGGGACGCGACACCGCCAGCAGCTTGCCGTCCCGGGTCGTGAACACGTCGTCCACGAGCTGGTCGTTGCCTTCGCCCGGGCCGTAGCGGACCAGGTAGTACATGGCCAGCCGCTCGGGATCCCGGTGGATCGCGGCGATCTCCTCGTCCTTGTCCGGCACCAGGTCGATGTCCTTACGCAGCACCTCGAAGCTGCGAGCATCGACGATCGACGCCGTCCCGTCCCAGTTGTTGCCCACGACCATCACGTCCCGCAGCTTCGAAGTCGCGCTCGCACTCACAGCTGGAGCGGCCGCGCTGAGCGAGAAGACGAAGAGCATGGCGACGATGACTGCTGCCGCACGACGCATCGTGGGACCTCCTGGGGGATTCGGTTATCTGAGACACAACGTCTCGGGGTGCGGGGAGGTTACGGTCGGTACGTCGGTGCTGCTCTCCTCTGGTGCTCGCAGGGTCGGCTGAGGCAGATGTTCTTCTCGGGGATCGAAGAACTTCTTCGTACGCCGGTCGGTCGGGCTTGTCTCGACCGGTTGTCGTGGACCGGTGTGACGGTCGGTGGTCGAGCTTGTCGAGACCACCTGTCCCGTGACCGTTTCTTCGGGGCTGGTGTGGGCCGCCGACCCGATCACGAGGGTCTTCTCGACGGACCCCGGAGTCAAGGACGGCCTGCGGCCGCCGGCTTCGCCGGCCGCTTCGCGGTCCTGGACACCGGGGCCCGTCGAGAAAAGATTTGGCTGGCTATCGGGGCGGCGGCCCGGGTGTGGCGCAGCGCATGCACTCTCGGGACAGGTGGTGTTGGTGGGGTGTGAGAGGTGGCCCTTCGGGCCACTTACCATCCACAGAAGCGAGGGCGTTCGCTAACTGCGAAAACGCTGTTTGATCAGGGAAAATAGATAGTCAGCAGGGCGCGCGAGGCGTAGAATCAGACCCATCACAACACACCTCTGAGAGGAGGGTAGGCGATGAGTCTCGGCCGCGACATCAACCACTGGGGAACCAACCCCGGTGACGCGATCGACGCCGCCTTGCAGGCCATCGAGACCGCCCTCCAAGAGTTGCTGGCCACCGACCCTGCGTACTGGCGCACCAGCCAGAAGAAGGACCTGCTCGAACGGCTGGAGAAACTCCAAGCGATGCAGGCCGCCCTGAAGCTGCGCGTCCTCGCATCTGCCGGTGACATCGCCGAGGAGACCGGGGCCAAGGACGTCTCGGGGTGGCTGCGGACCGAACTCCTGGTCGACAAGGGTGTGGCCCGCTCCCAGATCAAACTCGCCGCTGGTGTCGCCAAGTACGACCTGGTCGCTGCCGGGCTGGCCGAAGGGATGGTGTCCCAAGACAAGGCCCGGGTGATCACGAAGGCCCTCGACGCCGTCGAGGCCGACCCCGCCGCCAGTGGTGAGCACCTGGTGTCGGCCGAGAAGATGCTGGTCGACTACGCCGCCTGGATGACCGCCAACGAGCTCAAGAACGCCGGCCGCCGCATCCTCGCCGAGATCGACCCCGAGAGGTTCGAAGCCGCCGAGGCCAAGGCCCTGCAGCGGGAAGAAGAGCACGCCGCCCGGCGCACCTTCTACACCGCCCGCGACAACGGCGACGGCACCATCGACCTCCACGCGAGGGTCTCCCGCGCCGTCGGGATGAGGCTGCGCACCATTCTCGACTCGCTGGCGCAGCCCCGAAAGCTGTCCGCGGAGAACAAGGGCCGCAAAGCCCCTTATGACCGGCTCCTGGGGCAGGCGTTCGCCCGCGTGATCGAGACCTACGACGTCGACCTGTTGCCCAGGCATGGCGGCCACGGGACCACGGTGTTCATCACCATGAGCCTGGACCAGCTTCGTGCCGACCTCGGCACCGCTGCGTTGGGGTTCGACGGCGAGAAGATCACCGCCGCCGAGGCCCGCCGGATGGCCTGCAACGCCGACCTGGTCCCGGTCGTCCTCGGCACCGACTCCGAGATCCTCGACCTGGGCCGCACCGCCCGATTGGCGCACCCGATCCAACACCGAGCACTACGGCTCCGCGACAAGTGCTGCCAAGCCGAAGACTGCGACGCCCCCGCCGCCTGGACCGAAGCCCACCACCTAAAACCCTGGTCCGAAGGCGGCCAAACAAACCTCGCCAACATGGTGTTGCTGTGTCCCAATGATCATCACCGGATCCACGCCGCCGACTACACCTACGAGCGGCTCCCCGACGGACAGATCCGGTTCACCCGACGCACCTAGACCGGCTGATCCGGGCGGGCCGGCGCTGTCGCGCCTGCATGCCTCCGAGCCTGTCACGCGGCGATCGCTGGGATGTGTCCCGTGCCCCGTCGGGTTGTGCCGTTCAGCTGGGTGGCCGACCCGTGGCCTGTGGGTTTGCGGGCGGCGCTGATCGGCTCGTGCTGGTGCCGCGTGCTGGTGCCGCCTGCCGGTGCTTTGGTGTGTCAGCACTGCCTGCCGGTGCTGCGGTGTGTCAGCACTGCCTGCCGGTGCTGCCGGTGCTGCCGGTGCCACGGCGTGCCGCTTGCCGACTATTGGTGCTGCCTGCGATCCTGCGTCAACTGACGGCGTCCCGTCTGCCCCTGCGGCTGGTGATCCCGCCTCGGTCCTGCGCCGGCGGTCTGTTTGGGACCGCGTGGACAGCAGGGGTGGAGGCAGCGTCGGCTCCTGTGACGGAGTCGTCGCGGCCTGGCCGACGGCCCTGCTTGTGAAGCCTTCACAAGCTGTCATCGTCTTGTAAAAGCACCGCAAACACGCCAGCCTCCAGGACCCATCAACCCAGGATCCCCAGGCCCGTACCCAACCCAAAGAACTCTGCGCCAAACCCCGCCGCCGACCCGATAGCCAGCCAAAATTCTCGCCGGCTCCCGGTGTCCAGGACCGCGAAGCGGCCGGCGAAGCCGGCGGCCGCAGGCCGTCCTTGACTCCGGGAACCGGCGAGAACACCCTCCGTAACGGGTCGGCGGCCATCAGCCCTACGAGACACCCCAACCGCGAAAATCGCCTCTGACCAACCCAGCCACCGACCCCCGACAGCCAGTCCCAGCCTTAGAACCCGAGACTCGCATTCTCTAGCCGGGTGATCCGCTCGGCCGGACCGTCGAAGGAGAGGCCCCGCACCTGATGACGACCGAAGCAGAAGAGCAGGAGCTCGCCGACCGGGCCGGTGATGGTGACGGGCTCTTCGCCGGCGCGGAGGGTGGCGGTGTCGGTGCCGTTGCTGACCACGAGCGGCGTGTCGGCGGAACGGACCAGGCCCTTGCCGAGCAGCTTCAGGGTGCGCCAGAGGTTTCGTTCGGCGGCGGCGGGGAGCGTACGCGGCTCCCAGCCGGGCTGGGCGCGGCGGAGATCCTCGTGGTGGACGAAGAACTCCACCGTGTTGACCGCCTTCTCGATCGGACCGATCGCGAAGGGGGTGCCCTTCGGGTCGCGGAGGCGGGCGGCGAGATCCTCGAGCGGCTGGGCGGCGTACGCAGCCTCCGCCTTCCTCAGCACGGGCGCGAGCGGCGGCAGGAGGATCCCCGCCGCGGCCCACGGGCGGCGTTCGCGTACGAGCAGATGCACCAGCAGGTCCTTGACCTCCCAGCCGTCGCAGAGTGTGGGGGCCGTCGGCCCGAGGGAGACGGCGGTGTCGCACAGGGCGATGCGCTCGGAGCGCGCGAAGGAGACCACGCACTGCACCCTACCGAGCCGTCCCCACCCGGGGAGCCAGCAAAAAAATTCGTCGCAACCACGGTGCTGACCTAGGCTTTACCTCGAGATGAGCGACGATGAACCAACACCCCAGCGGGCCACCACGACCGACGGGTTCAAGGTTCTCGGAGTCGCCATCCGGCGTGAGTGGGCGGTATTCACGCTCTCGACTCTCGGTTCGGCGCTCTTCGGCGCGCTGACCGTCGCCGATGCCTGGGTGCTGGGCTGGTCCACCGACCATGTGCTGGTTCCGGCGCTGCGCGACGGCGAGATCGGTGCCGGCTGGCTGTGGGCCGTGGTCGGCCTCTTCGTCGGCGTCGCGATCCTGCGGGCGGTCGGGGTGGTGGCGCGACGGCTGGGCGCCGGGGTGATGCAGTACCGGATGCAGGCCCATTCGCGCCGCGCGGTCACCCGGCAGTATCTGGCGCTGCCTCTCGCCTGGCACCACCGGCACCCGACCGGCCAGCTGCTCTCCAACGCCAACTCCGACGTCGAGGCGTCCTGGGCGCCGATTGCGCCGTTGCCGATGGCGGTCGGGACCCTCGCGATGATGGTGATCGCGATCGGTCAGATGTTCTGGACCGACGTCGTGCTGGCCTCGGTCGCGATCCTCGTGTTCCCGGCAGTCGTCGTCGCCAACCTGGTCTTCCAGCGCTTCTCCTCACCGCTGATGACCCGCGCCCAGCAGCTGCGCGCGGAGCTCTCCGGGATCGCCCACGAGTCCTTCGACGGCGCCCTCGTCGTCAAGACCCTGGGGCGCGAGGCGGAGGAGACCGCCCGCTTCCAGGACAAGGCGCGCGAGCTGCGCGACGTCAACATCCACGCGGGCCGGCTCCGCGCTGCTTTCGACCCACTACTGGCCGCGCTGCCCAGCCTCGGAGTCCTCGCCGTCCTGGCCGTCGGGGTCGGCCGTGTCTCCAGCGGTGTCGCCGCGCCCGGTGACGTCGTCCAGATCGGCTTCCTGCTCACCATCGTCTCCTTCCCGATCCGTTCCTTCGGGTGGCTGCTGGGCGAGTTCCCGCGCAGCGTGGTCGGCTATCGGCGGGTGCAGCGGGTGCTGGAGGCGACCGGGCGCCTGGTCTACGGCACCGCGACGACCAGCCGCGAGCCGACCGGCGCCCGCCTCCGGGTCGACGGCATCTCCTACGCCTACGCCGACGGCCCGAGGCTCCTCGACGGTGTCGACTTCGAGGTCGAGCCGGGGCGTACGGTCGCGATCGTCGGCGAGACGGCCGCCGGCAAGAGCACCCTGACCATGCTCCTCGCGCGACTGGTCGACCCGGAGGCCGGCCGGATCACCCTGGACGGCACCGACCTGCGCGACCTGGGTGCGGGGGAGTGGGCCCGGGTGGCGGCGCTGGTGCCGCAGACCGCCTTCGTCTTCGACGACTCCGTGCGCGGCAACGTCACCCTCGGCGCCGACCTCACCGACGACGAGGTCTGGTCCGCGCTCAAGGCCGCCCAGGCCGACGGCTTCGTCACCGCGCTCCCGAACGGCCTCGACACCACCCTCGGCGAGCGTGGGGCGAGCCTCTCCGGCGGCCAGCGTCAGCGCCTCGCCCTAGCCCGTGCGCTCGTACGCCGCCCGCGACTCCTGATCCTCGACGACGCCACCTCGGCGGTGGACCCCGAGGTCGAGCAGCGCATCCTCGCCGCGCTGCGGAACGGCTCCGGCGACACCAGCCTCGTCGTGGTCGCCTACCGCAAGGCCACGATCGCGCTCGCCGACGAGGTCGTGCACCTCGAGAACGGCCGCATCCGCGACCGCGGCACCCACACCGAGCTGCTCGCCCGCGACGAGTCCTACGCCCGCCTGGTGAACGCCTACGAGACCCCGGAGGTGGCTCAGTGACGACGACCCTCGAGCCCGAGACCCGGGTCGGCAGCGGCGAGGACCTCGGCGCCATCGAGACCATCCGCCGGGGCATCAAGCACTCCCCGGAGCTGGTCGAGGGCATCCGCGGCACCTTCGCGCTGGCCGTGGTCGCGAGCGTCGGGCAGGTCGTCGTACCCATCGTCGTCCAGCAGACCCTCGACAACGGCCTGAGCGGTCCGGACGGCCCCGACCTCGGCTACGTCCTGCGCGCCGGCCTGATCGCGGTGGTGGCCATCGCCGTCACGGGCGTGGCGTCGTTCCTGATGACGAGCCGGCTCTTCACCGCCGCCGAGCGGGGCCTGGCGACGCTGCGTACCAAGGCCTTCCGACATGTCCACGACCTGCCGATGCTCACCCAGTCGACCGAACACCGCGGGGCGCTGGTCTCGCGGGTGACCAGCGACGTCGACCAGGTCAGCCAGTTCATCGTCTTCGGCGGCCTGCTCTTCATCGTCAGCATCGGCCAGATGCTGATCGCCACCGTCGTGATGGTGATCTACTCCTGGCAGCTCGCGATCCTGGTGTGGCTCTGCTTCGGCCCGCTCTTCCTGAGCCTGCGGTTCTTCCAGCGCAAGCTGTCCGCGGCCTACACGCTCTCCCGCCGCCAGGTCGCCACGATGCTCTCCGCGGTCTCGGAGCCGGTCGTCGGCGCGGCCGTGGTGAAGGCGTACGCCGTCGAGGACCGCACCCAGGAGCGCATCGACCGGGAGATCGAGGCCACCAGCGCCGCCCAGATCAAGGCGCAGGCCTACACCTCGATCTTCTTCAGCCTCGGTGGCCTCTCCGGCGGCCTCGCCAACGCCGGTGTGATCGTCGGCGGCGTCCTGCTGGCACTGGCCTACCAGGGCAGCGGCGGTGCGCTGAGCGTCGGCGAGATCCTGGCCTTCGCGTTCCTGGTGACGCTGTTCGTGGGCCCGGTGCAGATGGGCACACAGATCCTGACCGACGCCCAGAACGCGATCGCCTCCTGGCGGCGCACGATCGGCATCCTGGACACGCCCGCCGACCTGGTCGACCCGGGCGCCGACGGCACGGTGCTGCCGAGGGGCCCGCTCTCGATCGAGTTCGACGCAGTGACCTTCGCCTACCCCGGCGGGCGTCCGGTCCTGCACGACATCTCCTTCGAGATCGCGCCCGGGAGCCGGGTCGCGGTGGTGGGTGAGACCGGCTCGGGGAAGTCGACGATCGCGAAGCTGCTCACCCGGGTGATGGACGTGACCCAGGGCCGGGTCCGCCTCGACGGCGTCGACGTGCGCGAGATCGGCAACGCCTCGCTGCGCACCAGTGTCGTGCTGGTCCCGCAGGAGGGCTTCCTCTTCGACTCCACCCTGGCCGACAACGTCCGCTACGGCCGCCTCGACGCGACCGACGAGGAGATCGAGGAGGCCGCCCGGGTGCTCGGCCTGGGGGACTGGCTGGCCGGTCTCCCCGACGGCGTCCGCACCAGCGTCGGTCAGCGCGGCGAGTCGCTCTCGGCCGGCGAGCGTCAGCTCGTGGCCCTGCTGCGGGCCCAGCTCGCCGATCCCGACCTGCTGGTCCTCGACGAGGCCACCTCGGCCGTCGACCCACGCCTGGAGATGCGGATCAACCGGGCCCTGGAGCGGCTGATGAGCGGGCGCACCTCGGTCACCATCGCCCATCGCCTCTCCACCGCCGAGGCGGCCGACGAGGTGATCGTCGTCGACGCCGGCCACCTCGCCCAGCGCGGCCCGCACCGCGACCTGGTGGCGCAGGCAGGCTCGACGTACGCCCGCCTGCACGCCTCCTGGGTCGCCCAGCAGGGCAGCTGAGGAGCGCTCAGGCGTCCCACCACGACAGGTGCGCGGCGGCTTCGGCCGTGGGCTCGATGATCTCCCAGACCTCGGCGATCATCGTGTCCTCGAAGCGGCAGATGTCGACGACGGTGATCTCCGGCCCGCCCGGCAGCCGCCGGCGGGTGTGCATCACCACGTGGTCGTCGGTCGCCAGGACGTGCTTCACTTCGACCTCCATGCCGTCGATCCGCTCGAGCGAGCCGCGGACGGCCTCGAGCCATTGCTCCTTGGTGGACGAGGTCGCGTCCGGTCGGTGGTGACGGAAGTCCGGGGCGAGCAACTGCTCGACCGGCCCGGTGTCGCCTGTCGCGACAAGCCCGGCGAAGGCGGTGGTGAGGGCCGCGACGGTGTCCGTGGATGTGCTCTGTGTGGTCATGGCGCCAGTGTGTTCGGGGTCCGGACCGGTGTCGATGACATGGGAGTTCATGGCGCCGGACCGGCGGATGAGCGATCCTGGGGCCCATGTACACGGTCGGCGAGATGTTGCGGGAATGGCGGCATCGCCGTCGGCTCAGCCAGCTCGACCTGGCGATCGCCGCCGACGTCTCGGCGCGTCACGTCAGCCTGGTCGAGACCGGCCGGTCCCGGCCGAGCACCGACATGATCCTCCGGCTCGCCGACCAGCTCGACATCCCGCTCCGGGACCGCAACCAGCTCCTGCTCGCCGCCGGCTTCGCGCCGCGCTACACCCAGCGGCCCCTCGAGGACGATGCGCTCGCGGCCGCCCGCGAAGCCATCGGCCGAGTGCTCCGCGCCCACGAGCCGTACCCGGCCCTGGTGGTCGACCGCCGCTGGGACATCCTGATGACCAACCGCGCGGTCGACCAGTTCTTCGCCGGCGTCGACCCCGCGCTGCTCGAACCACCCGTCAACCTCGTACGCCTCGGCCTGCACCCCCAGGGCCTGGCGCCTCTGGTCGTCAACCTGGCCGACGTACGTGCCGTGTTCCGGGCGCGGGTCAGGCGCCAGCTCGCCGTCGTCGCCGACCCCGAGCTGATCCGGCTCTACGAGGAGGTGCTGGCACCCGACGGCCAGGACGAGGAGGGATCCCTCGCGCTCGCGGCGGATGTCGTGATCCCGATGACGCTTCGGGTCGAGGGCCGCGAGCTGAACCTCTTCTCGACCATCACCACCTTCGGGACCCCGATGGACATCACCCTCGACGAGGTGGCGATCGAGTCGTACTACCCGGCCGACGACGCCACCGCCGCCTACTTCGCCGACCGGTAGCGGCGACGCTCGGTGACGCTAGGCGGCGAGCGCGGTGAACGGCGCCCAGGGCAGGTTGCGGACGACCGTGAAGACGACGGTCAGCGCCAGCCAGGTGTGGAGGGCGGCGGGGGCGCGCGCCCAGCCGGGAGCCGGGCGACCGCCGACGCGGCCGCGGAGCCAGAAGAGCCAGAGCAGCGCGAGCATCGGCAGCCCGAGCAGGAACATCAGCGCGTTGTGGCCGATCGCGCCGGAGACGTCACCCGACAGCAGCGCCATCGTGCCGCGCGTCATCCCGCAGCCGGGGCAGTCGATACCGGTGAGAGCGTGGACCGGGCACGGCGGCACGTAGGCGACGAGCCCGGGAGAGGTGGCGAAGACGGCCGCGAGGCCCGCCCCACCGGCCACGACGGCCAGTGGGACGAGCCCCGCGCGCACCCGTGAGGGTGTGGTCACATGGTCCCCGACTGGGCGGCCATGCCGAGACCGAGGACGACCGAGGCGATGATGTAGAGGACGATCACGACGACGCCGGTGACGGCGCCGATGATGCCCCACTTCTTGGCGCCCTCGGCGTCACCCTGGACGGCCTTGACGATCGAGACGATGCCGAAGGGCAGGCAGCAGAAGATCGTGACCAGGATGCCGATCACGAGGGCGCTGGTGTCGGTCTGCTTCGCCGGGGCCGGCTGCGGTGTGGGGTTAGCCATGGTGCGGTGTTCTCCAGTTTGAATAGTCGACCCGAAGGGTCGGCTGACAGGGCCGTACCGAGACCGGCCCAGATGACCGGGAGAGTCTGGCAGCCGGGAGCTCCGGGGGCCTCGGATCGCCGCCGCGACATGCCGGTTGTGTCCGTACTGTTGCCCGGCGGGATACTGGAGCTGTGACTACTGGACCCACGAGCGAGGGACTGGACCCCGCCATCGCCGACCGCCTCAAGCGCAACCCCGACGGGCTGGTGCCCGCGGTGGCGCAGCAGCATGACACCGGCGAGGTGCTGATGCTCGGCTACATGGACGACGAGGCCCTGGCGCGCACGCTCGCGACGGGCCGGGCCACCTACTGGTCCCGCAGCCGCCAGGAGTACTGGGTCAAGGGGGAGACCTCCGGCCACCGGCAGTACGTCAAGGAGGTGCGCCTGGACTGCGACGGCGACACGATCCTGCTCAAGGTCGACCAGGAGGGCCCGGCCTGCCACACTGGCGACCACACCTGCTTCGACGCCGGCCTGATCTCCTCCGGCGCCCTCTCGTGAGGTCCATCGGCCCCACCGTCACCACTGGCCTGGCCGGCGCCGCCCTGGCGGCCTGGGCGGGCTCCCACGAGTGGGTGAAGGTGACCGCCCCGGCCCAGATGCCGACCGACCTCAACGACTCCCCGGCCACCACCGGCCTGGCCCTGGTCGCCCTCGCGGCTTGGGGCGTGGTCCTGGTCACCCGAGGTCTCGTACGCCGTCTGGTGGCCGCCCTCGCCGGTCTGGCCGGGATCGGCGTGATCGTCACCTTCTTCGGCCATGCCGGGATCGACGCGCTCGGCCGGGCCATCGACTCCGAGGTGGTCTGGGGCGAGACCGAGCACACCACCACTCCCTGGCCCTACCTCGCGCTCCTCGGCGCGGTCCTGACCGTCGCCGCGGCCGTCGCCGCCGTACGGCTGGCACCGTCGTGGCTCGAGATGGGCCGTAGGTACGACGCCCCGGCCGCCGCCGAGCCGGCGCAGAAGCCGTTGGAGGAGCAGTCCACGATCGACGTCTGGAAGTCGTTGGACGAGGGTCGGGACCCGACATCGGGGGACCAATGAATACACTGCAGCCAAGCACAAAGAACTCGTAGAGGAGTCATCGCATGTCCGCCAGCCACGGCAACACCCCGGCAGCCTGGATCGCAGTCGCGGTCGGCCTCCTCGGCTTCCTCATCGGTAGCGTCGCCATGATGCTCGACCCGATCAGCTGGTTCGTCTTCTGGATCGGCGTCGCCGTGACCGTCGTCGGTGGCCTGCTCTTCATCGTGCTCGCCAAGCTCGGCTTCAACGTCGAGTCACACTGAGCCTGACAGACAGCGAGGCCCCCGGCGGATCCGCCGGGGGCCTCGCTGATTTCAGAGCCGTGGCTCAGTACGTGCTGGTGCTACCGCTGAAGTCGAGCGCACCGGAGAGGTTCAGGATGACCCCGATGATGCCCAGGACGACGGCGACGATGCCGAGGATGAAGCCGGCGGTGGCCATGCCCCGCCCGCTCTGCGCGCCGCCGGAGGCGTCGATCTCGTTCTGGGCGATCTTGCCCAGGATGATCGCCGGGATACCGGCGAAGAAGCCACAGCAGACACAACCGAGAATGCCGAGGACAAGTGCCCAGATCGCCTTCTTGTTGTTGCCTGCAGGCTGACCGGGCTGCCCGGGTGCCGGCGAACCGTACGGGGGCGGTGGCGGCGGCGGTGTTCCGTAGCTCATGTGTCTGACCTCCAAAGTCAGGCGAGATGGGTTGAGATGGAAGAAACTTAACGTTTCCCGCCCGCACTGTGGCGCCAAATCGGGCGTGTCACGGTTCGGGTGAGAGGCTTTGCACGTGGGTCATACCCAGAAACGAGAGGTTTAAACATGTCGGTGCTCGACAAGATCATCGACGGCGTACGTCTGGACCTGGCACAGCGCCAGGAGACGGTGTCGGAGGCGGACCTGCGGGCCCGGCTGGCCGACGTCGACGCGCCGCGCGACCCGATGCCGGACTTCCGTGCGGCGGGCAGCAGCGTGATCGCCGAGGTGAAGCGGAAGAGTCCCTCCAAGGGCGCTCTGGCCGACATCCCCGACCCGGCCGAGCTGGCCCAGAAGTACGCCGCCGGCGGTGCCGCAGCGATCTCGGTGCTCACCGAGGAACGCCGCTTCGGCGGGTCCCTCGACGACCTGCGCGCGGTCCGTGCCGCCGTCGAGACCCCGATCCTGCGCAAGGACTTCATCGTCGAGCCCTACCAGCTCCTGGAGGCCCGGGCAGCCGGCGCCGACCTGGCGCTGCTGATCGTGGCCGCGCTGGAGGACGACACGCTGCGCAGCCTCTACGAGCAGGCCGGTGAGCTCGGGCTGACCGTGCTGGTCGAGACCCACGACGAGGCCGAGGTCGCCCGGGCGGTCGACCTCGGCGCCGAGCTGATCGGCGTCAACGCCCGCAACCTGAAGACCCTGGAGATCGACCAGGACGTCTTCGGACGGCTCGCGCCGCTCATCCCCGAGGACCGGGTGAAGGTCGCCGAGTCGGGCATCTTCACCGCCACCGACGTCAAGCGCCACGTCGCCGAAGGGGCCCGCGCGGTCCTGGTCGGCGAGGCGCTGGTCAAGCATGGCGACCCGCAAGGCACGGTCGCCGAGTTCACCGGAATCCAAGGCTAGGCCGAGAGCAGAGACAGCCATGACAACTCACATCCACGAGACGACGAGCTACGACGCCGACGAGTTCGGCTGGTTCGGTGGCGAGGCCGAGGGATTCGGCGGCCGCTTCATGCCCGAGGCGCTGATGAAGGCGCTCATCGAGCTCGACGACGCCTGGCAGAAGGCGAAGGCCGACCCGGAGTTCGTGGCCGAGTTCGACGCGATCCTGCGTGACTACGCCAACCTGCCCAGCCCGCTCTACCACGCGACCCGGCTCTCGGAGCAGCTCGGCGTACGGGTCCTCCTCAAGCGCGAGGACCTCAACCACACCGGCGCCCACAAGATCCGCAACGTGCTCGGCCAAGCGCTGCTGACCAAGCGGATGGGCAAGACCCGGGTCATCGCCGAGACCGGCGCCGGCCAGCACGGCGTGGCCTCCGCGACCGCGGCCGCCTACTTCGGGCTCGACTGCACCGTCTACATGGGCAAGGTCGACACCGACCGTCAGGCGCTCAACGTGGCCCGGATGCGGCTGCTCGGTGCCGAGGTCGTCCCGGTGCCCTCCGGCAGCGGCACCCTCAAGGACGCCATCAACGAAGCGCTGCGCGACTGGGTGGCCAGCGTCGACCACACCGCCTACCTGTTCGGCACCGCCGCCGGGCCCCACCCGTTCCCGACGCTGGTTCGCGACATCGTGCGCGGCATCGGCGACGAGGCGCGGGCACAGTCCATCGAGCAGTTCGGCGGTCTCCCGAACGCCGTCCTCGCCGCGGTCGGCGGCGGCTCCAACGCCATCGGCCTCTTCACCGCGTTCCTGGACGACGAGGACGTCGAGATCCACGGCTTCGAGGCCGGGGGAGACGGCTTCGAGACCGGCCGCCACGCCGCCACCATCCAGGCCAACGACCCGGGCGTGCTCCACGGCGCCCGCACCTACGTGCTCCAGGACGAGGACGGCCAGACCATCGAGTCCCACTCGATCTCCGCCGGTCTCGACTACCCCGGGGTCGGACCGCAGCACGCCTGGCTGGCCAAGTCCGGCCGCGCCTCCTACACCTCGGTCACCGACAAGGAGGCGATGGACGCCTTCGCGCTGCTCTCCCGCTCGGAGGGCATCATCCCCGCGATCGAGTCGGCCCACGCGATCGCCGGTGCCATCAAGATCGCGCCCGAGATCAAGGAGCGCCACGGCGAGGGTGCCACGATCCTGATCAACCTGTCCGGTCGCGGCGACAAGGACATGGGCACGGCTATTGAATACTTCGGACTGGGAGATGCACAGTGAGCACGTCGGTAGCTTTCGAGAAGGCGAAGGCCGAGGGCCGCGCCGCCCTGGTCGGCTACCTCCCGGCGGGATTCCCCACGCTCGAGGGGTCGATCGATGCGCTGACCACGATGGTCGAGGCGGGCTGCGACATCATCGAGATCGGTCTGCCCTACTCCGACCCGGTCATGGACGGTCCGACCATCCAGGATGCCGTGCAGCAGGCGCTCGACGGCGGCGTACGCGTCGATGACGTGTTCCGCGCCGTCGAGGCCGTGGCCTCGACCGGGGTGCCGACCCTGGTAATGACCAGCTGGAACCCGATCGAGCGCCGTGGCGTGGACCGCTTCGCCCAGCAGTTGCACGACGCCGGCGGCGCGGGTCTGATCACGCCCGACATCACCCCCGACTTCGCGCCGGAGTGGATCGAGGCCGCCGACGCCCGTGACCTCGACAAGGTCTTCCTGGTCGCACCCAGCAGCACCGATGAGCGGATCGCGATGACCACCGCCCAGTGCCGTGGCTTCGTCTACGCCACCGCGGTCATGGGCGTCACCGGTGCCCGCGCCAAGACCTCCGACCTGGCCGCTCCGCTGGTCGCCCGCACGAAGAGGACCACCGACCTGCCGGTCGGCGTCGGCCTCGGGGTCAGCAACGGTGCCCAGGCGGCCGAGATGGCCGCCTACGCCGACGGGGTCATCGTCGGCTCCGCCTTCGTGCGTACGCTGCTGGACAACCGCTCCGACGAGCAGGCGGCGCTCAAGGCGCTGGCGAGCCTGACCGAGGACCTGGCCGCGGGAGTCCGCTCGCGTTGAGGTTCCTGGCTCTCCCCGTTCTGCTCGTCCTCATCGGAGTGCTCACCGGCTGCGGTGCTGCCGGGACCGGCGAGGCGCCGGCCTCGGCGATGACCGGGCAGGAGCACACCCCCTACCAGCTCTCCGACACCGCGCTGACCGACACCGAGGGCCGGCCGTTCTCGCTGGCCGAGGACGCCGACAAGCCGCTGACGCTGGTCTTCTACGGCTACACCAGCTGTCCCGACGAGTGCCCGCTGGTGATGTCGAGCCTGACCGCGGCGCTGACCCGTCTCGACGACGCGGACCGGGAGAAGGTGGAGGTCGTCTTCGTCACCACCGACCCGGCGCGCGACTCCCAGAAGGTCCTGCGCGAGTACCTGGACCGCTACGGCAAGGACTTCATCGGTCTCACCGGCGACCTGGCGGACATCGTCACCCTGGCCGAGTCGATGCGGCTCTACATAGGGGAGGCCGAGCGGCTACCGAGCGGGGGCTACGATCTCGGGGTCCACGACACCCACGTCTCTGCCGTCTCCCAGGGCCGTGCCAGCGTCGTGTGGTCGATGAACACCTCGCCCAAGCAGTTCGCCGACGACATCCACCGCATTCTCAGTCAGAGCTAGCCAGCCAGAGTCAGTGAGGAAGAGCGCAGCATGATGCTCCCGATGTCCATCCCCAGCCCGGCCGAAGGTGTGCTCTGGCTCGGGCCGGTCCCGTTGCGCGGCTACGCCTTCGCGATCATCCTCGGCATCATCGTGGCCGTCTGGGTCTCCGAGCGGCGCTGGCAGGCCCGCGGCGGCCGTGCGGGCGACATCCAGGACATCGCGCTGTGGGCGGTGCCGTTCGGTCTGATCGGCGGCCGGCTCTACCACGTCATGACCGACTGGCAGCTCTACTTCGGCGACGGGGCCAGCCCGATCGAGGCGCTCTACATCTGGCGCGGCGGGCTCGGCGTGTGGGGCGCGATCGCGCTCGGCGCCGTGGGCGCGATCATCGGCGCCAAGCAGAAGGGCATCAAGATCGTCCCGCTGCTGGACACCATCGCGCCGACCTGCCTGCTCGCGATGGGTATCGGCCGCTGGGGCAACTGGTTCAACCAGGAGCTCTACGGCAGGCCCACCGACCTGCCCTGGGGCCTCGAGATCGACCCGTCGCGCTACCCCGACGGCCCCAGCCAGTTCCCGGTCGGCACCACCTTCCACCCGACGTTCCTCTACGAGTTCGGCTGGGACATCCTGGCCTTCTTCGTGATCGTCTACCTGCAGAAGAAGCTTCGCCTGGGTGGTGGCCGCGTCGTGGCTCTCTACGTGATGGCCTACTGCCTGGGCCGTGGCCTGATCGAGACCCTGCGCATCGACAACGTGCAGCTGGTCAACGTGCTCGGCCTGCGCTGGAGCGAGTGGATGTCGATCATCCTGTTCGTGCTCGCGGCCGCATGGTGGACGTATGCCACGGTCACCGGCCGGGGTATGGTCGAGGAGGAGGTCTACAGCGATCCTGCCAAGGCCCCGGCGAACGACGTCGACGACGACACCGAGAACGAATCCGTCGAAGACACCGACGGCGACACTGACAGCGACACCGACGGCGACGCAGCCGACAACGGGACCGACGAGGAATCCTCGACAAAGGCCTGATCAGTCGCAGATATTCGGCGCAACGGAGCGCCTGGCGGGAGGGTGTCCGCCCAGCGACCCTCGTTCGCAACCTACGCGTGACACAGTGGTAACCTAGCCGCACTCGCGCGGGCCAACGCTGTCCCCTGCAGATTGCCAGTTTCATCCCCGCAAGGGCGCGCGCACCTGTCGCAGACATCCCCCGCTCCGGACTCGACTCGAAGCAGAGTCAGAGAACCGGGGCTATTGGGCTGCGTCGGTCGGTGCGTGCCTGAGCCCGGACAGACGGGAGATCCCGGTGCCGTACGAGCACTCGTATCCATCCCCCCAGGGCCTCTACGACCCTCGGTTCGAGAAGGACGCCTGCGGCGTCGCCATGGTTGCGACGCTGACCGGCGTGGCCAGCCACGACATCGTGAAGCAGGGCATCCGTGCCCTGGTGAATCTCGACCACCGCGGCGCCGCCGGTGCCGAGACCAACTCTGGCGACGGCGCCGGGATCCTGCTGCAGGTCCCCGACGCGTTCCTGCGGGAGGTCGTCGACTTCGACCTTCCGGCCGAGCGTGCCTACGCCGTCGGCACCGCCTTCATCCCCGGCGACGCCGACCAGGTCGAGCGCACCGTGAAGATGGTCGAGGAGATCGCGACCGAGGAGGGCCTCGAGGTCCTCGGGTGGCGTGACGTACCGGTCAACCCCGACTCCCTCGGCGCCACCGCCAAGGCGGTCATGCCGACCTTCCGTCAGCTCTTCGTCGCCGGCGCCAAGCAGCGGGTCACGGGCCTGGCCCTGGAGCGGCTCTCCTTCTGCCTGCGCAAGCGCGCGGAGAAGGAGACCGACGTCTACTTCCCGTCGCTGTCGAGCCGCACCATCGTCTACAAGGGCATGCTGACCACGCCCCAGCTGGCCGAGGTGTTCCCCGACCTGGTCGACGAGCGGGTCGCTTCCGCGATCGCCGTGGTCCACAGCCGGTTCTCGACCAACACCTTCCCGAGCTGGCCGCTGAGCCACCCGTTCCGGTTCATCGCCCACAACGGCGAGATCAACACCGTCATGGGCAACCGCAACTGGATGAAGGCGCGCGAGTCGCTGCTCGAGTCCGAGCTCATCCCCGGCGACCTCGAGCGGCTCTACCCGATCTGCACCGAGGGTGCCTCCGACTCGGCCTCCTTCGACGAGGTCCTCGAGCTGCTCCACCTGGCCGGCCGCAGCCTGCCGCACGCCATGCTGATGATGATCCCGGAGGCGTGGGAGAAGCACGAGGAGATGGACCCCGCCCGCAAGGCGTTCTACGAGTTCCACTCCTCGCTGATGGAGCCCTGGGACGGTCCCGCGAGCGTCGTGTTCACCGACGGCACCCAGATCGGCGCGGTCCTCGACCGCAACGGCCTGCGTCCCTCCCGCTACTGGGTCACCGAGGACGGCCTGGTCGTGCTCGGCTCCGAGGCCGGCGTGCTCGACGACATCGACCCCGCCACCGTGGTCCGCAAGGGCCGCGTCCAGCCGGGCAAGATGTTCCTCGTCGACACCGCGGAGCACCGCATCATCGAGGACGACGAGATCAAGTCCGAGCTCGCCGCCGAGCACCCCTACGACGAGTGGCTCCACGCCGGTCTCGTACGCCTCGAGGACATCCCCGAGCGTGAGCACATCGTGCACACCCACGCGAGCGTGACCCGCCGCCAGCAGGTCTTCGGCTACACCGAGGAGGAGCTCCGCATCCTGCTCGCGCCGATGGCCAACACCGGTGCCGAGCCGATCGGCTCGATGGGCACCGACAGCCCGATCGCGGCGCTGAGCGACAAGCCGCGGATGCTGTTCGACTACTTCGCCCAGCTCTTCGCGCAGGTCACCAACCCGCCGCTGGACGCGATCCGCGAGGAGCTCGTCACCAGCCTCAACGGCACCATCGGCGCCGAGTCCAACCTGCTCAACCCGGGCCCGGCCTCCTGTCGTCAGATCGTGCTGCCGTTCCCGGTGATCTCCAACGACGACCTGGCCAAGATCCGTCACATCAACCGTGACGGCGACATGCCGGGCTTCCAGGTCCACATCGTCCGCGGCCTCTACGAGGTCGACGGCGGCGCGGAGGCCCTCCGCACCCGCCTGGACGAGATCGCCGCCGAGGTCTCCCAGGCGATCGAGGACGGCGCGCGCATCATCGTCCTCTCCGACCGCCACTCCACCCAGGAGATGGCGCCGATCCCGTCGCTGCTCCTCACCGGCGCCGTCCACCACCACCTGGTCCGTGAGCGCACCCGCTCGCAGGTCGGCCTGCTGATCGAGGCCGGAGACGTACGCGAGGTCCACCACGTCGCCCTGCTGATCGGCTACGGCGCCGCCGCGGTCAACCCCTACCTGGCGGTCGAGTCCGTCGAGGACCTCGCCTACGAGGGCTACTACGTGAAGGCCGATGCCGAGAAGGCGATGGCCAACACGATCAAGGCGCTCGGCAAGGGTGTCCTCAAGGTGATGTCGAAGATCGGCGTCTCCACGGTCGCCTCCTACACCGGCGCCCAGATCTTCGAGGCCGTCGGCCTGTCGAGGGAGGTCGTGGACCGCTACTTCACCGGCACCACCTCCAAGCTCGGCGGCATCGGCCTCGACGTGATCGCCGAGGAGGTCGCCAAGCGGCACGCCACCGCCTACCCGCGCGACGGCGTCGCCAACGCCCACCGCGCGCTGCCCATCGGCGGCGAGTACCAGTGGCGTCGCGAGGGCGAGCCGCACCTGTTCGACCCGGAGACCGTCTTCCGGCTCCAGCACGCCACCCGCAGTGGCCGCTACGACGTCTTCAAGCAGTACACCGACCGCGTCAACGAGCAGTCCGAGCGACTGATGACGCTGCGCGGGCTCTTCAAGCTCAAGAGCGCCGAGGAGCTGGGCCGCCAGAAGATCTCGATCGACGAGGTCGAGCCCGTCGAGGCGATCGTCAAGCGCTTCTCGACCGGCGCGATGTCGTACGGCTCGATCTCCAAGGAGGCTCACGAGACGCTCGCCGTCGCGATGAACATCCTCGGCGGCAAGTCCAACACCGGCGAGGGCGGCGAGGACCCGGATCGTCTCTACGACCCCAAGCGCCGCTCCTCGATCAAGCAGGTGGCCTCCGGTCGCTTCGGTGTCACCAGCGAGTACCTCACCAACGCCGACGACATCCAGATCAAGATGGCCCAGGGCGCCAAGCCCGGCGAGGGCGGCCAGCTGCCCGGCCACAAGGTCTACCCGTGGGTGGCCAAGACGCGTCACTCGACGCCGGGTGTGGGTCTCATCTCCCCGCCGCCGCACCACGACATCTACTCCATCGAGGACCTGGCTCAGCTGATCCACGACCTCAAGAACGCCAACCCGAGCGCTCGCGTCCACGTGAAGCTCGTGGCCGAGGTCGGCGTCGGCACCGTCGCCGCGGGTGTCTCCAAGGCACACGCCGACGTGGTCCTGATCTCCGGTCACGACGGCGGCACGGGTGCGTCCCCGCTGACGAGCCTCAAGCACGCCGGCGGTCCCTGGGAGCTCGGCCTCGCCGAGGCGCAGCAGACGCTGCTCCTCAACGGCCTGCGCGACCGGATCGTGGTGCAGACCGACGGTCAGCTCAAGACCGGCCGGGACGTGGTCATCGCCGCGCTCCTCGGTGCCGAGGAGTTCGGCTTCGCCACCGCGCCGCTGGTCGTCTCCGGCTGCGTGATGATGCGGGTCTGCCACCTCGACACCTGCCCGGTCGGCGTCGCCACCCAGAACCCGGTCCTGCGCGAGCGGTTCACCGGCAAGGCGGAGTACGTCGTCAACTTCATGCGCTACATCGCCGAGGAGGTCCGCGAGCTCCTCGCCGAGCTCGGCTTCCGCAGCATCGACGAGGCCGTCGGCCATGCCGAGGCGCTCGACGCGCGCGACGCGATCGACCACTGGAAGGCCTCCGGGCTCGACCTGTCGCCGATCTTCACCCGCGTGGAGTCGCCGCAGCAGTTCTCCGATCAGGCCCTCTACAACACCAAGGGCCAGGACCACGGTCTGGAGAAGTCCCTCGACATCAACGAGCTGCTGCCGCTCGCGGCCCCGGCCCTCGAGCGCGGCGAGCCTGTCCGCGCCCAGCTGCCGATCCGCAACGTCAACCGCACCGTCGGCACGATCCTCGGTCACGAGATCACCAAGCGCTACCGAGGCGCGGGCCTGCCCGAGGGCACGATCGACATCACCTTCACCGGTTCGGCGGGCCAGTCCTTCGGCGCGTTCATCCCCAGCGGTCTGACGCTGCGCCTGGAGGGCGACGCCAACGACTACGTCGGCAAGGGCCTCTCCGGCGGCCGGGTGGTCATCCGCCCGGAGCGTACGGCCGGGTTCCGGGCCGAGGACCACATCATCGCCGGCAACACGCTGGCCTACGGCGCCACCAGCGGGCGGATCCACATCCGCGGTGGCGTGGGGGAGCGGGCCGCGGTCCGCAACTCCGGTGCCAGCATCGTCACCGAAGGTGTCGGCGACCACGGCTGCGAGTACATGACCGGTGGTCGTGTCGTCGTGCTCGGCCCGACCGGGCGCAACTTCGCAGCCGGCATGTCCGGCGGCATCGCCTGGGTCCTCGACTTCGAGCAGCAGCGGCTCAACGGCGAGCTGGTCGAGGCCACCGGCGTCGAGGAGAAGTACGCCGCCGAGCTCGAGCAGCTCGTCCGCGACCACCTCGAGGAGACCGGCTCGGCCGTCGCCGAGGCGCTCCTGGCCGACTGGCCGAACTCATCGACCCGCTTCACGCAGGTCATGCCCAGTGACTACAAGCGCGTGCTCGAAGCCCAGGAGGAGGCCCTCGAGGAGGGTCTCGACGAGGACGAGGCAGCGCAGCGAATTATGGAGGTCCTCCATGGCTGACCCGAAGGGTTTTCTGAAGAACGGGCGTGAGGTCGCGACCCGGCGTCCCGTCGACGAGCGGGTCAAGGACTGGCACGAGGTCTACCCGGGCAAGATCGGCAAGACCCTGCTGCCGATCATCAACACCCAGGCCTCGCGCTGCATGGACTGCGGCATCCCGTTCTGCCACCAGGGCTGCCCGCTCGGCAACATCATCCCCGAGTGGAACGACCTGGTCTGGCGCAACGACTGGGAGGGCGCCTCGGAGCGTCTGCACGCGACCAACAACTTCCCCGAGTTCACCGGTCGTCTCTGCCCGGCTCCGTGCGAGTCGGCCTGCGTGCTGGGCATCAACCAGCCCGCGGTGACCATCAAGAACATCGAGGTCGCGATCATCGACAAGGCCTGGGACGCGGGCCACGTCAAGCCGCAGCCGCCCGAGTGGCTCTCCGGCAAGGCGGTCGCCGTGATCGGCTCCGGCCCCGCGGGGCTGGCCGCCGCCCAGCAGCTCACTCGCTCGGGCCACACCGTGGCCGTCTACGAGCGGGCCGACAAGATCGGCGGGCTGCTGCGCTACGGCATCCCGGAGTTCAAGATGGAGAAGTCGCAGGTCGACCAGCGCCTGGCGCAGATGCGCCGTGAGGGCACGGTCTTCCGGCCGGGCGTCGACGTCGGCACCGACATCACCGGCGCGCAGCTGCGCGACCGCTACGACGCGATCGTGCTGGCCAACGGCTCGACCGTCGGCCGCGACCTGCCGGTCCCCGGGCGTGAGCTCGCCGGCATCCACCAGGCGATGGAGTACCTGCCGCAGTCCAACCGGGCCTCGCTCGGTGAGGCGGTCCCCGACCAGATCCTGGCCGAGGGCAAGCACGTGGTCATCATCGGTGGCGGTGACACCGGCGCCGACTGCCTCGGCACCGCGATCCGCCAGGGTGCGGAGTCGATCACTCAGCTGGAGATCATGCCGCGTCCGCCGGAGGAGCGCCCCGAGGGGCAGCCGTGGCCGACGTACCCGATGACCTACCGGGTCGCCTCCGCGCACGAGGAGGGTGGCGAGCGCGTCTACGCGGTCTCCACCAAGGAGTTCCTCGGCACCGAGGACGGCCGCGTACGCGCCCTGAAGCTCGTCGAGGTCGAGTTCATCGACGGCAAGCTGACCGAGAAGGAGGGGACCGAGAAGGAGATCCCCGCCGACCTGGTGCTGCTGGCGATGGGCTTCACCGGCCCGGAGAAGGACGGTCTCCTCACCCAGCTGGGTGTGGAGTACGACGCTCGCGGCAACGTCGCCCGCGACGACTCCTTCGCCACCTCCGTCCCCGGCGTCTACGTCGCCGGTGACGCGGGTCGCGGACAGTCGCTGATCGTGTGGGCGATCGCCGAGGGCCGCGCCGCCGCGGCCGCCGTCGACACCTACCTGACCGGCTCGACCAACCTGCCCGCGCCGATCCGTCCGACGGACCGGCAGCTGATGGTCTGAGACCCACAGGCTGAGGCACAACGGCGTGCCGACCACTGGCCCGGCACCTCCCGACGGAGGTGTCGGGCCAGTCGGGTCTCAGCCATCGGATCGGACGATCCGACAGAGTTCGTACACACTTGCGGCGACGAGTTTGTGGCACCTGTGCCTTGCCCGGCCGGGCGGTGAGCCGCTAGCCGACGGCGCCCTCGGGCCGGGCCCAGCGTGGCGGGACGACATCTGGCGCGCACCGGGGCGAGAACCTTGGGTGAACGGCCTGATCAGGACATGGTCCGGGTGCTGGTTTGAACGATCCAGAGGGGTAGTCTGGGCTCCCGTGAGAAGAGCGAAGATCGTCTGCACCCTGGGACCCGCCGTCGGGACGGAGCGTCGCATCCGCGAGCTCGTCTACGCAGGCATGGACGTGGCCCGGATGAACATGAGCCACGGGTCCCACGACGACCACTCCAGCAACTACGCGCTGGTGCGGGAGGCGGCCTCCGCGAGCGGGCACAGCGTCGGCATCTTCGCCGACCTGCAGGGCCCCAAGATCCGGCTGGAGCGGTTCAAGGAGGGCTCCGCGACGCTGCGCCGCGGCCAGGCCTGGACGATCACCACGCGCGACGTGCAGGGTGACGACGAGATCTGCGGGACGACGTACAAGGGGCTGCCCGGTGACGTGAAGGTCGGGGACCCGATCCTGATCGACGACGGCAAGCTGCGCCTGCGGGTCACCGCGGTCGACGACACCGACGTCCACACCGAGGTGCTGGTCGGCGGGCCGGTCTCCAACAACAAGGGCATCAACCTGCCCGGCGTCGCCGTCTCCGTGCCGGCCCTGTCCGAGAAGGACGAGGAGGACCTCCGGTTCGCGCTCAAGCTCGGCGTCGACATGATCGCGCTCAGCTTCGTGCGCAACGCGAAGGACTACGAGGACGTCCGCAAGATCATGGACGAGGAGGGACGGGTCGTCCCGGTCATCGCCAAGATCGAGAAGCCGCAGGCGATCGACAACCTCGACGAGGTCATCGCCGCGTTCGACATGTTCATGGTGGCCCGTGGCGACCTCGGCGTGGAGTGCCCGCTCGAGGAGGTGCCGTTCCTGCAGAAGCGGATCATCGAGCTGGCCCGCCTCAACGCCAAGCCGGTCATCGTCGCCACCCAGATGCTCGACTCGATGATCTCCAACCCGGCTCCCACCCGCGCCGAGGCCAACGACGTCGCCAACGCCGTCCTCGACGGCGCCGACGCGGTGATGCTCTCGGCCGAGACGAGCGTGGGGGAGTATCCGATCCACACCGTCGAGACCATGGCCCGCATCATCGCCGCCACCGAGCGCCACGCCCTCTCCCGGGACGGCTCCGCCGCGGCCGAGCTCAGCCGCATCGACTGGGACCCGCACACCCGCTCCGGCGTCATCGCAAAGGCGGCCGCCGAGGTCGCCGACCGCGTCGGTGCGAAATACCTGGTCGCCTTCACCACCTCGGGTGACTCCGCCCGCCGCCTCTCCCGGCTTCGCGGCGCCATCCCGTTGCTCGCCTTCACCCCCTCCGATGCCGTACGCAGCCAGCTCGCGCTCAGCTGGGGCACCGAGACCTTCCGCACCGACGAGGTCGAGCACACCGACGAGATGGTCCGCCAGGTCGACGAGAACCTGCTCAAGCTCGGCCGGGTCGAGGAGGGCGAGCTCGTCGTCATCATCGCCGGCTCGCCTCCCGGCATCCCCGGCTCCACCAACGCCCTGCGCATCCACCGCATCGGCGACGCGATCAACGAGGTCGCGCCGGCGTACGAGCGCAAGGGCTAGCTCTTCGGGCCGATCAGTGCGTCGAGCGCCGCGACCGCCTCGCGGCGCGAGACGCTGATCGTCTTCCAGGAGGACTGGCGCCACGGGATCCCGACCAGGTCGAGCGCCCAGGTGCACAGGTCGCGGATGTCGTCGGAATGATTGACGAACTGCCAGCGGCCGTACTCGTAGCGCTTCTTCTCTCCTGCGACGACTCGGGTCGCCCAGTTGTTCACCCGACACCCGTCCGAGTGGAACAGTCCGCGTAGGAACGGCCCGGGGTGAGCGGTCACGATCTCCTCCTGCCAGTCCTCCAGGGCGATCGTGCGCTCATGCTTGCGGCCGGGGCCGAGCTGAGGAAACAGACAGGGGAGGTGTTTCCACGAGATCGTGGTGATCACAGCTCCCGGGACCAGGCGAGTATGTGGACGACCGCCAGGTTTGAGCCGAGCCATCAGTGCGCTGAGGCGCTGATTGATGTCCGGGTACTTCCGGTCGTTGACGATGTGCAGGTTGAACACGCCGCGGCGGCCCTCGCTGACGTGTCCGTCCCCGAGATACCAGCCAAGAATCTCGGCGTAAGCCTCGTCGTCGAGGTCGGCACCGTCGCATCGCGGGCACGGCGGCGCGAGGTGGGTCTGGCCCCGGACGACCCCACGACGTTGGTAGAGCCTTCGCCATCGACGGATCGTCTTGATCGCAACGCCGTGCTTCGCCGCGTTGTCCGCGTCGCGCATCCCGTCGTCAGAGCAGCGTAATGCGCTGTCGACGACGGACTGGGGGCGGACGTGTGGCATATGGTCATCATGCGTGTGACCACCGACAATCTCGTGGTGCCGGATGTGGGATTCGAACCCACAAGCCCTTTCGGGCAGCGGTGTTTGAGACCGCCGCGTATGCCGTTCCGCCAATCCGGCTGGATCGGAAGAAAATCTACCGGACCGTGGGCGGAATCACTGCACCGGGACGTACCGCTGATGGCCTAGTCTGTGCTCGTGACGGAGAGCAACCCCAGCAGCACCCCGGAGAGCCAGGCGCGGCGTACCGTCGTCATCGCGGAGGACGAGGTCCTGATCAGGATGGACCTCAAGGAGATGCTCACCGAGGAGGGTTACGACGTCGTCGGTGAGGCGGGCGACGGCAAGGCGGCGATCGAGCTCGCCACCGAGCACAGACCCGACCTGGTGATCCTCGACGTGAAGATGCCGGTGCTCGACGGGATCGCGGCGGCGGAGGCGATCGCGCGCGACCGGATCGCTCCGGTCGTGATGCTGACCGCTTTCTCGCAGCGCGACCTGGTGGAGCGGGCTCGCGACGCCGGCGCGATGGCCTACCTCGTCAAGCCGTTCAACATCACCGACCTGGTGCCCGCGATCGAGCTGGCGGTGAGCCGCTTCCAGGAGCTCGCCCAGCTCGAGCGGGAGGTCGCCGGTCTGACCGACCGGCTGGAGACCCGCAAGGCGGTCGACCGAGCCAAGGGGATCCTGCAGGAGGGTCTCACCCTGAGCGAGCCCGAGGCTTTTCGGTGGATCCAGAAGACCGCGATGGACCTGCGGCTCTCGATGCGCCAGGTCGCCGAGGGCGTCATCGAGCACGGCGTCAGCGGCCCACGTACCTGAATCCGTGTAAACGGCACGTCACAGATCGGTTGCGGTCTCTGATGAGGGCCAACCTGTGGCTTGTTCGTGGGCGACGTCGGCCTAGACTGCCCGCGCGGATCCGGCCGACCAGCGTATTCAGCTGGTGTCAGGATCCGTCTTTAGGACACACAGGCAGGAGTACCCACGTGCGCAAGCGGCTCTACAGAGTCCTCACAGCGCTCATCGGTGCGCTGATGGTGCTGTTGGTAGGGGGCCCGGGTGCCGCACAGGCAACCGAGACCCCACCGCCGGACGCCACCGCGATCCAGGTGACGCTTCAGGACGAGGCCAACAAGGATGCCCAAGGCAATCCGAAACCGATCCCGGGAGTGACCCTCGAGGTCAGCAAGGACGGCGAGAAGGCCGGTGAGGGCGTCACCGACGACAAGGGTGTGGCAACCATCGTCGTCGAGGAGCTCGGCAAGTACACCGTGACCCTCGACGAGAAGACCCTCCCGGAGGGGACGGTCCTCGACGAGAACACCAAGGACGAGGTCACCGTCCAGGTACGTTTCCAGGGGCCCAACAACCGGGCGATCTTTCCGATCGGGGTCACCGCCGGTGAGCAGTCGAACTTCGGCAAGGACCTCGCCCAGAACCTGCGCGCGGGCATCGTGTTCGCCCTGGTCCTGTGCCTGGCCGCCCTCGGGTTCTCGCTGATCTTCGGCACGACCGGCCTGTCCAACTTCGCCCACGGCGAGATGCTCACCTTCGGTGCGCTGATGGCCTGGACCTTCGACCAGATCTTCAGGACCGGTGGCCTGACCACGATCTCGGTGATCCTGGCGGGCACCATCGGCGTCCTCCTCGGTGGCGTCGGCGGTTACGTGCAGGACAAGGTGCTGTGGGGCCCGCTGCGCCGGCGTGGCACCGGCCTGATCGCGATGATGATCGTCTCGATCGGCCTGGCGATCTTCCTGCGCTACCTCTTCCAGTACTTCTACGGCTCCTCGACGCGGTCGCTGTCGCAGTACAACGGCCAGCAGCGTGAGCGGCACTGGTACTACCTCGGTCTCTCGCTCGCCGACCGTGAGGCGATCATCGTGCTGATCGCGATCATCACGATCACCGCGGTGTGCCTGTGGCTGGCCAAGAGCCGGATGGGCAAGGCGATGCGTGCGGTCTCGGACAACCCCGCGCTGGCCGCCTCCTCGGGCCTGCGGGTCGACGGCATCATCACCAACGCATGGGTGATCGGTGGCGCCCTGACCGCCATGTCCGGTGTCCTCTACGCGATGCAGCTGCAGGTCAACGCCTTCATGGGTATGCGCATCCTGCTGGTCATCTTCGCTGCGGTCACCCTCGGTGGCCTCGGCACGATCTGGGGCGCGCTGGTCGGCTCCATGGTGATCGGACTGGTCTATGAGCTCGGGCCGCTGTTCGGTGTGCCCACCTCGATCAAGGAAGTCGGCCCGCTGCTGATCATGATCGTGATCCTGCTGGTGCGGCCCCAGGGCATCCTGGGTCGTAAAGAGCGGCTCGGGTAGGAGAGACAATGGATATTCTCGAGATTCTCCGGGCGGGGCTCCAGCAGGCGCTGGGCCCGCAGGCGATCGTCTTCGCCCTGGCCGCCATCGGCCTCAACATCCACTTCGGCTACACCGGGCTGCTCAACTTCGGTCAGGCCGGGTTCGTCGCGGTGGGCGCCTACGGTCTGGCCGTCTCCGTGGTCACCTTCGGGGCGCCGTTCTGGATCGGCATCATCATGGCGATCGTGGCGCCGCTGGTGCTCGCCGTGATCCTGGGCGTGCCGACCCTGCGTCTACGCGCCGACTATCTGGCGATCGTCACCATCGCCGCGGCCGAGGTGCTGCGGTTCGTCTTCGGTGCGGTGGAGACCAAGGAGACCTTCGGTGGCTCCAACGGTCTCAACGGCTACGCCAAGCCGTTCCAGGAGGCCAACCCCTACAGCAGCGGCATCGATCTGGGCATCATCTCCTTCGGGCGCAACGACCTGTGGTCGCTGACCGTCGGCTGGGCCCTGGTCGCGGTGTGCTGCGTACTGGTGTGGGCGCTCATGCGCAGCCCGTGGGGCCGTGTGCTCCGCTCGATCCGTGAGGACGAGGACGCGGTCCGCTCGCTGGGCAAGAACGTGTTCGCGTACAAGATGCAGGCCCTCGCGATCGGTGGCGTCATCGGTGGCCTGGGCGGCATGTTCCTCGCGCTCAAGCAGGCCTCGGTCGTGCCGAGCGACTACTCCACGTTGATGACCTTCTACGCCTTCGCCGCGCTGCTGCTCGGTGGTGCGGCCCGGGTGATGGGCCCGGTCATCGGCTCGGTCCTGTTCTGGTTCCTGATCGCGGCGCTGGGCTCGTTCTTCAGCCAGTCCGCGGGTAAGGGCGGATGGATCCCGACGGTGATCATGACCGACACCCAGGCCAGTGTGATCCGCTACATCATGCTGGGGCTGGCCATCATGCTGCTGATGATCTTCCGTCCCCAGGGGATCATCGGCGACCGTAGGGAGATCGCGATCGATGGACGCTGACATGACTGACCAGACGAGCAACGAGACGAGCGACGAGACGACCACCGCAGCGAGCAAGACCGGTCCTGCCGGCCTCGCCGGGGTGAGCACGGAGCCGGGCAGCAAGAAGCCCGACCCGATCATCGTCGCCGACGACATCACGCGAATGTTCGGCGGGCTCACGGCCGTCGACGTCGACCACGTCGAGATCCAGCGGGGTGCGATCACCGCGCTGATCGGTCCCAACGGAGCCGGGAAGACGACGTTCTTCAACCTGCTGACCGGTTTCGACCAGCCCAACAGCGGCTCGTGGAGCCTGGAGGGCAGGTCGCTCAAGGGCGTCGCCCCCTACAAGGTCGCCCGCCTCGGGATGGTGCGCACCTTCCAGCTCACCAAGGTGCTGGCCAAGCTCACCGTCATCGAGAACATGCGCCTGGGTGCCACGGGGCAGAAGGGCGAGCGGTTCTGGGCCGCGCCGTTCAAGTTCCTGTGGGGCAAGCAGGAGGACGACGTCACCAAGAAGGCCGACGACCTGCTCGGCCGGTTCATGCTCGACAAGAAGCGCGAGGACTTCGCCGGGTCGCTCTCCGGCGGCCAGCGCAAGCTGCTCGAGATGGCCCGCGCGCTCATGGTCGACCCCGAGGTGGTCATGCTCGACGAGCCGATGGCGGGGGTGAACCCGGCCCTGAAGCAGTCGCTGCTCGGCCACGTGAAGTCGCTGCGCGACGAGGGCCGTACGGTCCTCTTCGTCGAGCACGACATGGACATGGTCCGCGACATCTCCGACTGGGTCATCGTGATGGCCCAGGGGAAGATCGTCGCCGAGGGCACCCCGGAGTCGGTCATGGCCGACCAGCGTGTCATCGACGCCTATCTCGGCGCCCACCACGACACCGACCTGAGCGAGCTCGACGAAGAGGTGCTCGAGGCAGAGGTCGAGGCCGAGCTCGAGGCCGACACCGCCCAAGAGGAGGACTCGAAGTGACTTCCACCGATGCGGAGAAGTTCCGCGAGAAGCACCTGAGCGAGGCCGAGGGCGCGGTGCTCCGCGCCGACGGGCTCATCGCGGGCTACCTTCCCGGGGTCAACATCCTCAACGACACCGACCTCTACTGCCAGCCCGGCGAGCTGGTCGGCATCATCGGCCCGAACGGCGCCGGCAAGTCGACGCTGCTCAAGGCGCTGTTCGGCCTGGTGAAGATCCACGAGGGCTCGGTGACGCTGGAGGGTGAGGACATCACCGGCAAGCGTGCCGACGAGCTGGTCAGCAGGGGGATCGGGTTCGTCCCGCAGACGAACAACGTCTTCCCGAGCCTGACCATCGAGGAGAACCTCGAGATGGGCTGCTACCAGGCCCCGAAGAAGTTCGCCGAGCGGTTCGACTTCGTCACCGGGATCTTCCCGGCCCTCGGTGAGCGGCGCAAGCAGCGTGCCGGCGGGCTCTCCGGTGGAGAGCGTCAGATGGTCGCGATGGGGCGGGCGCTGATGATGGAGCCGTCGGTACTGCTGCTTGACGAGCCCTCCGCGGGACTCTCGCCGGTCATGCAGGACGAGGTCTTCGTCCAGACCCGCAAGATCAACAAGGCCGGTGTCTCGGTCGTGATGGTCGAGCAGAACGCCCGCCGCTGCCTGCAGATCTGCGACCGCGGCTACGTGCTCGACCAGGGCCGCAACGCCTACACGGGTGCGGGGCGCGAGCTCGCCGACGACCCGAAGGTCATCGAGCTCTACCTCGGCACCCTGGGTGCCAAGGAGGACTGAGGACCGCAGGCGTACGTCCCGTAGAACGGCCAGGGCCCCGGAGCAGATGCTCCGGGGCCCTGGCCGTTCGTGCTCAGGCGACGGTGTGCGAGCGTCGCTGGGAGCGCCGGGCGGCGAGCAGCTCACCGACGGCGCTGGACTGCTTCGGGCTGCGCTGCAGGCGGGCGTGGTGGGGCAGGGCCCGGCCCAGGACGTTGAGGCGGGAGCGTACGACCGCGGTCGGGGCCACGCGCATGACGGCCTGGGCGCCGAGGCCGATCCGGGCGAGGAATCGGTTGCCGTCACGGCCACCGGCGGAGGCCGCGGCCGCGATCGTCCTGATCCCGCGCTCCTCGGCGAAGGCGACGGCCGACTCCATCAGCATCCGGCCCACGCCACGGCGGCGGAAGCTGGGAACGACGTGGGGCGCGAAGATCTGCACCGTCGGCTCCAGGTTGAGCGGGCCGAAGGTCGTCACGCGCACATAGACCGCCCCGACGGGCTCGCTGCCGCACTCGGCCACCAGGAGGCGCTGGTCGGGGGAGGCGTCGGCGGCGCCGATGATCGTCTCCAGGTCGCCCAGCTGCTCCTCGGAGTCCGCCATCCGCAACGAGTCCTGCCAGATGCCGAGAAGGAAGAGCGCGTCGTCGGCTCGTGCCTCTCGCATCGTCACCGGCACCCTGCTCATCGAGTCCGTCCTCCAAGGGTGCCGTACCTACAGATCATCACAATTCCTCCACGATCGTGGCTGTTCCAGAGCGGAATCGGGTTTCCCGAGTGATCATGGGTCACCTCGGCCCCGATGATACGGAGCCGATCATGGCGGCAACCCAGGCAATGATGCCATGGGGGAGATGTAACGGATTGGTGAAAAGACAGGTCCCTCGGGTGATTCACCCTCCGAGCGTCTCTAATGTGTCTCCGCAAGGTCCGACGTGAGCCGGGCCAGCCCATACGAAAGAGGGACTAAGCAGTGAACTCATCATCCTCTACCTGGATGAAGCTGACCGCAGGCGCCGGCGCCTTGGCGCTCAGCTTCACCCTCGCCGCCTGCGGCGGCGAGACCGCTTCCGAGGAGCCGGAGAAGAAGGCCGCCGCCAAGGGCGATGGCACTCTCACCATCGGGCAGCTTCTCCCGCAGACCGGCAGCCTCGCGTTCCTCGGCCCGCCCGAGTTCGCCGGTTCCGACCTGGCGATCCAGGACATCAACGCCGCCGGTGGTGTGCTCGGCAAGGACGTCGTGTCCGTCGTGGCCGACTCCGGTGACACCACGTCCGCGATCGCTCCCACCGAGGCCGACAAGCTGATCGACGCCAAGTCCGACGTCATCGTCGGCACCGCGTCCTCGGGCGTGTCGATGACCGTGATCGACAAGATCATGTCGTCGGGCACCGTGATGTTCTCCCCGGCCAACACCTCGACCGAGTTCGACGAGGGCGACTTCTCGAAGCCCGACCTCTACTTCCGCACGGCTCCGTCCGACATCCTGCAGGGCGCCGTCATGGCCAACCTGCTGCTCGAGGACAAGCGCACCAACGTGGCGATCCTGGCCCGCCAGGACGCCTACGGCGAGACGCTCGCCGAGGAGGTCAAGGCCAACCTCGAGGGTGCCGGCTCCAAGGTCGCCACCACGGCGTTCTACTCCGAGGACGCCACCTCGTTCGACGCCCAGATCAACGAGGTCGCCGGCTCGGGTGCCGACGCGGTCGTCGTGATCGCCTTCGAGGAGACCAAGAAGCTCATCCCGCAGCTCATCGCCGCGGGTGCCGGTCCGGCCAAGCTGCCGACGTACTTCGTCGACGGCAACCTGTCGGACTACTCCAAGGACTTCACCAAGGGTGAGCTCAAGGGTGTCAAGGGCACCCTCCCGGGCGCCGAGACCGCCGGTGACTTCAAGGAGCAGCTGCTGAAGGTCAACCCGAAGCTGGCCGACTACTCCTACGCGGGCGAGTCCTACGACGCCACCATCGTCTCCGCGCTCGCGGCCGTCCAGGCCGACAGCGACGCCGGTGAGGCGATCGCCAAGGAGATCGTCGACATCACCACCGGTGGTGAGAAGTGCGAGACGTACGCCGACTGCGTCAAGCTCATCGAGGACGGCAAGGACATCGACTACGACGGCAAGTCCGGTCCGATCGAGCTCGGCGAGACCGGTAGCCCGACGGCCGCGTCCATCGGTATCTACCAGTACAACGACAAGGCGACCTACGCCCCGGTCAAGTACATCGCTGGGGAAGTCTGATCGACCCAGTGAAGGGCCCCGGAACCATGCTGGTTCCGGGGCCCTTCGGCGTACGTCCCTACTGCCCGACGCGCTCTGCATCGATGAGCGCGCAGGTGATCCGCGAGGTGCAGACCCGCTTGCCGCGCTCGTCGGTGATCACGACCTCGTAGGCAGCCGAGGTGCGACCGAGGTGGATCGCCGTCGCGGTGCCGGTGACGATGCCCGAGGTCGCCGAGCGGTGGTGGGTGGCGTTGATGTCGACGCCGACCGCGAGCTTGCCCAGGGACGCGGCGTGCATCCCGGACCCGGTCGAGCCGAGCGTCTCGGCGAGCGCGACGGAGGCGCCGCCGTGGAGCAGGCCGTAGGGCTGCGTGTTGCCCTCCACCGGCATGGTGCCGACGACCTTCTCGGCCGAGATCTCCAGGATCTTGACGCCCATCTTGTCGTTGAGGCCTCCCATGCCGTGGGGGAGTGAGGCGAAGAAGGCTTCGCCCGCTGTCTGGTCGGCGGTTGATGCATCGGTCATAAATGCATGGTCGCACGCGCCGGTTGAACCGGTTGTCGGTGGTCGTGGATAGAGTCGGACCGTGGCTGACGTGACGCGTGACCGACTGCTCCTTCTCGATGGGCACTCGCTGGCCTACCGGGCCTTCTTCGCCCTGCCGGTGGAGAACTTCTCGACCGTCACGGGGCAGAACACCAATGCCGTCTACGGCTTCACCTCGATGCTGGTCAACGTGCTGCGCGACGAGACCCCGACCCACGTCGCGGTCGCCTTCGACCTCTCGCGCCAGACGTTCCGGCTGGAGGAATACTCCGAGTACAAGGCCAAGCGCAACAAGACCCCCGACGAGTTCAAGTCCCAGCTGCCGCTGATCCAGCGACTGCTCGATGCGCTGCACATCCGCCATCTGTCCCTCGCGGGCTATGAGGCCGACGACATCATCGCGACCCTGGTGACCCAGGGGCTGGAGGCCGGGATGGAGGTGCTGATCCTCACCGGTGACCGCGACTCGCTGCAGCTGGTCACCGAGTCCTCGACCGTGCTCTATCCGATGCGTGGTGTCTCCGACCTCGCGCGGATGACGCCGGAGGCCGTCGAGGCGAAGTACGGGGTCCCGCCGCACCGCTATCCAGAGATCGCCGCGCTGGTGGGGGAGGACTCCGACAACCTGCCGGGCATCCCGGGCGTCGGCCCGAAGACCGCCGCGAAGTGGATCAACACCTACGACGGCCTCGACAACGTCATCACCCACGCCGACCAGATCAAGGGCAAGGCCGGCGACAACCTGCGCGCCCACCTCGGCGACGTGATGCGCAACCGGCGGCTCAACGCCCTGGTGCGAGACCTGACCCTGGAGGTCGGTCCGGCCGACCTGGGGCGGGTCGAGTGGGACCGGGCGGCCGCGCTGGAGCTCCTCGACGAGCTCGAGTTCCGTGGCGAGATCCGCACCCGGATCACCGACGTGCTCGCTCCCGAGGACGACGTCCCGGTCGACGAGAGCGGGTTCGCGCTGGAGGGGGAGACAATGGCCCCCGGTGCTCTGGGGGCATTCCTCGAGGAGCTGGGCGCCACCCCCGTCGGGGTGCATGTGCGGGGGACCTGGGGCTCCGGCACCGGCCGCGTGGACGGGTTCGGCTTCGCGACGCAGGAGCGGGCTGCGTACGTCGGGGTGGAGGAGCTGACGCCGGAGGACGAGGCTGCCCTGGCCGGCTGGCTCGCGGATCCCTCGAGGCCGAAGATCATGCACGACGCCAAGGGACCCGAGCTGGCGATCGACGCCCATGGCTGGTCCCTGGGCGGGCTGGTCACCGACACGGCGCTGTCGGCCTACATCGTGGCGCCCGACCAGCGCTCCTACGACCTCGCGGACCTGACGCTGCGCTACCTCAAGCGTGAGCTCAAGCAGGAGGACGACGGCGGTCAGGAGTCGCTCTTCGGCGATGACGAGGTCGGTGGCGACGGCGTGGCCAGGACCTCGATGCTCTACGCCCGGGCGGTGATCGACCTCGCCGTCGAGCTCGACTCGGCGGTCGAGGCCGCCGGCGGGCACCGGCTGCTCTCCGAGGTGGAGCTGCCGCTGCTGCATCTGCTGGCGCGGATGGAGAAGACCGGCATCGCGGTCGACACCGAGCACCTCGACGCCCTGGAGCGGCACTTCGCCGGTCAGATGAAGCAGGCGGCCGACGAGGCCTACGGCGTGATCGGGAAGGAGATCAACCTCGGCTCTCCCAAGCAGCTGCAGGTGGTCCTCTTCGACGAGCTCGACATGCCGAAGACGAAGCGCACCAAGACCGGCTGGACCACCGACGCCGACGCGCTGCAGCAGCTCTACGTGAAGACCGAGCACCCGTTCCTGCTCGCCCTGCTGCGCCACCGCGACGTCACCCGGCTGCGGGTCACCATCGAGGGCCTGCTGAAGACCGTGCAGGACGACGGCCGGATCCACACCACGTTCAACCAGACCATCGCGGCCACCGGGCGGCTCTCCTCGACCGAGCCCAACCTGCAGAACATCCCGGTGCGCACCGAGGAGGGCCGCGGGATCCGCAAGGGCTTCGTGGTGGGCGCCGGGTTCGAGTCCCTGATGACCGCCGACTATTCGCAGATCGAGATGCGGATCATGGCCCATCTGTCCGAGGACGCCTTGCTGATCGAGGCGTTCCGCTCGGGCCGTGACTTCCACTCGATCACCGCCGCGCGGGTCTTCGGCGTGGATCCCGACGCGGTCTCCGTCGAGCAGCGGGCCAAGATCAAGGCGATGAACTACGGCCTCGCCTACGGCTTGTCGGCCTTCGGCCTCTCCCAGCAGCTCGGCATCGAGCCGAGCGAGGCGCGTGGGCTGATGGAGGAATACTTCGAGACCTTCGGCGGCATCCGCGACTACCTGCGCAGCCTGGTCGAGGAGGCCCGGCGCACCGGTTACACCGAGACCATCATGGGCCGTCGCCGCTACCTGCCCGACCTGCTCTCGGACAACCGTCAGCGGCGCGAGACCGCCGAGCGGATGGCGCTCAACGCCCCCATCCAGGGCTCGGCCGCCGACCTGATCAAGGTCGCCATGCTGCGGGTCCAGGCCGCCATCGACGAGGCCGGCCTCACCTCCCGGATGCTCCTCCAGGTCCACGACGAGCTCGTCTTCGAGGTCGCCCCGGGGGAGCGCGAGGCGCTGGAAGGGCTCGTACGCGAGCAGATGGGCTCCGCCGCAGACCTCAACGTCCCGCTCGACGTCTCCGTCGGCACCGGCCTGTCCTGGCACGAAGCCGCCCACTGATCGCCGAGGCGTCACCCCGGTCGGTCGAGGTGTCACCGCGGTCGGTCGAGGCGTCACCTACGTCGGCCGAGGTGGCAGCTGAATAGATCTCGGCCGACGCCGCTGACGTCTCGGCCGACGCCGCTGACGTCTCGGCCGGCGCGGCTGACGTCTGGGCCGGCGCGGGTGACGTCTGGGCTGACGCGGGTGACGTCTCGGCCGGCGGGGGTGACGTCTCGGCTGGGATCAGGGGCGGTGAGCGGTCTGGTTGAGTCGCCAGAAGGTGACCGCGAGGAGGACGGCGGCGAGGGCGGCGTCGACGCTGAGCACGGCCCAGACGAGGCCTTCGACGGTGGTCTGCATCGCGCCGAGGGCGAGGGCGGCGGCGACGGCGATCCAGAGAAGGAACGCCGAGAGCTGGCTGCGCCGGGCCAGGACAGAGTAGACGAGCAGCTGGAGCACGGACAGCACCATGCCGAGGATCGCGAAGACCCAGAGCAGACCCTCGATCTCGGCGTAGTCGGGGCCACCGATGAAGATCATCGCGAGCCACGACAACAGCCACGAGCCGGCGATCGCGCACGCGCCGAGCCCGCCGACGAGCGCCAGCGACTTGACCAGCGCGGAGCGGCGGCTGGCCTCGGCCGACATCGACGGGAAGGCGATGATCACCACGAACTGCGGGAGGAACAGCACCGCCTTGGTGAGGATCAGTCCACCGGCGTACAGGCCGGAGACGTGGTCGGAGAGCACGTTGCGCGCGATCAGGATGTCGACGTTGGAAAGCGCGAAGAAGCCCAGCAGCGCGAAGGAGCCCTGGAGCATCTCGACGACGACGGGCTTCACCGGCCCGGGCTTCGCATCCGTATCGGCGCGACGCCGCAGGATCCACCATCCGACGATCGCCGGCGCGAACTGGGCCAGAGCGACACCGGCCATGGCGGCGCCCTCGGTGGGGCGGACCCACATCGCGGCGGTGGTGACGATGACCCGAGGGATGCCGAGGGCCAGGTAGACCATGGAGAGGCCGAGCCAACGCCGCTCGCCCTGCAGCACTCCGGCCTGACCACCCATGATCGTCAGCGGTACGGCACACACCGCGACCAGCAGTGCCGGGTAGATCGAGTCCAGCCGCAGCACCCGCCACACCAGCGGTGAGGCGGCGAGCATGACGATGCCGACGACGATGGCTGCCCGATAGGTCGCTCGCAGCACGGTCCGCTCGATCGCGCGCTCTTGGCCGGGCGTCTCGGTCACCCGCCGCGACGCCGTCGCCTGCATGCCGAGCTGGACCACGCCGACCACGAGGAGCAGCGACATCATCGACGCGACCCCGCCGTACTGTCCGGGGCCGAGGATCCGGGCGGCGATGATCTGGAAACCGTAGGTCGCGATGTTGGTGACCATGATGCAGACAGCGAGGAAGCTGCTGCTGCGGATGAGCGCGGACAGCCTGCGCCGGCGGGCGCTGGTCGGGCTGGCGGTCATCGTGGGCACTTGGAAAGCCTAGGGTGCGGCAGGTCACATGCCTGCACCGGCATCCGCCCAGGATCGGAACTCGATCGCTACAACTGACGTCCCGACCGACGCGAGTGACGCCTCGACCGACGCGCGTGCCGTCTCGACCGACGCGCGTGCCGTCTCGACCGACGCGCGTGCCGTCTCGACCGACGCGCGTGCCGTCTCGACCGACGCGCGTGCCGTCTCGACCGACGCGCGTGCCGTCTCGACCGACGCGCGTGCCGTCTCGACCGACGCGCGTGCCGTCTCGACCGACGCGCGTGCCGTCTCGACCGACGCGCGTGCCGTCTCGACCGACGCGCGTGCCGTCTCGACCGACGCGCGTGCCGTCTCGACCGACGCGCGTGCCGTCTCGACCGACGCGCGTGCCGTCTCGACCGACGCGCGTGCCGTCTCGACCGACGCGCGTGCCGTCTCGACCGACG
>NZ_JBVJKY010000012.1:0-76119 GCF_055585005.1 Nocardioides sp. NPDC054178
CGTCTGGCCTGCGCCGCAGGCATCATCCCCGCCGTCCTCGACAGTGACTCCGAAGTCCTCGACCTCGGGCGCAAGGAACGCTTCTTCACCGCCGCCCAACGCCGCGCCCTCCTGCTCCGATCCGCAACCTGTGAGGCCGAAGGCTGCGACATCCCCGGCACGTGGGCCGAGGCCCACCACTGGCTCGCCTGGGCCCAAGGAGGTGCCACCGACCTCGACAACGCCGCCCTCCTCTGCTCCTGCCACCACCACCGCGCCCACGATTCGGCGTACCTCCACGAACGCCTCCCCAACGGCGACATCCGCTTCACTCGACGCAGATAGACCGACCTCCGCGAGAACACTCATCCGCCCCCAAAAAAGGGCCAGGCCATCGCGCTACAATTTGCGCATGCATGCAAATACGCAACCTCCGGTGTGGGGAGATGACGTGGTGACCCTCGCCGTCGAGGTGCTGCGGATGCTGGCCGATCCCACTCGGCTGCAGCTGGCGGGGCTGTTGCTGGATGAGGAGCGGTCCGTCTCGGAGCTCGCCTCGATGTTGGACAAGCCGGTGCCGGGGGTCTCGCAGCATCTGGCGAAGATGCGGATGGCGCGGCTGGTGACCACGCGGAAGGAGGGGACCTCGGTGCTCTACCGGGTCGAGAACGGCCACGTGCGCCAGCTGGTCCTCGACACGATCGGGCATGTGGAGCATCTGCTGGACCAGGTTCCGGCGCACCACCGATCCGCGGAGGAGTCGGCATGACCCACACGCTGCACGACCACCCGAGCGAGCATGCCGGCCACGGCCACGGCCACGGCCACGGTCACGAGCATGGGCACGAGCACAGCCATGCGCACGATGGCGGCTGGGCGCGGGTGAGGCACGCGGTCTCGGACGTCTTCGGGGCTCATTCCCACGATGCGGCGGACCAGGTCGACGAGGCGCTGGAGGCGGACGTACGGGGCCGGCGGGCGCTGTGGATCAGCCTCGGTGTCCTCGCGCTGACGGCGGCGCTGCAGGCGGTCGTCGTCGCCCTGACCGGGTCGGTGGCGCTGCTGGGCGACACGCTCCACAATGTCGCGGACGCGCTGACGGCGGTGCCGTTGCTCGTGGCGTTCTGGCTCGCGCGACGTCCGGCCAACGACCGGTTCACCTATGGGTACGGACGGGCGGAGGACCTTGCCGGGCTCTTCGTCGTCGCGATGATCGCGCTCTCCAGCATCCTGGCGGGCTGGGAGGCCGTCGACCGGCTCTTCCATCCGCGCCAGGTCGAGCACGTCTGGGCGGTCGCCGCCGCCGGTGTCGTCGGATTCCTCGGCAACGAGATCGTCGCGCGGTACCGGATCCGGGTGGGCCGTCAGATCGGCTCGGCCGCCCTGATCGCCGACGGGCTCCACGCGCGTACGGACGGCTTCACCTCGCTGGCCGTGGTCCTCGGCGCGGCCGGGGTCGCGCTCGGGATGCCGTGGGCCGACCCGGTGATCGGGCTGCTGATCGCGGTCGCGATCCTCGGCGTGCTGCGTTCGGCGCTCAAGCAGGTCGGCGCCCGGCTGATGGACGCGGTCACCCCCGAGGACGTCCGCAGAGCGCGGGAGGCGGTCGGCACCGTCGACGGCGTGCTCGAGGTCCGCAGCCTGCGGCTGCGGTGGATCGGGCACACCCTCCACGCCGACGGCGACATCACCGTGCCGGCCGACCTCGCGGTCTCCGCCGCGCACGACATCGCCCACCATGCCGAGGAGCACCTCCTGGAGGCGCTGCCGCGGCTGACCAGCGTCGTCCTCCACGTCAGTCCCGAGGGTACGCACTGACTAGGCTCTGCCCCGATGAACATCTTCGAGTTCGACGGCAAGAGTCCGCAGATCCATCCCGAGGCCTGGGTGGCGCCGACGGCGACGCTGATCGGTGACGTACGCCTCGGCCCGAACGCCAGCGTCTGGTACGGCGCGGTGCTCCGTGCCGACGTGGGGCCGATCATCATCGGCGAGGGCTCCAACGTGCAGGACAACTCCGTGCTGCACGTCCGCCCGGGGTCCTCCCTCGAGATGGGCCCGCACAGCACCGTCGCCCATGGCTGCGTGGTGCACGGCGACCGGATCGGGACCGGGTCGCTGATCGGCAACGGGGCGGTGGTCTCCGACTCGGTCGTGATCGGCGACGGCTGCCTGATCGCGGCCGGCGCGATGGTGGTCGAGGGGACCCAGGTGCCCGACCACAGCCTGGTGATGGGTGTGCCGGCCAAGATCCGCGGCACGATCGAGCCGGACACGAACCCGGCGGCGATCCTGGAGCTCAACGCCCCCGGTTACGTCGAGTTCATGAAGCTGCATCGTGCGACCGTACGCCGCATCCAACCCTGACCCTGAGGTCGAGGGTTACTCAGCCCCGCAGGCTACGCAGTGGATCGAGCCGACCCTGCGGTCGGCCTCGCAGGTGGTGCACGGCGCCAGCGTCTCGCGGCCGCAGCCCTCACAGTGCTTGCCGCGGACCGGGTAGCCGCAGTAGGGGCAGTCGCCCTTGCGGACGCGCATGGCCGGGATCCGCTTGGCCAGGAGCCGCTGGACGGCGACGAACACCCCGACGGTCGCCGCTGCGCCGAACAGCGACAGGATGAGCGGGCCGAAGTCGGCGTACTCGAAGGTGTAGTGGAAGGCGAAGACCAGGGCCATGATCACCCCGGTCGCGGCGAGCGCGAAGCCGAGCGGCAGGAAGCGGGAGCCGCTGCGGCGCAGCCGGTAGAGGACCCAGAATCCGACCACGCAGAGCAGGATGACGAAGCCGAGGCGGATGGTGATCTGCATCGCCTCGTGGCCGGGGATCTCGCACGCCGTCTCGCCGTTGTTGCACTGGTCCCAGTCCATGTAGAGCGGCCACCAGCCGGCGACCTTGACGTAGAACCAGACGGTGCCGACGAGCAGGAAGGCGGTCAGCGCGACCGCCAGGAACCGCTCGCTGCGGGTCGACTCGACCTCGTCGGCGGCGATAGGGGTCTTCATGGTGTGCTCCTGTGGGCTCGGGTGCGGGCGTGGAAGCCGACCTCGAGGCGGCAGTCGAGGGCGGCGGCCACCCGGAGGAGGGTGTCGATCTTGGGTGGGCGGGACCCGGACTCCAGCCGAGCGATCGCCGACTGCGTCGTCCCGCAGAGCTCGGCCAGCTCGCGCTGGGACAGGCCTCGCGCGACCCGGTGCTCGGTCACCTGGGCGGCGATGCCGACGTAGAACGCGGTGTCCCCGTCGTCGGTGCTCATGAATCGAAGATATCGCAGTCCTGCTATGGCTGTCGATAGCAGGACTGCTATCGATTCGGTGAGACGATTCGGGGGCCGGGTCGCGTACGGCCTAGGCTTGACGCTCGTGAAGACGTTCGACGAGCTCTGGGCCGAGCTGAGTGAGAAGGCCCGGACCCGACCTGAAGGATCCGGCACCGTGGCACAGCTCGACGCCGGGGTCCATGCGATCGGGAAGAAGCTGGTCGAGGAGGCCGCCGAGTCCTGGATGGCGGCCGAGTACGAGGGCAAGGAAGCGACCGCGGAGGAGATCTCCCAGCTGCTCTACCACGCCCAGGTGCTCATGCTCGCCAGCGGCATCTCGATCGACGACGTCTACTCACACCTGTAGGGATCACCCATGACTGAAACTTCCGCAGAGGGCATGCTCCGGATCGCCGTCCCCAACAAGGGCTCGCTGTCCGTCGCTGCCTCCGAGCTGCTGCGCGAGGCGGGCTACCGCCAGCGCGAGGACTCCAAGCGCCTGACCCTCATCGACGAGGAGAACGGCGTCGAGTTCTTCTACCTGCGCCCGCGCGACATCGCGCTCTACGTCGGCGAGGGCACCCTCGACATCGGCATCACCGGCCGCGACCTGCTCCTCGACTCCGGCGCCAAGGCCGACGAGGTCGTCGGGCTCGGCTTCGGTCGCTCGCGGTTCCACTTCGCCGGCCGCGCCGGCGACTTCACCTCGATCGAGGAGCTGCGCGGCAAGCGGATCGCGACCTCCTACGTCGGGGTCGTCTCGGCCTTCCTGGAGCGCGAGGGGATCGACGCGAGCGTCACCCGCCTCGACGGCGCGGTGGAGACCTCGATCCAGCTCGGTGTCGCCGACGCGATCGCCGACGTGGTCGAGACCGGCTCCACGATGCGCCAGGCCGGCCTGGAGATCTTCGGCGAGCCGATCATGCACTCCGAGGCGGTCGTGATCACGCGTTCGGGCGCCCAGCTGGGGGCTGCGTACGAGACCTTCCGCCGCCGCCTCGACGGCGTCCTGATCGCGCGCAGCTACGTGATGATGGACTACGACATCCGCGCCGAGTTCCTCGCCGAGGCCTCCGCGATGACGCCGGGTCTCGAGGGTCCGACGGTCAGCCCGCTGCACCGCGAGGGCTGGGTCGCCGTCCGCGCGATGGTGCCGAGCAAGGGCTCGCAGAAGCTGATGGACGACCTGTACGCCGTGGGTGCCCGCGCGATCCTGCTGACGGAGATCAATGCCTGCCGGATCTGAGCCCACCGCAGCGGAGCGTCCGGTGAAGTTGCCGCACACCTGGCGCCCGCTCGGGGCGCGCGTCATGGGCTGGTTCCTGGTGGCCGCTCTCGCGGTGATGTGCACGCTGGTCTGGGTCGGTTTCACCCCCGAGATCAAGGCCCAGGTCACCATGTTCGAACGGCTCACCTTCGGAGCCGTGGGGCTCGGGATCGTGACCTGCGTGTATGCGCTGACCCGGTCGCGGGTCGTCGCCCGCGCCGACGGCCTGACCGTGGTCAACGGCTTCAAGCGCCGCGACCTGGAGTGGGCCGAGGTGCTCGCGATCAACTTCCCCCGCGGCGCTCCGTGGCCCAACATCGACCTTGCGTCGGGCCACAACATCTCCGTGCTCGGCATCCAGGCCGCCGACGGCGGCTCGTCGAAGAGGGCCGTACGCACGCTGCGCACGCTGGCCGACGAGCTGTCCTAGCGGCGACCCGCCGGCGAACCGCCCACCACGCCTCGGAGAATCCTCGCCCGAACTGCTCATGGCGACGCCCGATGCGTCTTAGCGTGTCTGCGTGATCTCATGGACTCGGGCCATCGCTGTGCTGGCGGCCGCGCTCACCCTGGCCTCGACCGAGCCGGCCCAGGCCGCGCCGGTGCACCCGGTTGGCACCTGGGGTGCCTCGGCCGACGAGGTGGGTGGTGAGACCGGCGCCGCTGGTCTGGCGGACCGCTCGGTGCGCAACCTGGTGCACACCTCGCTGGGTGGCTCCGGCGTACGCATCTCCCTCTCCAACGCGTTCGGCGACCGTCCGGTGACCTTCGCCTCGGCGCACGTGGGCCTGGCGGGCGAGGGGGCCGCGGTGGTGTCCGGCACGAACCGGCCACTGACCTTCGACGGCGCCGAGGAAGTCACCGTCGCCCCCGGCACCGAGGTGCTCAGCGATCCGCTCGAGGCGACGGTGCCGGCCGATACGACGCTCGCGGTGAGCTTCCACGTGGTGGGCGAGAGTGGCCCGATCACCGGGCACGACGTGGCCACGCAGATCTCCTACGTCTCCGGGACCTCCGGTGCGGACGTGGCCGGCCAGGAGTCGGGTGCGGCCTTCACGACGCAGATCTCCCGCTGGTACTGGGTCGAGAGCGTCGTCG
The DNA here is from genome assembly GCF_055585005.1 of Nocardioides sp. NPDC054178. NCBI lineage: Bacteria > Bacillati > Actinomycetota > Actinomycetes > Propionibacteriales > Nocardioidaceae > Nocardioides > Nocardioides sp. NPDC054178. The sequence goes on from NZ_JBVJKY010000012.1 coordinate 5,602, forward strand.
TCGAGAAGCCGCGCCGGGTCAAGACCACGGTCTTCTTCGGCGACTCGATCACCGACGGCAACGGCTCCACCGTCGGAGCCGACCGGCGCTACCCCGACGTGGTGGCGGACCGGGTGGCGGCGAGCTCGTACGCCGGCCGGTTCGGGGTGATGAACGAGGGCATCTCCGCCAACCGCGTCCTCACCGACGGGACCGGCGGCCAGCGCGCTCTGGACCGCTTCCGGCGCGACGTCCTGGACCAGCCCGGGGTCTCCACGGTCGTGCTGCTGGCGGGGATCAACGACATCCGCTGGGACGACGCCGACGACGCCTCCGACCTGATCGCGGCCTACCGCGACCTGATCGCGCAGGCGCACGCCGAGGACGTGTGCGTCGTCGGCGGCACCCTGACGCCCTACGAGGGTGGCAGCCGCTACACCCCTGCACGCGACCGGGTGCGGGTCGCGGTCAACGAGTGGATCCGGACCTCCGGCGAGTTCGACGGAGTCGTCGACTTCGACGCGGCCACGCGTGACCCCGAGCGGCCGGCGCGGTTCCTGCCCGCGTATGACTCCGGGGACCATCTCCACCCCGGCGACGCCGGCTACGCGGCGATGGCCGAGGCGTTCGACCTCTCGCTGCTGGAGTGCGACCTCTAGAGCGTGAGGGTCAGATCGCGGTGATGCCCCAGGTGACCTCGAGGCGCTCGTCGGGGGCGAGCGCGATCAGGTCGGTGCCGGAGTTGAACGCGTCCGGGGGAGCGGTCATCGGCTCGACGGCCAGACCGCCCCGCGCCGGCGACTGGTCGTCGGCGCTGTAGACCATCAGCCACGGGTGGCGCTCGTCGACCCAGAGCGCGACGCCTCCGTCGGGGCCCTGGATCGTGACCGTCGCCCGCCCGTCCTCGCCCCGGTCGAGATCGGTGAAGGCGTGGTCGAGGACGACATCGCCGATGGGCTTGGCGGAGGTGAAGTCATAGGCCGTCCCCGCCGTCGGCTCGCTCGTGGTGGGCAGCTTGCGCTCGGGGTCGGAGAGCAGGCGGGTCCGCGCCGGGAGGGTGAGCGTCCAGGCGTCGACCGGTCCGGCGCCCGCGGTGAGATAGGGGTGGGCGCCGACGGCGTAGGGCGCGGGGGAGTCGGCGTGGTTGGTCGCCGACTGGGTCACGGTGAGGCCGTCGGGCCCCACTGCGTACGTCACCTCGAGGTCGAGGGTCCAGGGGTAGCCGCTCTGCGCCATCAGCCGGGTGGCGAGGGTGATCGAGCTCTTCGCCTCCTCGATGGGCAGCCATTGCGCCCAGCGCACCAGCCCGTGGGAGGCGTTGTTGCGGGCGACCTCGGTGAGCCCGAGCTGATAGCTCTTCCCGCCGAACTCGTAGCGGCCGTCGCGGATCCGGTTGGGCCACGGCGCCAGCAGCTGGCCCTTGCCGCCCTTGGACTGGTCCTCGTCGCCGAACCCGGCGATGAGGTCGCGGCCCTGGTAGGACAGCAGCCGCAGCGACCCGCCACTCTCCGTCACCGTCGCGGAGTAGCCCCCGCCGTCGATCGTGAACTGCTCTCCACTCGGTCTCAGCACGCTCACAGGCTATCGAGGTGCCTGGGCCGTCCTGATGACCGGTCGGGTTAGCCTCGGGCCATGGAGCGACGACAGCTGGAGTTCTTCCTCGCGATCGCCGAGGCGGGCAGCTTCACCAGCGCCGCGGCACGGCTCCACGTGGCGCAGCCATCGTTGTCGTACGCCGTGCGAGGGCTCGAACGAGAGCTCGGCGGTCCGCTCTTCGAGCGCCACGGCAGGGGCGTGCGGCTCACCCCGGCGGGCTCGGCGCTGCTCGGTCCGGCGCGCCGGGTCGTACGTGGCTTCGAGCTCGCCGCGGGCGCGGTCCGGTCGGTCTCGGACGAGGGGTTCGGCCGGCTGCGGATCACCTCCAGCACGGTGTGGGCGGTCGAGCCGCTGGTGCCGGTGCTGGCCGAGTTCCGGCGGATCCAGCCGGCCGCGCAGGTGGTCGTCACCGACCCGCAGCACCGCTCGGACGTCCTGGACCAGGTGCGCAAGGGCGAGGCCGACGTGGGTCTGATCGACGGGGCGCCGCCGCACGGCCCCTTCGGCTCGCACCGGCTCGCCGAGCACGAGCTGGTGGCGGTGCTGCCGCCCTCGGGCGAGGCACCGGAGGAGGTCCGGATCGAGGAGCTCGCCGAGGTCGGCCTGATCGCGACGCCGGCGGGCACGGCGCTGCGTACGTTCCTGGATGCCCGGCTCGAAGCCGCGGGCCTGCCCACGGAGGTCGCCATCGAGACGGCCCACGTCGCCTCGATCATCCCGCTGGTGATGGCCCGCGCCGGGGTGGCGGTGCTGACCGAGGGCATGGCCGGTGCGGCGTCGCGGGCCGGGGCACAGGTCGTGGCGCTGACCCCGGTGGCGCGGGTGAGCGTGTCGGCCGTGTGGCTGGAGGAGCGCGGTGACGCGCTGGTCGAGCAGTTCGTGGCGCTGGCCCAAGAGCTCACCGACTCCTAGCCGAGCCATAGAGAGGATCTATCGCAGCATCTCGATCCTGGTCTTGCTCACTGCCCGGACGTGCTGGAATACCCAGAAGGTGAATGTCTAGTGTGTTAGACATATATGAACCGATTGGATGGAGCACGCATGCGCCGCCCCCCACGTCTGGCTGTGGCCGCCCTCGCCATCGCGGCGACAGCCGGCACCCTGACCGCCTGCACGACCGCCAGCGAGCGTGACGGCTTCGCCCAGAGCGACTCCGGCGGAGCCGAGGACTCGGTGGTCCTCGCCGAGCAGCCGTGGGTCGACCTCCAGGTCGAGAACGAGATCGCCGTACAGATCCTCCAGGAGCTCGGCTACGACGCGAGCATCAAGAAGAACCTGTCCGTCGAGAACGCGGCGACCGCCGTCTCCTCGGGCCAGATCGACGCCTACCTCGGCAACTGGTGGCCCTCCCAGGAGCCCAGCTTCGGCGACCCCATCGACTCCGGCGACGTCGAGGTTCTCTCCACGATCGTGAAGGGCACCGAGTACGCCCCGGCCGTCCCCGGCGACGTCGCCGAGAAGCTCGGGATCGAGTCGCTGGCCGACCTCGATGCCAACGCCGCGAGGTTCGGGAAGAAGATCTACGGCATCGAGGCCGGCTCCCCGGGCAACGAGACGATCCAGAAGGCGATCGACGAGGACGCGTACGGGCTGGGGGACTGGAAGCTTGTCGCCAGCGGCACCCCGGCCATGCTCGCCCAGGTCGAGAAGTCGCAGAAGGCCGGCCAGCCGATCGTGTTCCTCGGCTGGAGCCCGCACTGGATGACGGTGCAGTTCGACGCCGTCTTCCTCGAGGACCCGGACAAGGTCTGGGGCGGCGCCGGTGAGATCCGCACCGTCACCCGCAAGGGGTTCGAGGACGACAACCCGGAGATCGCCGAGCTCCTCTCCCACCTGACCTTCACGACCGACGAGGCCGGGCAGTTCTACTACGACCACGACAAGTCCGGCAAGGAGCTCGCCGACATCGCCGAGGCGTGGATCGACGACAACCCCGAGAAGGTCGCCGAGTTCCTCGACGGGGTCGAGGATGCCGACGGCGAGAAGGCGGAGATCTGATGAGCGAGACGAACGAGACGACCAGGCCCGCGATCGTCGGACGCGGCCTGAGCAAGGTCTACGGCCTCGGCAGGAGGCAGGCCGAGAAGGCACTGGCAGCCGAGGACCCGCGTGCGGCGGCCGCCGCAGCGGGCGGCTACCTCGGTGCCCACGAGATCGACTTCGAGATCGCCACGGGCGAGATGTTCGTCGTCATGGGCCTCTCGGGCTCCGGCAAGTCGACCGTGCTGCGGATGATCAACCGGCTCAACGAGCCCAGCGCCGGCGAGCTCCTGATCGACGGCGAGGACATCACCAAGGTCTCCGACCAGCGGCTGCGCGAGCTCCGTAACAACGGCATCGGGATGGTCTTCCAGCACTTCTCGCTCTTCCCGCACCGGACGGTGCGGGAGAACGCGGCGTACGGCCTGAAGGTACGCGGCGTCGCGAAGCAGGAGCGTCTGGAGAAGGCCGACGCCGCCCTCGACCGGGTCGGCCTGGGCGGGCGCGGCGACAAGCTCCCGCAGGAGCTCTCCGGCGGCATGCGGCAGCGGGTCGGGCTGGCCCGGGCGCTGGCCGTGGACCCGCCGATCCTGCTGATGGACGAGCCGTTCTCCGCGCTCGACCCACTGATCCGGCGTGACATGCAGGACCTGCTCGTCGAGCTCCAGGCCCAGGACCAGCGCACGACGGTCTTCGTCACCCACGACCTCAACGAGGCGATGCGGATCGGTGACCGGGTGATGGTGATGCGCGAGGGCCGGGTCATACAGCTCGCTCCCGGTCCCGAGATCGTGGCCCATCCGGCCGACGACTACGTCAGCGAGTTCGTCTCCGACGTGGACCGCGCCCGGGTGCTCAGCGCCTCCGACCTCGTGCGGCCGCCGCGGCTCGTCCTCGATGAGGCGACCAGCCGCGCCGACGCGCTCACCAGGCTCGGCGAGAACGAGGTCACCGGTGCCTTCGTGACCGACGCCGAGGATCGGCTGCTCGGGGTCGTGACCGCCGACCGGGTCGCCGACCTGAGCACCGACGAGAGCCTGCGCGAAGCGCTCGGAGAGCCCTACGAGCAGGTCGCGCCCGACGACGTCGTCGGTGACTTCATGCAGCTCGCCGGACGCCAGGTGGTGCCGGTGACCGTGCTCGACGACGACGGACGGATCGTCGGGGTCGTGCCTCGGGCCGCGATCCTCTCGGCCCTGTCCACCGCCAACGGCGCGAGCGCCGACACCGAGACCAAGGAGGTGGCCCATGCCTGACCTTCACATCGGCGACCTCGGTGAGGACGTCATCAACTTCCTCACCGACAACCTCGGACCGTTCTTCGACGGCATCAAGGAGGCGCTCAACTTCCTGCTCCGGATGGTCTACAACGTGCTCGGCGGGCTGCCGCCGGTGGCGATGATCGTCGTGCTCGCGGTGATCGCGCTCCTGGTGACCCGCCAGGTCGTCCTGACCCTGGTGCTGACCGTCGGGCTGCTCCTGATCGAGTCGATGGACCTGTGGTACGAGACGATGCAGACCACCACCTCGGTGCTCGTCGCGACGTTCGTCGCGCTGGTGATCGGCATCCCGCTGGGCATCTGGTCGGCCTTCTCGCCACCGCTGCGAGCGGCGCTGCGGCCGGTGCTGGACCTGATGCAGACCCTGCCGGTCTTCGTCTACCTGCTGCCGACGATCCTCTTCTTCGGCGTCGGCGACGCGCCCGGTCTGGTCGCCACGATCGTCTTCGCACTGCCGCCCGCGGTCCGGCTCACCCAGCTCGGGATCAACCAGGTCGACGCCGAGACCGTCGAGGCGGCCGCCGCCTTCGGCGCGGGCCGCTGGGAGATCCTGCGCGAGGTCCAGCTGCCGCTGGCGCGCGAGTCGATCATGACAGGTGTGAACCAGGTGATCATGCTGGCTCTCTCGATGGTCGTCGTGGCCGGTCTGGTCGGCGGCTCCGGCCTCGGCGGCGTGGTCGTCAACGCGGTCCAGGGCCTGCAGATCGGTGCCTCGATCGAAGGCGGTCTGGCGGTCGTCGTCATCGCGATCTACCTCGACCGCGTCTCGGCCGCGCTCGGCGGCCAGCGTGGCCTGGTGCCGTCGTGGTGGCCGAAGCTCGGCCGCGGTGCCCGCGCAAAGACCCCGCAGCCCGAGCTCACCCCCGCCTGAAGCCGGCATGCCTGAGCTGACATCCCTGATCGGAGGAGAACGACCGTGACCATCACCGAGCTGCACCGCCCCGCGGACGTCGTCGAGACGTCCTCGGGCGTGCGGATCCGCCGCGCCGGCGCCCGGATCGGCGCCGTCATCGAGGGCCTGCACCTGGCCGAGGCCGACGACACCCAGATCCAGGACGTACGCAATGCCCTGCTGCGTCACAAGGTGCTCTTCTTCCGGGGCCAGGACGGGCTCACCGACGAGGAGCAGAGCGCCTTCGCGGCCCGGTTCGGTGAGCTGACGACCGCTCACCCGACCGTCAACACCGGCTCCGGGCGGGTGCTGCGGGTCACCGCCAACGCGGGCATGGCGGCCAACGCCTGGCACACCGACGTCACGTTCGTGGACCGGGTCCCGGCGATCTCGGTGCTGCGCGCGGTCACCCTGCCGCCCTACGGCGGGACCACGATCTGGGCGAACACCGCAGCCGCCTACGACCGGCTTCCGACGCCGCTGAAGGCGCTGGCCGACGCGCTCTGGGCGGTGCACACCAACTCCTACGACTACGCCCAGCGCGACGAGGAGCACGAGCAGCCCGACGCCAACTACTCCCGCGACGACTTCGCCTCGATCCACTTCGAGACCCGGCACCCGGTCGTCCGTGTCCACCCCGAGACGGGGGAGCGGTCCCTCGTGCTCGGTTCGTTCGTGAAGGAGTTCGACGGGCTCACCTCGACCGAGTCGATCCACCTGTTCAACCTGCTCCAGGACCGGGTCACCAAGCTCGAGAACACCATCCGCTGGGCCTGGCAGCCCGGCGACGTGGCGATGTGGGACAACCGTGCCACCCAGCACTACGCGGTCGCGGACTTCGACCACCACCCGCGCGAGATGCGCCGGGTCACGGTCGCGGGTGACGTACCGGTCTCGGTCGACGGGCGGCGCTCGGAGGTGCTCCAGGGTGACGCGCGGGCCTACTCGCGCCTGGACGAGCTCATCTCCTGACCCCGCTGGTCGAGCCCATGACCAGCGGGGGACCTAGGTCATGACGACCACGTCGGCGCGGGCGGCGGTCCGGTCTAGGGCGAAGTGGCCGGTCTCGGCAGCGGCCCAGGCGTCCCAGTGGGGTCCGAAGGTGTCGCCGTCGCGGTCGATGCCGCGTCGCTTGCGCTCCTCCTCGGGTGCGTCGACCCAGGCGAGAGCGGTGCGGAAGCCGTCGTACACCGCGGCGCCGCTGCCGACCCCCTCGATCACGAGCAGTGGGCTCGGCGGGACCAGGACGGTCTCGGCGTAGGCGCCTCGGTGCCAGTCGTAGCGGCGGTAGGAGCCGGGGGCGCCCTCGACGAGGGGGAGCAGGACGGTCTCGAGCTGGGCGATGCCGTCTGCGAGGCCGTCCCAGCCGGCGTAGAGATCGTCCATGTGGATCACCGGTGCCTGGGTCATCTCGGCCAGGGCGCCGGCCAGGGTCGTCTTGCCCGAGCCGGCGGGGCCGTCGATGCAGATCAGCCGGCCCGGGCCGAGCGTGGCCGGGCGGCTCATCGCGATCGTGAGGAGATCGGCGGCAGCGGGGGAGTCGGTCGAGGTCAGGAGATGCCGTACTTCTTCAAGATGTCGTTGACGTCGGCCATGTCGTCGTCATCGTCGTCGACCACCGGGCCCTTGGTCGTCCGCGGAGCCGTGACCGAGGCCGGGCCGGACGAGCCGGCGGGCGCGCCACCGGCCGACGCCTTCCGGGCTGCCCGGCTCGGCCTCTCCTTGGCGGGCAGGAGCCGGGAGACGAAGATCAGCACGATCGCGAGCGCGGCGATGCCGAACCCGATCCACACGGTCGGGCTGAAGACCAGGCGCGCGGCCCAGTCGGCGATCGCGTCGACGATCCTGCCGCCGGCGCGGAGCAGGCCGGTCAGGTAGGCCGCCGGGGCGAGCAGCGTCCACCCGAGCGCCCTCGCGCCGGCCCCGAGGCCACGCCGTCGGAACGCGACCCAGGTCCAGATCGCCCCCAGAACGGTGAGCGCTGCGGCTAGTGCGAGGTAGGCGCCTTGGTCCATGCTCCACAGTCTTCCACCGTCCCGGTCGCCTGGCACCCGGACTGTCCCCGATATCGGCCCTGATCTTCGGCTGAGGTTCAATGGAGCCGATGAACGACAAGCGACTCCTCGGCACTGCGTTTCCCGGCGACACCGGCGAGACGAGCCCCGAGGTCGCGTCCGTGATGCGGTCCTACGCCGCGGGCCGGGCGACCCACGCCGACGTGCTCACCGCGCTCGCCTCCGCCCGGGTGCTCGTCCCGGTCGTCGCGGTGCTGGGCGAGGTGGAGGTCGACGAGGCCGGCCTCGCCCACGACAAGACCTCCGACATGGCGACCGTGCTGCTCACCGGAGCTGACGGCCGGCAGGCGCTGCTCGGTTTCACGGGCACGGCGCCGCTGCAGGCGTGGCAGGCCGACGCCCGTCCGGTGCCGGTCTCGCTGCGCGACGCGGCCCAGGCCGCCGTCCACGACGGCGCCGATGCGCTGGTGCTCGATCTCGCCGGCCCGGTCCCGTTCGCGATCGAGGGCGATGACCTGCACAAGGTGGCCGAGGGCTGGCAGCTGGCGACCGTCGGGCCGCGTACGGCCTGGGTCCGACCCTGAGGCTGTGCTCGACCAGGATTGGGCACCGCGGGGAATGTTGCAGTAGTGTTCCGTGTTGACCGATCAGCCGACGTACGCCGTCGGTTTGATCCAACAAGCGGAGATCACGACAGCGTTCTCCCACCCGCATCGACCGCCCAGCAACAGAGGTCGTCGGGTCCGGTCCCGAAGACAGTGCCCGTGAATTTCGCGGGTCGATGGATTCGGTGGTGCGAGCCCGAACGTGGGTGAGCGTCTTGACTGGCTTCCGCTTGTGACTATCCAGCGGAAGCCTTTTTTGATTTCCGGACCGCTCGTGCACGCGGCCCGGAAGCCAAGATCCAGAGCCTCCGCAGCCACAACAACTGGAGGACACATCAGCACTGAGCTTCGTATCAACGACCGGATCCGGGTTCCCGAGGTCCGCCTCGTTGGTCCCAACGGAGAGACGGTCGGCATCGTGCCGACCCCTGACGCGCTGCGCCTGGCCCAGGAGGCCGACCTCGACCTGGTCGAGATCGCCCCGCAGGGCAAGCCGCCGGTCTGCAAGCTCATGGACTACGGGAAGTTCAAGTACGAGAACGCCCAGAAGGCCCGTGAAGCCCGTCGAAACCAGACGAACGTGATCATCAAGGAGATGAAGCTTCGTCCGAAGATCGACAAGCACGACTACGAGACCAAGAAGGGTCACGTCGTGCGGTTCCTCAACGCTGGGGACAAGGTCAAGATCACGATCATGTTCCGCGGTCGTGAGCAGCACCGTCCCGAGCTCGGCTTCCGTCTGCTGCAGCAGCTGGCCGACGACGTCCAGGAGCTGGGCTTCGTCGAGTCCTCGCCGAAGCAGGACGGCCGCAACATGATCATGGTGCTCGGCCCCCACAAGAAGAAGGCCGACGCCAAGGTCGAGGCCAAGGAGGCCAAGGAGGAGAAGGCCGCCGAGCGCGCCGCCGACGAGGCCGCCGAGAAGGCGGAGCGTACGGCTGCGAACGCTGCCCGTCCCGCCTCCACCCCGAAGCCCAAGCGTCGCTCGGAGAACCTCGACCCCGACATCGACCTCTGAGTCGATCCACTGACTTCCGCCGCCGCGGCGCCCCGTGACCGGCCGGACGACGAGAGAAGGAAGAACTATGCCGAAGAACAAGACCCACTCCGGTTCCAAGAAGCGCTTCAAGGTGACCGGTTCCGGGAAGATCCAGCGCCTGCAGGCCGGCCGCAAGTCCGGCGCTGCGTTCGCCTCTGCGCCGACCACCGGCTCGCGCAAGAAGCACCGCCGCAACGCCGGTCTGGTGGAGCTCGCCCCCGCCGACGTCAAGCGCGCGAAGAAGCTGCTCGGTCTCTGAGACCGCTGATCACCCGAACTTTCACCAAAGCATTCAAGGAGCACTGAAATGGCACGCGTCAAGCGCGCAGTGAACGCTGCGAAGAAGCGTCGCACCACCCTCGAGCGGGCCTCCGGTTACCGTGGCCAGCGCTCGCGCCTCTACCGCAAGGCGAAGGAGCAGGTCACCCACTCGCTGGTCTACTCCTACAACGACCGCCGCAAGAACAAGGGCAACTTCCGCAAGCTGTGGATCCAGCGGATCAACGCCGCCGCGCGTGCCGAGGGCATGACCTACAACCGCTTCATCCAGGGCCTCAACCTGGCCGGCATCGAGGTCGACCGCAAGATCCTCGCCGACCTCGCCGTCAACGACGTGGCCGCGTTCAACGCGATCGTCGCCCAGGCCAAGGCCGCCCTGCCGGAGGACGTCAACGCCCCGGCGAACGCCTGAGCCTGACTCCGATCGTGGGAGTCTTGGTGTCACCTGGTGACACCAAGACTCCCACGTTCCATTTGTCGACCTACTCGATCACGGGGTGAGTGATTTGCTGTCGTCGGGGAACTCCCGCTTGAAAGAGATCCGCAAGCTCGGCCGCCGTTCGGTTCGTGCGGAGCGAGGGCTCTTCCTGGCCGACGGGCCGAAGGCGGTCGAGGGTGCGCTCGGCGTGAGCGGTTGCGTGCAGGAGATCTTCGCCACCGAGGCGGGAGCCGAGGCGTACGCCTCCGTGCTGGCCGATCAGCCGGTCACGCTGGTCGAGGACCGCGCCATGGCCGGGCTGTCCGACTCGGTCACGCCCGCCGGTGTCGTGGCACTGTGCCGCTTCCTGGACGTCCCGCTCGCTGACATCGCTGGTCCGCTCGTGGTCATCTGTGCGGACGTACGCGATCCCGGCAACGCCGGCACCGTCATCCGCTGCGCCGACGCCGCCGGTGCGTCCGGAGTGATCCTGGCCGGCGACTCGGTCGACCTCTACAACCCCAAGACCATCCGGGCCTCGGTCGGCTCCGCCTTCCACCTCCCGATCGCCGTCGCGCGCGACCCCGTGGCCGCGGTCAAGGCCGCCAAGGCAGCCGGCCTGACCGTCCTGGCCGCAGACATGCACGGCACCGCCGACCTCTTCACCGCCGACGAGCTCCTCGCCCGGCCCACCGCCTGGTTGATGGGCAACGAGGCCTGGGGCCTCCCACCGCACCTGGCTGCCGAGGCCGACGAGATCGTGAGCATCCCGATCTTCGGCAAGGCCGAGTCGCTCAACCTCTCCACCGCCGCCGCTCTCTGCGTCTACGCCTCGGCGCGGGCGCAGCGTGCGTGAGCGCTCACCGAGCGAGTCCCGATCAGCCGAGAAGTCAGCCGCGTCGTCCGAGAAGTCAGCCGCGTCGTCCGAGAAGTCAGCCGCGTCGGCCGAGGAGTCAGCCGCGTCGGCCGAGAGGTCACCCCGGTCGGTCGAGAGGTCAGCCCCGTTGGCCGAGAGGTCAGCCCCGTTGGCCGAGAGGTCACCCCGGTCGGTCGAGAGGTCAGCCCCGTTGGCCGAGAGGTCACCCCGGTCGGCCGAGGCGTCACTTCGGTCGCCCAAGGCGTCACGTACGTCGTGCGAGGCGTCACCCCGGTCGGCCGAGGCGTCACTCGCGTCGGCCGAGTGCGTACGCGGTGACGTTTGGACCGACGTGCGTGACGCCTCGGCCGACCGGGGTGACGTCTGGACGGACGTACGCGACGCCTCGGCCGCCGGGGGTGACTTCTCGACCGACCCGACTGGGCTGGCCTCTCGGCCGACCGGGGTGATGCCTCGACAGACGCGAGTGACTCCTCGGCCAACGTACGCGACCCCTCGGCTGACCGGGGTGACGCCTCGCGCGACGTACGTGACGCCTCGGTCGGCAGGGGTGACGTCTCGCGCGGCGTACGTGAGGTTTCGGGCAACGGGCATGACTCCTCGGCCAACGTACGCGACCCCTCGGGCGACCGGAGTGACGCCTCGCGCGACGTGCGTGACGCCTCGACCGACGGGGGTGACGCCTCGGCCGACGGGGGTGACCTCTCGGCCGACGTACGTGACGCCTCGGCGGGGCTTGACCTTCATCTCACCTGAAGGACGATGGTTTCGGCATGGATGAGCCACTGTTGACGATCGGGGCGTTCGCGCGGGCCGTGGGGCTGAGCGCGAGCGCGCTGCGTCATTACGACGAGTGCGGGTTGCTGGTGCCGGCGGAGGTCGACTCGGGGACGGGTTATCGCTATTACACGCCCGAGCTGGCCGACCGGGCACGGCTGATCGTGGGCATGCGCGAGGCGGGGGTCCCGATCGAGACGATGCGGGTGGTGCTCGACTCGCCGGCCGGCGAGGCCCGGGCGGCGCTGGCGGAGTTCGTCGAGGACCAGAGTGCGCGCACGGCGCGGGCCGAGGAGGCCGTACGCGGTGTGCTGGCCGTCGTCGACGCCGGCCCTGCCGCCAGGCCGGCGCTCGTCGAGCTCCCCGGTCCCGTGCTGGCCGCGGCGATCCGGCAGGTGCGGCATGCGGCCGAGTCCGAGCCGGCCTCCGAGCTCGCCTCCGTCCTCATCGATGTCGGCGGCCCCGGCGTGGACGTCGTGGCCACCAACCGCTACTGGATGGCGGTGCGCGAGCTGCCGGCGGCCGCCGAGGGCGACGGTGGCCGCGCGGTCCTGTCCCTGCCCGACGCGGCCGCGCTGGCCGACCGACTCGACGCGATCACCACCGCTGAGCTGCGCATCGCCGACGGCACCCTCACCCTCGCCGGGCAGGAGCTGGGCCGTGACACCACCTACCCGGCGCACCGGCTGGTGCTGGCGGGGCTGGAGCCGGCCGTCACCCGCGCGGTGCTCACCAAGGCGGACCTGCTCGCCGGCCTCGACGTGGCCGCCTACGCCGAGGTCGACCTCTTCCTCGGCGACCAGACGCGACTGCGTTCGCCGCACACAGCCGAGCAGAGCGACGTACGCGGCGTGGTGACCGGCCCACCGACCCGCCTCCGGCTCGGCACGGCCCTGTTCGGCCGCGCCCTGGCAGCGTGCCTGGGGGCGGAGATCCAGCTGGCGGTGACCGCACCGGACCGGCCGGTGGTGGTGACCTCGCCCTACCAGCCCGGGTTCACCGCGCTGGTCATGCCGGTGCGCCACGACCCGGCGAGCTGAGGATGGGACGGCTCGCAGGCTGGGGGTTCCGCCCCTGGCTGGCAGCGTCGACCGCATCGGTCTTCGGTGACTCGGTGACCTTCTTCGCGGTCGGCTGGGCGGCGGCGGGTTTCGGTGCCGACGCGGCCAGCCTGGTGCTGACGATCGAGGGCATCCCGTTGGCGGTGCTGGTGCTTGCCGGGGGAGTGCTGGCCGACCGGATCGGGATCCGGCGGACGATGGCGGCGTGCGACGCCGCGATGGTGCTGGTCATGGCCGCGTTCGCCGTCGGGGCGATCGACGGCGCGGGACTGTGGCTGCTGGTCGCGGTCGGTGCCCTCTCGGGCACGATCCAGGCGCTGCGCCGACCCGCTGAAGGAGTCTTCCCGCGGCTGTTCGGGGCCGAGGACCTGGACCGCCGGATGGCGCTGGTCGGCTCGGCCCACCAGATCGCCCGCACCGCGGGACCCGCGGCCGGCGGCTTCCTGATCGGTCACGGCGGGCTGCCGCTGACCGCCGGACTGGACGCGGCGACCTTCGCCGTCGTGCTCGTCGCTCTGCTCCTCGTCAGACCGCCGCACGAGCCGGCACCCGAGCCCGGCCAGGGCTCGGTCTGGCGCAGCCTGGTCGACGGTGCCGAGGCCGCGCGACGAACGCCCGGTGTCGTCCCGGTCCTGGTCGCCATCACCGGACTCGCCGCGACGGTGCTCCCGCTGGTCATGCTCGCGCTGCCGCTCGCCGGTCGCGAACGCGGCTGGACGGCGGCCGAGACGGGTCTCGTCTCGGGTGCCTGGGTGGCCGGGGGACTGCTGATGACCCTCACCGTCGCCCGCTGGGGCGCGCCGCGCGCGCCGGTCGCGGTCGCCGGCCCCGTGATCGCCGCCGGCGGGGTCGTCCTGCTGGCGGTGCGTACCGAGATCGGGGCGGGGATCCTCGCGGTCGGCCTCGTCGGCGTCGGCACCACCATGCTGACCAGCTACCTGCTCCCGGCCTATGTCGCCCGCACCCCGCCGGAGATGCTCGCCCGGTTCTCGAGCCTGACCCAGCTGGCCCAGACGGGCCCGGTCCTGCTCGCGACTCCGCTGCTGGGCGTGGCGGCCGGGGTCGACGTACGGCTGGCCCTTGCCGTCATCGCCGGGCTGCTCCTGGCCACCGTGCCCGCCGCCGTCCGGGTCGCGCGGCTGCCCGAGTCGATAACCCAGCGGGTCTGATACACCGAAGGCAGACGCCGCGCCACGAGCTGGAGTCGCTGGGCGTTACGTGATCGGGGATGCGTACGCCGACATGATCGCCTTCGACAACGACCCGGTGCCGATCATGCTGCCGCCCAGCAATCGGCCCGAGTAGCGGTCCCGGAGCGGCCATGTCGGTCTAGGGTGTCGGCGTGGACGCCAGAGAACTCGCCGATGCCCTGCCCGACGGTGTCGTCGTCGCCGACGGGGATGGTGTGGTCGTCCTGGTCTCTGCCCTGGCCGGGCGCATGCTCGGGGTGGACCCCGACGCGAGTCTCGGCCGGCCGCTGGGTGACGTACTCACGCTGAGCAACCCCGAAGGCCACACCTGGACCAAGGTCAACCGGCCCTACGAGACCCTGCCGACCGTGACCGGGACCCCCGAGCAGGCGTGGCTGCTGCCCGACGGCACCGAGGTGCTGGTCGTCTCGACGATCCGGCGCCCGGCCCTGGACGCCGCCGTCGACCAGGTCTCGATCTCGCTGCGTTCGGGCCGCGGCCGCAAGCGCCTGGACCGGGAGCGTTCCGACCTGGTCGCCACCGTCGCCCACGAGCTCCGCTCGCCGCTGACTGGCGTCAAGGGCTTCGTGCAGGCGCTCCTGAACCGGTGGGACAAGCTCAACGACGATCAGAAGAAGCTGATGCTCAGGACGGTCGCCTCCGACTCCGACCGGCTCTCCAGGCTGATCGCCGAGCTCCTCGACGTCGCCCGGATCGACACCGGCCGGCTCCAGCTCTACCCGCGCCCCAGCGACGCGACGGTGCTGGTCACCCGCGTGGTCGAGTCGGTGCGCTCGGCGACCTCGCGGCCGATCGAGCTCGACATCTCGGCCGATCCCGACGACCTCGAGATCCACGCCGACCCGGACAAGTTCACCCAGGTCGTCACCAACCTCGTCGAGAACGCCGTACGTCACGGCGACGGCGTCGTCACCGTGAGCCTGGGTCTGTGGCCCGATGACCCCGACCAGGTCCTGCTGGTCGTCGAGGACCACGGCGAGGGCATCCCGGCCGAGCTGCGCCAGCGCGTCTTCACGAAGTTCTGGAAGCACGGCGCCCGCGGCGGCTCCGGCCTGGGCCTCTACATCGTGGGCGGCCTCACCCGCGCCCACAGCGGCTCGGTCAAGATCGCCGACGCCGACGGCGGCGGGGCTCGCATCGAGGTCGGCTGGCCCCGGAACCCGCCGTCGGCCTGAGCCTCACACCCTCGTCATGACCTGGAGCGGGCCAGCAGGAAGATGAAGTACGGCGCACCGATGAGCGCGACGACCAGACCTGCGGGGATCTGGGCGGGGCTGATCGCGGTGCGGCCGATGGCGTCGGCGACCACGAGGAGCAGCGCTCCGACCAGGATGGCGACCGGGACGACCCGGGCGGCCCGTCCTCCGACGAGGGCGCGCGCGATGTGCGGGGCGACCAGGCCCACGAAGCCGACCACGCCGACCGCGGAGACGGCCATCGCGGTGAGCACCGCCGCGCTCAGCAGGATCAGCAGCCGCACACGCTCCGAGGAGACCCCGACCAGGCGTGGGGTGTCGTCGTCCAGGTTGAGCAGGTCGAGCTCGCGGCGCACCATGAAGGCGACCGGGATCGCCAGGGCCAGGGCGACCGCGACCGGGACCACCTGCTCCCAGCTGCGACCGTAGGTCGAGCCGGAGAGCCAGGTGTAGATCCGTGGGGTGTCCCACGGGTTGGAGCGCACCAGCAGGAAGGTGCTCAGCGAGGCTGATCCGTACCAGACGCCGATGCCGATGAGCACCAGCCGGTCGGTGTCGATCCCGCCGCGCCAGGCCAGGCCGTAGACGAGCCCGAAGGCGACCAGCGCTCCGACGGTCGCCGCGATGAGCATGGTGGTCGTCGAGGCTGCTGCCGAGGACTCGCTGCTCCAGCCGGAGGACAGCCCGGTCACCACGACGACCGCGCCGACCCCGGCGCCGCCGGTGATGCCCAGGATCCCGGGCTCGGCCAGCGGATTGCGGCAGGTGGCCTGGACGAACGTGCCCGCCAGGGCGAGCGCACCACCGGCGAGCACGGCGGCGCCGACACGTGGCGCCCGCTCGTCGAGGGCGAACTGGACCAGCGGGATCCCCTCGCCCTGCAGCCAGGCGACGATGTCGCCGGTGTAGAGCCACTGGTGGCCGGCCAGCAGGCCGACGACGGTGGCTCCGACGGTCAGGGCGAGCAGGAGGACGAGCACGATCAGGAACCGGACCCGGCTGCGGATGGTGACGGTCGCTCCCGGCAGCCGGCGGGTGGGGCCGCTGTCGCGTCCGCCACGGGCGAGGAGCACCATCACGACCGCGCCGGCGATCGTCGTGGTCACGCCGGTGGGTACGGACATGGCCTCGTCGGCGCCGAGCACGGCCCGGACGAGGACGTCCGCGGCGACGACGACGAGAGCACCCATGAGACCGGCGGCGGGCAGCAGCACCGCGTGCCGGTTGAGCGCGGGGACGATCCGGCCGAGCAGGCGGACGAGCACCGGGGCGCACAGACCGACGAAGCCGATCGGCCCGGCCAGCGTCACCGCCGCCGAGGTGAGCACGACGGCGAGGACGGTCCCGATCGCCCGGGTCGAGCGGACCGGGACGCCGAGGACCGAGGCCGCGTCGTCCCCGGCCGAGAGCAGGTCGAGGCGGCGGGCGAGCATCAGGCCGCAGACGGTCGCCACGACGACGACCGGTGCCACCTGCCAGAAGGCCCGCAGCCCGAGCTGGCTCAGCGAGCCGCTGCCCCAGGCGAACAGGCTCGTGGTCTCCTCGGAGTAGAGGATGAGCAGGGTCGAGGTGCCGGCCTGCAGCGCGAGCGCCACCGCCGAGCCGGCCAGGATGAGCCGGGTCGTCGACGTACCCGCACCGCCGGCCAGTGCGAGCACGAGCCCGGCGGCCGCGAGGCCGCCGAGGAAAGCCGTGATGCCCGAGGCCCACAGCGGGACCGAGAGCCCGAACGCGGCGACCAGCGTGACCGCGAAGTACGCCCCTCCGGTCACCGCGAGGGTGTCGGGAGAGGCCATCGCGTTGCGTGCCAGCGACTGCAGGAGCACGCCGGCGACGCCGAGGGCGAACCCGACCGCGATGCCCGCGGCGAGCCGCGGGATCCGCGAGCCGGTGATGATCTCCACCGTCGACGCGGTCGCGCCGTGCGCCTGCTCACGTCCGAGCAGCGCGTCGAGGAAGTCGGCAGGGCCTACCCCCGAGGTGCCCTGGGTGAGGTGCCAGCCGGCAGCGAGAAGCAGCCCGGCGAGCAGGCACAGGAGGACGACTGATGCGCCTCCTGCACCCGCTCGCGGAGCCTTGACGGCTTCGGTCACTTGGTGAGCAGGTCGACGTACGCGTCGAGGATCTGCTCCGCCGAACGCGGGCCACCGAAGGTCCAGATGGCGGCGGGGAAGGCGTGGGAGCGGCCCTCGCTGACCGCGGGGATGGACTTCCAGACCTTGTTCTTCGCGAGCTCGGCGTTGACGTCGCCGACGGGGTCGACGGTGCCGGTGTAGAAGAAGGTGGCGTCGCCGAGGGTGGTCATGCCCTCGATGTCGGTCTGCCCGAGGCCGTACGCGGGGTCGACCTCGCCGGTCCAGGCGTTCTTCAGGCCGAGCTCTTCGCCGAGCTCACCGATCAGCGAACCCTGGCCGAAGGGGCGGATCGCCACGTTGGCGCCGTCGATCCAGCCGTCGAAGTAGACGAACTCGGTGCCGGCGACATCGGCGTCGGCGAGCGCCTTCTTCGACTCGGCGAGCTTGTCCTCGAACTCGCCGACGACGACCTCGGCCTGCTCCCCGCGGCCGGTGGCCTCGGCGATCATCTCGAAGGTGGTCACCATGTTGGCGACCGGGTCCTTGGCGTCGGCGCCCTTGGTGGCGAGCACGGGGACGTCGTACTTGGCGAGCTGCTTGAGGATCTCGTCCTCGGCGGTGTAGGCCTCGACGACGATCAGGTCGGGGTCGGTGCCGAACAGCGTCTCCAGGTTGGGCTCGCCCCGGGTGCCGACATCGGTCGTTCCCTCGTCGAGCTTCTCGGCGGTGTCCCAGGTGTTGTAGCCCTTGACGTCGGCGGCCGCCACCGGGTCGACGCACAGGCTGAGCAGGTCCTCGGTCTGCTGCCACTCGAGGACCACGACCTTCTCGGCGGGCTTGTCGAGCTCGACCTTGTTGCCGAAGGCGTCGGTCAGGCTGACCGCGCCGGTCGAGGTCTCGACCCCTTCACAGTCCGCGGAGGCCTTCTTCTCGGGCTCGTCGGTCTCGGCGGCGGTGGTGGTCTGGCCACACGCCGCGAGCAGCAGCGCTGCGGCGGCCGTCGCCAGGGCAGCGGTCGTCGTACGTCGATTCATGATTCCTCTTCGTGTCCACCGGCGTCAGCGCCGGGCGTGATGCCTGCCGCGTGGCTCGACCCGGACGCGCCCGGTCTCCAGATCGGAGGTCACCTCGATCGGGAGCCCGTACACCTCGGAGAGGTGTTCGGCGGTGAGCACGTCAGCGGGTTCGCCGGTGGCGTGCACAACGCCGTGGTGCAGCAGTACGACCTGGTCCGCCACGGCGGCGGTCTGGTTCAGGTCGTGCAGGACGACGCCGATGGCCGTCCCGTGATGGTCCGCGAGGTCGCGGACCAGGTCCAAGATCTCGACCTGGTAGCGCAGGTCGAGGTGGTTGGTGGGCTCGTCGAGCAGCAGCACGCCGGTGTCCTGGGCCAGGCAGCTGGCCAACCACACGCGCTGCAGCTCGCCACCGGAGAGCTGGTCGACCGGCCGGTCCGCCATCCGCGCCGTGCCGGTCAGCTCCATCGCGCGGTCGATGCTCGCCAGGTCGTCCTCGCTCAGCGCGGCGAAGCGCCGGCGGTGTGGATGACGGCCGAAGCCGACGATGTCGTGGACGGTCAGGCCGGAGGGGTGCGGGCGCGACTGGGACAGCAGCGTCACCTTGCGCGCGAACTCGCGCGCACCCAGCGGGGCGCTGTCGTCGCCGTCCAGGGACACCGACCCGGAGGTCACCCGGTGCAGCCGGGCGAGGGAACGGAGCACCGTGGACTTTCCCGAGCCGTTCGGCCCGATGAGGGCGGTGACCCGACCCTGCTCGAGACCGATCGAGACTCCATGGACGACGGTGGCGCGGGCGTAGCCGAGAACCAGGTCGTGACCGGAGAGCGCAGGAGGCATGAGGTGAGGCTAGCCTAACTAAGGCAAGGCTGTCTCGGAGGGCTCCGAAATGGTCGCTCGCCGCCGCGGGATGTCCGGTTCGCGCGGGGAGGTGCGAGGTTCCTAGACTGTCGTCCATTCATGACAACTGAGTCATCAGACGACGAAAGCCAGTGATGTCCGGTCCCAACACCGACTATGACCCGGTAGAGGTCACCCCCTTGAAGGCTGAGGAGGTCGAGGCCGCGCGCGATGCTGCGCTGGTGGCCATCGACGCCGCGAACAGTCTCGAGGAGCTCAAGCAGGCACGGCTCGATCACGCCGGCGACCGTTCGCCGCTGGCCCTGGCCAACCGCGAGATCGGCGCGCTGCCTCCGGCCGCGCGCAAGGAGGCCGGCCAGCGCGTCGGCAAGGCTCGCGGTGCGGTCAACCAGGCGCTCGCCGCTCGGCAGAAGGTCCTCGAGGCCGAGCACGAGGCCCGGATGCTGGTCGAGGAGACCGTCGACGTGACGCTCCCGACCGACCGGCTCCCGGCCGGCGGGCGGCACCCGCTCACCACCGGCGCCGAATACATCGCCGACATCTTCGTGGCGATGGGCTGGGAGGTCGCCGAGGGGCCGCTCATCGAGGCCGAGTGGCTCAACTTCGACGCCCTCAACCTCGGCCCGGACCACCCTGCTCGCACCATGCAGGACACCTTCTGGACCGAGCCCGCCGAGAACCATGTCGTCCTCCGGACCCACACGTCGCCCGTCCAGGCGCGGACGATGCTGACCCGCGAGGCGCCGATCTACGTGGTCTGCCCCGGACGCGTCTTCCGCACCGACGAGTACGACGCGACCCACTCGCCGATGTTCCACCAGGTCGAGGGGCTGGCCATCGACGAGGGCATCTCGATGGCGCACCTGAAGGGCACCCTGGACCACTTCGCCACCCAGATGTTCGGCGAAGGCATCGTGACCCGGTTCCGGCCGTCGTACTTCCCCTTCACCGAGCCCTCGGCCGAGGTCGACCTGACCTGCTTCGTCTGCCGGGGCGCGCAGGTCGTCGACGCCGGAGACGGTCAGCTCGTCACCTGCCGCACCTGCAAGGGCGAGGGCTGGATCGAGTGGGGCGGCTGCGGGATCGTGAACCCGCGCGTCCTGGTCGCGTGCGGCGTCGACCCGGAGAAGTACAGCGGCTTCGCGTTCGGGATGGGCATCGACCGCACCCTGATGTTCCGCACCGGCCTGTCCGACCTGCGCACCCTCTTCGAGGGTGACGTCCGGCTTACTACTGCATTCGGGAGTGAACTGTGAAGGCCCCCCTCTCCTGGATCAAGGAGTACGTCGACCTGCCCGAGGGCCTCGGCGTCGAGGAGATCACCGACCGGCTGACCGCGCTCGGTCTCAAGCTGGAGGCCATCGAGACCTCCGGTGCCGGCATCGAGGGCCCGCTCGTGGTGGGTCAGGTGCTCACCGCCGAGAAGGAGCCCCAGAAGAACGGTAAGACGATCAACTGGTGCACCGTCGACGTCGGCGACGCCAACGGCACCGGTGAGCCGCAGGGGATCGTCTGCGGTGCGCACAACTTCGTGCCCGGCGACAAGGTCGTCGTGATCCTGCCCGGCGGCGTGCTGCCCGGCAACTTCCAGATCTCGGCGCGGAAGACCTACGGCCACATGTCGGCCGGAATGATCTGCTCCGCCCGCGAGCTCGGGCTGGGGGAGGAGGCCGACGGCATCATCGTGCTGCCGCCCGACGCTCCCGCGCCCGGGACCGACGCGCGTGAGGTGCTCGGGCTCGGCGAGGAGATCATCGAGTTCGAGATCAACCCCGACCGTGCCTACGCGCTCTCGATGCGCGGGATCGCCCGGGACGCGGCGCTCGGCTTCGACGTACCGTTCCACGACCCGGCGCAGATCGACTTCCCCGTCGCCGACGGTTCGGGCTACCCGGTCCGGCTCGAGGACGAGGCGTGCGACTACTTCGTCACCCGCGTGATCACCGGGTTCGACCCGGCCGCGCCGACGCCCGAGTTCATCAGGAAGCGGCTCGAGGCCACCGGCGTACGGTCGATCTCGCTGGCCGTCGACGTCTCCAACTACGTGATGATGGAGCTCGGCCAGCCGACGCACTGCTACGACCGGGCCAAGCTGTCCGGTGACATCGTGGTGCGGCGGGCGAGCGAGGGCGAGAAGATCACCACCCTCGACGACGTGGTCCGGGTCCTCTCCGAGGAGGACCTGCTGATCACCGACGACTCCGGCCCGATCGGCATCGCCGGTGTCATGGGCGGGGCGTCCACGGAGATCTCCGAGACGACCACGGACATCGTGGTCGAGGCCGCGCACTTCGACCCGACCACCGTCTTCCGCTCCCAGAAGCGGCACAAGCTCCCCTCCGAGGCCTCCAAGCGCTTCGAGCGCGGGGTCGACCCGCTGCTGCCGCCCGCGGCGGCCGAGCGCGTCGTCGAGCTGCTCGTCGAGCACGGTGGCGGTCAGGCGGTCGGCGTCTCCGAGGTCGGGCCGACGGCCTCGCCCGCGACGCGCAAGCCGCTCACCACCATCACGATCCCCGTCGACCTGCCGGCCCGGATCATCGGGATCGACATCGACGAGGCGACGGTGGTGAAGTCGCTCGAGCTGATCGGGGCCGGCGTCGCCGTGTCCGGTGACTCGCTGACCGCGACCGTCCCGACCTACCGGGTCGACCTCACCGACCCGTACGACCTGGTCGAGGAGGTCGCCCGGATCGTGGGCTACGACAAGGTCCCCTCGGTGCTGCCGCGCCGGGCGACCGGTCGCGGCCTGACCCGCGCTCAGCAGCTGCGCCGCCGGATCGGGCGTGCCCTGGCCGGGGCCGGGCTGGTCGAGGTCGTCGACTTCCCGTTCGTGGGTGAGGCCGACTTCGATCGGCTCGGGCTGCCCGCCGACGACGTCCGGCGCCGCACCGTCAAGCTGGCCAACCCGCTCAGCAACGAGGAGCCGGGCTACACCACGACCCTTCTGCCCGGGTTGTTGAAGGTGGCTGCCCGCAACGTCTCCCGAGGTCAGGACGGGGTCGCCCTCTTTGAGACCGCGACGGTCGCCTTCCCGGTGGACCAGGCCGCGCCCATCTACGGTGTCGACCGGCGCCCCTCGGTGGAAGAGCTCGAGAAGCTCTTCGCCGCGATCCCGCGCCAGCCGCTCCACCTCGCCGTCGTGCTCGCCGGGGAGCGTACGCGGGGTGGCTGGTGGGGCTCCGCCGAGACCGCCTCGTGGGCCGACGCCATCGACGTCGTCCGCCGCCTGGGCACCGAGCTCGGGGTCGCCGTCGAGGTCGCCTCGGCCTCGCGGGCGCCGTGGCACCCGGGCCGCTGCGCGGTCGTCTCGATCGACGGGGTCGAGTTCGGCCACGCCGGCGAGCTGCACCCCAACGTGTGCAAGGCCTTCGGGCTGCCGGCTCGTTCGGCAGCGGTCGAGATCGACCTCGACTTCCTGATCTCGAAGGTGCCCGCCACCGCCGCCGGCCCGGTCTTCTCGACCATGCCGATCGCGAAGGAGGACGTCGCGCTGACCGTGTCGACCGACGTCACCGTGGCTGCCGTCGAGGCGGCCCTGCGTGAGGGCGCCGGGGAGCTGCTGGAGACCGTGCGGCTCTTCGACGTCTACGAGGGCGACCAGGTGGGCGAGGGCAAGAAGTCGCTCGCCTTCGCGCTCCGCTTCCGCGCCCCCGACCGCACGCTGAAGGCCGAGGAGACCGCGGCCGCACGTGATGCGGCCGTGGCGAAGGCGGCCGAGCTCACCGGGGCCGTCCAGCGCTGAGGCTCCACTGAAACCCAGGAGGGCCGCTCGCGTTTCGTCGCGAGCGGCCCTCCTGGTCTGTCGGTGCGTGTGTCCGGGCTTGCTATCCCTGGGTGCGAAGCCCCATCCGGCGGGCCAGCGGCTCGACGAGCTGCGGTGCGTACTGGCGCGACATGTGGGTGCCGTCGTAGTGGGTGATGGTGTCACCGACGACGGCGGGGCAGGACCCGTCCCAGCAGAAGTAGGAGCTCATGTCGGCGACGTCGACACCGACCTCCTCGGCCGCCCGGACCTGGACGTCGATCGAGGTCTCCCGAGTCTCCACCGCGCCCATCAGGCAGTCGCCCAGGGTGGCGCCGGGCCGGGACAGGCAGGTGCCGGCGTTGGCATCGAAGCCCTGGATGTCGCGGATCAGCACCGTACGCTTCGTGTGCTTGTCCACGCGGCGCAGGAAGTCGGTGTAGGCCGGGCGCATCAGCTCGTCGATCTCGCCCCGGTCACCGACCCAGCTGCCGTCCTCGTCGTAGACGCCCTTGATCGGCGGGGCGGTGGAGACCACGGTCAGGTCGGGGTCGAGGCGCTTGAACTGCTTGAAGGCCCAACGGTTGAAGTCGTCGCACTCGGTGTAGGGATCCTTCTCGCCGCCGCGGTCGGTGGTGATCGAGGCGGAGACGCAGCGGTTCTTGACCAGGAAGTAGGCCCGGTAGCCGTGCTTCTTGGCGATCCTGTTCAGGGTCGGGACCCAGTGCAGAGCGTGGGAGTTCCCGAAGACCACCATCGTCCGGTCGCCGTCGGGGTCGCCGTCGACGCACAGATCGCGCTCGGTGTCGTCGGTGTAGTCGCATCGGGTCCGGCTCGGCTTGAGGGAGTCGAGCTCGGTGAGCGCGGGACGCAGCTCGGTCGGGACCGGCGTGTCCTTGCGCGCGGCGAGCACCGAGGCCCGCACCAGTGCCTCCTGCTTGTCCAGCGACGGATCGGCCGCGGGGGCGTCGGCCAGGGTGATCGCCGGCTGGAAGGATCCGCGGGTGGCCTCGAAGTCGGCGTAGACGGTGCCGCCGACCGCGATCGACGTCACCAGCGCGATGCTGACCGGGTAGAAGGTCAGCGCGCGCCGGGTCGGACGCCAGAGCGCGCCCTCACGGAACGGCGCCTCGACGATCCGGAAGGAGACGTACGCCATCACGAACGCGCCCGCGACGGCCAGGCCGCGCTCGGGCCAGGTGAGCTCACGCTGGAGGACGATCTCGGGGAGGATCAGGAGCGGCCAGTGCCACAGGTAGAGCGAGAAGGACCAGTCGCCGATCGCCCGCATCGGTGCCACCGACAGCAGCCGGGCGCCGATCGTGGTCTCGCCCGCGGGAAGGGCGCCGGCGAGGATGACCGCCGCCGAGCCGAGCACCGGGAGCGCCGCGTGGTAGCCGGGGAACGGCGTGGACTCGTCGTAGACCAGGCAGGCCCCGACGATGGCGGCCAGCCCGCCCAGGACGAGGACCTCTCGGACCAGGGGCGCTCCGGCCAGCCGCTGCATCACCCGGCCGCTGGTGACCAGGATCGCCAGCGCCGCGCCGATGCCGAGCTCCCAGGCTCGGGTGAGCGAGGAGAAGTAGGCCGCGGTGGCCTCCCCGGGCGTGTGCACGATCGACCAGGCGAAGCTGGCGAGGGTGATCAGCGCGATGGCGGCGAGGAGGAACCGGCGCGCCCGTGGCGAGCCCTGCTGGGGGTCGCGCGCGCCGCCCCGGGAGGCGCCGATCCTGCTCGCCAGGACGATGCAGATCACCGCGACGAGCGGCCAGACCAGATAGAACTGCTCCTCGACCGCCAGCGACCAGAAGTGCTGGACCGGGGAAGGTGGCAGCTCGGCCTGAAAGTAGTCGGTGCCGGCGACGGCCATCCGGATGTTGGCGGCGAACGCCGAGGCCCAGACCGCGTCGACGGCGAGCGGCGCGACCTGCGCCGGACCCAGCAGGACCACCGCGGCGACCACGGTGGCCGCGAGAGTGAGGGTGGCCGCCGGGAGGATGCGCCGGGCCCGGCGCGCGTAGAAGCGTCTCAGCGATATCCGGCCGGTGCGTCCGAGCTCACCGACGAGCTGCTGGGTGATCAGGAAGCCCGAGATGACGAAGAAGACATCGACGCCGACGAACCCGCCGGCGAACCAGGAGACTCCCGCGTGGGCGGCTAGAACGGTGAGGATGGCGACGGCGCGTAGCCCCTGGACGTCGCCACGTAGCCGTTTCGCCGGCACCGAGGCGGGCTGGGGGGAAACGGTCGTGCTGGGGGTGAGGTGGGGGACCTGGAGGTCGTGAGGCATAGGCGGGTGAGGTTACCGAGTTCGCCCCGTGGATGCCCAGATTTCGCCTCTCGGCCACGTCTCAGCTCGGGTCGGCCGCCTCGAGCTGAGACAGCACGGAGCGGATGTCCTCGCCCGTGGTCTGCCACGACGTCACGAACCGGACCTGGCCGCCGAGCCGGTAGAAGAGCACCCCGGCTGCCTCCAGGCGGTCGGCCGTCTCCTCGGCGAGGTCCACCCAGGCGAGGTTGGCGTCGACAGAGTTGGTGATGCGTACGCCTGCCTTCCGGAGGCCGGCGGCGAGCTCGGCCATCCGCTCGTTGGCGTTGCGCGCGTTGTGGAGCCAGAGGTCGTCGGTGAGGTAGGCCAGCAGCTGGGCCGACTGGTAGCGCATCTTCGAGGTGACGTGCCCGCTGCGCTTGGTGCGGTAGACGAGCTCGTCGGCGGGAGCATCGGTGAAGCAGACGATCGCCTCGGCCGAGAGGGCGCCGTTCTTGGTCGCGCCCAGGGAGAGCACGTCGACCCCGGCCCGCCAGGTGAGGTCGGCAGGCGCGGCGCCGGTGGCCACGACGGCGTTCGCGAACCGGGCGCCGTCCAGGTGCACCCGCAGGTCGCGGGTCTTGGCGATCCCGGTGAGCTCGGAGATCTCCGCGACGGAGTAGACCGTGCCGTAGTCGGAGGGTGAGGTCAGCGAGAGGACGGCCGGCTGGGAGTGGTGCGGGTCGCCCCAACGTACGCCGTCCAGGTGGGCCTGCAGCGCCTCGGGCGCCATCTTGTAGCCCTCGCCCGCGATGCCGCTCATCACCGCGCCGCCGCTGAGGAAGGAGGTGGCCCCGCCCTCGCTGCCGACGATGTGGGCGGTCTCGTGGCACACCACCGAGCCCCAGGGCGGGGTCAGCGCGGAGAGGGAGAGCGCGTTGGCGGCGGTGCCGCTGAGCACCGGGAAGACGCGGGCCGTGGGGTGCTCGAAGACCTCGCGGACCCGGGCCTCGAGCGCGGCGGTCACCTCGTCACCCCCGTAGGCGAGCGCGGAGCCGGAGTTGACGGCGGCCATCGCCTCCAGGATCGCGGGGGAGACGGCGGCGGCGTTGTCAGAGCGAAGTTCGACGGTCACGGACCCATTCTGGCCTGCCGCCGGGCGTACGCCTCGATGCCGTCGAGCAGGAGGCCGAGGCCGAGCTCGAAGAGCTCGTCGATGTCCATGTCGTAGCCGTCGGCGAGCAGGGCGGTCGGGCCGAAGAGGCGGGCGACGTGGGGGAAGGCGCTCCGGAAGGAGTCGTTGCCGAAGTGGGGGACGTACTGGCGGTCGGTCCACTCCTCGGCCGAGACCCCGGTCAGCGACATGGCCTCGTCCTCGCGCTCGATGTTCGCGGCCAGCCCGGCGACGTGGTTGTAGAGCAGAACGTGCATGTCGAACTGCGTCTTCGGTGGCAGTCCGAGGCCCTCGAGCGCCCCGAGCAGGCGGTCGCCGAAGCGGAGCAGGTTGGGGAGCAGCATCGGCCGGGTCAGCGGCTGGGTGCGGCCCAGCCACGGGTGGTCGCGGTGGAGCCGCCACAGCTCGCGGCCGAGCGACTCGGCCCGCTCGCGCCACGGGGCGCCGGGATCGAGCGCGAACGGGGAGGCCGCATAGACCGAGTCGGCCATCGCCGCGACCAGCTCGTCCTTGCCCTCGACGAAGCGGTAGAGGGACATCGGGGCGACGCCGCAGCGCCCGGCCACCGCCCGCATCGAGACCGCGTCCAATCCCTCGGCATCGGCGATCGCCACGGCCTCGGCGAGGACCTGGCGGCGGGTGAGCGCTCCGGCCCCGGCGGCCGGCGAGGTGTCGGCACGTGGTGCGACCACGGTGCCCGAGCGCGGGCGGGTGACTACGAGCCCGCCGGCCCGCAGCACGTCGAGCGCCTTCGTCGCGGTCGCGAGCGCGACGCCGAACTCCTGGGCGACCTGGCGAGTCGAGGGCACCTTGCCGCCGGGTGCGATCTCGCCCTGCTCGATGCGCCGGGTCAGCTCGGTGGCGATGCGGACGTACGTCGGTTCGGTCGAGCCGGCCACGGTGGTCTCCTTCGTCTCTGTGCTAGGACAGATTCTAGCCTGAGAACCACTGTACTAGTCCAGAAGAAGGTATGTATTGCCAGTTCAGAGGCACATTCGCTACGGTCAGGAACCACCGAGATATACACCGTACCGAAAGGACCGATCATGACCACCGTCCTGATCTCCGGCTCCAGCGTCGCCGGCACCGCTCTCGCCTTCTGGCTCCGTGAACAGGGCCTGACCCCCGTCGTCCTCGAGCGCGCGCCGGCGCTGCGACGAGGCGGCCAGGCCGTCGACGTACGTGGCGCCGCCCTCACCGTCCTGCGCCGCATGGGTCTGGAGGCTCCGGCCCGTGCGCTGAGGAACGAGTCCATCGGCATGAACATGCTCGACGCCGACGGCAACGAGGTGATGCGCTCGGAGGAGTTCGCGCTCTCCTCGGGGCAGCTCGGCTCCGAGGACATCGAGATCCTCCGCGAGGACCTCGTCGACCTCGTCCACGCGCGCCTCGACGGCGTCGAGCATCTCTTCGGCGACTCGATCACCGCGATCGGCGAGAACGCCGACGGTGTGCGGGTCGAGTTCGAGCACGCCGCGCCGCGCAGCTTCGACCTCGTCGTCGGGGCCGACGGTCTCCACTCCAACACCCGTCGTCTCGTCTTCGGGCCCGAGGCCGACCACCTCCACCACCTCGGCACCTACCTGTCGGTGTTCAGCCAGGACAACTTCCTCGGCATGGACCGCTGGCAGACCTGGATCAACGACGGTCGCAACGGTGGTGCGGTGATGACCGTGCGGGACAACCGGGAGCTGCGGATCTTCCTGGGCTTCGCGGCCGATGCCATCGACTACGACTACCGCGACGTCGAGGCGCAGAAACGGCTCGTGGCCGAGCATCTGACCGGCTTCGGGTGGGAGGTGCCCCACCTCATCGAGCGGATGTGGACGGCCGATGACTTCTACTTCGACTCGATGGCCCAGATCAGGATGGAGTCCTGGTCACGCGGCCGGGTCGCGCTCCTCGGCGACGCCGCGCACTGTGCCGCGCCGCTGTCGGGCCAGGGTACGAGCCTCGCGCTCGTCGGTGCCTACGTGCTCGCCCTCGAGCTCGGGCGT
The DNA here is from genome assembly GCF_055585005.1 of Nocardioides sp. NPDC054178. Taxonomy (NCBI): domain Bacteria; kingdom Bacillati; phylum Actinomycetota; class Actinomycetes; order Propionibacteriales; family Nocardioidaceae; genus Nocardioides; species Nocardioides sp. NPDC054178. Next base: position 33,920 of record NZ_JBVJKY010000012.1, read on the forward strand.
GCTGCCGACCACGCCGAGGCCTTCCTCGCGTACGAGAAGCGGATGCGCCCGTTCGTCGAGGCCAACCAGGAGCTCGCCCTCATCGACCGCCGCACGGTCGACCCGGAGGAGTCGACCCGCCGCCTGGATGCCGTCAAGAGCCTGATCGAGCTCGACGCGGTCGGCTAGCGCGCGGTGCAAGCGGTGTAACACGTTGTTCGTAGGACTGCTCGCCCTATCTAATGGGGCGAGCAGTCCTACGAACGACGTGTTACACGCGGGCAGCACGTCGGAGCGAGACTGTCATTTATCCCGTACGTACGCGATATATCGCTATGACAGAATGGCGGCTGTGACGACGCTGAGTGTGCTGGACGAGGTCACCTGGGCGGGGGCGCCGGTGGCCGGCGAGCGGACCCGGGCGCTGCTGCGCGCCCTGGTCGAGGCCGGTCCGCGGGGTGCCTCCGAGGCCGCTCTGGTCGAGGAGATCTGGGGGCGCGACGACGTCCCGGCCAACCCCGCCAAGGCGCTCCAGGTGGTGGTCTCCCGGGCTCGGACCGCGACCGATCACGGCGCCATCGAACGTACGCCGCGGGGCTACCGCCTCGGCCTGCAGACCGGTGACGTCGATGCCTGGTCGCTGCGCCCGCAGGCACTGCGGCTGGCCGCCGAGAAGAGGTACGCCGAGGCGCTCCCGCTCCTCGAGCGGCTCGTCCGGCTCGACCCCGACGAGGAGGTCACCGAGGCGGTGCTGCGGGCGGTCGCCGCGGTGCACGGTGTGCCGGCGGCGCTGGAGCGCTTCGAGGCGTACCGGACCGGGCTGGCCGACGGTCTCGGCGTCGACCCGAGCCCGCGGCTGCGGGCCGTCCATGCCGAGCTGCTCGCGCGCGACCGGCCGGTGCGCTCGGGGCTTCGTCACGACGCCGACGTGCTGATCGGCCGCGAGCAGGACGCCGCCGAGGTCTCCGCCCTGCTGAAGGGCTCGCGGGTCGTCACGATCCTCGGGCCGGGCGGGCTGGGGAAGACCAGCCTGGCGCAGGTGATCGCCCACGGCGCCGAGCAGCCGGTGGTCCACTTCGTCGAGCTGGTCGGCGTGACCGCTCCCGAGGACCTGGTCAGCGAGGTCGGCTCGGCTCTCGGCGTGCGTGACTCGGTCGCCCACCGCGACCGGCTCACCCCGGAGCAGCGAGCCGATGTCCGCTCGCGGATCGCGCAGCAGCTCGACGGCGTGCCGACCCTGCTCGTGCTCGACAACTGCGAGCACATCGTGGCCGCCGTCGCCGACCTGGTCGCCTTCCTGGTCGCGACGGTGCGTGACCTGACCGTCCTGACGACCTCTCGCAGCCCGCTGGCCATCGGCGCCGAGCGGGTCTACCCGCTCGGCCGGCTGGGGGCCTACGACGGCAGCGAGCTGTTCCGGCGCCGGGCGGTCGCCGCGCGACCCGGGGTCCACCTCGACGAGGACCGGGTCGAGGAGATCGTGACCCGGCTCGACGGCCTGCCGCTGGCGATCGAGCTGGCCGCGGTGAAGGTGCGCGCGATGTCGGTCGACGACATCGCGCGGCGCCTGGAGAACAGGTTCGAGCTGCTGCGCGGTGGCGACCGCAGCGCCCCCGACCGTCACCAGACCCTGGTCGCGGTCATCGACTGGTCCTGGAACCTCCTCGCCGAACGTGATCGTCGGGCGATGCGCTGGCTCTCGGTCTTCCACGACGGGTTCACCCTCGCGGCGGCCGAGGCGATGCTCGGGGCCGATGCGTTCGCCGCCATCGAGGAGCTCGTCGACCAGTCGCTGCTGACGGTCGTCGAGGCACCGCTGGGCTTCCGCTACCGGATGCTCGAGACCGTGCGGGAGTTCGGCCGGATGCAGCTGATCGACGCCGGCGAGGACGCCGCGGCCCGCGCGGCACAGCGCGCGTGGGCGCGCGGCTACGCGGACGCGAGCGCGAGCCGGATCTACTCCCCGCAGCAGTTCGACGCCATGGACGAGCTGCGCGCCGAGGAGAGCAACCTCGCCGACATCCTGCGCCAGGTCCTGGCCGATGACGAGGCCGAGTCCGTGATCCGTCTCTTCTGCGCGATGGGTGTGTTCTGGACCATCGCGGGCGAGCACCAGCGGGTGATCATGCTGGCCGGTCCGGTCGCCGACCTGCTCGCCGAGTGGGAGCCGCCGCCCGAGCTGCTGGAGAAGACCCGCCTGGTCCTGGCCCTGCTGCTCTTCGGTGCCGCCGTCACCGGTGGCACCGGCCTCGAGCGGCTGATGACGATCCTGGACCGCGTCGGCGCCGAGGCCGAGGACCCACAGCTCAGGGTGATGCTGAAGGTGATGCGGGCGATGGCGGGCAGCGTCGCCGGACCCGGTGCCGGAACCGGAGCAGGCACCCCGACCGGGCGGCCGCTGGAGGACGAGCTGGCCGACCTGGTCACCGACCCCGACCCGGAGGTACGCGCCCGTGCCTACACCTTCCTCAGCCACGAGCGGGAGAACCTCGGTGACCCCGAGGGTGCCGTCGCCGCGGGGAGGGAGGCGCTGCGCCTGACCGGCACCGCCGGCGGCCTGTGGCCGCGAGCGATGCTGCACGCCCAGCTCAGCGGCCTCTACGCCCAGCTCGGCCGCCTCGGCGAGGCCGCCGACCACGCCCGCGAGGCCGTCCCGGTCCTGCGCCGTCTCGGTGCCGACGACGACCTCGTCCAGACGCGCGCGATCCTGGTGACGTACGCGGTGGAGCAGGGCCGCCTCGAGGAGGCCACCCAGATCCTGGCCGAGCTCACCGACGAGCGGCCGCGCGGCGGCTTCGGGTCCCGGGGCGCCGTCCACGGCGCCCGCGCCCAGCTCCTCCTCGCCCAGGGACGGGTCGGCGAGGGGCTGGCACTGTTCCGCGAGGTGGTCGCGACGATGGGCGAGATGCCGTTCCCGGGATTCACCGACGACCCCGACCTGGTGCCGTGGCGAGTGGCCGCGGAGGCGGTCACCGTGGTCGCCTGCGCCCGCCACGGCGAGGGGACCGACGGCTCCGACCTCTTCGAGGCGCTGATGGGCAAGGCGCCCCGCCTGGTCGCCCAGGAGCGCAGGGCCCAGGACTATCCCGTCACCGGGATGGTGCTGCTCGCCCTCGGGCTGTGGGGTCTGCTGCGAGACGCGCTGCCGCGCGAGGAGTCCGTACGGCTGCTGGTGCTGGCCGACCGGTTCGGCTACTCCCGCTCGTTCCTGGGCATGCGCTGGGAGCTCGCGGTCGCCGATGCGACCCGGCTCGCTCCGGGTGTGCTCGAACGGGTCTCGGAGGAGTACGGCGAACGCCGCGGGCTCGCCCTCCTGGACGAGGCCCGCGGCGTCATCGCGCGCCTGAGGTGACTCAGAGCTTCTTGCTGTAGCTCCACACCGAGAGCGGCGCAAAGATCGCGACGACCACGCCGCAGCCGACGAGCGCCCACACGACGCTCATGGTGACCTCGCCGGCGTTCATCAGGTCGCGGGTGGCGTTGATGACCAGCGTGACCGGGTTGACGTCGACGAAGTGCTGCAGCCAGTCCGGCATGGTCTCCTTCGGCACGAACGCGGGGGAGAGGAAGGTCAGCGGGAACATGATCATCATGCCCAGGCCCTGCACCCCGCCCGCGGTCTTCAAGACGGTGCCGAGCCAGGTGAAGATCCAGCTCAGCGACCAGCCCGCGAAGATGGTCAGCGCCCAGCCGGCGAGCACGCCGCCGACGCCGCCACCGGGCCGGTAGCCCATCAGCAGGCCGACCACGATGGTCAGCGTCGCCGCGATCCCGTAGCGGAGCAGGTCGGCGACCGCCGGACCGGCCAGCGGCGCGATCCGGGCGATCGGGAGCGCCTTGAACCGGTCGAAGACACCCTTGTCCATGTCCTCGCGCAGCTGGGTGCCGCGAGCCATCGAGGCGGTCAGCGCGGTCTGAGCCAGGATGCCGGTGATGATCGTCGGCAGGTACGACTTCACGTCACCCGAGATCGCGCCGCCGAAGATGTAGGCGAACATCGCGGTGAACAACAGCGGCTGGATCGTCACGTCGAAGAACTGCTCGGGGTTGCGCATCATCTTGATGTACGCCCGGCGGGCCATGGTCAGGGTCTGGCTGATCGTCTCGCCCAGACCCGGGCGGGCCTTGAGCGGGCGGTCGGCGACGGCGTACGTGGAGATCAGGGCAGTCATCTCAGGCCACCTCCTCGGTGCGGATGTCGGTGTGGACGGGGCTCTCCGGGTTCTCGGAGCTCTCGGTGCCGTGACCGGTCAGGGCGAGGAAGACCTCGTCCAGGGTCGGCTGCTGCACGTTCGCGGTGGTGATGGAGATGCCCGCGTGACGAAGGCCGATGAGCACGTCGGCGGCGCGGTCCGCGTCGGCCAGCGGTACGTTGACGCCGCCCGCCTCGGGAGTCAGCACCGGGTGCTCGCCGGTGACCTTCTCCACCACGGCGGCGGCGGTGGCGACCTGCGTCTTGTCGCTCAGACGCAGGTGCAGCGTGGAGTTGCCGACCGAGGTCTTGAGCTGCTCCGAGGTGCCTTCGGCGACCTTGACGCCGCGGTCGATGACCGCGATCCGGTCGGCGAGCTGGTCGGCCTCGTCGAGGTACTGCGTGGTCAGCAGGACCGTCGAGCCGCCGGCCACCAGCGTACGGATGGTGTCCCACATCTGGCCGCGGGTGCGCGGGTCCAGACCGGTGGTCGGCTCGTCGAGGAAGATCAGCGGTGGGCGGGCGAGGAGCGAGGCGGCGAGGTCGAGGCGGCGGCGCATGCCGCCGGAGAACTTCGAGATCTGTCGCTTGGCGGCCTCCTGCAGCCCGAAGGACTCCAGCAGCTCCTCCGATGCGGCCCGGGCGGACTTGCCGGACATGCCCAGCAGGCGGCCGAAGAGGACGAGGTTCTCGGTGGCGGTGAGGTTCTCGTCGACGGAGGCGTACTGCCCCGTGACGCCGACGAGCTGACGCACCTGGTGGGGGTGCGCCTTGACGTCGACCCCGAAGATCTCCGCCTTGCCGGCGTCGATCGGGAGCAGGGTCGCGAGCATCTTGAGGGTCGTGGTCTTGCCGGCGCCGTTGGGGCCCAGCACGCCGAAGACCTCTCCGCGGCGGATCTCGAGGTCGATCCCGTCGACCGCGGTGAAGTCTCCGAAGGTCTTGACCAGACCTGAGGCCGATACGGCCAGTTCGGTGGTTGTCATGCTCCCACGGTGAGGGGTGCCGGTTTCAGGGTGCCTTCACCGCGGTTTCACGGTTTCTCCGGTGGTTTCAGCGGGCGGCGTCGAGCCGGGTGAGGACGTCGTCGAGGTCCTCGCCCACCACCAGCGACTCCGCAGGGGAGCCGTGCAGGAAGCCCGCTGCGGCGATGCGCTCCATCATCTCCACGAGCGGGTCCCAGAAGCCGTTGACGTTGAGCAGGCCGACCGGCTTGCCGTGCAGCGAGAGGGTCTGCCAGGTCCAGACCTCGAAGATCTCCTCGAGCGTGCCGATCCCGCCGGGGAGCGCGAGGAAGGCGTCGGCGCGCTCGGCCATCATGGCCTTGCGCTCGTGCATCGTGTCGACCACGACCGTCTGCATCCCCGGAGCGCCCTCGATGCGACCCCACTCGCGTTCGACCATGAACCGTGGGATCACGCCGAAGACCCGGCCGTTCCCGTCGATCGCCCCTTGGGAGATCCGGCCCATCAGGCCCCCGCCGCCGGCTCCGTAGACCAGCTCGATCTCGCGCTCGGCGAGCCTCCTGCCGACCTGATAGGCATTCTCCGAGAGGGCCGGGTCGTTGCCGTCACGGGAGCCGAGAAAGACCGCCAGGTGCTTGATCATGGGCGTGAGGCTAGTCGTCGTCGGTGATCGCCTGGTTCGTCAACGCGCGGAAGCGCTCGTAGATGTCCTGGTCGCCGGTGACCTGGATGCCGTCGTCGTCGCGCCGGCGCCAGAGCCAGGCGTCCAGGTCGGCCGCGGTGCCCTCGATGACCACGTCGGGCTCGGTGCCGGCCGGGATCTTCTCGCCGGGGACGACGCTGAGGTCGGGCTCGTCCTCGAGACGGTCGCCGTCGGGGCGGGTGCCGGAGACGAGGCCGAGCTCGACCCAGGTCTGGGTGTCGGTGTCGACCGCGTCGACGCGGACGTACTGACCGGAGCCGGCGAAGCTCGCCCACTCGGGCTTGCCGCCGTAGAAGACGTCGAGGATCTCCTCGACCCCGTCGGCGGCCAGAGCCGGGTCGAGCGGCGTCACCGCGCCGGCGGTGAGCTCGGCGTCGAGGCGGTGGATGAGGATCTCGTGGGCCTGCCGGCGATAGGTGAAGGCGGCGGTGCGGTCGTTCGACCAGGACCAGGTCGGCTCCTCCGGCGGGGTCTGCTCCAGGATCTTGACGAACCTGGCGTTGAGCTCGTCGAAGCGGGCGAGCAGGTCCTGGTAGGTCGCCTCCGCCGGGCGCTCCGGCTCGGCATAGGTCTCGCTGGTGGGCGCGGCCGGCCGAGTCTCCAGGACGTACGTCCAGAAGTGCTGCACCTCGGCGGCGACGTGCCACAGCAGGTCGGCGGCGGTCCACTCCGGAGCGGTCGGGACCGGGGTGGTCGGGTCGGTCTCTGCGAGCACGGCGCGGAAGCGGGCCGACTCCGACCGGATGTGGTCGAGGTAGGCGGTGGGGGTGAGGCGGGTCGTCATGGAGCGAACACTAGGCGTCGGTGCGGACAGATTTCCTCCGGGTTTCTCCACGGGCCGTCTCAGCGGTCGAACACGCTTTGCGAGATACATGCAGGGTGACGTATGTTCATGCACATGACGAAGAAGCGCGTCGCCGTCGCCGGTGCCAGTGGATATGCCGGAGGTGAGCTGCTCAGGCTGCTGCTGGCCCACCCCGAGGTGGAGATCGGCGCCCTGACCGCCGCCTCCAGCGCGGGCAAGACCCTGGGGAGCCTCCAGCCCCACCTGATCCCGCTCGCCGACCGAGTGCTGGAGCCCACCACCGCCGAGACCCTGGCCGGTCACGACGTGGTCTTCCTGGCGCTGCCGCACGGGGAGTCGGGGCCGATCGCGGCCGGTCTTCCCGACGACGTGGTCGTGATCGACTGCGGTGCCGACTACCGGCTCGCCGACGCCGAGGCGTGGACGACGTTCTACGGCACCGACCACGCCGGCACCTGGCCCTACGGTCTCCCGGAGCTTCCCGGGCAGCGGGCAGCGCTCACCTCGGCCTCCCGGATCGCGGTGCCGGGCTGCTTCCCGACCGTCTCCACCCTGGCCCTGGCCCCGGCGGTCGAGGCCGGCATCGTCGAGCCCGAGGTCGTCGTGGTCGCCGCCACCGGCACCAGCGGCGCGGGGAAGTCGTCCAAGCCGCACCTGATCGGTGCCGAGGTGATGGGCAACGTCAGCGCCTACGGCGTCGGCGGCGTCCACCGGCACACCCCCGAGATCGTGCAGAACCTCTCCGCGCTCGTCGACGGCGAGGTGTCGGTCTCGTTCACCCCGGTGCTGGTGCCGATGCCGCGCGGCATCCTGGCGACCTGCTCGGCCAAGCTCGCCGACGGCGTGAGCGCCGCAGATGCGCGTGCCGTCTACGAGAAGGCGTACGGCGAGGAGCCCTTCGTCCACCTGCTCCCCGAGGGCCAGTGGCCGCAGACCCAGGCCGTGCTCGGCTCCAACGCGGTCCACCTGCAGGTGGCCGTCGACGAGGCCGCCGGGCGGCTGGTCGTCGTCGGCGCCGTGGACAACCTCGCCAAGGGCACCGCCGGGGGAGCGATCCAGTGCATGAACCTCGCGCTCGGTCTCTCCGAGGCCACCGGCCTGAGCACGGTGGGAGTGGCCCCGTGATCGATCTGGAGACCGTGGCCCACGAGCCTGGTCGGCCCGACCCCGCGAAGGCCCGTACGCTCGCCGGCGCCCTGCCGTGGCTGAAGGAGTACCACGGCAAGATCGTGGTGGTGAAGTACGGCGGCAACGCCATGACCGACGACAAGCTCAAGCGTGCCTTCGCCGAGGACATCGCCTTCATGCGGTTCGCCGGCTTCAAGCCGGTCGTCGTGCACGGCGGCGGCCCGCAGATCTCCAGCATGCTGGACCGGCTCGGCATCGAGTCGGAGTTCCGCGGCGGGCTGCGGGTGACCACGCCGGAGGCGATGGACGTCGTCCGGATGGTCCTGGTCGGCCAGGTCCAGCGTGAGCTGGTCGGGCTGATCAACGAGCACGGCCCGCTGGCCGTGGGGCTCTCCGGCGAGGACGCCGGGCTCTTCACCGCCGAGCCGGCCAGCACCGTCGTCGACGGTGAGGAGGTCGACCTCGGCCAGGTCGGCGAGGTCGTCGACGTACGTCCCGCATCGGTCCTCGACATCATCGAGGCCGGCCGGATCCCGGTCGTCTCGAGCGTGGCCCCGGACACCGACGGCGTGATCTACAACGTCAACGCCGACCGCGCCGCCTCGGCCCTGGCGGTCGCCCTGGCCGCGGAGAAGCTGTTGGTCCTGACCGACGTCGAGGGCCTCTACCTCGACTGGCCGGACCCCGAGGAGGTCATCGGCGAGATCAGCCCCGAGGCGCTGGAGAGCATCCTCCCCGACCTGGCCAGCGGGATGATCCCGAAGATGAGCGCCTGCCTCGAGGCGGTCAAGGGCGGCGTCAAGCGCGCCACCGTCGTCGACGGCCGCGAGCAGCACGCCGTGCTGCTGGAGCTGTTCACCGCCGAGGGAGTCGGCACCCAGGTGCTCCCGGGCGTCACCACGAAGACCCGCAAGGCAAGGGAGCTCGACAAATGACCACCACGGCGTCGAATTCGTACGGCGAGCGCTACGCCGGCGCGCTGATGAACACCTTCGGCGCTCCCAAGCTGGTCCTCACCCGGGGCCAGGGCGCCCACGTGTGGGACGAGGACGGCAAGGAGTACGTCGACCTGCTGGCCGGCATCGCGGTCAACGCGCTCGGCCACGCCCACCCGGCGCTGGTCTCCGCGGTGACCTCCCAGATGGAGTCCCTCGGCCACGTCTCCAACTTCTTCACTTCCCACCCGCAGGTCGAGCTGGCCGAGGCGCTGCTCGCCCGGGTTCCCGGCGGCGAGACCGGACGGGTCTTCTTCACCAACTCCGGCACCGAGGCCAACGAGGCCGGCTTCAAGCTGACCCGGCGCACCGGACGTACGCACATCGTGGCTGCTCAGGGCGCTTTCCACGGCCGTTCGATGGGGGCTCTGGCGCTGACCGCCAAGGAGGCCTACCGGGCGCCGTTCGAGCCGCTGCCGGGCGAGGTCACCTTCGTCCCCTACGGCGACGCCTCGGCGTTGGCGGCCGCCGTGACCGACGAGACCGCGGCGATCATCCTCGAGCCGATCCAGGGTGAGGCCGGCGTCGTCGTGCCGCCCGCCGACTACCTGGCGGCCGCGCGCGCCGTGGCCGACGAGCACGGTGCGCTGCTGTGGCTCGACGAGGTGCAGTCCGGCGTGGGCCGCACCGGCCGCTGGTTCGCCCACGAGACCTCCGGCGTCACCGCCGACATCGTCACCCTCGCCAAGGGCCTCGGTGGCGGGTTCCCGATCGGTGCCTGCATCGGTCTGGGCCGGGCCGCGACGCTCTTCGAGCCCGGCAACCACGGCACCACCTTCGGCGGCAACCCGGTCGCCTGCGCAGCAGGGCTCGCGGTGATCGACACCATCGAGGCCGACGGGCTCCTCGAGCACGTCACCGTGCTCGGGCAGAAGCTGCGCGACGGTCTCGCCGCCGACCCGCGGGTCGAGCGCGTCGACGGCGAGGGTCTCTTCATCGGCGTGGTGCTCGCCGGTCTCGACTCGGGCGCCGTCGCCGCGGCCGCTCTCGAGGCGGGCTTCATCCTCAACAACGCCACGCCCGAGCGGATCCGGATCGTGCCGCCGCTGGTGCTCACCGACGACGACGCCGAGGCGCTCCTCGCCGCATGGCCGGCGATCCTCGACGCAGCGGAGGGATCCCAGTGACCAGACACTTCCTCCGCGACGACGACCTCACCCCGGCCGAGCAGGCCGAGGTGCTGGCGCTGGCGGCAGCGATGAAGCAGGATCCCTACGCCGCCAAGCCGCTCGCCGGCCCGGTGACCGTGGCCACCATCTACGACAAGCCGACGCTGCGTACGCAGGCGTCGTTCTCCTCCGGGATCGCCGAGCTCGGCGGACACTCGATGCTCGTCGACGGCCGCCTGGCCGGGATCGGCGAGCGGGAGTCCGTCGCCGACGTCGCCCGGGTGCTCGGCCGGCAGGCGGGCGAGATCGTGTGGCGTACGTTCGCGCAGACCGACCTCGAGGAGATGGCTGCCCACTCCGGGGTCCCGGTCGTCAACGCGCTCACCGACGAGTTCCACCCCTGCCAGCTGCTCGCCGACCTGCAGACGCTGCGCGAGCACAAGGGGTCGCTGGCGGGCCTCACCACGGCCTTCCTCGGCGACGCCGCCTGCAACATGGGCAACTCCTGGGCGCTGGCCGGAGCGATCGCCGGGATGCACGTCCGGTTCGGCGCGCCGGATGGCTATGCACCCGACGCGGAGGTGCTGGTCAGGGCGAAGGAGATCGCTCAGGAGACCGGCGGCTCGGTCACGGTGACCTCCGACCCGGTCGCCGCGGCGGCCGGGGCCGACGTACTCATCACCGACACCTGGGTCTCGATGGGCAAGGAGAGCGAGGCGGCCGCGCGGGTCGCGGTGTTCTCGCCCTACGCACTCACCACCGACCTGCTCGGCCACGCCGATGCCGATGCGGTGGTGCTGCACTGCCTGCCCGCCTACCGCGGCAAGGAGATCGAGGCCGAGGTGCTCGACGGCCCGCGGAGCCTGGTGTGGGACGAGGCCGAGAACCGCCGCCACGCTCAGAAGGCGATCCTGGCCTTCTTGTGGGAGCGACGATGACGACGAACGAGACCCACCGACCCGCGACCAAGGGTGCGCGGCAGTCGCTGATCGTCGACATCATCTGGAGCAAGGAGATCCGGTCCCAGACCGAGCTCTCCGAGGCCCTGTTCGCCCACGGGGTCAACGTCACCCAGGCGACGTTGTCGCGCGATCTGGACGAGCTCGACGCCGTGAAGGTGCGGGCCCCGTCAGGGGCGCTCGTCTACGCGGTTCCCGGCGAGGGCGGTGACCGCACGGCGGTGGCCCCGGGGGAGTCGGCGAGCGGACGCAGCAAGCTCAGCCGGCTCGCCCGCGAGCTGTTGGTGAGCGCCGACGGGAGTGGGAACCTGGTGGTGCTGCGCACTCCTGCAGGGGGTGCCCAGTACTTCGCCTCCGCGATCGACCGCGCCGAGTACCCCGACATCCTCGGCACCATCGCCGGCGACGACACCGTGCTCGTCATCGGCCGCGAGCCCAAGGGTGGAGCGGCGCTCGTCAACCGCTTCCTCAGCCTCGCCGGCAAGACCACAGACATTCCGTAAGTTTCAGAGCAAGGAGCAACAACTCGTGAGCAAGGTCCTGACCTCCCTTCCCAAGGGTGAGCGCGTCGGCATCGCCTTCTCCGGAGGTCTCGACACCTCCGTGGCGGTCGCCTGGATGCGCGACAAGGGTGCGGTGCCGTGCACCTACACCGCCGACATCGGGCAGTACGACGAGCCCGACATCTCCGGTGTGCCGGACCGTGCGATGGCCTATGGCGCCGAGATCGCCCGCGCCATCGACATCAAGCCGCAGCTCGTCGAGGAGGGTCTGGCCGCGCTCGCCTGCGGCGCCTTCCACATCCGCTCCGGTGGCCGTGCCTACTTCAACACCACTCCTCTGGGCCGGGCCGTGACCGGCACCATGCTGGTGCGCGCCATGCAGGCCGACGACGTCAACATCTGGGGCGACGGCTCGACCTTCAAGGGCAACGACATCGAGCGGTTCTACCGCTACGGCCTGATGGCCAACCCCGAGCTACGCATCTACAAGCCGTGGCTCGACGCCGACTTCGTCCACGAGCTCGGTGGGCGCCACGAGATGTCGGAGTGGCTGGTCGCCCACGACCTGCCCTACCGCGACTCGACCGAGAAGGCCTACTCCACCGACGCCAACATCTGGGGCGCCACCCACGAGGCCAAGACCCTCGAGCACCTCGACGTCTCCCTGGAGACCGTCGAGCCGATCATGGGCGTGAAGTTCTGGGACCCCTCGGTCGCCATCGAGACCGAGGACGTCTCGATCTCGTTCGTCGAGGGTCGGCCGGTGGCGATCAACGGCAAGTCGTTCTCCTCAGCCGTCGAGCTGGTCTACGAGGCCAACGCGATCGGCGGCCGCCACGGCCTGGGCATGTCGGACCAGATCGAGAACCGGATCATCGAGGCCAAGTCCCGCGGCATCTACGAGGCGCCGGGCATGGCGCTGCTGTGGGCGGCCTACGAGCGGCTGCTCAACGCGGTGCACAACGAGGACACCATGTCCAACTACTACAACGAGGGCCGCAAGCTCGGCCGGCTGCTCTACGAGGGCCGCTGGCTCGACCCGCAGGCGCTGATGCTGCGCGAGTCGATCCAGCGCTGGATCGCCTCGCTCGTGTCCGGCACGGTCACCCTGCGGCTGCGCCGCGGCGAGGACTACACGATCCTCAACACCGAGGGCTCGCACTTCTCCTACCACCCCGAGAAGCTCTCCATGGAGCGCGTCGAGAACGCCGCCTTCGGCCCCGTCGACCGCATCGGTCAGCTCACCATGCGCAACCTCGACATCGCCGACTCGCGCTCCAAGCTGGAGATCTACGCCGGGCATCCCTTGGACCAGGGCACGGTCCTCGTCGAGCACGGCACCCTCTTCGGCGAGCTCCCCGCCGGTGGCTTCGACCGCATCGCCGCCACCGACGGCAAGCCGCTCCCGACCGTCCTCCCCGTCGAGGCGTCCGTCCTGGACGACACGATCCTGGACGAGGCCGCGCTGGAGGCGGGCAACGACTGATGTCGAACACACCTGCCAACACCACCAACGAGGGCAAGCTCTGGGGCGGCCGGTTCGCCGGTGGCCCCTCGCCCGAGCTCGAGGCGCTCTCGCGCTCGACGCAGTTCGACTGGCGGCTGGCGCTCTACGACATCGCCGGGTCGCACGCTCATGCCAAGGCGCTGGGGGCGGCCGGGCTGCTCACCGGTGACGAGGAGAACGAGATCCACCGGGGTCTCGACGTCCTCGCCGACCGGTTCACCGCCGGACGGCTGCTTCCGGCTGCTTCCGACGAGGACGTACACGGGGCGCTGGAGCGGCTGCTCATCGAGGAGATCGGTCCCGACGTCGGCGGCAAGCTGCGCGCCGGGCGCTCGCGCAACGACCAGATCGCGACCCTGTTCCGCAGCTACCTGCTCGACCATGAGCGGGTGCTGCGTGGCCTCGTGCTCGACCTGATCGACGCGCTCGCCACCCAGGCGGACGAGAACATGGGCGCGATCATGCCCGGACGTACGCATCTCCAGCACGCCCAGCCGGTGCTGCTCTCCCACCATCTGATGGCCCACGCCTGGTCGCTGCTGCGCGACGTCGACCGGCTCAACGACTGGCGGGCGCGGGTCGTGTGCGACTCGCCGTACGGTTCCGGTGCGCTCGCGGGTCAGTCGCTCGGGCTCGACCCCGAGCTGGTGGCCTCCGAGCTCGGCTTCACAGGGTCCAGCGCCAACTCGATCGACGGGACCGCCTCGCGGGACTTCGTCGCCGAGTTTGCCTACGTGTGCGCCCAGATCGGGGTCGACATCAGCCGGATCGCCGAGGAGATCATCCTGTGGGCGACCAAGGAGTTCGACTTCGTCACGCTGCACGACTCCTGGTCGACGGGCTCGAGCATCATGCCGCAGAAGAAGAACCCCGACATCTCCGAGCTCGCCCGCGGCAAGGCCGGGCGGCTGGTCGGCAACCTGACCGGGCTGCTGACCACCCTGAAGGCGCTGCCGCTGGCCTACAACCGTGACCTGCAGGAGGACAAGGAGCCGGTCTTCGACTCCCTGGACACCCTCGAGGTGCTGCTTCCGGCCTTCACCGGCCAGGTCGCGACGCTGGTCTACAACACCGACCGGATGGCCGAGCTCGCCCCGCAGGGCTTCTCGCTGGCCACCGACATCGCCGAGTGGCTGGTCCGGCAGGGCACCCCCTTCCGGATCGCCCACGAGCTCGCTGGCGCCTGCGTGCAGGCGGCGGAGAAGCGCGGTGTCGAGCTGGACGCGCTCACCGACGAGGAGTTCGCCACGATCTCGCCGGCGCTCACCCCTGACGTACGCCTGGTGCTGACCATCGAGGGCTCGGTCGCCTCGCGCGACGGCCGTGGCGGCACGGCTCCCGACCGGGTCGTCGAGCAGCTGGCCGAGCTCCGGGCCAAGGCGGCCGGGTTCCGTCCGTCCTAGTGCTCGCGAGCCTGCTCAACCAGCGCCCCGAGGTGACCGCTCCGCGGCTCCTCGGGGCGACCCTGTCCCTCGACGGGGTCATGGTGCGGCTCACCGAGGTCGAGGCGTACGCGGCCGACGACCCCGGCTCGCACGCCTTCCGGGGCGAGACGAACCGCAACCGGGTGATGTTCGGACCGCCGGGGCGGCTCTACGTCTACTTCACCTATGGGATGCACTACTGCGCAAACCTCGTGTGCCACCCCGACGGCGAGCCCGGAGGGATCCTGCTGCGCGCCGGCGAGATCGTCGAGGGGATCGAGATCGCCCGCGAGCGACGCGGACCGGTACGCGACGTCGATCTCGCCCGCGGACCCGCACGGCTCGCCTCGGCGCTCGGGATCGACCTCGCCATGAACGGGACCAGCGACTTCGATCTGCACCTGGCGCCGGCGCAGACGTGGGCGGGGATCGAGGTGGCCACTGGGCCGCGGGTCGGGCTGCGGCTCGCGCCGGACCGGCCCTGGCGGTTCTGGGTCGCCGGTGACCCGACGGTCTCGCCCTACCGCCCGGCGAAAGCCCGCTGAGAGCTGTCCGGACGGGCCGATGACCGTCCACAGGCACGGTTCGGACCGCGGTTCTCCACAGGCAGGGTCGGCCCGGGCGGAACTGTCGGTGCCCCCGATCAGGATGATGGTCGGAGGTGATCGCGATGACGGTCGCAAGGGTAGAGAAGGAGCCATCACCGGACGATGGCGAGCGGATGGAGCCGGCCGGTGGGCTGGCGACGGTCAACGAGGTGAGGTTGATCGGTCGGCTCTCGCTGGCCGCAGAGGAGAAGGAGCTGCCGAGCGGAGATCAGCTGACCGCGTTCCGGGTGGTCGTGAACAGGCCGCGCGACAAGCGCCGGGGGAGCCGGGTGCAGATCGACGCGCTCGAGTGTCACACCTGGGTCGCCCGGGTTCGCCGAGCGGCGAGCACCTGGCAGGTCGGAGACGTCATCGAGGTCAACGGCTCCCTGCGTCGCAGGTTCTTCAAGACCGGTGGCCGGCTGCAGTCGATGACCGAGGTGGAGGTGTCCTCGGCCCGACGGGTGAGCAGAGCGGCCGCCGCGGCCAGGCAGGCCAGCTAGTGCCGCGACTTCTCCAGCCGCGCCGAGTCCAGGAGGCGGATGAGCACACCCGGGTGCGGCTTGGGCTGGAAGGAGGTCGCCTTCTCCGGGAGCAGCTCGCCGATCGAGGCGGAGGAGAGGATGGTGTCGAAGGTCGGCGCGGCCAGCAGCACCGCGACGTCGCGGCCCGGGCGGGCCCGCTTCAGCGCGGCGTCGACCTGGTGGGCGTGCAGCACCCGCGAGGGCTGCCGGCGCAGCTCCGGAAGGACGCGGTCGTGCAGATAGCCGACATCGCCGGTGATCGGGCTGTTCGCGCTGTCGACATCGAGCGTGGCCCAGCCCCGGCCGTCGCTGAGCACGATGACACCGGGGCCGAGCCGGCTCAGGGAGGCGTCGCGGCCACCCGCGGTCCACTCGGCGCCGACGGACTCGGCCGCGGCCCGTAGGTCGCGCAGGTTCACCCCGGCCAGCACCCGGTGGATCGCGCCGAGCTGGAGCGGAGTGTCGTCCTGGTCGATGAGCATCGCGAGTCCGAAGTCGGTCGCGGCGCCGTCACCTGGCTCGGCGAGACCCTGGAGCTCGGCGTAGGCCGCATAGCGGTGGTGCCCGTCGGCGATCAGCGCCTGCTGGGTCGCCCAGGCCGTGCGCAGCTGTCCGATGAGGGCCTCGTCGGTGATCGCCCAGACGCGGTGGTGCTGGCCGCCATGGTCGTCGTACTGCTCCTCGGGAGTGCTGCTCTGCACCCGGTCGAGCAGGGCCGCGACCCCGTCGGGTGCGTGGTAGGTGAGCAGGATCGGAGCGGGGTGCACCCGCATCTGCCGCATCCGGGAGGCGAGCTGCTCGGCCTGGGCGGTGCGTACGCCCTCGTGCGGGATGACCGCGGCACCAGCCGGGTCGTCGGTGCGGTGCGAGACGTCGAGGATCCCGACGACGCCACGCACGGTGATCCCGGCAGCGGTGTACTCGTGCAGGTAGAGCGCGAGGTCCTGGTGCTCACGCAGATCGCCGCGCGCCAGCCACGAGCTGATTCGGGAGGCGACGCCGCGATAGGGGCGGGAGTAGAGCCGCGCGGAGGTGGGGTCCCCGATCCGTGACGGCGCCAACGAGAGCGCTCGAAATGGCTCCAGGCGCAGCGGACGCCCGAGGTACGGCGCCCTGACCACACCCGTATCGTCCATCCGCACATCGTAGGGTCACACTGGTGCCATTCGCCGAACCCCCGACCCAGAGAAGGAACTTCGTGTGCTGACCGGCCATCAGTTGAAGGGCTCAACCCAGCCGCTCGCCGCCGCCCATGACGTGGCGATGCTCGACCTCGACGGTGTGGTCTACATCGGCGGCACGGCGGTCCGACGCGCCCCCGAGTCGCTCGCCGCCGCACGCGAAGCCGGCCTCAGGCTGGCGTTCATCACCAACAACGCCGCCCGGACTCCGGCCAAGGTCGCCGAGAACATCCGCAACCTGGGGATCGAGGCGAACGCCGAGGACGTGGTCACCTCGGCGCAGGCCGCCGCGCATGTCCTCGCCGAGCGGCTCGCCCCGGGCGCGAAGGTCGTCAACCTGGGTGCCGCCGGCCTGCGCGAGCCGCTCGAGGCGGCCGGACTGGTGCCGGTGGCCGTCGACGAGGACGCCGAGGCGATCGTCACCGGCTACAACCCCGAGCTGCTGTGGAAGGACATCCTCCGTGCGGCGGTGCGGATCAAGGACGGGCTCTTCTGGGTCGCCAGCAACACCGACATGACCTTCCCGGCGGCCTACGGGATCGCGCCGGGGCACGGCGTCCTGGTCGACACCCTGCGCCGGTTCTCGGGCGTCGAGCCGGTCGTGGCGGGCAAGCCGTCGCGACCGCTGCTGGAGGAGACGATCCGGCGCACCGACGCCGATCACCCGCTGATGGTCGGCGACCGGCTCGACACCGACATCGAGGGCGGCCGCAACGCCGGCATCGACACGCTGCTGGTGCTCACCGGGGTGACCGGGCTCGAGGACCTGGTCGCGGCCGAGCCGCAGCGGCGACCGTCCTACATCTCCACCGACCTGGGCGGGCTGCTGGAGGCTCACCCGGCGCCGCAGACCGAGGGCACCACCGCGCGGCTCGGCGGCTGGACCGCAGAGGTACGCGACGGTGAACTCCGCGTCACCGGCGACGGGAGCACCGACGACTGGTGGCGGGTGGCCGCGGCGGGCGCCTGGGCGCACCTGGACGCCACCGGATCGGTGGCCACGATCGGCACCCAGGCCGTGCCGCCTGGCCCGGATGGCGGCGAGGGGACGGTAGTCTCGCCCTCATGAGCGAGCAGCATTTCGACGAGACTCCGGCTCCGGCCGGGCTGGGCAGCGCCGAGACGGCGCCGCACACCGGTGTCGCCCGCGTCGATGCGGTGCTCGAGACGCTGGACCGGCTCGACGAGCTGCGGCTGGCCGAGCACGTCGGCGTCTTCGAGGCCGCTCACACCGAGCTGCGTCGCGCCCTGGACCCCGACGCCGGAGCCCACGACGCGATGGCCCGGGTCGCCGCGGCGCCCGGCGAGCCCCGGCCGACCGACCAGCCCTGAGAGGCGAGCCGATGCCTCCTCGTCGCCTGCGCCTCGACGCCGAGCTGGTCCGGCGCAAGCTGGCCCGGTCCCGCGAGCACGCCAGCGAGCTGATCGCCGCCGGGCGGGTCACGGTCTCGGGAAACCGAGCCACCAAGCCGGCCACGGGCGTCACCACCGATGTCGCGATCGTGGTCACCGAGGACCCCGACCGTCCCGACTTCGTCTCCCGCGGCGGTCACAAGCTCGCCGGAGCACTCGCGGCGTTCGAGCCGCTGGGACTCTCGGTCAAGGGCCGCCGCTGCCTCGACGCCGGCGCGTCGACGGGCGGGTTCACCGACGTACTGCTGCGCAACGAGGCCCGAGAGGTCGTGGCCGTCGACGTCGGCTACGGCCAGCTCGCCTGGCGGCTGCAGCAGGACGAGCGGGTGATCGTCCACGACCGCACCAACATCCGGGACCTCTCCCTCGACATCGTCGGCGAACCCGTCGACGTCGTGGTCGGCGATCTCTCCTTCATCTCCCTCGAGCTCGTCCTGGACGCGCTGATCCGGGTCACCAGCCCCGACGGCGACCTGGCGCTGATGGTCAAGCCCCAGTTCGAGGTCGGCAAGGACCGGGTCGGCAAGGGTGGGGTGGTCCGCGACCCCGCGCTGCGCGCCGAGGCCGTCAACGCCGTCGCCGCTGCCGCCGCGAGCCGCGGCTGGGGCGCACGCGCGGTCACCACCAGTCCGCTTCCGGGCCCGTCGGGCAACGTCGAGTTCTTCCTGTGGCTGCGCCGCGGCGAGGCCACCGTCACCGAGGCGGAGATCGAGGAGGCCGTGCGCGAGCAGCGCGGCCTGGAGAGCCCCGCCGCCGGGGATGTGTCGGTGCCGTCTGAGAAGGTTGATCCGTGAGCGAGTGTCAGCGAGTGAACCAGGCGGCGACGTGACCGACGCCGATACCTCCGCCGTGGACCCGGCGCCTGTGGACCCAGCCGAGGTCCGCCGCGTCCTCATGCTCATCCACACCGGGCGCGAGGAGGCCCGCGAGGTCGCCCTCGCCTGTGCCAAGTCGCTGGCGGTCCACGGGATCGTGGTCCGGGTGCTGGCCAGCGAGGCCGCCGACCTGGGCATCGACCCGGCGGCGTACGAGCCGAAGCTGGAGCTCGCCGCCGACGAGCACGACGCCAGCCGCGGCTGCGAGCTGGCGCTGGTCATCGGTGGTGACGGCACCATCCTGCGTGCGGCCGAGATCGTCCAGCCCCACCGCACCCCGGTGCTCGGGGTCAACCTCGGACACGTCGGGTTCCTGGCCGAGGCGGAGTACGACGACGTCGAGTCGACGATCGAGGCGATCGTGCAGCGTCGCTACACCTCCGAGGACCGCCTCGCGCTGGAGGTCAGCGTCTTCGAGGACGGTGAGAAGGTCTTCCGGACGTTCGCGGTCAACGAGGCCAGCGTCGAGAAGGCCGCGCGCGAGCGGATGCTCGAGGTCGTCGTCGAGATCGACGGCCGGCCGCTGTCGAGATGGGGTTGCGACGGCGTCGTCTGTGCGACCCCGACCGGATCGACGGCCTACAACTTCTCCGCCGGCGGCCCGGTCGTGTGGCCGGGCGTCGAGGCGCTGCTGCTGACCCCGATCAGCGCCCACGCCCTCTTCGCCCGGCCGATGGTGGTGGCGCCGACCTCGGTGCTGGCCGTCGAGGTCATCTCGCGCGCCGATGGTGTCGGTGTGCTCTGGTGCGACGGCCGGCGCTCCTACGACCTGGGCCCGGGTGCCCGGATCGAGGTCACCCGGGGGGTGGAGCCTGTCAGACTCGTCCGCCTGCACCAGGCGCCGTTCACGGATCGACTGGTGCGGAAGTTCGGACTGTCTGTGGAGGGATGGCGAGGCGCCGCGGAACGGCGTCCGTTCAGGATGAACGGAGGCGAGCATGCTTGAGGAGATCAGGATCTCCGGACTCGGGATCATCGAGTCCTCGACCCTGGAGCTCGGACCAGGGCTGACCGTGGTGACCGGTGAGACCGGCGCGGGCAAGACCATGATCGTGACCGCTCTCGGGCTGCTGCTCGGCGGTCGCGGTGACGCCGGCTCGGTCCGCAAGGGCAAGAAGGCGGCCCGGGTCGAGGGTGTCATCGACGCCCGCTCGCTGCCCGCTGTCGTGGAGGCGACCGAGGAGGCCGGGGGAGAGGTCGAGGAGGGTCGGGTCCTGGTGGCCCGCACGGTCGCCGCCGAAGGCCGCGCGAGGGCCTACGTCGGGGGAGCGACCGTCCCGGTCGCGACGCTCGGCTCGGTGACCTCGCCGCTGGTCGCGGTCCACGGCCAGTCCGACCAGCACCGACTGCTGCAGCCGCGTGCCCAGCGCGACTCGCTGGACCGCTTCGGCGGCGATGCGGTCGCCAAGCTCATCGCCGCCTACGGCGACATCCACGCCGAGCTCCACAAGGTCGAGCGCGAGCTCGACGAGGTCACCACCCACGCCCGTGAGCGGGCGCAGGAGGCCGACCTGCTCCGCTTCGGTCTGGGCGAGGTCGAGGAGGTCTCCCCGGAGTCCGGCGAAGACGTCACGCTGGCCCAGGAGGAGGAGAAGCTCGGCTACGCCGACACGCTGCGCACCGCCGCGGAGCACGCTCGTGAGGCGCTCTCCTCGGAGGTCGACGCCCCCGACGCGCTGGGCGCCATCTCGGCCGCGCGCCAAGCCCTCGACGGCGTGCGTGAGCACGACCCCGAGGCCGCCGGGCTGGCCGACCGCCTCGCGGAGGTCTCCTACCTGCTCTCCGACCTCGCCGCCGACGTCGCCTCCTACGCGACCGCGATCGAGACCGACCCGGCCCGGCTCTCGGTGGTCTCCGAGCGCCGCGCGGCCCTGACCGCGCTGACCAGGAAGTACGGCGAGACCATCGACGAGGTGCTGGCCTGGGCCGAGACCGGCGTCAAACGGCTGCTCGAGCTCGACTCCGACGACGACCGGATCGAGGAGCTCCGCGCGGAGCGTACGCGTCTGCGGGCCGCCCTCGCCGATGCCGGCCTGGCGCTGTCGGCCGCCCGCACCGACGCGGCCGGCGCCCTGGCCGAGGCGGTCAGCGACGAGCTCACCGGACTGGCCATGCCACACGCGCGACTGGTGGTCGACGTACGCCAGAAGGAGACCGACGCGCCCGCGTCGGAGGACGAGCCGCACGCACCGCTGAAGGTCGGCTCGGGCCGGACCCAGCGCTGGCTGCGCTACGGCTCCAACGGCCTCGACGAGGTCGAGCTGCTGCTGGCCGCGAACACCGGCTCGGAGCCCCGCCCGCTCCACAAAGGGGCCTCCGGTGGAGAGCTCTCCCGGGTGATGCTGGCGATCGAGGTGGTCCTGGCGGCCACCAGCCCGGTCCCGACCTTCGTCTTCGACGAGGTCGACGCCGGGGTCGGTGGCACCGCCGCGGTCGAGATCGGCCGCCGGCTCGCCCACCTCGCCCGGACCGCCCAGGTCCTGGTCGTCACCCACCTGCCCCAGGTCGCCGCCTTCGCCGACCACCACGTCGCCGTCGAGAAGACCAGCGACGGCGTGGTCACGAGCTCCGGACTCACCGTCCTCGACGATGAGTCCCGCGAGCGCGAGCTCTCCCGCATGCTGGCCGGGCTGACGGCCTCCGACACCGCCATCGCGCACGCCCGCGAGCTCCTCGAGGTGGCCCGCTCCGCCAAGGCCTGACCGCGCCGAGACCCCAGCTCTGCCGCCCGAACCGGTCGTTGTGGCGAACGACACACGCCGTAACGACCGGTTCGACCGCCAAACGTCCGCATCCGGCCGCCACGACGTCCGACTCGCCGGATAGGAGATCCGGGGACGCGCCGTGGCGCCGGGGGAGGATTGGAGAGCCATGAGACTGCCTACTCGCCAGATTCCCTCCGTGCTCCCGGGCATCCGCGGCACGCTCCGTTCGGGGCGGCCGACCAGGGCGCTGATCCCGCGACTCAAAGAGGGCGACATCGCGGTCATCGACCACGTCGACCTGGACCGGAGCACTGCGCTGGCGATCGCCGCCCAGGGCGTGATCGCCGTGGTCAACGCCCAGCCGATGGTCTCGGGTCGCTATCCGAACCGGGGCCCGCAGACGCTGGCCGACGCGGGGATCGAGCTGATCGACAAGATCGGCGAGGCGGGGCTGGAGAAGCTGGTCGACGGCCGGAAGGCGCGGATCCTCGACGGCGAGATCTACGACGGCGAGCAGCTCCTGACCTCGGGCCGTGCGCTCGATCAGGAGTCGCTCGAGAAGGACCTCAAGGACGCCAAGCGGGGCCTCAGCTCCCACCTGGACCTCTTCACCCACAACAGCAGCGAGCTCCTCAAGCGTGAGGAGGAGGTGCTGCTGCACGGCAACGGCGTACCTCCGCTGGACACCCCGCTGGCCGGCCGTCCTGTCGTGGTCGTCGCCGACCACCCCGACCTGGACCGCTACCTCGGCGATCTCGCCGGCTTCCTGCGCGAGCAGCGCCCGGCCATCATCGCGGTAGGCCCCGCGGCGAAGAGGCTGACCAAGAAGCAGGTACGCCACGCCGTGATCGTCCTGGGCCCCGACACCGACACCTACCCCGAACCGAAGGTGCTCACCAGCGCCGCCGAGGTCGTCCTCGCGCCCGGCGCCGCCGCGAGCGAGAACGCCACCGAGCTCCTCGACCGGATCGGCGTGCAGCCGAAACGGTTCGAGTCGGCGCTCGCCCCCGAGGACGCGGCGCTCCTGGTCGCCTACGCCCAGCACCCCTCGCTGGTGGTCGGAGCCGGGCTGAGCACCACCCTGACCGACTTCCTCGAGGACCAGCGCCCCGGCCTGGCCGGCACCTACCTGACCCGGCTCGCCCTCGGCCCGACGCTGATCGACGCCTCCGTGGTCCCCGCCGTGCGCCGCAGGGAGCCCCGTAGCCGTCGGCTCGTCCTCCCGCTCCTGGCCGCGGTGACCGCGCTGGCGGTCGGTGTACCCGCCGGCATCTGGGCCGCCGACCACGACCTCACCGCGATCGGCACCGGAATCATGAGCCGGGCCGGTGACGGTGCCGCGGCCAGCCCCACCTCCGGCCGGAGCGAGACCAAGGGCGCCACGGACCCGCAGCAGAGCGCCGAGGCCCGGTTCGTCGCCGAGGCCGGCGACGCGCTCCTGCCCGGCGCGCTCACCGGCCAGAAGGTCGCCGTCGTCACCCTCCCCGGCGCGGACCAGAAGACCGTCGCCGCGCTCACCGGCAAGATCGAGACGGCCGGCGGCGCGACGACGGGGGTGCTCGACGTACGACCGAATCTGCTGGACCCCGACCGCAAGCAGTACGTCGACAGCCTGGCCACCCAGCTGGTCAAGCAGCTGGGCCGAGGCGACGCGCAGCAGGCGACCTATCAGCGGATGGGCCAGGTGATCGGGGAGACCTACGCCGGCACGAAGCCGCCGTCGGCGTTCGACCAGCCCGCCAAGACCGCTGCTGTGGCGTTGCTCACCGGTGACCTCGTCAAGGCCCAGGGACGGCCGACCGGACCGGCCGGCCTCGTCCTGGTCGTCCTGGGTGAGGACAGCGAGGACACGACCGCGGTCGAAGGCCTGGTCGAGGGTCTGGGCGCGACCACGAAAGGCCTGGTCGTGACGGCACCCACGGGCTCCGAGGACCTCGAGACGCTCCGCGCCAACGACTGGCCGGGCTGGTTCGCATCGGTCGACGGCATCGAGACCAGCACCGGTCAGGTCGCCGCTCCGCTCGCGCTGGCTCGACAGACCAGCCAACAAGGTGGCGATTTCGGTGCGTCAGGTTTCGGTGGCCTGCTGAAGCATTGATAGGATTGAGGCCCATGAAGTCGGCGAGCTTGGCCAAGCACATTTTTGTCACCGGGGGCGTCGCCTCCTCATTGGGAAAGGGACTGACGGCATCGTCCCTCGGCCGTCTTCTCCGTTCGCGTGGGCTGAGCGTGACCATGCAGAAGCTGGACCCGTACCTCAACGTGGACCCCGGCACCATGAACCCGTTCCAGCACGGTGAGGTCTTCGTGACCAACGACGGTGCCGAGACCGATCTCGACATCGGCCACTACGAGCGGTTCCTCGACACCGACCTGGTCGGCCACGCCAACGTGACCACCGGGCAGGTCTACTCCAACGTGATCGCCAAGGAGCGCCGCGGCGACTACCTCGGCGAGACCGTCCAGGTGATCCCGCACATCACCGACGAGATCTCCGAGCGGGTCCTGGCCATGCACGGCCCCGAGATCGACGTCGTGATCACCGAGATCGGCGGCACGGTCGGTGACATCGAGTCGCTGCCGTTCCTCGAGGCCGCCCGCCAGGTGCGCCAGCGCCTGGGCCGCGACAACGTCTTCTTCGTGCACGTCTCCTTGGTGCCCTACATCGGCCCCTCCAAGGAGCTCAAGACGAAGCCGACCCAGCACTCGGTGATGGCGCTTCGCCAGATCGGCATCCAGCCCGACGCCATCGTGTGCCGCGCCGACCGCGAGCTGCCCGAGGGCATCAAGCGCAAGATCGCGCTCATGTGCGACGTCGACGAGGACGCCGTGGTGACCGCCGCCGACGCGCCGAGCATCTACGACATCCCGAAGGTGCTCCACCGCGAGGGTCTGGACGCCTATGTCGTGCGCAAGCTCGACCTGCCCTTCCGCGACGTCGACTGGGCGCTGTGGGAGGACCTGCTCCGCCGGGTCCACCACCCCAAGGAAGAGCTCACCATCGGTCTGGTCGGCAAGTACATCGACCTGCCCGACGCCTACCTGAGCGTCGGCGAGGCGCTGCGCGCCGGCGGCTTCGCCAACGAGGCCAAGGTCAACATCCGCTGGATCCCCTCGGATGAGTGCGAGACCCCCGAGGGCGCCGCGAAGAACCTCCACGACGTCGACGCGGTCTGCGTCCCCGGCGGCTTCGGCATCCGTGGTCTGGAGGGCAAGCTCGGCGCGCTGACCTACACCCGCACCCACCAGATCCCTACGCTCGGCCTGTGCCTGGGCCTGCAGTGCATGGTCATCGAGTACGCCCGCAACGTGCTCGGCCTGGAGAAGGCCGACTCCACCGAGTTCGACGCCGAGACCCCCGAGCCTGTCATCGCGACGATGGAGGAGCAGAAGGCGTACGTCGAGGGTGCCGGTGACCTCGGTGGCACGATGCGCCTGGGTCTCTACCCGGCCGAGCTCAAGAAGGGCTCGATCGCGGCGGAGGTCTACGGCGAGACCTCGATCGAGGAGCGTCACCGCCACCGCTACGAGGTCAACAACTCCTACCGCGACCAGCTCGAGGATGCCGGCCTGGTCTTCTCCGGCCTCTCGCCCGACAACCAGCTCGTCGAGTTCGTCGAGCTGCCCCGCGACGTACACCCCTACTACGTCTCCACCCAGGCCCACCCCGAGCTCCGCTCGCGGCCGACCCGCCCGCACCCGCTCTTCGCCGGGCTGGTGAAGGCGGCCCTCGACCGGCAGAAGGAGCAGCGGTTCCCGATCGACGAGACCAACTTGCGCCGCGAGGTCAGCGACATCAGCGACGTCGAGCTCCCCGAGCCCGCCGAGGCCTGAGCAGCCGACTGACGAGCCCCTGGGCCGGCATGCGCCGGACCAGGGGCTCGTGTCTGTGGGCTAGCTGCTAGTGGCGTACCTCGCCGGTCGGCTTCACCTCACCGCGCCACGCACCGGTCGCGGTGCCGCGGTTCTCGATGAAGTCCTTGAAGCGCTCGAGGTCACCCTTGGCGCGCATGTCGACGATCTTGAGTACGTCACCGGTTTTCTCGACGGCGCCCTCGGGCTCGTACTCCAGGCGGAGCGTCACCTTGGTCGTGTTCGCCATCTGATCCGGGGTGAAGGACACCGTCCCCTTGTTCTTGGCGCCCTCCACGGCGCGCCAGGTGATGCGGTCATCGGGAACCTGGTCGACGATCTCGGCGTCCCACTCGCGGGTCACACCGCCGATCTCGGCCTTCCAGTGCAGGTGCTTGTCATCGAGCTGCTGGACCGACTCGACGCCCTCCATGAACTGGGGGAACGACTCGAACTGGGTCCACTGGTCGTACGCGGTGCTGACCGGGACTGCGACCTGGACGCTCTTCTCGATGGTGCTCATGTCGTAACTCCTTCTCGGTTGCGTACGACGTGTGGGTACCCGCCACTCTCGCGGGCCATACCTTCTCGACTCACAGGGCGCGAGCCGCGACCTGACGCGAGTGCACGTCGGCCATCCGGATGACCGTCTGCCGGACGAAGGGGACCAGCGTGTCGCCCGCACAGGCGGCGCGTGCGGCGGCGGCGATCTCCTCACCGGCCTGTGCCGGGTAGAAGCGGAGCTGGAGCCCGTAGGCGAGCAGCCCACCACCCCTGATGGCGGCGACCGCGTCGAGATAGCGCTGGGCGTACGGCGCCAGGACCTCCTCCTGGCCGGGCCGCCAGAACGCCGAGCTGAGCGCGTAGGCGCTGTCGGTGCGCGGCAGCCGGCGCTCGATCATGGTCACCTGCCAGGCCTCCTCCTTGGCCTCCGCGAGCGGCTGCGCGGTGCGTACGCCCAGAGCGCTGACCCAGGACTCGGGATCCGGGTCGCGTGCCTCCAGGGCGGCGACCGCCTCGGCGTCGTAGTCGCCCGTCTCGGCGCGGCGCCCGAGCAGCCGCCAGGCCACCTGTACGTCCTGCGCGGCCCCTTCCTCGGCCAGCGCGAGCTGCTCGGGCGTGGAGGCGTGCGAGGCCAGGACGCGGAGCGCGGTGTCGCGGTTGGCCGGGTCCTCGGCGAGCGTCGCGGCCGCTCCGGCGACCAGCGCCCGCTGCTCGGCGACCCGCTCGGGCGCCGTCCACAGCTCGGCAGCGGTGACGGCCATGGCCAGGAACTCGCCGGTGACCTGCGGGTTGCGCTCGCGCTCGAGGACGGAGAGGACGCGCGAGACGACCTCGGGGCCGGCGATCTCACCGCGGAACAGGGCGGTCCAGGCGCTGTTGACCGCGACCGCCCGGGCGACCGCGTCGGGCAGCAGGCCGGCGTTCTGGCCGAGCCAGGCCTCGCTGGCCGGGTCCGAGCGCACCGCCGCGAAGGTCACGTCGGTCGCGTTGACCAGGTGGGCGGCGGCATCGGGGAGGGAGACCGCGACGGGCTCGCCCGCCACGGTGACCGGCGTGGTCGCCAGGAGTGCGCCCGAGGCGTCGTAGGAGCCGATGTCGAACCGGTGGGGGCGTACGGTCCCGTCGGCGCTGCTGACCGACACCTTGCCCTCGGCCAGGGTGATCACGTCGGTGCCGGCGTGGTCGAGCCACGCGGTGGTCCACGCGGAGAGGTCCTTGCCCGCGGCCGCGCCGAAGGCGCTCATCAGGTCGTCGAGGACGGTGTTGCCGTAGGCGTGCTCGGCGAAGTAGGAGCGCAGCCCGGTGAGGTAGGCCTCCTCGCCGATGTAGGCGTGCAGCTGCTGCAGCACGGCCTGACCCTTCATGTAGGTGATCGCGTCGAAGTTGGCCATCGCGACGTCGACGCTGGGCACCACGCCGCGGATCGGGTGGGTGGCGGGCGTCGCGTCGATGTCGTAGCCCGCCTTCTTCTCGGTCAGCGCGATCGAGGCCCACACGTCGGCGTAGTCGGGGAGCGCGGCCGAGGCCCACACCGCGGCCCACGAGGCGAAGGCCTCGTTGAGCCACAGGTCGTCCCACCAGCGCATCGTGACCAGGTCGCCGAACCACATGTGCGCCATCTCGTGCAGGATCACGTTGGTGCGCTCGGTGCGGTCGGCGTGGGTCGGTGCCGTGCGGTAGAGGAACATGTCGCTGTGGGTGACCGCGCCCCAGTTCTCCATCGCGCCGCCCATGTCGGGGACGAAGATCTGGTCGTAGCGACGCTGCGGGAACGGCATCCCGAACTTGGTGCCGAACCAGGCCAGCCCGTGCTCGGTGACGTCGAGGATCTCCTCGCGGTCCCGCTCGAGCTGGCTCGCCAGCGACCGGCGGGCGTAGAGCCCCAGGTCGTAGCCGCCGCGCTCCTCGCGGACCTCGACGAACGGCCCCGCGTTGACCACCACGACGTACGTCGAGAGCGGGGGAGTGTCCTCGAAGACCCAGGTCCGCGCCCCGGCCGCGGCCGCCGAGACGTTCGCGGGTGCGGAGTTGGACAGCACCGTCCACTGCTCGGGCGCGGTCACGGTGAACGCGTGCACGGCCTTGAGGTCGGGCTGGTCGAAGCAGGCCCACAGCCGGCGGGCGTCGTCGGGCTCGAAGGAGGTCCACACGTAGACGTTGCCGTCGGAGGGGTCGACGGTGCGCAGCACGCCCTCGGAGGAGGCGGTCTCGGACTGGGAGGCGGTCACGACCAGGGTGTTGGTCTCGGCGAGGTCCTCGAGCGGGATCCGACCGGCGCTGATCGTGGCGAGGTCGAGCTCGGTGCCGTTGAGCGTGGCCGCGCCGACCGCGGCGACACAGTCGACGAACGTGCTCGAGCCAGGGGTGGCGGAGAAGGTGATCGTGGAGACGCTGGAGAGCGTCTCGCCCTCCAGCAGCCCGGTCAGGTCGAGCGAGATGTCGTAGCGCTCGACGGTGATCGTGGCGGCCCGAGCGGCCGCCTCCTCCTGGGTGAGCGAGGCAGGGGCGGCGGGGGAGGTCACTTCGACAGGCTCAGTACATCGCGCAGACATGAGCCGAGGGTAGCCTCGGGCCATGACATCGGACGCACGAATTTCCGACTCCGCCGGGCCGCCGGATCCTGCTCCGCTGACCGAGTGGGACGTCCCGGAGAGCTGGCCGGTCGCCTCGAGCGAGGACCTCCACCGTGACGGCTGGGTGGTCGCCTTGCGTGCGGACCGGATCAACCGTCCCGGCCACGAGGACGAGGAGCCGTTCCGGCGGCTGGTGCTCGAGCACCCGGGCGCCGCCGTCGTGCTGGCGCTGGACGAGGAGGAGCGGGCCTTGGTCATCACCCAGTACCGCCACCCCGCCAGGCGGCGCTTCGTGGAGCTCCCCGCCGGCCTGATCGACTACCCCGGCGAGGACCCGCTGGACGTCGCCGTGCGCGAGCTGCGTGAGGAGGTCGCCCACGAGGCGTCCGAGTGGACGCCGCTGCTCTCGACCTACACCTCGCCCGGGATCTCCGAGGAGATCCACCACTTCTTCCTGGCCCGCGGCCTGACCGCGAGCGACCGCGACGGCTTCGAGCTGGAGCACGAGGAGGCCGAGATGGGCATCCACTGGGTGCCCTTCGAGGAGCTCCTGGACGCCGTGCTGAGCGGCCGGGCGACCGACTCGCCGGTCGTCCAGGCCGTGCTTGCGTACGCCGCCCTCAAATCCCGTGGCAGAGTCTGACCAGGCGCCTGGTCGAGGACCGAACGACGTGGTTTTGGTGACTTGCGCCACACCGGGTTAGACATGCCGCATCAGGCGGCGAACATCCGGCTGACCCGTAACCCACGGACCACCACATTCAGGGGAGAGACATGAGAATCGGCGTACCCAAGGAAGTCAAGAACCACGAGTACCGGGTGGCGATCACCCCCTCGGGCGTTCACGAGCTGGTGGCCAACGGCCACGAGGTCTTCGTGCAGGCCGGAGCCGGTGTCGGCTCCTCGATCTCGGACGCCGAGTACGCCGCGGTCGGCGCCAAGATCCTCGGCGACGCCGACGAGACCTGGGGCAACGCCGACCTGGTGCTCAAGGTCAAGGAGCCGGTCGCGGAGGAGTACCACCGCCTGCGCGAGGGCCTGACCCTGTTCACCTACCTCCACCTGGCCGCCGACAAGCCGCTGACGCAGGAGCTGCTGGCCAAGAAGGTCACCGCCATCGCGTACGAGACCGTCGAGCTGCCCAACCGGGCGCTGCCGCTGCTCTACCCGATGTCGGAGGTCGCCGGCTGCCTGGCGCCCCAGGTCGGCGCCTACAACCTGCTCAAGGCCCAGGGCGGCCGCGGCACGCTGATGGGTGGTGTCGGCGGTGTCGCCAACGCCAAGGTCGTCATCATCGGTGCCGGCGTCTCGGGGCAGAACGCCGCCAACATCGCGCTCGGGATGGGTGCCGACGTCACGCTGCTCGACACCGACCTGGAGAAGCTGCGGATGTCGTTCTGGCGCTACTCCAACCAGGTCCACGGCCTCGCGTCGAACAAGCTGGCGCTCGAGGAGCAGGTGCTCCAAGCCGACCTGGTGATCGGCGCCGTGCTGATCCCCGGCGCGGCCGCGCCCAAGCTGGTCACCAACGAGCTGGTCTCCCGGATGAAGCCCGGCTCTGTGCTCGTCGACATCGCCATCGACCAGGGCGGCTGCTTCGAGGACTCCCACGCGACCACCCACGACGACCCGACCTACCAGGTCCACGGCTCGACCTTCTACTGCGTCGCCAACATGCCCGGCGCGGTGCCCAACACCTCCACCTACGCGCTCACGAACGCGACGATGCCCTACGCCGTCGCCGTGGCCAACAAGGGCTGGAAGCAGGCGCTCCGCGACGACGCCGCGCTGGCCAAGGGCCTCAACACCCACGCCGGTGAGCTGACCAACGCCCCGGTCGGCGAGGCCGTCGGCATCGACGCGATCGCGCTCGACACCGTCCTGGCCTGACCCCGGCTCAGCGCGTCCTGACGCACGATCCCGCCGAGTCGGCTCGTCATGACGAGCCGACTCGGCGGTGTGTTTGGTCAGGATGAGCCGACTCGGCTGGTTGGATAGGGACGTGACTGCGGAATCGATCGCCTCGAGCTCCGCTTCCGGGGTGGAGCACGCGATGCGTACCTATCTCGACCACCTCACGGTCGAACGCGGGCTCGCGGCCAACACGCTCTCCTCCTACCGGCGCGACCTAAGGAGGTACGCCGAGTTCCTGGCGCAGCACGACGTGGACACTCTCGCCGGAGTCTCCGAGGCGACGGTGTCGGGGTTCCTGGCCCACCTGCGCGAGGGCAGCGAGGAGCATCCGGCGCTCAGCGCGACCTCGGCGGCGCGCACGGTCGTCGCGGTGCGGGGGTTCCACAAGTTCGCGGTGGCCGACGGGCTGGTCGAGGCCAACCCGGCCGGCCACGTGAAGCCGCCGCGGGCCGAGAAGCGGCTGCCGAAGGCGCTCCCGCTCGCCGACGTGGAGGCGATCCTGGAGGCGGCCGGTGCGCCCGGGACCCCGCTCGCGCTGCGCGACCGGGCCCTCCTCGAGGTGCTCTACGGCACCGGCGCCCGCATCTCCGAGGCGGTCGGCCTCGACGTCGACGACCTCGACCGGGTCGACCACGTCGTCCTGCTGCGGGGCAAGGGCGGCAAGGAGCGGATCGTCCCGGTCGGCTCCTACGCCATCGAAGCCGTCGAGGCCTACCTGACCCGGGCTCGCCCCGATCTCGCCTCCGTGCGCTCGGGCGGCGCGCTCTTCCTCAACGCCCGCGGCGGCCGCCTCTCCCGCCAGTCGGCCTGGACCGTCCTGACCCGCGCCGCCGAGCGTGCCGGGATCGGCAAGGACGTCTCGCCGCACACCCTGCGCCACTCCTTCGCCACCCACCTGCTGGACGGGGGTGCCGACGTACGTGTCGTGCAGGAGCTGCTGGGCCATGCGTCGGTGACCACGACGCAGATCTACACTCTTGTCACCGTGGACAATCTCCGAGAGGTCTTTGCGACCGCACACCCGAGGGCCCTGTGACCGACACCAGCTGGATCCCCAGGGTCGGAGCGAGTCCCGACGACGTCTACGAGGCGGTCGTGGAGTGGGCCGAGGGGAGCGGCCGCAGCCTCTATCCCCACCAGGACGAGGCGATCATGTCGATCCTGGCCGGTGACAACGTCATCCTGGCGACCCCGACCGGGTCGGGGAAGTCGCTGGTCGCGGCGGGCGCGCACGCAGCGGCGCTGGCCGAGGACAAGGTCTCCTTCTACACCGCACCGATCAAGGCGCTGGTCAGCGAGAAGTTCTTCGACCTGGTCGAGACCTTCGGTGCCGAGAACGTCGGCATGCTCACCGGCGACGCGTCGGTCAACGCCGACGCCCCGATCATCTGCTGCACCGCCGAGGTGCTCG
Source organism: Nocardioides sp. NPDC054178 (assembly GCF_055585005.1). NCBI lineage: Bacteria > Bacillati > Actinomycetota > Actinomycetes > Propionibacteriales > Nocardioidaceae > Nocardioides > Nocardioides sp. NPDC054178. The sequence goes on from NZ_JBVJKY010000012.1 coordinate 65,728, forward strand.
CCAACCTCGCGCTCCGGGAAGGCAGTCATGCCGACGTCGGGCTCGTCATCATGGACGAGTTCCACTACTACGGCGAGCCCGACCGTGGCTGGGCGTGGCAGGTGCCGCTGCTCGAGCTGCCGCAGGCCCAGTTCCTGCTGCTGAGCGCGACCCTCGGTGACACCAGTGCCCTCGCCAAGGACCTGACCAGGCGAAACGGCCGCGACACCGTCCTCGTGGACCAGGCGGAACGACCCGTTCCGCTCGCCTTCGACTGGCGCCTCACACCGCTCCAGGAGACCCTCGAGGAGCTCGTCACCACCGGACAGGCGCCGGTCTACGTCGTCCACTTCACCCAGAAGGACGCCGTCACCCACGGCACCTCGCTGCTCAACGCGAGCTGGTTGAAGCTCTCCACCGAGGAGAAGGACCAGATCGCCAAGCGGCTCGAGCCGGTCCGCTTCGCCGCCGGCTTCGGCAAGACCCTGTCCAAGCTGCTGCGCAAGGGCATCGGGGTCCACCACGCCGGCATGCTGCCCCGCTACCGGCGCCTGGTCGAGCAGCTCGCCCAGGCCGGGCTGCTCAAGGTCATCGCCGGCACCGACACCCTCGGCGTCGGCATCAATGTCCCGATCCGCACGGTGCTCTTCACCGGCCTGGCCAAGTTCGACGGCCGCCGCCAGCGCATCCTCCGCACCCGCGAGTTCCTGCAGATCGCCGGACGAGCAGGCCGGGCCGGCTTCGACACCCAGGGCTACGTCGTCGTCCAGGCACCAGAGCACATCATCGAGAACGAGAAGGCGAAGGCGAAGTCCGAGGAGCGCCGCAAGGCGGGCAAGAAGAACTCCAAGGCTCAGCTCAAGAAGCCGCCCGAGGGCACGGTCGTGTGGACCGAGGCGACCTTCACCAAGCTCGTCGACGGCGCCCCCGAGCCGCTGCAGAGCCGGATGAAGGTCGACAACTCGATGATCCTCAACGTCGTCGCGCGCGACGAGGACGCCTTCGAGGTGATGCGCCGGATCACCATGGACAACCACGAGGAGCGGCGCACCCAGCTCAAGCTCGCCCGCCGGGCATTGCGCCTGACCCGCTCCCTGGTCCACAGCGGGGTGCTGACCAGGCTCGCCGAGCCCGATGCGTACGGACGGCGCTACGTCCTCACCGAGGCGCTCCCGGCCGACTTCGCGCTCAACCAGCCGCTGGCGCACTTCGCCCTCGCCGCCCTCGACACGCTCGACCCCGAGTCGCCCGAGCACACCCTCGAGATCGTCTCGGTGATCGAGTCCGTGCTCGAGCCCCCGCGCCAGATCCTCTTCGCCCAGCAGCACGAGGCCCGCGGCAAGGCGATCGAGAACATGAAGGCCGACGGCGTCGAGTACGACGAGCGGATGGCCCTCATCGAGGAGATCACCTGGCCCAAGCCGATGGCCGAGCGGCTCGAGACGCTCTTCGAGGTCTACCGCGGCACCCACCCGTGGCTGCCCGAGGACGCCCTCGACCCCAAGTCGATCCTGCGCGAGATGTACGAGCAGGGGATGACCTTCACCGACGTCGTACGCCGCTACCAGCTCGCCCGCTCCGAGGGCTTGGTGCTGCGCTACCTGACCGACGCCTACCGCACCTTCCGGCACACGGTTCCCGAGAGTCACAAGAGTCCCGAGATCGAGGACCTCATCGAGTGGCTGGGGGAGACGATCCGGCAGACCGACTCGAGCCTCCTGGACGAGTGGGAGGCGCTCTCCGACCCCGAGCACATCCCCTCGGCCGTGGCCCATCACGAGGCGCCGCCGCCCCCGAGGTCCCTGTCCCAGCAGCAACGGGCCTTCGAGATCATGGTCCGCAACGCGATGTGGGCCCGCGTCGACGCGGTCTCGCGCGACGATCTCGACGCCCTGATGCGTCTGGAGCGCGCGGCCGCCGACCGCTTCGACCCGGCGCGCGAGGTCGTGATGACCAGGTCCCGCTGGGACGACGCCCTGGAGGCCTACTTCGCCGAGCACGACGACGTCGGCATCTCCGCGGACTCGCGCTCGCCCAAGCTGCTCACCTGGACCGCCGAGCGTGGCGCGCCGGCGGGGGTGGACGAGGACGACGAGGCGTACGACGAGACCCGGGTCTGGCGGATCACCCAGACCCTCGACGACCCGGCCGGCGACCACGACTGGGTGATCGAGGCCGTGGCCGATCTGGACGCGAGCGACGAGGCCGGAGAGCTGGTCCTGGCGACGGTGGCGATGCGTCGGCTGTGACGGGTTGCCCGGCTCCGCTAGCGTTGGGGCGTGCGCAAGCTACTGAAGAACCCCGTCGTCGTCGCGGCCATCGCCAAGATCGCCAACGAGGCTCGCAAGCCCGAGAACCAGAAGAAGATCAAGGACGCCGCGGGCAAGGCCTACGACCAGTTCCAGAAGCGCCGCCGGTCGCACTGAGACCGGCAGATCGAGCGGAGATTCATCCACAGATTTCTCCACATCGAGTAGCCCTCCTGTGGGGCTCGCGCGGCGCCAAGTGCACAGGTCATCAACAGATTCGCGTCGCGTAGCAGAATCACCCAGATTTGCCTTGTGACACGCCCGGCGCGGCTCCTACAGTCGCGCAGATCTGGGTCTTACAGTCGCCGTGTCGACATATAGACCCGCACGCCGTGATCGTTCCAGGGCCGCGGCAACTGAACCGGGGGTGGAGGAATGGAAGACAGCTATTTCGGAGCAGGTGGCGCGACCGCGCCGCAGATGCCTCCGCAGACTCCGGCGGCCCCGCCGCCGGCCTATCCGCCCTCGGCCCGGCTACGAGCCAACGCCCCTGAGCCCGACGCGGGCTCCTTCGACCCGGGCAAGAACAAGATGGGTCCGACCGGCCGCCCCTGGCCCCACCTCCCCGAGCCCGGTCCTGCCACCGGCGGCCCGGCGCGCACGGTGGCGATGGTCAACCAGAAGGGTGGCGTGGGCAAGACCACGACGACCATCAACCTGGGTGCGGCGCTGGCCGAGCACGGACGCAAGGTCCTGATGGTCGACTTCGACCCGCAGGGGTCGCTCTCGGTCGGGCTGGGTCTCCAGCCCAACGAGATCGAGCTGACCGTCTACAACCTGCTGATGGAGCGTGACATCACGCTCGAGGACGTGGTCGTCCCCTCCGGCATCGACGGTGTCGACCTGCTGCCGGCCAACATCGACCTCTCCGCCGCCGAGGTGCAGCTGGTCCAGGAGGTCGCCCGCGAGCAGACCCTGGCCCGCGCCCTGGCTCCGGCCGTCGCCAACTACGACGTGATCCTCATCGACTGCCAGCCGAGCCTGGGCCTGCTGACCGTCAACGCGCTCACCGCCTCCGACTCCGTGGTCGTCCCGCTGGAGTGCGAATACTTCGCGCTGCGCGGCGTCGCCCTGCTCAAGGACACCATCGACAAGGTTCAGGAGCGGCTCAACCCGCGTCTGAGGATCGACGGAATACTGGGCACGATGTACGACAGCCGCACCATGCACAGCCGCGAGGTCATGGAGACCCTCGTCAACGGCTGGGGCGACCGCGTCTTCCACAGCGTCATCCGTCGCACCGTGAAGTTCGCCGACTCCACCGTGGTCGGCGAGCCGATCACCGAGTACGCCTCCAGCTCCACCGGCGCCGACTCCTACCGGATGCTCGCCAAGGAGGTGCTGGCCCGATGGCAACGAGGCGAGTGAGGGTTCCCGCCGCCGACGACCTCTTCCGGCGTACGTCCGACGGTGCTGCCCCCTCGGCGGCTGCCGAGGCGAAGGCCCGCCCGGTGCACGCCGTGCCCGAGCCGGCCGAGGAGACGCCGGCCGCGAAGAAGCGGTCCAGCGGGCGCGTACGTCATGACGAGAAGATGACGGTCTACATCACCTCCGAGGAGCTGCTCGACCTCGAGCACGCCCGGCTCAGCCTGCGGGCCAAGCACAGCATCGCGGTCGACCGCGGCCGGCTGGTGCGCGAGGCGCTCGCGATCGTGCTGGCCGACCTGGAGGAGTACGGGGACGACAGCGCCCTCGTGCACCGGCTCGCCGATCCACGGTGACGGCCGCGCAGATGACACCAGCCCCGGACGGGGTCGAGGAGCAGGAGCCGAGCGGCGCCGGAGGATTCGAGGTGCGCCTCGACAACTTCGAGGGTCCCTTCGACCTGCTGCTCAGCCTGATCGCCAAGCACAAGCTCGACATCACCGAGGTCTCCCTGGCCACGGTGACCGACGAGTTCATCGCCTTCGTCAAGAAGGGGGCGGGGGAGGAGGGCACCTGGGATCTCGAGCAGACCTCCAACTTCCTGCTGGTCGCGAGCACGCTGCTCGACCTGAAGGCGGCCCGGCTGCTGCCGCAGGGTGACGTCGAGGACGAGGAGGATCTCGCGCTGCTCGAGGCGCGTGACCTCCTCTTCGCACGGCTGCTGCAGTACAAGGCGTTCAAGCAGGTCGCGGCCGTCTTCGGTGAGCGGCTGGCGAAGGAGTCCAAGCGCCACCCGCGCTCGGTCCAGCTCGAGCCGCGCTACGCCGGCCTGCTGCCGGAGGTGCTGATCGGGATCGGGCTGGACCAGTTCGCCCAGCTGGCCGCCGCCGCGATGGCGCCCAAGCCGGGGCCACCCGAGATCGGTCTGGCCCACATCCACGGCTCGAAGGTGTCGGTCAAGGAGCAGGCGGCGCTGGTCATCGAGCGGCTGCGCGCCTCGGGCCAGGTCACCTTCCGGAGCCTGTGCTCCGACTCGCCCGACACGCTGACCACCGTGGCCCGGTTCCTCTCGCTGCTGGAGCTCTTCCGCGAGGGTGCGGTCGCCTTCGACCAGGTCACCGCGCTGGGCGAGCTGACCGTACGCTGGACCGGCGACGAGGCGCTCGATGTCGACGAGCTGATCCAGGACGAGTTCGAGGGGCAGCCGCCCGCGGAGGGCGGCGCCGATGAGGGGGAGAAGGACGATGACTGAGGCCTCTGAGGAGACGCTCGCGATCGATTTCGCCGACCTGCGCCCGGCGCTCGAGGCCGTGCTGATGGTCGCCGACGAGCCGCTCGAGGCGGCCGCGCTGGCCTCGGCCGTCGGCCACCCGACCGCGTCGGTGGTCGAGGCTCTGGCCGGCCTGTCCACCGAGTACACCGAGCAGGGTCGTGGCTTCGACCTGCGCAACGTCGCCGGTGGCTGGCGGTTCTACACCCGCGAGGCGTACGCCGAGGTCGTCGGCGGGTTCGTGCTCGAGGGGCAGCAGGCCCGGCTGACCCAGGCGGCGCTGGAGACGCTCGCGGTGGTCGCCTACAAGCAGCCCGTCTCGCGTGCCCGGGTCTCCGCGATCCGTGGCGTCAACGTCGACGGCGTGATGCGTACGCTGCTCACCCGCGGCCTCGTCGAGGAGGCCGGCCAGGACCACGAGACCGGCGCCAACCTCTACCGCACCACCGGCTACTTCCTGGAGCGGATCGGCATCACCGACCTCGGTGAGCTGCCAGAGCTGGCGCCCTACCTGCCCGACCTCGCCGACATGGAGGAGGAGCTGACCGAGCAGGTCAGCCCGGAGGCGCTCGCCGCGCAGCCCGAGGAGAGCGCGCCAACTGGGGATGACCCCACGGATACGGCAGAATCGCAGGCGTGAGCGACCTGCCTGAGCGTGCTGACCTTCCGCTGGACGACGAGGGCCTGATCCGGCTCCAGAAGCTGCTGGCCCTGGCCGGCATCGCCTCGCGGCGCGGCAGCGAGATCCTGATGCTCAACGGCTCCGTCGAGGTCAACGGCGAGGTCGTCACCCGCCTCGGCACCAAGGTCGACCCCGGCAAGGACGTCGTACGCGTCAACGGCAAGCGGCTCCCGCCGATCTCCGGCAAGGTCTACCTGGCCCTCAACAAGCCGCGTGGCGTGGTCTCGACGATGAGCGACCCCGAAGGTCGCCGCACCCTCTCCGACCTGGTCGCCGACCGCCCGGAGCGGCTGTTCCACGTCGGCCGTCTCGACACCGACACCGAGGGCCTGATCATCCTCACCAACGACGGCGACTTCGCCCACCGGCTGGCGCATCCCAGCTACGAGGTCGACAAGACCTACGTCGCCGAGGTCACCGGCGAGATCTTCCCGAACGTACGCAAGCGGCTCCTCGCCGGCGTCACCCTCGAGGACGGCCCGGTGACGGTGACCAAGGCCCGGATCATGGAGACCCGCAAGGACAAGTCGATCATCGAGCTGGTCATCCACGAGGGCCGCAACCGCATCGTGCGCCGCCTCCTGGACCACCTCGGTCACCCGGTCACGCGGCTGACCCGCACCCGGATCGGCCCGGTCCGGCTGGGCACCATGAAGCCCGGCGAGATGCGCGACCTCTCCCGCGAGGAGCTCGGCGAGCTCCTCGACACCACCGAGCTGTGAGGCTCGCAAACCCGAGTGCGTACGCCGCGCCGACCCGCTAGGGTGAGTGCCATGCAGCAGCGCGCGATGAGCACGACGACGCCGGACCCACTCCGGCGCTGACCTGCTGTCCACTTTCGCAGACCGCCCCGGAGCAGTGCTCCGGGGCGGTTCTCGTCTCTGGTGGCTGCTCCGGGCCGATACCCAAGGAGCACCTACCGATGAACCCCGCTGATTCTCCCGAGCCCCGTCTCGACCATCGTGAGCTCAACCGCGATCTCGCCGTCTTCGCGACCGACCCGCTGGCCGGGTCCGGTCTACCGCTCTGGCTGCCCGACGGGGCTGTCATCTTCGCCGAGCTCGAACGGCTCGCCGCCGACCTCGCCCGGGCCGACGGGTGCGTACCGGTCAAGACCCCGGTGCTCGGGAAGCGCGCGCTCTTCGAGCGTTCGGGTCACTGGGCGAAGTTCGCCGAGGACATGTTCCCGCCGATGGCCGTGGGGTCCGGTCCGGCGGGGGAGAGCGGCGACGAGCTCGTCCTCCGTCCCGCCAACTGTCCCCATCACGCGCTGGTCTACAAGGCCCGGCCGCACTCCTACCGCGAGCTCCCGATCCGGCTGCACGAGCTCGCCCCGATGTTCCGCGCCGAACGCTCCGGGGTGCTCTCGGGGCTGAGCCGCGTGCGCCAGATCAACCTGGACGACACCCACGTTTTCTGCCGCCCCGACCAGGTGGCGGACGAGGCGGCGAAAGCGCTGAGCTCGGCGCTCGAGGCCCAGCGGATCCTCGGGCTGCGGGTCGACTACGTACGCCTCTCGCTGCGCGACGCCTCGCCGTCCTACCTCGGCTCCGTCGAGCAGTGGGCCGGTGCCGAGGAGGCGCTGAGGAAGGCCGCGGCCGGGGCCGGCGTCGAGGTCGTGGTGGCCTCGGGCGAGGCCGCGTTCTACGGGCCCAAGCTCGATCTGCAGGTCCTCGACCCCGGCGGCCACGAGGAGACCATCGCCACCGTCCAGGTCGACTTCAACCAGCCCGAGCGCTTCGACCTCACCTACGACGCCGCAGACGGCTCCCGGCAGCGGGTCGTGATGGTCCATCGCGGCACCGTCGGTTCCATGGAGCGTGTCACCGCCGCGGTGCTCGAGCGCTACCAGGGTCGACTCCCGCTGTGGCTGGCACCCACCCAGCTCGCCATCCTCCCGGTCTCCCCGTCCCAGGACTCCGCCGCTCGCGCGCTCGCCGACGCGCTCGTGGCCGAAGGCCTCCGCCCGCGCCTGGATCCCAACGGCTCTCTCGGCGCCCGGATCCGGGAGTCTCGACGCCGTCGGGAGCCGCTCATCGCGGTCATCGGGTCTGTCGAGGCGGACGCAGGGCAGGTCCAGGTACGTGATGTCTCGGCCGGTCTCGAGCATCGCGTCGGTGTCGCTGATCTGGTGGGGTTGATGAAGGCGGCGTACGTTGCGCGGGCGGCTGGGGTTTCTTGGTGAGATCCATCCGGTCGTCGGGGTTGTCGAGACGATCTGTTTTGTGACCGCTTCTTCGGGGCTGGTGTGGGCCGCCGACCCGTTCTTTGAGGGTCTTCTCGATCTGGTCCGGCGTCAAGGACGGCCTGCGGGCGCCGGGTTGGCCGGAGGCGTTCGGGGGGTCTGTGTCGTGGACCGGTGATGGTCGGTGGTCGAGCTTGTCGAGACCACCTGTCGCGGAACGTTTCTTCGGGGCTGGTGTGGGCCGCCGACCCGTTCTTTGAGGGTCTTCTCGATCTGGTCCGGCGTCAAGGACGGCCTGCGGGCGCCGGCTTCGCCGGCCGCTTCGCGGTCCTGGACTCCGGACCAGATCGAGAAAAGATTTGGCTGGCTATCGGGGCGGCGGCCGGGGTGTGGCGCAGCGCATTCACTCTCGGGACAGGTGGTGTTGGTGGGGGTGGAGGGGTGGCCCTTCGGGCCACTTACCATCCACAAGAACGAGGCCGTTCACTCACCGCGAAAACTGGGTCTGAACAGGGAAAATAGATAGTAAATAGAGCGGTTCAGGCGTAGAATCAGACCCATCACAACACACCTCCTCGAAGGAAGCACGCGATGAGTCTCGGGCACGACATCGACCACTGGGGAACCAACCCCGGCGATGCGATCGACGCTGCCTTGCGGGCCATCGAAACCGCCCTCCAAGAGTTGCTGGCCACCGATCCTGCCTACTGGCGCACGAGCCAGAAGAAGGACCTGCTGGAGCGGTTGGAGAAGCTCCAGGCCCAACAGGCCGCACTGAAGCTGCGGGTCCTCGCCGCTGCGGGCGATATCGCCGAGGAGACCGGTGCCAAGGATGTCTCGGGGTGGCTGCGGACCGAGCTGTTGGTCGACAAGGGTGTGGCCCGCTCGCAGATCAAACTCGCTGCTGGGGTCGCCAAGTACGACCTGGTGGCTGCCGGGCTGGCCGAGGGTGTGGTGTCCCAGGACAAGGCCTGGGTGATCACCCGCGCGCTCGACGCCGTCGAGGCCGACCCCGCCGCCAGCGGTGAGCACCTGGTGTCGGCCGAGAAGATGCTGGTCGACTATGCCGCCTGGATGACCGCCAACGAGCTCAAGAACGCCGGCCGACGCATCCTGGCCGAGATCGACCCCGCCCGGTTCGAAGCCGCCGAAGCCAAAGCCCTGCAGCGCGAAGAAGAGCACGCCGCCCGGCGCACCTTCTTCTCGAGCCGGGATAACGGTGATGGCACCATCGATCTCCACGCCCGGGTCTCCCGCGCGGTCGGGATGCGGCTGCGCACCATCCTCGACTCGTTGGCCCAGCCGCGAAAGCTGTCGGCCGAGAACAAGGGTCGCAAGGCACCGTATGACCGGCTGCTGGGGCAGGCGTTCGCCCGGGTCATTGAGACCTACGACGTCGACCTGCTGCCCCGCCACGGCGGTCACGGGACCACGGTGTTCATCACGATGAGCGTGGAGGACCTCCGCAAGGAGCTCGGCACCGCCGCCCTCGGGTTCGACGGGGAGAAGATCACCGCTGCCGAGGCCCGGCGGATGGCCTGTAACGCTGACCTGGTGCCAGTGGTGTTGGGCACCGACTCCGAGATCCTCGACCTGGGCCGCACCGCCCGCCTGGCCCATCCGATCCAACACCGAGCACTGCGGTTACGAGATCAAGGGTGCCAAGCCGAAGACTGCGACGCCCCCGCCGCCTGGACCGAAGCCCATCACCTGACACCGTGGTCCGAAGGCGGCCAAACCAACCTGGCCAACATGGTGTTGTTGTGTCCGAGTGATCATCACCGTATCCACGCCGCCGACTACACCTATGAGCGGCTCCCCGACGGTCGGATCCGGTTCACCCGACGCACCTGAATCAGCACCCGAGCAGGCTGTCAGGCGGCGATCCGTGTTCCCCACTGCTGCCGTGCGTCCCGCTGCTGGGGAGGTTTCCCCACGCCGGTGTCGGTTCCCCATGCTCCGGAGGGTGGGGAACCCCCATCTTCGGGTGGGAGAGACTCCCCGGCAGTGGGGAACCTGGCCCTTGGATCCGCCCGGCCCCACCGGGCTCGCCCGCACTGCTCCCACCGCAGGGCTCCCACCGCAGGGCTCCCACCGCACCGGTCCCACCGCACTGGTTTCGCCGCAAGCGACCACGCCCCGAGGCCGACACGCAACGCTCGCTGTGCTGTGCCGGGGCTCAGCGTGCCGTCGTGAGCGCTTACAACCTGAGGGCCAGCACCAACTCTCGTCTTCTGGTCATCAGCTGACGCCTGCCTCGTTCATTCGCCGACGCGTCTGAGATCAGCACGGCCTGAAAACCTGGCCAGTCGGCTTGGCCGGCCAGGTCAGCAGCCGACGGAGACCGCATCGCCGATACGCCCAAGTCGTCGCCGCCCCTGACCGACGGCCGCGCTTGTGAAGCCTTCACAAGCTGTCATCGTCTTGTAAAAGCACCACGCACACACCCGGCCGCCAGGACTCCTCGACCCACGATTCCCAAGCCCGTGCCCAACCCAAGGGACTCTGCGCCAAACCCCGCCGCCGACCCGATAACCAGCCAAAATTCTCGACGGGTCCCGGTGTCCAGGACCGCGAAGCGGCCGGCGAAGCCGGCGGCCGC
>NZ_JBVJKY010000013.1:0-73300 GCF_055585005.1 Nocardioides sp. NPDC054178
GCGACTCCCCCTCCCCCGGCTTCGGCCTGGGGGGGAGGAGGAGGAGGAGGAGAGAGGCCCTAGGCCGGCGGCGTCGAGACGCAGGAAGGCCCGGCAACCATCCGGAGTGGATTGGTTGCCGGGCCTGCTGTTGCCCTGGCGTGCTCCCAGATTGCTCGCCGGGGCGGTGCTGCGCGTGCTCCCAGATTGCTCGCGCTGCGTCTGTGGTGGTGGTTACGAAGTGGCGCGGACTCCGAGGAGGTCGCGGATCTCGTCCTCGGTCGTGGCGACCCCGCCGCCTAGAAGGGTCTCGGCCTCGGAGAGGAGCAGGTCGACGGCGACGCGGATCAAGGTGTTGTCGGTGAACCGCTCCCCCGCTCCCCCGCGGCGCTTGTTGAGCCGGCGGGTCAGGACGGTGAGTCCGTCGAGCTGCTCTTCGGTGAACCGGGCCTCCTTGCGGGTCAGCTGGAGGTAGCGCGGGCCGCCGTCCTCGACGACCGGGGCGGCTTTCGCGGGCTTGGTCTTGGTGGCGGCGGTCTTGGTGGCCGCGGTCTTGGTGGTCGCGGGCTTCGCGGCGCTCTGCTTCTTCGGTGCCGGCGCAGGGTTCGGCTCGGCCGTCTCCACGACGACCGGCGTCTCGACGGGTGCCTCCACGGGTGCGGAGGGGACGCTCTGCAGCGCCGGCGCTGAGCCGGCGTCCTCTGCCGGCGTCTCCTCACGCGGTTCGGACGCCTCGACGGGCTCGGGGGCGGTGCCCTCGAGGTTGGAGATGAGGTTGGTGAGCTTGGGTCGTGCCATCAGTTGACCGCCTTCAGGCTGGAGTCCCTCGTGACGTCAGCTGGGTTGTTGGCCCAGTGGGTCATCAGCTCGAGGGCGACCTTGCGGAAGTCCTCGGCGGCCCGCACGGCTTCGCGGTTGCTGCCGTACTGGGTGACGACCTTGCCCTCGATGGGGGCGTACTTGTGGATCTTGTATTCCTTGATGAAGTTGCGGAAGTGCGGGATGCCCGCGGACTTGAGCAGCTCGGCGGCGTCCTCGGCGTCCTGGAGCTCGCGCGGGGGCACCTTGTTGATCACCACGCGGTAGTCGACGCCTGCGGGAACGACGAGGTCCTTGATGGTGCGGATGAGCGGAGGGATCGCGAGGGGCGCGGGCTCGCTCGGCAGGATGGCGAAGTCGACCTGGCTCAGGACGGTGCTGAGCACGTCCTTGCCGTCGAGCGAGCCTGGGGTGTCGACGACGACGACGTCGTAGTCGGCCAGCCGGCGCAGGTGGGAGAGGTTCTTGGGGTCGGTGTCGTCGGCAACGTCGAAGGGCAGGTTGTCGCCTGCCTGGTCGGCCCAGTAGGCGGCCGACTTCTGGTTGTCGACGTCGACAAGGAGCACGCGGGCGCTCTGCTGAAGTACGGCGGCGAGGTTCATCGCCGTCGTGGTCTTGCCGATGCCGCCCTTCTGGCCGGCTATCGCGACGATCCACATATCGAGGCTCCTGTGAGTTTGGGACTCTGTAAGTCCGGTAGTTCCAAGCGCGACGTCAGCCGCGCTCGAAGTGCGGGGGTCTGTTACTTCGGTACTTCCGGAGTTTGCGGACTTCCGAAGTTTGGTCGTCCGGTTCTTCGGTAGTTCGGGACTACCGATGTTCGTTAGTGCCGGAGTTCCGGAACTCCGGAGGTCCTGTATCTTCCGGATCTTTCGGAGTCCGGGAGGTCCGGACTCCCAAGGTTCGTGACTCCGGTTGTACCGGAGTTCAGGCACTCTGTCTGTCCGACACTCCGAATGTCTGCAAGTTCGGCAGTTCGTAACTTCCAGAGTTTGTGATTCTGTTACTTCGTAACATCGGAAGTTCCGTACTCCGTTACTTCCGATGTTCGGTTCTCTGTTTCTTTGGTAGTTCCGGACTCTGTTAGTTCGGTATCGAGAGGCCATATTCCAGAGGTCCGGAGTCTGTGACTTACAGACTCCGGAAGAGCCTGATTCTGGAGTGAAGATGCCGAGGGTATGTCAGACAGAGTCCGATAGTTCGGGACTTACAGACTTCCGACTCTGAATTGAGAGTTGGTGACTCGTTCGGTCGTCGGGCGTGGTTCGTTGATGCCTGTCGGCGTCGCGAGGGGCGTTCTGAGGCGATCTCAGGCCCCTCGGTGGGCCCTAGGAGCCGCTTGCGGCTCCCAGGGCCTCAGATCGAGGATTTCGGATCAGGCGGTTTCGGCTGAGATTGCGTACTTCTCGACCTCGGAGAGGCCGTATCCGGCGCTGGCGATGAACCGGAGGTAGCGGCCGACGGCGTTCTTGGTGCCGTCGTGACGCCAGGAGTTGTCACGGATGTCGACCTCGTGGGCGGCCAGGACCTGGATCAGGACGGCCATGTAGGCGCGCTGGTCGGTGGCGGACTTGGCGGGGGAGAGGTCGGCGCGGGCGTACCCTTCGGGCTCCTTCTTGCCGAGCCAGGTGGCGGCGAGCCGGTTGGCGTCGCGCTCGTGGAGGATCTCGGCGTCGTGGCAGAGCGCCGTGGCGAGGAACGCTGCGGTGCCCTTCGGCGTGGTCTTGGACTTGGCGAAGGTGGCCAGCCAGTCGCGGCGTACGGGCTGCGTCGCGGCCCAGGCCTTGTTGTTCTCGATCACGAGCTTGCGACTGGCCGCTGCCTTGGCACGCTCCTCCTCGCTCATGTCCGAGGCCTTCACCTTGGTGCTGGTGCTGCTGCCCCAGGAGTAGGAGTCGTGGTGACCGTGCTTGCGCCAGCCGCTGCATCCGAACACCGGGGCAGGCAGCGACATCCTGCGGGCGTCGGCCTTGAGGTCCGCGACCTGGCTGTCGTAGGTGCTCCATGCCTCGTCGTCGGCGTCCTCGTCGGGCTCCTCCGGCAGGACGACCGGGTCACCGTCTCGGTCGACCCACACCTGGGCCTGGCTGAGCCAGGCGACGTGTCCGGGGCAGGTGGCGTGCGTCTCGACCGTGAGGGTGGTGGTGTCCTCGGAGGAGATCTGCAGCCGGGTCAGGGCCTTGGCGCTGTTGTCGTCGTATCCGGGCTGCTCGATGACGGTCACGGACGCGGCGGCGAGGTCGGCGAGGACCTTGGCCTTGGCACGAGCCATGATGCGCTCGTCGCGGGCACGCTGGGCGGCGTGCTCGAACTGGCCGTCGTGGGCGGCGAGCACGAGCGTCTTGACGGTCTCGGCGTCGTCCTCGAACTCGGCCACGGTTGCCGCCTGGTCGAGGGTGAGCGTGTCGTAACGCGCTGCAGCCTTGCGGGCGATCTCCGAGCCGGACACGGCCAGGGCGGTGTCGACGGTGTCGCGCTTGATGCGGGTGCGCTTGGCGATCTGGGCGGGGGAGAGGCCGAAGGCAGCCAGCTGCTCGACGACTCCTACCTCTTCGGAGGTGGTCAGACCGGCGCGGTGGGTGTTCTCGTCGCGCTGGGCGATCACGCGGGCGACCTCGTCGGCGGTCTCGGTGGAGTCGGCTCCGGCGATGTAGACCGGCACGGTCTCGCGCTTGGCCTCGATCGCGGCCAGGGTGCGGCGCTCGCCGAACCGGACCAGCAGGTCACCGGTGGCGGTGGTGACGGCCACGATGGGCTCGAGGACTCCGACCTCGGTGATCGACCGCGTGAGGTCCGCGAAGGCCTCGTCACGGGGGACGGTGCGGATGTTGCGCTCCAGGAGGAGGGTGCTGGGGGCCACGTGCACGGTGGTCCCTGCCTCGTACGCCTCAGGCGTGGCCTGGATCTTGCTGGTGTTCTTCTGAGTGGTGGTCATGACTGACCCTTCCTGCGCCGGGACAGGGTGGGTGGCTTCTGGGTTGCCGACCCTTTTTTCGCCCTCCCCGGGCAAGGAGAAGCAGGACGGCCGGTGGAGCGACGGAGCGCAACCACCGGCACCGGCTGGAGGCCAGGAACATCGGGGAGGAAATAAGCGGAGCTTGCGGAGCGCCGGACCGATGTTCCTGGGTGGAGGCCGGCGCCGTAGGCGCGGTGGTTGCGTGGAGGAGCGCGGCCGTCATGATTGGACGTCCGGGGAGGGAGAAAAAGACAAGGGCTGTGCCGGCGTACGCCGGCTCGATCCCGGCGGAGCCGGGCCGTGGGCCTTTCCCGCTCTTGATCTGGAGCGCAAGCTGGCCGTTCGTCGCCGGTTGATCTCGGTGAGCTAGAGGCTGGGCAGTTACAGGTTCAGCCTGTAAAGTTGAAGGCGTAGCCTCCCCCGGCGCGGGTGTGAGGAAGTGAGCCTGGGATACCGCCGTAGGGCGGGACCCAGGTTTCGCGCTTTTAGAGGTAGACGTCGAGTTCGTCGATGGGTGCCCTGAGACTGCTCTTGTACGAGGGGTCGCCCCGGCGTGCTGCTCCGACAGCGCCGGCGATGACATCGGGGATCCAGAGCATCGGCTCGACGTTCGGGTTGGCGAAGTCGACCCGAAGTGCGCCGGTGAGCGTTCCGCTGCTTCGCATTGCGTCGACCATCTTCAAGTCCTGACGGTTGAGTCGTGCGGTGCGGGTCTCGAACCATGCTTGGGTGATCCCGGTGTGCTCGAGCTCTGGGAGGAGTCGTTCGAGGCACTTGCGGCGCGCTCGCTCTTGCCGGCGGGGATCGATCGGGCTGGCGACGACGATCGTGTGAGCGAGATCGAGCTGGCCGAAGGCCTCCGCGATGCGGGCCTTGGCCTTGGGGAGCTCGTGATGCCAGTGGAGGCGACCGCCGACTCGGCGAACCAGGCCTCGCGCGGTGTCACGGTGCTGGTCGCAGTCGGTGGGGTCGGCTATGGCGGCCGCGATGAGGTAGAAGCCGGCGTCGAGGTGGATCGACTCGTCGACCCAGGCGTGGAGGGTGAAGTCGGCTTGCTCGTTGCTCACCGGGTGATTGTCTCGGATGGCACCGACAGATTCTGGGGTCACGCGGCGAACCTTGGGGCTTGTCGGCGGCTAGTGTCGCGGGGTCACGCGACACCGCATGAGGCTGGCCGGTGTGGTCGAGGTTGAAAAGCTCTCCCGGCGGGGAGCCTGAGCGTGGGAGGATGGAGCGGCAACGGCCTTGTAGGCCCGCGAAGTAGACCCGGCAGCCCTCCGGACGGTGGGCCAGCCGGGTCCGCGCTATTTCCGGCCTGCCTGCCCGGCCTTGGAGTCGTCGGCGCCGTCGATCGCGCCGAGGACTTCGGTGGGGGAGGGGAGCAGGTCGCGTACGTCGTCGGGGAGCGTGTCGTAGGTGTAGCGGGCGATCGCGACAGGTTGGTCGATGGTCTTCAGCGCGTACTCGACCACTCCGTCGTGCTTGTCGGCGCACAGGAGGATGCCGACGGTTTCGGCATGGGTGTCGGTGTCTCGGAGTCGGTCGTCGACGAGGGCGACGTAGAAGCCGAGTTGGCCGGCGTCTCGTGGTGTGAACCTGCCGCTCTTGAGCTCGATGACGACGTAGCGCAGCTGGGTGACGTGGAAGAAGAGCAGGTCGATGTAGAAGTCGTCGCCGTCGACCTCGAAGTGGACCTGGCGGCCTACGAAGGCGAAGCCGCTGCCGAGCTCGGCCAGGGTCTGCTGCATCCGGTCCATGAGGGCCTGCTCGAGGTCGCGCTCGAGCCGGGGCCGAGTCTGGGCGAGGAAGTCGAAGACGTACGGGTCTTTGGTCAGCTCGCGGGCGAGATCGGTCTGGGTGGCGGGGAGCGCCTCGGTGAAGTTCGAGGGAGCCGCGCCGATCCGGCGGTGGAGCTGGCCCATGATCATGTTGAGGAGCACGTTGCGCGACCAGCCCTCCGCGGCGGCCGCGGCGGCGTACCAGTCACGGGTCGGTTGGTCGTCGAGCTTGTCCAGGAGCACGGTGACGTGGCCCCACGGAAGTTCCCCAACAGGTTGTTGGGGAAATGCGTCGCCCGGGTAGGCGCGGGCGAATCTGCGCATGTACTCGAGGCTGCTGCGTGAGAACCCGCGCATGTCAGGGAACTCGTGGCGTAGATCCGCGGCGAGCTGGGTGATGACCCCGGTGCCCCAGCCGTCGCGGGCCTGGCGCTCCAGGATCGTGTGGCCGATCTCCCAGTAGAGGCTGAGGAGCTCGGTGTTGACCTTGCGGACGGCGCTCAGCCGCGCGGATCGGACGCGGTCCTTGAGCCGGGCGAGGACCTCGGCGTATCCGTCGGGAACGGCGGGCGTGCTCACGAGCGTTGCTCCTTCACGTCAGGTGGGTGAGTCTCTCAGACGGCGACGGCACCGAGTTCGCGCTCGAGGAGCTCCAGGAGGCTAGTGGTGTCATCGAACCATCGTGGCGGGGGATCGGCTGGTTGATCGGGTCCTCTGTCGAGGCGTGAGGGAGGGTCAGGGTTCTGGGCTGGCTGCTCGCCGGCGGCGAGCAGCTGCGGGTCGAGGCGGCCGCGAGTGGTGAGCCAGTGGCGCCAGATGGCGCGCTCGGCTCGGTAGCGGGCCATCTGGGCGCGGATGGCGTCGGTGATGCCCCAGGCTTCGGCGAGCTGAGCGAGCGAGGCGTCTCCGAGACACCACCCACCGCCCTGATCTGGGGGAACGCGTTCGGCCAGGCCGTGGGTGGCGAGGGTCTGGAGAGCGTCGTAGGTGCTGGTGACCCCGACGCGGGCGAGCCTGGCGAGCTCGCGCCCGCCGATGGAGGCCTCGCCACGGTGGCGAACCTGCTCGAGAGCGGCGTAGACGAACGCGGCCGGCAGGCCGAGGTCGCGGAAGACGGGTCGGATCGCGTGGATCCGGCCGGCTCGCCACGGCTTCTCCGCACACTTAGCGGCCAGGAGAGGCGGGATGCGGAGTTCGTACGCGTGGGCGTGGACGCCCTTGGCCCGACGGACGATCTGCAGGAGGAGCCGGTCGGAGGGCTGGTCTTCCAGCAGCCGCAGTACCCGGCCGACCGTGCTGTGATCCAGGCCGGTGGCAATCGCGAGGGAGCGGTTGCCGTGCTCGACGACGCGGCTCTGGGTGAGGGCGGCGGCTTCGGCCAGCGCGTAGAGCACCGCGCGTACGCCGAGATGGGTCTCGGGTCCGTGGAGGAAGTCGACGGCAGCCAGCCATTCCCGGACCCATTGGGAGATCGCAGCGGGACGTTGCACTATCGCAGACCCTGGTCGCTGCCCCCGCTGTGTCTTATGCGGGCTTGTGGTGCGTAGGCGAACGGAGTTATCCCGGTGTGATTCGCGACGTCGCTTTTCGAAGGACAGGGCGCGTTGCCAGTCGCGGCTCAGCGCCTTGTGCCGGTGGCCGGCCGAGTAGCGGGCGTAGAAGGAGGCGAGGCCCGGCCAGGTCCCGTCCTCGATGCGGCGGGCGACGTCGACGAGCCGCCAGCCCGCGGCCGCGGACGCCCACAGGACGGCCTGGCGCGCCTCAGACGGGCTGGCGTACCGGGTGGAGTCGTAGTCGCCGGTGCGGGCGACGGCCTGGAAGTTGTCCGAGGGCGCTGCGGTGTATCCGGGCAGCGGGTCGAGCTGGGTCTCGTCGTCGACCAGCTCGATCGGTGATGCGGCCGGAGCCGGCAGCGGGCCGTGGTGACGCTGCAGCTCGGCGGTGAACCGATCCCAGGCCTCAGAGGCGTTGGGGCTCTCCAGGACGGCGACGGCGTGCTCGAGCGTGCAGTCGAGGACCTGGTGACCGCCGCTGCGGTGGACCGAGCCCGGCGGGCGGATGCAGCCCTCGGAGATCCCGGACATGGGCAGCTTGTCGGCACTGGTCAGCCGGTGCTCGAGCATCCGGGAGGCGTCGCGGGCCTCGGTGAACGGGATGCCGCCAGCGACGGGCACGTACAGGTGCCGGCCGCCGCTGGGGGAGTGGTCGGAGAACCACGAGGTCAGTCCAGCGGCCTCCAGGAGCCCGATGAGCGCGACAAAGTCGCGCTCGACGGTGGGCTCGGGGCCTTTGGCGTCGAGGTCGACCACGAACACTGGGGCGCAGCCGTTGTCGTCGTAGAGGAGCACCGCGGCAGGCTGAGACGGCAGGGTGCCGGTGATCGTGCGCTCGTGCTTGCGCCGGTAGTTGCGGCCGTCGCGAGCGACTCGGACGCGACCCCGGGCTGCGAGGCGGGGCGCCAACGTCGCCCACACCTGCTCCGCGCGATTGGGGACGCCCGGTACGCCACTGCCGACACGACGCGCCGGGACTTGTGGCGCATTCAGTGCGCGGCTTGTTAGAGTAGGTAGCACAAAGCCACCTCGATCTCCTCTGGGAAAAGGGAACGGGTTGTCATAAGTCGGAATCCCTGAGTTGGTAGCTCAGTCCGAACTCTTCGAAGGTCCTCTGTTGGTAGCAGACGGGCCTTCGGGCGTTTTCGGGGTCTTGCCCCGATCAAGTCAGCCGGTCATGCGGAGCTCCAACTCCGGGTCGCGGCCCAGTTTGCTGCCCCAGAGGGGCTTTCCGGTGGCGTCGACCTGGTCTTGGTCGATGAGTGCGTCGAGGTACGCGGACACAGAGATCCCGAGTGCATCGGCGGCAGCGTTGGCCTTCTCGCGGGTGGACGTACGGATCGTCCCCTTGATCTGGGCCGTACGGCGATGTTCGCCGTGGCGGCGACCTTTAACAGCTGGCATCGGGCTTCACCTCCGGAATGTCGAGTAGTTCGTTGAACTCAGATCATTCCGGTATCGACGAAAAAACGGCCCAATTTGACGCGGCGTGTCGCCGATCTCGCCCCGCGTTAAAAACGGCGCAAATTCACTCAGGGATGCTGTATCGACGGAGCGCCTCGAGGAGATGGTGCACGCGGTCCTGATCAACCACGTACCGACCAGGCCTCCGGCCACGGGCCGGTGGGTCAGCGATCACCACGCCGGCGTCCAGGAGGAGCCGTGTGTTGGTCGAGACGAGCTGGTTCGGAATGTCGAGCGTCGTGGCGGCGTCCTGCTGGGATCCAGGGGAGGTCCAGTAGTAGCGGATCAGTGCCACCAAGGTCTCCGATCCGAACACCCGCACCGCGATTGTCACGCTCATGGGCGGAGGAGGATCGGGGCGGATGAGGCGGGGCACGACGCCATTGTGCCGCTGCCGACCGACGCCTGCGGCAGGGGCCGATCGGTTGGGGGCTTGCTCTTTCGCGTTTGTCCCGTGTTTAACACGGGACTATGTTAGCGTAGAGCCTGCAGGGGAGGGTGCTTCTACGGCTGACGTAAGAGGTTTTCGCCGAACCTGTCTCAAACGAAACAATTTTTGTTCCTTCATGTTTGAACTCGCGAATCCGGGGAATAACAAAGGGAGACTCACCAAATCTGGGAGGGAACGCATGACCAGCACCAGCTCGGGCTGCGGCCAGGGGCATGGAGAGACATCTGTTTGGCCGAAGGTGTCGGCGCTGCGCTTTACCGTGGCGGGGACGGATCGCGTCGTAGGCCACTCGCAGTCGCTCGGGAGGCGATGAAGATGGCGAATCAGGTGTTCGCCCCAGGCTGGGGTCTCAAGATGGGGATCAGCCATCTCGGCTACGGCCAGCTCCCGTCCGGGCGACCGGGCACCGGCGCCACCGGCGGCCTGTGGTGGCTCGGCGTCGGTGTCCCTGAAGCCCCGGTCGGCCTGGTGAAGGCCACCGTCGGACTTGGCGAGGACGCACAGAGCATCTGGCCGCCCTACGTCGGGCCGCCGAGCGCAGGTCCTCGCGCGACGGTCGTCATCGTTTGCTGGGCGACCGTAGGGGGAGCCGAGGCAGCAATGGCCGCTGCGACGCAGCACGCCCGCCAGGAGCTCTCGACCGACGCCGGCCTGGCCGGCGTCCTCGCCGTCGAGATGCCGGGGAAGCGGCAACCGCGGGACGCACGCCGCCGCCTTGCCCACGTGCAGAGCCTGGTTCCCCGGGTATGGACCCTCCCGTGGGAGCCGACTTGGTCGACTCGGACCTTCGATGGCGAGTGGGCACCCTCGGCGATCGCCGATGAGATCCGCACCGACCTGGAACTGCTGCCGATGGCGTCGACCACGGCCACAGCACCCGGTCCGCAGCTACCTCCGCCGGCCCCGCCGGTGGCGCGCCTCGAGGTGGGCGCCGGAGCCGGCGTCCAGCCGGGCGTTCAGGTCGTACAGATCGACCAGCCGTAGAGACCAGACCAAGTAGAGATCACCACGAAGGGGAAGTGATGTTCACCAGATTCATGTTCGAGGCCACCGAGGCGACAGCCTCGATCCAGACGTACGCCATGGGGCTCCCAAGCGGGACGGCACCCGACATCAGCCCGCGGCGACCTCCCGGGATGGAGAAGTTCGACACCATCGCCGGGTGGGTCTTGGTGCTCGCGATCCTCGCGCTAGTCGTGTTTGTCGTCATCGCCGGCGTCCGGATCGCCGCTGCGTACCGCGACGGCGAGCAGATCCCCGGTGGCGTCAAGGCACTCGGCTGGGCGTGCGTCGGCTGCATCGTGGTCGGCTCCGCCTCCGGCTTCGTCAGCGCTCTCATCTAACCCACCCAGTCTCCGAGAGGACGACAGACAGATGGCTAATCAGCCCGACAGAGATGACACCAAGCAGCGATCCATCTTCGTGACCGCCGCCATCGGTGGCCTGCTGGTCATCGTGATCGTCCTCGCTGCTGCCCTGGTGTTCAGCAACCGGGATGGCGCTCCGACAAGTGATCCCACCGGGGGAGGTGACCCGGCGACCAGCGGCTCACCCGCTTCCACGGCGCCCGCCGTGCCTGAGGGCTTTGTCACGCTGCCAGCGCCAGCGACCTCGGAGAACGGGTATCCGATCGGATACCCGCACAATGACGAAGGCGCCGCTGCGTTCGTGGCCGCGTACGAGGTGTCGCAGGTCGCCCTTCTGGACTATGACAAAGCCGAATCGTGGGCCCCGCTGTACATAGCTCCCACCGCGGAGATGAGCTACTCCGACGTAGCCGAGAACCTCGTCACGCTCCAGCGAAAGAATCTTGGGGTGGAGCTGAATGGGCCTGCGCCAGCGGGACCATCAGCAGCTGCCGAGCTTGAGGGAATCAAGTGGGAGGCAGTGGCGACGGATGTCTACCTCGTCAGCGTATCGATGAGTGTCGAACTCACGAAGGGAGACGGCTCCACCTCTGAAGTGCCCGTAGCCACCGGAGCGGTGGTCTATTGGGAAGGCGACCGCTGGTGGATCGACCTCACCGGCTCCCGGTTGCCCGATCTCGAGGAGTTGGAGGCGCCGCAGTACGCCAAGCCAGGAACGGCGGCCTATACGCAGGCTGGCTGGCAGGTGGTCAAGAACAGCGACTGGAAGGGCTCTCTCCTATGAGGACCCGCTTCCGTGCTCTCTTCGCGGCCATCGTCGTGGCACTCGTCCTGATCGCACCGGGCTGGAGCGATTCCGCGACGGCCGCGGACACCAAGTCGAGCAACCCGATGTGCAACCTCCCCGCGCCGATGCGGCCTCCGAGCTGCCTGATCGAGAGCGGCATCAACAAGGGCAAGGAAGAGGTCAAGGAAGCGGCGGTCGAGATCGCTGGTGACGCAGCGTCGAAGTGGCTGCAGAAACTGGCTGAGGAGTCGCAGGCGACGGCGGGCGCCTTCATGACTGAGACGTTGACGTGGTGGACACGCTATCCGTCGGCCTCACCGACCGAGCGCGGGTCCGCCGAGCCACGGGGGACCGTGGCCTGGATGCAGTCGCACCTCTCCTACCTGACGTCGTTGATCGCCGTATGCGGGGTCGTCGTGGCAGGGGTCATGGTGGCGATGTATCAAGCCCGCGGCCTGGAGATCCTCGCCGGCGGGATGGGCCGGTTCCTCGTCGGCTGGTGGATAGCGATCCCAGGGATGGGGCTGCTGATCGCCGGCGGCGACAGCCTCGGGCGGTGGTTCCTCGACAGCGTCGACAAGCAGGCACTCGGCAAGCAGCTGATCGAAGTCACGACATCGGACGAGGCCCTCGCAGGCAACTTCGCAACGGGTGGCAGCGGAACGATCCTGGCTGCTCTGTTGATCGGGATCGTCGCGACGATCGCTGCCCTGGTCCAGTTGTTTCTGTCGGTGCTCCGTGACGGGCTGGTGCTGATCGTCGCCGGCACCCTCTCCCTCGCCGCCGCGGTGTCGTTCTTCAAATGGGGCAAACCCTGGTTCGACAAGGCACTTGCCTGGGGAATCGCGCTGATCCTCTACAAGCCGATCGCCTGTTTGATCTACGCGGCCGCCCTCGTCCAGTTCGCAGGCGCTGAGGGGCTGCGAGGCGCCCTGTCGGGGCTCGCGCTCCTAGTGGCGTCAGTGCTCGCGCTGCCCGCGCTGCTGCGGCTCACCACGCCCGCGGCCGCCGCCGTCACCAGCGGCGGAGGCGGCATGGGTGGCGCCGGACTCCTCGCATCCGGGATGCGAGCTGGTGGACCGTCCGGGGCGGTGCCGGTGAGTTCGACCCCGTCCTACGCGCGGTCGACCGGCGCCGCGACCGGCCCGGCGACGATGACGCAGGGCCCCGGTCCTAACGGACGAACGCAGTCCTACGAGCCCTCCGGAGCAGCACGGGCGGGGGCGAAGACGGGCACCGGCCCGGCTGCGTCACGTGCCGCAACAGCCACTGGGACGAAGACCGCCGCCGGTGCTGCAGGAGGCCCGCTCGGGGCTGCAGCGGTCGTGGCCGCCGATGCGGGCCGCAAGACCGGTGCGGCGATCAAGCGTGGAGTCCAGCACGGCACCGAAGACGGTGGCGGGGCTGGGCCGTCCGGAGCAACCAAGTAAGCCCACCCCGTTCTCGGGGTACTCGACCTAGGGGATAGACACAGTGACCACGTCGACGGTTAACGAGCGTACGTACGGCAACTTCCAGGCTCCTCCGCGAGCGGGGCTGTGGGGCCAGGGCCTCGTGGCCACCATGCTGGGAGTAGTCGGGATCGGGATCTCGATCCTGGTGCTCGTACTCACCAGCACCTTCCTTGTTCCTTTGATCCTGCTCGGCTTGACTGCCGCGATCACGCTCCCGTTCGTGATACGAGTCAACGGCGACCCAGCGGCGGTACGCCTGCTCGCCGCGATCACGGGCTCTAGAGCGGCTGCGAAGAAGCACAACGCCTACCTCTCAGGGCCTCTCGGGGTCGTGCCTGGCGGCACCCACCGGCTCCCGGGCCTGCTGACAGCGACCGACGCGTTCGAATTCGCCGCGGGCGGGCGCCGCTTCGCGCTGTTGTGGCACACCCGCGCTCACCGCTGGACCGTAGTGATCGCCTGCTACCCCGAGGGACAGGACCTCGTCGACGACGACGTCCTCGATCGCCGCGTGGCCCGCCACGGCTCGTTCCTCGCAGGCTTCGCCACCGACAGGGACGTGGTCGGGATCCAGCAGCTGGTCGAGCTGGTCCCGGACCCGGGCGGCCGAGCGAGAGACGCGATCGTCAAGCAGATCACCCCATCGGCGCCCGAGGCCGCCCAGGCAGCAATGTGGGCCGCCGCCGCGAAGCAGGGCACCGGTCAGACGAGGGTCGGGTCACGGACGTCGGTGACCTGGCGTACGCCGGAGACGATCAAGGCGCGGCCGCGGGAGGAGCGGCCCGAGCTGATGGCGACCTGGGTCGCGGCCAAGCTGAACTCGATCTGCACTGACCTGCAGACCGCGGGGGCTGGGGTGGCGCGGCCGATGGAGCTCCTGGAGCTGGCCGAGGAACTGCACCTCGCCTACGACCCCGCCGCGGCGCGCGATGTGGACGAGCAGCGGATCAGCCGGCACCGGACTACCGAGTGGGAGGACGCAGGCCCCGCCGCGATGATCGAGCGACCGGGGGATCTGCTGCACGACTCAGGTCGGTCTGTTTCGTGGTCGATGGTGAAGGCACCCTCGAGCGATGTCGACCGCAACGCACTCCTGCCGCTGCTGGCAGCCGAATCGGGTGTGCTGCGCAAGCGGCTGTGCATCACCTGGCGGCCTGAGCCAGCCGATAAGGCGCAGGCGAGGGTGAAGCGCTCGATCCGGGCCTCGATCTTCAAGGCCTCCGCCGACAAGATCGGCGACGCCGGTGACGACCTCGACATGTCGGCGCACCGCTCGACGCAGCGGGAGCTGCGCAAGGGCGCGGCGCTGCTGAACTTCTCGATGCACCTGACCATCACGATGCCCGCCGAGGTCGACGAGTCCGCGGTCTCCTCGACGGTGGAAGCGATGGAGGCCTCCGGCCGGCAGGCCGACGTCGCGCTGCGCCGCTGCTGGAGGCACCAACAGGTCGGGTTCACCGCAGCGCTCGGTGTCGGGGTCATCCCGGCCGAGCTCTCGGTGATGCCCCGCGTGATCCGGGAGAACCTCTGATGGCGCGCCGTACGACCCAGCAGGGGAGTGGGCAGCAGTCGACCCGCTCGGAATCGAGCACTCTCGTGGGTGCGCTTCCGGGGATGCACCCCGACCGCGAGGCCGTCGAGGACCGTCACGAGCCGCTGCGCCCTGGCCGCGGCTGGGCTAAGCCAGGCGGCGGTCTAGTGCCGTGGGTCTCCGCACCGGTGGAGTACCACGCCTCCAGCGTGCAGGCGTGCGGCCTATGGCCGCACGTTGTCGGCGCTTCCACCGGTGGCGTCGGTGCGCCGCTGGGGGAGCATCTGCACTCCGGTGAGGCCGTGTTCGGTGACCCGCTCGCGATGTTCCGGGCGGGCATGATCCAGAACCCGGGCTGCGCAGTGCTCGCGCTGACCGGGCGCGGCAAGTCGACGATGATCGCCCTGATGGCCACCGGCGCCCTGGCGCGTGGTGACCAGGTCTTCTTCCCGGCCGACCTGAAGCCCGACTACTCCCAGTTCGTCACCGCGATGGCCGGCCCGCAGGCCGTGACCAAGTTCGGCCGCGGGGCGGGATCGATGAACATGCTGGACCCCGGCGACGCGTTCAAGGCCGCCGACACCTACAAGCACCGCGACCCGCAGCTGGCCGAGAAGCTCCGCGCTGAGGCGATCGGCCGGGCCCAGGACATCACGGTGGCGATGTTCGAGGTCTACCGCCGTGCGCCGCTCGACCAGAACGACGACGAGCTGCTGCGCGAGGCGATCAAGATCGTCCTCTCTGGCTACGAGTCGGGTTCGACCCCGACGTTGCCGGACCTGATCCGGTTGATCCGGACCGGTAACCCGACGCTGCGGGATCTGACCTTGACCGAGACGCAGGAGGCGTACGCGGAGGCGATCCACGATCTCCTCCGCACCATGGTTTCCTTCGACCGAGGTGACTTCGGCGCCGCGTTCGGCCGGGCGTCGACGGCGCACGTGTCGATGGACTACCCGACGATGTCGATCGACGTCTCGGCGGTGCAGGGCGCCTCGGACAAGCTCCTGGCCGGCGTCCTGTACTCGTCCTGGGCACACACCTTCGGGGCGATCGAGGTCCACCACCTCATCGCCGATGCCGGTCATCACCCCCGCCGTCACCAGATGGTGGTGCTCGACGAGCTGTGGTCGGTCATCGGCGCCTCGGCCGGTATGGCCGCTCGCGTCGACGCGCTCACGCGGACGAACCGGACCCAGGCGGTCGCCAACGTGCTGTGCACGCACACCTTCCGTGACCTGGAGGCTGTGCGAGACGAGTCAGCCCGAGAGAAGGCGCGAGGGTTCGTGGAGCGCTCGGGCATGGTCGTGGTCGGCGAGGTCCGCTCCCACGACCTGCAGGCGTTGCGGGACTCGCTCGGCAAGGTCTCCGCACGCGAGGTCGAGGAGATCGAGTCGTGGGGCGAGGGAGAGTCGATCGACCCGGCCACCGGTCGGATGGTCGCCGCCTCGCTGGGCAAGTTCTTGATGAAGTACGGCTCCAAGCCCGGCGTCCCGTTCAGGACCGACCACTCTGCGATCGCGCACCTCATGGACACCTCCTCGAGGTGGCGGGAGCCCGAGAGCAAGCTGCAGGCGACGCGGGTGCCACCGCGCACGACCTCGCCGGCACCGGTGGGTCTGCGCGATGAAGACACGGCGCCCTCGGCTCCGGCGACGGCTTCGGCTGCCGGCGACCCGGCGGCTGCCTCGATCGCCGGCGAGACCGCGCGGGGCACCGCATGAGCCGCCGCGAATCGGTCGAGCACCGGCACCGGACCGGCGACTGGGTGACCTGGGTCGGGCCGCTAGTCGGGTTCGGCGTCCTGACGCTGCTGCTGGCCTACTGGGCCGCAGCGCTGCTCACCGGTGCCGCTCAGGGGCGTACGCCGTTCTCGTTGCCGATCGAGCAGGTCACCGGCTCCATGCCGGCACCGGGTCTGGCGACCTGGATCGTCTTCGCACTGCTCGTGCTGATCCCGGCGACCCTCGTGTGGGTCGCGCTGGTCCGCTGGGGTGGCGGCGTACGACGTGGGCGTTCTCGCCTCGACGACGCCGCCGGCCGGATGGGTCGCGGCAAGGAGGACCTCGAGGAGTTCCTGCCGGCCGGCGCCCGGGCGAAGGCTGAGCGACTTCGTCCCGGAGGCCTCGGGAAGGGCGATGGCGAGGTTGGTCCCGCGATCGGCCGGACCCTGACCGGTCCGCGTCGTGTGATGCTGCGTCAGTCCTGGGAGGACTGCTCCATCGACATCTACGGCCCCCGACGCGGCAAGAGCTCCGCGCGGGCGATCCCTGCCATCCTGGACGCGCCCGGCCCGGTGGTCGCGACGGCGAACAAGGTCGAGCTCTACCCCGAGACCTGGCAGCACCGCGCGACCAAGGGTCGCGTCGACCTCTACGACCCCCAGCACCTGATCGTCAACAAGAACACGCCGGCGGCGTGCTGGTACAACCCGCTGACGCAGGTCGACGGGCCGGTCGCGGCCGCCGAGCTGGCCGAGATCTGGCGCGTCGCCGCAGTAGACCCCGAGGCGCGCACCGACGAGTACTTCTCCCCAGCCGGCAAGGAGCTGGCCGCGAACCTGATGCTCGCGGCCGCGGTCCGCGGCGGCACCCTGATGGACGTCTACAAGTGGCTGCTTGACCCCGAGACCGAGGAGCCCGAGCGCACGCTGGCCGATCACGGGTTCGAGCTGCCGGCCTTCTCCATGCGCGAGCTGCGTACGACAACGGTCAAGCAGCGCGACGGTGTCTACGGTGGTCCTCGGATCTGGCTGAGGCCTCTGGTCGACGCACACACGGCGCGGTGGGTGACCCCGGGCAACGGACGCCAGTTCGACCCGGTCGAGTTCGTCGAAAACCCCAACACGCTCTACCTGCACTCCCAGAAGGGTGCCGGCTCTGCGGCGGCCCTGGTGGGGTCGCTGGTCAAGGGGATCTTCGACGCGGCGAAGGCCAAGGCCGGCACCATGGGTCGACTCGATCCGTCCCTGCTGGCGGTGCTCGACGAGGTGGCCAACGTGTGCCGTCTCCCAGACCTGCCGGAGTACTACTCCCACTTCGGGTCCCGCGGGATCAACATCATGGCGTTTCTCCAGTCCTACAAGCAGGGCCGCAACCTGTGGGGCGAGCACGGCATGGACGCCCTGTGGGGTTCCGCGACCGTCCGCGTCTATGGCGGGGGAGAGGGCGACACTCAGTTCCTGCGGTCACTGGCCGAGCTCATCGGCCGCCACACCGTTATCGATCGCACCCGATCGGTTGGGCAAGGCCCGCGCGGGGTGACGCTCTCGGAGCACCACGCCCGCGAGTTCACCCTCGACGTCGACGACCTCGGCTCCCTGCCGAAGTGGCGCGCCGTCATGTTCACCCAGGCCGGTCGACCGGCCATGTTCGAGCTGGCCCCCTACTTCCGTGACCCCGAGCTTGCACGCGTCGTCACCGCCTCGAAGGAAGCCTTCACCGAGGCGCTGGGGACGCGGACTCTGCCCCACCTGGTCCACAGCCTTGACGGGCTGGCCCCGAAGGAGCTTCCGTGGTGACCGATCCTTTCGGCGTCGACGAGCTGGCCGTCGACGACGTCGCCGACGGCCAGCTCGTCGACCGTGACGCCCCCAGCGAACCGGACACCGGCGCTGCCCCTGCCCCCGCGGAGACCGCAGCGGAGGAGCCTCAGCCGCGGTTCTCCTCGGTGGTCGAGTTCGTCGAGCAGTGGCTCGCCCCGATGCTGCGGCGTCGGGTGAACACCAAGCTCGGCGGTGCCGATGACCTGCACTGGTGCCCCCGCTGGTGGGCGCACGAGGAGGTCGTCGACCGCCTTAGCGCGACCTGGCGCGCGTGGGAGGGTGCCAGGATCGCCCCGGACCCCGGTGCGATGGCGGGCTGGTGGCTCAGCGTGCTCGACCCGATGATGGCCGCGATCACGGACCGCTACACCGGACCGTTCGCCGTGTGCCGCGACGGGCACGCCGACGTGATCGCACCGCTGCCGCTGGAGCCGTACACCGCCGAGGCCGCGGCGCAGATCGCCAACGCCTACGAGACCGCAGACGTGGAGGTCGCCTACGACCCCGAGACCGGCGAGATCCGCAACGAGGAGCAGTCATGATGAGGCCTACGTCGATCCGACGCGCCCTGGCCGGGGCGTTCGCTGTCTCAGCGCTGCTGCTCAGCGGCTGCGGGAGCGACCCCGCGCCGGCACCGTCCCCCTCCGCTGGTGCCTCGTCCGCTCCGGCGACCATGGCGCCGCACGACGAGCTCGAGGCGCCTCCGACCACGGCGTCGGCCGCCGAGCAGGACGCCGTGACGGCGGCCCGCCGGTTTCTGACGACCTGGGCCGCCCCGGATCTGTCCTATGGACAGTGGTGGCCGCGTGTGAAGCCGCTGCTGTCCCCGCAGGGGCAGCAGGACTACGCCGCCGTCGACCCGGCGAACCTTCCTGCGCTCACCTTCACGGGCAAGTCGCGTGTGGAGGCCTCGAGCGTGGCCACCGCGGTCACGGTCTGGCAGCCGACCGACCTGGGCGAGTTCGGGGTTCGGATGTCGCGCACATCCGAGACTGCAGCCTGGCTGGTCGCCGAGGTCACCTTCCCCGAGGGGGTGCACTGATCCATGGCGCAGCTCGGGGCAAAGCCGATCATCGGGGCCGGCACGGCGGGGCTCGTGCTGGTCGTGTTCGTGGTGGTCATGCTGCTGACACCGGCCGGCCAGGAGGCCGCTGCCTGCGGTCCCGGCGTGAACACCGCGTTGGGCACGCTGCCGGCGTCCTCGGCCTCGGGGAAGGTGCGGGTCGCGCAGGCCAACATCCCGCAGCGCTCCGGGATGGGCGGCTACCGCACCTCGATGAGCCGGTTGCTCAGCGTGGAGCCGGACTTCATCACGCTCAACGAGCAGGCCGGCCGCAGCATGGACCAGATCCTGTCGGCGGCGCCGGGGTACGCGGGCTTCCGCTCGGACGACGCCGGTCCCCGGGGCCAGCAGGGCCAAGCGCTCGACACGGCGGTGCTGTGGCGCGCCGACACCTGGGAGCAGGTCTCGGCGGGCCGCGTGCAGGTCGTCGAGGGCGATCGGGTCAGCTACAACGGCGCGGTACGGACCTGGAACCGCTACGCCACCTGGGCGCTGCTGGCCAACGACGCCGGCGAGATGGTCTCGGTCGTCTCGGTTCACCACATGACGAACCCGGCGAAGTACGGGCCCGACCGGCCTCGCCGCGCTCAGCTCTACGGGCAGGGCATGGATGCCTTGGCCGGGCTGATCACGACCCTCGGGGCGAAGGGACCGGTCCTGGTAGGTGGAGACTTCAACGTCTCGGCGAACCAGCGCGAGTCGTGGGCTGCGCCGGCGAAGATGAGCGCGCTCGGTTACAAGAGCTACGCGAAGGCGGTCGACTTCGTCTTCTACCCGGCCGCTCAGGGTGCGACCTCGACCAGGTCGTGGTCCGGCCCGATGATCTCGGACCACCCCTGGATCGCGGCCGAGATCGACCTCGCCGAGCCCGGCGAGCAGCCGAGCGCCGCGCCCGCGGCCGACACCGCCGCGGGCCTGCCGAAGGTCTCGGGGCTCGATGGTGAGCAGCTGCGCAACGCGGCCGCGATCATCGCTGCCGCCCAGGCCAAGAACGTCTACGCCGGCTATCCCGACGGACTGCCGGCACGCGCCTGGGCGATCGGGGTGATGACCGCGATCGGTGAGTCCGGGCTGCGGGTCCTCGACTACGGTGACGCGGTCGGCCCGGACAGCCGCGGGCTGTTCCAGCAGCGCGGCAACGGATCGTGGGGTTCCTACAACGATCGGATGGATCCGACGACGTCGGCGACGAACTTCTTCAAGGCGATGGTCAAGGTCGACCAGTGGGAGACGATGACCCCGACCCAGGTCGCGCACAGCACGCAGCGCAACGCCGACCCCAACCACTACACGAAGTACTGGGACCAGGCCGTGGCGGTCACCGCCGCGCTGAAGGGGTCCTCGGTCGTCGCAGCACTCGGTACCCTGAACTCGCCGATGTGCACCGAACCGGTGATGGGATTGGCTGGCGACGGAACCTACGTCTACCCCGTCCCGGCGTCGTTGATCGGCTCCGACCGTCGCAACTACGGGCAGTCTGGCTCCAACTGGGCACACGTCCACACCGGCACCGACTTCTCGGTCGCCTGCGGCACCCCGGTCTACGCCGTCAACGCCGGCCGAGTGATCCACAAGCCGACCTCGTGGGGTGGCCCCAACATGATCGGCGTCACCGATGGCCAGGTCACCACCTGGTATGCGCACATGCAGGCCGCCGACGTCGGCAATGGACAGAGCGTCGCGGCTGGCCAGCAGATCGGGCGCGTCGGCTCGGAGGGCAACTCCACCGGCTGCCACCTGCACCTGGAGGTCCGTACCCCGGCATCCAGCCCCGGCGTCATCGACGGGGCCCAGAATCCGACCACCTGGCTCGCCAAGAACGCCGGCTCCAACGCCGCCTGACCAACGTCCCCCGCACTCGGAGAGGTAATCCCGATGACCAGCACCACCGCACAGCCCGCAGCACCGGCGCAGCAGCGATCGCGCGGCCTCATCCTCTTCGGCGCCGTCTCGGTCGCGCTCATCTCGACCGCGGCGGCCTACCAGGCGATGGTCGGATTCGGCCTCGACGTGCTCGCGATGGGCACCATCACCGCCTTCGCCTTCGCGGGCGTCTTCGAGCTCTCGCTCGTCACCGTCGCGCTGATGGCTCGCGAGGCCAGCCAGCACGGCCGCCCCGCAGGCACCTTGCTGACCCTCACGTGGATCATGTCTCTGGCGTCCGGGTTCTTCGCCGGCTGGCACGAGATCCACCTCGGTCACCCCGTCGCGGCCGCCGCGTTCCGGTTCATCGTGCCGCTCCTCGCCGCGCTGATGTGGCACCTGGCCCTCATCGGCGATCGGCACCTCGCCAGCGGCCGCACCTTCGCGCAGCTCCGCGCCGACGCCCGCCTGGCCGTGATGTTCCGCGCTACCCGCATCGCTGAGCGGGCCTACCACCGGCACCAGCTCGCCAACACCACGCGCACCAGTCGGCAACTCGAGCGCGCCCAGGCCCGCCAGGACCGCGCCGAGGATCGAGTCCTCGACACCGTGCCGCCGGCCGACGTCCGCGCCGCCGTCACCGAGTGGCGCGCCGCCGTCGTCGACGTCGCCGACGCCACCACCGACATCCGCCTCCACGAGAGCCGGCGCCTGATCGCGCTGCGCGCGCCCCGCGACCTGGCCCACAACACCGGGACCGTGCACGTCGAGCAGCTCTTCCCTGCGGCCGAGGCCCCGACGATCGCCGGGGAGCTCAACGGTGCCGAGGGCGACCACGAGCCCGCAGAAACCGAAGTCGAGCGGGCACAGTCCGCCCAGGCCTCCACCCGACCGCACCTGGTCACGGTGAAGGTGCCCGCTGAGGGGACGAGCAAGGCCACCTCGACCGCGGCCACGGCACCGACCCAGCGCGCCCGCAGCGCCAGAGCAGCCACGGTCCGACAGCGGGTCGCCGAGCTCCGCGAGGAGGACCCGGAGCTGACGAACAAGGACATCGCCAAGCGACTGGCCATGAGCGAGCGGACTCTGTACCGCTTCCTCGGTGACCGCGCGAACTGAGCGTGCTCACACCAACGGGAAACTCGGGAGGAACCACGATGGGTAAAGGTGCCAGGAACAGGGCACGTCGCCAGGCGGCCGCCACAGCACGTGGAGCGATGGTCCGCGACCGCCGCACCGTGAACCTGTGGCCCGGTCTCGTCGACGGGGTCACTCTCAGCACTCAGACTCGCGTGCGGCTCGCGCGCCCCGAGGATGAGCCGGCGCTGCGCCGCTACATCATGGAGGCGACCGAGGACCCCGAGGTCGCCGATCCGGCCAAGACGATCCCGATCGCCTGCCCCTCGATCACCGCGGGGATGCGTGAGGGCAAGGACGGCTTCATCACGGGTCTCGCGCAGGAGTGGACTCAGGTCGGAACCGGGACGGGTGATGGCCGGATCGTCGCGGGCTTCTCCCTGGTGGCCGTCGACGACGACGATGACGATGACGTCCTCGGTTCGGTGACGGTGTGCCCGCCCTACAGCTTCTTGAGCAATATCCTCGACGGGTTCCCCCTCGAGGAGCAGAGGAAGCTCGTGTTGCAGGCTCAACTGGGGATCTCGAAGATCGTCGCGGTGGCCGTGCGCGAGGATCTCCGTGGCGAGGGGATCGGCGCCGACCTGGTCAGCACCGCACTGCAGGTCATCCGGCGCTGCAACCTCGGCATGATCACCTTCGGCAGCTGCGAACCGAGCCGAGCAGCGTTCTACCGCCGCCTCGGGTTCGCGATCGCATCGGTCGCGCAGCCCATCGACCTGTATATGGCCCTCGGGATCCACGCCATGGTGTCCACCCCCGACCACCACATCTTCAGCATGCGACAGGAGCCGCGATGACCAAGGACATCCACCGCGCCGAGGACGCCGACGATCTCACCGAGGTGACCGGAGCCGATCTGCTCAAACCGCTCAAGGAGCTCGAGCCGACAGACGATCTGATGGATGCTCTGAGCCAAGCAGGTCGGATCACCGACGTCAGCGTGCTCGACCTGGCGCGGTGCCGCGCCGAGCTGGCTGACGCCGGCCTGGTGGTGCCGGACTTGAACGCCCTCGCGAATGAGCTGGCCGAGGGCCGCGAGCTGCGCGGTACGACGGCGTCAGTAGGCGCCGTCACCGCCGTCCTGACCCTCGCAGCGGCCCTCCTCCTGGGCGTCGTGTGGTCAGGGGCCGAGCTCATTGATCTGGACTTCCTCGACAGCCTCGCCTCCGGCACGACCGTCGTCATCGCCACCCTGGCCGCGATGGCGGCCGCCTTGGGTGTCTGGTGCGTCAAGGTCGCCGAGGTCAGCGTCAGCGACCTCTTCACTCACCAGACGACGCTCCCAGCCCTGACCAGCCATCGCCGCGCGCTGGGCATCATCACGGGGTGCGTGAGCCAGGAGCCACTCTCCTGGGAAGGGCGGCCCCTGCTGCAACGGGCGAGCGCTGCGGCGTCGTCGATCGCCCGCAGTGAGGTCTGGTCCTCGGAGATGTTCGACACGCATCGCGTACGGGTCGACCTGGTCGAGGAGGTCCGACTGGTCGCTGAGCGTGTCCGGGTGCTGACCTCGGGCACGAGCGGCGGCAACGTCACCAGCGCGGAGATGCGCAAGGCCCTTCTCGATTCGACCACGGCACGGCTGGCCGCGCTCCAGCAGTACCGCGACCAGGTGATGGCCGTGCAGCGAGCGGCCGACCGACTCCACCGGGCAGAGCTCGAAGAGATCGGCTCGGACAGGTTGGTCGACTGGCTCGCCAAGACGGGCGCCGACGAAGGTCAGGTCGCTGAGCTGAACAGCATGGCGGCTGAGTCACGCGCGGCCGCCCAGGCGATCGCCGACACGCTCGCCGCGATGCAGCCCACGTCAGCCATCTTGACGCATCGGCGCACCGATGAGAGCGGCACCTAGGAAGACACACAACGGCACTTGGATGGGGCCCCGCGAGCGTCTCTCGCGGGGCCCATCGGCTTCCAGGGCCCGGCTGCATCGTGCAGGGTTGCGTCTGGTCGAGGCGTGGCGGGCGCGGGCGACCAGGTCGTATCCCTCGGACCTGGCCGCCGCAGCGCGGCCGGTGCGGCTGACGTTGTTGGCGGCGTTGTGTTGGACCCGGCAGGCTGAGATCACTGATGCGCTGGTCGATCAGCTGCTCGCGCCGATCTTGAAGATCAACACCCGCGCAGACCCGAAGGTCGAGCGTGAGCTGACCGAGGATCTGCGCCGGGTGCGAGGCAAGGAGGGCATCTCGTCCGGGTGCTCGCCCAAGCGGCGGTCGAGCACCCGGACGAGATGGTGCGTACGGCGTCGTTCCCGGTGGTCGGCGAGGGCACCCTGCGCGACCTGGTGCGTGAGGCCAAGGCCAACCAGCGGGCCTTCCCAGGCCCGTGTCCGTACGGTGCTGCACTCCGGCTACGCCCACCACTACCGGCGGATGCTGCCCCGCTGCTCGCGGCGCTGGAATTCCAGTGCAACAACACCGTCTACCGGCCCGTCATGGACGCCCTCGATCTGCTGGCCCGTTACGACGGCGTCGACGGGAAGCACCGCTTCTACGCCCCAGCCGACCAGCCGCCAATCGACGGGGTGGTCCCGGCCGCGTGGCGCGAAGCGGTGGTCGACGAGCAGGGCCGCATGGAGCGGGTCCCCTACGAGCTGTGCGTGTTGGTCGCGCTGCGTGACGCGGTCCGCCGCCGCGAGGTATACGTCGCCGGCGGCCTGCGGTGGCGCAACCCCGAAGACGACCTGCGCGGCGTCGGCGCCTTGTTCTCGGACGAGCATCCCGCCATCAACGCGTGGAGCAACATCGGCACAAGCGGCGCGGTGGCCTTCCGGAAGAATCCGATTCCCTCGATCTTTCGCATCGATGATCAGGTCTCAATCGTGGTTGGACCAGCCGCGCTGCTCAACTGGCGGGCTGGATGTCGGTCGAGTCCAGCGCTCGGCGGAGCGCCTTGGCCAGTGTGATGCCGTCACCGGTCGCCCAGAAGTGGGCGTAGAACAACCGGGGTTCCTCGGTGAAGGAGTGGTTGTGGACCTCGACGAGGGCGATGCCACCTTCGCGGAGCGCACGGATGACCTGCTGTACCTCCGGTGCGGTCATGGCGAAGTCGCCGTTGACCGCTGCGCGACCGCCGCCGAGGGGCTGGAAGTTGATCGCAGTGGTGAGTCCGAGCGTCGGGGGCAGGACGTGACCCTCTGCGGTCATGGTCTCGGCGCGGGCGACGCTGAACTTGTAGATCCCGCCATCGGCGGTGCCCGTGCGGCCTATCGCCTTGTCAATGCCGGCAGTGTCGAGGTCGACCGGCGGCTGCGGCGCGGGCTGCGCGGGTGCAGGGATCCCGGTGGCACCCAGCGCCGCCTTGAGCCCGCGGGCGAGCTCGGCGGGGTCATCGCCCATGGCGTGGATGTGGGTCCACCAGATCGCCGGGTTCTGCCGCAGGAGGTGCTTGTGTACTGCGGTCTGCTCGATCCCGTGGGCTTGCAGCGCGTCGGTGACCTTGGGCAGTTCGGTCTCGGTGACCACCAGGTCGCCCATGAGCATGACGCCGTCGCGGTACTTGGCGAAGGCGGCGTAACCGCCCAGCGACAGGCCGGGCTTGATTGCCACGCCGTGCGAGGTGACGTGCAGGTCGGTGCGAGGCAGGCCGATCCGGTAGACGGTGTTGTTGTCGCCGAACGTCCCGGTCCGCCCCAGCGCGTCGGTTACAGGCTTCCAGTCCGCGTCCGTTGTGGGAATCGGCTCGTGGCGCCCGTGACCCGGACTGGAGTGGGTCGCTGCCGCCGGTTCAACTGTGTCTGTGGACGTCCCGCAAGCTGCGAGCCCGACCAGCAGCAGTGCTGCCAGCGGTATGGCTCCCCGACGAACCGTGCGGGCGATCATGAACGACATGGTGCTTTCCTTCCCGAGGGACTCCAACGGAGCCAGAGTATTTTTTAGGTTGCACAACTTCTCCATCGTCGTACCCCGGATGTCCACCGCTGATCAGAGCCCGTTCGTGAAGGCGTAGGTACTGGGTACATCGGGTGTCTGGTCCGCCGGGCGGCGGCCGGCCGAGGGGTCGCTGGGAAGGTCCCAACGGGTGGATGCGGTCAGCGCAGCGGGTGTTGGGGCCGCACCGCCATCAGCGCTGTCTTGTCCGTTATCCGCGTAGGACCCGCAGCCGCTCGTCAGGGCCAGCGCGAGGACGCCGGCGCCGAGGGAACTGAGCCGTCGGTGAGGTGTTGAGCGGGTCATGATTCAGTCTCCGCCCTCAGGCGCTGGCCGCAGTGGGTGTAGAGCGCGTCGTAGATGTAGGACGCGCGCCCCAGGAGCACCTGGTCGTCGGCCTCGACGAAGGGCCCGGCCGCTCCGAGTGCGGCCAGGGCGGCGCCGAACGGGTGGGTGTCGACGTCAGTGCTGACGTCGGCGGCGTGCACGATATGGGCCATCGTCGTCAGTGCCGGGTCGGTCAGGCCATAGGCGTCGATGAGCGTTTCGAAGGTGCACCACTCGCCACCGGCGGGGTTCGGCTGGTGGGTGTATGTCGCGCCGGGGGCGTCGAAGCTGATTGCACCGATCTCCTGTGCCGTGGCAAGGACATCCGCTGCGGGGACGTAGATGATCTCGGCCTCGGGGTCGATGAATCTGCGGATCAGCCACGGGCAGGCGATCCGGTCGGTCTTGGGGCGTTCACGGGTGATCCACTTCATCGAGTTCTCCTAGAAGACGGACTAGAAGACGGACTGGACACCGAAGACGCCAAGCCCGATCAGGGCACACAGGCCGATGGTTCGCATCGACTTCCAGTTGCGAGCGAACATCAGGTAGCAGGCCAGCGCGGTGATCGCGAACGCCACCGGATCCCACGACGACACCACCGGCAGGTCGAAGTGGAGCGGGCCAGCGTCGACGGAGCGAGACCGGTCGAAGAGCGTGTGCAGCGCGAAGTAGACGGCGAGGTTCCCGATCACGCCGACGACGGCGGCCGTGATTCCGGTCAGGGCGCCCGCGATGCTCTTGTTGCCCCGCAGCCGCTCGACGTACGGCGCCCCGAGGATCACGAACAGGAAGCAGGGCACGAACGTCACCCAGGTCACCAGCAGCGAGGCGAGCACCGCGGCGACCCAGGGGTTGAGGTCGCCGGGGTGGCGGTAGGCGCCGACAAAGGCGACGAACTGGACGACCATGATCAGCGGCCCTGGCGTGGTCTCGGCGAGCGCGAGGCCCCGGACCATCTCCCCCGGCGCGAGCCAGTGGTAGACGGAGACGGCCTGCTGGGCGACGTAGGCGAGCACGGCGTACGCGCCGCCGAAGGTGACCACCGCGGCGCCGGAGAAGAACAGCCCCTGGTCGACGAAGACGGGGGTCGAGCGCACGAACAGGGCGAAGAGTGCCACCGGAACGAACCACAGCGTGAGCCCGATCGCCAGAACTGCGAAGGACTTGCGCTTCGAGGGCAACTCGTGGTGCAGGTGGTCGTCGGAGATCAGCGGCGCGGGCCCGTCGTCGGCCGGCCCGTGGCTGCCGCCTTCGGCGAACTCCTTGATGCGTCGGGACAGCAGCCAGCCGAGGAACCCGGATGCGAAGACCACGGCCGGAAAGGGAACGCCGAACAGCGTGAGCGCGATGAAAGACCCGACGGCCAGCGCGATCAGTGCGGGATGGGTCAGGGACCGCTTGCCGACGCGGTGGACGGCCTGGGCGACAATGGCGATGACCGAGGGGGCGACTCCCGCGAAGAGGGCGGTGACGGTCCCGGAGTTACCGAAGGCGACGTAGATCGTCGAGAGCACCAATAGAGCCAGCATGCCAGGCAGGACGAACAGTCCGCCCGCGATCAGCCCCCCGCGGGTGCCGTTGAGCAGCCACCCGACGTAGGTGGCGAGTTGCTGGGCCTCGGGGCCGGGGAGCAGGGTGCAGAAGTTCAGGGCGTGCAGAAACCGCTTCTGGCCGATCCATCGCTTCTCGTCGACCAGGGTGTGCTGCATGACGGCGATCTGGCCGGCAGGTCCGCCAAAGGTCTGCAAGGAGATCCCAAACCAGGCCTTCGTGGCCTCGCCGAGCGGGATGACGTCGTCGGGGCGGGTCTTCAGGAGAGTCAAGGGGTGTCCGTTCCGGTGAGTAGGGACCGTCGGAGGTGGTCGTGGACGGCGTCGAAGATCGGGGCGGTGAGCTCAAGGACTTCGGGGTCGGCATGGGCTATCGAGAGGGCACGGAGGATCAGGTCGAAGCCGGGGGGCTTCGGGGGCGTCGTAGACGTCGTCTTCGATGTCGGCCTCGTGCACGATCGCGGCGATCCGCCACAGCACCGGGTCGGCCAGGTCGTAGCGGCGCAGGATCGTCTCGAACGAGCAGTCGTTGCCGTGATGGCCGAGGTCGATGCCGCGCATGTCGAACGGCGTGGAGTCGTCGGGTACGTCGTCGGGGTCGGTGACGAACACGAATTCGGCGTCAGGGTCGATGTGGCGGCGGATCAGCCAGGCACAGGCGGCCCGGTCGATGTGCACTCCGGCGCGGGTGGCCCATTTCATCGGACCACGTCCTTCCAGTTCTGGTCGGCACTGTCGGAACCGACAAGCGTGGATGCGAGCACTGCGAGCGCCTGGCGGGCCTGCTCGCGTTGGGCGGGTCGGAAGAAGTCGCGCCGGCGGATGCGGTTGTTCTCCGCGCGGAGGCGCCGCAGGATGCGGGCGCGCTCGACGCCGGTCGCGGTGAGTGCACCGGTCGCCTGGTCGATCAGTGCGTCGTATTCCGCGGCGCGCGCTTCGTTCATCGATCGTGCCAGCTCGCGCTCCTGCGCTCTGGTGGTGGGTCGTGCGAGCCAGACCCCGGCAGATCCTCCGGCGCGGATCGCCTCGTCCGCGGCCCACTCGAGTTGCTCTCGGGTGCGGGCGTCGGCGGGCAGCGCGACCAGGCCGTCGGCGAGTTGGGCGACGCCAAGCCGCTTGAGCTTGCGCCACAACGCCAGTCGCGGTGCGGACCCCATTGTAACCACGGTTACATCGGCGTGGAACTGGGGTACCGTGCCAGCGAGCGATCTCGTCGGAGTGCACCGAGGCCGAGGCCCAGCGTCCCGCGGTGCGCTCGGAGTCCCCGGCGCGGGTGTAGCGAGCGAGCATGTCGCTGCTGGTCCACCTGGCGAAGGACCCTTCTCCAAGGCCGCGCTCCCGAGCCCGATGAGCAGGTGGGACTTGCCGGTGCCGGAGTCCCCGATCAGGCAGAGCGGCTGGCCCTTGCGGACCCGCTCGCCGGTAGCGAGGGCGAAGATGATGGCGGGGTTGACGTTGGGGTTTGCCTCGAAGTCGAAGACTGCGATGAACTTCTGCCGCGACCTCGAACCTCGACCTCGAACCTCGACCTCGGGCGTCGACATCGGTCACGGACCCGACCGGACTGGGTTCAGATTGAGGGACTGAGCTGTGCTGTGAAGCGATGACTCGACGGCACGGTCATCCCATCTTGTCCACTGGCCGGGCACGGCCCGGGTCAGCGTGCCCCGCCACTCGGCCACATAGCACTGAGGGAACCATCGTTTGAGCAGGTCCAGCATGATCGGTACGGCAGTGGATGCCCCCGGGGAGGCTCCCACCAGTCCAGCGACGGTGCCGTCTGCGCCCACGACAAGCTCGGTGCCTTGCTGTAGAACGCCGATCCGGTGCTTGTTCGGAGTGACGAGCTGAGCTCGCTGTCCCGCGGGAACGAGGTCCCACTCGCTGGGGTCAACATCTGGGTAGAATCGTCGAAGCTGGTCGAACTTGGTGCGAGGACGAGCGAGAAGTTCCCCGATCAAGTACCCGACCAGCGACAGGTTCTGAACAAGCGCCGCGGCGATCACGTGCAGGTTGTGCCAGCGCAGCGTGCGGAAGACGTCGCTCAAACGGCCGTGCTTGAGCAGTTTCGTGCTGAACGTCGCGTACGGGCCGAACATGAGGTAGCCCTTGCCGTCGACGATGCGCTTGTCCAGATGTGGCACTGACATGGGCGGTGCACCCACTCGGGCCTGGCTGTAGACCTTGCCGTCGTGCTGACCTACGACCGCAGGAGTCTCGGAGCGTAGAAAGGCCGCCCCGACCGGGAGGACCGCGTAGCCTCGAACTTCTGGGACCTTGGCCTTCTGGAGCAGGTTGAGCGCGTATCCCCCAGCACCGATGAAGACCCGTCGGCTTCGCATCGTCCACGGTTTGCCCCCGCGAATGCCGCCGACGAGCCATCGCCCGTCGGCCTCGCGGGTCAATGTGCGTACGTCGTGGCCCATCCTGACTTCTCCGCCGGCTTGATCGATGATCTGCACCATGGCCCGCGTCAACGCACCGAAGTCGACGTCGGTGCCGTCAGCGACGCGAGTGGCCGCGATGCGATCGCCTGGCTCCCTGCCCGCCATCAACAACGGTGCCCAGGCAGCAATGGTCGCCGGATCCTCGCTGAACTCCATGCGCGAGAAGAGCGGATTCTTGGTGAGGGTCTCGAACCGCTGGCGCAGGTAGGTGACATCGTGCTCGCCGAAGACCACGTTCATGTGCGGTGTCGAGTGGATGAATAAGTCCGGGTCGAGCAGTCCAAGGTCTGCGAGGTAGGCCCACCACTCCCGCGTCACCAAGAACTGCTGAGCGATGGTCGTCGGCTTCGTGTCGTCTGTGGCCTCAGGCATGTAGTTCAGCTCGCAGTAGCCGCTGTGGCCGGTCCCAGCGTTGTTCCACGGACCGCTGCTCTCGGTCGCCAGAGCGTCAGCCCTCTCGACCAGGATCACTTTCCAATCAGGTTCAAGCACCGCGAGCATGGAGCCCAGCGTTGCTGACATGATTCCGCCTCCCACAAGCACGATGTCGGCGTCGATGTCGGCGTCGATCGCCTCTTGCCCCGCTGCCGCTCGGTTGAGTTCGTGTGTCATCTGGCGTCCTCCTGGACGTTGCCTGCAACCGTCCTCGTGGACGCGTGTTTCCAGCCTGACTCTCCAACCATCGTTCCGTCCAATGAACTTTTTCCGTCATACAATCCAGTTATGCATCAATGGTCAGAGCGGCTCGCTCCCCACCTGGCAGCCTTGGTCGCGTTGGCCGAATACGACGGCCACATGACCCGAGCAGCCGAAGCGCTCGGTGTCCCTCAGTCGTCGATGAGTCGCCGCGTCCACGCACTGGAGCAGGCACTGCGAGTGCCCCTGCTGATCCACGACGGCAGGATCGTCCGGCTCACCCCCGCAGCCCAGGACCTCGCACGCGCCGCACTTGACCCTCTGCGTCAACTCGACCTGGCTGTCGGGGTCATCACAGGCGAAGCAGACCCCGACCATGGCACCGTCAGCCTCGGCTCTCCCCTCACCATGGGATCAGTACTCATTGCCGACCTGCTCGCCGCTTTCAGGCGACGCCACCCCGGCATCCGAGTGGCGCTGAAACAGGCCCACGGCGCTGAGCTCTCGACCGACCTGCTCGCGGGACGCCTCGACCTGGCGATCGCGATCCCGCCACCCCAGCGCCTTCGACACCAGATCATCGGAACACAGCAGATCTATGCGGTACTCCCAGTCGAACACCGCTTCGCCGATCGCACCAGCGTCCAGATCCACGATCTGAAAGACGAGGTCTTCATCGCCAACCCGGCTAGCTACAACCTTCGCCAACTCACCGAAGCATGGTGCCAAGAGGCAGGATTCGTCCCCACCATCACCCTCGAAGTCACCGAGTTCACCACCGTACGAGCACTCATCAGCCGCGGCCTCGGCATCGGCCTGCTTCCCCGCGACGAACAGCTCCCCGAAGGCGCCGTAGAGCGCCCATTAGCCGGGAACCGGTACCAACGAGACATCGCTCTCGCTTGGGGCGCGACGGTCGAAACCCCCGTCACACGGCAGCTCTCGACCTTCCTGCTGAACGAGTTCACGCCGCGCCGCTGAGCCAGCCCGGCACGATAACCGTTCCGGAGCAGACGATGACTTCGAACTCGTCCCAGCCACCGATCAACCTCCCTGGTCACGAGTACGTACGCACCTAGCGCCGGGCGTAGCACCACAGTCGCCCGCGAACGGTGGCACCAGCAGCGCCTCGAGCAGTGCTCCTCACGCAGTTCGACCGGGCATACCTCGGCGGCCAGCCAGTCGGCAAGCGTGTCCTCGTCGCCCTCGCTGAACTCGCGGAACCCGAACGCACCACGGATCTGGACCCGATGGCGCTTGAACGCCCGACCCTGCCAGTCGTAGTCAGCGAGCAGGTCGGGCTCAACCGCCAGCTGCTGCGCGACGTACGCCACGGCCGGAGGCGGCAGCTCCTCAGCCGAACGCGGAAACGTGCCTCTAACTCGAAGAACTTCAGCAGCAGGGCGAACCCGAGCCGTGTCGCCCCGGACTTGTTGCCGACAAGGAGCCAGTCCTCGTCGACCAAGGTCCACGAACCAGCCAGATCCTCGGCCGACCACTCGGTGCGCACAACGACGAACCGTAGGCACATCTGACGACGACACGCCAGAACCTGCGACCGCTACTTGTCACTCGGCGACAGCTTCGGGAGTACCGGGCTTTGAGGGGCACTCGGGGAGCAGCGGGCCGCGTGGCGAAGCCCTCGTGCTCGGTGGCCCGAGCTACGTGCTCCCCGAGGAGCTTGGGTGGGTCTTGAGTTGTCTGGGGTTGCGGGTGAGGCGGGGCTTCCGCCCCACCCGCAGTCGGCCTTCCCCGAGCCACGTGACCTGTTCCAGGCCGCATAGGTACGGCCGGTGGCAAGGCCAG
Organism: Nocardioides sp. NPDC054178; assembly: GCF_055585005.1. NCBI lineage: Bacteria > Bacillati > Actinomycetota > Actinomycetes > Propionibacteriales > Nocardioidaceae > Nocardioides > Nocardioides sp. NPDC054178. Next base: position 32,385 of record NZ_JBVJKY010000013.1, read on the forward strand.
CGCAGCTGGGCATCGCTTCCCTTGCCGCCGGCCCGGCGCGGCCTAAGGTCGATGAGCGGCCCGGGGACGGCCGACTGCGGGGGAGGAGCCGCAGCGTCGTGCGCTCCCACAGTTACTAGGCCGAGCCCGTTCCTCGGCTCGCATCTGCGGAGTCGTCAGTCAGTAGCCCACGGGAGCTGCAGGACGGCGACGCCGATCCACACGGTGGCCGCCCCGATGCTCGCGAGCACCGTCGCCGAGGGCAGCAGCAGCCGAGGATGCCCGAACTCGTGCCCCGCCCATTCCTGGGCGTACGTCATCCACCAAAGGAGCCCCGCACCAACGGTGCACACCATCGCGCAGATCACGAGCACGCTCATTGCCAGGGTCATCATCATTGATCGCGCTCCGATTCCTTGTCGGAATTGCGCCGCCGCCGGCCGCTGCGGGTCCGGTCGGCAGCGTTGCGGTCGTAGGCAGCGACCTGGTCCGGGGTGAGGGCGTCGTGGAGCTGGTCGCTGACCTTCACAGCGTAGGACTCCGCGGCGAGGCCGCCCGGGATCCCGGAGGCCGTCCCCGGCGACGGTGTCGTATCGAGGGTTGCGCGTAGGCCGTCCCGTGCAGTCCGACCTGGTGGCCGTGGAGCGTCTTCCCACTGTCGGGCCCTGGCCGCCTCGACGACCGAGGGGGGTCGCGGGATCTCGGTGAGCGCACGAGCGGCGCCGGCCGCCTGGCCGCGTCCGCGGCTCGAGGCGAGGGGGAAACCGCCGCGGCCTTGGAGCTGGGTGTCAGGGCGGTCGACCTCCTGGTTGGCGCGACGGCCGACCTGATGGCCAACCTCGTGGGCGGCCGCGATCAGGGCGCGCTGCTCGGCTGCAGCCAGGGTGATGTCGCTGGAGGTGGCCTTGGCTACGACAGCCAGGCCACGTACGATCTCGCTTTGCTGGGCGACGACGTCGCGGCTCGCCGCAGCGGCAGCCTTGGGGTCGGTGTCGACCATGGTCCGCATCGCGTTGTACAGCTTGCCGAGTGAGTCACGGTGGTTGTCGAACTGGTAACCCTCCCCGGCTGGCCCGGCCAGTCGCTCGACGTGTTCGAGGGCCTCGATCCATGAGGCGGCCAAGGGCCGCAGAAGGCGTACCCCCATCTGGGGCTCCTGGTCGGCCGCGGCCGAGCTCAGTCTGATCGGGGCTACGAGCCGGCTCAGCTGCTGCATCGCCGGCGCGATGTCGTGGACGCCGCGCACCAGCCGGACCTTTGGCCCTGCTGGTCCAGTCGGAAGGGAGTCGTCGACGGACTCGAAGGGCTGGGCGCGCAGGGTGTCGGCGGCCTCGCTGGTGGTCTGCCAGCGTGCGACCCGCACGGTGTGCCCTGCGATGAGGCGCGCCGTGAGGGCGTCCTGACGGGCGGCGCCCGGGCTGTGGGGATCGGTGGCCTGGAGGCCAGATCGGCGCAGCCCCTCATCGAGCACGACGACGGCCTCGGCAGCGGTGGCCGTGTCGGCCAGGACTGGCCACAGCGTTGCCGGCTGGTAGAACCAGTCCTGCTCACCGGTGGTGAGGACGTGGTTCGCGGCCGCGAGCTCGATGGCGGCCTGCCTCCACAGCTCCAGCTCTTCGTCGACACGGGCGCTCTCGCCTGGCGAGCTCTGCTCGCCGGCGGCCGGTCTCAGGACGTCGAGCGGGCTCTGCCGCTCTTCTCGGGGCAGCCGGCCGCGTTCCTCGATCACGCCCATGAGCAGCGGCAGGGTCTCATGGCCCAGATTGGAGACTTTCACCCTTGCTGCTGTCGTGGGTTGCGTGCCAGGAGTCGCCCAGAGCCGGATGCGGTCCGAGAGCGCGTCGAGGACGGCTTCTCTGCGCTGCAGCAGCAGTCGCCGCTGGGCGTCGGTGCCGAAGTCGTGGCTATCTCTCCCTGAGTGGCGACGTGCGCTCATGTGGCTGAGCAGCTCGTGGAGCGCCGCGGCCGCGGCCTCCTGGTGCTCTCCGTAGGTCCCGAGCATGCGACGAAGATCCTGCCTAGGCGCTCACGCCGGCGGCGGGGTGGTCACCGAAGACGGCGCGAGCCTCCTCCGCGAGGACCAGTGCGCGAAGCGCCCGCAACCGATGTGGCAGGTCGAGCGCGTCGAGCCCGACCGTCCGCAGGTGGTCGACCAGCTGGTCGAGCAGTTCGCCGGCCTCCTCACGGGTGGTCGGCTCGTCGATGGCGATCTCGCGGGCGGGAGGCGCGGCGCCGAAGTCGTCGAGCTCACCCCAGGCCTGCCCCAGCAGGGTCTGGGCCCTCAGCCCGATCAGCTCCAGTGGCAGAGCGGCGAGGATCGCATCAGCCGACGTCCGGGCGGCGCTGGTCGCGAGATGGGCTTGGAGATCGGCCTCGAGGTCGGGCTCGTTGCTGGGAGCGTTCATGTGCACCATCGTGCGCTGTTCTCCCCGCTGGATCGAGGCCAATCTTCGAACCTGTGGATAACTCAGTCGCGAACGATGCCTGTGGACAGTAACTGGCCCGTCTCGGTCACGGCGGATTCAGCGTTCGTCAGCGGGTACGTGCCTGCCCGCGCTGCTGGTCCCGGTTCTTCTGATGGATCAGGTTCTTCTTCGAGGTCTGGCGCCCGCCGGATGCCTGCCACGCCGACAGCTGGCGCTCGACCGGCTGCGGGTGTGACTCATCGGCCAGCCGTGAGGCATGAGCTGGCTCGCCCGCGCCCTCGGCGGCCGGCTCGGCGTGCTCGGCCTCGGCCGGGCTCTGGACCGACTCCTCGGCCTGCTCCCGCTCGTCGACCGCGGCCGCCCGGGCCTCCTCGGCGAGCTCCTGGTGCCGCTCCTGCTCATCCGTGCTCGCCTCAGGATCGGTTGAGCGTGCCTCTTCGTCCCGGGCACGCTCCTCGTGGGTCTCCGCGTCCTCGCGGTGAGCAGCGCGCTCGCCGAGATCCTCGGCGTAGCCGGCCTCGAGCGCAGCCTTGTTGGCCTCGCTGATCCGGCTGGTGTCCGGCACGTCGATGCCCCGGGCGCGCAGCTGCTCCTCGATCTGGGCGGCCGCCTGCGCGGCCCGTGGGTCCAGCTCGCGGTGAGCGACTGCGGATGCGTACCCGTCGATCCAGTCGGGGCCCGCCTTGGCGGCCGCCGCCCACGCGCCGGCGGCGAGCTCCGCCTCGGCCTGGAGCTGACGGCGGACCTGCTCGGTGCGGGTCTCGGACTCGGCCTGGGCCGTGGCCAGTGCGCGAGCTCGGCGGATCGCGATCTGCTCGGCCGCGGCGAGCGCGACCTGCAGCGCGGCGGCTGTCTTGCCGCCCATCTCCCTGGTGACCTCTTCCATGGATCTTTCCCCCTGAATCGTGTTGGTCGGGTGATCTCTACTGCTCTATGCGGCTCTCTATGCCGCAGTTGCTCCGGGTGGCTGGCGGCATCGTGAAACGACCCCGCTATCGCTCGTGACCGCGTTCGCCGTCGCGCTGTCGCTGGCCTGGGCGCGGTGGCGTCTTCGGGACGCCCGTACCCGTGTTCCCTCGCGCGGCCTGCTCCTTCTGCCAGGCGAGCTGCTCCGCGATCGTCGGCGGCCGCTGCGGCGCCGAGCCGCTCTGCGTGTTCGCCTGTTCGGCCGGTCGTTGCGCCTCGGCCACCGCAACCAGGCCGCGGGACTCGCCGTCGCGGTAGGCAGACAGGAGCTGGTCGGCGGCCGCTTGGGCGCGTCGGGCGTGCTGCAGTCGACCCGCCTGCTCGTGCGCCGCCTGGATGGCCATCGCGGTGCGCCCCAGCTGGGCGATCAAGATGAACACCGCGGCGTAGCCACCCCGCGACGCCAGGTAGGCACCACCGATGGCTCGTGCCGCGGTGGCGAAGGGCGCCGGCCCAATCAGGGACTGCTTCAGCGCGGGCTGCCCGGCACCCATCTGGTGCTGCGCCGAGGCCGCGAGCGACCGGCTGGCCCGGTGCAGCGGACCCCGCCCATCCGGCTCGAGCCGGTCCGCGAGCACCGAGAGAGTGCCGGCTGCATCCGACGCGATCCGTGACCACGTCGCGGCGTCGCCGGCGGGTACCTGCTCGAGGTTCTTGCGAGTGCCGGCGATCACCTTGGCGCTCGAGCGCCACAGCTCAGCCTCCACCGCCTCATCCGGGGTGGCTGCTTCCGCGTCACGGCCGAGCGACTTCGTCGACCGGGCAGGCGCACCCGCCTCGGAGGCATCCTGAGCGCTTCGCCAGGCGGCCGCGTTCTCCGCGGCCTGGTCCTCGGTGGGCTGTTCCCACCGCTTCCGCAGCTGCACCAGGGACAGGTCTTTGGCGACGTTGCGACCAGAGATCCGCACCAGGGTGCCGTCGGTCTCGGCCGGGCCCAGCGCCACCGAGTAGCCCTTGGCCTCGGTCCTGGCCCCGCGACCCCAGTTCGGGAAGACCAGCACGCCCGCGTCACCAAGGGCCTCGACGAACTCAGCCTCGTTCGTGGCTTGGGCCCCCGCCGAGCGCAGCAGGCTTTCGAGGCGCTCACGGGTCGGCGCGTACGACGCTGCCGACCGGGCCGCGGGGATCTCGATCCCGGGCTCGCGTGGCTCAGCCTGACCTCGGGTGGCCGTCTCCTCGGCCGCGCGCCCGGCTCGCTCGTACTCACCGCGCGACAGCCCGCGGGTGCCCGCCCCGCGGCCCGTGCGGTACAGGTCGAACTCGTCCTCGAACCGCTCGGCGATCGCGCGCAGTCGCTTCCCGGGACCGACACCCTTCGAGGTCCACAGCTCACCCTCGTTGACCCGGGTGCCGTCCTCCCGGGTCAACGTCAGCATCAGGTGCACGTGGTTGTCCGAGTGCCGAACCAGCGCCCACGGCACCCCCGCCTTGTCGGGGGTCTCGGCCAGGCCGAGCTCGGCCAGCGAGGCACGGGCGACCTTGTGCCACTCCTCATCGGAGAGCAGCCGGTCGGAGCCTCGCTCACCCTCCACGCCCTTGTCGACGGCCATCACCAGGTGCATCACGTCGCCCTTGTTGCGACGGTGGCCTGCCAGCCGACGAGGTGCGTCGAGCTCCTGGCCGAGCTGGTAGAGCTCGGCCTTCGACAGCTGCTCACCGGTCTTCCAGGACTCATCCCAAGCAGCCACGAGGTGCGAGTTCTCGTGGGCGTGGGTGAAGCCCTTCTCGTCGAACGCGTAGTAGACGAGGCCCTGGATCCGCGACCCTCGCGGGGCCTCCTTGATGATCACTCGCCGGCCCTCTCGGGGGCGGCCGCCGGCGACTCCTCGACGGGGTCGGTGTGCTCGTCCTTCGGGCGTCGCGGGTCGAGCAGATTCGCCACCTGAACGGCTCGACGGATCAGCTGCAGGGTCTCGGCCAGGACCTGCTCGGTCTCCGCGTGCAGGTGTCGCTCGCTGTGGGTGTAGTGGGTCAGCTGGTTCAGGTTGCGGGCGACACCACGGGCCTGACGGACTACTGCCAGCAGCTCTGCCGCGGCCGCGTTCCGCCACTCCAGTGACACTGCCATCGACACGCCCCTGCCACCTGACACCGCACCCGCGCCGCCGGCGCGGGGTGCCATGTCAGGGGCCTCCTCTGCCATCCCGACAACCGCCAGGTACGACGCCGCTGTCAGGCCGGCCGCGTCGGCGCGCCGACCGATCTCGCCAGCCTCTGCCTCGGTCAGACGGACCAAGACTTGGACCGGGCGGCCGCCCGGGACGCGCTCACGACGATGCATCGGCGGCCTCCTTCCTGACGTCTCTCAGGCCTAGCGCAGCGTTGAATCCTGAGACCCATGGTCTCAGGCCGCGGCGACAGCCGCAAGGATCAGATATCTGTTCCTCTACTTGCTCACGGAGTGCCTTGAGACGCGCAGCGTTCGGTTCGCCGCAGAGCTGGTTCGCGACGGACTGCCGGCACCCTTCGGGCGCCGACAACGATGGCCCGCTCCGCGGGCCGCCCTTGCGGGCGCGGGAACGGGGGAGGGCTGCCCCCGGCGAGACATCATCCGGACCCGACAGACTGCGTCAAGGGCTGCGCCCCGCGACCCCGAAACTTCTGACACGCGCTCGCTCGCGCTCGCTTATTTCGCGTCAGAACTTTCGTGCCCGCGCCCTTCGGGTTGACGCACTCCGCCGCGCCCTGGTCCTAGCCGGTATCGGGGGCAGCGGGGAGGTGTGCGACAGCTCCGAGATGGCAGAGGTCCGTCACCGACAGGTGGCAGACGATCGGCCCCGAAACGGAGCCGAGGGAAGACCCGAGATCCGGGTCGGACCGAGCCATCGAACCGACACCCCGGAGGAACCATGACCGTCCTGCTGTTCGCTCTGACCGCCATCGGAGTCGGCGGACTCCTGCTCATCGAGAGCACCCCGAACCAGCGCAGCTACGACTGGGGCTGGCTCATCCTGATCATCGGGATCGGCGGATTCGGGCTCTGGTTCCTGGATGGGCTCGTCGGGGTGTCACTGACCATCTAGCCGGTCAGTAAGGACGCTCTTGATGCGCCGATCGCCGGCGCTCCTCGATCGCTTCGGCCAGGTCGCGATGGGCCTGCTCGCGTCCGAACTTCTCGAGCTTCTGCAGGCGCACGTACGCGGCCGTGACTCCGTCGCGGTAGCCGCGCTGCTCCGGCGAGCCGGGCGTCAGGCCGGCGTCGTACCTGAGGACGTCTGGGCCGCTGATGGTGCCCAGGTGCTTCATGCCGAGGTCGTACGCCGTCCGATACGCGTCAGTCGCCGTGGAGTGCGGCGGGTACGGCGTCGGCGGGTAGCGGCGTTCGCGGTGGTGCGGGTATGGCAAGGGGTCGCCTCCAGTAGTTGGATCGACCCCTAGGCGACCGAGTCTACGCTTCGAGGCCTCGGGGATCACCGAGGCTTGTCACGGCCGCCGCGCCGGCGCGCGTGAGCTCGCTGCGGAGGTGCTCGTCTTTGGCGAACGCCAGGACGCCGACGCCGGCGGCCGCGCCGGCCCGTACGTCGCTGGTGGTGTCGCCGAGGAACAGCGCCTCGCCAGGGTCGACCCGGAGCGAGCGCAGCGCTTGCTGCACCAGGAACGGATCCGGCTTCAGCCGGCCGACATCGTCGGGGCGACGACACGAGAGCACGGCGACGTGTCGGGTCCAGCCGTGGCGCTCGAGGAAGGCGATGACCGCCTGGTCGGAGTTGTTGCTCACGACCGCGGCCGGCATGCGTCGGCGGCTGATGAGCTCGAAGAGGTTCGTGGCGTGGACGCTCGGGGCACAGGTGCGAGCCGCGGCGACCTCGGCCCGGGTGCAGGCCTCTTCGACCTCAGCGACCTGCTCGGGATGGTGCTCGAGGACGTGCCGCAGGACTGCCAGGTGGTCGGTGGTCGTGGCGATCGCCGGCGGAAGGTCCAGCTGGCCGATGACTTCGCGAGCCGCGTCCGCGGCGCGCGCGTTGACCGGCGTCGGCATCAGCCGAGCAAGGGGCCCGTCGAAGTCGAGCAGGAGCGCCTCGGCGTCGGCGAGGAGCTTGGCCGCGGTGGTCACTGGTGCGCGGCAGATGGCGCGCCTGTCTCCCGAACTCGGCGAGCTCCTTCGCCGTGCGCACGATCCTCAGGTCGTCGGTGTCGTAGTGACCTCTGTTCCTCGGTCGCGACCGTGGTCCAGATGCTGTCGAACCAGCGCCGAGTCTGGTCGACGAACTGCGTATCGGCGGCCTCTGGGTCGCCGTCATCAGTGTGCTGGAACATCGCGGCATCCTTGCCCATCGGGTCGAGGATGGCAACGGTCTCACCGTCGATGCGTACGTCGTGAGCGACCACGGGGTAGAAGCCGAAGAAGACGTCGGTGCCGTTGATGATGAACGCCTTGACAAGGGTGCCGTGCCATGGAGGCGGGTCTCGATGCTCGCCTCGGGGATGAGCTCGAGGTCGGCGAGCTCCAGGACGCTCTCGTGCAGCGCGCCGGCGTAGCGAGCGCTGATGTCGGCCATCCGGGCACGGACCGCGGCTGAGTCCTCGGGCCGGTTGTTGGCGAGCACGGGAAGCGACAGCGGCCGGCTCATGTCCGAGAGCAGCAGCCGGATCTGCAGCGACTTCGGCGTCAGCCGGCCGGCGCGGACCTTGTCCAGCGGTTCGGCGAGCACGCCGTACAACGTCTCCGACGTGTAGCCCACGAAGTCGATGGTGACGTGCTCGGCCTCGAAGGCCGCCTCGATGTGCGGCCGCAGGCCGACGGGTCGCTCGGTACGTACGCGAGCGAACACGCCGCTGCCCTGGCGCGAGACGGTGAGGCCCTCGTCCTTCAAGACTCGCAGCGCCTGCTGGATGGTCATCCGAGCAACGCCGTAGGTCTGGCTCAGCTCGTGCTGGCTCGGCAGCTTCTCGCCCGGCCCGATCTTGCGGGTCAGGATCGCGGCGCGCAGCGCCGAGGCGATCTGCTGATACGGCGGTCGAGGGTCGTCGGGGTCAAGGCTCACCGCACCAGCGTAACAACTTGCCTAGGTTGAATAGACCAATCGTTATTGACTTGGCTAGCCAGGCTAGGCAAGATGAAGTAAGGACAACCGGATAGCCCGAGTTCGAGGTGTAGACCCATGAGAGTTCTGAGCACCAACCAGCGCACTTCTGATGTCACGGCGGCCAGCTGATGTGGGCCGCAGACGCCGGCGCGGCACTCCGCGCGCGCCGCCAGGAGCAGACGGAGTCGGCGAGGCGAGCGCGGGCTGCGCTTGCGCTCACGCTGGCGAACCAGCTCGATCGTGGCGCCGCTCCCGAGGAGCTGGTCCTCGACGAGTATCGGACCGTCACCCGCGAGCACCGCGAGGTGGCCAGCAAGAGCCACGACTACAGCGTGGCTTCCGATGGTCACGAGGATGAGCGCGACGGTGTCGTCGACCTGGCGCTGCAGGGAGGTGCCCGATGACGCCGCGGCGTGGTCGACCTGGTCGGCCGCGACACATCGCGTACGGCGGCGACGCACCGCCCCGGGAGCAGATCCTCCACGCTGCAGCGCGGCTGTTTGTCGGGCGTGGCTTCGCGGCCACCTCGACGCGCGAGATCGCGGACGCTGTCGGGATCCGGCAGGCCTCGCTCTACTACCACTTCGCGAACAAGGACGAGATCCTCGCCGAGCTGCTGGAGCGGTCGGTGCGACCTACGGTCGACAAGATCGACAAGATCGAGCAGCTGGTCCCACCCGAGACCCACGAGACGGCGCTCTACCTCCTCGCCCTGGTCGACGTACGCACCCTGGCCACCGCGCCCAACAACATCGGCGTGCTCTCCCGCCTCCCCGACGTCACCAGCAGCGCGGCCTTCGAGCAGTTCCGCAACGACCGGTCCGAACTCGTCGATGCCTACGGTCGCCTTGGCGCCTCGATCGCGCGAGCCACGATCGTCGACCTCGTCGGTCGACGCAGCCTGGGCGAGATGCTCGTCCAGGTCGTCGACACCGTAATCAACGTGCGTTGCGCTGGCGAGCCCGCCGGCCCCCGGATGGCCGAGGCGGTGGCGACCACCTGCCTTCGGATGTGCGGCAGCGACGACCAGCAGATCATGGCCGCCTCGTCGGCCGCGACGCAGTTGCTCGAGGCCTTCCATGACGAGCCGCTGCACTGAGCGGGCCGGGACCGAACAGACGTACGATCTACTCGTGGCTTCCGAATCCGACCTGGTGACGCTCTACGCCAAGGCACGACCTAAGCCCGTCGACGGCGTCGACGACGGCCAGCGCCAGGAGATCACCGTTACCCGCGCGACCTACGCCGAAGCGCGCGAGGCCGTGGACGCCCGGGTCCCCGAAGGCTGGCAACTGCTCGGGCTCAGCACCTGGCCCTGCTAGAGCCGGGGTGCAAACGGACGTACAGCGTGAGACGATTTTCGCGAGTCGCACTCGGGTACGTCCGCATCCTTGGGGGATCGATCTTGGAACCGTTTGAGAACGTCGAGCAGCTGCACAGCGAAGTCGTCGAGATGATCGACGTCGTCACGAAGCTCCGGCAGGACGTGGAAGACCTGGTCGCGTTCCTGACCCACCTCGCCGACCAGCTCGACGGACTGTCGCCGGCGATGGATGTCGCCGTTGGCGAGTTGCGAGCTGCGATCCATCTCGCGCCCAGCGATGAGTTCGTGCCCGCGGCCCAGGCCGCGATCGCCTCGGTCCAAGCGGTGACACCGACGATCGTCACTCCTCTTGCCAAGCGCCGTGCGCGGCTGCGGAAGCTCGCCGCGCTCCATATCCGCGGCAGCCGCTGCACCTGCTGCGGAGAGATGCGAGTGGACTTGCTCCACCTCGTCGACCCCTACGACGACTGCAAGCTGGTGCCCTACCGCGAGGTTATCGAGGACGGTGATGACATCGTCTTGGTCCGCTGCAAGACGTGCATCTCCCTCGGCCGCGGCACCCTGGACTGCCCGTGCCAGACGATGAAGACGGTCTACGAAGAGCGACCTAACATCGAGGACGCGACGAGGCGCATCATCTCGGCACCCGACGGGTTCTACGGGAAGCAGCTCGCGCGGCAGCGGCGAGCGGCACACGGAGCATGACGGCCCGGAACTCCCGAACGTGTCCCCAGGGGCAAAGTACGGGGTCGAGAAGGATCGGACCAGGATTGAAACGCTAACTGAGGCTGGCCGGGCCTCTGGTCAGCAGCAGCGCCCTCCCTGCTGCGGGCCGGGCGCAGGCCCTTCGGTGCCTGCCTGTGGCGCCGTGAGTGGTCCGCAGGGCGTTCTCGGCGGCGGTGGCGGCTTCGCAGCTGCCAGGGCCGCGGCCATTGGGAGGGCCGTGCGGCGGATCTGGGTGACCTTCATCGGTTCTGGTCGTCCTTCGTGTCGGCGTCGTCGTTCCGGGTCGGCAGGGTGGGCGGAGCGGGCGGGCAGCAGTCGTGGTCGTCGGAGCGGCGGTGTCGTTTGGCGCTCGTGATCACGACGAGGACCAGCACCGCAATCCCGACGCCGACCACCCACGGGTTGCGGATGAAGCCGCCGAGGCCCGCGATGGCGCCACCGGCGATCAGGAGGGGCAAGAGCGCGCAGCAGGCGATCATAAGGATCGCGGCGCCCACACCCAGGAGCACGCCGCCGCCTCCAGACCGGTGGCCACGGTTGTCTTTCATCGGTGTTTCGGTCCTGTCCAATGGCGATTGGTGTCAGCAGTCGCAGGCGGGGGAGCCGGTGTTGTTGACGGACTCGGCCTGAGCTCGGTCATGGAAGCTCGCGTTGAGAGCGATGCCGATCTGGTATGCCTCAGCGACGGAGACGATCTCGGCGCCCGGGTGGCCAGCCAGCCAGTCGGCGGCGTCCTCAGGAGAGGTGAAGTAATGCACCTGGTTGCAGAACATGGAGCGGATCGAGGTGATCTGGCGGGGGTTGACCAGGGACACCACCGCGGTTGCTGGCTCGACCACGGTGGTGCCGGCGGTCGGGTCGATGGTGACTCGGATCGTCTCGCCGCTGACGGGCGAAACCGACTCGACGCGAGCCGGTCGCCCGATGAGGGCGGGGAAGATCAGGGTGTCCAGGGCACACCAGGTGTAGAGCTCCTCACCGGCCACGGTGAACCGGTGGCGGGTCGGGCGCAGGGTGAGGCCCTGACCGACGATGTGGCCCTGGTCGTCGTACTCGGTGTCCGGCACGGCGCCCAGGCCACTGCGTACGTCGCCAACGGTTCGGCCCGATGCGGTGGCGAGCTGCTCGACGGTGACGGGGTTGCCGTCGACGAGCAGCCGCAGCAGCGGGATCAACAGGCCGGCGTCGAGGCCGGTTTCCTCGGTATTGGCCAGCCGGTCAGTCAGGTCGATGCTGAGGTTCGACATTGCAATTCCTTCACTTCTCGTAAGTGGGTGGCGTGGGCTGTCTGGTGCGCGGGGTCAGGCGCAGCAGGACAGCTTCGAGACGTCGGTGGTGAAGGCCTTGGCGACGATCCGGATGCCTTCGGCCATGGTCAGGTACGGGGCCCACGAGTCGGCGACCTCTGTGATGGTCTTACCGAGCACGTGGACGCCGGCCGCAGCGAGCTCGCCGCCGTCCTTAGCGACCGCGGTGAGGCCGAGGATCTCGCCGGTATCGGCGTTGGCGACCATCTTGATGAACCCACGAGTGTCGCGATTGACCAGCGCCCGGGGCACGTAGCCCAGCGGCAGGACCCGGCAGTCGCAGCGGATCCCGGCCCCGAGCACCTGGGCCTCGGTCATCCCGACTGCGCCGATCGCGGGGCTGGTGAACGTCACCCGCGGTAGGCGGGTGTAGTCCACCGACCGTTCGGCGCTGGCGAAAGCGTTTTCGGCCACCATCGTGCCGTGGTAGGCCGCGACGTAGACGAACTCGGGGTGCCCGGTGACATCTCCGGCAGCCCAGATCCGCGGGTTGGAGGACTGCAACTGGTCGGTGACCACGATCTCCCCTGACTCGCCGGTCTTCAGCTCCACCGCCTCGAGGTTGAGCCCGTCGGTGACCGGACGGCGGCCCAGCGCCACCAGAACCTGGTCGGCGCTGAACTCCTGCACGCCCCCGGACACGGTCGCGGTCACGACTACCTGGCCGGTCGAGTCATCGCGTGTGACCTTCGTTGGCTGGGCCCGGCGCACAACCCGGATCCCCTCGTCAGCGAAGACCTCGGCCAGTGCCTTGGAGACCTCCGGTTCCTCCTTCGATGCCAGCCGGGACCGCACCAGGAGAGTCACCTTCGACCCCAGACGGGCGAACAGCTGGGCCTGCTCGAGGGCCACGTACCCGCCGCCGAGTACCAGCAGCGACTCCGGCACCTCGGTCAGCTCCATCGCCGTGGTGGAGGTCAGGTAGCCGACCTCCTCCAGATCCTCTATCGGCGGGGTCCACGGCTTCGCGCCGGTGGCGACCAGGTAGTGGGCGGCCTCGATGACCTCGACGCTGCCGTCGGCTGCGGTGACCTGAAGCAGCGGCGCCTCCGGGGTCCCAGTGAACGAGGCTTCGCCCTGCGCGACGCGCCACCCGTAAGCGTCGGCGACGTCGACGTACTTCTCATCGCGCAGCGCCTCGACCAGGTCCTGCTTGCCGCCGATCAGCGCCGGCATGTCTACCGCGGAGGCGGTGGCAGCGATGCCCGGGAACCGGGTACCCGCGTCCGTTGCGACGTGGCGTGCTTCGGCGGCAGCGATCAGGGCCTTCGACGGCACGCACCCGGTGTTCACACACGTGCCGCCGAACGTGCCGCGCTCGACCATCACCACCGACTTGCCCAGCCCGCTCGCGCGGATCGCTGCGGCGAACGCTGCGCCACCTGACCCGATCACTGCAAGGTCGTACGTCGGACTCATCGCGATACCTCTCCGGTTGGTTGGGAAATTCATCTGATGCGGCAATACTGGACCTTCCAGTACAGGGGAAGGTCAAGAGCGACCTGCGACACATGGGAGAACGGGATGCGGATCGGGGAGCTCGCCGAGAAGACCGGCACCACCACCAAGACCCTTCGGTTCTACGAAGACCAGAGCCTGCTGCCGCCGACCGAACGCACCCCGACCGGCTACCGCGACTACACGTCCGGGGCCGTTGCCCGTATCGACTTCATCCACCGCGGCCAGGCGGCCGGGCTCACACTGGCCCAGATCCGGCAGATCCTCGACATCCGCGACCACGGCCAGGCCCCCTGCGGCCACGTCCGTGACCTGCTCGACGCACGCCTTGCAGACATCGAAAAACAGATCGCCCAGCTGACCGCGCTGCACGACAACCTCGCCACCCTTCGCGACGAAGCCTCAGACCCCGAGCCCGACACCTGCACCGCCGACCAGGTCTGCCGCTACCTGTAGGCCCGGAGCTCCACGGCTGGCGGCGAACGACTGGGCCTCAGATCGACGCAGAAGATCGACGCTGAGTGAATTTCGAGGCGACCAGGGTCGTCCCGAAATGCTTGTCAGTTCGCTGGGAGCGGTTCCGAGGCGGTTTCAGGCGGCTCGGAGTGGTTCTGGGTCTCATGCTCAGTGGTGACGCGGTGCACGACGGCGAGGCTGATTCCGGTGCCTCTGGCGATGGTCCGCAGGCTCTGGGCCTTCGGCGCGGCGGGCGATGATCGCGCGGTGTTTGTCGTCGTCGACGACGGTTGGTCGGCCGCCGACGCGTCCTCGGCGGCGTGCAGCGTCAAGGCCTTTCTTGGTCTTGCGGGAGATGTTGCGGCGTCGGTCCTCAGCCAGGGCGAGGGCGGGGCCGGCGCAACCATCGGTGGGGTTTCATCACAGGACCAGCTGATGAAAGCCCCTGCGAGAACTGCGGCCTAATCCAGTTCTACGATCACGATCGTTGGTACCGGAGTGACGTCAGGCGAGCGATGGTCAACGTCATCGAGTGGCGTTCGCCGGGAGGCAGGACTCTCCGAATCCGGCCGGTTAGCAGCGTGAACGCTCCTCGGTACGATCCCGCAGCTCCTACCGTCGACGAGGCCTTTCCGGAGCTCGAGGTAGGCGGCGTGCCCGAGTGCCCCAAGGAGCAGGGGCACTGGGACTGAACGGTCCTGCGTGAAGATCCGCGTACGTCGCGACGGCGCGCCCAGGGACCAGACCGCCCTTTCGGTGGTCATCTCAGTCGGCGAGGAAGGCCGCCAGGGTGTAAGCCGGGTGCCTGTCGAGGTTGTGTCGGCCCCGGTCGTAGCGCCGGGTGGTGCGCGGGTCGGCATGGCCGGCCGCGTCTTGGACGTCCTCGAGCGGGACGCCGGCCTCGCGGGCGAGGGTCACGAAGGTGTGCCGCAGGCTGTGCGGGGAGATCCGGTCGGCGTGCTCGATCCCGGCCGCCCTCGCGATCCGCCGGATCAGCCGGAAGGCCCCGGGCTGGTCGAGCCGGTTGCCGCTCTTGGTGGTGAACACCGGGCCGGGCCCCCGGTCTCCGACGTAGGCGTCGACGACCGCTGCGGTCGCCGGCGCGAGCACGACGTCGCGACGCGCGCCGCCCTTGCGGGTGATGCTGAGCGTACGGTGACCGCGGACCGACCCCAGATCCTCGACGTCGGCGTTGAGCGCCTCGGAGATCCGCAGACCGTCGTGCAGCAGGAGGGCCACCAGCGCGAGTGCGCGCGAGGAGTGCTCCCCGGCCTCAGCCAGGAGCGCCTTGGCCTCGACGCGGTCCAGACCCAAGGTCGGCGAGTCGGCCGGCATGCCGGGCCGCTTCACGTGCTCGAGCGGGGAACTAGCGAGCACTCCCTCGGCGACGGCGTACTTGTAGAAGCCGGCGAGGGTCGAGAGCCGGCGCGCGATCGTCGCCGGTGCCGCACTGGTCTCCAGGTGCTGGCGGTAGCCGTCGACGGCGGCTCGGTTCGCGTCGAGCGGGTCGATGCCGAGGCTGGCGCACCAGCTGAACCAGTCGATCAGATCGAGCCCGTACGCCCGGCGGGTGTGCCCGGAGTAGCTCAGCAGGAAGCGCTGGCTCAGCGCTCCCGCGCGCTGCTCGCGCGGGAGCTGCCACAGCGGCTCAAGGAACGTCGCGCGTACGTCGTCGAGCGTGGCCTCGACGATCTCGCCGGCGACCGGCTCGACCTCCGCCTCGGGGACGTTCGCGGCCGTCACGGCCTCCGCCTCACGGTCGCCCTGGTCGATGTCCTCGTTCATGGCCGCACCTCCGTGCCCGCGGCGAGGATCTCCAGGAGCACGTCGACGTGACACGGCAGGTCGGGCTCGCAGTAGCAGGCCAGGTCGTAGCCGGCGAGCTCCTCACGGGCCTGGTCGACGAGCTCGGGGTGCTCGGACAGGTGGTCGCGGTAGGCCGCGACCGCGGCCGCGTTGGCCTCGGGCGATCGGTGGCCGCTGGTCGGCCGGTACGGGTTGGCCCACCGGCTTGTGCCGGCGACGCTCTTCGCGCCTGCGGGGAGCTGCCCACCGCGTCGACGAGACTGCTGCAGTCGCTTGCCGGCCACCTCGGAACCCCTCTCGGTCGCGCCAGATCAGTCACCAAATCATGACATGATAATGACACTTATCATGTCATCCGCGAACGTCGAGGTCACCACGACCGGGAACAGATGTTCTGGTTGAAGTAGCCGCGCCGGTGGACTACTGGTGTTGGGGCCGCGGGTTCCCGGCGCCAGACAGACCCCGCTCACGAGCTCGGCACTCACACATCCTCGGCGTGCACCTGCTCGGTCACGGGATCCGCGCCGGCGCGGATAAGGAGCTGCGCGGCCGCGGCGTGGTGGCTGGTAGGGCTCGGTGGCGATCTCGAGCAGCTCGGCGATCGCGGCGGCGATCTCGTCTTCGGTGAGCTCGGGGTGGGCGCGGGCGTGACGTTGGGCGGTTGGCCCTACAGCCTTTCTCGAGGACGGTAGATGCCACGCAGCGACCCCACGGACAAGATGATCGTACGCGCCGGCGATGGTCTGGGAGCAGGTGTTCTGGTTGAAGTAGCCGCGCCGGGTGGACCACCCGGGCGGCGGGTTCTCGCTGCTCAGCCAGACCCCGCTCATGGTCTTAAGCCATTGCGTTTTGCCTGATGACAGGGCGGTACGACGTGCCACGGGTTGACACGAAGTCGGCGTGCCACCAGGCAAAACGCATCAAACCCCGCGGCACCTGATGCGCATACGCGTGAGATGAAAGACCATGGTCCAAATGCGAGACGCGGTCATGAGCTGCAACTCATGACCGCAAATGTCTCGCAGGCTCCAGCCCTTCACGAGGTAGGAACTGTGATGACAAACAATGATAAGCACGTCGGCCGGTCTGGCAGCCCAGAGTGCCGCAGAGAGGACCGCGCGGGCCGAATCCGTACAGGCTTGGCCTTCGCGAACTTCGTGGTCGGGGTGGGTCGTTTGGTCCTGGCGCTGACCCACTTCTGGCACGACAGCTGAGCGGGCGGTCCGGCCGCACTCAGCACTGCGACGATGAACTGGCGGGCGCCATGGAGTCTGTCGGGAGTCATGACCGTCAGGCGCCACCCGCGCGGCCAGCACGCCCGGTCGTGAGCCCCGTACAGGTGCGCTCGACGATGAAGTAGCCGCGCTGGTTGGGCTACCGGTGTGGGGGCTGTGGGTTCCCGATGCCAGACAGACCCTGCTCACGGTCTCGGCGCTCACACACGTCCTCGGCGTACGCCTGCACGGTCTTGGGATCCGCGCCGGCGCGGATCAGGAGTTGCGCGGCTGCGCGGCCGTCCCAGCCGGAGACGTCGCTGTGAAGCCAGCCTCCGAGGAGGCCGCCGGCGGCGTGCTCGAGCGGGTCGAGGCGTAGCCGGCGACGTCGGCCAGGTCGGCCGCGCCGCGGTGGCTGGTAGGGCTCGGTGGCGATCCCGAGCAGCTCGGCGATCGCGGTGGCGATCTGGTCTTCGGTGAGCTCGCGGCCGGCACGGGCATGACGTTGGGCGGTGCCGGTCAGCCGAGCGGCGGTGATGCCGTCCGTTCGTGAGAGCTCGGGACGCGGGCGCGGTGTGGTCATTGGGCTTCCTCCAGGCCCTACAGCCCTCTCAAGGACGGTAGGAGCCAGCGCAGCGACCCCACGGGCAAGTTTACTTCTCGGGCAGCGTCCAGATCGGGTCGTAGTCCGGGTGGTCGCTATCCCTCATCGCTGCTTTGCGGAACACGTCGATGGCCGCCGAGATCGCGGCATTGGTCCCGTCCCACTTGGTCTTGGCGTACGCGGTCTGGAGGTACCGCAGGTCGGAGGTCGCGAACTGGCGAGCTTGGAGATCCATGCCCTTCCGCTGGGTGCGCTCGACGGCGCGGGCGCGGGCGAAGGCGTAGATCTCCTCCATGAGGTCCGGATCAGCAGGCATGTCCGGCTCAGTTCGCCCGATCGTCGGGGTCGCCCCTGAACCCGATGCTCCAGCCAGCTACAGCGCCGATCCGGCCACGCCACCACGGCATCGTCGTTCCGCGGTTGCCTTTCGAGTCGCAGAACACTGCGTCACGCAGGTGAACGCAGCGCGTGTTCACCCACTCGTCGGGATGTTCGTCCTCGTCGCGCGCGGCCTCGTGCTCCTCCACCATCGAATCGAAGTATCCCGCCAACGCGTCGCCGATAGGCGAATCAGGGTTCGCAGCTCGCATTGTCTCTGCGACCCCTGCTGCGTACGTCCTCAGCGAGACAAGACTCCCCGTCACGATGCCGCCGCCCACGTGAAGAGTGAACGGGACCTCCAGGCCGGGGCTCTTGTTGATCGCCGCGACCAACTGCCGCAGCTGGTGATCGCCGTTGTCCGGAGGCAGAAACTCGATCTCGTCGGCCTCTGCCGGCTCCTCGACCTGGTCGGCCGCCGGCTCCTCGAGTTGACCAGCCTCTGCGATCTCATCGAACTCGTCAGCTGCTTCCAGCCCTGTCAGATTCGTCATACCCCGCACCCTATTGACGAGCACCGACAGTTTTGGCCGGCTCCTTGGGGGTCCAGTTGCCAAGTCGGCCCAGCCCACTCGAACACCAGCGGCCGCTGGGTGCGGGGAACGCAGGATCTGTCAGTCGGCGAACAGCGGCAAAAGGATCTCGGCGACCTCGGACATGTTGCATTTTGTGGCGAGCAGCTCGAGCAGCTCCGCTGGCGAGCGTGGAGGGTTCTTCAGCCGCGTAGAGATCGCCAGGACCGCCCGGGCGCCGGCCTCAGGGTGGGCGGCGACCGTGTTTGCGGCGAAGTCATGGGCAGACAGGACGTCGACAGCGGCCTCAGCCAGCACCGACGAAGTCTCCATCCCAGCTCGCTGGTCGCTGGTCACGATGACGTCGGCCTTGCCGATGATCGCTGCATGGACGACGTGCCCGTCGTCGGGGTCGGCGATGTCGTAGTGGTACTCGCGCGTCTTCGGGGCCTCGATCGTCGAGCCAGGGAAGTAGCGCGTCATCTGCTCGAGCAGGTGCTGGCGGTACTTCGCGCTCTCCTCTGGGTCACGGCCCTTTGCCTGGTCGAGGCGCTCCAGGACGTAGTCGAGCTCGGTGATGATGCCGCTCCCCCACAGCGGCGAGTAGGCACCCTCGGTGGCCAACTGGAGCAGGAAATCGCGCTGCATGCTGGGGATGAGCACACAGGTATCGAGAACAGCGCGGAACACCGGTCGAGTGTCGCAGACACCTGCGACACTCGACCGGGCTTTCAGTGGTTCTTACGCGCCTCGTTGAGGAGATCGTCGACGTCGACCAGGTCCTCGTCGACCTCGTAGGCGGCCGAGGACTCAGCAATGAATTCGTTGCGCTGCTTGTAGAGCAGGTCCTTGTAGGCCAGGACGTCGGCGAGCCGCAGCTTGCGGCGGTTCACCCCGGGGACGTGTGCCGGGATCTCGCCCGACTTGATGAGCTTGACCACGGTGGGTCGGCTCAGGCCGAGGAGCTCGGCTGCCTGCTGGGTGGTGAGCTCCTGGTCGAGCGCAAGGATCTGAACCGACTTCCGCTCGGCCAGCGCGCCGATGAGGTCCTTGAACATCTCGTAGATGCCCTCAGTCAGCTCGACTCGGTCGTGCTCATCGGCGCCGCAGAGGAAGTAGGTCGGCTCCGGCTTCTTCCCGTGCCGAGACTCGTGGGCCTTGATGAAACTAAGAACCTCGGCGCTCTGCTCGGCAAGCTCCTCGCTCGGGAGGGCGTTCTCGTGCGCAACTGCGGTCATCTTGTTCACCTCTGACTCAACGGGGAAGAGAGCTAGGAACTAAACGAGAACCTTCTCCCAAACGTTCTCGCGTACCTTCTCGTAGAAGTAGAGGCTAGGCTAATTGCGAAACTTACGAAACCCAAGTTCCGAAACTTACGAAAAAGTAACTACTCTTCGTCGCTAAGGGTTGGGACCAAGGTCCCGGCTTCTATCGAACCCCTTCCCTGCCCGTAAGGAGTAGCTCTCGATGACCGACGACACGCTCAAGCTCTACGTAACGCTCGGGCATCCTGGCGACGGCTCGCTCAACCTCCGCATGTCTCCGTCGATCGCCGATGAGGTGCGAGCGCTGCTCGACGAGCACGATCTCGCTCACGGCGAGCTGCTGGAGTTCTCCTCGGGGCCGCAGTTGGCCATTGAGGCGGTCGTGGCCCTGGGCGCGGGCGGTGGGCTCGCGGCGCTCGCATCGGTCATTAACACCATGATCAAGCGCCACGACTCGAAGCGTTTCGTCATCGAGCGAGACGGCGAGAGGATCGAGGCCTCCGGCTACTCAGAGGAGGCTGTTGACCGGCTCCTGGAGAAGCGTGCGCAAGAGCAGGCAGACCAGGACAAGGAGTGGGAGCGAATCAAGGCCGAGCTGCCTGCTCCGGAAACTCCTCGGGACCACCAGTAGCCCGTCTCACGCGCGGGTGCCACCACCCGCGCGTACGCGCGGGTGGTGCTCCTTCAGTAGTCGACCGCGATCAGCCGGGTGGCCGCCTCGAGGTGGTCGGTGCGTGGACCGGTGTAGACCATGGTGGTGTTGACGTCGTTGTGGCCCATCAGCGTGGCCACCGTGGGGAGGTCGACGCCCTTGTCGACCAGGCCGCGGCCGAAGGTGTGCCGCAGGGTGTGCGGGCTCAGTTCGACGCCGGCCGCGGTGCCGACCTTGGTCACGACGTCGCGGATCGAGCGCTCGGCGAGGCGCTCGCCGCGGCGGGAGACGAACAGCGGGCCGGCGTCGTCGGGCATGCCGAGCTGGTCGCGCCGGTGGGCGCACCAGGCCGCGAGCGCGCGCAGCGCCGACGACGGGCCGGCGAGCGGGATGCTGCGCGGCTTCTCGCCCTTCCCCAGACGGACATGGACGATGCCCTTGCGCTCGCCGAACGGGACGTCGTCGACGTCGAGCTCGACAGCCTCGGAGATGCGTACGCCGGAGGCGTGGAGCAGGTTGACCAGGGCGTGGTCGCGGATCCCGCGGCGCTCGGCCGCGCGCAGCACGTCGCGCACCTGGTCCTCCTCGAGCGACTGCGGCGCCGGCCGGCGGCTCGGGGCCGCGGAACGTACGTCAGGGCGCGGCATCCCGAACCACAGGTAGAGGTTCGCGATGCCGGTCATCGCCGCGTCGACCGACTTCGGCGCCAGCCGGCGCTGGGTGAGCAGGTAGCGGCGGTAGTCGCGCACCGCGTGGGTGGCCGCGATCGGGTCGGCCACCACCTGGTCGTAGTCGTGCTTGAGCTGAAACGGCAGCCAGTCGACGAACCCAGTGACCGCCTGGCCGTAGCTGCGCCGGGTGTGCTCCGAGATCGGCAGGCGCTCCAGGTGGGCGGCGTACGCACTGGGGAGCTTCTGCAGCGTGGGCCGGCTGGAGGTCGCGGTCACTGCTCGTCCTCAGCGGCGAGAGGCTGCACCGCGGCTGGCCCATCGACGGCTTCGCGGAGTCGAGCCAGTAGCTCGTGCCCGAACACGGTGACGCCGTAGCGATACGGAAGCTGGGCGTGGTCCATGTGCGTGACTCGCCATGCGAGGTTCTTCAGCGGCTCTCCGTCGGTCCGGATAATCCCGTGGCGTTCAAGGGTCGCCACGATGGCCGAGATCGAAGATCCGTAGCCCGGGTTGGCCTCGAGGAAGTCGACGACGGACACCGCCCTCTTCGGACCGTGTGGACCAGCCTCGCCGGCGAGGTAGTCGAGCACACGGATGTGCGCTACCTCGAGGTCACCGAAGGCGAGTGCGAGCATCGTGGCGGTGTCGACCTTGGCGTCGTCGTTGGACAGTCCCTCTGCCAGCACCTTGCCCAACGCAACAACCTTCGCCGGCATCGTCGAGTTCGCACCAGCACGTAGGGCGGTCGCCACCAGGAACTCCTTCGACGGATTGTCGGCCAGGTCTGCAAGCTGGTCTGGATCCACCTGGCGTCTGTCGGCCGCGATGCTCAGAACCGCGCCGGCCTTCGCGAACTGCGTCTTGGTGTGGTGACTGAGGATCGCATTCAGCGCCTCGGTCGCGACCGGGGTGACGAACAGCGCCACAGCTGAGGCCGTAGCCGGATCGAGACCAGCCCCGAGAGCCATGGAGGCCGTTCCGGCGAAAACACCGCTTGCTGCCCTGTCGACCCAGGTGAGCTCACCGGTCAGGCTGCAGTTCTCCAGGTCGCCTTGGTGGGCGGTCATGGCGGTTCCCCTCTGCGATCGACGGCGGATCGCACTATCGGCGGTAGGTCGCCGGCGACGCTACCGCTGAGCACCGACAGTCTCGGGCCGCTCTATCGGCGGTCCCGGCGGGGTGGTTCCGCCGATAGAGGTAACTATCGGCGGAAGCGGCCCTGGGGACGTGATGATTCAGACCGCTCTGCGGAGCCGCCGCTCAGGTGTCGTCGGAATGGCGCCACACCTTGGTAGCCGAGACGAGCAAGATGAGGGCCAGTGCCCCGATCAGGGCAGGTCCAGCGACGTACTGCAGCAGCACACCGCCGGCCACGGCACCGGCGACGGAGCCTGCTCCCATGAGGGCCACGAACCGCAGGTTCGGCCGGAGCACGGTGAACCCACCATCGCGGCTGTAGCGCGTGAAGGCAACGAGCATGGTGGGGAGCGACACCAGCAGCGAGAGACTGCCGGCGAGCCTGATGTCGGCTCCGAAGAGCAGGACGATGGTGGGGATAAGGAGCTCGCCACCGGCGACGCCCATGAAGGCGGCGACCATGCCGATCAGCACGCCGGCGATGACGCCGGCGATGACTCGGGCCGCCGGCGGGAGGTCGAGGCTGCCG
Source organism: Nocardioides sp. NPDC054178 (assembly GCF_055585005.1). Taxonomy (NCBI): domain Bacteria; kingdom Bacillati; phylum Actinomycetota; class Actinomycetes; order Propionibacteriales; family Nocardioidaceae; genus Nocardioides; species Nocardioides sp. NPDC054178. The sequence continues at coordinate 54,822 of NZ_JBVJKY010000013.1, forward strand.
AGCTGGGCGTAGTGGGTGCCGGCGAGCACAAGGGCGATCGCCACGAGGAGAAGGGCAAGGACGCGGTGCAGGGTGCGTGAGTGCATCCGGGTGGCCCAGCCCGCGGCCGCCCAGGCGCCGACCAGGGACCCGGCGAGCAGGTTCACCACGATCCACCAGTGGCCGGCGACGTCGTCCCACGGGACGGCGAAGGCTCGGGCGGGCAGCGCCGCGATCACCACGACCAGGCTCATGGCCTTGTTCAAGATGACCGCCTGGAGTGCGGCGAACCCGAACAGCGCCATCAGCAGCGGCAACCGGAACTCGGCGCCGCCCAGCCCGATGAGGCCACCGAGGATCCCGATCAGCGCTCCGGCCGCGAAAGGCCATGTCACCGACTGGCGGCGGGCGGTGACTCGCACCGCCGATGTCGTAGCGGCAGTCATGCAAGCCAGTGTGACGGACCACGCCGGACACCGGCCCGAGCCTCACCCCTACTTGCGACGACTGGCCCCAGCACCGCCGTCCTACCGGCCTGCGGAGGGGGCCGCGGGTGGCCCCCTCCCCGTGCGAGATCAGCAGTCGCAGCCGCACTCCTCGGGCGGGCAGGTCGGATCGTCGCAACAGTCGATGGTCACGTGCTTGATCATGAGTCGTCACCTCCCTTCGTTGGGCGCCATGTCCCCGGCGTCGGCGGGGGACAGTCTCCGGCAGGAAGGGCTTCTTGCATGGCGGCCATCTCGGTGCGCAGGGACGTCAGCCGGGCAATCTGGGTGTCGATCTCGGCTATCCGGCGGGCGAGCAGTTGCTCGGCCGGTTCGCACGGACACTCGCCGGTATCCCGCACAGACAGCAGGTCGCGGATGTCGGTCAATGTCAGGCCGAGGCGTTGGGCGCCCTGGATGAAGTTCAGACGGTCGATGGCAGCGTCGTCGTACTCGCGATAACCGGCCGGGGTGCGCGGTCACGCTAAACCTTGGAGCCGACTCCAGAGTCAAGCCGTCGGTCGCGACCTTCCAGCCAGCACTGTTTGCCAAGCCGAGTCTGCGCGGCTGACTGCCCCAGGGGCCACCGGTGTCCGCGGCGTAGCCGGCCTCAGCGAACCCGTTGAGCGCGGTGACGCATTGGGCGATGGTTCAGCGCACCGAGTTGCGGACGGGGGTTTAGAACGCGTGGCGGTCGTGCGTACCGCGGGGGCTCGAAAATGGCCGATTCTGGACGGCAGCGGCCTCCCCCCGATCGGGTATTGGCACCAATAGCGATTGCGAGGACGGACAGTCCGGCCTACGTTCAAGGCCGGGCCAAGCCATCCCTTCGCAAAGGCCACACATACCCAGGTGGTCGCGGCAGGCCCGCGCGTGGGGCCGCTCTGAAGTTCATGGCCTAGAGCGGCCCCGCCCCCATGCCTCACCACCGGCCCTGAGGTGCTCAGCGCGACCCTTCGCCGTTTTCGCGACGCACGCGAGCTCCTCGGCCTCGCGCATCCGAGGCGCAGGCGTGGGTACCGTGGCGCATCAATAGTGCGGTCTGGGTGCCTACTCCCCTGCAGTTTCTCGGGAGCGTGACACCACGATGTGCGCCATCGGCCGCGGGCCCCGGCACAGACCTGGGGCTCGCGGTCCTCGTTTTGCCCCTGCTCCCCGACCCGCTCCCCGGGATGTGCCGAGAGAGCGTTCGACTTCGGCCGTTTCTGGTCACGCCTTCTCGCTGGCGCAGCATCCGTCCGAGCAGCTCGTGCTGGCTGAATCTGCGGGGATGGAGCCAGCAGGGGTGGGGCCGCAGGCGCAGCCTTCTCCTCGCCAGGCCTCCAGGCCCTCGCGCACGGCGACGGCGGCGATGATCAGGCCGGCAATGGGGTCGGCCCAGGACCAGCCCAGGGTGGTGTTGAGGAGGAGGCCGGCCAGCAGCACCGCGGAGAGGTAGGTGCACAACAGGGTTTGGGTGGAGTCGGCCACCACCGCGTTGGATCCGAGGCTCTTGCCGGTGCGGCGTTGTGCCCACGACAGGAACGGCATGATCACCAGTGAGGCCGCGGCGAGGGCGATCCCGACTGTGGAGTGGTCGGGTTCGTGGCCACCGATCAGAGCCCGAGCCGATTCGAAGGTGACATAGGCGGCCAGGGCGAAGAAGGAGAGCGCCATCAGGCGCAGCGCTCGCCGTTCTCGGGACTCGGGCAGTGGGTGGCGGAATTGCCACAGGATGATCAGCCCGCTGCTGACCTCCACGACCGAGTCCAGCCCGAACCCGACCAGGGCGATCGAGCCGGCCACCAGTCCAGCGCTGATGGCAATGACCGCCTCGATGAGGTTGTAGGTCACGGATGCGGCCGCAAGCAGCTGGGCACGGCGGCCGAGCTGCTGCCGACGCTTCGGATCCTCGACGTAGGTCACCGCGTGCACGTGGTCGGCGAGAGTGCTCATCGGTTCGCCTCTTCGCCGTAGGTGGGACACAGAGCGACGGCGTCGCCAGTGGCGGCCAGGAGCTCTTCGGCCGCGGCGAAGAGCTTCAGCACCGCCTGCGGGTGCGCCAGGGAGAAGACCGAGGACCGCCCGGATGGATGGGACTCGGCCAGGCCACAGTCCCGCAGACAGGCGAGGTGCTTGGACACCGTGGACTGCGCCAGGCCGAGGTGTGCTGTCAGTTCGGCCACGTTGTGCTCACCCAGCAGCAGATGGCGCAAGATCGCCACTCTCGAGGGATCACCCATCCCTCGGAACAGACAGGCTGCAGCCCGGCCAGCGGCCGCCTCGTCGACCTCATGCGCGTCGACCGGCGCCGCACTCTTCTCTATCATCGCCATTCGGCGATAATAGAGTCAATTGGCGCTGCTTTGTCAAGGCCTGCTGCGACAGCAAACGGCCGATTTCCGAACACCCCTCTCCTTCCGACGACTTGCAACTTGTACCTGGGTCCAGGTTTACGGTTGCGGCATGGAGACCTTGCTGAACACCGATGCCTGCACGATGCCTACCACCGAGCGGCCATTGCGGCTGGCAGAGTTCGATGCGTTGTTCGCTTCCACCGTCCGTAGCGTCGAGCGGCGCGGCGACGAGGTACGGATGCGCCTTGCCGGCGAGGACGGCCTCGCCGAGCGGGTCCGTGCCCTGACGGCCCGCGAGACGTCGTGCTGCTCGTTCTTCGCCTTCACCGTCGAGGGCACCGACCAGGACCTCACCCTGGACATCTCGGTGCCGCCGGCCCGCCAGGAAATCCTCGACGCACTGGCCGAGCGAGCCCGGGAGCTGGCGGCGTGAGCCTGCGGATCAACGATGTCGCCCAGGCGGCCGGCGTCAACCGCGAGACGCTGCGCTACTACGAGCGGCGCGGGCTGATCGAACAGCCCGAGCGCAGCCCCGGCGGCCACCGGCTCTACGACGAGCGGGCCGTGCAGACACTGCGGATCATCAAGGCCGCACAACGGCTCGGGTTCACCCTCGACGAGGCGGCCGACCTGATCGAGGTGGGCCGCCGACGCGGCCGCGACTCCGGGCTCCAGGCGCGCGCCCAAGCCAAGCTCCTCGAGGTCGAGGCCCGCATGGCCGACCTCGCCGCGATCCGGGACAACCTACGAGCTGCGCTCGAGGCCGGCTGTGATGACCTGCACCAGTGCGCGAGCAGCGACTGCTGCCCGCTGCCCTTCGTCGAGATCACCACCCGAAAGGCCGACGCATGAGCACGAGGATCAAGAACCGGCACCTCATCGGGGCCGGGACCGCAGCCTGCGCGATCTGCTGCGCACCCCCGCTCCTCGCCCTGCTCGGCATCGCAGGTGCCGGACTGGCCGCAACGCTCGCTACGGTCGCGTTCGCTGGCCTTGCCTTCGGGGCCGTCGTCCTGGCCGGTGCGCTGCTCGCCGTCTGGGCTCGGCACCGCAAGGCAGCGCGCCCAGACCCATGCGCCAGCAACGGTCCCGTCGACCTGAGCATCTCCCCACGCCCCTCGGGTGCAGTCCAGGATGCTCGCACCGGTCACTGACAAGATCGCCGTGTGGACAGCCTTCGATCGATCGCCCTGTTTGTCGTCGCTGCCGTCGCTGAGATCGGCGGCGCCTGGCTGGTCTGGCAGGGCGTACGCGAACACCGCGGCCTGGTCTGGATCGGCGCCGGCGTGATCGCACTCGGCATCTACGGCTTCGTCGCCACCCTCCAGCCCGACGCCCACTTCGGCCGCATTCTCGCCGCCTACGGAGGCGTGTTCGTCGCCGGCTCCCTCGCCTGGGGGATGGCACTCGACGGTTTCAAACCCGACCGATACGACGTCGCCGGCGCCCTCATCTGCCTGGTCGGGGTCGCCGTCATCATGTACTCCCCACGCGCCAGCTGATCTTGGCAGCTTCGTGATGCGTTGACAGGTGGGGCTCCCTGCTCAGCTGCCCATGTTCGGGAAGGTCTGCTGCAGCAGATCCACCAGGCCGGCGTACGCCGCGTTCGTGGTGATACCGCTCGCCAGGAGGTAGCTGCCGGCCTTCACTCGGTCGAGGAATGACTTCGTAGCGGCGGCCGGCTCCCCGCCATCGGCTTGGATCGCTTCCCGGAGGGCGATCACGCCCTCATCCTTGAGGAGCTCGCGGGCAGCCTGGAGCAGCCCCGCGACATCGCCCGGCGCAACGCGGACGGCAGTCGCGCCCTCACCTGTCGCGATGGTGGCGTTGTCGCCGGTCGAGACGGTGGCGTTGTCGCCCACGGTGACCGGGCCGCCGATGGAGTAGATGTTCGTCATCTGTACGTGGACCTCTTTGTAGAGACGTGGGTCGTTCGCGATGGTCGGGCCGCCGGTTTCGCCGGCGTCCGGGGCGATGTCCTCGATGCCGAGAGCGAGGTCGAGCGCCGTGGTGCGGATCTGGTCGAGAACCCCTCGCAGGTGCGTACGAGGGAGGACGACAGAGGCGTGGTTGAGGACGTACCCGATTGGGTGCCGCACCTCATTACGACTCATCGCCTGGCGGAAGATCGCGATCCACCCTGCGGGGAGCGGGTACTCGGGGTCGTCTTCGCCGGCGGCAAGGGCCTCGAGCTCAGCGATCGGCTCCCGGAGGCCGACTCCGTCCGAGAAGCCACGGAGCTGCTCGGGAAGACCCTCCTCGGTGATCGCCGAGGTGATGCTGGATCGAAACGGCCCGTCGAACCCAAGCCTGATGGGCCATCCCCCGCTCCGATACGCCGGCAGATCTGGGCCAGCCGCGTCTCCTTGCGTGTAGTAGCCGCGGAGCTCGCGGCCCAACCAGAGGGTCAGCTCCTCCGCGCCGATCCGGCGGCTCACGACCAAGAGACCTCGCAGGGCGTCTGGGAGGGGCACGTTCGGAGCGGAGAGGCTGCCGATGGCGGTCTCCAGGGCATCTGTCACAGAGGTCAGTCTGCCTGGGCACACCGACACTTTCGGGGAGCGCACCGGCGGGAGGAGCTCGGCAAGGATTTCGGGCATGTCGTAGCCCTTTCCGGTCGGGATGTGGGATCTCGACCGGACGATGGAGCCGTTGGGGTGCTTACGTCGCGGGCTGCTGCGACCGGCGACACGAAACGCGCTCCCGCCACCTGGTGGACAGCGACCGGATCACGCTGATTGCTCGTTGACGTTACCGATGCTGGCGGGTCCGTGGTGGTCTTCGACTCGGCACCATAGGCCGCCGAGCCAGCGGCGGGTGACGATCATGCCGGCGGCTTCGTAGCGTCTGGCCATGGGGGCGACGGCGTACGCGGCGAGCGGGTGGCCGGCTCGCCAGGCGTGTGCTCGAGCGTGCTCGGCGATCTCGCGTCCGAGCCCGGTGCCGCGGGGCCATCCGGCGAGCGAGGTGGCTTTGGTCCACCGTCCCATGGGTCGTAGCGTCACCGTTGCCGCGCCGGCGGGTCGCACCAGGAGGAGCACTTCGGCGCGCTTGTGCATGAGACCTTCTAGGAGGGTGGCGGTGAAGTAGGACCAGCTGGTTCCTACGACCGCGACGATGAGGCCGAGCACGACGGCGGCGACTCGCTCGGCGATCGACCCGGCTGCCGGCACCAGTGGCCAGTTGTAGATCCGCACCAGGGCGATGAGCATCTCGCCGAGGGGAAAGCTCACGCCCATGAAGGCCAGCACGAGCAGCCAGAAGAGTGCCGTACGTCGGAACCCATGCATGGCGGTGACCCCGGCTCTCGCACGCTCGCGGAGCCGGGTCGCGGTGATCGGCGCGTTCATGCTCATGCGCTCTCCCTCGATGAGTCGGGGTGTCCGGCCTCGGGCGCCACCGAGTTCGACCCGGCGACGGGACGGTGTTGGCAGAAGCAGTGTCGCCAGGAGTACTCGCGGCCGGCCTGGGTGTCGATGCAGTCTTCAGGCTGGTGTGGCTGCTGGCAGGGTTCGCAGATCACGGGTTGTCGTTCCTCCGGTCCGAGGCCTCTCCCCTGCTGGGTGAGACGGAGTTGGTTCTGATTGTGCGTGCTGCCACCGACATTTCTGTGCCGCACGACCGGCGGATTGCATCGGGGGTGCACTGCGATTTCATTGCGGTGAGCTCGTCGATGGGTTGGTGCCCAGAAGAGGGGCCGGCTCTTGGCCGGCCCCTCCCCCAGGGTCTTTCCCGTTCGCTCAGAACGGGGGCTCGGTGGGCCTGGGCCCGAGCTGGGTGACGTTGTCGGCGTACGCCGGCGCGTCGGGGTTGGTGGTCTTGCCGCCGCGGTTCTTCTCGGCCCGGGCGGTGGCGAACTTGAGGCTGGTGGCGATCTCGCCGTACCGGTCGGAGACGACTACGACGTCCTTGTAGCGGTTCTCACCGGTCTCCTTGTCGGACCAGCTCTCGGTCTCGACCTGGCCGTGCACGAGCACGCGGTCGCCTCGGGTGAGGCTCTCGACCAGGTTCTCGCCCTGGGCTCCCCAGACCTTGACGTTGTGGAACGTTGGGGTGGCGTCCACCCATTCGTCGTTCTGCTTGACGCGTCGGTTGACCGCGACGCGGAGGTTTGCGACCGGGGTGCCGCCGTTGGTGAAGCGCAGCTCCGGGTCCTCGGTGAGGTTGCCGGCGAAGGTGGTGATCGTGTTCATGGTTCTTCTCCCTTGGATGAGGTGCATGGATGGAAACGGAGAGCTGACCAGGTGACCCTCGGGATGTGACCCCTCGTGTCCCTTGCTCCCAACAACCAGCCCAAGATCGCGCGAGCGGCAGCTGGTCAAGGGCCGGCGGAGCCGGGCACTGCTTCCCTTGACCAGCGGAGCGAGCGATCACGATTGGGCGTTGTGGGAGCAAGGAACGAGACGCTTTTGATCGGTGAGGCTGTCTCGGCCCGGAGGGCCGTGTCCTTGGCCGGCGGATGTCGGCCCCGGGGGCGTCTGGATCCTTGGGTGGAGCTGCCCGGCGTACGCCGGTCGACGAGCTGGTGTTGGTGAGGTCGGCCCGGCGGGTCGTGCCGTTCGGGTGGGGTGTGGGGAGGGCGGAGCCCTCCCCACCGCCGGCCCCTCGGGGCCGGCGGTGCGACGTGGTGGCTACTCGATCCGGTCGTGGATGGCGACGGCGCCGTAGAAGTCGTGGCCGGTCAGCTGGCTGACCAAGTCGTTGAAGCGGCTGTCGCCGGTGGCGTAGTTCCCGCCGGCCATGGTTCCCGGGACCGGGGTCCAGGTCTGGCCGTCGAAGTCGTAGACGGGCACGAGCGCGGCGATCGTGCCGGCGTAGGTGTTGCGGATCTGGAGGGCGACGGGCCAGGAGGCCGTGGACGGGGTGAAGATCTGGCTGTCGTGCTCCAGGCCGGCGACGTAGTCGACGGGCTGGGTGGGGTTGGTGTTGTCGTGCCCGGTCCAGCCGACGAGGGTGATGCTGTCGTGGCCGGGTGCGGAGATGCCGCCGTTGGTGCAGTCGATGCGGGCCAGCGGGCCGCTGGCCGGGTGCAGGAGTCCGAGGTTGAGGCCTCGGATCTCGTCGAAGGCTCCTGCGAGCGGGGTGCGGTTGCGGGTGGTGGCGATCGTGCTCATCGGTTGGTCTCCTTGGTGGTGTTGGTGTTCTCGTTGTTGGACGCGTCGGCGGAGTCGTCGACGTCGTCGGGGTCGGCGCGGAGGTAGGCGGCGAAGTCGCCTTGGGCCTCGGCGAGGGTCTCGGCGTGGGTCGACCAGCTGGGTCCGGTGTTGCTGGCGACCTCGAGCTGATAGCCGGGCGCGTGCACGGTGGTGCTGTTGCCCGGCGTGATGCAGGCGTTGAAGTGGGTGCCGTCGCGGCGGGCCTCGGCCAGGTAGACGGGACCGGTTTCGAGGTATCGGTCGGCGCTGGCGACGTGGATCCACTGCGGCTCGGCGGCCTCGGTGGTGATGGTGCTCATCGGGTCCTCCAGGGGATGGGCGGGGAGGGCCTTGCGGCCCTCCCCCTGGTGGTGGGTCAGCTGGCGGCGCAGAGGTCCCAGGCGCGTTCCTTGAGCCGGGTCGGCTCCTCGCTGGTGAGCAGTCGCGCGGCCCGGGCGGTGGCCTTCTCGTGCTTGGCGCGCACGGGGGCGTAGTGGTCGACGTACTCGGCGATCGCCTGGTAGCCGGCCCAGGCGGTGCCTCGGATGTTGGCCTGGGTGTCGGCGTCGCTCCACAGGCGCTGGAGCTCGCGTGTGCGCTCGTAGGCGGCGGTGCGGCTGCGGCGCGACCCGAGGGGGTCGGGGGTGCCGTAGAGCTGCTCGACGATGCCGGCGAAGGCGGCGTCGGTCATGGTCTGCTGGATCATCTTCTCGGCCTCGGTCTCGAAGGCCTCGATGTAGCGGAAGGAGAGGCCGAGGGCGTCGCGGATGCGCGCGACCTGGATGCTCGCGTTGGTGGTGTGCCGGATGGAGACGCTCGCGGTGTGGTTGGCGATCGCGGCGGCCTGGGTGTTGGCGCACACGACCCGGACCGGGGTCACGAGCAGGCGGAAGGCCTGGGTGCCGTCGTGGCCGTTGAGGGCGACGATGTTGGTGCGGATCTCGTCGGAGTCGCCGACGCGCATGGTCTCGGGCAGTCGCAGCGAGACGAAGACCTGGCGGCCGCCGCGCAGCGATCCGGCGGTGTCGAAGATCGCTCCGGAGTCCTCTACCAGCTGGTTGAGGGTCTCGGCGTGCTCCTCGTTCTGGATGACGGCGTAGGAGGTGCCGACGACCCCGAGGGCCTCGGCCTGGCCGGTGAACGGGTTGGTGCGGACGGTGGCGAACCGGTCGGGGACGTCGACGAGGTTCGCGCCGTTCTCGTCCAGGTCGATGCCCTGCAGCGGGGTCTTGCGGACGTTCCATCCGCCGAGGTGACCGATGGTCATTGCCTCTTCGGCGGTGAAGACGTCCTCGAGGGTGGTGCCGAGGCGGTGCCAGGCGTCTTCGCGGGCGAAGACTGCGGCGGCCTGTCGGCCGTGGGTCTCGATCTCGTGAGCCATGAGCGCTCTCTCTTCCTGCGCCGGGACAGGGTGGGTGGCTTCTGGGTTGCCGACCCTTTTTTCGCCCTCCCCGGGCAGTGGAGAGTCAGACGGCCGGTGGAGCCGTGGAGGTCAACCACCGGGACCGGTGGGCCCGGTAAGGAAATAAGGGAGCGCAGCGACCGCCGTCCGGGTGCACCGGCGCCCGAAGGGCGCGGTGGTTGACCGGAGCGGCGCGGCCGTCAGAATCGGAGCCCCGGGGAGGGAGAAAAAGACAAGGGCTGTGCCGGCGTACGCCGGCTCCACCCCGGCCGGAGGCCGGGCCCTGGTGGGTGCCTTGCTCCGACGCCCTTGGCGGTCTGTGCGTCGTACGTTCTCCGATCCGGAGGAACGCACGCATCGGGCCGTCGGCCGCTCTCGCCCCGGCCCGTGACCCAGAAAGTTCAGGTTTCCCCAGAGGAAACAATCTGATCAGGTTCCGTGAGACTCTCGCGTCGAAGGCAGCCGGACTGTCTTTGACGAGGTGATGGCCTCCGGGGTCGGATCCCGAAGGCCATCGGTTACCTCGTCTCATCTGGTGAAGGGAGAGGTGGGTCCATCATGACCCAAGAGGTCACGCGAGCGCCCGGCGATGGCGAGCCGCCGGAGAGCCGGTGGGGAATCCTCAAGGCTGCGGCGGCCGCGATCGCGGCTGGTGCGGCTGCGGTCACTGCGCTGTGTGCGGTGGTCGAGGTGCTACTCGCTCTCGGGGTGATCTAGCCCGGCCGCGATCAGGGCAGCGCGCCCCTTGGGAGGAGAGCCCCCCCTCGGCTCTCCTCCCAGTCCGGGCTCAGGCCGCGCTGATCCGTTCGAGGGGGATCTGTGCGAGCACGAGATCCGCGTCGGCCTCGGCGGCGGTGTCGAGGCATTCGCGCGCGACTTCCCAGCAGTCGGTCAGCCAGCTGAGGACTTCGGCCGCCTCCTGTACCTCGAGCCGGATGTCCGGGTTGGATATCAGGCCGGCGGCGACCAGCGACCCGCGGCGCTGGGTGGTGTCGTGGTCGGGTCCGAGGTAGGCCCGGAGTTCGCCGTCGTGGATGGAGACGATGACGAAGACCTGGTCACCGGCCGAGGTGTGGTCGACGGCGAGGCCGTCGAAGGTGATGCCTGGGTGGGCGGGGCAGGCGATTGCGGCCTCGAAGAGGAGCTCCGAGGCCGCCGCCACGTGGAAGTAGCGGCGGCTCATGGGGATCAGATCCTCACGATGAAGACGCCGGGCACGATCTGCTCGACGCCGGCGTAGTCGCCGGTGGCGGTGGGGACGTCCGGGATGCCGTCCCAGGCGATGTTCCACCGGTCGCAGAGGTTGTGGAACCAGTCGAAGAGCTCGACGGGCGACTTCTCGCCGGCGGGATAGTCGGGCTCGGGGTTGATCAGCGCGACGGTGGCCTCGCCGTACCCGCCGTGCTGGACGTGGATCGGCTCGGTGATGCGGCCGGACCAGACGAAGCTCAGCTGGTCCTCGCGGATGTAATAGGTCAGGTGGACCATCCCGTCGACGATCGGGGGTGCGGTCTCGATGGTGTAGTCGGACATCAGCTTGACCCTTCCTGCACTGGGGCGGGTGGCTGGCTCTGGGTGCCTGCCGTTCTGGGCCTTCCCCGTGCACGGTGAGAAAAGGCGGCCGATGGAGCCAGGCCGGTCAACTTCCGGTACCGGCCGGCGCTGAGAAGTTCGCGGAGGAAATCAGCGGAGCGCAGCGCAGCGCCGTAGCGAACTTCTCAGTGGAGGCCGGCGGCCCGTAGGGGCGCGGTGGTTGACCGGGGTGGCGCGGCTGTCAGAGTCGGCGGTGCTGGGGATGGTCCTAATCAGGACGGCAGGTGTCCGGGATCTGCGGCTCGAGGCGGATGGGGCTGGGCCGTGAGGCGAACTGGGTGCCGGGTTACCGTGATCGGCGTGGATGATCTGGTGGCGGATGCGGCCGCCCTCGCCGAGAACTACGTCGCTCCCCTGGGCCGCCGGTGGCGGCATGTCCAGGGCGTCGCTCGTCGCGCGCTCGAGCTGAGCGTCGGCGTCCGCGCCGACGACGCCGCGGCCGTCGTCGCGGCGGCATGGCTGCACGATGTCGGGTACGCGCCCGAGATCGCCACCACGGGCTTTCACCCGCTCGACGGGGCCCGCTGGCTGCGTGACCAGGGGTGGCCGGCCTCCGTTGTGGGCCTGGTTGCGCACCACTCGGGCGCGCGCTTCGAGTCGGTCGAGCGCGGGCTGGTGGCCGAACTGGGCGAGTTCGCGTTCGCTGACAGCGACCTCGACGACCTGCTCGCGGCCGCGGACATGACCACCGGCCCAGGAGGCGAACGGTTCACGTTGGAGGAGCGGCTCGCCGAGATCCGAACCAGGTACGCGCCCGGCAGCGTCGTGCATCGCACGTGGCTGGTGGCCGAGCGGGCTGTTGGTGAGGCCGTACACCGCGCTCACGTACGCGCTGAGGTACGAGCTGAGCGGGTGGCTCAGTCTGCAAACGGGTAGCGCTTGTTGAGGTAGTCCTCGATCTGGCGGCGCATGGTCGCGTGGATGTCGTAGTCGGCGAGTTTGGCGGGCGGAACCCAGTGGACGGCGGAGGCCTCGTCGTTGGCCGTGGGAGCACCCGCGACGGGCCGTCCGAGGAAGGTGACCTCGTACTCCTGGCGGACCTCGCCGTCGCTGAGGTACTCGATGAGGTGGTCGGGGTCGCTGTAGACACCGAGCAGGCCAGTGACCTCGGCGAGGATGCCGGTCTCTTCCTCGCACTCGCGTATGGCGCAGGCGCTGGGCGTCTCGCCGAACTCCTGCTTGCCGCCGGGCAGCGCCCACTGGCCCGTGTCGCGGCGGCGCTGGAGCAGGATGTCGCCGGCCTCGTTGACGACCAGGAGGTTCGAGGCAGGCACCAGCGAGTTGGGTTTGGGCGCGTCGGGGTTGCGCCAATGCTCGATGCGCGTGTTCACGCAGCACCCCATGGCTTGGCCCGGTCCCAGACCTTCTCGAAGCTCTCGGCGTACTTGTCGAACATGGAGTCCTCTCCGGCGTCACGGATGTGGAGCAGTGGGTTGGCGCTGGCCGGGCTGCCCCAGATGTGCGGGTTGATCATGGCATCTGAGTCGTAACGGAAGATGGAGGCGTACAGGGCGCAGCCGTGCAGACGGACCTCGCAGCCTGGTGCGCGGGCGAGGTCGGTGAAGTAGCTCAGGCTGGCTTGGATCTTCGCGCCCAGTGCGGATCCGATGCCCTCTTCCTCGCCGCGCAGCGCCACCGCGGCGCTGTCGGGGTCGCCGAAGCACAACCGGACCTTGGCGCCCGCGGCGGCGCGTCGGCCCAACATGGCAGGCAGTCGCGGGTTGGACTGAGCGAGGAACGTGCCGGAGAAGACCAGCACGTCGATGTGCTCCTCGGCGCGCTCAAGGAGCGTGCGCCATACGGTCTGCGGCACGCTGGCCCGGTCGGGATAGGTAGCGACGATCTCGGAGCGGGACCCAGGGCTTACGTAGGTGTCGTGGTGCTCCGATCCCGGCCACAGGTAGGCCGGGGAGACGCCCAGCGCGCTGGCGGCAGCGCGCTGGTTGCGCGCGTGCGGTCGCCGGCCGGTGCTCATCCAGCGCTGCACCGACTTCTCGTCGACGCCGATCTGCTTGCCGAGCTCGGCAGCGGAGATCCGCTGCTGGGCCAGCGCTCCCCGGAGGCGCTCGTTCATAGAGTCCAGCCTACGGGACCTTTGCGGGACGTTTCCCGCGCGACCGGCCGGAGACCGATGCGTAGAGTCGTGGGCATGTCCCTGATCTCCGAGACTCCCCTGCCGGCGGAGACCCGGCTGCAGGAGCTGGTCCACTCCCCCGTGCTGTTGGTGCTGTGGGACGTCGACCACACGCTGGTTGAGAACGCTGGGGTGAGCAAGGAGACCTACGCCGCGGCGTTCGCCGCGCTGAGCGGGATCGAGCCACGGCACGCCGCACGGACCGGCGGCCGGACGGATCGAGCGATCATGCACACGATGTTCGCCGACCACGCGCTGCCGACGCCCCCGTGGCGCGAGGTCGCCGATGCGCTCCAGCAGGCCGGCGCGGAGCGGTACGAGGCGATGCGGCTGCGCGGGTCGGTCCTCCCCGGCGTGCGCCCCGCGATCGATGCGCTCGGAGCAGACCCCGGCGTGGTGCAGTCGGTGCTGACGGGGAACATCCAGCCCAACGCCGAGATGAAGCTGGCGGCCCTGGACCTGGCCGACGGCGTCGACTTAGCGGTGGGCGCGTACGGCGCCGACGCCGATGACCGTGCCCACCTGGTGCCGGTCGCCCAGCGCCGGGCGGCACACCGCTACCGCCGTGAGTTCGGCCGACGCAACACGGTGCTCATCGGTGACACACCCCGCGACGTCGACGCGGGTAGGCGCGGCGGAGCGCACGTGGTCGCGGTGGCGACCGGTGCGCACACGGTTGAGGAGCTAACCCGGGCCGGCGCTACGGTCGTCATGCAGGACCTGAGCGACACCATCGAGCTACGTCGGCATCTGGCACGATTTGCCGCCGCCTGACCGCGCCACGCAGGCGGCAGCTGCCCGAGAGCGTTTCTCGGAAATGTGAGGACGTTTGGGACGTTTCAGACGTCCCTAAATGGTCAGGAGAGGGTGTGGGAGTGTCCCCCTGACCTGCGGTCGAGTACACCCATGCCCTCGACTCCCGGCAGTTACTCGCGTGTCGCTGCTCGTCTGAGCAGCGGCCCGTCGCTGGACGCCCCATGAGCGGCGGGCCGGGCCGCCCCCGCCACACGGGGCACCAGGGAGCCGCGGTCCCGCCGCGCGACGAGATCCTCGACGTGGCCGCACGGCTGTTCGCCTCGAAGGGCGTCGCGAACACGTCGACGCGCGAGATCGCCGAGACGATCGGCATCCGGCAGGCCTCTCTCTATTATCACTTCGCCGGCAAGGACGCGATCGTCGAGGAGCTCCTCGAGCGATCACTGCGACCGACCCTCGACAAGATCGAGAAGGTCGAGCTGCTCGGCGCTCCTCACGGCACGGCCTCGCCGGCCGCGCTGCTGTACCTCCTGCTGCTCCTGGACGTGCGCACCCTGGCCCGGGCACCGCACAACGCCGGCGTCCTCGCGCGCCTGCCCGAAGTGCAGAAGATGCCCTACTTCGGGCGCTACCAGGCGTGCCGCAGTGAGCTGGGCGAGGCGTACGGGCGCCTTGGGTCGCAGGCACGGGCTGAGGAGGCCTTGGTGGAGTTCGCTCCTCCGCCGACGGCCAAGCCCGGCACGCTGAACCTCGGCTCGATGCTGCTGCAGCTGGCCGAGGTCGTCGTCCGGATGCGCGTCGGCGGCCGCGAGGTCACTCCCCCGGTCGCGGACCAGATCGCCCGCAGCGGGCTACGCCTGTGCGGGATCTCCTCCGGCCGCGTCGACGCGGCCGCCGAGGAGGCCGCACCTCTGATCGGAGTCTTCGATGAGCTCTGAGACCCCCAGGACTGGTCGCCGGGCCACTGCCACGCGGGTGGCGTGGCTGGTGGTTCGGCGACCACAAAGCACCAGCGGACGGCTGGAGGCCGGCGTACGCCGGCGAGGACGTCACCTCACGGTGACGACCGAGCTACTCCCCCACCTGAAGGTGGAATCCCGTGCTCCCGAGGCACCCACGATGACACGGCCGGAGAACCGGGCAAGGGCTGAACATGTCGCCTCCGGCGACCCTTGCCCGAACACTCCGGCCGCATGGGCGGCCTCTATCGGGAGCACGGGGTCCGAGTGGCCAACAGGACCAGGAACGACCCGGCTCGCGACCGTGAGGTCACTGCCGGCAACCCAAGTGCCCGGTAGGGCCGCAACCAGTAAGGAGTGAGAGATCATGCCGATCATCGTGTGCTTCGAAGGCCGGCTCGCGGCCGACCCCGAGCTGACCCACACCCCCAACACCGGAACCTCCGTGTGCGAGGCGGTCGTGCTCGTCAACCACCGCACCAAGCAGGAGACCGACATCGGTGAGCAGTGGGTCGATGGGGAGCCCACCCGCTACTACCTGAAGGCCTGGCGCCGTCGCGGCGAGGCGCTCGGGTCGATGTCGAAGGGATCGAGCGTGGTCGTCGTCGGCCATGTCGAGACCGAGTCCTGGACCGATGGCGACGGGAAGCGCCGCTGGCGAGACACGGTCGTGGTCGACCACCTGGGCGAGACCGTCAAGGCAGCGGTGGCTGCCTGAGCAACGGAACATGTCTTCACTTGAGAGGGCCGCAGCTTCCCCATGGGAGCTGCGGCCCCCAGAAGTTTTAGCGTCAGTCGTTGTCCGACTTGCTGCTGTCGAATGTGACTCGTCGGACCGGGCGCCGTGTGGATGCTCGGCGCTCGCCGGGGAGGGACTCGTAGCGGTTCTCAAGCCGTCCGGGGTTGGCCAGACGTGGCTGAGGGCGCGGCCGCTCGGCCGGCTGGTCCTGAGGCCGCTTCTCGGACGACGCCGAGTCCTTCTTGTCGTCGCTCATTGGTTCACCCCCTCCCAGAGCTTTCCTAGGAGGAGGAACGGAACTTCCACGAGGAGCGCGATGAGCACCGTCCCATGCCACTTCTGGAGGCGGTCGATGACCTTGGCGTTGGCCTCGGACTGCTGCTCCAGATGTAGCGCGAGATCACGGATCTGGTCATCGGTCGAGGCGTCGTCGAGCTCGACCCACTGGACGAGGAGATGTGGCTTCTGGCCGGCCCACACCTTCTGCGGCCACGCGATGACCACGGTGCCGATGACCACGGTGGCGAAGCAGAGGAAGGCGAGAATGGACCAGGCATAGGACCAGCAGCCCGCGCCCTTCGTGTCGACCCCGATCACTGACAGGGCGAGAGCGCCGGCGGCGACGGTCCAGGTGCCACGGCTCCGAAGGTTCTCGAGCTGCGCCAGCTGCGCGTCGTAGCTACGTCGCGCCTCCTCGAGCGCGAGCTGGTACCTGGATCCCATCTCAGCCTCAGGCGAGGCCGAGGGCCTGCGCGAGAGGAAGGGCCAGCGCACCGCCCAGGGCACCCGTGCCGGTTCCGGTGAGGAGCTGGTAGAGACCGAAGGTCGCCTTCTGGGCGAGGCTGCGGTCGTCGGTCTGGATCTGATCCAGGAGCGGAACGATCTCATCCTTGAGTTCCTCCAGCGCCGGCAGCGCCTCTCGAATGGCCTCGGAGTGGCTCTGCGCCTTCACGAGATCGAAGTCGTCGATGTTGGCCTGGACCTCGTTGTGGGATCCCGCAGCTGAGGTGACGATGTTCCCGTCACCGGTGATGGTGATGTGCTGCACGACGCTGGGCGCCAGGGAAACTTCAGTGATCCCAGCTGCGCCGTTTCCTTCGTCGAGACGCTCTTGTCCCGCACCGGTGATGTACGCCAGCAGATGGTTGCGACCCCAGGAGCCTCCAAGGGTCTTGATCAGGCCTTCGGTCACCAGGTGGTCGGCGGCCAGGTCGACCTCTTTCTCCGTGAACGCGACGCCGTCGGCGCCCCCGGCGAACTTGTCGAGCGAGACACGGGTGCCCGCATCATCGGCCTCGGTGGTCTTGTCGAGCCAGGCGAGCAGATCGTCACGACACTGGGTTCGTCGGTAACTGCGGTCTTCGCGGCGCTTCAGCAGCGCGTCGACCTCGGTCCGCCCGCTCACTGGGAGGTGATAGAACCCCTCGCTGCGGTTATCGCGCCGCAGGAGACCGATGTCCGCTAAGTGCTCGAGGTCTGCGACGAGATCAGGGCCCAGGTGGATCTCCACGTCGCTGTAGTCGGCCTCTTGCTCGGGCCGACCGTGAATGTACTCGAGGATCTTCAGCTGAATGTCGGTGAGCGACGGATACCCCATGGGGATAATCGTAGAAGTTGGGACCGACAGTTTCCCCTGGTCGCGCGGTCGTGTTGCGGGGCCGGGAATCGCTGTCGTTCGAGAGTCAGTCCTTCGTGGCTTTCCGAGTCTTGCTGCTTTCGGCGCGGATCGCGTCGAGCTCCTCGCGGTGAGCCTTGTCCGCGGCGGCCGCCTCGGCGCGCTGCTCGGTGAGGTCAGCGCGCAGCCGGTTGACCTGCTCGGTCAGCCCGGAGCGTACGTCCTCGATGCGCTCGGTGGCGTGCTGGCGCTCGCGCTCGATGTCGGCCCTGGCCGCGTCACGCTCGGCCCGGGCGGTGGCCTCGGCGCTGCGTAGGTCGGCGATCTGGCTCTGCAGCTGGTCGACCTGGGCGCGCGTGATGTCGAGTTGGGCTCGCGCCTCACGTGCAGCCTGCTCCTCCTGCTGTGCCTGCCTGGCGGCGCTCTCGGCGCGGCCAGCTGCTTCGTCGCGCTGGGTACGGGCGGCCTCGAGGTCGCTGGTGCGCTGGTCGCGCTCGCTCACTGCGGTGGCCAGCTGAGCCTTGAGGGTGGAGATCTCCTGGTCGAGCGCTGCCTTGGCGCTCTCGGCCTCAGCACGCTCCTGCTCAAGCACGCTCTGTAGGTTGTCGTTGGCGCCGTAGGCCTGCTCCAGTTCGGTGCCGCGCTGCTCCAGCTCGGTGCGTACGTCAGCGAGCTCGGCCTGGAGCTGCTCGACCTGGGCCAGGGCCTCGGTCGCGGCCGCGTCGGCCTCCTCGCGGTCGGTCTCGGCGCGGCGCTGAGCCTGCTCGGCGCGGACGGCACGTGCGCTGGCGGAGGCGATGCGCTCCTCGGCCTCGGTCTGCACGGTCTCGATCTGCGCCTCGGCGGCGTCGAGGTCGCCGGCGGTCCGCAGCTCCTCGACGATGCGGGGCATCTGCTCCATGAGCAGCTCGGCCATCCCGATCACCTGGGCCGCGGTCTCAGCGGCACGCTGCCGGGCGCCGGTGACCGGGCGCTCCTCCGGCGCGACCGGCTCGGCGCTGCCGCTGTTCTTGAGCCGCTGGCGCTCCTTCCACGCGCTGGCCTTGTTGTGCGCAGGGTTGTCACAGAAGCCGGGAGGGCGCCCGGCCCCTTCGGGCGCCGGGGCGGTCGGACGGCCGCAGCCGGGGAACCGGCAGGTCTGCTGGTCGGTGGGTGCTGGCGTCGAGGTCATAAGGTCACTCTACCACACCAAATAACCGAACCGAACTAAATACTAAACTGAATACCTAATTGCATATTGAGAGTCGACAAGCGACTCCCCCTCCCCCGGCTTCGGCCTGGGGGGGAGGAGGAGGAGGAGGAGAGAGGCCCTAGGCCGGCGGCGTCGAGACGCAGGAAGGCCCGGC
>NZ_JBVJKY010000014.1:0-45518 GCF_055585005.1 Nocardioides sp. NPDC054178
CCCCGCCTCTGTCCCCGCGCCGGCCCCCCCCCCCCCCCCCACCCGGGTGGGGCGGGGGCCGCCCCCCGGGGGGGGGGGGGCGCCCCCCCCCCGCGCCCCCCCCCCCACCGCGCCCTTCTCCGTATCCGCAGGCGCGGACCCGGCCAGGGGTCACAGACCGAGGACGTCCTCCAGGCCGATCGTGAGCCCGGGCCGCGAGCCGATGCCGCGGATCGCGGCGAGTACGCCCTGGGCGAAGGAGGCGTGCGAGAGCGAGTCGTGACGGATGGTCAGGAGCTCGCCGACACCGCCGAGGACGACCTCCTGGTGGGCGACCGATCCCGACATCCGCAGGGAGTGCACCGGGATGCCCTCCACAGCGGCCCCACGGGCCCCGTCGAGGGCCGACGTGGTCGCGTCGGGCGCCGGGGCCACCCCGGCCTCCCGGCGCGCCGCAGCGACGAGCTCGGCGGTCCTGCGTGCCGTACCGGACGGAGCGTCGGCCTTCCGCTCGTGGTGGGTCTCGACGATCTCCACCGACGGGAAGTGGGCGGCGGCGAGCTCGGCGAACCGCATCATCAGCACCGCGCCGACCGAGAAGTTGGGCACCACCATCGCCCCGACGCCCGGGTTCTTGGCCAGCCAGGCCTCCAGCTGCTCGACGCGGTCGGGCCCGAAGCCGGAGGTGCCGATCACCGTGTGTACGCCATGGGACAGGCAGAACTCCGCGTTGCCCATCACCGCCTCGAGCGTGGTGACGTCGACGGCCACCTCGGCACCGGCGTCGGTGATCGCCGACAGCTCGTCGCCGCGACCGATCCGTGCGACGAGCTCCAGGTCTTCGGCGGACTCGACGGCCTCGCAGACCGCCGAACCGAGCTTGCCACGTGCACCGAGAACCGCCACTTTAGTCATGAGGCCACACCCTATAGATCACGCCCCAGCAACGATCCACCACCATCCAGTGAACATTTTGCAAGGCTCGCCCCGAGCTTGTCGAAGGGGCTGTGCGCGGAACCGTAGAAGGATCTGGCAGTCTTGGACCCATGGTGGTGCAGACGATCCCTGCTCGGATCCGTTGGGCCGTTGATTTCATGGACATTCAACCGAACGATCATGTCCTTGAGATCGGCTGTGGCCCGGGGGCTGGTGCCGAGCTGATCTGTAGCCGGCTGGAGACCGGAAAGCTGTTTGCGATCGACCGCTCGGAGTCGGGTGTCGATCGTACGAAGCGACGCTGCGCGAAGTACCTGGAGGCAGGACGCCTCACGGTTCGCCAGATCGACCTCGCGACGCTGCGGGTCCCGGTCAAGCGGCTGACGAAGGTATTCGCGTTCAACGTCAACCTGTTCTGGGTGCGTGACGCATCCGCCGAGATCGCGCTGCTCCACGAGCGCGTGCTCCCCGGTGGCACGGTCAACCTCTTCTACGAGGCGACCCAGCGCGAGCAGGTCCCCGAGATCATCGAGAAGTCGAGCAAGGCCCTGGCCGACGCCGGGTTCCGTGTCTCCATCGTCGACTCCAAGGTCCCGGCCGCCGTCGGGATCATCGGCAAGCGCTGAGAGAACTCGAGTCGGCTCGTCATGACGAGCCGACTCGGAGTCAGGCTGGGCCGACCACCGCGAGGATCTCCGGGCGGGTCAGGATCTCGGCCGCGACCTCGCGGCACTCCTCGAGGGTGACCGCATCGATCCGCGCCAGCACCTCGTCGATCGAGTAGAGCTCGCGGTGGACCAGCTCGGCGCGGCCGATGCGGGACATCCGCGAGGCCGAGTCCTCCAGGCCCAGCACGAGGCCGCCACGCAGCTGGCCCTTGCCGAGCTCGAGCTCCTCGGCGGTGATGCCGTCGCGGGCGACGGCGGCCAGCTCGGAGCGTACGACCTCGAGGACCTCGTCGAGCTTGGCCGGCAGGCAGCCGACCTGGACCCCGAAGAGACCCGTCTCGGCGTGGCTGTAGGCGTAGGAGTAGACCGAGTAGGCCAGGCCGCGGTGCTCGCGGACCTCCTGGAAGAGCCGTGAGGAGGTCGCGCCGCCGACGGCGGTGTTGACCACCTCGAAGGCGAAGCGGCGGTCGTCGCCACGCTGCAGACCCTCCCGGGCCAGGATGACGTTGACCTGCTCCAGCGGGCGCTGGGCGCTGATCTCGCCGGGAGCGACCTCCAGCGTGGACCCCTCGCGCGGCGGCACCGGGGCGGCCGAGGCCGCCAGGAAGCCCGCGCCGGAGAAAGCCTTCTCGACCATCGCCACGACCTCGTCGTGATCGACGTTGCCGGCGACCGAGACGACCATCCTGGGGGCGACGTAGCGCTCCCGGTAGAAGGCGTCGATCTCCTCGCGGGTCAGCGCCGAGATCGAGGCCTCCGTGCCGGCGATGCCCCGCCCCAGCGGCGTCTCGGCGCCCCAGGCCTGTGCGGCGACGAGGTTGTGGATCACGTCGTCGGGGTCGTCGTCGTGCATCGCGATCTCGTCGAGGATCACGTCACGCTCGGCCTCGACGTCCTCGGCCGTGATCAGCGAGGAGGTCAGCATGTCGCCCACGACGTCGATCGCGAGCGGCAGGTCCAGGTCGAGCACCCGCGCGTGGAAGCACGTGTACTCCTTGGCGGTGTAGGCGTTGAACTCCCCACCGACGCGGTCCATCGAGGAGGAGATCTCCAAGGCCGTACGCGACGGGGTGCCCTTGAACAGCAGGTGCTCGAGGAAGTGGGAGCAGCCGTGCTGACGCGCGGTCTCGTCCCGGGACCCGACGCCGATGAAGACGCCGATCGCGGCCGAGCGGACCCCGGCCATCTGCTCGGTCACGATCCGCAGGCCCGAGGGATGGACCGTGCGGCGGACCAGCGACGTCACTGCGCCGTTGACCTCGGTCTGCTCGAGCGTGACGGTGGTGCCGGGCTCCTGGTTATAGCCGGAGGACCGGCCGACACCTGCGTGTCGACCGGTCCCCCGGATGCTGCGTGACGCCAAGGTCACTCCTCGTCTGCGGCCTCGGTGGCGGCCTCGGCAGAAGCCTCCTCGGAGGGAGCCTCCTCCTCGAGCACCGGGGCGAGCGACAGCTTGCCGCGGTCGTCGATCTCGGCGATCTCGACCTGGATCTTCTGGCCGACCTCGACGACGTCCTCGACCGACTCCACGCGCTTGCCGCCGTTGAGGGCGCGCAGCTTGGTGATGTGGAGCAGGCCGTCCTTGCCCGGGAGCAGGGCGACGAAGGCGCCGAAGTTGGTCGTCTTCACGACCGTGCCGAGGTAGCGCTCGCCGACCTCGGGCATGGTCGGGTTGGCGATCGCGTTGACCGCCGCGCGGGCGGCCTCGGCGGCGCCGCCGTCGGTCGCGCCGATGAGCACCGTGCCGTCGTCCTCGATGGAGATCTGGGCGCCGGTGTCCTCCTGGATCTGGTTGATCACCTTGCCCTTCGGGCCGATGACCTCGCCGATCTTGTCCACGGGGACCTTCACGGTGATGATCCGGGGAGCGGTCGGAGCCATCTCCTCGACGCCGCCGATGGCCTCGTGCATGACGTCCAGGATGGTCGTCCGCGCGTCCTTGGCCTGGTTGAGGGCCTGAGCCAGGACCTCGGCCGGGATGCCGTCGAGCTTGGTGTCGAGCTGCAGCGCGGTCACGAACTCCGCGGTGCCGGCGACCTTGAAGTCCATGTCGCCGAAGGCGTCCTCGGCACCGAGGATGTCGGTGAGCGCGACGTACTTCGTCTCGCCGTCGATCTCACCGGAGATCAGACCCATCGCGATGCCGGCGACCGGAGCCTTGAGCGGGACACCGGCGTTGAGCAGCGACATCGTCGAGGCGCAGACCGAGCCCATCGAGGTGGAGCCGTTGGAGCCCATCGCCTCGGAGAGCTGACGGATCGCGTAGGGGAACTCCTCGCGGCTCGGGAGCACCGGCAGGAGGGCGCGACGGGCGAGCGCACCGTGGCCGACCTCGCGGCGCTTGGGCGAGCCCACGCGACCGGTCTCACCGGTGGAGAACGGCGGGAAGATGTACTTGTGCATGTAGCGACGGTGCTTCTCGGGGGAGAGCGTGTCGAGCTGCTGCTCCATCTTGAGCATGTCGAGGGTGGTGACACCCAGGATCTGGGTCTCGCCACGCTCGAAGAGCGCCGAGCCGTGGACCCGCGGGATCACGCCGACCTCGGAGTGCAGCGGCCGGATGTCGGCCAGACCACGGCCGTCGATGCGGACCTTGTCACGCAGGACCTGGGTGCGGATGGCCTGCTTGGTGATGGCCTTGTACGCCGCACCGATCTCGCCCTCGCGACCCTCGAACTGGGCGCCGATCTTCTCGAGCAGGGCGAGCTTGATCCGGTCGCCCTCCTCCTCGCGCTCCAGCTTGGTCAGGACGCGCTCGCGCGAGCCCTTGACGCTGTAGAGGTCGGTGACGTCGGCGCCGACGGTGGCCTCGACGGCCTCGTAGACGTCGTCCTGGTAGTCCAGGAAGACCGGGTAGTCCTGAACCGGCTTGGCGGCCTGCTTGGCCAGCTCGGCCTGGGCCTCGACCAGCTGCTTGATGAACGGCTTGGCGGCGTCCAGGCCACCGGCCACGATCGGCTCGGTCGGCGCCTGCGCGCCGGACTGGACCAGGTCCCAGGTCTGCTCGGTGGACTCGGCCTCGACCATCATGATGGCGACGTCGCCGGTGTCGGTGACGCGGCCGGCGACGACCATGTCGAAGACGGCGTTCTCGAGCTGGCTGTGGGTCGGGAAGGCGACCCACTGGCCCTCGATCAGGGCGACGCGCACGCCGCCGACCGGGCCGGAGAACGGCAGGCCGGAGAGCTGGGTGGACATCGACGCGGCGTTGATCGCGAGCACGTCGTAGGGCTGGTCGGGGTCGAGCGCCATGACGGTGATGACGACCTGGACCTCGTTGCGCAGACCCTTCTTGAAGGTCGGGCGCAGCGGGCGGTCGATCAGGCGGCAGGTGAGGATCGCGTCCTCGCCCGGGCGACCCTCGGAACGGAAGAAGGAGCCGGGGATCTTGCCCGCGGCGTACATCCGCTCCTCGACGTCGATGGTGAGCGGGAAGAAGTCGAAGTGGTCCTTCGGCTGCTTGGAGGCGGTGGTCGCCGACAGCAGCATCGTCTCGTCGTCGAGGTAGGCGGTCACGGAACCCGCGGCCTGCCGGGCGAGGAGCCCGGTCTCGAACTTGACGGTGCGGGTGCCGAACTTGCCGTTGTCGATGGTCGTCTCGACGGCGGTGATGACTGGTTCGGTCAAGGAATTCGTCCTTAGTCTTTGTCGCGGAGCGTCCCCGCGCCGGGCGTGTGCGCTCGTTGCGCACAGGGCCGGTCTTCGATCGAGACCCTCAGCCTTCGCGGCAGCTGCCGCAGTCTGGGAGTCACTACCGAGGACCGAGCCGGTCGGGCGGGCCGCTCCTGGTGATGATCATTTCTGGGTGCGCCGGCCGGTGGCCGTAGCACTCTCGGTCCAGCCTATCCGCCGACCGCCCGAAACGTGGAACGCGCGGCTCCGACCGTTGCGGGGTTGCGTCTCAGACGACGGTGACGGGGTGTCGCACGACGGCGTCGAAGAAGTAGCCGCCGGGGTTGTGGGCGGCGACGTCGGGCTGGGTGCGGCCGGCCCGGTCGGTGGCCCGGACGAGGATCTCGTACGTCCCCGGCTCGGGGTTGCGCCAGGTGTGATCCCACTGCGCCCAGCCGAGGCCGTGGCCGCCGGTGGGGCGACCCGGGGCGTGCGGGACCGCCCGCGCCCAGGTCTCTCCCCCGTCGGTGCTGATCTCGACGCGGGCGATCGGTGCGGCACCGGACCAGGAGCGGCCGCTCAGCACGATCCGGTCGCCGGCCGGGATCTCCGCGTTCCACTCGAGCTCGAGGGCGGAGCGGACCGGGTTGACGGTGAGCGGGCCGTCGACGTTGTACCACTTCGTGTCCCAGGGCGAGGTCAGCACGCTCGTGGACACCTCCAGCGAGCCGAGCCACTTGATGCTCGCGATGCCGATCCAGCCGGGCAGCAGCAGCCGCAGCGGGAAGCCGTGGTCGGGCAGCAGGTCCTCACCGTTGGCGCCCCAGACGAGCAGGGCGTCGTCGAAGGCCTTCTCGATGGGGAACGGGCGCCGCACCCGGCCGTAGTCGACACCCTTGTCCACATAGCCGGCATCGAGACCGGTGGCCTGCACCGAGACCGCGTCCTGACGGATGCCGACGGCGGTGAGGACGTCCCCCAGGCGTACGCCCTTCCAGCGGACCGCGCCCACCGCGCCCAGCGTCCATTTGGTGCCGCTGACCTCCTGGCCCTGCTGGGTGGTGAAGAAGCTGCGGCCGTTGCCGGTGCACTCGTGCACCGAGGTCGTCTCGACGTGCCGGAAGGCCTTGAGGTCGTCGAGGGTGAGCCTGACACCGGCGGCCTCACGCAGCCCGTCGCCGAAGATCTCCAGCTCGTACGTCTCGCGGTCGATCTGCGGGGTCGCGGTGTGGTTGCGCACGAAGAGGTCGGCCTGCGGGGTCAGGTAGCGGCGCGGGTCGACCGAGTCCCAGCGGGTCTCGGCGTTGGTGCCGTAGTCGATGAACCGCTCGACGGGCAGCGGCTTGAGGATCGCCGGCGCACCCGCGGCGGCGCCGGCCGTCACCGAGTCCGTGACCTGGGTGGTGCCCACCGCTGCCGCCCCGAGCGCCGCGGTGGTGAGGAAGGTGCGTCGGTTCAGACCTGGGGACGTCATGACCGGATATTAACATGACCAACTTACTCTTGTTTAGCCTTCGCGAGTCTGCTCGGCCACCAGATCCGGTCACCGGCGTCGAGGTTGATGGCCGTGACCAGGATCGATCGGACGATCATCGTGTCGAGCATGACCCCCAGCGCGACGGTCACCCCGATCTCGGCCAGGAAGACCATCGGCAGCGAGCCGAGCACCAGGAACGTCGCGGCGAGGACGACCCCCGCCGACGTGATCACGCCGCCGGTCGAGGTCAGGCCGACGAGCGACCCCGCGCGGGTGCCGCGGACCTGCGCCTCCTCACGCACCCTGGTCATCAGGAAGATGTTGTAGTCGATGCCCAGCGCGACCAGGAACACAAAGGCGAACAGCGGGAACGAGGGATCCGTCCCGGCGAAGCCGAAGACGAACTCGAAGATCAGCACCGAGATGCCGAGCGCCGCCCCGAACGACAGGATCACCGTGCCGAGCAGGATCAGCGGGGCGACCAGCGCCCGGAGGAGCACCATCAGCACCAGCAGCACGACCAGCAGGACGATCGGGATGATCACCAGGTTGTCGCGCTGACTGGCCTCGAGGGTGTCGAACATCATCGCCGAGGTGCCGGTGACCAGCGCACCGGAGCCGTCCACCTCGCGCACCGCCGAGCGTGCGTCGGCCACGATGTCGTACGCCTGGGGCGAGGTCACGTCGGCGTCCACCACCGCCGCGATCGCGACGACGCCGCCCTGCGGTGGTCCCAGCGGGAAGCTCGCCATCTCCCCCGCCGGGGTCTCGGTGGGCACCAGCCCCTCGACGCCGTCGAGCGCCTGCTGCACCGGCCCCTGCGCCGCCTCGTCGGCGACCACGAGCAGCTGGTTGGACTGGTCGGCCATGTCGTGGTCGATCAGCACCTGCTGGCCCGTGATCGAGTCGAACTCCTTGGTGTAGGTCTCGTCCGACGCCAGGCCGTTGGCATCGAGCCGCAGCAGGCCCAGGCAGGCGAGGAGCAGCAGGCCCGTCGTCACGATCCAGACACGGCGCGGCCGGACCGAGACCCTCTCGCCGACCCGCGCCCACAGACCGGTCTGGGTCGGGTCCTTCGACCCGAAGGTCGGGCGCTTCGGCCAGAAGACCCACCGGCCGCAGATGACCAGCAGGGCAGGCAGCAGCGTGACCATCACCAGATAGGTCACCCCGATCCCGACGGCCACGACCGGACCCATCCCGGCGGTCGAGTTCATCTCCGCGAAGGTCAGGCAGAGCATGGCCAGGATGACGGTCACGGCACTGGCGAGGATCGCCGGGGCGGCCCGGTGCAGGGCATGGGCCATCGCGTCGTGACGGTCCTCGAAGTTGCGCAGCTCCTCGCGGTAGCGGGAGACCAGCAGCAGGGCGTAGTCGGTGCCGGCGCCGACCGCGAGGATGCTCAAGATCGCCTGGCTCTGGCCGTTGACGGTCAGGCCCGCGTCCTTCGCCAGGAAGTAGACCAGGCCCATCGTCACGCCCAGGCCGACCACGACCGAGACGATCGGGAAGAGCCAGAGCACCGGGCTGCGATAGACGAACAGCAAGATGACCACGACGACCGCGAGCGCGGCCAGCAGCAGCGTCGTGTCGATGCCGCCGAACGCCTCCGCCGCGTCGGCCGCGGAGCCACCCTGCCCGGTGACGTGCAGCGTCACGTCGTCGTGGTCGGCGATCTCACGGACCTCGTCGACGAGGCCGGGCATCTTGTTCCAGCCGTCCGCGCCGAGGTCGAAGGTCACGGTGACCTGGGCGACCTCGCCGTCCCTCGACAGCAGTGGTGGCGCGATCTCCCCCTCGACCCCGTCGAGCCCGCCTAGCGCGGCGATGTCGCCCGAGGCGACCGCGGCGAGGTCGGCCCCGGTGGTGGCGGTCGAGGTGTAGACGAGCGTGGTGGGGATCGCGTTGGGGTTCTGGAAGGGGCTCATCTTGTCGAACCCGCGGGTCGACTCCGCCGAGGCCGGCAGCCACGAGCTGGCCTCGTTGTTCTGCACCTCGGTCAGCTTGCCGGCGAAACCGCCGAGGGCGACCACGGCGAGCAGCCAGAACACCACGACGACGTACTTCGTCCTGGGCCCGGTCAGCTTGCCTGCGATCTGTCGATGCACGGTTTC
This sequence comes from Nocardioides sp. NPDC054178, assembly GCF_055585005.1. Classification (NCBI taxonomy): domain Bacteria; kingdom Bacillati; phylum Actinomycetota; class Actinomycetes; order Propionibacteriales; family Nocardioidaceae; genus Nocardioides; species Nocardioides sp. NPDC054178. Next base: position 8,787 of record NZ_JBVJKY010000014.1, read on the forward strand.
AAGACTGCGCCTCATTCACCCGGAAACGCATCAGTAATACCCCAAGAGCCCCCGCTGAGGCCCAACCTTCCCTAAAACAGGCGAACGGGCCGCCCCCGTGTGGGGACGGCCCGCTGCCTACGAAGATCAGGAGATCAACGACGAAGGCCGAGCTTCTCGATGATCGAGCGGTAGCGCTCGATGTCCTTCTTCTGAAGGTAGTTGAGAAGGCGGCGGCGCTGGCCGACGAGCAGCAGCAGACCACGACGGCTGTGGTGGTCGTGCTTGTGCTCCTTGAGGTGGTCGGTCAGGTGGGAGATGCGGTGCGACAGCAGCGCGATCTGCACCTCCGGCGAGCCGGTGTCACCCTCGGTCGTGGCGTACTCGGCGATGATCTTCTTCTTGGTCTCCGCGTCAGTTCCAACTGCCATGCGAAGGCTCCCTTCCGGCCCGTAGGCCCACTCGTTGCGCGGCGCGCCCGGGCCTGTTCACCGGGGCACTCTTGGTCCGCGGCCGATTTCACGGCTTGAGTCGCCGACCCCCATGGGCCGACAACCCGAGAAGATTAACAGCGAGCCGGCGTACGCCCCGAATCGCCGCCGGATCACGCCACGAGCACGAGCCGCGCCACCAGCCGGCGCAACCTCCACCACAGCTTCATCGTTCCATCACCCTCGACCTCGTCTCTCCGCCATATGGATCGACGCTGCGGAACCGGGATCGGTTGCATCGGTCTGATCATGGCTGGTCGGCGGTACCCGGAGACACGCTCGCGGATGCACTGGGCGAAGCACTTGGCGAGCCCGTCGCGATTCCGGGCAGCGAGGCCTCGGGTACGGTCGCCAGCGGCGGCTCCTGGATCGCCGGCGCGTCCTCGCTCCCGTCGGCAAAGGCGTTCGGGTCGAGCTCGATGCCGGACTGGACCCGGCTGGGCAGCGGGAAGACGTTGTAGAGCTGCGCGGCGCCGTTGGACCACGGGTAGAAGATCCGCGGCTGCAGCGACTCCCCCGTGTTCTGGTCGATGCAGAACTCGGTGGTGATCCCGTCCTCATCGGGCACCGCAGGCGGGAGCGGAGCGGCAGTCGTCGAGGTGCAGTCGGGCTGGGTGACGACCTCGATCGGCCGGCCCTCCTGGTCGAAGAGCTGGACGCCGGTCAGCGGCTTGCCGGAGGCGTCGTACGGATAGATGTTGCTGACCCACTTCCCGTTGGAGTAGATCCCGGCCTGCTCGTCGATCGGCGCGGCGTAGCCGCCACCCGACTCCATGATCCCGTCGCTGTAGCCGCGGTCGTAGTCGGAGGCCGTGACCTCGCTCGCCCAGCCCATGATGAGCACGAACGCCGCGAACGCGTTCAGCCCCACGAGCACGACACGCGCAGCGGTCCCCCGCTCGCCGCCGGGCCAGACGCGGCCGGCGCCGATGAACATGCTGACCGCCACGGCCACGATGAGGAGCAGCACCCCCGGAGCGCTCGACATGCCCCACCCGAAGAACGCCGAGACCACCCAGGCCGCGGCCCAGGCACGCACGATCCACCACAGCGGCCGCAGCCAGGCGACCACCGGTCCCAGATCCGTACGCAGCAGCTCGCCGAGCTTCGCGACCGCGGAGTCGAAGCGAGCGTGCCCGGCGTCCAGGAGCCCGTCGGCCCGCTCCGCGAGACCGCGGGGCGCCTTCACGCCCACGGGGATCCCGGCCGCTGCCCGCAGCTCCTGGGCGTACTCGACCGGATCTCCGAGCGCCTCGGGCCCGCGCTCGGCGACGAGCTCGGTGAAGTCGGCCTCGAGCCCGTCGGTGATGTCGCTGAGCACCTCCGGGTCGAGGTCGGCGAGCTCCTGGCGTACCCGGGTCAGGAAGAGCCGCGCCTCCGGCGCGACGTTCGCCTCTGCATCTGTGGTCGTCATGCGCTTGCCCCTCGGAGGATCTCGGTGACGGTGGTGGAGAAGTGGGACCAGTCCTCGCTCTGCTGCTTGAGCTGGCCTTGCCCGGCAGGCGTGATGCCGTAGTACTTGCGGTGCGGACCGGACTCCGACGGCACGACGTAGGAGGTCAGGGAACCCGCGGCGTACAACCGCCGCAGGGTGCCGTAGACCGACGCGTCCCCGACGCCCGTGAGCCCGCTGTCGCGGAGCTTGCGGACGATGTCATAGCCGTAGGCGTCCTCGCCGTCGACGACGGCCAGGACGGTCAGGTCGAGCACCCCTTTGAGCAGCTGGGTGGTATCCATGCTTGGCACACTACTACGCAGTGCGCACTACTTGCCAGAGCATTGCACCTCGCGCCGCCGAGAACCTCGGCGGCGCAGCCCGGCCGTGATCCTAGGAGCGACCGCGGACGTCGCGGACGAAGTCCTTCCAGGCGGCCGTGTCACCGGCCGGACCCTGGCCGCGTGCCGGCCCGGTGAAGGTGCGCACCTGGACCGGCTGGGCCGGCTGGGTGGGGGCGACGCGGGCGAGGCTGGTCTGCGCGGTCGGCAGCGCGACGCTCGTACGCAGCTGCTGGCCGTAGCCGCCGGGCGCTCCCCCGGGGCCACCGCCGGAGATCAGCGACGACATCGGCGTGTACTCCTCCACCTCGTCGCGCTTGCCCGGGATCGCCAGCCAGATCAGCGCGATCAGGAACCCGGTCGCCCACCCGTACGTCACCCCGTACGCAGCGCCCGAGGCGAGCACGTCGCCGAGCGAGGCGACCACCGAGGCCTCGCGGCCGTCGCTGAGGTAGGTGTAGAGGCTGTCGGCGACCTGACCGGTGGCGGTGGCGAGGGTCGCGGCGAACCAGCAGCCGAGGAACACCGGCCAGAACGCCCGCGGCCAGATGCCGATGGTGCCGAGCCAGGTCAGCAGCCAGGTGAGCACGAAGACCGTCGCGGTGAGGATGCCCGAGTGCACCACGTCGTCGCCGGAGAAGAGGCCGCCGAACGAGCCCTCACCGAAGTAGGTGAGCCGGTCACCGAGCAGCGAGGCCACCCAGCCGGCCGAATCGGTGCCGTTCTCCTCGATCCAGGTCGAGAACGGCGCCGAGCCGGAGAGGAACTGCAGGGCCCAGAGCCCACCGGTGACGAGGACCGCGTTGAGGAAGGCCGGGATGCCGCCGCGGGGGCGATCGGCCTCGACCTCGGTCTCGTAGGCGGACGTGGGCGTGGAGTGGGGATCCATAACCAGCAATTCAACCGCACCCGGCCCCGGCTGAACAGGCCGCCCGATCTACGACTCGGTAAGACCCTGCTGAAGGATGCGGCGAGCGCGCTCGACGTCGGCGTGCATCTGCTCGACGAGCGCGTCGATCCCCTCGAAGGCGACCATGCCGCGCAGCCGCTCGACGAAGGCGACCTCGACCTCGACGCCGTAGAGCTCGAGGTCGTCGCGGTCGAGCACGTAGGACTCGACGCGGCGTCCGACCACGCCCTCGAAGGTGGGGTTGGTGCCGACCGAGATGGCGGCGGGGAACCGCTCGCCGGTGTCGCGCCGGGTCAGCCAGCCCGCGTAGATGCCGTCGGGCGGCACCGCGGTCAGCGAGTCGGTGGGTACGTTGGCCGTCGGGAAGCCGAGCTCGCGGCCCCGCTGGTCACCCTTCACCACGACGCCACGCACGGAGTAGGGACGGCCCAGCGCCTCGGCAGCCCCGGAGACGTCGCCGGTCGCCAGACACGTACGGATGTAGGTCGAGGACCACACCTGGGGCCCGCCGTCGAGCGGGATCCCCTCGGCGGAGAAGTCGTGGATCTTGCCGTAGGCGACCAGGTCGGCCACGTCGCCGGCGGCCTTGCAGCCGTAGCGGAAGTTGGCGCCGACCACGCAGGCCTCGGCGTGCAGCGCGTCGACGAGCACGCGCTGGGCGAAGTCGTCGGGCGACCAGTTGGCCATGTCCATGTCGAACGGCAGCGCGAGCACGGCGTCGGCACCGGCCGCGTGCAGCAGCTCGGCGCGCTCCTCCATGGTGGTGAGCACACCGGGCGCGTGCTCGGGCCTCAGCACCGCCATCGGGTGCGGGTCGAAGGTGACCGCCACCAAGGTGAGGTCCTTGGCGTCCGCCACCTCCCGCCCCCGCCTGATCACGTGCTGGTGCCCGAGATGGACGCCATCGAAGTTGCCGACGACGACACACGTACGCCCCAGGCCGGCCGGCACCTCACTCAGACTTCGCCACAACACGGCCACAGAATATCGGGGACCGCTCACTCGGACGTGACCTGGGCCGTCTGTCGGGCACGGAGCGTGAGATAGACGGCGCGCATTCCCACGGCTCGCTCGATCTCGCGCAGCACCGTACCGAAGAACTGCTCGCGGTAGGTCTCGTCCGTGACGGTCGAGACGGTGAGGTAGAGCGAGGAGAACCCGGCGAGGAACAGCGCGACCTTGACCAGCTCGCCCGACACGTTCGGCAGCCAGGACAGGTTGTGCAGCGACTCCTGACCGGTCCAGCCCAGCTGCACCCCGTCGGTCATCACGATCGCGCCGAACAGCAGGAAGAACGCGAAGACGGCGACCGCGATCAGCACCACCTGGGTGGCCTGGATGACGAGCAGCGCCAGCACCAGGTTCCAGCGCTCGAAACCGGTCACCTGGGCGAGCTCGGCGGGGTCGGTGCCGCGGCCCTCCCGGGCGTCCTCGACGAGCTCGGCACAGGCGGCCTCCAGCGGCGTGCCCCGGCACGTGCGCGTCAGGAAGGCGGCGTCCACGTCGTCGTCGATCCGGTCCACCTCCTCCGGCAGCCGGACCAGCAGGAACGCGGTCGCCGACCCGGCGAACAGGAGCGTGACCAGCCACAACGCACCCAGGTCGAGGTTGGCCGACATCTCCCAGACCTCGGCGTTGATGAACAGGAACGTCATGAACAACAGCAGCAGCGGCAGGGCCCGCAGGGCCATCGGCAGCAGCCTGGTCAGCGACCCGAACGTACGCCCCATCGCCCACACCAGGATCGGCCGGAACCGCATCGCCGTCAGCGCATACCACCCCGCCGCGGCCCCGCCCAGGGTCAGCAGCAGCGCCGGCGCCGCCCCGACGTCGCCGGTGGTCCAGGCCAGTGCCACCCCCGCGGCCAGGGCGACGACCACGACCACCACACCCACCCGGACCGTACGCCGCGGCCGCATCGCCGCTCTCACCGCGACGCGCTCCTCCGGGACGAAGTAGGTCAGACCGTTGTGACGGAACCAGGAGTCAGTGAGCCGAAGCGCCTCGGCAGATCCGTTCTGCTTCACAAGCGCGTCATCCTCGCAGGCTTTACTTGCCCGGTCTCCGTCACCCGACGAAGACCGCGCTCGCCTTCGCGGTCGTCGCTCCGACCGGCTCGTAGAGAGCCAGGAACTCCCCCTCGGGGGCGAACACGGCGGTGAGACCATCGATGGCCAGCGTCAGCTTGCGGCCGAAGCGTACGTCCTGGGCCTGCTCCTCGGAGAGGTCGACCGAAGCGAACGCGGCCCGGGCGGCATCGGCCAGCGGCAGGACCGCGAAGTGGTCGGTCAGCTCCTCGAGCGTCTTGGCCACCTCGAGGTCGTAGGGCCCGACCGCGGTGCGGCGCAGCATCGTCAGGTGTCCCCCGACCTCGAGGGCGGCCCCGACGTCGCGGGCGATCGCCCGGATGTAGGTGCCCGAGGTGCAGCGCACGGAGATGTCGACATCGACCACGTCGCCCTCGCGCCGGACCTCGCCGACGGTGAGCTCGTGCACCGTGACCGGCCGCGCCTTCAGCTCGACCTGCTCCCCCTCGCGTACGCGCTGATAGGCACGCTTGCCGTCGACCTTGATCGCCGAGACCGCGGTCGGCACCTGGAGGATGTCGCCGACCTGGGTGGCGAAGGCGCTGCGGACGCGCTCCTCGTCGAGCCCGGCGGCCGAGCGCGTCTCCACCACGTCGCCCTCGGCGTCGTCCGTGGTCGTCGAGACGCCCAGCCGCACGGTCGCGTCATAGGACTTCTCGGTCAGCATCAGGTGGCCGAGGAGCCGGGTGGCGCGCTCCACCCCCAGCACGAGCACGCCGGTGGCCATCGGGTCCAGGGTGCCGGCATGCCCGACCTTGCGGGTGCCGGCCAGCCGCCGCACGCGCGCGACGACGTCGTGGGAGGTGACCCCGGCCGGCTTGTCGACGATGACGAGCCCGGGCACGGGGCCGGTGAGAGGAGCGGTCACTCCTCGTCGTCCTCGTCCCAGTCGTCCTCGGTCTCACGAGGCTTCTTGTAGGGGTCGGCCTCGCCGGCGTAGGTCTCCCCACGAGCGGCGGCGACCGCGTCGTCCTGCGCCTTGGCGCGGGCCAGCACGTCGTCGAGGTGGCGAGCCGTCTCCGGCAGCGCGTCGTGGATGAAGTCCAGCGTCGGGGCGGTGCGGGTGCCGAGCTGCTTGGCGACCTCGGAACGGATCAGCCCCTTGGCCGACTCCAGCGCCGCGGCCGTGCCGGCCAGCTCCGCCTCCGAGTCGGCGCCGAGCACCGTGTAGAAGATCGTCGCCTGCTGGCTGTCGCCGGTCACCCGTACGTCGGTGACGGTGACGAACCCGATCCGCGGATCCTTGATCCGCCGCTCCAGCATCTGCGCGACGATCACCTTGATCCGGTCAGCGATCCGGCGAACCCGTGGGCTACTCATGTTCACACTCTCTCAAATAATCGAAGTAAATCGAGACGTTGGCCGGGCCGCGACTGCGACCCGGCCAACGTCAGAGGCTGAATCAGCCTCGGGGAATCTCCACCATCTCGAAGGCTTCGACGATGTCGCCTTCCTTGATGTCCTGGAAGTTCTTCAGGACCAGACCGCACTCGAAGCCCTCGCGGACCTCGGAGGCGTCGTCCTTCTCGCGGCGCAGCGAGGCCAGGTCGAGGTTGTCGGCCGCCACAGAGCCGTCGCGCAGGACGCGGACCTTGGCGTTGCGGCGGATGACACCGTCGGTGACCATACAACCGGCGATGTTGCCGGCCTTCGACGAGCGGAAGATCGCGCGGATCTCCGCGTGGCCGAGGACCTTCTCCTCGTACTCCGGCTTGAGCATGCCCTTGAGGGCCGCCTCGATCTCCTCGATCGCCTGGTAGATGACCGAGTAGTAGCGGATCTCGACACCCTCGCGATCGGCCAGCTCCGTCGCCTTGCCCTGCGGGCGGACGTTGAAGCCGATGATGATCGCGTCGGAGGCAGCAGCCAGGTCGACGTTGGTCTCGGTGATCGCACCGACACCGCGGTCGATGACCCGGATGGAGACCTCGTCGCCACCCACGTCGATCTTGGCCAGTGCGTCCTCGAGCGCCTCGACCGAACCGGACACGTCGCCCTTGAGGATGAGGTTGAGCTCCTGGCTCTCGCCCTTCTCCATGGAGGCCATGAAGTCCTCCAGCGTGCGGCGTACGCGGCGCTTGGCCTGCTGCGCGGCACGCTCGCGTGCCTCGCGCTTCTCGGCGATCTGGCGAGCCATCCGGTCGTCCTCGACGACCAGGAAGCTCTGACCGGCACCCGGCACCGCCGAGAGACCCAGGACCATCGCCGGACGCGACGGGGTCGCCTCGGTGATCTCGTGGCCGTACTCGTCGATCATCGCGCGGACACGACCGTGGGCCGGGCCGGCGACGATGGACTCACCCACGCGCAGCGTGCCGCGCTGGACCAGGATGGTCGCGACGGGGCCGCGACCGCGGTCGAGGTGAGCCTCGATCACGATGCCCTGCGCGTCCTGGCTGGCGTTGGCCTGCAGGTCGAGCGAGGCGTCGGCGGTCAGCACGACGGCCTCGAGAAGGCCATCGATGTTGATCCGCGACTTCGCCGAGATCTCGACGAACATCGTGTCGCCGCCGTACTCCTCGGGGATGAGGCCGTACTCGGTCAGCTGGCCACGGACCTTGGTCGGGTCCGCCTCCGGCTTGTCGATCTTGTTGATCGCGACCACGATCGGGACACCGGCCGCCTTGGCGTGGTTGAGCGCCTCGATGGTCTGCGGCATCACACCGTCATCGGCCGCGACCACGAGGATCGCGAGGTCCGAGGACTGCGAACCACGGGCACGCATGGCGGTGAACGCCTCGTGACCCGGGGTGTCGATGAAGGTGATCTTGCGCTCGTTGCCGTCGACCTCGGTCGAGACCTGGTAGGCACCGATGTGCTGGGTGATGCCACCGGCCTCGCCCTCGATGACGTTGGCGTCACGGATGGCGTCGAGCAGCTTGGTCTTACCGTGGTCGACGTGACCCATGACGGTGACGACCGGCGGTCGCACCGTCCAGTCGGACTCGTCGCCCTCGTCGCCGAGCTCGATGTCGAAGGACTCCAGCAGCTCGCGGTCCTCGTCCTCGGGGGAGACGACCTGGACGATGTAGTTGAGCTCCTCACCGAGCAGCTCGAGGGTCTCGTCGTTGACGGACTCGGTCGCGGTGACCATCTCACCGAGGCCGAACAGCATCTGCACCAGCTGGGCCGGGTCGACGTTGATCTTCTCGGCGAAGTCGGTCAGCGAGGCGCCACGGGCGAGACGCACGGTCTCGCCGTTGCCCTTGCGTACGCGGATGCCACCGATCGTCGGGGCCTCCATGGCCTCGAACTCCTGGCGACGCGCCCGCTTCGACTTCCGGCCACGGCGCGAGGGACCACCCGGGCGACCGAAGGCACCCTGGGTCGTGCCGCGACCACCGGGACGACCGGCACCGGGACGACCGCCACCGGGACCGCCGCCGAAGCCGCCGCCACCGGGACGACCGGCACCGCCGCCGCCACCGGGACGCCCACCGGCGCCCGGACGACCGCCGCCGCCACCGGGACGACCCGGGGCACCGGCACGACCGCCGGGACCGCCACCAGGACGGGCACCGAACGCGGCCGGGGACTTCGGCATCATCGCCGGGTTGGGACGCGGCATACCGGGACGGCCACCGGCCTGGCCACCCTCACGGGCAGCAGCAGGACGCGGCGGACGCTGGTCGCCACCGGCCGGGGCACCGCCCTGGCCACCCTGACCCTGGCCTCCACCCTGGCCGCCGGGACGCGGACGCCCCATGCCCTGGTTGGAGGAGAAGGGGTTGTTGCCCGGGCGCGGAGCGCCGGGCTTGCCGACCGGACGCGGTCCGGGACGACCGGCACCGGCGCCACCGGTGCCACCCGCGCCACCGCGGGCCGCAGGGGTCTGCGGACGAGCGCCGGGCTTCGGGGCACCGGGCCGGGGCGCACCCGGCTTGGGAGCAGCCGAGCGGCGGTCGCCGCTGGGCGCCGCGTTCGGGCTGGGCTTGGGAGCGGCCGGTGCGGCGGACGCCGCAGGGGCCACCGGCGGAGCCTCGGCCTTCTTGGCCGGGGGCTTCGGGCCGGGCTTGGGCGCAGCAGGCTTGGTCGCCGCGGGCGCCTCGGCAGCCTTCTCGGGCGCCGTGTCCGCAGCCTTCTTGGGGGCCGCGGGCCTGGGCGCTGCCGGCTTGGGGCCGGGCTTGGGGGCGGCCTTCTCGTCCGTGGACGCGGAACCACCCTTGCCGCCGGCCTTCAGGCCGGGGCCGATCTCCTTGCGGAAACGCATCTCCGCAGGGAGCTCGACGGTCGAGCTCGCCGACTTGACGAACTCACCCATCTCCTTGAACTTCTCGAGAACGAACTTGCTCTCGACTCCGAACTCTTTGGCGAGTTCGTGGACTCGGGTCTTAGCCACGTTTCTCCTTCTGGCCACAGACCCGAATCCGGGTAAACCTGTGACCACTAATGGTTGTAGAACACGCTCATCGCGAAGTACTCATCGAGTGCTCATGAGCTTTTGCTCCAGTTCCTGGTCAGTTGACCGTCGGCGACGGTCGTGGATGTCGGGCGCGTGTCGAGGTAGTCCTCCACCGGTGCGCTGGAAAGCCCGCCCTCGGCCCCCCTGCCTTTCGGGAACAGGGCCCGGGTGAACGCCTTCCGGCGCACCGCGAGTTCGTAACACTCACGCGTGGGGTGCACATGCGCCCCTCGCCCGGGTGCGGTGGCTGTCGGATCGGGCAGCACGGCCGGCTGGCCATTGCGGTCCGAGCCGGCGGTCACCCGCAACAACTCGCGCTTGGCGGCCCGCTTCCGGCAACCCACGCACGTACGGACGGGTCCGAGCTGCGTAGTTTCTTCGAGGCGTGCCACCGATCCTTAACACTACCGCTTCGGGGGTTCGGTAGACGAAACCGGGGCACCGGTCGTTCTTATTCCGTGACCCGTGCTCACAGGATCGCGGCGATCTCCGGCCAGGCTCGCCGGCCGAGCTCGCGGTCGGCCTCCTCCGATCCGCCCCACGCGATCCTGCGGCTGAGCGGGAGCACGGGCTCACCGGGCAGCACGACCCGGTGGCCGGCATCGGGATGGGAGACCACGGTCGTCTCCAGGTCATGGGCCGTACGTCGCCGTCGCACTGCCTCCGCGAAGAGGACCGAGGGCCACAGCGCGTCGTCTCCCCCGGCGACCAGGACGACGTCGCCGGCGATGCGCTCGACCGGGATGGTCGCGGCGGGCACGCGGTCGGCGTACTTCTCCAGGGCCGAGAGGTAGGCCTCGCAGAACGACGGGAGCTCCCCGTCGGCCTCCTTCACCGCGTCCTCGAGGGCCTCGTCGTCGAACGGCACGAACGGCACCGGCTCGCCGCGCAGCGTCCACGAGGACCGCTGCGGCCGCTCCTCGCTCAGACCTGCCCAGGCGACGTACGTCGGGGAGATCGCGACCACGGCGTCGATCTCGGGGTGCAGGGTGCCGAGCAGGAGCGCGGCCTGGGCGCCCCAGGACGTCCCGAGGACGACCAGCCGCTGATAGCGGGAGTGGAGATCGGCGAGGACGTCGTCGAACGTCTCCAGCGGCACCGACCGGGCCTCGCCCGGCTGTCCGGGACCACCGAAGTAGCGGATCGACGCCGCAGCCACCCCGTGCGAGGCGAGCATCCGGCACCGGTCGGTCTCGATCCGCCCCGATGACCCCGAGAGCACGAGTACGCCGGTGGTGGCCCCCTCGGGCTCCAGCAGGACGCCCTCGGGGCCGGTCAGAGTGGTCTCACGCACGATCAGGCGACCGGGGTCTCCTCGTCGGAGCGGATGTCGATGCGCCAGCCGGTCAGGCGAGCGGCCAGGCGGGCGTTCTGCCCCTCCTTGCCGATGGCCAGGGAGAGCTGGTAGTCGGGCACCACGACACGGGCCGACTTGGTCGCCTCGTCGATGATCTGCACCGAGGAGACCCGGGCCGGCGAGAGCGCGGAGGCGACGAGCACCTTCGGGTCCTCGGACCAGTCGACGATGTCGATCTTCTCGCCCTGCAGCTCGGACATGACCTGGCGGACCCGCTGGCCCATCGGCCCGATGCAGGCGCCCTTGGCGTTGACGCCGGGGACGGTCGACTTGACCGCGATCTTGGTGCGGTGACCGGCCTCGCGGGCGATCGCGGAGATCTCCACGGTGCCGTCGGCGATCTCGGGCACCTCGAAGGAGAAGAGCTTCTTGACCAGGTTGGGGTGGGAGCGGGAGAGCGTGATCTGGGGACCGCGCATGCCCTTGCGCACGCTGACCACGAGCGCCTTGATCCGGGTGCCGTGGCTGTAGTCCTCGCCCGGCACGCGCTCGGAGAGCGGGATGACGCCTTCGAGCCGGCCCAGGTCGACGAGCACGTCGTCGGGGTTGCGGCCCTGCTGGATGACGCCGGAGAGGATGTCGCCCTCCTTGCCGGAGAACTCACCGAACTTCACGTCGTCCTCGGCGTCACGCAGCCGCTGCAGCACGATCTGCTTGGCGGTGGTGGCGGCGATCCGACCGAAGCCCTCGGGCGTGTCGTCGTACTCCCCCACGACGTTGCCCTCGTCGTCGACCTCGGACGCCAGCACGCGTACGTGCCCGGTCTTGCGGTCCAGGTCGACCCGCGCCTTCGTCTGGGCGCCGGCGGTCTTGTGGTAGGCGGTCAGCAGCCCCTGCTCGATCGCCTCGACGAGCACATCGAGCGAGATCTCCCGCTCCCGCTCCAGCATCCGCAGGATGCTCATATCGATGTCCATGGCCTACTCCCCCTCGTCGATCCGCTTGAACTCGATCTGCACAAGCGCCTTCTTCACGTCCGCGTACGCCACGTCGCGGCGCTTGCCGCTCACCTCGAGGCTCACCCGCTCATCGTCGGACTCCTTGACCCGACCGGTGAACGCGGAGCCGTCGGTGGCGGTGACCTTGACCAGGCGACCCTTGTTGCGGCGCCAGTGGCGCGGCAGGGTCAGCGGCCGGTCGACCCCGGGAGAGGTCACCTCGAGCGTGTAGGGCTGCTCGCCCATGACGTCGGACTCGTCGAGGACCCGGTTGACCTCACGGGTTGCCTCGGTGACCTCCTCATGGGTGATCCCACCGTCCTTGTCGACGGCGATCCGCAGGATCCGGCGCTTGCCGGCCGGCGTGATCTCCACGGCCTCGATGTCGAGACCCAGGGCCAGAAGCGGGTCCGCGAGGGCCTTTTCGATGGCACTCGCGATCGCGTCCTTCCGCTCAGCACTCAACGCGATCTCCCCCTGCATCCTGTTGTCCGGTCCTGTTGTATGTGCGCTTCCGAGCACGCGGCGCATCTGATGACACCATACCTGTACGCCTCGGGTGTCTCGAACAGCGCGCGGCTGTGTTGGAAAGCCGCTGACGCGACTCCCGCCGGGTGTCGTTAGGGTTCCTCACGTGACCAGCGCACGTGCCCTTCGGATGCTCTCGCGGCGCACCGCCGTGGGTGCCGCCGTGATCGCCCCGCTGGCCGCCTCGGCGTGTTCGGCCTCGGAGACGCTGGATCCTGTCAAAGCACCTCCACCGAGCACTCCCCCGGCCCCCGCCAACCCCGACCAGAGTGTGATCGACGCCACGGTCGCGGCGATCCTCGGCGCCGACGAGGGCGCCCCGTCGGCGTTCGTACAGCTCCATCGCGTGCACATCGAGGCGCTGGCGCCGTCCAAGGGCGTGACCGCGGCGCGGGCGACCGGGCGCTGGCAGGAGCGCCAGCTCGCCCTGGTCACGACGCTCACCGCCGCGGCCGGGCGCGCGGCGGACCCGCAGCTGATCACGCTGCTCGCCTCGGCCGCCGCCGGTCAGCAGCAGCTCCTGCACGGGCGAGGTCTGGCATGACCACGGCCACCTCGGCCTCGACCGAAGCGGTCCAGGCGGCGCTCGCGGTCGAGCACTCCGCGATCTACGTCCTGGGTGCTCTGGGCGGGCTCACCTCGGCGACGTCCTCGCCCGCCCTGGCGCAGGCGCTCCTGGACTCCTACGACGACCACGTGAACGCCCGTGAGGCGCTGGCCGCGCACGTGGTGGCCGCCGGGATCGAGCCGGTTGCCCCCTCCGCCGTCTACGACCTGCCCCGCCGGATCGGGTCGGAGGCCGGCGTCCGCGCCGCGGCGCTGCGGCTGGAGCAGGACACCACCGCGACCTATCTCTCGCTGGCCCCGAAGGCGACCGGGAGCGACCGGACCCTGCTCATCCAGCTGCTCTGCCGGGCAGCCGCGCGGCAGCTCGACCTGGGCGCGAAGCCGAGGGCGTTCCCCGGCACCTGATCCTCACGAGCCGACGTCGCCCGCGAAAACGAACGTGGCCCGCGAACCGTCCGGCGCGGGAGACTCCCGAGATGTCTCCCGAGACCGGGCGGCTCGCGGGCCAGGTTGGGCCTGGACACGAGGCCTGAGAAGTCGCCTGGGGGCTGAACCTCTCTTGCAGAAGTATGCAATCCCCGCTGAGGATGGCCCAGACCCGCAAAATCGCATTGCAAGAACTTGCAACTTTTCTCGGCGTCATTCCCAGGAGCGAACGATCTGGTGTATGTCGCTCAGCCGTTCCGCGACAGCGTCCGGAGAGCCCTCGCTGTGGCCCATCTGACTGCTCGGGATGTTGCTGTGCGGGATGTGGATCGCCCGCAGACCGGCCTTCTGAGCACCGTACACATCATCGAAGAGCCTGTCGCCCACGTAGACGCATCGAGACGGATCAGAGACCTCCACGGCCGCCATCGCCGCGTGGAACGCCTCCTCGGCGGGCTTCGTCCAGGGCACCTCGGAGGTGTAGACGTCGCCGTCGATCAGGTCGAGCACCCCGTCGCGCTCGAAGAACCCGCGGTGCCACGCGCGCGGCCAGATCGTGTTGGACAGCACCCCGACGCGTACGCCGTCGGTGCGGAGCGCCTCCCACAGCGGCCCGACCTCGGGGTCAGTCAGCGTGTGCGGCTCCCAGAACGCGTAGTAGGCGTCGAGCAGCTCCGGGTCGTGCTCGAGCCCGGCCTCGTCGAAGAGGTCACCGATCGCCGAGCTCTGCTGGTGGTCGCGGCTGCGGGCCCAGATCGTCTCTCCGGCCCGGTGGAGCCTGGTCGCGTTGACCGGATGGTCGTCGTCGCAGGCGCCGCTCACCGCCTGCGCGAGCGCCAGCGACTCCGCGTGGAAGTCGATGTCGTGCCACTTCGTCAGCGTGCCGCCCCAGTCGAAGATCACCGCGTCGATCGCCATGCCAGGACCCTACCGACGTCCGGACTCACATATGTCCGGTCTCCACATAGGAGCGATGCCAGGAGAGCGCCTCGCCGAGGAGGTGCGGCGTGTGCAGGGCGTCGGGACGCTCGCGCTGGGCCCGCTCGAAGTAGTCGGTGAGCCGGTCGCGGTAGTCGGGGTGGGCGCAGCTGCCGATGATCTTGCGTGCCCGCGCACGGGGCGAGAGGCCACGCAGGTCGGCCAGCCCCTGCTCGGTGATCACGACCTGCACGTCGTGCTCCGTGTGGTCGACGTGGCTCGCGAACGGCACGATCGAGGAGATCGCGCCGTTCTTCGCGGTCGAGGGGGACACGAAGAAGTTGAGGTAGGCGTTGCGGGCGAAGTCGCCCGAGCCACCGATGCCGTTGACGATCGAGGAACCGGCGACATGGGTGGAGTTCACGTTGCCGTAGATGTCGGCCTCGACCATCCCGTTGATCGCGATCAGCCCCAGCCGCCGGACGACCTCGGGGTGGTTGGAGATCTCCTGCGGCCGCAGCAGGATGCGTCCCTTGTAGTGGTGGATGTCGTCGTTGAAGCGCTGTGCGCCCTCCTCGGAGAGCCCGAAGGACGTCGAGGAGACGCCGATCAGCTTGCCCGAGTCGAGCAGGTCGAGGAGGCCGTCCTGGATCGTCTCGGTGTAGGCCGTCAGATGCTCGAACTCGGCGTCCAGGAGGCCGGCGAGGACGGCGTTGGCGACGTTGCCCACGCCCGCCTGGAGCGGGAGCAGGCTCGGGTGCAGCCGGTCGTTGCGTACCTCGTGACGCAGGAAGTCCACGAGGAGGTCGGCCATCGCACGGCTCTGGTCGTCGATCGGGCGCAGCGGCGAGTTGCGGTCGGGCTGGTCGGTCTCGACGACGGCGACCACCTTCGCGGGATCGACCCGGAGGTAGGGGTCGCCGATCCGCTGCATCGGCGTGGTCAGCTGGATCGGCGCCCGCTGCGGCGGGAGCCGGGTGCCGTAGTAGATGTCGTGGAAGCCCTCGAACCCGCGTGGCTGCCAGCTGTTGACCTCCAGGATCACCCTGTCGGCGTTGTCCAGCCAGGTCTTGTTGTTGCCGACGCTCGAGGTGGGCACGAGCAGCCCGTTGGGCAGGATCGCGGCCACCTCGACCACCGCCACGTCGAGATCCCCGTAGAAGCCGAACCAGCTGTGCTGGGCGACGTGGGACAGATGTACGTCGACGTACTCGACCTCCCCCGCGTTGATCTGCTGGCGCAGCAGCGGGTCACCGTTGTAGGGCAGTCGCTTGGAGACGCCGTGCGCCTCGGCGAGCGCGCCGTCGAGGTCGGGTGCGGTCGAGGCCCCGGTCCACGCCTGGACCCGGAACTCCTCGCCCTTCGCATGAGCCGCGCGCATCCGCTCCGCCAGGGCCGCCGGCACCGCCTTCGGGTGTCCGGCTCCGGTGAACCCGGAGAAGCCCACGGTCTGCCCCGGGCCGATCTGCTCGGCCGCCTCCGCGGCACTCATCAGTCGTCCGGCGAGCCCACGGTCGAGGATCCTGTCTCCCGTCATGGGGTCGATCTTGCCTCACCACGAGCCTCGCGCCCGCCGAAGCGGCGGCCGGAACGCAGTTGTGGGAGACGAAACTCACGTCTCGTCTCCCACAACGACCGATCGGGCGGGGTGGCTCAGCCGCGGACGACCTCGGTGAGGTGGGCGACGGCGTCGGCGAGGGCGACCTCGGTCTTCTCGCCGCTCCGACGGTCCTTGACCTCGACCTTGCCCTCGACCAGACCCTTGCCGACGGTGACGATCGTCGGCACGCCGATGAGCTCGGCGTCCTTGAACTTCACGCCCGGCGAGACCTTGGGACGGTCGTCGTAGAGCACGTCGATGCCGGCGGCCTCGAGCTCAGCGGCGAGCGAGGCCGCGGCCTCGAAGACGGCGGTGTCCTTGCCGGTGGCGACCAGGTGGATGTCGTACGGAGCGACGTTGCGGGGCCAGGCGAGACCGATGTCGTCGAGGGTGCCCTCGGCGATGGCGGCCACGGCGCGGGTGACGCCGATGCCGTAGGAGCCCATCGTGACGGTGACCAGCTTGCCGTTCTCGTCGAGCACCTGCAGGCCCAGCGCGTCGGCGTACTTGCGGCCGAGCTGGAAGACGTGACCCATCTCGATGCCGCGGGCCAGCGTCAGCGGGCCGGAGCCGTCGGGAGCCGGGTCGCCCTCGCGGACCTCGGCGGCCTCGATGGTGCCGTCGGGGGTGAAGTCGCGACCGGCGACCAGGTCGATGACGTGCTTGCCCTCGACGTTGGCGCCGGTGACCCAGCGGGTGCCGGTGACCACGCGGGGGTCGACGAGGTAGCGGATGCCGGAGGCCGACTCCTCCCCCAGCGCCTGGGGGCCGATGTAGCCCTTGACGAGCTCGGGGTGCTTCTTGAGCTCGACGTCGTCCATGGGCTCGACCTCGATCGGCTCCAGCTGGCCCTCGAGGCGCTTGATGTCGACCTCGCGGTCACCGGGCAGGCCGATCGCGAGCGGCTCGGAGGTGCCGTCGGGGTGGCGCAGCATCACGAGGACGTTCTTCAGCGTGTCGCCGGCCTCCCAGGGCCGGTCCTCGCGCGGGTACGCCTCGTTGAGGTGGTCGACGAGGGTCTGGATCGTCGGGGTGTCGGGGGTGTCCTCGGCGTGGGCAGCCGGCACGCCCTCGTAGGAGATCGGCTCGGGGGCCAGGGTCGTGACCGCCTCGACGTTGGCGGCGTAGCCGCCGGGCGAGCGGACGAACGTGTCCTCGCCGGCCTCGGAGACGGCCAGGAACTCCTCGGAGGCCGAGCCGCCCATCGCGCCGGAGGTCGCCTTGACGATGACGTACTCGAACCCGAGGCGGTCGAAGACCTTGACGTACGCCGCGCGGTGGGCGTCGTAGGCCGCCGAGAGCCCCTCGTCGGTGTAGTCGAAGGAGTAGGAGTCCTTCATGATGAACTCGCGCCCGCGCAGCAGCCCCGCGCGGGGACGCGCCTCGTCACGGTACTTCGTCTGGATCTGGTAGATCGCCAGCGGCAGGTCCTTGTAGGAGCCGTAGAGGTCCTTGACCAGGAGCGTGAACATCTCCTCGTGCGTGGGCCCGAGCAGGTAGTCGGCCTCCTTGCGGTCCTTGAGCCGGAAGATGCCGTCGCCGTACTCCGTCCAGCGGCCGGTCGCCTCGTAGGGCTCGCGCGGCAGCAGCGCCGGGAAGTGCACCTCCTGGGCACCGATCGCGGCCATCTCCTCGCGGATGATCCCCTCGACCTTGCCGAGCACCCGCAGACCGAGCGGCAGCCACGAGTAGATCCCCGGAGCAGCGCGGCGGATGTACCCGGCACGGACAAGCAGCTTGTGGCTCGCGACCTCGGCGTCCGCGGGATCCTCACGCAGGGTCCGCACGAACAGGGTCGACATACGGGCGATCATGCGGGCAAGAGTACGGCGGACCGGACCGGTCCCGCGAACCGGTTGGAATTGGCGTTGCAACCCCGGCAGGGCCCGGCGCATCTTTACTTTCATGAGAGGTATCCGAATCCCGGCACTGGCCACGGCCATCCTTGCTGCTCTCATGCTCCTGGTGACGCTCCTGTCACCGGCTTCTGCGGCGGCACCCACCGTCGACGTACGTCCCCTACCCCTGCCGATCGGCAAGGGCCCGACCGTTCCCTACCTCGACCGTCCCTCGGACACGACGGTCGTGGTCGTCGACCCGAAGACGGGCACGAAGACGCCGGTGAAGCACGTCGGCGACGAGCTCGATGACTTCACCATCCTGGGTCGCTCCGGGAGCGGGTTCGTGCTGCGCGCCCGCAACCGCAACATCGACCGGATCATCCGGGTGCAGATCGGTGTCCCGCAGCGGTCGCTCACCGACATGTACTACGCGGACCAGGCCAGGCTGTCGGCCGACGGCCGCTACCTGCTGACCGCGAAGACGCTGACCAGCGGCGGGATCCAGGCTCAGGTTCGCAACCCCACCACCGGCGCGGTCATCGCCCGGCGCACCTTCAAGGCGTCCACCAGGCCCGACCCGATCGATGTCAGCGGCACCCGCGTGCTCGTGGGCGGCTACAGCATCCCGCGCACGATGATCTGGGACTGGAAGGGGGGCACGGTCAAGACGATCGCCTCCCGGGCGGCGTACGCAGGCGGCTTCGCCCTCAACAGGCTGGCGACCTACACCAAGAACCCGGCGGCGCCCGACGCCTGCACGGTGGTCTCCACCCTCTCCGCTCCGGGCACCACGCTGTGGCGCGGCTGCCGCGAGGCGGTGGCGTCCTTCTCGCCCGACGGCGCCCGTTTCGCGACCGATGCGATCGCACACGAGGACCTCGTCGTGGTCCGGCGTCGCAGCATCCACGGGACGCTGCTGACCACCTACCGCAACCCGAACGCGCTGTGGACGTACGCCTGGGAGACCAACACCCGGATCCTGATGCGGTCCTACCCGGCCGACAGCGACAACGCGTGGCTGGTGCGCTGCGAGGTCGACAAGTGCGAGCGCGCCTGGCGGGCGTACTGAATCAGAACATCGCAGGATCAGAACATGATGGTGGAGAAGCGGGCCGTCTCGAGGAAGCCGGCCCGCTCGTAGGCACGGCGCGCGGGGGCGTTCCACTCGTTGACGTAGAGGGAGACGCGCGGGGCGATCTCGTTGCGGACGATGTCGCAGACGGCGGCCATCCCGCGGGCAGCGAGGCCCTCGCCGCGACGGTGCGCGGGCACCCAGACACCTTGGATCTGGGCGGCCTCGGGGGTCGCGCAGGCGACCTCGGCCTTGAAGACGACCTCGCCGTCCTCGATCCGCGCGAAGGACCACCCGCGGGAGATCAGCTGGAGCACGCGGGCACGGTAGAGGTCGCGGCCGCCGCCGGTCTCCGGCGAGATCCCGACCTCTTCGGTGTACATCGCCACGCACGCCGGGTAGAGGACGTCCATGTCGGCACGGACGGTCCGGCGCACGAACGGGTCGGGCTCGACCAGGCTCTGCAGCTGCTGCTCGAGATGGGGCTGCTCCCAGCGCTGGTCGCGCGGAGTCCCCCAGGACTCGCCGATCGCCCCCCACAGCGACCGCACCGCGGCCTGCCGTCCGACGATCGTCGAGACGGTGCGTACGCGGTCACGGGCACGCTCACCGAAGGCGTACGCATCCTCCTCGGTGGCCTGGATCGGGACCAGGTTGGCGCCTACGTGACAGGCCGCGACCAGGTCGCCGCCGTCCCAGCGGCCCCAGATCTCACCGCCGAGCCAGCGCGGCTCGAGGTTGGTGGTGCGCGCCCGGTATTCGGCGAACACGTTGACCACCGGATCCTGCGCGGTCAGGTCCAGGAACGCGCTGAGATCACCCGCATGCAGCGGGCGGATCCCCTGGCGCGTCGTGAGCATGTCACCGAGCCTAGGGCCAATCCGGTTGTACGTCCCCTTGCGGCTCGCGGACCGGATCAGGCAAAGATCCGTTCGATCGTGTGCATTCGCTCGCGGATGGTCTTGAGGCGTACGTCCTGGCCGGCCTCGCCGGTGTCTCCCCAGACCGCCCGGCCCACCATCACACCGCGGGCGCCGAGCTCTCGGACCCGCGGCAGCCGCTCGCTGAAGTCGTCCCAGCCCATCCCGTCGGATCGCGCGACCCAGGACGCCCTGCCGAGGTCGGCACAGTCGATGCTCTCGAGACCCTCGTCGTTGACCTTGAGCTTGAGCACGATGCCGTCGCACGGTGATCGGGTGGCGAGGACGGCCAGGTCCTCGAGACAGCCCGGCGTCGTGCAGTAGGGCTCGAGGAAGACCCGGTCGTAGCCGGGGAGGTGCTCCAGGATGTCGAGCGCCATCGCCGCACACCCGGTCCGCGGATCGTCGAAGCCGACCTTCACCGCGTCCGTCGTCCTCGGCGGGACGACGAGCTCATCGACGGCGCCGATGTCGGGGAGCCCGGCGCACGCGAGCTCACGGCGTACGTCGCCGTGGCCCTGTGCGGGACGCACGACGATGCCCCAGCCGGGGGTGTCGGCCACCAGATCGAGGATGCCGGGCCTGATGTCGGAGGAGTCCGGGGTGCGGAACAGCGCATCGTCTGCGTGATCGATGGCAAGCCAGAAATTGGTCAACGTTGTCGCCAGTCTGAAGAGGGGAAACAAAAGACGTGTGGAGGCGCTAGGCGAAGCCTAGACAGCACGACGTCGCATCAGTGGCATCTCGGGTTAATTGCAGATTGCGCGCCGCGGGTCAGTATTCGCCACCGTCAGCGACCACGCACTGGCCGTTGATGGCACCGGCCATGTCGGAGGCGAGGAAGACGCAGACCTTCGCGACGGCGTCGGCGGTGACGAACCGGTGTCCGGGGATGCGCGCGGCCCGGTAGGAGATGTACTGGTCGACGGTCACCCCCTCCTTGCGAGCGTGCTTGACGAAGACCTGCCGGGACGACTCGCTCCACATCGGGCCCGGTGCGACGACGTTGGCCCGGACGATGCCCTCCTCCTCCTGCGCGATCGCCTGGGCGAGCCCGGTCAGCGCATGCTTGGACACGCCGTAGGCGGCCCGTCGCGACGGCGTACGGATCCCGAAGACGGAGCTGACCAGGACGACCGCCCCGGACCGGGCCGCGCGAAGCTTCGGCAGCGCCAGCGAAGCGGTGCGCCACGCCGAGGTCAGGTTGAGGTCGAGGGTGAGCTGCCACTCGGACCGGTCGATCTCGGCGACCGTGTCGGGGCTGGGGTTGATGCCGGAGCAGTTGATGAGCCCGGACAGCGTCCGGAACCCGGCCAGCGTCTCGGCCAGGGCGTCCACGCCGCCGTCGGTGGTCAGGTCGCCGTCCACACGGGCGAGGGCACCGGTCTCGTCGGCCAGGTAGGCCAGCTCGGTGGTGCGGCTGTAGGCGTGCAGGATCACCGGCGTGCCCTCTGCGCTGAGCCGGCGCGCGACCGCGCTGCCGAGGTCGCCGGTCGCGCCGAGGACGAGCACGGGAGCTCGCGGCGGGGTGCCTGACTCAGACGCTGTGCTCATGGCGCTCCTTGATCCGGTGGATCGCCGACCTCACCACATACTGATGGGCGGGCGGCAGACCAGTGAGACCTTCGAGATGGCTCACGCAAGTGATATCACCCATTTGCCCGAGCCGGTACGCGGTAATCGGAATCGCCGGCGCGAGGACCGGATGGTGCAGCCGACGGACCAGGGCGTCGGTGATGTCGGTGCCCCAGCCGAGCACGTCACGCTCGCGGGCGACCGCACCTGGATCCTCCTCACGGTCCAGGATCTGGAGGTAGCCGTCGACCGGCACCCGGCCGCGCAGGATCAGCTGGAACATCGCCGCCTTCCGCAGGAATAGCGAGCGGAACGCCTCCAGCACGAACTCCAGCTCGTCCCAGTAGCGCTCGGGCGCCTGGTCGAGGAGGTCGCCGTAGTCCTCGCGCTCCTCGGTCAGGTAGAGGCAGATCAGCCGGTCCATCCAGGACAGGCTCTCGCGTACGCTCAGCCGGGCCACGGCGTCGAGGTCACCGGGCTGGAACCCGGCCTTGAGGAAGGTCATCACCAACGGGCCCATGTGCATGTCCGCGAAACGGGCGCCGTCGAGCGCCATGCCGTGCCCGTCGCGCAGCCGGTCGCGGATGCCCTCGGCGACGAAGTACTGGTAGAAGGTCTCGTGGGCGAACTCCGCCGACTCCACCGAGTCCTTGGTCCGGCCGGTCACGCCGAAGACCTCGGAGTGGTCGAGCAGGTCCGCGATCCATTCGTACGTCAGGAAGTCCCGCTGCCGAGTGATGTCGAGGTCGCGCTGCAGGTTGGCGAAGAGCCACTCCGAGACGCGCGGGACCGGGATCAGGTCCTGCTCCTGCGAGGTCGGCTCGTCCATGCCGGTGAACAGGTCCCAGGCGATGTCCCGGTAGGTCTGGAACCGCACCCGGCTGGGGATGCGTGAGCTCTTCCGGTCCCACGGCTGCCCGCAGACGTGCTTGAGATGGACCGTGTAGCCGTCCCACTGGGTCCGGGGCGCCGGCGCACCCTCCTCCAGGGAGGCGTAGAGCTGCTTGAGCACCATCGGGGTCGCCGGGAAGAACCCGCCGCCGCGCTCCATCTCCGCGGCCAGGTTGCGCAGCCTGTCGTCACCGCCGCGCTCCTCGCCGAGCGCGCGCACCTCGACCGGGGAGATCGGCTCGACGCGTACGACCACCGCCGACTCGACCCCGAGGTCCTCCAGCCGGGCCGGGCTGCGCAGCTGCTCGGCGAGCTCGTCGCGCTCGGTCTGCAGGTTGCGCTTGCTGATCACCACGAACCGCCCACCGCGGCCGAAGGCCGGGCGCAGCTCGCTCAGGTCGGGCCGGGTGACGCCGTGCTCCTCGGCGCTGGAGGAGATCAGGTCGAAGTCGTCGATGACGATCGGCGAGCGGTCCTCGTCGACCAGGGCACCGTAGTCGACCGCGCCGTCGCGCAGGCTGATGTAGCGCACCTGCTCCTTCGATGCGGTCCACTCCCTGGCCTCGACCGTCTTTCCCGAGCCGGAGGGGCCGGTGAGGAAGAAGAGGTTGGACTCGGGGTTCTGCAGCCACCGGCCGAGCGCCTCGCTGAGCGGGATCGTGGGCTCCTGCGTCGTCAGTCCGCTCAGCGCCGCCACCCGTGCCCGCGGGAAGGTCAGCCGGGAGCTGGTCGCGGGCACCGGTGCCACCGGTGCCACCGGTGCGGCGGGGGCCAGCACGGGGCCGAGCTGCGCGGTGTCCTCGCCCCGCCAGGAGTACGCCTTCCACCACTTCGCCTGCCAGATCCCGGTGTTCTTCCGGATCCACTCTCCCCGGTGGGCCGGGTCCAGGGTGCGGGGCACCGCGCCGCCGACCACGCGGATGAGCTCGTCCAGAGGCATCAGCTTCGAGCCTGACGTACGCCGGTAGAAGGTGCTCCGGGCCATCGCCACACCGGCGCCACCGTCAGCTTTTCCGGTGACCTGGCGGACCCAGGCGCGCAATTCGCCGTTGAACTGCTCAGGTGAGAGAGATTCGTCGGTCATTACCCCTCGCCGAGTCGTCGCGGACGCGGTTGAGAGTATCTCGCAGCCGTCCCAATTCTGTCCCAGAAACGTCCCAACTGGCCTGGGACTGTCTTTACTTCGTCCCCACTCCCACCCGCCCTCTGGCGGGTCAGATGTGGCCTCCGCCACCGTGGAGATGTCCCCACCGGGACAGCGCCGGCCCCACCTACCGGGCCCCACCGCTGAAGGAGATGATGACCATGAGGAACCACAAGTTCAGCATCGCTACCTTCGCCGTCACGCTTCTTGTCGTGTTCGGCTTCAACCAGCTGCTCAGCGCCGAGCCGCCCACGTGCCAGGCAGCCGCCGGCACCTCGTCCGTGTCCGTCGTCCTCACGGAAGGAGTGCGGTGATGATCAGCAACTTCATGCGCCCCGGCGAGACCGTCCGGGCCCGCGGCGGCACCCGCTCCGGGAAGCGCGGTGTCGTCGTCGCCACCGCCGCAGGCCGCACCAAGGTCCGCTTCAACGGCACCAGCGGCACCCGCTGGGTGCGCACCGGCAACCTGCGCTCCACCGGCAGCGGTTCGCTGTCCTGGATCCTGCCGGTCAAGGCCGCACTCGTCCTGTTCCTGGTCGTGCCGGGCATCCGGTTCGTCGTCGTCCACCTGTGGACCCACGGCGGGCTGGACGGGTTCGCCACGGCCCTCGGAAACCAGATGGGCCAGGCCGCGCTCGCCTGGGGCCACCTGGTCACCACGGACCCGCTCGGAGCCCTGCTCCACCTCGGGTTCCTCGGCCTCGTCTCCAGGCTGATGCACTGGTGAGACCACCCGATCTTCGAGGCGTACGCAGGGGGACGTCTCGGAGCAGAAGACGGAAGCCCGGTCCGACTGAGGACCGGGCTTCCTGCGTACGCCGCGGGATGCTCACCGAGGTAACTCGGTGAGTGCGCACTGCCTTCGTCGAGTTCCACGAAGGCAGCGACCGTTCACCGAGTTACCTCGGTGAACATCCACACCTCAGCCGCTGACGGAGACCTGAGCGCCGCCGCCCTCGACGGGCTCCATGCCCTCGGCGATCTTCATCGCCTCTTCGATCAGGGTCTCGACGATGGCGGCCTCGGGGACGGTCTTGATGACCTCGCCCTTGACGAAGATCTGGCCCTTGCCGTTGCCGGAGGCGACACCGAGGTCGGCCTCGCGGGCCTCGCCGGGGCCGTTGACGACGCAGCCCATGACCGCGACCCGCAGCGGGACCTCGAGGCCGTCGAGGCCGGCGGTGACCTGTTCGGCGAGCGTGTAGACGTCGACCTGGGCGCGGCCGCAGGACGGGCAGGAGACGATCTCGAGGCGGCGCGGCTTGAGGTTGAGCGACTCCAGGATCTGGATGCCGACCTTGACCTCCTCGACCGGCGGGGCCGAGAGCGAGACGCGGATGGTGTCGCCGATGCCCTGGCTGAGCAGGTGGCCGAAGGCGACCGCGGACTTGATCGTCCCCTGGAAGGCCGGGCCGGCCTCGGTGACGCCGAGGTGGAGCGGCCAGTCGCCTGCCTCGGCGAGCAGCTCGTAGGCGCGCACCATCACGACCGGGTCGTTGTGCTTGACCGAGATCTTGAAGTCGTTGAAGCCGTGCTCCTCGAAGAGGCTCGCCTCCCAGATCGCCGACTCGACCAGCGCCTCGGGGGTGGCCTTGCCGTACTTCTCCAGCAGCCGCCTGTCGAGCGAGCCCGCGTTGACGCCGATCCGGATGCTCGTGCCGTGGTCCTTCGCGGCCGCGGCGATCTCCTTGACCTGGTCGTCGAACTTGCGGATGTTGCCGGGGTTGACCCGGACCGCGGCGCAGCCGGCCTCGATGGCGGCGAAGACGTACTTCGGCTGGAAGTGGATGTCGGCGATCACCGGGATCTGGGACTTCTTGGCGATCGCCGGCAGCGCGTCGGCGTCGTCCTGGCTCGGGCAGGCGACCCGGACGATGTCGCAGCCCGACGCGGTGAGCTCGGCGATCTGCTGCAGCGTGGAGTTGACGTCGGAGGTGAGCGTGGTCGTCATCGACTGCACGGAGATCGGGCTCTCGCTGCCGACGCCCACCGAACCCACCTTGATCTGGCGGGTCTTGCGGCGGGGGGCGAGCACCGGGGCGGGTGCCTCCGGCATACCGAGGCTTGTCGGCGTGGGGATCGACGTCATGTCTACCAATTCTACGTGCGGGTCAGGCCTGGAGATGAAGCGGGACGACGAGGTCGGCGACGATCAGGACAACACCCATCACCAGGAGCGCCGAGGCCACGACGTACGCCACCGGCAAGAGCTTCGCCGGGTCGGCATGCCCGGGGTCGGGCCGCCGGAAGACCTTGGCGAAGGCGCGGCGGATGCCTTCCCACAGCGCCGTCGCGATGTGACCGCCGTCGAGCGGCAGCAGCGGGACGAAGTTGAAGATGCCGATGAAGAGGTTGAAGCCACCGACCAGGAACGCGAAGCTGGCGACCTTCTCGCCGACGTCGAGGCCCTCGTGGGCGGCGATCTCGCCGGCGATGCGGCCCCCGCCGACGATGCTGACCGGGCTGTCGGCCGAGCGCTCCTCGACACCGACGATCGCGAGCGCGACGTGCCAGACCTTGACCGGGAGCCTCAGCAGCGAGTGGACGGCGTTCTCGGCCATCGCACCCATCTCCTTGAGCGCGTAGACCGGCCCCTCCTTGGTCGTCACCACGTGCGACTCGGGAGACATGCCGAAGAAGCCGACCTTCGCGGTCTCCGGGTCGGCGCTGGTGTCGTCGACGTCCTTGACGCGCTCCTGCACGACGGTCTGGGTGTGCAGCGTCATCTGCTCACCGTCGCGCTTGATCACGATGGTGGCATCGCCGTCCATGTTGTCGCGGATCAGCTTCTGGGCGACCGACCACGAGGTCAGCTCGGTGCCGTTGAACGAGATCAGCTCGTCGCCCGGCTTCAGGCCGGCGTCGGCGGCCGGGGTCGGCTTGTCGCTCGCGCGGCACTCGCGGCCCTGGTCCTCCCAGCTCAGCAGGCACTCCTGCAGGCTGGAGACGACCGGATGCCCCTCGTCGACGACGTTCTCCCGGACCCCGTAGATGCCGAAGACACCCCAGAGCACGAAGAACGCGATCGCGATGTTCACCGTGGGGCCGCCGGCCATCACGATGACCTTCTTCCACCACGACATCTTGTAGAAGAGCCGGGGCTCGTCCTCGGGACGGATCAGCTCCCACTCGGCCGAGCGGGCGTCGCTGATCAGCTGGGTGAACATGCCGGTGTTGGACTTGCGCACCTTGAGCGCACCGTCCTCGGTGCGCTCCCCCAGCTGGTCGGCGCCGGGCGGCAGCATCCCGAGGATCTTCACGTAACCGCCGAGCGGGATCGCCTTGAGGCCGTACTCGGTCTCCCCCACCTGCTTGGACCACACCGTCGGCCCGAAGCCGATGAAGTACTGGGTCACCTTCCCGCCGAACGCCTTCGCCGGGATCATGTGGCCGAGCTCGTGGAGCCCGATCGAAGCCAGGATCGCGACGACGAAGCCGATCACGGCCAACGTGTAGAGCAGAACGCTCACGCCGCCACCTCCGTAGCGCAAGCGCCAGAGTACGGACGCGACGGCGTGAAGGACTTGTGGTTCACTCGCTGACGCTCGTTCACGGGCGGGTCTCCAGAATGCGGGTGGCCTCTTCGCGCGCCCAGGCATCGGCGGCGAGCACATCCTCGATGGTGAGGGTGCTTTCAGAGCGTACGCCGTGATGGCGAGTCATCACCTCCGCAATCGTGTCCACGATGCCGGGGAACGGGATCCGGCCCTCGTGGAAGGCGTCGACGCAGACCTCGTTGGCGGCGTTGTAGACGGCGGGGTGGGTGCCGGCGCGGGTGCCGGCCTCGCGGGCCAGCCGCACCGCGGGGAAGGCGTCGT
The DNA here is from genome assembly GCF_055585005.1 of Nocardioides sp. NPDC054178. NCBI lineage: Bacteria > Bacillati > Actinomycetota > Actinomycetes > Propionibacteriales > Nocardioidaceae > Nocardioides > Nocardioides sp. NPDC054178. The sequence continues at coordinate 36,027 of NZ_JBVJKY010000014.1, forward strand.
CGTCGAGCGGCTCGAAGCGCCAGTCGGCGGCCTTGGTCCAGTCGATCGGGGTCTCGGCGTCCGGCACCCGCTCGGGCCAGGCCATCCCCATCGAGATCGGCACCAGCATCGTCGGCAGGCCGAGCTGGGCGACCACGGCGCCGTCGGTGAACTCGACCATCGAGTGGATGTACTGCTGCGGGTGGACGACAACCTCGATCCGGTCGAAGGGTACGTCGAAGAGCAGGTGTGCCTCGATGACCTCGAGCCCCTTGTTGACCAGGGTGGCGGAGTTGGTCGTGATCACCCGCCCCATCGCGAAGTTGGGGTGCTTGAGCGCCTGCGCCGGGGTGACCTGGGCGAGCTCGTCGCGGGTGCGGCCACGGAAGGGGCCGCCGGACGCGGTGAGCACCAGCTTGCGCACCTCCTCGGCACGGCCGGCGCGCAACGACTGCGCGATCGCGGAGTGCTCGGAGTCGACCGGGACGATCTGGCCCTCGCGCGCGACCCGCTTGACCAGCGGCCCGCCGATGATCAGCGACTCCTTGTTGGCCAGGGCGAGCGTGTTGCCGGCCTCGAGCGCGGCCAGCGTCGGGCGGAGCCCGACGGCGCCGGTGATCCCGTTGAGCACGACGTCGGCGGACTGGGCGGCGGCCTCGACCGAGGCCTCCTCCCCCAGTCCGGAGAGCTTGGGCGCGAACTCGGCCACCTGCGCCTCGAACAGCTCCTTGTTGGATCCCCCCGCGGTCAGCGCCACGACCCGGAACCGGTCCGGGTTGGCCCGCACCAGGTCGAGGGCCTGGGTGCCGATGGACCCGGTCGAGCCGAGGATCACCACGTCGCGTGGTCGCTGCTGATTCACCCGCCCATTCTCCCAGCAGAGGCTGAGAGGGTGCCAAGCGGCTGCCGACGGGCTCAGGAAAACTTCAGGGGAAATAGCAACAGCCCCGGACTCCCCCACGGGTCCAGGGCTGTGCATGAAACGTTTTGCAACGTCTGCCCACAATTAAGCCACAAAGATGCACGCGAAGGCAAATCCCACAACGCGGGTCCCAGTTAAATTCGCGTCAGATCAAGGAATCGAGGATCACGCCGAGCCTCGGCGTGACATGGCGAACCCAGGACTCGGTCAGGTGCGAGTCGTCGTAGTAGGTGACCTTCTCCCCCACGACCAGCGGGCAGCGGTCCTCGGCGCACACGAATCGCTGCGTGTCGACGTACGCCGCCTCGGTGCCCTTCAGCGCGGCCTCGGTGAGCTCGTTGCTGCTGGTCTCGCGCGAGTCCGGGTCGCTGAGGCAGGAGCGCTGGTCGGCCTCCGGGTCGCTGAGACAGTCGGCGGGGTTCTGGTCGACCTTGGGCACGTCGCCGAGGACGACCACCTTGCGGGAGATCTCCCGATAGGCCTGCACCGTGCTGCGTACGGCCCTGGACCACTGCTCGTCGCGATCCATCCCGTCATAGCTCTTCGGCATGAAGAGCTGGCCGCGGGCCGTCGAGACGATCGTGTCGGGATCGAGGCGCTCGAGGCGCTCGGCCGACCAGGCACGGAAGTCGTCGCACTCGGCCTGGGTCATCTTCTTGCCGCGGTGCTGGACCGGGTAGGGGGCGCAGCCGACCTTGACGACCGGCACGACCCGGAAGCCGTGCTCCTTGCCGAGGTCGTCGAAGGCGGTCAGCCACATCCCGGCATGGGAGTCCCCGACGACGGCGACGGTCTTCTCCCCGTCGGTGTCACCGAGGGTGCAGTCGGAGCCGCGGGTGTCTCCGTAGTTGGCGTAGCAGTCGCCGTACGTCTTCTGCCACCGGTCCTCGGTGATCTCCTCGCCGAGCACGGCCGGCGGGATCGGGCCACCTCGGTCGGCGATCTCGAGGGCCGCGCGGAGCTCACGCTGCACCTGCGGCGGGCCGCCGGTCTCGGCGGCGGTGTCGGGGACCTCGTTGGCCGCGAACCAGGCCTGCGCCTCGGCGACCCGCTCCTTCTCGGAGTAGGCGGCATAGCCGGTGGTCAACCAGCCGCTGCCGACCGCCAGCACGAGCGCGACCGGCCACAGGGTCAGGGAGCGGAGCCCGTGCGAGAGCACGGGCACCTGCCTGCGCTGGAAGGGAAGCTCGACGAAGCGGTGGCTCAGCGCGGAGAGCAGCAGCGCGGCGGCCACCGCGACCGCCATCTCGAGCGCGGCGCTGCCGAGATGGAGGAGCTCAGGGGCCAGCACGATCAACGGCCAGTGCCACAGGTAGAGGGAGTAGGAGATGTCGCCGAGGTAGCGCAGCGGGCGGATCGCGAGCACCCTCGCGGTCGGGGCCTCGGCGCCGGCGGCCAGCAGCGCGACCGTGCCCAGGGTGGGCACCAGTGCCTGCCAGCCCGGGAACGGGGTGGCCTCGCTGAACACGACCGTGGCGCCCAGGATCGCGGCGGCACCACCGAGTCCGGCGGCGACGCTCGCGGCTCCCTTGAGGCGGCCGCCCCAACAGGCCAGCAGCGCGCCGGCGGCGAGCTCGTAGGCGCGGGCGGGCGTCGAGAAGTAGGCGGCGGTCGGGTTCTCGCCGGTGGCGTACACCGACCAGGCCAGGCTCACGACGGCGATCACCGCGGCCACGATCGCGAAGCCCTTGCGGCCCAGCCTGGGGATGAGCAGGAGCGCCAGCACCGGCCAGACGAGGTAGAACTGCTCCTCGACCGAGAGCGACCAGTAGTGCTGGAAGGGCGAGGGCTCGCTGGACTGGAAGTACTGCACGCCTTCGGCCGCGAAGTGCACGTTGGCCAGGAAGAACGCCGCCCAGGTGCCGTCGGCGGCCGCGTCGGTGAGCCGGGTGGTGGGCAGCTGCCAGGCGGCGTACGCCAGGACGACCAGGATCACGAGGGTCGCCGCCGGCAGGATGCGGCGGGCGCGGCGCGCGTAGAACTGCGGGATGCTGACGGTGCCGCTCTCACCGGCTTCGCGCAGCAGCAGCGTGGTGATCAGGAAGCCGGAGAGGACGAAGAAGACGTCCACCCCGACGAAGCCGCCCTCGGTGTGCGGGATGCCCGCATGGGCAGCGACGACCAGACCTACGGCAACGGCCCGAAGACCTTGGACATCTGTCCGCCATTGCTTGGCTGACATGTGGGGGGCACCTCGTGTGGGGTCGACTGCTTTCCATTGCTGGGTCCGAGTCGCGGAGGTGCGCGAAACGGGCCCTCGATGCTTTCACGGACATGGTCTGCTCGCACATCGAGGGTCGCAGGTCGACCTGTTCTTTTGGTGTCAGCCTCCGATGTAGGACATCACGTGCTTGATCCGGGTGTAGTCCTCGAATCCGTAGACGGAGAGGTCCTTGCCGTAGCCGGAGTGCTTGAAGCCGCCGTGGGGCATCTCGGAGATGTAGGGGATGTGGGTGTTGATCCACACCACGCCGAAGTCCAGGCGCTTGCTGACCCGCAGGGCGGTGGCGTGGTCGGTGGTCCACACGCTCGATCCCAGGCCGTAGTCGACGTCGTTGGCGCACCGCAGCGCCTCGGCCTCGTCGGTGAACCGCTGCACCGTGATCACCGGGCCGAAGATCTCCTGCTGGATCTGCTCGTCGTCCTGGCGGAGCCCGGCCAGGACCGTGGGCTGGTAGAAGTAGCCGTTCTCGCCGCCCTCGACCCGCGCCGGCGCGCCGCCGGCCGCGATCGTCGCGTGATCCGGGAGCCGGTCGACCATGCCCGCGACGCGGGCGAGCTGGCCCGGGTTGTTGAGCGCGCCGACGTCGCGGTTGTCCGCCGGCAGGCCGACCGTGGTGCTGCGGGCCGCCTCGGCCAGCGCCGCGACGAACTCGTCGTGGACGCCCGCCTGCACCAGCACGCGGGTGGCGGCCGTGCAGTCCTGACCGGCGTTGAAGTAGCCCGCCGCGGCGATGCCGGCGACCGCCTTGTCGATGTCGGCGTCGTCGAAGACGATCACCGGCGCCTTGCCGCCGAGCTCGAGGTGGACGCGCTTGACGTCCTGGGCGGCGCTCGCCGCGACCTCCATGCCGGCGCGCACCGAGCCGGTGATGGCGACCATCTGGGGTGTCTGGTGGCGGATCAGGGCGCGGCCGGTGTCGCGGTCGCCGGTGACGAGGTTGAGCACGCCCGGCGGCAGGAACTCCTGGGCGAGCTCGGCCAGCAGCGCGGAGCTGGCCGGGGTGGTGTCGGAGGGCTTGAGCACGACCGTGTTGCCGGCGGCCAGGGCCGGGGCGATCTTCCACGACATCATCGCGAGCGGGTAGTTCCACGGCGTGACCTGCCCGATCACGCCGATCGGCTCACGACGGATCCAGGAGGTGTGGTCCGTCATGTACTCGCCGGCACTCTTCCCCTCCAGGGTCCGGGCGGCGCCCGCGAAGAACCGGAAGTGGTCGATCGTCGGGGGCAGCTCCTCCTCCAGGGTCAGCCGGAACGGCTTGCCGGTGTCCTTGACCTCCACCGCGGTCAGCTCCTCGGCGCGGGCCTCCATCGCGTCGGCGATCCGGAGCAGAGCCAGACTGCGCTCCTGGGGTGTGGTCTCGCCCCAGGTCTCGAAGGCCGATGCTGCGGCGGCGTACGCCTGGTCGACATCGGCCTCCCCCGACATCGGGGCCTGCGCGTAGACCTCACCGGTGGCGGGGTCGACGACGTCGTACGTCGCGGCGTCGGCGGCCTCGCGCAGCTCGCCGCCGATCACGTTCCTGAAGGTCTGGTCTGCCATGCGCTAGAGACTAACTCCTTCCTGTAACAGGGATGTCACAACCGAATCCGAAGTGGAAATGGGGGTTTGCGACTGATTCGCTTGCGGAAGCCAGATGCGGTGGGTGACCATGGAGTCATGACCGGCAACCACGAGCAGCTGCAGCGCGACGCCAAGGACCACCTCTGGATGCACTTCACGCGGCATTCGAGCTACGCCGAGGCCGATGTGCCGATCATCGCCAGGGGCGAGGGCGCCTACATCTACGACATCGAGGGCAACCGCTACCTCGACGGGCTCGCGGGGCTCTTCGTCACCCAGGTCGGCCACGGGCGGGCGGAGCTCGCCGACGCGGGCGCCGAGCAGGCCAAGCAGCTGGCCTTCCACCCGCTGTGGTCCTACGCCCACGAGCCGGCCATCGAGCTGGCCGCGCGGCTGGCCTCACTGGCACCCGGCGACCTGAACCGCGTCTTCTTCACCAACTCCGGCTCCGAGGCCGTCGAGACCGCGTGGAAGCTCGCCAAGAACTACTTCAAGCTGCGCGGGAAGCCGGGCAAGCACAAGGTGATCGGGCGCAACATCGCCTACCACGGCACGACGCACGGGGCGCTGTCGATCACCGGCCTGGCCGACATCAAGGCGCCGTTCGAGCCGCTGGTGCCCTCGACCTTCCGGGTGCCGAACACCAACATCTACCGAGCCTTCGAGATCACCGGCGGGCTGATGGACGGCAGCGACCCCGAGGCGTTCGGCCGCTGGTGCGCCGACCAGATCGACTTCGCGATCCGCGCCGAGGGCCCCGACACCGTCGCCGCGGTCTTCCTGGAGCCGGTGCAGAACTCGGGCGGCTGCTTCCCGCCTCCCCCGGGCTACTTCGCGCGGGTGCGGGAGATCTGCGACGAGCACGACGTGCTCCTCGTCTCCGACGAGGTCATCTGCGCCTACGGCCGGCTCGGCACGATGTTCGGCGCGGAGCGGTTCGGCTACGTGCCCGACATGATCACCTCCGCCAAGGGGCTGACCTCGGGCTACGCGCCTCTGGGCGCCACGATCATCTCCGACCGGCTGATGGAGCCCTTCCTGACCGGGGACGAGACCTTCTACCACGGTTACACCTTCGGCGGTCACCCCGTCTCCACCGCGGTGGCGATGGCGAACCTCGACCTCTTCGAGGCCGAGGACCTGCTGGGCAACGTACGCCGCAACGAGGCCGCGTTCCGCGCCACGCTGGAGAAGCTGAAGGACCTGCCGGTCGTCGGTGACGTACGTGGCACCGGCTACTTCTACGGCATCGAGCTGGTCAAGGACCGCGCGACCAAGGAGACCTTCACCGAGGAGGAGTGCGAGCGGATCCTCTACGGGTACGTCTCCAAGGCGCTGTGGTCCGAGGGCCTCTACTGCCGAGCCGACGACCGCGGCGAGCCGGTCATCCAGCTCTCGCCGCCGCTGACGGTGGGTCAGGCCGAGTTCGACGAGATGGAGCAGATCCTGCGCCGGGTGCTGGAGAAGGCCTCGACGATGCTCTGACGGCCTTCACGGCTGGATCTTGGGCCATGGTGACTGCTCCTCGAGGGCATAGGCGAGCTCGAGGAGGGTCCGCTCGTCGCCGTACGCCGCGGAGAGCTGGACCCCGATCGGCAGCCCTTCCTCGCTGAGCCCCATCGGCAGCGAGATCGCCGGCGCGCCGGTGATGTTCTGCAGCGGCGTGAACGCGACGTGGCGCCGGAGCCGGTCGACGAGCTCCTCGAACGGCACGTTCGGGGAGAGGTGGCCCAGCGGCGGGGTGACGCCGGAGACGACCGGGCACAGGACCACGTCGTGCTGGCCGAAGACGGTGGCGTACGCCGCCGCGGCCCGCCGCAGCCGGAGCAGGGCCGCGGCGGTGCCTCGCCAGCCACCGGCGGCGAAGCGGCGGCGGAGGCCGTCGGTGAGCCCGTCGAGGCGGGTGCTGTCGAGGGTCCGGTCGATGGTCAGGCGGCCCAGGTTGCCGGCGAGGAAGGCGAGCAGACCCCAGTAGCTGAGGAAGTCGTCGCCGAAGCGGGCGTCGATCGGGACCGGGACCGGCTCGACGCTGTGGCCCTGCTCCTCGAGCAGGGTCGCGGTCCGTTCCACCGCCGCCTTCGTCGGCGTGTCCACGACGGCGTCGGTCACCGACTCCATGATCATCGCGACCCGGAGCCGACGCCGCGCAGGCCCCTCGACCAGGCCGAGCGGCGGGAGGGCCGGGTTGCGCCAGTGCCGCTCGAGCGCGGCATGGAAGGTCGCGGTGTCGCGTACGGTGCGCGTCAGCACGCCCTCGCTGACCATGTTGATCGGCAGGGTGCGCGCCGTCTCGCCGTCGATGTGCCGGCCACGGCTGGGCTTGAGCCCGACCAGCCCGGCGGCCGCGGCCGGGATCCGGATGGACCCACCACCGTCGTTGGCGTGCGCGAGAGGCACGGCTCCGGCGGCGACCAGCGCCGCGGCACCGCCGGAGGAGGCGCCGACGGAGTGGCGTGTGTTCCAGGGATTGGGTGTGGGCGGCCCGCTGCGGAACTCGGTGGTCGCGTTCAGCCCGAACTCGGGCATCCGGCTCTTGCCCAGCACCGTCACTCCGGTGCTGAGGAACTGGGTCGTGTAGCGCCCGTCGCGGGCGGCCGGGCGCGCCCGGATCGCCTCCGACCCGTGGCTGGTCGGCATCCCGAGCAGGTCGGTGTTGTCCTTGAGCAGGGTCGGCACACCATGGAGCAGCCCGGTGTCGGCATCCGCGCGACGCGGCGCGTCGTAGGCCTCGTACGCCATCGCGTGCAGCTCCGGGACGACCGCTCGCAGCCGGGCGACCGCCGCGGCCTCGACCTCGCCCGCGCTCAGCTGCTCGGTCCGGACGAGGCGGGCGAGCTCGACGGCGTCGTGGTCGGCGAGGGCGTCGTCGGTGAAGGCGTGTACGCGGGGCGGTGCGGTCATGTCGGACAGCGTGCTGGATCGACTCCCAAAAGTCTAGAAGATCTTCCAGACTTCTGGCTCGTGCCCCTCGTGAAACACTCTGCCCATGAAGCGACGGCACGGTGACAGCGCCCGGCAGCGACGCGACGCCCTCGTCCGCGCCACCATCGAGGTGGCTGCCGAGAAGGGCATGGCCGGGGTCACCCACCGGGCCGTGACCGAGCGCGCCGGGCTGCCGCTGGCCACCGTCGGCTACTTCTTCGACTCGATCACCGACCTGGCCGCCGAGGCGCTGCGCACGGGCGTGGCCGAGGACGTCACCCGGCTGCGTACGCTCGTCGACGAGCTCGCCGCGACCTCGCCCGGCACCGATGCGATGGCCGAGGCGTTCGCGGCGGCGCTGATGTCGCCGCCGACCGACTCGCTCGCCTTCCTGGAGGGGTTGCTCCACGCCGCCCGCGAGCCGCAGTTCCGTCCGGTGGTGGCCGAGGTCCTCACCGCCGGTCGCGAGGTCGCCGAGCGCGCGGCGAGCGTCGCCGGCGCGACCCGGACGGACCCCGACTCCGTGCTCGCCCTCGTGCACGGCTATCTGCTCCACGCACTCGCGGCCCCCGACCTCGTCGACCCCGACGCCCTGCTGCGCGGGCTCCGTTCCCTCGTCATCGGCACCTTGGTCGAGAGCGGAGAGGTCTCCCTCGCCCTCCGCCTCGCGGGCCGCGACGCGGACCTCCCCCGCTGATCGCGGCCAGGGGTCAGCCGACGACGCGGACCTCGCTGCCCAGCACGGCGCCGTCCTGCAGGGTCAGGTGGTCGCCGGACCAGAAACGACCCGGGTCGTAGTAGTTGGTCGGCCGCTCGTCGTCGAGCAGGCCCATCTCCTGGTACGTCGCCGCCACGACCTCCGCGCAGAAGACCTGCTCGAGCCCGGCCTTCGAACGCACCCTCCCCCGCGCCCAGCGTCCGGCCAGGGCAGCCGTCGAGGGGAACGGGGTGCCGTCCAGTCGCGCGATCGTCCTCAGCAGGGCATCCTCCCGCTCGCGGTCGATGTCGGCGGTGAGCTGACGCAGCCAGACCTGCTGCTCGTAGCGGCCCGCCCACTGCTCGACCGCGGCACGCAGATCATGGAGCTGTACGCCACGGTGGTGGGTGCCGGTATACAGATCGAGCAGCCCTTTCCCGAGCTCGGCATGCCACATCAGCGGCGGCAGGTCGTCGAGCACCACCGCCATGCCGACATGGTTGACGGGTGCGTTGCTGAGCATCCGGATCGCCCGGTCGGCGACCGAACGGCCTCGGAAGAGCCAGAGATCACCGGTCCGGGTCTGGTCCACGGCGTCGGCAAGGGAGATAGTGGTGTCGTCAGACATCGTGAGCAGGGGGTCCTATGAGTTTCGGCAGTGCAAGCGTGTGGAAGATCGTCGGTCTCGCCGGCCTGGCCGGAGTCACCGCGACAGGCGTCATCATCGCGCGCAACCACCGCCAGCGCACGCAGCGCACGCCGGAGGAGATCCACGCCAAGCTCCGCGAGCGCGTCGCGGCGGCGTACGACCACCCGGCGGCGTAGCGGCTGGGGCTCTGTGGCTGGTCGAGCGTGTCGAGACCCATGCTCCGGGGGTCGAGCTTGTCGAGACCAGGCCTTCGGTGGTCGAGCTTGTCGAGAACAGCAGTGGCAGGGCGGCGTGTAACCCCTGCCGAGTCGGCGGATCTTGACCGGTGTCTCGCGAAGCGAAGCGAGCGAGCCGGTCAAGATGCGCCGACTCGGCATTCGTTCGCTCTCGGTGGTCGAGCCTGTCGAGACCACCTGTCCCGTGACCGTGTCTTCGGGGCTCGCCTGGGCCGCCGACCCGATCACGAGGGTCTTCTCGACGGACCCCGGAGTCAAGGACGGCCTGCGGCCGCCGGCTTCGCCGGCCGCTTCGCGGTC
>NZ_JBVJKY010000015.1:0-33562 GCF_055585005.1 Nocardioides sp. NPDC054178
TGCTTCTCGACCGCCTTGGCGGAACCAGCGTGGACGGCCTCATCGAGACGACGCTCCAGCTCGGCCAGCTTCCCGGCGGTCGTGTGCAGGTCGATGACCGGCTCGTTGGTGGGTTCGGCGCTCACGGTGCTCCTTTGGACTTCGTGCGGTGCGAGGGCCAATGTAATCCCCGTGCCACCTTCTGCGATGCGACGCCCGTCACTTGACCACGCCCGGCTCGATGCGCTCTCCGGCGGATGGCATGTCGAGATCCTCGACTCGACGCCGTCGACAAACGCTGTGCTGGCCGCACGAGCGCGTTCCGGCGAGGCGCCGGGCCTGGTGATCACCACCGAGCACCAGACCGCCGGCCGAGGACGCCTGGACCGAGGCTGGACCACCCCGGCGCGCTCGGCCCTGACCGTCTCCGCGCTGCTGCGGCCCTCGCCCTCGATCCCGGTCGAGCGGTGGCCGTGGCTGCCGTTGATGACCGGCGTCGCGGTCGCATCGGTGTTGCGGACGAAGGGGTACGCCGCCGGGCTGAAGTGGCCCAACGACGTGCTCATCGAGGGGCGGAAGGTCTGCGGGATCCTGATCGAGCGGATCGAAGTGCCTGAGGGCGCCGCCGCCGTGATCGGCTTCGGGCTCAACACCTCGCTGACGCGCGAGGAGCTGCCGATCGAGACGGCCACCTCGTTGGAGCTGGAGAGCGGTGCGCCCGTCGACCGCACCGAGATGCTTGTCGCGCTGCTGAACGAGCTGGGGGCTGCGTACGAGATCTGGGGCTCGGACCCCGCCGAGCTCGCCCGTCGCTACCGGGAGCTTTCGGTGACTGTCGGTGAGCAGGTCCGCGCCGAGCTGCCGGGTGGGGAGGTCTGGGAGGGCGTGGCCACCGAGATCGACGACTTCGGCCGGCTGGTCATCGAGACCGGCGAGGGGTTGCGGGTGGTCGGCGCGGGCGATGTCATCCACGCTCGGCTCCGTCCGCGGTCGTGACGAGCCGGATGGCATGATCTGGTTCGTGGCGAAATCGAAGCAGCCCGTCAACCTGACCTCGGCAGAGGTCGCCGAGAAGGCCGGCGTGAGCCTGGACCAGGCGAAGCGACTGTGGCGTGCACTCGGTTTCCCGGAGATCGGAAACGACGAGGCCTTCTTCGACGAGGCCGACGTGCAGGCCCTGGCCAAGGCCCACGAGATCTCGGGCAACGGGCTGGTCAGCTTCGACCTGGTCGTCAACCTGACCCGCGGCATCGGGCAGTCGATGGCACGCCTGTCTGACTACGAGGTCTCCGCGCTGCTCCACCACGTCGAGACCCAGAACGAGGACGACCGGACGCCGGCCGAGCTCCTGAAGGCGACCGTCTCGGTCTCCGAGCAGTTCGAGGGCGCCTTCGAGGAGCTGATGATCTTCGCCTGGCGACGGCACACGCGGGCAGCGCTCGCTCGGGCCGAGGCGTCGGTCGCCGGCCCCGAGGAGCAGCTGGGCACGGTCTGGCAGACGGTCGGGTTCGCCGACATCGTCTCGTTCACCGCGCTGTCGAACACGCTGACCGAGGAGAAGATCGGCGACCTGGTCGAGCTCTTCGAGTCGCGGTGTGCCGACGTGGTGGCGACCTGGGGCGGACGGATCATCAAGTCGCTCGGCGACTCGGTGCTCTTCGTCAACGACGACCCGCTTCAGGCCTACGGCACCGCCGAGGGGATCATCAACGTGATCGGGCGGGATCCGCGGATGCCGGACGTACGTGTCGGGCTCGCCTCCGGCAACGTCGTCTCGCGCCTGGGAGACGTCTTCGGACCGCCCGTGAACATGGCCGCGCGACTGACTGCCGTCGCCCGCCGCAACCGGATCATCATCGACGAGGCGACCGCCGCGGCGATGCCCGAGGACGAGTTCGAGACCAGGCGACTGGCCGCTCGACCGGTGCGAGGCTTCGGGATCGTGGAGCCTGTCGCTGTCCGCCGTGTATGAATCGTGACCTTCTAGGGTGCTGTTGACCTGCGACTTCGCGGATTTGTTCACATTCCGTTGTAGTTAACAGTCGATCAACGACGGGCTCCGATTGCTTTACCTGATCGGGGCTTCGTGGGCATGGTTGAGTGCGCGATTCGGGGGTGCACGTTTGTCATGCCCATTTCGTTGCACTGTGGCATGAAAATGTCAGTGGCAATATCGTGCAATCCTTTGCCAAGGGCTCTTTACCTCCCTAATGTCGATCTCATGATCGAGGTACAGGAGATCAAGCTCGACCCGGAGACACGGCGAGCATGGCGGAACGATGAGGAGCTGACGCTCTCTCGCAAGGAGTTCGACCTGGTCCACGCCCTGATCAGGAGGGCTGGCAACGTCGTCTCCCGCGACGAGTTGATGAGGGACGTGTGGAACGCGACCTTCTACACCTCGTCGAAGACCATCGACGTACACCTGGGATGGGTGCGTCGCAAGCTGGGCGACGACCCTCGCAAGCCCCATCTGATCACCACGCTGCGCGGCAAGGGCCTGCGCTTCGAGAAGGCCTGACCTCTCGCTGCACCCGCCGGGGCGGGATTTCGCGGATTTCGTGAGGGGGATCCGTGAAATCGGCCCCGGCGGTGCATGCTCTTTATCCTGTCGTCGTGACCCTCGCACCGACACTTGCGATCATCGGCGGCGGCCAGCTGGCCCGCATGATGGCTCAGCCCGCAATCGCGCTCGGACTCCCGCTCCGGCTCCTCGCCGAGGGCGAGGGTGTCTCGGCCGCTCAGGTCATCCCCGACCAGATGGTCGGCGACTACCGCGACCTCGACACCCTGAAGAAGGTCACCGAGGGATGTGAGGTGGTCACCTTCGACCACGAGCACGTCCCGACCGAGCACCTGCACGCGCTCGAGGCCGCCGGCGTAGCGGTCCGCCCCGGCCCGGACGCCCTCGTGCACGCCCAGGACAAGGGCGTCATGCGCGCCCGGCTGACCGAGCTCGGCATCCCGTGCCCGCGCAACGCCATCGTCTCCTCTGTGGCCGAGGTCGAGGCCTTCGGTTTCCCGTGCGTCCTCAAGACCACCCGCGGCGGCTATGACGGCAAGGGCGTCTGGGTCGTACGCGACGTGGCCGATGTCGCCGAGCCGCTCCGCGTCGCCGAGGACGCGGGGGTCCAGGTCCTGGCCGAGGAGCTCGTCGACTTCCGCCGTGAGCTGTCCGCGATCGTCGCCCGTTCGCCGAGCGGCCAGGCCGCTGCGTACCCGGTCGTGCACACCTACCAGGAGAACGGCGTCTGCAAGGAGGTCATCGCTCCGGCGCCCGACCTCTCGCCCGAGCTCGCCGTGGAGGGCGAGCAGATCGCGCTGCGCATCGCGGGTGAGCTCGGCGTCACCGGGGTGCTCGCGGTCGAGATGTTCGAGACCGTCGACGGTCGCCTGCTCGTCAACGAGCTCGCCATGCGCCCCCACAACACCGGTCACTGGACCCAGGACGGCGCCGTCACCTCACAGTTCGAGAACCACCTGCGCGCGGTCATGGACCTGCCGCTGGGCTCTCCCGCGCCCCGCGCGAAGTGGTCGGTGATGGTCAACATCCTCGGCTCGACCCGGGAGAACGTCGGCCGCCTCTACGACGGCTACCCCCACGCCATGGCCCGCGACCCCCGCCTCCGCGTCCACCTCTACGGCAAGGAGATGCGCCCGGGGCGCAAGGTCGGCCACGTCAACGTCTACGGCGACGACCTCGACGACTGCCTCGAGCGCGCCCGCCACGCCGCCGACTGGTTCCAGGGCGACCTGGGCAACGACTCCGACTGACGGTCGAGACGTCAGCCCCGTCGCTCGAGGCGTCAGCCGCGTCGTTCGAGGGGTCAGCCCCGTCGGTCGAGACGTCAGTCCCGCCGCCCGAGGGGTCAGCCGCGTAGGTCGAGGCGTCGGCCGCGTAGGTCGAAGGGTCGGCCGCGTAGGTCGAAGCGTCAGCCGCGTCGTTCGAGGGGTCAGCCCCGTCGGTCGAAGCGTCAGGTGCGTCGGCCGGCATGTCACTCATTGCCAACTCGGTCGACGTACGTGACGTCTCGGTCGACGTACGTGACGTCTCGGTCGACGTACGTGACGTCTCGGTCGACGTAGCTGACGTCTCGGTCGACGTAGCAGACGCCTCGGCCGACGTAGCTGACGCCTCGGCGGGGGTGGGTCGGTCAGACCCCTAGGCGCTGGCGTTCGGTGGCGACGACATCGCGGGCGATCTCGGCGTCGGAGGCTTCGGCGGCGAGGGCGGTGGAGGGGTCGTCGGGGTGGGAGGTCTCGTACGCCTCGGGGCTGCTGGCGGCGGTGGCGCTGACCCGGGCGAAGTCGTCGAAGAGCTCGGCCTTGGCCGCGAGGATGTCGTGGACGCGCTGGTCGACGCCGACCTCGGAGAGGAGGCGGTGGACCTGGACGGACTGGAGCTGGCCCATCCGGCGGGCGCGGGCGATGGCCTGCCACTCGATGGTCGGCTTGAGCTGGGGCTCACAGATGACCACGACCGACGCCGACTGGATGTTGAGGCCCACGCCGCCGGCGACGATCTGCGTGACCAGCACGGCACCGTGCCCGGCCGCGGAGAACTCGTCGACCATCTGCTGGCGCTCCTCGGCGGGTACGGAGCCGGTGAGCGGTCCGAAGACCTCGCCCGGCAGGAGCGTCACCAGATCGTCGAGGACCTTCCTGAAGTGGGAGAACACGATCACGCGGCGGCCGTTCTCCTCGGCCTCGCCGACGATCTCGACGAGCCGCTCGACCTTCGCCGACGAGGTGCCCTGGAGCATGGCGGCCTGACGCATGGCCATGAAGTTGCCGTCGCGGACGCACTCGGCGTACGCCCTCTCGTCGGCCACCGACAGCGGCAGCCAGTCCTCGACCTCGACGAGGTCGGGCAGCTCGGTGAGTACGTCCTCCTGGTTGCGGCGCAGGTAGACCGGGGCGACCTGCTTGCGGAACCGGTGGGGGTTGAACTCGTCGGCGGAGAGCAGCAGGTCGGGGCGGAGATAGGAGACCAGGTTGCGGAACTCGTCGATGCGGTTCTCCATCGGGGTGCCGGTGAGCAGGATGGAGCGCTCGGAGGCGTCCAACACCCGGCGTACGCGTTCGGTGCGCTGGGTGCGCGGCGACTTGATCATGTGGGCCTCGTCGACCACGACGCAGGCGACCTTGACCTGGTCGAGGAAGGGCTGGATGGCGTTGAGCGTCTCGTAGGTGGTCACCGCGACGCCACCCTGCGCGACCCAGATCTTGGCGGCCTTCAGACGGCGGTTGCCGTGCAGACGGTGGGGGACCAGGGTCGTCTTCGAGTCGGTCTCGCGCACCCAGTTGGTGACCACGGCGGCGGGGCAGACGACCAGCGTGTGGGACGCGCCCATCGCGTGCAGGTGCGCGAGCACCGCCAGCGACTGGAGCGTCTTGCCGAGCCCCATCTCGTCGCCGATGATCACCTTCATCTGGACCAGCGCGAAGCGGACGCCGAAGTGCTGGTACCCGCGCAGCGAGGCGGTCAGATTGTTGGTGCGCAGCTCCTGGGCCCGCACCGCCTCGATGATCTCGGCCGACAGGTCACCGTGGATCTTGTCCTCGTCCTCGGTGAGGAAGCCGAGCTCGGAGAGCATCGCGTAGTAGTCGGCCGGGCGCTTCTCGAAGTCGTCCCACGGATCCGCCGGCCGGTTGCCCGGACGGATCCGGCGCGCCATCTCGGCCCGGTGCGCGATCGCCCGCAGCGCGCCCTGGAAGTCCTCGAGGCTGGCGGCGTTGGCCAGGATCAGATGGAACCGCGCGCCGCCCATGGCGGACTGGGCGAGCGACCGGGTCAGTGGCCGCAGCGACTGGACGAGCGCGAGCTCGGCCCCCGCATCCTTCGTACGCCGTCCGGCCTCCCACTCCGCCAGCCGCGCGAGCAGCCGAGTGGCCGCCGGGGTGCGGCGCTCGTGGTCGATGGCGAGCGGCATCTCGTCGTAGGTGCGCTGCCACAGCGCCTGCGCCGCCTCCTGCATCCGCATCGCGGTAGCCGGACCGACGCCGGGAAGCTCTCGCAGGTCAGAGGTGGGATGGATGACCTCGTGGACGGTCTGGATCCCGGCCTCGAGGAGGGGCTCGATGCGTACGAGATCGGCGAGCTCCTCGACCGGAAGCGACCTGACCGCCGTGTCGGTATCCGCGCTCCGGACCGCGTTGGCGGCATCGGTCGCGGCGCGGCGCGCCGGCTCTTCGGAGCGCCTGGCCTCGTTGAGTGCCTCGCCCTCGTTGCGCAGCACCATGATGCCCTTGCGCGGGGAGAGCACGGCCTCCGAACCCAGCTCCGAGAGAGCCTCGAGGAGGCCCACGCTCGGTAGCAGCGCCTCCCGGATCCGCACCCGGCGCCCGGTCGGCACCCTGGTCAGCTCATCGAGCCGAGCCACCGCCTGGAGCTCGCTCGCCCAGCGGTGCAGATCGAGGATCCGCCTGCCCGCCAGCTCCGCATCCTCGCGGCGGTTGCCTCGCACGAACAGTCGACGGGCGCCGGACGCCCGCTTCGCCCGCGCGATGTCCTCCACGGCGTCAGCCAGCGCGTCGACGAGCTCCTGGGTGGCCTCCTCGACCGGCTCCAGCGCGTGACGCCGCGCGATCGCGGCCAGGCGAGGCCCGTCGCTCCGGTCCAGCGCGATGCTGCGCCACGCCACCTGGGCCGCTCGCTTCAGCTCGGCCGCGTTCGCCCGGTAGTGGTCGACCGCCTCGGCCGCCTCCCGCTCGATCTCGGCCCGCGCCGCGGTCGCCGAGACCGCCTGTCGGGACCAGGACGAGAGCTGCCGAAGCCGCGACGGCAGCACCTTGCGCTCCGCCTTGGTCAGCCCGGTGAACCGCTCGACCGCGGTCGGGTTCGGCGGCGCGCTGAGGACGACGTCGGTGCTCGTTGCTGGATCCATCTGCCTTTGTGGGGGTCGTCGGGGAGAGTGGCCAGCACACTAGCGGGCAGGACCGACACTCAGGTGACAGACAGAGGTCGGAGCCATGACGCGACTCCCTCGTCGAGCGCGAGCTCGGCGTCGGCCGCCGCGGCTGCCTCCGGGTCGTGGGTGGCGAGCACGACGATCGCGCCCCGCGCGGCCTCGGCGCGGAGCGCGGCGATCATCCGCTCCCGGTTGCCGGCGTCGAGATCGCTGGTCGACTCGTCGGCCAAGAGCACTCCGGATCGCATCGCGAACGCCCGCGCCAGTGCGACCCGCTGCTGCTGCCCACCGGAGAGCTCGTCGACGAGATGGCGCCCCGACGCCTCCAGGCCGACCAGGGCGAGGGCGGCCGCGGTGCGGTCGAGCGCCTCCCGTGGCGACACCTTGCGGGCAAGCATCGGCACCAGGATGTTCTCCTCCGCGGAGAGCGCACCGGCGAGCCCGTTGCCCTGCGGGATGAGACTGACGCCGCGGGTGGCGGCGTCGTCCCGGCCAGTCAGCGGCTCTCCGTCCACGCTCACCGATCCTGCGGCCGGTGCGACTGCGCCGGCCAGCGCCCACAGCAACGACGACTTGCCGGCTCCGGACGGGCCGGTGACCGCCCTGTTGGACGGCCCTGTCCGCCGGTGCCCATGCTCGTCGGCCTAGCCTTGTCCCATGAGCGCTCGCGTAGGCATCGTGATGGGATCCGACTCCGACTGGCCGACGATGAAGGCCGCGGCGGAGCTTCTCGACGAGTTCGGGATCGAGTGGGAGGCCGATGTGAAGTCGGCCCACCGGATGCCGCAGGAGATGCTCGACTACGGTCGTGAGGCAGCCGGTCGCGGCCTCTCGGTGATCATCGCCGGCGCGGGCGGTGCGGCCGCGCTTCCCGGGATGCTCGCGAGCGTCACCCCGCTCCCGGTCATCGGCGTCCCGGTTCCGCTGAAGTACCTCGACGGGATGGACTCGCTGATGTCGATCGTCCAGATGCCGGGTGGCATCCCGGTGGCCACGGTAGCCATCGGCAACGCCAAGAACGCCGGCATCCTCGCCGCCCGCATCCTCGGCGTCGCCGACCCGGATCTGCAGCAGAAGCTGGTGGCGTACGAGAAGTCGCTGGCCGAGCTCGCCGCGGCCAAGGGCGAGGTCGTCCGCAACGCCACCTCCTGACCCTCAGGGCAGGAGGGAAAGCCCCTTGACCAGCTTGTCGATGATCCGGCGGGGGCCGAAGAGGCTGACGGCGCAGTAGGACAGGTCGACGCCGCGACTGTTCCCGACGGCGAACAGGTAGTCGTCGTACACCCTCGTGTGCTGCGCCTGCGTCGGCATGTCGATGACGGCTACGCCGGGCTGGGCGACGGCCTGTCGCCGCAGGTCGGTCAGCCGCTGTGCCGGAGCGCCCAGCACCGTACAGCCGATCCAGGGCAGGCCCGGATGGGTCGACTCGTCGGCGTCGACCGCGTCCTCCCCGAGGAGCCCGGCCGTACGCTGCGTGGTCGCACCCGCGACGCAGACGGCCGCGTTCACCGCCCGTCCGGCGGGAAGGGCCTGGTCGACGACGACGACCCATTTGAAGGGCACGTCCCGGGTGGTCGCTGACTGGTCGATCTCCTCCGGGGCGAACCCGATCCGCGCCGTCTCGACACCTGTGCTCATCACTCTGACTCCTGTCATTCGCCAATTGATTCGGAGTCAAGTCTTCGGAATGTTCGGACGAATCGCAATCAAGCCGTGCATTGTCAATTACATCCGCTAATCTGCCGTGCATGGACGAAGTCGACCGTCAGATTCTGGCTGCCTGGACGATGGATGCACGGCGGAGCCTGCGGGACATCGCCGCCGAAGTCGGCGTCTCGGCGACCACCGTGCACGACCGCGCGCGGGCGATGCAGAGGCGTGGGCTCATCCGCGGTGCGTACCTCGACCTCGACCTACGCCAGATCGACCGGGGCGTGCAGGCGCTCGTCGCGGTGCGCATCCGGCCGCCCTCGCGGGCCAATATCGAGTCCTTTCGCGACTGGGTCGGCGCGCTCCCCGAGGCTGTCGGCGTCTTCGTCACCTCCGGCCGGATGGACTTCATCGTCCATGTCGCGGTCGCGGACAACGACGCGCTCTACGCGTTCGTGATCGACCGGCTCACCTCGCGAGCCGAGATCGCCGACGTGGAGACCTCGGTGATCTACGAGCACCTGCGGACGATGACGTTCGAGCCGTAGCCCTACGCCTGAGCGCCGGCCCGGGCGCGCTGGAACCAGATCTTGCTGGGGCAGGTGTCCATGACCATCGGTACGCCGGCCGCGGTCGTGCGCTCGAAGGCCGACTCGTCGACCACGCCCATCTGGAACCAGACGCCGCCGGCGCCGATCGCGACGGCCTCGTCGGCGAACTGGCCGGCGGCCTCGGAGCGGCGGAAGACGTCGACGACATCGATCTTCCCGACGGCCGCGGCGGCGTCGGCCAAGGTCGCGTAGACCTTCTCGCCGAGCACCTCCTTGCCCTCGGCCGCGGCACCTGGGTGGATCGGGATGATCCGCTTGCCGTGCTGCTGGAGCTCCTGGGCGATCGAGAAGGCCGTACGCCACGGGTCGCCCGAGAGGCCGACGACCGCCCAGGTCTCGGAGTCGTCGAGGAGCTTGTCGATGGTGTCCTGGTCGAGCCACGCAACGGTCATGTAGCGCTCAACAACAACGTGGCCCGGCGGATTCCGTGACCCACCGACTTACTGGCGAGTAGCAAACAGGCATAGACTCCGGGACATGAGTGCCGAGTACCCGTTGTTCGCCCTCTCCGAGGAGCACCAGGAGATCCGCAAGGCCATCCGCGAGATCTGCGATGCCAAGATCGCGCCGGCCGCCGCTGCGGTCGACGAGGAGGCTCGCTATCCGCAGGAGGCGCACGACGCGCTGGTCGAGACCGAGTTCTTCGCGCCGCACGTGCCCGAGGCGTACGGCGGTGTCGGTGCGGATGCTCTGGCGACGGTGCTGGTGATCGAGGAGATCGCTCGCGCTGACGTATCGGCCTCGCTGATCCCTGCCGTGAACAAGCTCGGGTCGCTGCCGGTGCAGATCGGTGGCTCGGAGGAGCTGAAGAAGAAGTACCTCGGTGCGCTCGCCGCCGGCCAGGGGAACTTCTCCTACTGTCTCTCCGAGCCCGACGCCGGCTCGGACGCGGCCAACCAGAAGACCCGGGCCGTACGCGACGGCGACTTCTGGGTGCTCAACGGCGTCAAGCGCTGGATTACCAACGCGGGCGTCTCGGAGTACTACACCGTCCTGGCCGTCACCGACCCGGAGAAGCGCTCCAAGGGGATCTCCGCCTTCGTGGTGGAGAAGTCCGACGATGGTGTCTCGTTCGGTGCGCCGGAGAAGAAGCTCGGTATCAAGGGCAGCCCGACGCGCGAGGTCTACTTCGACAACGTACGCATCCCCGCCGACCGGCTCATCGGGGAGGAGGGTCTCGGCTTCACGTACGCCATGCAGACCCTCGACCACACCCGGATCACGATCGCCGCCCAGGCCGTCGGTGTCGCGCAGGGTGCGCTCGACTATGCGCTGGGCTACATCAAGGAGCGCAAGCAGTTCGGCAAGCCGATCGCGGAGTTCCAGGGTGTGGAGTTCATGGTCGCCGACATGGGGATGAAGATCGAGGCCGCCCGGCAGCTGACCTACGCCGCCGCGGGCCGTTCCGAGCGCGGCGACAAGGACCTGACGTTCTTCGGTGCCGCGGCCAAGGCGTTCGCGTCCGACGTTGCGATGCAGGTCACCACCGACGCGGTCCAGCTCCTCGGCGGCTACGGCTTCACCCGTGACTACCCGGTCGAGCGGATGATGCGCGACGCCAAGATCACCCAGATCTACGAGGGCACCAACCAGGTCCAGCGCATCGTCATGGCCCGCCAGCTCCTCGCTGGTATCCAGTCGACCCTGTGAGCTGACCTGGTCTGACCTGACCCGGTCGGTGCGCGGCCGGGCGGCGTTATCGTGTGGCGCATGAGGAACGACGCGTTTCGGCTCCGCGAGTGGGAGGTGTCGGATGCGGCGGTCCTGCTCGCTGCGTACGACGGTGCCGGCATGGCCACCGAGCGGCCGGCGGGCGTGGCCACGGTCGAGGACGCCGAGCGACTGATCGCCGGGTGGGCCGAGGACGCGGTCGCGGACCGCGCCTACACCTTCGCGGTCGTCGACGGCGCCGACATCCTCGGGCAGATGCGGGTCACCACCCAGATGCGGGCCCACAGCATCGGCTGGATCTCCTACTGGACCCTCGAGAAGCACCGCGGACGAGGTGTCGGCAGCACCGGCCTGAAGCTGCTGGCCAGGCACTGCTTCGACGAGCTCGATCTCTTCCGCCTCGAGACCGGCCACCGCCTCGACAACCCCGGATCGTGCCGTGTCGCCACCGCGGCCGGCTTCCTCGTCGAGGGCCGCGAACGCCAGAAGCTGCTCTATGACGGCGTACGCCACGACACCGAGACCCACGCCCGCCTCGCCACCGACCCCGACCCCGCCTGACGCCGAGAAGGCACGTACGTCGGCCGAGACGTCGGCCCGGTCGCGCGAGACGTCACTCCGGTCGGGCGAGGCGTCGGTGCGGTCGGGCGAGGCGTCACCCCGCTGGGCGAGGCGTCACCTCCGTTGGCCGAGGCGTCACCCCCGCTGGGTGAGGCGTCAGTCCGGTCGAGCGAAGCGTCGCCCCGGCGAATCGAGACGCCCGTTGATGACATCTCGGCCGACGTACGTGACGCTTCGGCCGACGTACGTGACCAGTCGGCCGGCGCGAGTGACTTTTCGATCGGCGGGCGCGACTTCTCGGCCGGTCGGGCTGACGCTTCGAGCGACGGGGATGACGCCTCGGCCGACGGGGGTGACGCTTCGGGCGACGTACGTGACCAGTCGGCCGGCGCGAGTGATTTCTCGATCGGCGGGCGCGACTTCTCGGCCGGTCGGGCTGACGCTTCGAGCGACCGGGGTGACTTCTCGGCCGACGGGGGTGACGCTTCGGGCGACGTACGTGACCAGTCGGCCGGCACGAGTGACGCTTCGGCCGACGGGGTGACGCTTCGGCGGACGGGATGACGCCTCGGGCGACGGGGGTGACGTCTCGGCCGACCTACGTGACGCTTCGGCGGGGGTCAGTCTTGGACGCGGCCGCGGAGCTGTTTGGTCTGGCCGCGCTGGCGCTTGGCGTCGAGGCGGCGCTCCTTGGAGCCGCGGGTGGGCTTGGTGGGGCGGCGGGGAGGGGGTGGTGGGGCGAGGAGCTCGCGGATGCGCAGGGCGAGGCGCTCGCGGGCGGCGATGCGGTTGCGGTGCTGGGAGCGCTGCTCGTGGGAGACGACGAGGATCGGCCCTGGGGAGCGGCCGAGGAGGCGGGCGAGCTGGTGCTCGTCGAGGGCGGAGGAGGCGGCCGGGTCCCAGGAGAGCTCTACGCGGGAGTCGGTGGTGTTGACCGACTGCCCGCCCGGGCCGGGGGAGCGGGAGAAGCGTTCGACCAGCTCGGTGTCGGGGATGACGAGACCCTCGGGCAGCCCGGGGCCCGGCGGTACTCGAAGATCCTGCACCCGACAAGCCTAGACCGCCGCAGACCCGACTTGTCGGACAGGTAAGGCTTGCCTAAGGTTGCGCCGTGAGTAAAGACGTCGTGCGGTCGGTGGCCGAGCTGGAAGAGACGGTGGGGTCGCGCCCGCCGGCAACGATCCTGAAGTCGATCGGGCACCTCGACGACCACTGTCGCGAGTTCCTGGCCCGGTCGCCGTACGTGATCGCCTCGGTCTTCGAGGGCGGCGAGGCTCGCATCCAGGGGGTCGGCGCTCCGTCCGTCGCCGGCCCGGGCCGGCTCGACCTGCCCGGGCTCACCCATGGCGCCGACGGCGCCCCGATCGGTGTCGTCGCACTGGTGCCCGGTTACGGCGAGACGATCAGGGTGAACGGCCGGCTCGGCCTCGATGGCGGCCCGCACGTACGGGTCGAGGAGGCGTTCCTGCACTGCGCCAGGTGCGTGATCCGCTCGCGGCTGTGGGAGGACCTGCCCGGCGACCAGGAACCGCTCGAGGTCACCCCGGGCACGGGGCCGGACCTCGACGCGGTTCCCGGAGCGCGCGAGCTCCTCGCCCGCTCGCCCTTCGTCGCGCTGGGTACGGTCGACGCCTCGGGCGCCGCCGATGTGAGCCCCAAGGGTGACCCGGCCGGCCTCGTCCACGTCCTCGACGCCGCCACCCTCGCGATCCCGGACCGCCCGGGCAACCGGCGTACCGACACCTTCCACAACCTCGTCGAGCGGCCGGAGATCGCCCTGCTCGCCCTCGTCCCGGGCTTCGAGGTGGTGCTGGAGGTCCGCGGTCGCGCTCGCGTCACCCGGGACGAGGAGCTCCGTGAGCGGTTGGTCGTGCAGCGCAACCTACCCAAGGTCGCGGTGCTCGTCGACGTCACCTCGGTGGAGCTGCGCGAGGACCCGTCGCTCGCGCGCCTGTGGTCGCCGCAGGAGCGGGTCGCTGCCGACGAGCTGCCGAAGGCGGCCCTGATCTGGACCGACCACACCAAGCTCAACGAGACCCACGGGCCCGCCAACGCTGCCCGCGCCTACTGAGCCGCGGGCCCGGTCGAGTCCCGCACCACGAGCTCGGCGGGGACCCGC
This sequence comes from Nocardioides sp. NPDC054178, assembly GCF_055585005.1. Classification (NCBI taxonomy): domain Bacteria; kingdom Bacillati; phylum Actinomycetota; class Actinomycetes; order Propionibacteriales; family Nocardioidaceae; genus Nocardioides; species Nocardioides sp. NPDC054178. The sequence continues at coordinate 13,503 of NZ_JBVJKY010000015.1, forward strand.
TGCCGCCGGGCGCGCGTGCCGGGCTCCTTCAACGCCAGCGTCAGCGCCCGGGCGCCCATCTCGGCCATCGGCAGGCGGACGGTGGTGAGTCCGGGGGAGAGGTCCTGGGCGACGGCGACGTCGTCGAACCCGCTGACCGAGACCTGGCCGGGCACCGAGACCCCGGAGCTGCGCAGCTGCGAGAGGCATCCGATGGCCATGTCGTCGTTGAGGGCGATGACGGCAGTCGTACGCGGGTGGTCGGCGAGCATCCGGCGGACGCACTCGCGCCCGCCCTCGCGGGTGAACGGCCCCTCGAGAACGGGTACGTCACCAGCATCCAGCCCAGCTGCCGAAAGCGCGTCGCGCACCCCCTCGAGGCGGTCGGCGACCGTGGTCAGCTCCAGCGTGCCGGAGACGACCACGATGCGCCGGTGGCCCAGGCCGAGGATGTGCTCGGCCACGGCGCGGCCGCCGGGGCGGTTGTCGGGAAGCACGCTGTCGACCCCGAGGTGGTGCCGGCCGACGACGGCGACCCGGCCGCCCGCCTCCGCGTAGCGCTGCACCTCGAGCCGCATCGGCGCCTCCACCGAGGCGTCCACGAAGCCCGACCCCGCGATCAGGATCGCGCCGACGCGGTTGGCCACCAGGCTGCGTACCTGCTCGACCTCCGCCTCGGGGTCGCGGCCGGTGTGGCAGATCTGGACCGTGCGCCCGTGCTCGGCGGCGAGACTGAGCACGCCGCTGGCGATCTCGGAGAAGTAGGGGTCGCCGATCTCGTGCACCACGAGCCCGATCGTCGCCGTGGACCCGCTGGCGAGCGAGCGGGCATGGAGGTTGGCGACATAGCCGAGCTCGCGTGCCGCCTGGCGGACCTTCTCGGCTACCGAGTCGCTGACACCGGGGGTTCCGGAGAGCGCGCGGGACGCGGTCGCGATCGAGACGCCGGATGCATGGGCGACGTCGATCAGGCGGGGGGAGCGGTTGGTTCGGACCATCGATGCCCCTTGTCGTCAGGATTGTGACTCTTGCCACACTAAGCGAGAGTCGGTAACGTCATCGTAAACGCTTACGTAAGCGCTTTCGTAGAGGAGACCCGCAGATGCGCTTCACGATGACCCCCACCGCGAGCAAGCGGTCCAGAGCAACCCTCGCCGTTTCGGCGGCCCTGGCTCTCGCCTCCACCCTCGCCGCCTGTGGCACCGCCGAGGAAGGAGGCGGCGACGACGAGATCGTGATCGGCATCTCGCTGCCCCTGACCGGCGACTTCAGCGAGCCCGGCAAGGGCATCCAGCGCGGATACGAGGCCTGGGCCGAATACGTCAACGCCAACGGCGGCCTGCTCGGCCGCGACGTACGACTGGAGATGCTCGATGACCAGTCCAGCGCCGAGCGCGTCGCCGCCGACTACGAGAAGCTGATCAACCAGGAGCAGGTCGACCTGGTTGTCGGCCCGTTCTCCACCCGCCTGGTGATCCCGGCCGCCCAGGTCGCCCAGGACTACGGCTACCTCTTCGTCGAGCCCGCCGGCGCGGCGCCCGAGGTCTTCGAGGAGGGCTTCGAGAACCTCTTCTACGCCGCCCCCGCCGTGGCGAACGACCACTACAAGCTCCTCGCCGAGCACATCCTGGCGATGCCGGAGAGCGAGCGGCCCAAGACCGCGGCGTACGCCTCCATGGACGACCCGTTCGCCCAGGGCACCGCCTACGGGCTCAAGGACGCGCTGGAGGAGGGCGGCATCAAGACCGTCGTGGACGAGGTCTACCCGCCCAACACCACCGACTTCAGCAGCATCGCGGCCAAGATCGCCGACAGCAAGGCCGACCTCGTCGTGGGCGGCAGCCAGTACCAGGACGGCGTCAACCTGATCGTCGCGCTGCAGCAGCTCGCCTACCAGCCCAAGCTGGCCGCGTTCTCGACCGCGCCCACCGAGACCGAGTTCGCCGAGGCGATCGGCGACAAGACGCAGGGCATCATCGCGCCGACCGGCTACACCACGAATGCGGACTACCCCGAGAACCAGGAGTTCGTGAAGTTCTACGAGGAGAAGCACGGCGAGGCGCCCGGTGAGGACGAGGCCAACGCCTGGACGACCGGTCAGGTCGTCGCGGCAGCGGTCGAGGCGGTCGAGTGCGCCGAGCCCGACCCCGACTGCCAGGCCAAGCTGATCGACTGGCTGCGCGAGAACGAGGTCGACACTGTCGTCGGGCCGCTCAGCTGGGACGACAAGGGCCGCCCGCAGAGCGCCCACATGATCCAGCAGTGGGTCGACGGCGAGATCAAGATCGTCCTGCCGGAGGACCAGGCCGAGGCCGAGTTCGTCTACCCGAAGCCGGCCTGGTGAGTGGGTCGCTCCTCCTGCAGAGCCTGATCCTCGGGCTGCTGCTCGGAGGTCTCTACGCCCTGCTCGCCGCCGGCCTGACGCTCTACTTCGGCGTCATGCGGGTCGTGATGATCGCCCACTCCGCGTTCCTGATCCTGGCTGCGTACCTGGCCTGGTTCTTCACCACGCAGACCGGGCTGGACCCGCTGCTCTCGCTGGTCATCACCGTGCCGCTCTTCTTCGCGGCCGGCTACGGGATGCAGCGCGCGCTCCTGTCCCGGCTGCGACCGGCGACGCTGACGATGATGTCGGTGCTGCTGACCTTCGCGATCGCGCTGGTCATCGAGGGTGGCCTCGGCTATCTCTTCTCGGGCACCCAGCGGCGGATCCAGCTCGGCTACTCCGGTGCGAGCCTGGAGTTGTGGGGCGCCCGGATCGCGGTGGTCAAGCTGATCGCCTTCGGGCTGGCGGCGGTCTCGCTCCTGGCGCTCTACCTGCTCCTCAAGAAGACCCGCTTCGGCCAGGCGCTGCGCGCCACGATCCAGCACCGTGAGGCCGCGCAGCTGCTCGGCATCGACACCGACCGGATCGCCGGTTTCGGCTTCGGGCTCGGCCTGGCGACCGCGGCGGTCGGTGGCACCGCGCTCGCGCTCGACGCCACCATCTACCCCTCGCTGCACTGGCACTGGATCGGACCGCTGATGGCGATCATCGTGATCGGCGGCCTCGGCAGCATCCCCGGCGCCGCGATCGCGGCGATGCTGCTCGGAGTCACCCAGGCCCTGCTGCAGATCCCGATGGGCACCACCTGGGCGCAGACGGTCTTCTACCTCGCCCTCTTCGCCACCCTCATGTTCCGCCCCCAGGGATTCTTCGGAGGTCGCCTTGCTCAGCGCTTCTAGACACAGAGAAAGCAGTACGCCCCCGGGCCGCTCCGTCCTCCTGACGAAGCTCCTCGTGGCAGCCGTCCTGCTCGGCCTCGTGCTCGCCTTCCCGGCGCTCGCCCCGGACCCGTTCATCCTGTCGGTGGGCGTGGTGATCGCCAGCTACGCCGCGCTCGCGGTGGCGTGGAACTTCGTCGGCGGGCTGACCGGCTACATCTCGCTGGGGCACGCCGCCTACTCCGGGCTGGGCGGCTACGGGACCGCGCTGCTGGTCACCGAGGCCGGGGTGAACCCGTGGGTCTCGATGATCGTCGCGGCCGTGCTCGTGGGACTGGCGGCGGTGCCGATCGGGATCGCGTCGCTGCGGGTCCGGGGCGCCTCGTTCGTGATCGTCTCGATCGCGCTGGTGCTCATCCTGCTGCTGGTCGCGCAGAGCTGGGCCGGCGTGACCGGCGGCTCCAACGGCCTGCGGGTCCCGCGGCCGTTCGGCACCGACGTACTCCGCCCGGAGCAGCACGAGCGGTTCTTCTACCTGTTCGTGGCGCTCACCCTGGTCGCCCTGCTCCTGTGGTGGGTGATCGACCGCTCGCGGCTCGGCACCGGCCTCAAGGCGATCCGGGAGGACGAGGACAAGGCCCAGGCGCTGGGGGTGCCGACGTTCGCCTACAAGCTGGTCGTCTTCGTCGTCTCGGCGTTCATGACCGCGATGGCCGGAGGGATGTACGCCCTCTGGTTCGGCTCGCTCGACCCGATCTTCCAGTTCTCGATCCTGACCGGCTCCTATCTGGTGCTGATGTCGCTGCTCGGCGGCGTACGCAGCCTGCTCGGTCCGGTGGTCGGAGCGGTGATCGTGGGCTACGCGGTCGAGTTCTTCAAGAACCAGTACGGCGACACCCAGCTGCACCTGGTCGCGCTCGGCCTGCTGCTCGCCCTGGTCGTGCTCTTCATGCCCGACGGGGTCATCCCCTGGCTGACCGCGCAGCTCGACCGGTTCCGCCCCGGCGACACCTCGATCCGCGAGGTCGACGCCGCCCAGCTGGCCGAGGAGCGCAAGGCGCTCGAGGAGGCGAAGTCATGAGCTCCACTCCGATCAAGCACAGCCTGACGACCGAGAACCTGACCAAGGCCTTCGGCGGCGTACGCGCCGTGGACGGGGCGACGGTCGCCTTCCACGAGGGCAAGATCAACGCCCTGATCGGTCCCAACGGGTCGGGCAAGACCACGTTCTTCAACTGCGTGACCGGGATGATCCGGCCCGACTCGGGCACCGTGACCTACCAGGGCCGCGACGTGACCGGGCACGCACCTCACCGGATCGCGCGGGCGGGGCTCGGACGCAGCTTCCAGCTGTGCCGGGTCTTCCCGCGGATGACGGTGCTCGACAACGTGCTGGCCGGGGTCCGATCCACGGGGCTGGTCCACCGGCTGCGCGGGGCCCACAACCCCGACGACATCGCCCGGGCCCGCGAGCTGCTCGCCCGGGTCGGCATCGAGCACCTCGAGCGCAGCGAGGCCCGCGACATCTCCTACGGCCAGCAGAAGCTGCTCGAGCTGGCCGGGGTGCTGATGGCCGAGCCCGACACGATCATGCTCGACGAGCCCGCCGGCGGCGTGAACCCGGCGCTGATCGGCCGGATCGCCACGCTCGTGCGGGAGCTCAACGCCGAGGGCCGCACCTTCATCATCGTCGAGCACAACATGGAGCTGGTGATGAGCCTCTCCGACCACGTCGTGGTCTTCGACCGCGGCCGCCCGATCGCCTCCGGTGCACCGGCGGAGGTCCAGAACGACCCACGAGTCCTGGAGGCCTACCTTGGTGTCTGAACCTCTTCTCGAGCTGCGCGACATCGAAGCCGGCTACGGTCGGGCAGCGCTCGTGCTGCGAGGCCTCACCGTCACCGTTCCCGCAGGTCAGATCGTCTGTCTGGTCGGCCCGAACGGGGCCGGCAAGTCCACAGTGCTCAAGGTCGCCAGCGGCATGCTGACCCCACGCTCGGGGACCATCACCGTCGACGGCGTCGACGTCACTCGCAACGGGCCGCAGCAGATGCTCCGCGCGGGCATGGCCCACGTCCTGCAGGGCCACTCCGTCTTCAAGGAGATGACCGTGGCCGAGAACGTCGGTCTGGGTGCCTACACGGTGCGCGACCCGGCGGCGGTGGCCGAGCGGACGGAGTTCGTCAAGAGCCTCTTCCCGGTCGTCGCCGAGCGGTGGCACACCCTCGCCGGTGCGCTCTCGGGCGGCCAGCAGAAGCAGGTCGAGTTCGCCCGGTCGCTGATGGTGAGCCCGAAGGTGGTGCTGCTCGACGAGCCGAGCATGGGCCTGGACCCGAAGACCACGGCGACCGTGTTCGAGCAGGTCGTACGCATGCGGGACGCCGGTCTGGCGGTCCTCCTCGTCGAGCAGAACGCGCGCCGGGCCCTGGAGTCGGCGGACCTGGGGTGCGTACTCGATCTGGGGAAGGTGCACATCGCAGGGGCCGCGGCCGACCTGCTCGCCGACCCGCGGATGGCCGAGCTCTATCTCGGGGGAGCCGCAACAGCCTCAGCAGGGGCCACCGACGGTCCCGATGAGTAGGGAAGGGAAAGCAACCATGAGATGGAACAGGAGATCGACGCTGAACCGAAGGGTGGGGCAAGGCGTACGCGCCGGTGTGATCGCCCTCGCGGTGGCCCTGGCCGCTCCGCTCGCCGGAGCCCAGGCCCACACACCCGAAGGACCCGGCCTTGCCGTGGTCAAGCCCCGGGCGAGCCTCGCCGACTGGGACCCGCTGACCGACGCGAAGTGGGCCTTCCAGGGCGGCCAGGTGATCCTGACCGAGCCCGGGACGGCACAGCCGGGCCCGCGGCGGCCCTTCGAATACGCCATCGCGACCAAGGGCCCCGAGCTCGGCTCGCTGACCTACCGCGCCGAGGTGCGCATCGACGAGGCGGTCACGGTCAGCAACCGCGACGTGATCCTGGTCTGGAACTACCAGTCCCCGACGCGCTTCTACTACGCCCACCTCTCGACCGACAACACCATCTACCCCCACAACGGCATCTTCGTGGTCAACGACGCCGACCGGCTGCGGATCGACGACCAGTGGAACGGCTCGGTCGGTGCCGCGCCGTCGATCACCGACGCCGAGTGGCACGACGTACGCCTGGACTACAACGCCCGCACGGGCGCCATCGCGGTCTATCTCGACGGAGCCGACGAGCCCCGGATGACCGCCACCGACACCACCTTCGCCGGGGGCCGGTTCGGCTTCGGCTCCTTCGACAACTTCGGGCGCATCCGTGACGTCACCGTCGCGGGACTGCGTCACCGCTGAACCCCGGTAACCCGGTAAGGAGAGAACAACCCATGGAAACCTCACGTCTATGGGGCAGACAGGCACGCGCCGGCCTCGCCGTCGGCGCCATGCTCGCCGCGCTGCTCACCCCCACGCTCTCGCTCAGCTCCGCGGGCGCCGCTATCCCCGGCAGCGAGCCCGTCCCCGACCCCATTCCCGAACAGCCCGTACGCAGCAACCTCGGCCTCGTGCTCGAGGAGGTCGCCCAGCTCCCGAAGACCGACCCCTACCCGGCGCCCGCCGACCAGCGCCTGGTCCGCCACAACCGCATCAACTTCATCGGCGAGGTCCCCGACGGCTCGGGCCGGATGTACGTCCCCGACCTCAACGGGCCGATGTACCTGCTCGAGAACGGGCAGCAGCACGAGTACCTCGACGTCAAGGACCACTTCCCCGACTTCTGGTCGGGCGCGGGCCTGGGCAGCGGGGCGGGGTTCATCACCTTCCACCCCGAATTCGAGGAGAACGGACTCTTCTACACCGCTCACACCGAGCGCTTCGGCGGCTTCGCCAAGACGCCCACCTTCCCGTCGCAGACCAACCCGGGCTCCGGGCGCACGGTCAGCGTCGTCACCGAGTGGCACACCGACGACCCGACGGCCAACACATTCGCCGGCACCAGCCGTGAGGTGATGCGGATCGACTTCGCCGGCCAGATCCACGCCATCCAGCAGATCGACTTCAACCCGACCGCGAAACCGGGCGACGAGGACTACGGGCTGCTCTACATCGCCTCGGGCGACGGCGGCAACGGGGTCAAGAGCGACGACCCGCAGAACCTCGCCAACCCCTACGGCAAGATCCTGCGGATCGACCCGCTCGCCCGCGACGGGCGCAACGGGGCGTACGGGGTCCCGGACAGCAACCCGTTCGTCGACCGGGACGGCGCGATCGGCGAGATCTACGCGTACGGCATGCGGGACCCGCACCGGTTCTCCTGGGACGTCGAGAAGGGCACCCTCCTGCTCGGCCACATCGGCCAGCACGCGATCGAGGGCGTCTACGACGTCCGGGCCGGGGACAACCTCGGCTGGAGCGAGATCGAGGGCCGGCTGCTCTACGACAACACCGACGAGTGCGCGCTCTACACGGTCCCCGAGGACTACGACATGTCCGGCTACACGCTCCCGGTCGCGTCCTTCGACCACGACCCGCCGGCCAACTACTCCTGCACCTCCGACAGCGGCCACGCGGTCAGCGGCGGTGTCGTCTACCGCGGGAAGCTGAACAACCTGCGGGGCAAGTACGTCTTCGGCGACCTGGTCAACGGCGAGGTCTACTGGACCGACGCCAAGCAGATGCGCCGGGGCAGCAGCCGGGAGGCGACGCTCCACGAGATGCAGCTCTTCGACACCTCCGGCAAGCGGCTCTCGATGCAGGACTTCGTCGACGACCCGCGCGTCGACCTGCGCTTCGGCACCGACTCGCGTCGCAACCTCTACCTGCTGGCCAAGGCCAACGGGAAGATCTGGAAGGTCGTGAACACGGTGCAGCGGCCCTGGCCGAGCGAGGTCGTGCCGTCGCTGCGCGAGGACCTGGTCAGCTACTACGACTTCGAGCACCCCTTCGCCCCGGGGTCGCGCGAGGAGGACCAGGGCTTCTCCCGGACGCTGCTGAACCAGGTCAACGGCGGCAACGCGATGCAGGTGCGCGACTCGGCGTACCGGACCAGCAACAACGCCCTGCAGACCAAGCAGGTCGACCCGGCGGTCAACGGCAACGACGACTGGAAGGCGGGGACGTGGAACCAGAACGGTGTCGCGTCGCTGGCGCCGTTCGCCGGAGCCGAGCAGATCACCCTGGCGGGCTGGTTCAAGGTCGACATGGACGGGCCCGCGCTCAACTCGGTGACCGCCGACCCGAACGACCGCTACAACGCCATCGGCCTCTCCGGGATCCTGTCGGGCAACTCCGACGGCCATGGCGTACGCGCCCTGCTCGAGCTCATCAACGTCGACGGCACCCTGCGCCTGGTCGCGCTGGGACGCCGGCTCGACGAGGGTGCCTCGCAGACCTTCGCCGCCTCGGCGGACTGGCAGACGCTGCTGCCTAGGGGTCAGTGGGTGCACCTGGCGGCGACGTTCGACTACACCACGGGGAAGATGGCGCTCTACCGCAACGGCAAGGCCGTCGAGGGCTTCTACACCTCGGCCGGTGACCCGTGGCAGGTCGACGGCACCGGCACCTCCGACACGTTGCCGCGCGGCATCAAGGTCGGCGGCTCGTTCCCGCAGGACACCGTCGAGCGGAACCCCTGCGACTGCCGGATGGACTCGCTGATGTTCCTCGACCGGGCGATCACCCCGGACGAGGCGCGGGCCCAGTATCAGCGGTTCGTCAACGGTCGCTGACCCTGGCGACGACCCACGGCCCGGTTCATCGGACCGGGCCGTGGACCTCGCTGCGGAGCCTGGCCATGGTGGCGTCGAGGTCGGCCGCGGTGCGGGCAGCCGCGCCGAGCTCGTCGCGCAGGGTCGTGGGGACGGTGCCGTCGTACTTGTAGTAGATCGAGTGCTCGACGCTGGCCCAGAAGTCCATCGCGATGGTGCGGATCTGCAGCTCGACCGGCACGTCCACCGCGCGGTCGGAGAGGTAGACGGGCACCTTGATGATCAGGTGGAGGCTGCGGTAGCCGTTGGCCTTGGGCTCGGCGATGTAGTCCTCGACCTCGACGACATCGACGTCGGACTGGCTGCCCAGCATCTCCATGATCCAGTAGACGTCGGAGACGAACGGGCAGACCACCCGGATCCCGGCGATGTCGCGGATCTGCTGCTCGAGCGCCGCCAGGGTGAGCGGGCAGCCGATCTTGCGGGCCTTGGCGAGCAGGCTGTCGGGTGACTTGAGCCGGGTGCGTACGTGCTCGATCGGGCTGTGGTCGTGGGTGTGCTCGAACTCCTCACGCAGGATCGCGATCTTGGTCGAGACCTCGTCGATCGCGAACTTGTAGCGCATCCGGAACCGCGCCAGCTCGCGCGCCATCTCGTCGCTGCTCGCCTCGACGAGATCGACCAGCCCGTTGAGCGGGCTGTCGTCGACTGTGGTCATCGTCCCCCCTTGTGACGAGATCCATCTTTGCAGGCGGCGACAAGACGACCGCGAGGCGCCCAGGACCGGAGCAGGGCGAGAGCGGGGGCGAGCGGCCCGGGCCTCACCAGGTCTTCCGTCCCTTTCCTGGACACCGACGTGCAGCCGGTCGTGGGCGCTCGATACAGTGACACCCCTCGGGGGATAAATACCCCTCGGGGGATATGAGTCTGTTCGGGCTGCCTACGAGTAAGGACTTCCCCCCACATGCGCATTCTGCTGCTCGTCTCCGCGTTCAACGGCCTGACCCAGCGGGTCTGGTGCGATCTCACCGAGGGTGGTCACGACGTCGGCGTCGTGCTGGCGCCCGTCCATGACGACTCGTCGCTGGTGGCGGCCGTCGAGGCGATCGAGCCCGAGCTGATCCTGTGCCCGTTCCTCAAGCACCGGGTGCCGGAGGAGATCTGGGGCCGCTATCCAACGGTGGTGATCCACCCGGGCCCGGTCGGGGACCGGGGCCCGTCCTCGCTCGACCATGCGACGCTCGACGCGCGTGAGCGCTGGGGCGTGACCGCGTTGTCGGCCGTCGAGGAGATGGACGCCGGCCCGGTCTGGGCGACCCGGACCTTCGCGATGTCCGAGGTCCCGATCGCGAAGAGCGCCCTCTACAACGGCCCCGTCGCCGACGCCGCGATGGACTGCGTCGCGGAGGTGCTCCGGATGGTCGAGGCCGGCGAGGCGCCCAAGCCTGCCGAGGAGTGGGCCGCCGAGGTGGAGGGCACCGGCGAGCTGCCGCTGCTGCGCCGCACGGCCTTCGAGATCGACTGGTCCGCTCCGGCCACCGAGATCGCCCGGCGGATCGCGGCGGCCGACGGTGCACCGGGTGCGCCGGCGACCATCGAGGGCAAGACGTACTGCCTCTTCGACGCGGCCACGACTCCCGACGACCATGGCGACGCGGAGCCTGGCACCGTCGTCGGTGTCGACACCGACGCGGTCGCGATCGCCACCGGCGAGGGCACCCTGTGGGTCGGCTACGCAGCCACGCTCGAGAAGAAGCGCGGCCCCAAGCTCCCGGCCGCCTGGGTGCTCGACACTCGCCACGCGCCCTACCGGACGATGCCGGAGGCGCTGGCCGAGACGACCTACGAGCGCGACGGCGACGTCGGCTACCTCACCCTCCGCTCCTACAGCGGTGCGATGTACACCCAGCAGTGCCGCCGGATGACCGATGCCGTCCGCAAGGCGCTCATCGAGGACACCACCGTCCTGGTCGTACGCGGCACCGAGCACGCCTTCTCCAACGGCATCCACCTCGGTGTGATCGAGGCGGCCCAGGACCCCGCGGCCGAGGCCTGGGACAACATCCGCGCCATCGACGAGCTGTGCGTGGCGATCGCCGAGGCCGAGCAGATGACCATCGCCGCGTTCACCGCCAACGCCGGAGCCGGCGGCGTGATGGCAGGCCTCTGTGCCGACATCACGGTCGCCCGTGCCGGGGTCGTGCTGAACCCCTACTACGACATGGGCATCTTCGGGTCCGAGCTGCACACCTGGGGCCTGCCGAGCCGGGTCGGTGCCGAGAAGGCCGACGAGCTGCTCCGCGCGAAGCTGCCGATCTCGGCGGCCGAGGCCGCCCGCATCGAGATGATCAGTGATCTCGGCCCGCGCGACGCGGTCGAGTTCGACGGCTGGCTGCGCACCCTGGCGCAGGGCTACGCCGAGCCCGAGGCGTACGTCCCGGCGCTGGCGGCCCGCGAGGCGCGCCGCGCCTGCGCGATGCCGATGTCCTACTACCAGAGCATCGAGCTGGCCGAGATGGCCCGGGACATCTTCGACGACCGCTACGGGTTCGCCGCGAAGCGGAAGGCGTTCGTCACCAAGGCCGCGCCGACCGAGACGCCGTCGAAGATCCTGTTCTGATCGGCTGATCTGACCGGTTGACAAACTAGAACGTGTTCCACCAACCTGGTGGTGTGTGACCTGACTCACACACCACCAGGAGGAGCACGTGACCCAGGCGCCCCCGCCGCCCGAGATGACCTTCCAGCGATCGGGCCGCGACCCTGCGGCGATCGGCGCGACGCTGAAGCAGTGGCTGGCCACGGCCCTGCCGCCCGGTGCCGATCCCGAGGTCGCCCTGCTCGGTGGGATCGACGCCAACGGGCTCTCCAGCGAGACCGTCCTGCTCGATGTCACCTCGACCGTCGCCGGGGACAGGCAGACGAAGGCGTACGTCCTGCGGGTGGCGCCCCGCCCGGAGGACATCCCGGTCTTCGCGAGCTATGACCTGCAGGCGCAGTACGACGCGATGCGCCTGGCCGGCTCGCTGTCTCCCGTGCCGGTGCCGGAGGTCGGTCTCGCCGAGATGACCGGCTCGGTCCTGGGGACCCCGTTCTTCCTGATGGAGCGGGTCGAGGGGGTCGTGCCGCCCGACGTGATGCCCTACAACTTCGGCGACAGCTGGCTCTTCGACGGTTCTGTCTCCGACCGGGCGGCGCTGCAGCGGCGCTCGGTCGAGGTGCTCGCCGGGCTCCACGGCATCCCCGACGCGGCCTCGCGGTTCGGCTTCCTCGATCCGGCCGTGGGCGGTCATTCCGGTGCGACCCTGATCGCCCGCAACCTGGCCAAGACCCGGGCCTGGTACGCCTTCGCCGCCTCCGCCGAGGAGTGGGGCGGCCGCTCGCCGCTGGTCGAGCGCGGCCTGGCCTGGCTCGAGGCCAACCTCCCTGACGACAGGGGCGAGCCGGTTTTGTGCTGGGGTGACGCGAGGATCGGCAACATCATCTACCGCGACTTCGCGCCCGTCGCCGTCCTCGACTGGGAGATGGTCAGCCTCGGGCCCCGCGAGATGGACGTGACCTGGATGATCTTCGCCCACCGCATCTTCGAGGACCTGGCCGCGATGCTCGAGCTGCCGGGGATGCCGGACTTCCTCACCGCCTCCGAGGTGCGGGAGGCGTACGCCGCGGCGAGCGGTGTCGAGCTCGGCGACCTGACCTGGCACGAGGTCCACGCTGCGGTGATGTGGGGCATCATCTACCTGCGGATCGCCGCCCGGCAGATCCACTTCGGCGAGATCGAGGCGCCCGAGGACCCGGAGTCGACGCTCTATCACCGGGCGATGTTCGAGGCGATGCTGGACGAGGTCGGCGCATGAGTGAGCGTCAGCGAGCGACCATAGGCCTCAGGCCGCCGCGTCCGTATCATGGCGCTTGCGCTACGGAGGCGGCGGCGTGAGCGGGGCGCGTGGGGCGCACGGTGAGTATGTCGGTGTCGGCCCGCTCGACGAGTACCCGATCCACCAGCTCCCGCGCCCGGTGGCCTGGGCGGGGAGCAGTGACCGCAACTTCTACGACCGCTGCTACCTCAACGCCCACGACCGCACCGGCGACCTCTTCCTCATCACCGGGATGGGGTTCTATCCCAACCTCGGCACCAAGGATGCGTACGTCCTGCTCCGCCGTGGCGAGGAGCAGACCGCCGTGCACCTGGGCGACGGCGCGGACCCGCGGGGCGGTGACCGGATGGGGCAGCAGGTCGGGGCGTACCGGATCGAGGTCACCGAGCCGCTGCGGAGGCTGCGTCTGGTGATGGAGGAGACCCACGGGATCGCGCTGGACCTGCGCTGGGAGGGTTCGTTCGAGGTCGTCCAGGAGCAGCCGCACGTGATGCGGCAGGGTGCGGCCACCGTGCTCGACGCGCAGCGGTTCGCGCAGGTCGGGACCTGGGAGGGGGTGATCGAGGTCGACGGCGAGAGGATCGTCGTCGACCCCGACCGCTGGGTCGGCACCCGGGACCGCTCCTGGGGGATCCGCCCCTCCGGCGAGGCGCTGCCGCCGGGCAGGCCCGCCGACCCGGGGTTCGAGGGGATGTGGTGGCTCTACGTACCGCTGCGGTTCGACGACTTCTCGGTCGTCTTGATCATCCAGGAGACCCCGGACGGGCATCGCACCCTCAACGACTGCACCCGGGTCTTCCGCGACGGCAGGGTCGAGCAGCTCGGCTGGCCGCTCGTCCGGATCCGCTACCGCGACGGGACCCGGCTCCCGGAGGGCGCCACGATCACGTGCACGACTCCTGCGGGTGAGCCGCTGGTGCTCGAGGTCTCCTCGCTGCTGGGGGTGCCGATCCATGTCGGCGGTGGCTACGGCGGCGACTCCGACTGGTCCCACGGAAGCTGGAAGGGTGCCGGGTTCACCGAGCGGCTGACCTACGACATGACGGCGCCGGAGGTCGTCGGCCGGGTGCCGTTCGGGGTGATCGACCACGTCGGGCGCGCGCTCGCGCATGGTCCCGGTGCCGACGGGGTCGAGGGCTGGGGCCTCTTCGAGCACGGCGTCCTCGGCCGCCACGACCCCTCCGGCTTCACCGACTGGCTCGACCGGATCTGAGAGCGCACTCAAGGAGAACGATGACCTACGACCACGACGCACTCTTCATCGGCGGCATCTGGACCAAGCCCGCCACCGACGCGACGATCGAGGTGGTCTCGCCGCACAGCGAGGAGGTGGTGGCACGGGTCCCCGAAGGCTCGGTGGAGGACATCGACGCCGCCGTCGCCGCGGCGCGCACGGCGTTCGACGAGGGCCCCTGGCCCCGGATGTCTCCGGAGGAGCGGATCGAGATCGTCCAGGCGCTCTCGGGCCTCTATGCGGGCAGGCTCGGGGAGATGGCCGAGGTGATCACCGCTGAGATGGGCTCGACGATCTCGTTCAGCAACCTTGCTCAGGCGCCCGCGCCCTGGATGCAGATCGAGGCCTTCCTTGGCATCGCTCGCGAGTTCCCCTGGGAGTCCCGGCGGGCCGGCGTGCTCGGCTCGGACGTGGTCGTACGCCACGAGCCGGTCGGCGTCGTCGCCGCGATCGCGCCGTGGAACGTCCCTCAGTTCACCGTGCTGTCCAAGCTCATCCCCGCGCTGCTGGCCGGCTGCACGATCGTGATCAAGCCCGCGCCGGAGACCCCGCTCGACGGCAACCTCCTCGCCGAGATGCTGATCGAGGCCGGGGTGCCCGAGGGCGTGGTCAGCATCGTCGCGGCGGGGCGCGAGGTGGGCGAGCACCTGGTCACTCACCCCGGCGTCGACAAGGTCGCGTTCACCGGGTCGACCGCGGCCGGACGCCGGATCGGCGCGCTGTGCGGCGAACGGCTCAAGCGGGTCTCGCTCGAGCTCGGCGGCAAGTCGGCCGCGATCGTCCTCGACGACGCGGACCTCGCGGCCACGCTGGAGGGCCTTACGTTCACCGCCCTGATGAACTCCGGGCAGGCGTGCGTCGCCCAGACCCGCGTGCTCGTCCCGGTCGGCCGCCACGACGAGATCGCCGGCGCGCTCGCGGAGACGGTCGCGGCGATGAAGGTCGGCGACCCGTCCGACCCGGCGAGCGAGATCGGGCCGATGGTCGCCCGTCGCCAGCAGGAGCGGGTCGAGAGGTACATCGCCCTCGGCCAGGAGGAGGGCGCCCGCCTGCTCACCGGCGGCACCGGCCGTCCGGCCGGTCTCGATACGGGTTGGTACGTACGCCCGACCGTCTTCGCCGGCGTCGACAACGGGATGCGGATCGCCCAGGAGGAGATCTTCGGCCCGGTCCTCTCGGTGATCCCCTACGGCTCGGTGGAGGAGGCCGTACGCATCGCCGACGACTCCGACTACGGGCTGGCCGGGACGGTGTGGACCGCCGACCAGGAGGCCGGGCTCGACGTCGCCCGCCGGGTGCGGGCCGGGACGTACGGCGTGAACACCTACACGATGGACTTCGCCGCACCTTTCGGTGGCTTCAAGGCCTCCGGGATCGGGCGGGAGTTCGGTCCGGAGGGCCTGGCTCAGTACACGGAGCTGAAGTCGGTCTATCTCTGACCCTGGCCGCGTCCCGTATTCCGGAGGCACGTCTCAGGATCCGAACTACACTTTTATGGCTAATCTCTACTGACTTACTCTGGTTTGGACGGACCAACCAGAGGAGAGCCATGATCCGCCCCACCCCACCGCGCCTGACCGCCATCGCCGCCGTTCTCACGTCCATGCTCCTGGGACTGACGGCCTGCGGCGGCGCCGACGCGTCCAGTGCCTCCAAGCTCGCCGCCGACGCGGCGCTCCCCGACCAGGTCCCGGAGGGGACGGTCCTGCGCCTCGGGCTCCCGCCGATCGAGGTCGCGCTCAAGACGTCCGGGCTGATCGACGAGGTCAAGGGCTACGACATCGAGTGGGCCAACATCTCCGGTGGTCCGAAGAGCATCGAGGCGTTCCGCGCCGATGCCCTGGACGCGAGCATCGTCGCCGACATCCCGCCCCTCTTCGCGACCTGGACCGACACCCCGGTCAAGATCGTCGCGGTCACCGAGAACCCGGACCCGCTCGACAACCCGATCTACGAGCTCGGCATCGCGCCGAAGTCGAAGGTCAAGACGCTCCAGGACCTGAAGGGCAAGAAGATCGCCTACTCGCCCGGCCAGGCCCAGGGCGCGCTGATCCTCAAGACGCTCGAGGCCGCCGGCCTCACCCAGGAGGACGTCGAGCTCGTCGAGATCCAGAGCGTCGACGACACCTACTCCAACGCGCTGGCCTCCAACCAGGTCGACGTCGCCCCGCTCGGCGGGCCGCAGCTGACCTCCTACCTCGCCAAGTACAGCCGGGACGGCGCCACCTCGGTCCGCACCGGCATCCGCGACGACGCGACCCTCGTCTACGGGCCGGAGGAGACCTTCGAGGACGCCGGCAAGGCGGCCGCGTTCAAGGACTTCCTCGGGCTGTGGGTCAAGGCCGAGAAGTGGATCGAGGAGAACCCGGACGAGTGGATCCAGGCCTACTACGTCGACCACGAGGGACTGACCTTCGAGGACGGCAAGAAGGTCTTCGAGTCGTCGGGGCAGACGGTGATCCCGGAGAACTGGGACGACTTCATCAAGCGCCAGCAGGAGACCGCGGACATCCTCTCGAAGGAGCAGAAGCACCCGGAGCTGGACGTCACCGAGCTCTATGACCGCCGCTACGAGGAGGTCATCGCCGAGGCGCTGAAGGGAGGTCAGTGATGGCCACCACGGCAGTCGAGGCGCCGATCGTCGGCGTCGCCTCCGACGAGAAGGTCACCGACAAGCGGGTCGTACGCCGTCGCCTCGGGCCCGGGCCGCGGGTCCCCGGCACGCTGTGGATCGGGCCGATCCTGCTCCTGGGCCTGTGGTTCCTCGCCTCGGCGACGGGGGTGCTGGATCCGCGTACGCTGTCCGAGCCGTGGGTGGTGGTCGAGACCGCTCAGCGGCTGATCGCCGACGGACGGCTTCCCGAGGCCCTCGCGACCTCGGCCTACCGGGCCGCACTCGGACTGGTGATCGGGGTCGGTGTCGGGCTGGCGCTCGCGCTGGTCTCCGGGCTCAGCCGGGTCGGGGAGGCGCTGATCGACGGCCCCGTGCAGGTCAAGCGGGCCATCCCGAGCCTGGCGCTGATGCCGCTGCTGATCCTGTGGCTGGGGATCGGGGAGCCGATGAAGGTGATCACGATCGCCCTCGGCGTACTCATCCCGATCTACATCCACACCCACAACGGGCTGCGTGGCATCGACAGTCGCTACGCGGAGCTGGCCGAGACCGTCAGCCTGGGACGCGGCGCGTTCATCCGGCACGTGGTGCTGCCGGGGGCGACGCCGGGGTTCCTGCTCGGGCTGCGGTTCGCGGTGCTCAACGCGCTGCTGTCGCTCGTGGTCGTCGAGCAGGTCAACGCGACCAGCGGCATCGGCCACATGATCACCCTCGCGTCCAGCTACGGCCAGACCGAGATCATCGTCGTCGGCCTGGTCGTCTACGCCCTGCTGGGCCTGGTCGCCGACGGCATCGTCCGCTTCACCGAGAGGAAGGCACTGGCATGGCGACGAACGCTGGAGAGTCACTGACGGCACCCGAGGGACCCGCCGTACGCGTCGAGAAGCTGCGCCGCAGCTTCTCCGAGGCCGGCGGGGTGCTCAACGGCCTGGACCTCACCATCGCCCGCGGTGAGTTCGTGGCGCTGATCGGGCGCTCGGGGTCCGGGAAGTCCACGCTGCTGCGGGCCCTGGCCGGGCTCGACCGCTCGGTGGCGGGATCGGGTGTCGTGGACGTGCCCGAGCGGGTCTCGGTGGTCTTCCAGGACTCCCGCCTGCTGCCGTGGCGGCGGGTGCTGGACAACGTGATCCTGGGTCTTTCGGGGCCTTCGGCGCGCGCTCGTGGGCTCGAGGCGCTCTCCGAGGTCGGGCTCGAGGGCCGCGACAAGGCCTGGCCGCACGAGCTCTCCGGTGGCGAGCAGCAGCGCGCGGCGCTGGCGCGGTCGCTCGTCCGCGACCCGCAGCTCCTGCTCGCCGACGAGCCGTTCGGGGCTCTGGACGCGCTGACCCGGATCAAGATGCACAAGCTCCTCCAGAAGCTGTACGTCGCCCACAACCCCGCAATCCTGCTGGTCACCCACGACGTCGACGAGGCGATCGCGCTCGCCGACCGGGTGATCGTGCTGGTCGACGGTGTCGTCGGCTCCGACATCCGGATCGACCTGGGGACCAAGCGGAGTCCGGGTGATCCGCGGTTCGCGTCGCTGCGGGCCCAGCTGCTGACCGAGCTCGGTGTGGTCGAGTCGGTCGAGGAGGAGGTGGCCTGATGGCCGCTCGGCAGCTCCACCTCAACCTGTTCCTCCTCGACACCGGTCACCACGAGGCGTCGTGGCGGCTGCCGGAGTCGGACCCGCACGCCAACCTCTCGCTCGCGGCGCACCAGCAGCTGGCGCGGATCGCGGAGGAGGCCAAGTTCGACTCGCTGTTCCTGGCCGACTCCCCGGCCCTGTTCGGTGAGCCTGGGCGGCGGCCGTCGGCGCGCCTCGAGCCGACGGCGCTGCTGTCGGCGCTGGCGGTCTCCACGCAGCACATCGGCCTGATCGCGACCGCCTCGACGTCGTACAACGAGCCCTTCAATCTGGCACGGCGGCTGGCCTCGGTGGACCACATCTCCGGCGGGCGAGCGGGGTGGAACATCGTCACGACCGCCGGTGACGCCGCGGCGCGCAACTTCGGTCTGGAGGGGCAGCCGCTGCACAAGAACCGCTACGAGCGAGCCTCGGAGTTCCTCGAGGTGGCCACCAAGCTGTGGGACAGCTGGGCCGACGACGCGATCGTGGCCGACAAGGACTCCGGGGTGCATACGCTGCGCGACCGGGTCCGGCCGATCTCGCACGTCGGTGCCCACTTCTCGGTGGAAGGGCCGCTCAACCTGGCGCGGTCGCCGCAGGGTCATCCGCTGCTCGTCCAGGCCGGCTCCTCCGACGACGGCAAGGAGTTCGCGGCCCGCTGGGCCGAGGCGATCTTCACGGCCCAGCCGACCCTGGAGGAGAGCCAGGCGTTCTACGCCGACATCAAGCGGCGGGTCGTCGCGGCCGGGCGCAACCCCGACCATGTGCTGGTCCTGCCGGGCATCGTCCCGGTCATCGGTGACACCGTCGCCGAGGCCCGCGAGCTCGAGGAGGAGCTGGACCGGTTGATCGCTCCGGAGTACGCGGTCGCTCAGCTCGCCCAGCTCCTGCAGGTCGATCCCGCCCGGCTCCAGCTCGACGAGCAGCTGCCGGCCGACATCGCGACCGAGGACGAGATCGAGGGCGCCAAGAGCCGCTACACGCTCGTCGTCGACTGGGCCCGCCGCGACCGGCTCACCGTACGAGAGCTGATCGGCAAGCTGGGCGGCGGCCGCGGCCACCGCACCTTCACCGGCACCGCCGTCCAGGTCGCCGACACCATCCAGCACTACTTCGAGAACGGCGCCGCCGACGGGTTCAACATCATGCCCGCCGTGCTGCCCTCGGGTCTGGAGGCCTTCGCGTCCTCCGTCGTGCCGATCCTCCAGGAGCGCGGGCTCTTCCGCACGGAGTACTCCGGGGTCACCCTCCGGGATCACTACGGGCTGCCGCGGCCGGGGAACCGGCTCGATCTCGGGGTTGCGGAGGTTGCCTCCTAGTCGGGTCGACCCGGCGTAACTCTCTGGTGTGGTTGCGTCGGGTCGACCGGTTTTCTTGGGCGGTTGTGCTTGGTGGTCGTGCTTGTCGAGACCACCTGATCTGTGACCGTTTCTTTGTGGCCGGTGTGAGCCGCCGGCCCGGTCGTGGGGTCTTCTCGACGGACCCCGGAATCGAGACGGCCTGCGGGCGCCGGGTTGGCCGGAGGCGTTCGGCGGTCTGTGTCGTGGACCGGTGATGCCCGGTGGTCGAGCTTGTCGAGACCACCTGTCGCGGAACGTTTCTTCGGGGCTGGGCTGGGCCGCCGGCCCGTTCTTGAGGGTCTTCTCGATCTGGACCGGCGTCAAGGCGATGTATCGAGCTTGTCGAGAACAGCAGTGGCAGGTCGGCATTCATTCGGCTCCCGGTGGTTGAGCCTGTCGAGACCACCTGTCGCGTGACCGTTCTTCGTGGCTTTGGTGGGCCGCCGACCCGATCACGAGGGTCTTCTCGACGAACCCCGGAGTCAAGGACGGCCTGCGGCCGCCGGCTTCGCCGGCCGCTTCGCGGTCCTG
>NZ_JBVJKY010000016.1:0-18055 GCF_055585005.1 Nocardioides sp. NPDC054178
TGAGTCTCAGCCTGACCGATTGCACCGACAGTTTCGGGCGACCTCGCGCGTTGTGAACGAGGGTTTAGAACGCGTGGCGATCGCGCGCGTCGTGGCCGTTCGGAATCGACCGATTCTGAACGGCCACCGACACTTTTTTCTAGCTCGGGATCTTCACCACCATTTTTCGGCCCGAGTTGGACAGACCCATTGCACTAGGCGGCAGGCTGGCCCCTCAGCACAGCACCCCAGGCGTCGGCGGCCATCCGTAGCCACTCATCGGCAGGTGCCTTCCATCCGGCTTCGGCGAGGTGCGCCAGGCCGGCGGTCACCTGGTCGCGGTCGACGTCGTCGCGGCGGAGAAGGTCCGAGCGGAGCGCCCCGACCACCGTGAGTATGGCGGTCGGCCGAAGGTAGCCGGCGGCCTCTCGCTCGGCCGCGAGCTGTGCCTCCTCGGCGGTGAACTTGTGCCCAAGCTCAGACACTCCTGAGTCATCGATCGCGACCGGCTTGTGCGTGTACTTGTTCTCGAAAGTGCCCATCAGATCTCCTCCAGGTTTCCAGGGTAAGACGGAAGCGTAGGCCCCCTCATTCTGGAGCCGCTCACCACCGACGCACCTCATGCACTTCCGGCTTCACCCTCTCGGAGAACGTCGACGGCCGCGCTGCTCAGCGGCTTAAGGTGCCACGTTCTGGCACCCAAACCGACACCTTGCTCCCGCCAAAGGTGACCGGCCATGGTGCCCTTAAGGGCACCATGGCCTACATCTTGCTCCCGCCGGAACTCCGCCGCGGCGATCTATTGGTTCTAGTAGAGCCGTCGAGAATGCAAGAGGTGTGTCGTCGATTTCGTTGTCGACGTCGTCGACCTGGTCGTCGTTGCTCGTGCTGGTGTGTCGGTGCGGTCTGGAAGGATCCGGGGCCGTGGCACGACGTACGGCGTTCATCGACGAGAGCAAGCGTGGGCGCTACATGCTGTGCGCGGTGACGGTTGTCGACGTCGACGTCGCCGGCGTACGCCGGCAGTTACACAAGGCCAAGAGAGCCCACAGCACGATTCACATGAAGTCGCTGAACCCCACCGAGCGGATGGCGATGGCTCGGCTGCTGCTCACGCTGGGGATCGACATCTGTCTCTTCTCGGCCCGGGGCGGCCGGGAACGGGTGATGCGCGACGTGCTGCTCGACCAGGCCGCGCGGCACCTGGTCGAGCTCGAGGTGACCGAGTTGGTGATCGAGTCGTGCGGCCAAGACCACGACGACGGCCGGATCCTGCGGCGCGCGTTGCGCAATCACCCCGGCGTCCAGTTCCGGTTCGCCGGAAAGGATGAGCTGATGCTCGCGCCGGCGGATGTACACGCCTGGTGTTGGGGTCGAGGCGGCAAGTTCAGGGACATCGTCAAGCCGATCACGACCGACCTCGGCACCATCGAGCTCTGAACACGACGGGGCGTCGCCGGCGCGACCCCTCGGCGGGCAAGACGAAGGCCCCGGACCGGTTGGTCTGGGGCCTGTCGTTTGGTGGGCCAGCAAGGCTGGAAACCTCTTGAGGTGCCTTTCGGTCACCCGGTTGAGACTGCCTTCGAGCCGCTGGGGCTCGCGGGTGCGTTACGTCTCGGAGACCTCCTACACTCACCACTTCCTCGGGCTAGCAGCCCTCGGCACCACCAATGCTACCCGCATTGTTGACAGGTCGTCATCTGCGTTGGCGGGGTTGCGGGTTCCCGATGCCGGGCAGACCCCACTCACCGTCTAGACGTTCGCGGACGTGCTCGGCGTACGTCTGCACGGTCTCAGGGTCCGCGCCGGCGCGGATCAGGAGCTGTGCGGCAGCTTGGCCGTCCCAGGCTCTGCCGGCGTCGCTCAACCAGCGGCCGAGCAGACCGCCGGCGGCATCCTCGAGCAGGTCGACGCGTAGCCGGCGACGTCGACCAGGTCGGCCGCGTCGCGGTGGCTGGTAGGGCTCGGTGGCGATCTCGAGCAGCTCGGCGACCGCGGGCGTGATCGCGTCTTCGGTGAGCTCGCGGCGAGCGCGGGCGTGACGTTGGGCGGTGCCGGTCAGCCGGGCGGACGTGATGCCGTCCGCTCGTGAGAGCTCGGGACGTGGTCGAGGTGTGGTCATCGCGGTTCTCCATGCCAGCGCAGCGACCCCACGGGACAGGCATCTGGGCGGCGCAAGAGGCGATCAGGCCGCCTGTTCGTATAACTTGCTCCGCCGAGATCAGCCGGGCTGATCCTATAACTTGCTCCGTCGTCGACCTGGTGCTCGTAGACGACGCCCCACCTCGCCTAGCGGAGCGTTGCCAACAGATCAGGTGCCTGATCCTCTACTTGCTCGAGGAGGGGTGGGGCGCTGGAATCGCGCCCCACCCCTCCTCGTGGCGGTTTTCCGATCTGACGGCCTTTCAGGGCCGCGGCGATGGAATCAGGCCGCCGCGGCCCTGAAATCGCCTCCAGCGGCATCCTGTGAGCCCGTTTTGGCGTCAGAACGCGGCGGCTGCTTCCACGAGACCGACCACGGCCGGCGAGCACGCAGTGCAGGGCGCGAGCGTGTCGCCGGGCAGCTCGACCATCCGGCCGACCTCGTCACAGTCGCCGCACCACTCAGGCTTGACCATGCGGGGCGCGGTGACGTCGTCGAGGCGGCCGTCCTCAGTGGCCGGAGGCGACGCCGGCAGAGCGCTGAGCCGGGCGGCGATGAATCCAACCGGCTTGGTGATCCGATCAGGCAGCGCGCGGGTCAGGTGGCGCTGCACGGCGACCGGCTCCCAGCCGCCCTCAACGAGAGCGTCGACAAGAGCGGCGAACCGGGTCAGCGCCGGACCGACGACCTCGAGGCGAGAGTCGGCCCGGGCGGCGCTGAGGATGACCTCCAGCCCAGGACCACCGCTCACCTCCGATCCCTTCCCTTCCCGGGTTTCGCTGCTGTCGGGCACAAGCGAGAGCGCCGGGGGAAGGGCCTGGAGGGAAGGGGCCGTGGTGTTCTTCTTGGTGTTCTTAACCCTGGTTTTCTTAGTGGCGGATTTCCCGTCGACGGAAAACCCGTCAACGGGTCTGACCTGCGGTTTCGTTGTGTTTTCCCTGGTCACGCCCGTGAACGGGTTTTCCGTCAACGGTGATTCCGTCGACGGCGAGTTATCCACAGGGGCCAGGGTCGGCATGTCGGTGACCTGGTAGTCAGCCGGCAGCAGTCGACCGGTCTCGGGGTCGCGTTCCTGGGTGCGGGTGAGGTAGCCGAACTTCTCCAGCTCCTTGAGCCCAGCGCGGACCGAGTCGCGACCTTCGCGGGTCGCTGCGACGATGGCGGCCACCGAGCAGCCGAACCCGCTTTGGTGACTCGCCAGCCAGGACAGGAGACCGCGAGCCTTGAAGCTCAAGCGGGCATCCCTGAGGGCGTCGTTGCTGATCTGGGTGAACTGCTCCTGGAGCACGTCGGCGGCCATCCGGCCGCGCCGGATCTGTCCGAACTCACCGCTGCGACGTGGCGTGTTTCCGGGGGTCTTGGATACACTCATCGTGCATCCCTCCTTCTTGTCCAAGGTGGGTGTCAGCCCCCGGACCCGGCCAGGTCGCGGGGGTTAACTCTTTGTTCAGCCTATTGGCGCGGACACTTCGACAGTGGGACCGGCGCGCGCCGTTTGCCCTAGTGGGCTGGGGGGTTCCAGGACCAGCCGAGAGCGCGGAGCGCGTCAGCTCGTCCAAGTACGACGTCTCGACCTGGTCCCCAGGGCGTGGCGTCGTGCGTCTTGTCTGCCGTGGTCTGGCTTGGCCATTTGCGGTACCAGAGGCTCGGCTCGTCGAGCATCCAGCCAGGGGCTACCGCCTCGAGCGCGATCATGAGGGCGACGTCCTCGGAGAGCGTCAGCGCCTGCCAGGCGCCGAGGGCGCGGACCAAGTCGGCGTACGCCGTCACGGTGGTGCCCAGCACGGGCAGCAGGCCCGTCTTCTCGCCGTCGTACATGGTCGTTCGGTCCAGGAGACCAGCCCGAGGGTCACGCGGCCCCGGAACCTCGCGGCCGTCAGGGAAGACGTCGATCGCGGGCGAGCACACCCAGCCCACGGGCTGGGTCTCCAAGATCTCGATGTCGCGGGCGAGTGCGCCCAGAGTCAGGCGGTCATCGGCGTCGAGCGCCCGTACGTATTTCCCCGTCACGCGAGCCATGGCGAGCGTTCGAGCTGCGGCAGCGCGGCCGTGCCGGCCGGTGCTGAAGGTGACCCGCGGATCATCCGTGGGAAGTCGCTTCGCAACGTCGCCGGTCTCGCCGTCCTCTTGGACGACCCACTGCCAGTCCCAGCCCTCGGGGAGGTCCTGAGCGAGCAGCGATTCGTACGTCTCGCCGATGTGCTCGTCGAGTCCTGCGAGGACGGCAGTAACGAGGGAAATCGTGGGCATGGGTTCTAGTTCTCCTGGTCGTTCTGGTTGGCCCGGGCGGCCGTGGCGGCCTGGTCGAGATCGGCGAAAGACGGCAACTCAGTGACGTACTCAAGGCTGGAGCGGTCGCCGGGGAAGACGCTCCGACCGGCTGCGACGACGCGGAGAGCGGCGTCCGGGTCGTCCACGGGGCGACCGTGGTCGACGCCGGTCACGATGATGACCGGGTCGGAAGGCTCCATACCCCAGCGTGCGGCCTCGACCGTGGTCGCCGGCCTAGCTGTGACGCTGTCGACGTGCCGTAGGACCTCAATCCCGACCGTGTAGAGCTGGTGCTGGGTCCCTCCAGGCCAGGGCTCTTCGTCGCTGTCGAGCAGCGCCGGGTTGCTCTCGACAAGGTCGAGAGGGAGCCAACTCTCCGAGAACAGCAACAGGTACTTCGTCTCTTTGTGGGACGTCTCGTAGACGCGGTGCAAAACCCGCGTGCCTGCCTCGAAACCGGGGGTCTCCGCGTCGGCGACGGCGGGGTTGAATGCCGGTACGAAGTCGGTGTCCCGGACCGAGTATCCGGTCATGTCTTCGCTCGGGCCGCTCGCCCGCCGGATCTCTTCGGACTCGCGTACGCGCTTCTTGTCGTCGAGGGCGCGGCGGTTGGTGGCGGCGACCCGGACGTGATGCGACCGGACGACTGAGCGCCTGCCCCGACCTCGAGTGATGAGGGCCTGCTGCCGGAGCAGCTGGAGCGCCTGGCGGGCGATCCCCTCCGAGACGCTGTAGCGCGCGCTGAGCTCTCCCAGCGTTGGTAAGGGATCCCCGGGTTGCAGTTCACCGGACGCGATCGCGATCCGGAGGTCGTCAGCGATCCGCAGGTAGAGCGGCTGCGACGGGGTTCGGTCGGTGGTGGTCACGGACTCATCGTAGTACTTCGTTAGCGAACTCATGGGAAGCATGCTAGCCTACGGTTCGTCAGTTCGCTAACGAAGAGGCGAACCCGGTTGAGAACGGAGACGGCATGAGCCAGAAGCCCCACAGCGGCCTCGCTGAGCCGCAGCTCACGACCAACCCGACGGCGCTCGACCCGCAGGTGGTCCGGGTCGCCGGCGGGGATTACTGGCACATCGACACGGGCCGGCAGGGCGCCGGCTCCTACGTATGGACGGGGTGCAAGCACCGCCTGGCGCGCTGGCACCTTCTGCCGACGCGCCGGCTGTCCAGCGTGAAGCCCACTGAGGTGTGCACCGGGTGTGTCCGGTCGCTGACCAGGAAGGAAGGCAAGTGATGGCGCTCACCACTCCCACCACGACCGATACCGACCAGCCCCGGAATGCGTCTGGTCGGTTCGGGCCGAAGTTGAAGCCCGCCGCCAAGGAGACCAACACCGGCGTCATCAAGGAGCTGGCGCCGGCCGTCGACGACAACACCGGCACCCCGGCCAACCCGCAGTTCAACGTTCGCACTGCGGCGACCAACACGATCGCCGCGGCTGTGCCGGCGGTGAGCAGCCTGGGGTTCGCCTTCGGGCCTGCTGGGATCCTGACCGGCATCGGGATGACGGGTGCTGGTATCGCCGCGGTCGCGGTCTCGAACCGGTCCCAGGTCAAGCCGACTGCGACCCGGGCCGCGTCCGGCCTCAAGCAGCACCGCACCCGGGCGACTGCCCAGCGGACTGCGACGAAGGCCGCGGGCAAGACCGCACGGACGAAGGCTCGGTCCGCCGGCCTCGGCCGATCGGCCGCGTCCAAGGCCGGGAAGAGCGCGGCGAAGTCGGCTCGTGCTGGTCAGCGCGCCGCGAACAAGGCCCGTACGAGCTCGGCGCGAGCTGCTGGGCGTAAGTCGCTGGCCTCTCGCGCGGCCGGGGCACCGGGACGGGCTGCGGCTCGCTCGGCGAAGGCGCTGGAGCGCAAGGCGTACGCGAAGACCTCGGCGCTCCCCACGAAGCTTCGGCCGAAGGCCCCGGCCGGGCTCAAGTCGAGCGGGACCAGCGCTCGAGCGGCCGGCAAGGGAACGAAGGGCCCGCGGCTCGGTCTCGGCCGGCTCGGTCTCGGGAAGGGCATCCGCACTGGCAAGGCCGCCGGGAAGGGTGGTGCTCGCCCGGGCGCGAAGACCGGTTCCAAGGCCGGTTCCAAGGCCGGCGGCGGGAGGGGTCCCAAGCCGACCTGGACGCCGTCGACGAAGTCCAAGACCAAGCCGATGACGACCTCCCGCAAGCTCAAGGCCCTGGGGGTCGGTCTCAGCGCCGCGGCCGCGATCCAGTCCGCACGCGGCATCAAGTGGGCCATCGCGAGCACCTGGTCGACGGCCGCCCAGAAGTGCCTGGGTCGCCTCACCGCGTGGCGCGAGAAGCGCCGTGCCGGCTACGAGCAGAAGATCTCCGACTCCCGCAACCCCGACGTGGGCGGCCTCGACATCGAGGACGGCTCGCACCTTCCCGACTCCCCGACCACCGGTCAGATCAGCTCCACCACCACCGAGAGGAACGACATGTCCAACCAGATTGCTACCGCCCGTAACCAGATCAACCAGGTTCTTGCCGGGCTCGTTGCCGAGATGAGCCGCCACGGCGGCATGCACCAGATCCGCTCCGTGGAGTTCTTCGGCGACCTGATGGAGGACGTCAGCATCCACCTGGGCAACGCGACCCGGCAGATGGAGGGCTTCAAGGGCACCGCGATCGACAAGGTCCGCGACGCCCAGACCGTCACCGTCCGCGCCGCTGACGGGATCCGCGACTCCGTGAAGGGCGTCAAGGTCGACCACGCCGTCGAGATCGACCAGCTCGAGAACCGTCACGCCGGAGACAAGATCTGGGACCGCTCCAACAACGAGTAACCCCCGGCCGTTTCCGGCCCCTGGCGGCCGGGCTGGGCAAGCAGCTCGGCCGCCCCAATCACCCAACTTTCGCTCAACTCTCGCTCGAGGAGACAGGCCCATGACCACGAAGACGAAGAAGACCAAGGACCGTCCCAAGATCCTCCAGGACATCGACTACACCTACGACGCCCAGTTCACCGCTGGCGCCGGTGCCTTCCAGGTCGCGAGCCTCTCCGCCGGCGGCGTGATGGCGACCGCGTGGCTCGATGCTCCCTGGTGGGCATCGGTCACCGCGTGCGCGGCGATCGCCGCCGGCAACGGGCTCCTGGCGCTCAACCAGCGCCGTATCGGTGACCCGCACCGGGTGAAGAAGAACATCGCCGGCGTGTGGGCCGTGTGGGCCGCCGAGGTCGGCGCAGCGAACCTGAGCGACCCGAACACCTGGGGCGCGGGTGACTGGTGGACCGCCGGATCGATCTACTTCACCACCTGGGCGCTGTCGTACTTCGTGCTCGACCGCGCCGACAAGCTCGACGAGGCGCAGAACCGCGACGACCTCGGCTACACCCCCGCTTCCCGCAAGCGGCTCTTCGCCGGCAAGTGGGACGCGACCGTGCGCGAGTGGATCGACCGCGTCGGCCGCTACACCGACATCAAGCTCTACGGGCAGAAGTACCTGGTCAAGGAGTGGCCGGCGCACGGCGACATCGAGTCGGCCGGCTACAGCATCCTGTTCACGATCCCCGAGGGGAAGTCGATCCGCACCCTCGACGCCGGGGTCTGCTCCTCCATGGCCGACGAGGCCGGCCTCCCGCACGGCGCGACCGTGTCGGTCTCCCCCGGGCCGGTGCGCGGTCAGTTCTGGCTCGAGGTCGCGACCCGCAACACCGACGACGACGTCTACGTGATGCCCCGCACCTTCAAGAAGAAGAGCATCAACGACAAGGTGACCTTCGGGTTCACCCCGCGCGGCCTGCCGATGATCTCGGAGATCCGCGAGTCCAACGTGTTCATCTGCTCCCCCGCCGGCGGCGGCAAGACGACCCTGCTCAACAGCATCCTGGTCGACCTGTGCCGCTGCGACGACGTCCTGATCTGGGGCATCGACGTGGCGAAGAAGATGGAGTCGTTCGCCGCGTGGCGCGAGGACCTCCCCGAAGGCGTCGCCGGGGTCTTCGACAACGAGGCTGCGACCGTCGACGAGGCGGCCGAGATGCTCGACCAGGCGCTCAGGATCCAGGTCGCCCGACTCGCGGCCGCCCCGAAGGCGCAGAAGAACCTGCTCAAGGTCTCGCACGCGATCCCGCAGATCGTGATCGTGATCGACGAGGGTGCCGAGTTCTTCAAGGAGCCCGAGCTGCTCAAGCGGTTCCTCAACATCTGCAACGTCACCCGCGCCATGGGCATCCGGTTCATCTTCACCACGGTCGACGCCCGTCTGTCGACAATCATCGACCGCAACGTGCTCAAGTCCAGCGACGTGCGGATCGGCCTGACCCGCAAGGACCCGACCGGCGAGGCCGTCGACGCCCTCTTCGAGGGCCTACGGCGCACGCTCGACTACGCCCAGATGACGGCCCCCGGCTCGTCCGCGATGCTGATGGCCGGCTCTTCGGCCGTCCTCCCCGCGCGCACCTGGTACACGCCCGACGAGGTCGCCGAGGAGTGCCTCACCGCGACCGCCTCGTTCCGCCCCCAGCTCGACCCCGTCTCGGTCACGGCCGCCGGCGAGTCGTACGCCCGACGCTGGGACAAGACCTACGTGGCCGGCCCCGTGCCCCACTCCGCCGACGAGGCGGCGGCAGGTGGCTCGGACGGCTACACGAGCGGCCGAGCTGGTGGACCCACTCCGCTGCCGGGGTCGTTCGACCCGCGCACCGGCGGAACCTACAGCAGCAACAACAACGCTGGCGGCGAGTTCCGCAGCGAGCCCGGCCACGAGGACCTGGACGTAGACGCCGATTTCCGGGCTCTGACCGAGGGTCTGGAGCTGGGGGACCAGGAGCGGCCGGAGAAGGGCTCAGAGGGCGGCTACAGCACGCCTGGAGACCTGTTCGACGACGAGTGACCCGGGTCCGTCTGAGATTAGCCTCAGACAAGCCGAGAGGCCCCGTTCACCGCCGAATCACGGTTGACGGGGCCTCTCCTTAAGTCTTAGTCTTGTCTAAGACGTACTAACTTAGACGAAAGGAGGGGCCGGAAATGGTCGACGATGACACCCGCGACACGGTCCGGGTAACCTTCAACATCCCCCGCGATCGAGCCCCGCAGATCACAGCGGCGGTCAACCGGATGATCGACGCAGCCAACGAGGACAGCGACCTCAGGCCGGCCGGGTCCGTCGACTGGCGGCGCGCGGTCATGAAGATCCTTCGAGCTCGCGCCGAGAAGGACCTGTGGGCCTCGGTGGCCGACCTCCGGAACGAGATCGCGGCCGCCGGCGTCTCGGTCTCCCGGCCGTCGATGTCGGCCTACGTCTCCAGGCTCGTCGAGCAAGGCGTCGT
This sequence comes from Nocardioides sp. NPDC054178, assembly GCF_055585005.1. Classification (NCBI taxonomy): domain Bacteria; kingdom Bacillati; phylum Actinomycetota; class Actinomycetes; order Propionibacteriales; family Nocardioidaceae; genus Nocardioides; species Nocardioides sp. NPDC054178. The sequence goes on from NZ_JBVJKY010000016.1 coordinate 9,667, forward strand.
CCAGACGCGCGGCAATACCCGAACCCGTCAGTACCGACTGTCCGAAAACCTGTCCTGACCTGCAAAAACGCCGCCGCCCCGACTCATTCCCAGCCGGGGCGACACGAAACCGAAAGGCTCACTGACATGACCTCGAGTTCCGCCCCCAACCTTACCCCGCCACTTGCGAGCACCACCGGCACCCGGTTCCTCACCGCGGCCGCCGCGATCTCCACGATCGCCTCCTACGTCGGGATCGTCGGGTTCGCCCGCGACATCGTCGGCATGGAGCCCGCCGAGGCGTTCGCCCTGGCCGGCTTCTTCGAGATCGGCCTCGTCGGTGCCGGGTTCATGGCCCGTGAGGCCGCCGCCAACGGCGACGACGTCCGCACCCTCACCGCGGTGACCTGGGTGCTGTCGCTGGCGACCGGCCTGTTCGCCGCCGCTCACGAGCTGGTCACCGGCGCTGGTCCCTACTCGGCCGCCTTCCGCCTGGTCGTCCCGCTCGCCGCCGCGTTCTTCTGGCACCTGGTCCTCGTCGGAGCCAAGGCACAGAGCACCGGCCGCACCGTCCGCGAGATCCGCCAGGACCTCCGCTTCCACCAGATGCTCACCGCCCAGCGCGCCCACCACCGCAAGGTCGCCGGCATGAAGGTCACCCGCGCCGTACGCCGCCAGGACCGCGCCGAGGCTCGCGCTGTCCGCATGATCGGACCGGACGCGATGAAGGACATGTCCGCCCGCTGGGGAGTCGCCACGAACGCGGTCATGTCCACCCGTGTCCTGTCCGCAACCACCTCGGACCCGGCCGCCGATGTCCGCCCCGATGTCCCTGCTGGTGACACGGACATGTCCGCTCCGATGTCCGCCCCCGTGTCCCCCTCCGATGTCCGCGTCGAGGTGACAGACGTCCGCAGGACCGAGGCCGATGTCCCCGCCCCGATGTCCCTCCCGGCGACCCCGTCGACCACAGACACGAGCGCGGCCATGTCCCCCGGTGTCCACCTTGTCCGGACGGACACCCGGCCCCGGAATGTCCGCCCGTCGACGTCGACGATGTCCGCGTTCAAGGACGAGGACAAGGCCGCTCGCGACGCGAAGATCGTGGCCCTGTTCGCCGAGGGACACGGTCCGGCCGAGGTCGCCCGCCGCGTGTCGATGTCCACCAAGCAGGTCGCCCGAATCCGTGACGCTCACCTCGAGCAGCTCGCTGACCGTGAGGACGGCGTGACGGCATAACAGCGGACCGTTGGGCCGCTTCTACGTAGAGGCGGCCCAACGGACATCCAGCAACGTCCAGCAACAACCACCTTTCGGGAGAACCAAGATGACCCTGTTCGATCGCTACACCAGCTTCGTAACCAGCACCACCGAGAAGGCATGGGACTTCGCCGGCCCGTTCGTCACCGCCGTGTGGGACGGGTGGCAGTCCTGGTGCGACGACCTCGGGGGCCGGCTCGATCAGCCCTGGCAGGTCGTGATGGCCGTGACCGTCGTCGCCGTCCTCGTCCTCTGGAGGATCATCGGGGAGTACGTCCAGAACCTCGCCGCGATCGCGCTGCTCCTCGGCCTGGTCGCCGTCGCCGTCTCCGCCTTCGTGGCGGTGCTCAGCGGCATCGGGTCGTGGATCGATGCACACCCCGTGCTCACCGGGACCGGCTTCGCCCTCGGCATGATCGTCGGCATCATGGCGTTGGTGATGTGGGAGTCCGAGGACGCGTGGGAGGACGTGCTCGTCCCGGCCGGCGAGGTCGCCACGATGGCCGGCCTCGGCCTGTGGGCCGCGGTGCAGACCGTCGCCGGCAAGGTCGCAGACCGCTTCACCCGCAACGACGCGGCCCCCGAGGCCGAGGAGCCCGGCGAGGTGGCGACGCTCCACGAGCTGTTCGACACGCCTCCTCAGGACTCCTAGAAGCACCGCCAGCGAGCGGCCCCAGGACATAGGTCCTGGGGCCGCTTCTCTATGCACCGTTGTGACGGCACACAGTCAAGGAGTCAGGCAGTCAGGAAGTCACGACGGTGGCGCGGTTCGGTGTCGTTGCGTCATCCTGGGGCGCATGAGAATCACCGTTGGCAACCTCAAGGGCGGGGTGGCGAAGACGACGTCGGCGGTCTTCCTCGCCCTGGCGCTGGCAGCCCTTGGCTACCGGGTGCTGCTGGTCGACGCCGACGAGCAGGGCAGCGCGTCGGACTGGGCCGAGAACACCGAGGATTGGCCGGTCGCCGTGGTCGTCGTCCCCTGGGCCACGCGGGATCTCGCGAAGCGGGTCGCGCAGGTCGCCGGCGACTACGACGCCATCGTGATCGACACCGGCCCCGGCAACGAAGTGATCTTCCGCCAGGCGCTGATGGTGACCGATCACCTCGTCGTTCCCGTCACGCCGTCCCCGATGGAGATCCGCCAGCTTCACCCCAGCTTCGAGGCCGCGGCCGAGGTCGACGCCATCTCTCCAGTGTGGGCACATGTGCTGCTGTGCAAGGTCCGCGAACGGTCCAAGCTTCTCGCCGGCGCTCTTGCCCTCCTCGAGCGGCTCGACCTGCCGACGCTCAAGACGCCAATCCATCTTTGGGACCAGTACATCGCGGCATGGGCCACCGCACCGACCACCGACGAAGACCTCGGGGAGTACGTCGCTCTGCTCGAGGAGCTGCGCGAGCTCGACGAGACGAAGGAGATCAACGCATGACCAGGAACCAGGGCCGATCCTCCCGCGCGGCGGCCGCGTTCGACCGGATGGAGCCCAAGCCGACCGCGTCGCCGGCGGACCCGGTGCCGGCGACGACGTCGACCAGGAGCACGCCACCACCGCCGGCAAAGGCTGAGAAGCAGATCAAGTACACGGTGCTGCTCGACGTCGACGACGCCGTGATGTGGGACGAGCTGGCAACGACCCTTCTCCGGGCGATGGGCCGGAAGGTCGACAAGTCCGCCATCGTCCGGACGTTGGTCTACCTCGCGGCCGAGGACGAAGGCATCCGCCGGCAGTTGATCGAGACTCTCGAACGTGAAGGCGCGACGGTGTGACGGCATAGCGGTGTAGCGGCTCACCGTAGATGCGGTCTACAGGTTTTTGGGGCTACCCTTTTTGCTGTGCACCCCTGGACGCTGGTCACCGCCACCCCGCCGGATCTCCATCCGGCTTGGGTGATCGTGTGCGCCGTGGGCGCTCTCGTCCTGGTGTTCAGCCCGGTCCACCTGGTCGTGACCATGTTCCACGAGACCGGCCACGCTCTCGCATCTCTCCCGTTCGGGGGAGGGTTCGGCGGGATCGACCTGCACGCATCCGGTGGCGGTGTCACCCACACATACATCACGTCCCGGCTCGGTGACATCCCCATCACCGCGGCCGGCTACCTCGCCCCCGGTGCGGGCGGCCTGCTGATCTCGTGGGCCTACGGCACCGGCCGCACCACCCTCGTCCTTGCGGTGCTCGCGATCGCCGCGTTCGTGTTCGCGGCCGTGTCGGCGAACCTGTTCGGGCTCCTCGTGGCCGGCCTCCTCGCCGGACTGTCTGGGTGGGCTCTCCTCGACGTCGGCGCGTTCGCACAGTCGCTGATCGTGCTGGTTCTCGCCTGGGTGCTGCTCCTCGGTGGCACGCTCGACTCCATCCTCGCAGTGATCTCGGTGGACGACGGCGAGGATCATGCGGTGCTCGAGGAGCTGACCTGGGTGCCCGCGGTGCTGTGGGCGCTCCTGTTCGTGGCCGTGAACGGATGGTGTCTGTACGCCGGCGGCCGGATCCTGCTCAGCACTCCCTGAGCTCGTCGACGTCGTCGACCTGGGGTTCGTCGTGCTCGTCGACGGTAGCGTTGGACATGACGAAGGCCGGCCCCCGCTGCCTGGGGGCCGGCCTTCTGCTGTTCCTCGAGATTGGCTCAGGACGGCTCGGTCGCCGGCACTCCAGCCGCGACGGCCTCACGGACCTTCCACTCCTGAAGCCACGAGATGTACGACATGGCCTCGGCAACGCAGGCGTTGGCGAGGAGCCACTCCTCGGACTCCTCCAGCTCCTTACCGGTGCCGGCGGCGTTCTCGTGCCGGGTGATCTCCTCCAGGCGCTCCAGGGCCGTGTGTGCCTCCCAGACGTCCGCATCGGAGCCCGGGGCGCGTCGCCACGTCCGGATGTGGTCGGCGCGGGTCTCACGGACTCTCCTGCTGGTGAACAGGTTCTTGATGATGCTCATGGTGGTGCCTCTCTCTGTGATGGGTGGTGGTTTGCCGTCATGCCGTCCTAAAGGCGTGACGGAGTGGTGCAGGTCAGTCCTCGTCGTCCCAGCCGCTCCGCTGCTTCCACGCCGCGATGTCGGCCGCGTGGCGGGCGCAGTCCTCGCTGTGGCCGGCCTCGACGTCGCCGGGGTGGCTGTCGTACGGCCCGCGATCGGTCACCCGGCTGCCGCAGGACTCGCACCGCCACGACGTCGTCACGGAGTCGAACCTCATCGAGGGGGCGGGGGCCACCCAGACGAAAGCCTCGATCGCGGGATCCTCGCCCTCGGGGACCGGGATCATCCGGTCCAAGGCCGCCGCGACGTCGTCCCACGAGGATCCAGAGCCGCGAGCGTCGCGCGCCCAGTCACGGGCGATGCCCTCGGCCGCGCGGGCCGTCTCCAGCGCCGTACGCATCCCCTGGAGGAAGTCGGCCGGGCCGGGGAAGTCCAGCCCGGTCGCCAGGCCCTTGAAGGGCCGGTGAGTGAGCGCGTCGCGACCGTGCTCGTCTTGGAGGTGGCGAAAGATCTCGTTCTCCACCTTGTAGCGATCAACCATCTTGGTTCGCCTCCTCGCGCATGTTGTCCCTGACGACTTCCCAGAACGCTTCCTCGCTCACGATCGGTGCGAAGCCCTGGTCGTAGTCACCGATGACAAGGTCCGCGATCGCGTCGACGTCGTACATGCGACGCACCTGGTCCTCGGGACCTTCGTCAGAGTTCATCTCGATGTCGGGGTCGCTCAGAAGGGGTGCGATGACCTCGCGGTAGATGGCTTCTCGGCGGTCCTGGTACGGCATGTCAGTTCTCCTTGTCGTTGTGGTCGGCTCGGCCGCGGCACGCTGGGCACAGCAGCCTGTTGGGGTCGGGCAGCTCGTTCAGGTCCAGGTCCTCGCCGCAGACGATGCACATCGCGTTCTCTGGGGCGTCGGTGTAGAGGCCGAACACGGTCTCGTAGGCGATCGCGTCGGTGTCGTCTCCTCGAGCTGGTTCACCAGCTCCAGCGCCGGCGGCGCTGCCGAGGTGCTCGGTGCTCACTGGTCCTCCTGGGTCGGCTTGCCAGTGACGTAGCGGCGGTAAACGCTCTGCCGAGAAACCCCCAGCGCCTCCGCGATCTGAGCCCACGAAGCACCGGCCGCGTTGGCGGCGTGCACCGAGTGGTCGACCGCTTCCTGAGCCCGCTCGAGGACCCGGGCAGCGTCATCCTTCGTCTTGACCAGGCCGACAAGCTCGCGGGCGACCTCGGACCACTGGTCGGCGGGCATCTCGTTCGGGGTGCGGCCGGGGCCGCCAGGGCCGCCAGGCGGGCGGCCGGGCTTCCGTTTGGTCTGCTCGTCGGTCATGGGGTGTTGGTTCCTTCCTCGGGATGGTCTGGGGGCTCTGGGGGCCACTCTGGCAGCGACCGCCGACAGCGGCTATACGCCCTTTCCCTGCTCGGAGGGGGTGGTTCGGCCTGCCCCCTCGACAGGCCGAACCGGGCTGGAGGTGGGTCGCGGGGCGTAGCGCTCGGCCAGGCCACGGTGACCGGTGCAGAACCAGCGGTCGTAGAGGTTGTACCGGCCGGGCTGGGGGCACTCGGCGCAGGTGGTGTTCTCGGGCATCGTGGTTCTCCTGGTCGTGGCGGGGTGGGCGATCAGCGGACGGTGACGGTCTCGCCGTGCGGCATGTACGCGCAGCGACCATCGGCGAAGGTGAAGTAGATGCCGGGGCCGGCGTGGCGGATGATCGAAACCGTCTTGAAGCCCTCGGCGGCGGTGAGGAGCTGGTCACCACGCTGAACCTTGCGCGCCAGGATCTGTGTCTGAGCCTGGGTCTCGGTCGTGATGGTCATCGTGGTGCCTTCCTGCTCGTCGGGGTGGTGGTGGCCGGGCCGGGGCTGCCTCGAGGGCGCACCCCGGTCCCGGGGATCGTGGGTCAGGCGAGACGGCCGGCCAGCTCGGCGTAGATCGCGTTGCGGCGGGCCTCGGCCTTCTCGGCCGCGTCGTACTTGCTCGCGCAGCGCTGGATGACGGCCTCTTCGCTGAGGAACTGGAGCGTGTTGAGGAGGCGGGCGCCGCTGGCGGTGGTGAGGTCGTAGTCGTACATGGCGGTCTCCTCTAGATTGTTTCTGTCACTCCCTGTTGACAAAAACAATACCTACCCTTTCTTGGCTATGTCAACACCCTGAGACAAAAAGAAATGGGCCGCCCGGGGATTTCCCCGGGCGGCCTCATGGATCACTCCTCCTTCATCTCGTCGAGCGTGCGGGCGATATCGACCTCGGCCTCCTCCTGGGTCTCGGCATAGCCGGCCCCGTGGATGACGTGGTCACGCGAGACGATCCACTCCCACGGGCGGCCGTTGGTGGCCACGCGGGCGTAGTTGTCGGGCAACTTGCGGAGGTGGGTCACCGGCTCGGAGACCGGGGCCTTGGGCGCCGGGATCAGGTCGAAGATGTCGAGCTGATCGCCGAGGCCGTCGGCCCCTCCGAGCGAGGTCATGACCTCGACCCCTTCGCCGTGGCAGCAAAGAGGGGATCGGCCTCCCTGATCGGGCTGATCGTGTAGATCGTCGTGCCGGTCGTCGGAGACTCGACGGTGAGCCGGTCTCGCTCGAGGGTGACCGCCACGCCGATGTCATGGGCGGCGGCGACCCGGATCAGGAAGGAGCGAGCCGTACGGTCGGAGACGTCGAACAGGACGCACTCAGGGCGGCGACCAGGACGGACGACGGTGAGATCGACGATGGTCTCGCTCATGCCGCCACCTCCCCGCCATCGAGCACGGCGTCGTCGACGGGCTCGTGTCGGTCGGGGCGGGCGAGCGCCACCATGAACCCCTTGAGGGTCGGTCGCGGGTGTTCGGCGGCGTACTCGGCGTGCTCGGTCGCGTAGCCGAGGGAGGCGGCCTCGGCGGCGAGCTCCCAGGCGTGTTCGGCGGCGTAGTAGTGGCTGAGAAGCGGGTCGAGCCACGGATGCGGCCGCCGGCGGACGTAGTGCCGGCGAGGACGGCGGGTCCGGTCAGCGCGCCGGCGATTAGGCTGCGTACTGCTGATCAACATGAGGAATGCCCCTCTGTCGGTTGGCTCGGCGGGTCCGGTGTTCGAGCACCGGACCCGCCGCTGTTGCAGGGGAGGTCAGCGGGTGAGCTTGATCCCGAGGCTGGAGGCGATGGCCGAGGGGCTGTAGCCCTGGCCCTGCTCGACGCGCCAGATCGTGTAGCCCGTCGTGCTGTACTCCACGTCGTCTCCGGCGGCGTACGCGGCGCGGAGGGTGTCGACGTTGTCCTTGGTGATCTGCATTGCCGCTCTCCCTTGGGTAGTTCTTTGTGTCACTTCCCTGTGACACAAAGAAACCTACTCATGGTTGCGGGTGCATGTCAACACCATGAGACAAAAAGAATTGAGGGGGCCTGGACCGCGATGGTCCAGACCCCCTCACGAGCACCAAATGCCGAGAGTGCATGAGGTGCGGGGCCTCTAGAGCGCCTTGGAAAGAACGGGCCGGCTGACGCCGATAGTGCGAGCGGCCGCGGCGATGCTGGAGCCGGCATCGACGAGCTGACGCGCGACTTCGAGGCGCTCGGCAGTCATCACCGATGGCCGGCCGCCGCGACGGCCGGCGGCACGAGCGGCCGCGAGGCCGGTGCGGGTGCGCTCGACGATGAGCCGGCGCTCTGCGTCTGCGAGAGCAGCGAGGACGGCGACGATGATCGGACCGGCCACAGGATCGGTCGTGTCGATCGCCGGGAACAGCAACCGCAGCCCGATCCCGCGGCGCGCCAGGTCGCCGGTCAGGCCAGTCAGGGAGTGCCCGGTTCGGCCGAAGCGGTCGAGCATGTCGACCACGACGACGTCGCCGGCCTGGAGCTCCTCGAGTAGCTCGTCGAGCACCGGCCGGCGGCCGCCGCTGCCGCTGGTCGTCTCGGTGCGGATGTGCTGGTCCTCGACGCCGGCCTCACGCAACAGCATCACCTGCCGGCGTACGTCCTGCTTGCGGGTCGAGACGCGGGCGTAGCCGTAGATCCGGCATGGGCGCGGCCGGACGTCGTCGACGACGTCGACCAGGTCAAGCTCAAGCATCGGCTGATGCGTCTGCCGATGGCGGACGGGGCGGGTCTGGGAGGTGGTCATGAGTCTCAGCCTGACCGATTGCACCGACAGTTTCGGGCGACCTCGCGCGTTGTGAACGAGGGTTTAGAACGCGTGGCGATCGCGCGCGTCGTGG
>NZ_JBVJKY010000017.1:0-7401 GCF_055585005.1 Nocardioides sp. NPDC054178
GGGGTGGACCTGGGAGAGCGAGCGCACGATCCACCGCGAGGGCACCACCGCGACCCGCGAGGACGGCACCACGTTCCACCGAGGCGGGATCGACGTCGAGACCGGCCGGCCGATCGAGCCGCTGCAGCGTGGCGAGCACGCGGTCGACGGGATCGCGACGTCGCCGCACGGTCTGCGGATCGGGATCGAGTGCGAGCTGACAGCCAAGCAGGCCCACCGATACGCCGCGATCCTGCCGGCGCTGGCGACCGATCTGCGTCATGACCGGGTGCACTACTGGGCGCCAGCCGAGGTCGCGCCGCACGTCTCGACCGCCGTCGACCGGTTCAACGTGGCGGTGGAATCGGGCACCTGGCGCGCGCCGATGGGCACCAGGGCGAAGAACCCGATCGTGGTGAAGTCGCTTGACGACCTGGGCAAAGTAATGGACGGATCGAGCGTGATCCCGATCGGCTGAGGCGACGTCGCCGCAGATTAGCGACCAAGAATGCTTGCTTACATCGAAGAAACCAAGTAGACTTGCACACATAAGCAAGGCGCCCCGCACCGGATTGGGACCGGCCGGGGCAGAGACACCACACCAACCGTTGAGGAGCGGAATGATGTCTAAGAAGAAGGCTATCCACTACGAGCCGGCCCCGTGGGAGCGAGTCCCCTGGCAGGCCCGAATCATGGGTCGAGCGGGCTACTGGCTGGCGAATGCCGCCGTGTTCCCGGCGATCCCGACCGCCCGATTCACGCGGGCGAAGTTGGCCGCTCGGCCGACCGCGAGCGAAGAGCTCTGGACCGGCATCGGCGCGGCCGCCGGCATCGGCGTGCTGGCCTCGATCACCGGCAGCCCGGTCGAGGTGCTGCAGGACTTCTGGGGTCCGATCGTCGGTGGCGGCTGGTCGGGTCTGATGAACGGCATCACCGCGAGCGGTACGCCGATCCTGTCCGACGTCACGGCCGCCCTGGTGCCCGAGCACGTCGGCACCCTGACCGGCGAGGAGATCGCCGCGTGGCTGGGCTGGACGACCGCCTCGGGCGTCGGGGTCGGCGCGGCCTGGTCGGGTCTGATGCGGCCGGCCCGCGAGCGGGACCCGTACCTCGGGCCGGAGCGGAAGGCAGCCCGCGAGGCGGTCAAGGAGGACACCTCGCACCGCAAGAACCGCCGCCGGCAGCAGTGGGCGCACGAGGGGCCGAAGGTCCTGGGTTCGACCGTGCCGGCGCTGCGGCCGGTCACGCGGGCGATCGCGCGGCCGCTCCCGGAGCCGCACGAGGTCAGCGGCAAGCAGGCAGCCGCCGGCGGCCTGGTCGGGGTGGCGCTGCGCGGTACGGCGTACGCGCTGGGCGAGCGGGTCTACCTCGACCGGCACCGGCACCTGATCGTGTTCGGCGAGACCGGCACCGGTAAGTCGGTGCTGCTGGAGCGCCAGATTCAGGACTCCATCGCGTCGGGTGCCGAGGTCGTGTTCATCAACTGCAAGGAGGAGGACCGGCAGAAGGGCATGGGCGGCCGGCTGGCCGCATACGCCCGATCGATCGGAGCGAGCGGGGTAGCGCTCGACACCACCGAGGAGGGCCGCTATCAGCCGTTCGTCGGGACCGCCGACGAGATCCGCGCCCGCCTCATGGGCATGGTGGTGTGGACGGAGTCGTACTACGAGGACGTCGCGACGGTCGCGCTCGACCTGGCGCTCCAGATCGCGGAGAAGTACGCCGACCCGCTGGCCAGCCTCCCCGACATCATCCGGGACCTGGTCGACGGCCAGGCCGAGAAGATCGCGCACCAGCAGGGTGACGAGTTGGCCCAGAAGTTGGCGGCCGTGCTCGAGGACGGTCAGGCCCGCGCCTCGGCGCTGCGGTGGGCATCGCTGGCGATCAAGTTGCGGAACTGGTCGAGCCCGGTCGGCTTCCGGCTCGGAGAACAGGACTTCACCGCGTTCGACCTTCCCGCGGCTTCGGAGGCCGATGCGGCGCAGGCGCTGCTGCGGGCGGTGCTCTCCGACGTCACCGCGTACATGACGCCCTCGACGGGCCGCCGGCCCGACCGTGAGCGGCCGCTGCACATCTACATCGATGAGTTGTCGGCGCTCTCCTCCGATGAGGTGATCCTCGGCCAGGGCGTCAACATCGTGGAGCGCGCCCGGAGCAACAACGGGCGAGGCGTGTTCTCGACCCAGAGCATGCACGGCCTGGGGCCGTCGCAGATCGCGGCGCGGTTCGTCAACAGCGCTGACGTGGTCTGCTTCCGGGTGAGCGACCCGGAGACGGCCGAGTGGGTCGCGAAGGTCGCCGGCACGCACATGGTGACCGAGACCAGCAGCCAGCGGGAGGGCACCGAGCACACCGACGTCGGGACCGACCGCCGGCAGCGAGCGTTCAAGATCCACCCGGACGAGATCAAGGAGCTCGACAACGGTCAGGCGTTCTGGAAGACCGCGCGGGCGCGGTGGGCGCTGGTGTCGGTGTCGATGTCCGGGGCGTCGATGGGCCGGCTCCCGGAGCCGCGTCTGTCGCGTCGCGAGCGTCGCGCGCTGGCCGAGGAGAAGCGGGCGGCCGCGATCGATGAGGCCCTAGAGCACATCGTGCCAGCAGGACCGACCGGCCCGCCGCCGAGCAGCCAGCCGATCATGCCGGCAGCCGTTCGACTCAGCACCGATGAGGAGTGGTGAGCCATGGCGGCCGCGCTGATGGTCGGGGTGCTGCTGATGATGACCGGGCTTACCGCCCTGGTCCTGGGATTCGTGACGGCGTACGTGGAGGCTCGGAAGGGGTGGCAGCGATGACTGCGACGACGGAGGAGACGGTTCGGCTGCAGGACGAGGCGCGCCGGCTCTACGCCGAGAGCGTGGAGGCCGAGATGCCGCTGACCGGGCGGCAGGTGGGCGAGCGGTTCGAGCGCTCGGAGCGCTGGGGCCGGGACCGGATCGCGGAAGTACGGCAGCAGATCGAGCGGGAGGCGGCAGCCGCGCGGCTGCCGGTCCTGGTCGACCCGGCTGCCGTCGAGGTCGAGCGGCAGCCGCTGCAGGAGCAGGCGGCAACGGCGGCAGCCGTCGAGGTGCCGGCCGAGGTCGAGCGGCAGCCGCACGGCAGCCGCGCCGGCGTCGGCTGGGCTCGGTTCGGGTTCTGGCTCGGGCTGGGCGTCTCGATCGCGGCGAACGTGCTGCACGCCCTGCAGCCGGCAGCGCCGGCGGCCGCCGTGGTCGGCTCGGCCGTGTGGCCGGTGCTGCTGCTGATCGCGGTCGAGGTGCTGAGCCGGGTCGACTGGGGCGAGCACCGAGGCCAGCGGATCGCCGGCCTGACCGGCGCCGGCGTGGTGGCGATCGTCGCGGCGATCGCGTCCTACCAGCACATGCGCGGGCTGCTGCTCGGCTGGGGTGAGCCGCCGTTCCTGGCCGCAATCGAGCCGATCGCGGTCGACGGTCTCATGGTGTTGTGCGGCATGGCGTTGCTGGTCGCCGGCCGTCACACTGGTCACGAGGAGGTGTCCCGATGACGCTCGGACCGATCACGTTGACGCCGGAGAACATCGAGGCGATCAAGATCCTGACCGTCGTGACGGCGGTGCTCGGGGTCGGTTACATCTGGTCGTGCGTGCGGCATCCGTACAAGAGCTGCAACACCTGCAAGGGCAAGGGTCGCCACTTCTCGGGGATCTTCAACGGGGCGTATCGGCCGTGCCACGGGTGCAGCGGCAGCGGCCGCCGGCGGAGGTTCGGCGCGATCGCGATCCGCCGAGGAGAGCAGGTGTTCCGCTCCTCGAAGTTCGCACCGAGGACGTACAGCAGGAAGCGCTGAGCGCTCTAGAATCAGCGCCAGAAGGCCCGCACTGGGAAGGTGCGGGCCTTCGTGCGTCCGGAGCCGTAGGAGGCTCTCAGACCGGCTGGGAGTGAGTTGCTGGGGTAAGCGTGACCCAGGCCCGAGAGTGGCTCCCTCGGCGGGGGTTCGGGGGCGTAGCCCCTGACGTACGTCACGACGTCGAGCAGCCGGCGACGTGGGGAGGTGTCCGGGCGCGTAGCCGGCGCTGCACCCCTCCCGCCTCATGGCGATTCGGTGCGCGCGGACGCGCCGACGCTGGTCAGGCCGGCAGCGTGAGGCGATCGGCTGGGAGCCGTCCGGCCCTGGTCGAGCGCGACCCGGACCCGGAAGTCACCGGCGCGTCGATCGGACGCCGGCGACGATCCACGGGCAAAATGCGAATCGCCCGGCCACTGTGGAGTTGGCGCTCCAGGACCGGGCGAAACACGCAATAAACCAACAGCGCCAGTCTAGGCGACGCGGCCGGAGTGCGGAACTCCGAGACACGCAGAGCGGCCATCCTGCGAGACCAACGGCCCGCCTCCTAGCCCGAGGTGCGAGCCGTCAGACGGGGTTGATCCCGGAGTGCTCGACGGAGGGTGTTGCTCGGCCAGGCGAAAGCGGCCGAGCGGAACACGGCAGGCCCAGCCCGACGCGTGGCAGCGTGCCGGACCCTAGCCAGGGCCGGCCAGATCGAGCACACATCCCGCCCTGACGCGGAGCCCAACGGCCCGTGTGCGTAGCGACCGACCGACCGACCGACCGGTGCCGGCAGCAGCGTCCCCCATGGAGACCAACCCCGTGTTGCGTCTTCATGGGGCTCCCGCTCTCTCCCTCGCTCCCTCCCGGTGGCCGCGCCCGGGGGTTGCGCTGCAGCCAGGTCGAGCCGGCGGCCGCCGGGTGGGTGCGAGGGAGACGACCAGCCCGAGCGGTAGCGAGGTCCCTTCCACCCAGAGCGTCAGCTGCAGCGCGAGCGTGGGTGTGCCGGCGGGACCCTGCACCCACCGACACCAGACGCCGGCAGCATCACGAGGGGTTCGAGATCTCCGGCCCGGAAGTTGGCAGGCGACCGAGCGCGCCAGGATCCGCCTAGAAGAGGCGGGCGCGAATCGCTGCTGCCGGTGGGGACACTCGCCGCGACCGGTCGACCTCGGCGGACCAGGGCAACGCAAGCAGCGGGGGGAGCCAGGTGCCGGCGGACGTCCGCGTACCCCAGCAACTCACTGGCGCACGTGTCGACACAGACTTGCAGGCAAGAAAACTTGCCCACATAGTGAGAAGAAACCAAGTCGACCAGGGTTCATACGAGAATCCAAGTAGACTTGCCTACATGAACAACACACAGAGAGTTCCGCTGGAGCCGATCGAGGCAGACCCGATCGACTGGTACCGCGGCCGCGACATCCCGACCGAGATTGCGCCGCTGCTGCTGCGCTCGCTGGACCGATCCGGCGTACGGCTCGGCGCGTACGACCGCCGGCTGATCGAGTGGGCATCGTTCGCGTGGGACCAGCCGACCATGGTCACGATCGTTTCGTGGATCGAGCGGGCGTACGACAGTGGTTACCGCGAGGCGCTGGACGGCAAGGAGTCGACCGAGACAGAGGAGACGCTCCGATGAGCGGCCGCGACCTCGAGGCGGACGGCCGAGCGCTGAGCCCGGCAGCCGTCGCGGAGATCACGGCGACGTTCAACAGCATGACCCTCACGACGCTGACGGTCGAGGAGTACGTCCGCCGGCACGACCCCGATGGAGTCTGGCGGGGCGACGTCTGCGGGTGCACTGATGATCGGTGCGTCGGCTACCACCACGGCGCCGGCGAGCGGTGCGGTTGCCTCGACGTCCTGCTGGACGAGCTGCACGACGAACTGTGCGACGCCTACAACGCCCGGAAGGCTGTCGAGGCCGAAGAGGTCGAGGAGACGACGGTCACCGCCGCGCCGGATGAGGCGATCGCGGAAGCAGAGTGGGCGGCCGAGCACGAGGAGTACGGGCGATGAGCCGGCGCGACGAGGAGCGGCCGCGAACCCTCGCCGAGATGGAGGAGATCGACCGGCACGAGGAGATGTTGGGCGCGCTGTCGCGTCAGGTGCTCGACCAGGCGGACGACGCCGGCGACCGGGCCGAGGCGATGACGTACGTGCTCGACCGGCTGCGGTGGCAGATCGCGGCGACCGAGGCCGGCCGGCAACTGTGGTCACAGGCATGGGCCGAGGCGGAGGCCGCGATCCAGAGCCGGCGAGCGCGAGACGAGGCGTACGGCATCGAGCGGCCGCCGGCCGTGGTCGATCACGACTGCATCGTGTGCGGTGGGCCGATCGCCGGCGACCGGCTGATGTGCGAGAGCTGCACCGAGAACGCAGAGGAGATCGAGCGATGAGCACCGAGCAGATTCCGGGTCAGATGAGCATGACCGCCGGCGAGATTCGCGATGCGCTCGACCGGATCGAGGCGGGTTATCCCGATCAGCCGGCTTGGCTTCGGCCGCTGCTGATGGTCGAGGACGCGAAGCGCATTCGTGTCCTGTCCGACCACCTGATTACTGAGCAGGTTGCCGGCGCTCGATCGGCTGAGCACGACACGAAGATCGTGCGCCTGGAGGAGATCCCCGACGCCGGCGGCAGCGCCGGCCTGGCGCTGGTCGACCGAGGTCGAGCACGCGGCAAGAAGATGTATGGATGGGACGTCATCGGCTGGGTCCTGGGGATCACCGGCGAGGCTGCGCGGCAGCGCTACGGGCAGTAGCCATGAGGCTCCACCGTGCCAGCGATGGACAATCCTGTACTAGCGGCGTACGCTGGCGCGTACACAATTAATACACTGAAAAGCGGAAAATAAGAGGGTGTCTGGGTGTGTTTCTCCTAGTCAAGTGGGGTTTCCTGCCCCGCCCCCGACCACACGCACACCACATACACACTCCTTCGTCGGTCCATGTGGTGTGCGTGTGGTCGGGGGCGGGGCAGGAAGTGAGTTAGTAGTGGTTGGTAGTTGATAGAAGTTGGTAAAGATAGATAAGTGATAAAGAGATAAAGAGAAAGAAGAAAAGAGAAGAAGAAAAAGAAAAAAGATTTAATGTGAAAAACAGTGCGGGATAAGAGATAGCGATAAGAGAAGTAAGAAGGTGACAAGAATGATTAGTGAGAAGATGTCGGGCGAGGATGCTCGTAAGGCTAGGTCTGATAAAGGTTCAAAGAGAATCGTTGCTCGGGATCTAGAGGCTTTGGCTTTCATCGAAGATATGCGGGCTATTGCTGAGTCTGATCTAGGGGTTTTGCTGGCACGTCTAGCAGGTGGCTCGGACCCGGTGAAGCCCTCGGGGGTGCGTCACGTCGTGAAGCGCTGGGCGGATCAGGGGTGGGTGTCCACACGTCCGAACCCATGGCAGGGGGGTCGAATTGTGGAGTTGAAGACCGCTGGCGCTCTGCTGGTCACGGGGGTCGACCGACGTCCTACCCCGGTCGCGTTCGCTCTGATTCCCCACACGGTTTGGCTCTCCCGCATCCGGCTCGCCTACGAGGGGCAGGGGTGGACCTGGGAGAGCGAGCGCACGATCCACCGCGAGGGCACCACCGCGACCCGCGAGGACGGCACCACGTTCCACCGAGGCGGGATCGACG
>NZ_JBVJKY010000018.1:0-3147 GCF_055585005.1 Nocardioides sp. NPDC054178
GTTTGTTGTTTTTGTTGAGTGTTTGTGAGAGATAAGCTATGAAGGGCACATGGTGGATGCCTTGGCATCAAGAGCCGAAGAAGGACGTTGGAGCCTGCGATAAGCCCTGGGGAGTTGGCAACCGAGCGTTGATCCGGGGGTGTCCGAATGGGGAAACCCAGCACGAGTCATGTCGTGTTACCTGCGCCTGAATCTATAGGGCGTGTGGAGGGAACGCGGGGAAGTGAAACATCTCAGTACCCGTAGGAAGAGAAAACAATAGTGATTCCGAGAGTAGTGGCGAGCGAAATCGGATGAGGCCAAACCAACTGCGTGTGATAGACGGCAGTCGTTGCGTAGTTGGGGTTGTGGGATATGTCTTTCATCGTCTGCCGGCGGTGAGCTCAGTAAGAAACCAAGCATGAAGGTGAACCAGTTGGGAAGCTGGGCCGTAGCGGGTGATAGCCCCGTAGTCGTATGTGTTTGGCTGGGTTGATGTACTTCCCAAGTAGGACGGCACTCGTGGAATGTCGTGTGAATCTGGCGGGACCACCCGCTAAGCCTAAATACTTCTTGATGACCGATAGCGGACCAGTACCGTGAGGGAAAGGTGAAAAGTACCCCTGGCGGGGAGTGAAATAGTACCTGAAACCGTGTGCCTACAATCCGTCAGAGCCCGGCCGGCTGTTTACAGCAGTGGGGGTGATGGCGTGCCTTTTGAAGAATGAGCCTGCGAGTTAGCGGTGTGTGGCAAGGTTAACCCGTGTGGGGAAGCCGTAGCGAAAGCGAGTCCTAATAGGGCGATTGAGTCGCGCGCTCTAGACCCGAAGCGAAGTGATCTAGCCATGGGCAGGTTGAAGCGCCGGTAAGACGGCGTGGAGGACCGAACCCACTTCAGTTGAAAATGGAGGGGATGACCTGTGGTTAGGGGTGAAAGGCCAATCAAACTTCGTGATAGCTGGTTCTCCCCGAAATGCATTTAGGTGCAGCGTTGTGTGTTTCTTGCCGGAGGTAGAGCACTGGATAGCCGATGGGCCCGACCAGGTTACTGACGTTAGCCAAACTCCGAATGCCGGTAAGTGAGAGCGCAGCAGTGAGACAGTGGGGGATAAGCTCCATTGTCGAGAGGGAAACAGCCCAGACCATCAGCTAAGGCCCCTAAGCGATAACTAAGTGGAAAAGGATGTGGAGTCGCAGTGACAACCAGGAGGTTGGCTTGGAAGCAGCCACCCTTGAAAGAGTGCGTAATAGCTCACTGGTCAAGTGATTCCGCGCCGACAATGTAGCGGGGCTCAAGTTATCCGCCGAAGCTATGGCATTCCGGTTTTCCGGGGTGGGTAGGGGAGCGTCGTGTATCGAGTGAAGCAGCGGAGTGATCCAGCGGTGGACGGTACGCGAGTGAGAATGCAGGCATGAGTAGCGAATGATGTGTGAGAAACACATCCGCCGATTGATCAAGGGTTCCAGGGTCAAGCTAATCTGCCCTGGGTAAGTCGGGACCTAAGGCGAGGCCGACAGGCGTAGTCGATGGACAACGGGTTGATATTCCCGTACCGGCGAAATGACGCCCATGATGAGGCGCATGATGCTAACCATCTGAAGCATGCGTGACCGATCCCTTCGGGGTGAGGCGTGTATGTGGAACATGGGACCCGAGTGTGTAGTAGTCAAGTGATGGGGTGACGCAGGAAGGTAGTCGAACCGGCGCGATGGTTGTCGCCGGCCAAGCATGTAGGACTGAGTCTAGGCAAATCCGGGCTCTGTATGTCTGAGATGTGATGGGGAGCCGTTTGGTGAAGTCGATGATCCTATGCTGTCGAGAAAAACCTCTAGCGAGTCATGAGCCGCCCGTACCCCAAACCGACTCAGGTGATCAGGTAGAGAATACCGAGGCGATCGAGCGAACCATGGTTAAGGAACTCGGCAAAATGCCCCCGTAACTTCGGGAGAAGGGGGGCCCGGATCGTGAACCCACTAGCTGGGGGAAGCGTGAAGGGCCGCAGAGACCAGGCCCAAGCGACTGTTTACTAAAAACACAGGTCCGTGCGAAGTTGTAAGACGATGTATACGGACTGACTCCTGCCCGGTGCTGGAAGGTTAAGAGGACGGGTTAGCCTCACGGCGAAGCTCAGAATTTAAGCCCCAGTAAACGGCGGTGGTAACTATAACCATCCTAAGGTAGCGAAATTCCTTGTCGGGTAAGTTCCGACCTGCACGAATGGAGTAACGACTTGGGCGCTGTCTCAACCGTGGACTCGGCGAAATTGCACTACGAGTAAAGATGCTCGTTACGCGCGGCAGGACGGAAAGACCCCGGGACCTTTACTATAGTTTGGTATTGGTGTTTGGTTCGGCTTGTGTAGGATAGGTGGGAGACTGTGAAGCGCACACGCCAGTGTGTGTGGAGTCATCGTTGAAATACCACTCTGGTCGTACTAGATGTCTAACTTCGGACCATGATCTGGTTCAGGGACAGTGCCTGATGGGTAGTTTAACTGGGGCGGTTGCCTCCTAAAATGTAACGGAGGCGCTCAAAGGTTCCCTCAGCCTGGTTGGCAATCAGGTGGCGAGTGTAAGTGCACAAGGGAGCTTGACTGTGAGACAGACATGTCGAGCAGGGACGAAAGTCGGAACTAGTGATCTGGCCACGGCATGTGGAAGCGTGGTCACTCAACGGATAAAAGGTACCCCGGGGATAACAGGCTGATCTTCCCCAAGAGTCCATATCGACGGGATGGTTTGGCACCTCGATGTCGGCTCGTCGCATCCTGGGGCTGGAGTAGGTCCCAAGGGTTGGGCTGTTCGCCCATTAAAGCGGCACGCGAGCTGGGTTTAGAACGTCGTGAGACAGTTCGGTCCCTATCCGCCGCGCGCGTAGGAAACTTGAGAAAGGCTGTCCCTAGTACGAGAGGACCGGGATGGACGAACCTCTGGTGTGCCAGTTGTACCGCCAGGTGCATGGCTGGTTGGCTACGTTCGGAAGTGATAACCGCTGAACGCATCTAAGCGGGAAGCACGTTTCAAGATGAGGTTTCCCACCCTTTATGGGTTAAGGCCCCCTACAGACTATGGGGTTGATAGGCCG
The DNA here is from genome assembly GCF_055585005.1 of Nocardioides sp. NPDC054178. Lineage (NCBI taxonomy): Bacteria > Bacillati > Actinomycetota > Actinomycetes > Propionibacteriales > Nocardioidaceae > Nocardioides > Nocardioides sp. NPDC054178. Next base: position 3,065 of record NZ_JBVJKY010000018.1, read on the forward strand.
GAGGTGTACAGCAGTGATGCCCAGCCGACCGGTACTAATAGGCCGAGGGCTTATCTTTCATAAACCCTCAACAAAAACAACAA